>JAXLXF010000037.1:0-73306 GCA_046328125.1 Chloroflexota bacterium
TTGCGCTTGGCGTTGTCGGTGGTGGTGCGGGCCTTCTCCAGCAGGTCGTCCATCTTCGGGTCGCTGTAGCCGTTGTTGTTCTCGGCGCCGGTCTTGTAGTAGGCGTAGACGTAGCCGTCCGGGTCAGGCCGGAAGGTGAAGGCCGTCGCGCCGATGTCGTAGTCGAAGCCGCCGGCCTTCGAGGAGCGCTTGGTGTAGGCGCCCCACTCGATCTGCTCGACCTTGGCGTTGACGCCGATCTTCTTCCACGCTTCCTGGCAGACCAGCGAGGTCGCCACGAACTCCGGGTACTGCGGCGAGCAGGTTATGGTGGTCTCGAAGCCGTTGGGGAAGCCGGCCTCGGCCAGGAGCTTCTTCGCGCCCTCGATGTCCGGCTTGGTGTACTTCAACTGGGCCTCCGGCAGGCCCCAGTCGCCGAAGCCGTTCGCGACCCCCCCAGATGCGACGCCGGCCCCGAAGACGGCCTTCTGGATCACTTCCTTGGTGTCCACGGCCATCCGGAGCGCCTGCCGGACCTTCTTGTTGTCGAACGGCTTGCGCGACACGTTGAACGGGTGGCACGCCAGCCACGCTGACGGGCTCTGCAAGACCTGGATGCCGGCCTGCCCCTTCAACTGCTCGGCGCCCTGTGCGTCGATGGTGGCGTACTGGATCTGGCCGCTCCTGATCGCCGCGAGCCGGGCGTTCTGGTCGAGCATGATCTTGTAGGTGATCGTGTCGAGCTTCGGGCGACCCTTGTCCCAGTAGTCCGGGTTCTTCTGGAACGTCAGGTGGTCGCTCGGGGTGAACTCGCCCAGCTTGTACGGGCCGGTCCCGATGGCCTGGAGCTTGGCCGTGTCGGCCTTGTACCAGTCCTTCGGAACGATGGCCGAGTTGCGCAGCACGGCGAACGCGCCCAGCAGCCCGGGATACGGCGCGGTCAGGTTGAACTGGACCGTGCCGGGGTCTTTGACCTCGATGCTCTTGACCGGGGTGAACAGCGACCGCCAGGGAGAGGCCGTCTTCTCGTCCAGCGCTGTCTCGATGCTGTACTTCACGTCGTCGGCGGTCAGATCCTTGCCGTTGTGGAACTTGACGCCCTTGCGCAGGGTGAAGACGAACGTCTTGTCGTCCGGGGTGTCCCACTTCTCGGCAAGGGCCGGGATGATCTGGGTCTTCTCGTCGTAGCCGGTCAGGCTGTCGTAGATCAGCTCGTAGGCCTGGAGCGCCGAGAAGTTCGAGCTGGCGTACGGGTCGAGCTGGACCGGATCGACCTCCTGCGCGGCGATGAGCGTCCCGCCGGCCTTGGCGGCGGCGGTCGGAGCGGCAGCGGCCGGTTTGGCGGCTTCAGCTGGCTTTGCAGCCTCAGCTGGCTTGGCGGCGGCAGCGGGAGCCGTCGTCGCGGCTGGCGCTGCCGCGGGCGCGGCCGGGGCGGTGGTCGGTGCAACAGCCGCGCCAGAGATGTTGCTCGGCACGACTGCCGTGGCGACCGCCTGGGCCGGCGCGGCCGGCTTGTCGGAGGCAGCGGGGGCCTGCGGAGCGCACGCCGCGAGCAGGCCGGCCGCGCTCGCGCCGAGCGCGATGGCGGTGGTGCGGCGGAGGAACCGGCGCCGTGAGAGTCGAGCGGAGAGCCCGCTGCTGGCGTCGTCACCTGAGAGCGCGGTCCTGTCCATGCGTCCCCTCCCATTCGCTGCTGCGCTGTACTGTCGCCGGACGCCGTCTTAGGCGTGGATAGCCGTTCGGCGACTGGGCTCGACAAGCTTGCCGACGCGTGCCCCGACAAGTGTCCACAGAGTACGGCGTGCCCCGGGGGCTGTCAAGCAATACTGTTGACAAACGACAGCAGACCGGCCTTGTGCCGCGCACCCTGTTGGCATGGTCGCCTCGACGTGGGCGTGCGTCAGAGTTTTGGCAGAGCCAGACGACGTGGGCGCGATGAATCGGGGGCGCGATGAATCGTGCCCCCAAAGATCTGACGCACACTCCCTCAACGGTTCAATCTCGCCTGACCGTCACGTTCGGGCTATCCTGCGGGTACGCGCTCCGGCCACGCCGGACCACGACAACCGGGAGAGTGAACGACGATGCGATACCGCTGGCCGAACGGCGCACAGTGCGCGGTCACGCTGACCTGGGACGTGGACGCCGAGTCTGGCTACGTCTACCGCTTCCCGAAGGAGGCAGCAAGCCAGCTCGATCAGATGGAGGAGCGGCGGTTCGGGGTCCGGACCGGGGTGTACCGCATCCTGCGCCTGTTGGAGAAGTACGGCCTGCCGGCCACCTTCTTCGTGCCGGGCTACACCATCGAGCACCACACGAAGGCCGTCGAGGCGATCCACGCGGCCGGCTACGAGATGGCGTGCCACGGCAACGTCCACGAGACGCTCGACACCCTCGACGAGCCGAACGAGCGGCGCGTCCTGGACGAACAGCTCGCGATCTACCAGAAGCACCTCGGGATTCGACCGACGGGGTACCGCTCGCCGTCCTGGAGCCTGAATGCGCGGACACCTGGGCTGCTCAAGGAGTACGGCTTCGCGTACGACAGCAGCCTGATGGGCGACGACATCCCCTACTTCGTGGGGACGCCCCACGGCGATCTGGCCGAGCTGCCGATCCAGTGGCTGCTGGACGACGCGCCGTTCTACCGCCACGTCTACGGCAGCACGAACGGCATCGCCGAGCCGGACCGGGTGATCGACCTCTGGATTCAGGAGTTCCAGGGGATGTACCAGGAGAACGGGGCGTTCATCCTGACGATGCATCCGTGGATCAGCGGGCGGGCCGGGCGGCTGCTCGGGCTGGAGCGGCTGATCCGCGCGATCAAGGCCGAGCCGAACGTCTGGTGGGCCACCTGCAAGGAGATCGCGGACTGGCAGATCGCGACCCGCCAGAACCTGGAGGTCGCCGTCCCGATCCCGACGCCCGCCACCTGAGCGCCTGCCCCGGGGCGTGTCGAGCCAGCCCGCTACTGCGCGCGGCGCGCCCCCCCATCGAGGCCCGTGGCTGCTATCGCGCCGAGATCGCTGCCCGCCGCGACCGTGGCGAGCTCACCTGAATCGCTCACCGAGATCAACGTCAGCATCGCCGGGTAGACATCCGAGTTGAGCGCGATCAACTCGCTCGCGGCCCGGAGTGCGTCTCGTTTGTCCTCAAATGCTTCGACGAGATTGCCCGTCTCGGTGTCCCACAGCTCGTAGCTCATACTCACAGTCTACTCCTCGACAGGCACCACGCGACGAACGTAGTCGAGCATACGCACTGGCGACGCCCAGACCGTGTAATGACCAACTCGGCCAGTCTGCTCGATCTCGATGTCAGCATCATCGGGGATACCTATTTCCGCGATGTGGCCCCCCAACGACGGAGACATTCGAGCTGCCGTGCGCGCCGCATCAATCGAATCAAAATGTGACAGGCCACGCCAAAGCCGTTGCTCTGCCGGACGTAGCGGGCGCCTGGGTTGTCGGCGCCGCGCCTCGTTCGACGTGAAATCCCACAGTGTTGGAGGGTCGGTTCGTACGATTCGATAGAGCGTTCGCACGTTACCTGGCTTGCTCTCCGACTCTCATGTCACTGCGGCGCGCCGGCGCGTTCGGCCTCGATCCACTCCAACGCCTCGCGCTCTCGATCCTCGTCCGCGGCCATTGCGCGGTAGCCTGCTTCAGGATCGCTGTCAGCAATCTCATCGGGACGGACGAGACGTTCGACGTAGGCGCTGATGTCATCGTGACCGGCGCGGCGCTTCAACTCCTCGTAGACGTCGTCAGGAAGCGTGATGAGAAGCTGGCGTGCCATGCTGGTTCCTCGCTGTTTGCTCCACTGGTACATGACAACTGCAGCGCAAGCGCAAACGGCGAGCCGAGATGTGCGTGCATCGGCCTGTATCTCGGCTCTGGATCAGTGATCTGTGATCGGCGTCACAGGAGGCAGGCCGCGCGGGTGGTATCCTGGGGCCGCCCGACAGCGCGATGGTCGCGCCGGGCGATGGTCTGAGGGAACGTGCGACGACGTTCGGACATTCGGGGGATCGGGCATGGCTGACGACGACGTCGTTCGGCAACTGCAGGCCGAGCTTCACGAGCTCCGGGCGCGGTTTGCCGTCGCAGAGCGCGAGATCGAGGCGCTGAGGCAGGCGCAGGCCGCCGGCGAGTCCCGCGAGGCGGCAACTGCCGAGATTCTCAAGGTCATCGCCTCAGGCCCAACGGACCGCCAGCCGATCCTTGATGCTATCGCCCAGCGCGCAGCCCAGGTGTGCAGCTCTGACTATGCGTTGATTCGGCTAGTTGACGGCGTGCACTTCGTCAGCGTGGCGGAATTCGGAGCGTCGGGGACGTTTGGGGACCGCTTGCCCATCGACCGCGACACGCCGTCAGGGCGGGTGATTCTCGATCGCCACACCTGGATCGTGGACGATCTGTGGGAGCTGGACGAGCGAGAATTCCCCGTCCGAGGAGCCATGTACCGATCGTTCGGCATCCGCTCGTCGGTCGTGGTTCCGATGCTCCGTGAGGGCGTGGCCGTGGGAACGATCGCGGCCGGGCGCATGGAGGCCCGGCCATTCACGCAACAACAGGTCAGACTGTTGGAGACGTTCGCGGACCAGGCCGTCATCGCGATCGAGAATGCGCGGCTGTTCGAGGCGCTGGAGCAGCGGACCGGCGAGCTGTCCACCGCGCTCGAACAACAGACGGTGCTGGGTGAAGTGCTGCGCGTGATCGCGTCTTCGCCGACCGATCTGGGCAAGGTACTCGGTGCAATCGCAGAGAGTGCTGCCCGCCTGACCCTGGCTGACTCCTCCGGGATCTGGCGCGTCGAGGGCAACGCGCTTCGCGGTGCCGCCGTCTGGATGGCAGATGCCGAATTGCGGGATCGTTTCCAACGGCAGATGCTGGAAGAAGCCCGCCCGCTCGACCCAAGCGTCATCAGCGCGCGGGCAATCCTCCAGCGTCGTCCAATACGAATAGCTGACATCGCTGAGCAGGAGGATGCCCACCCCTCAAGTGCGACGTGGCGCCTGCGCTTCGGCTACCGGTCGCTGATGTCGACGCCGCTCCTCAGGGATGGCACGGCTATTGGCGCGTTGAGCGTTGTCCGCATGGAGGTTCGACCGTTCGAGGATCATGAGCTGGCTCTGCTCCAGGCGTTCGCGGATCAGGCGGTCATCGCCATCGAAAACGCCCGCCTGTTCGAGGCATTGGAGCAGCGCAACCGGGAGCTGGGCGAGGCGTTGGAGCGCGAGCAGGCCACCGGCGGGATTCTGCGCGCCATCGCGACCTCGCCGATGGATGCCCAGCCGGTACTGGACGCCATCGTCGAGAGCGCCTGCCGTCTGAGCGCCAGTCCCCGAGTCATTCTCTGGGTCAAGGACAGCGACGAGCTCAGAGTGGTGGCGATGGAAGGCTCCGATCTCAGCGGCTTCAGCCTCGGCGACCGCACCCCGCTGACGAGGCGCGCCCCGGGCGCGCCAGCGCTCGTCGAGGGGCGCACGATCCACGTGCCAGACATGTCCGACCCCGCGTTTCGCGCGGAGTATCCGGAAGCGGCACATATCGGGCCGTTCGCTCGGCTGATCGTGCCACTGGTGCATCAGCAGGAGGGCTTCGGCCTGCTCGCACTGACGCGCGAGCGACCGTACGATCCACGCGAGATCGCCTTGATGGAGACGTTCGCCCATCAGGCCGTCATCGCCATCGAGAATGCACGCCTGTTCTCCGAGCTCCAGGAGGCGAACGCGCAGTTGGCGGAGGCCAGCCAGCACAAGTCGCAGTTTCTGGCAAACATGAGCCACGAGCTGCGGACGCCGCTGAACGCCATCATCGGCTACTCCGAGATGCTCCAGGAAGAGGCCGAGGAGATCGGGGAGGAGGCCTTTATTCCCGATCTTCAGAAGGTGAACGCGGCCGGCAAGCACCTGCTCGGCCTCATCAACGACATCCTGGACCTCTCCAAGATCGAAGCCGGCCGAATGGATCTCTATCTGGAGGACTTCTCGGTCAGTCGGCTCGTGCAGGACGTGGCCGCCATCGCGCAGCCCCTCATGGAAAAGAACGCCAACGAGCTCGTCGTCACCTGTCCGCCTGACATTGGCGAGATGCACGCTGACCTGACCAAGGTCCGGCAGACACTCTTTAACCTGCTCTCGAACGCCGCCAAGTTCACCGACCATGGCCGGATCGAGCTACGAGTCGCGAGAGAGACCCCACCCCCCGCCCCCCTCCCCACTGCGGTGGAGAGGGGGAGCCGACCAGGGAGTAGCGGGCCGATATCAAACAGCCGGAAGTCTGAGCCAGCCGAGACGATGGAAAGCGGGTCCGGTGACGCTTTGGCTCCCCCTCTCCACCGCAGTGGGGAGGGGGGCGGGGGGTGGGGTCTCCTCACCTTCAGTGTCACGGACACCGGGATCGGCATGACCCCCGAACAGCTGGGCCGTCTGTTCGAAGCGTTCTCCCAGGCCGAGGCATCCACCAGGAGCAAGTACGGCGGGACCGGGTTGGGGCTGGCAATCAGCCGCCATTTCTGCCGGCTGATGGGCGGCGACCTCACCGTCGAGAGCGTGTACGGCCAGGGCTCCACCTTCACGGTGAGACTGCCGCTCCGCGTGACCGATCCCGTGGGAGCCCCGGCGTGACCGCCGCCCGCGAGCCGCTCGACGGTATGAGCGCCGCCGAGCTGTTTCGCGGCCTGCGCCATGAGCTCCGCACCCCGATCAACCACATCATCGGCTACGCCGAGCTGCTGCTGGAGGAGGCCGGCGATCTCGGCCTGGACGGCGTCGTCGACGACCTCAACAAGATCCACCAGGCCGGCACCCACGCGCTTGCGCTGGTCAACGACGCCCTGGACGTCAGCCGCCTCGCCACCGAGCGCCCGGAGCTCGACCGTCTGAGCGAGGAGCTGCGGACGCCGCTTACCGCGATCATCGGCTACAGCGACCTGCTCCAGGAGGAGGCCGAAGCCGAGGAGTACGCCGAGCTGATACCCGACCTCCAGCGCATCGAGACGGCTGGCAAGCACCTGCTGGCCCTGGTGCTCTCGTCAGCCGACCTGTCGCGGCGGGTCGAGAGCGGCGGGGACGCGGTACTGATGCCACCGGACGCACTGCCTGCGGACCCCGCACCGTCGAGCCCGGCTGAGACCCCCACGCCGACCGTCCTCCCTGCCGTCGGCACCCTCGGCGCCTCGCTGCTGGTGGTGGACGACAACGAGGCGAACCGCGACATGCTCGGGCGGCGGCTGGCGCGGCTTGGGTTCAACGTCGCGCTGGCCGTGGATGGCTATCACGCCCTCGCGCAGGTTGCCACCACGCCGTTCGACCTGATCCTGCTCGACGTGATGATGCCCGGCATCGACGGCTACGAGGTGCTCCGGCGACTCAAGGCCGACGACGGCCTGCGCCACATCCCGGTCATCGTCTTGTCGGCATCCGACGAGATCGAGAGCGCGGTCCGCTGCATCGAGCTGGGCGCTGAGGACTACTTGCCCAAGCCGATCGACGCCGTCCTGTTGCGGGCGCGGATCGGCGCCAGCCTGGAGAAGAAGCGCCTCCGCGACCAGGAAGTCGTCTACCTCCAGCAGATCGACGCCGAGCGCAAGCGCGCCGACGAGCTGCTGCACGTCATCCTGCCGGGTGAGGTGGTGGCGGAGCTCAAGGCGACCAACGGCGTGGCGCCCCGCCGCTACGAGAACGTGGCGGTCCTCTTCAGTGACATCGTCGGGTTCACCGCCTACTGCGACGTCCGCGAGCCCCACGAAGTGATGCCGCCGCTTCAGCAGCTGGTCGAGGCGTACGAGGAGATCGGGGCGCGCCACCGGCTCCAGAAGATCAAGACGATTGGCGACTCGTTCATGGCGGCGGCGGGGCTGTTGCAGGCCGTCGAGGCGCCTGTCGAAGCGTGCGTGCGGGCCGGCCTAGAGATGATTGCCGTGACGCAGTCATTCTCGACGGGCTGGGACATTCGGATCGGCGTGCACGTCGGGCCGGTCGTGGCCGGCGTGCTCGGACAGCGGCAGTACCTGTTCGACCTGTTCGGGGACACTGTCAACACGGCGGCGCGGATGGAGTCGAACGGCGTCCCCGGCTACATCACGCTGAGCCCCACCGCCTGGGGCGAGATCGAACAGATCGCGCGGGCCGACTCGCTCGGCATCGTCGAGGTCAAGGGCAAAGGGCCGCTCGAGCTGTTCCGGTTCGCCGGCTTCCGGGCCTGACGCCTGTCGAGATTGACGCGGCACGGGTGTGTCGGGTTTCATCGCCCCGAGAGCCCGACACGGCCAGACCTCGGGCGCAGTATGAGCGAGGGACACGATGCGCGCACGGATTCGCGACACCGAGATCTTCTTTGACGTCGAGGGCGCGGCCCTCGTCCCGGACGGACCCCGCATGGTCGAGCGGCCAGTCGCCTTCCTGCTCCACGGCGGGCCGGGCGGCGACCATTCCGGTTTCAAGCCGGCCTTCTCGCCGCTGGCTGAGCGGATGCAGCTGGTGTACGTCGATCACCGCGGCCAGGGGCGCTCGGCGCGCGGCCCGAAGGAGACGTACACGCTCGACAACAACGTCGAAGACCTGGAGGCGCTGCGGCAGCATCTCGGACTGGACAAGGTCGTCGTCATCGGCGTCTCGTACGGCGGGATGGTCGCCCTGACCTACGCCTCACGCTACCCGGACAGCGTCTCTCACCTGATCGCCGTGGTCACCGCCCCGAGCTACCGCTTCCTGGCCCGCGCCCAGCAGATCCTGGCCGAGCGCGGCACCGACGAGCAGCGGGCGATGGGCGACATCCTCTGGGCCGGCGCCTTCGAGAGCGAGGAGCAGCTCCAGCAGTATTACACCGCCATGGGGCCGCTCTACTCGCTCAAGTTCGACCCGGAGAAGGCGCGCGAGAGCCGGGCGCGCGGCATCCGCTCGGTGGACGCGATCAACGAGGGGTTTGGCGGTTTCCTGCGGACCTACGACCTGACCGACGAGCTGCACAAGGTCACGGCGCCCACGCTGGTGATCGGCGGCCGCCACGACTGGATCTGCCCGCCGGAATTCTCGGAGGAGATCGCGCGGCTGATCCCCCACGCGGACCTGCGCATCTTCGAGAACAGCTCGCACTCCGTCGCCGCCGACGAGCACGACGCCCTAATGGACCTCATCAAAGGATTCGTCGTCTACAACACGGGTAGGCGGTAGGCGGTAGGCGGTAGGCGGTAGGCGGTAGGCGGTAGGCGGTAGGCGGTAGGCGGTAGGCGGAGAGATGAGCCAGAATTATCGCGACTTGCTCGCCTGGCAGAAGTCCATGGATCTTGTTGAGGCGATCTATGAGATCACGGCGGATTTTCCGCCTGATGAACGGTTCGGACTGACATCGCAGGTGCGACGAGCAGCGGTTTCCATAGCCTCGAACATTGCCGAAGGACAAGGGCGCCGATCGCGCGGGGAATTTGGACATTTCCTGTCCATCGCTCACGGTTCGGTGCGGGAGGTGGAGACACAGCTGCTGATCGCCATTCGTCTGCGATTTGTTACCGAGGAGTCCTGTGAACAGGCACTTGCCCTACAGCGCCTTGCGTGAAAAGTGATCGTTTCGTCAAACTGTGGGTATGAAGGCGTATTCGCGGGATTTGCGGATTCGGGCGCTCGATGCGCTGGATCTGGGGACGCCCCGACCGGAGGTGATCCGGCTGTTTGGGGTTTCGACGGCGACCCTGACGCGGTGGCGTCGTCGGCAACGGGAGACGGGGAGTTTGGCCGAGTCGCCCCGGCCGGGTCCACCCGGCGTGAAGACGGTCGGCCTGGCGGCTGCGCTGGTGCCTCGCTTGCAGGAACACCCGGATGCGACGCTGGAAGAGCACTGCGTGTGGTGGGAGGCGAGCAGCGGCGTGCGGATCAGCCACGCGACGATGAGTCGGGCAATCACCCGGCAGGTCGGCTGGACCCGGAAAAAAAGTCTCGGCGGGCCAGCGAACGCGACGAGACGAAGCGGGCGGTCTGGCGCGAGCAGGCCCGGGACGTCGACCCGGCGCGGTTCGTCTGGGTGGACGAGACCGGCAGCGACCTCGGGATGACCCGGCCCTACAGTCGGGCGCCACGTGGGCAGCGGGCCTACGGCGACGTGCCTGGCCGGCGTGGGAAGAACCGGACCCTCATCACGGCCCTGACCGTCGACGGCTTCGGGCCTGGCCTGCTGCTCGACGAGGCGATCGACCGGGCCGCCTTCGACGCCTACGTCATCCACCGGCTGGCCCCGACCCTGAAGGCCGACCAGATCGTGGTCGTCGACAACCTGAAGGTCCACTACAGCGACCGCGCCAAGTCGGCGATCGAAGCGCGGGGCGCCCAGCTCTGGTACCTGCCGGCCTACTCACCCGACCTCACCCCCATCGAGGAGGCCTTCTCGAAGTTCAAAGGCGTCCTGCGGACCAGCGCACCCCGCACCGTCGAGGCCCACAGCACCGCCGTCTGGGCCGCCCTCCGCACGATCACCTCACAGGATGCCGCCGGCTGGATCGCCCACGCCGGTTACGGCCCCCGCCGACGCCGACCCAAGCGCTCACCACGCCGCCGCCCGGCACCGCTCCCGCCCTCGCGCTTCCCAGACGCCCCACCCGTCATCACGCTTCAGGTGCCGACCCCCATCCTCTTCGATCACCTTTGGTGAAATCCGCTGTAACCGCACAGGTAGGAAGATTGATCACGGGCCTCGTCAGATCACTCGAACGGTGAGCTCAACCGCCTACCGCCTACCGCCTACCGCCTACCGCCTACCGCCTACCGCCTACCGCCTACCGCCTACTCGTTCAGCCAGGCGGCGACCTCGCGGGCGTGGTACGAGATGATGAGATCGGCGCCGGCCCGCTTGATGCCGGTCAGGATCTCCAGCACGATCCGCTGCTCGTCGATCCAGCCGTTCTGGGCTGCCGCCTTCACCATCGAGTACTCGCCGCTGACGTTGTACGCCACCACCGGCAGCTCGAACCGATCGCGGGCCTGGCGGATCAGATCCAGGTACGCCAGGGCCGGCTTGACCATGATCATGTCCGCGCCCTCGGCGACGTCCTGGGCGATCTCGCGCATCGCCTCGCGTCCGTTGGCCGAGTCCATCTGGTACGCCCGGCGGTCGCCGAACCGGGGCGTCGAGTCGGCGGCCTCGCGGAATGGACCGTAGAAGCCGGAGGCGAACTTGGCGGAATACGCCATGATCGGAATGTCGGTCAGGCGATGCTCGTCCAGGGCGTGGCGGATCGCGCCGACGCGCCCGTCCATCATGTCGGACGGCGCCACGATGTCCGCGCCGGCCTGCGCTTGCACCACCGACATCTGCGCCAGCAGCTCCAGCGTCGGGTCGTTGAGCACCTGGCCGTTCTCGATCACGCCACAGTGGCCGTGGTCGGTGTACTCGCAGAGGCAGACGTCGCCCACCACGATGGTCTCGGGTGAGGCGTCCTTGATCGCGCGCATCGCCTGCTGCACGATCCCGTCCGGGGCATACGCTTCCGTACCGTACGGATCTTTCGCGGCTGGCAATCCGAATAACAGGACGGCGGGGATGCCGAGCCCGGGCAGCTCGCGGACGTCGCGGACCAGCTCGTCCACCGAGAGCTGACAGACGCCCGGCATCGAGCTGACCTCGTCGCGTACGCCGCGCCCATGGGTCACGAAGAACGGCAGGATGAAGTCGCTCGGGGCGAGGCTCGTCTCGCGAACCATCGCGCGGAGGGTGTCAGTGCGGCGGAGACGGCGCAGTCGAGAAGCGGGGAAGACGGACATCGGACACCCTCAGCCCTATCATTGGGGCACGTCAAAATCCGCGGAAATCACCGGAAAGCCGTGACATTCGTTGACGGTAGTATGCCGCCTGACACGACCTGGCGACAGCGGCCGATCGCGCGGGCACGCTCGTGACCTGCGCAACAACGTAACAGAACCATACGCAGTGCACGGTTAGCGCGAACGTCGTGCACTCAACAGGAGCATATCTGCCGCCCGCACCGGTGTACCGACGTGACAATCCGCGCTGGTGCGGGCAATACTGAGCTGCGTTTTGAGTCGCGTAGCCCCTCCTGGTCGGGTGGGCTGCTCGGAGCAGGTGTGGACGGTCGAGATGACGGGACCGGAGCCAGCCGACGATGGTACCCAGGCGCACGGCGTGCCCGTGTCTGGTGACCGTGCGCCTGGCCGCGAGAGCGAGCGTCTGCTCGTCCTGCACCGTGTCTCGACGCTGGTCGCGCAGCAGCGCCGCATCGACGACGTGCTGCGCGAGGCGCTCGAAAGCGCTGTCGATCTGATCGGGGCGGATTCTGGCGCGATCCATCGGTGGAACGCGGAGCATCAGCTGCTTCACTGCGAGGTCGCATTCGGCCGGCACGAGCCGATCGTGCGGACGGAGCTGCGGCGCGGCCAGGGCCTGACCGGGACGGTGTTCGAGTCGCAGCGCTCGACGATCGTGAACGACTACGCCGGCTCGAGCGTCGCAACTCCCGAGTCCCGCTCGGCGGGTTTGCGGACCGCCGTGTGCGTGCCGATCTCGCTGGGCGGCCAACAGCTCGGCGTGCTCTCGGTCGGATCGTACACGCCGAGCCGAACCTTCGACGCGGACGACGCCCGCCTGCTGGAGCTGTTTGCCGGGATGGTCGCCGTCGCGCTCCAGAACGCCGAGCGCAACGCGGAGCTGGAGCACCGGCTGGAGCGGATCCGCACCCTCAGCCGTCTGACCCGGTTCACGGCGAACAGCCTGGAGGTCGAGCACATCCTGCCGCGCATCGCGCAGGCCGCGGCCGAGCTGTCCGGCGCCGCGTTTGCGACGTTCTGGGTCGCGGACGAGGCCGCGCGGACGCTCTCGCTCGGCGCGACGTCTGACGAGGTGGTCGCCGCCGATATCGGCGCCTCGGGGATGCCGTACGGCGAGGGCGCGGCTGGCTGGGTGGCCGAGCGGCGCCAGTCGCTGACCATCGACGACGTGTTCGCGGACGGGCGGAGCCGCGCGCTCGACTGGTGGCGGCGTCAGGGGATGAAGACCTCGCTGACGGTGCCGGTGCTGCACGGCGAGCGGCTGCTGGCGGTGCTGTCGTTGAACGGACGGGAGCCGTTCCGCCTGAACGTGGCGGACGCCGAGATCCTCGAAAGCTTTCTGGCGCAGGCGGCGGCCGCGATTCGCAACGCCTCG
This sequence comes from Chloroflexota bacterium, assembly GCA_046328125.1. Classification (GTDB taxonomy): domain Bacteria; phylum Chloroflexota; class UBA6077; order UBA6077; family JACCZL01; genus JADZEM01. The sequence continues at coordinate 13,131 of JAXLXF010000037.1, forward strand.
CTGTACACCAGTGTCCGGCGCAGCCAGGAGCAGCTCAGGCAGCTGATCGACCACACGCCGTCCGCCATCTCCTTGAAAGACGGTGCCGGACGGTACATCCTCACGAATCGTCGTTGGCTGGAGCTGTTCTCGTTCGCGCGTAGGCCGGACGGCAGCGGGCCGATTGGCTTCACCGACGACGACCTATTCGCGCCGTCGCGAGCCGCGCGCACTCGTCAGCGCGACCGCGAGGTGCTGGCGACCGGGCGCGTGGCCGAGTACGAGGCGACCGTCGACGACGGCAGCGAGTGGCGGACGCTCCAGTACGTGAAGTTCCCGCTGTCTGACGGCGAGGGCCAGCCGTACGCGGTCTGCACGATCTCCACGGACATCACCGAGCGCCGTCGCTGGGAAGAGGAGATCGCGGCGGCGCTCGAAACGCAGCGGGCCGCGAACGAACAGCTACAGCGACTGAACAAGGCGCAGAGTGACTTCGTCTCGATCGTGTCGCACGAGTTTCGCTCGCCGTTGACCGGCATTCAGGGCTTCAGCGAGTTGATGCGCGACGAGTTGACGGAGATTGGCGAGATGCGCGAGTACTCGGCGGACATCAATCGCGAGGCCGAGCGGCTGACCAGGATGATCGACGAGCTGCTGGACCTGGACCGGATGGAGTCTGGCCGGATGCGCCTGCACGTCGAGGAGCTCGACCTGGGCGATCTGGTGATGCGGCTGGTGACCAGCGCCGCGACTCGCGCCCCGCGCCATCGCTTCAGCTACGATCTCGACCCTCGCCTGCCGAGGCTCTCGGCCGACCGGGACAAGCTGACTCAGGTGGTGGTCAACCTGCTGGACAACGCGGTGAAGTACTCGCCGGACGGCGGTGAGATCGCCGTGTCGGTCGGCTATGCGCAGAGCCAGGCGCATCTGCGGGTGCGCGACCAGGGCATGGGCATCCCGCCGGACGCGTTAGACGCCGTCTTCGAGCGGTACGCCCGTATCGACTCCGAGCAGATTCGGACGATCCGCGGCACCGGGCTGGGCCTGCCGATCGTGCGCCAGATCGTGGAGCTTCACGGTGGCCGGGTCTGGGTCGAGAGTGCGCTTGGCGCGGGCTCGACATTCCACGTCACACTCCCGCTGACCGGCCCGCCCGCGCGCGCCACGGATGTCTAGGTGGGAGCCAGAATCGTCGTCTGCGAGGACGACCCGGTCATCCTGAAGCTGCTCCAGGTCGCGCTCCGCGAGACTGGCTACGAGCTGCTCGTGGCAACAGACGGCGTGGCCGGCTTCGACCTGATCGAGCGCGAACGGCCGGACGCGATCCTGACCGACGTGACGATGCCCGGCATGAGCGGGCTGGAGCTGGCGGACGCGGTACGTGCTCGGGCCGATCTGGCCCACATCCCGATCGTCTTCCTGAGTGCATCGGCACAGCGGATGCATCTGGAGGAGGGGTATCGACACGGCGCGACGGCGTACGTTGCCAAGCCGTTTCGCGCGGCCGGGCTGCGTGAAGCGTTGCACTGGGTGCTGGAAGGCCGTCCAGACCAGCCCCGCTGAGACGGCGGCTCGTCCAGGTTAGCTGCGTGGCCCGTCGCCGCTCCCTGAGCCGGCCGGCGGAGCGCCCGGCCGAGCGGCCTGCTCGTCGTCGTCCTCCATCATGTACGCCAGCTCGAACGCCAGCCGGTAGACGCTGTGCGCCTGGCTGACCACTTCGGTCAGCTCCCAGCCGTCCATGCCGAGGCGATTCGCCACACACGCGACGGTCGCCAGCGGTCCTTTCCGAGCCTCGGATTCCGGTACCTGCCCGGTCTTGCCAGTGCTGTCCTTCCACCACCCGCCATGCGCATAGACTTCGACGACCAGCCGTTCTCGACTCTGCACCCGACGTCTCCTGATCCTCTGTCACACCCGTCCCGAACGCCACATTGTTCCAGATCGGAGACCTTGCCCTGCGCGTCCTGGCACGATCCGTGCATATTGCGCGCCGCCGGCCCTGATCCCGCCGCCGGTGGCGAGGACGGCCGCCGTCGTATGGGGCAGGGGCATGGGAGTGCGAAGTACGGAGCTCGGCGATCGGTCGACAGTACCGCCAGAGGCGTCAGGGCTGCAATTCGTCGGAAGTGGGGTGCTGGCCGGCGGTGGCGAGATGGGCGCCCGGATGCGCGCGATGGATTGGGCCGCCACGCCGCTCGGCCCGGTCGAACGGTGGCCGCAGGCGCTCAAGACCGCCGTCCGCATCATGCTCACTTCCCGCCAGCCAATGTTCGTCTGGTGGGGCGACGAGCTGATCAACCTGTACAACGACGCCTACCAGTCGATCCTCGGCGGCAAGCACCCCTGGGCGCTCGGGCAGCCGGCCGAGGCGGTCTGGCGCGAGATCTGGGACCAGGTGGGGCCCCGTGCTCGCCAGGCGCTGTACGGCACCGAAGGCACCTATGACGAGGCGCTCCTGCTCATCATGGAGCGGTACGGCTACCAGGAGGAGACGTACTACACCTTCTCCTACAGCCCGGTGCCGGACGACTCCGGCGGAGTTGGCGGCATCTTCTGCGCCAACACCAACGACACCCAGCGGATCATCGGCCAGCGACAGCTCGCGCTGCTCCAGGAGCTGGCCGTCGCGACGACCGAAGCGCGCACCATCTTGGAGGCGTGCGAGCGCAGCGCCCGCTGCCTGGAGACCTGCTCCCGCGACTTGCCGTTTGCGCTGGTGTACTTGATCGATTCCGACCGGCAGCGAGCGGTGCTGGCGGGCGCAACCAACGTCGAGGATGGCCACCCGGCCGCCCCGCCCGAGCTCCCTCTGGACGAGGCCGCGATCTGGCCGCTCGCCGAAGCCGTGCACAGCCAGGCGCCGCTCCTGGTCGCGGAGCTGTCGGCGGCGCTCGGCGACCTGCCGACCGGCGCCTGGGACCGACCGCCGCGTCAGGCCGCCGTCTTCCCCATCGCGCCGTCCGGCCAGGGCGGGCAGGCCGGCCTGCTGGTGGCCGGCCTCAACCCGTACCGCCTGTTCGACGACGACTATCGCGGCTTCTTGAGCCTGGTGGCCGGCCAGATCGGGGCGGCGATTGGGAATGCCCAGGCGTACGAAGAGGAGCGCAAGCGGTCGGAGGCGCTGGCCGAGCTGGACCGAGCGAAGACCGCCTTCTTCTCGAACGTCTCGCACGAGCTGCGGACGCCGCTGACGCTGCTCCTCGGCCCGATCGAGGACGGCCTCGCCGACCACGCGCACCCGTTACCGCCGGTCCACCGGGAGCGGGTGGACGTCGTGCATCGGAACGCCGTCAGGCTGCTGCGGCTGGTCAACACGCTGCTCGACTTCTCGCGGATCGAGGCCGGGCGGATCCAGGCCAGCTACGAGCGCACCGACCTGGGCGCCTACACCACGGACCTCGCCGCCAGCTTCCGGTCGGCGGTCGAGCGGGCCGGCCTGCGGCTGATCGTGGACTGCCCGAGCCTGTCGGGCGGCGTCTCGGCGTACGTGGACCGCGAAATGTGGGAGAAGATCGTTCTCAACCTCGTCTCGAACGCCTTCAAGGCGACGTTCGACGGCGAGATCGCGGTGTCGCTGGCGGCCCGCGACGGTCAGATCGTCCTGACGGTCCGTGACACCGGCACCGGCATCGCACAGGAGGAGCTCCCGCGCCTGTTCGACCGGTTCCACCGCGTGCAGGGCGCCCGCGCACGGACGCACGAGGGCACCGGCATCGGGCTGGCGCTCGTCCAGGAGCTGGTCAGGCTGCATGGTGGCGAGATCGCCGTCGAGAGCGTCCTGGGCCAGGGAACGACGTTCGCCGTCTCGCTGCCGGCCGGTTCGGCGCACCTGCCAGTCGAGCGCGTCGCCGCCGGCGATGGCCACCAGCCGGCCGTGCTGGGTGCACTGCCGTTCGTGGACGAGGCGCTGAGCTGGCTGCCGGACGGCGAGCTTTTCCCCGCCGAGTCCGACACCGCGAGTGGCGACGGCGCATGGCAGCCGGACCAGGTCGTCGCGCAAGATCGGCCGGTCGTGCCCGCGCGCGTGCCAGATGCCGACATGCCGCGCGTCCTCCTGGCCGACGACAATCGCGACATGCGCCAGTACGTGAGTCGGCTGCTCCGCGAGCGGTTCGTCGTGGCGGCGGTCGGCGACGGCGACACCGCCCTGGCGGCGGTACGTGCCCGTCGTCCAGACCTGATCCTGACCGACGTCATGATGCCGGGGCTGGACGGTTTCGGCCTGCTGCGAGAGCTGCGCGCCGATCCAGATCTCCAGGACGTGCCGGTCATCCTGCTCTCGGCGCGGGCCGGCGAGGAGGCGCGGATCGAAGGGCTGGAGAGCGGGGCCGACGACTACCTGATCAAGCCGTTCTCGGCGCGCGAGCTGCTGGCGCGGGTCGAGGCCCAGATCCGGCTGGCACGGCTGCGGGCCGAGGCGACCCGCCGCGAGCAGTTGGCGCGCCAGGCCGCCGAGGCCGCCGTCCGCGTCCGCGACGAGTTCCTCTCGATCGCCGCGCACGAGCTCCGCACGCCGATCGCCAGCCTGACCGGGCAGGCCCAGCTGCTCGAGCGCCGGCTGCGGCGCGAGGGCGGGCTGGACCGAGCCCGTGCTGACCGACCGATCGCGTCCATCATCCGCCAGTCCGCCAAGCTGGCGCGCTTGATCTCGCAACTGATGGACATCGCCCGCCTCGAAGCCGGCAAGCTGACGGTCGAAACCGAGCTGACCGACCTGTGTGCGCTGGTGGAGTCCGCGGCAACTGACGCGCAGGACCGCGCGCCACAACACACCGTCACGGTCAACTGCCTGCCCGAAGTGTCGGCTCGAGTCGATCCGCTCCGCCTGGATCAGGTGTTGAGCAACCTGCTGGACAACGCGATCAAGTACAGCCCGGCCGGCGGCGACGTCGAGGTGACGCTCGCGCGGCCCACGCCCGACATGGTGGAGATCGGCGTGCGGGACCACGGCATCGGGATTCCGCCGGACCGCCTGGACCGCATCTTCGAGCGGTACTACCAGGCCCACGTGGAGAGCTACGCCAGCGGCATGGGCCTCGGCCTGTACGTGAGCCGCGAGATCGTGAGCCTGCACGGCGGCGAGCTGCGCGCCGAGATCCCGTCAGATGGCGGCACCCGGTTCGTCGTGACGCTCCCCGTTCGAGAAGTCAGGAGCCAGGAGTCAGGAATCAGGAGCAGTTCGCAGACGGACACCCCACGGCTGTCACCCTGAGCCCCCTTTTGTGACCCTGATCCATCTCTGGCATCCTGAGCGGCCCCCATTGTCATTCTGAGCGGCCCCGATTGTCATCCTGAGCTCGCGAAGGATCTCACAGCCCCTCCCGTCACTCAGAGAGTCGCGCTGCTCCGGTGGGAGATCCTTCGCAGGCTCAGGATGACAATCGGGGGGACAGCCTGTCGCCCCTCCTGGCTCCTGGCTCCTGACTCCTGGCTCCTATCCGAAGAGGATGCAGACCGGGCCGCCGACTGGCGTGACGTCGCCGGTCGGGTGGAGCTGGCCGGTCTGCTGGTCGATCCGGAAGTGGACGATGGTGTCGCTGTTCTGGTTGGCGGCGTAGAGGAACGTGCCGCTCGCGTCGATGGCGAAGTTACGCGGCGTCTCGCCCTGGGTGGGCTCGTGGCCGACGGCCGTCAGGCGGCCGGTCTCCTGGTCGATGGCGAAGATCGCCATGCTGTTGTGGCCGCGATTGGAGACGTAGACGAACCGCCCGGACGGCTCGACCAGGATCTGGGCCGTCGAGAGGCGCTCAGCCGTCGCCCCTGCGGGCAGCGTCGAGAGGTAGTGCAGCTCGGCGAGGGTGCCGGTTGCGCCGTCGTAGGCGAACGCCGTGATCGTCATGTCGGCTTCGCCGTTGACGTATGCGTACTTGCCGCTCGGGTGGAACGCGATGTGGCGGGGAGCTGCGCCGCTGTGGAGCGAGCCGTACGGAGGATCGGCCGGCAGGAGCTTCCCGTTGACTCCGTCCAGCCGGTAGATCATCACCTTGTCGATGCCCTTGTCGCAGACGAGGACGCGCTGGCCGGGCGGGTCGAACGTCACGAAGTGGGCGTGCGGCCCCTGCTGGCTCGGACCAGGGCCGGAGCCCTCGTGCTGCATGAGGTCCGAGACCGGCCCGAGCCGGCCCTCGCCGTCGATGGGGAGCACCGCTACCCGGCCGTTCTCGTGGTTCGCCACGATCAGCCAGCGGCCCGAGGCGTCGGTCGTCAGGTGGCACGGCTCCCCGCCCCGCGTGGACTGCTGGCTCAGGAACGAGAGCGCGCCCGTGTTCTGGTCGATCGCGAACGAGGAGACCTTGCCCTCGCCCTCGCCCGCAAACTCGCGGTACTCGTTGACGGCGAACAGGAATCGCCTGTCCGGCGAGAACGCCAGGAACGACGGATCGTACGCTTCGGCCATGCTGAGCTGGGTCAGCTTGCCTGAGTCTGGGTCGCGCTGGAAGACGTAGATCCCTTCAGCCTGCCCGTTGCGGGTGTAGGTGCCGACGTAGACGAGATTCGGCTGCATCGCGCCCTCCCTAAATCTCGGTGATCGGGGGCAGCAGCATGCCGCCGTCCACCAGGATCTGGGTGCCGGTCACGTAGCGGGCGTCGTCCGAGGCGAGGTAGAGCGCCGCGCCGGCGATGTCGGACGGCTTGCCGGGGCCGAGCAGGATCTCGGTCTCGGCGCGAACGTTGTAGGTGTCGTACCGCTCGCCGCGCTCGCCGGCGAAGAGGCGGTTGTCGATGAAGCCGGGCGCGATGGCGTTGACCCGGATCTTGTGGGGCGCCAGCTCTCTTGCCTGGCTCATCACCAGCCGCTTGAGAGCCGCCTTCATCGAGCCGTAGACCGAGTCCCAGCCCCAGGGGCGGTCGTGGTGGACCGAGGTGATCGTGATGACCGCGCCGCCGCCGCCCTGCGCGATCATCTGCTTCGCGACCAGCTGGGTGTTGACGTACGCGGCCTTGAACGGTAGGAAGTAGCCCTGATAGAGCTGCTCCTCAGACGTGCTCATGAAGTCGCGCGGGTCGTTCGGGTTGCGGCGGCCGGGGTTGGCGTTGTTGACCAGGATGTCGATTCTGCCGAACCGCTCGGCGGTCGCCGCGAACACCCTCTGCATGTCCGGGGTGTCGCTGGCGTCGCCCAGGATGACCTCGGCCTCGCCGCCGGCCTCCGCGATCAGCTTCGAGACCTCTTCGGCGTGCCCGACGCTCGGGTCGCGGTCCAGGTCGCAGATGACGACCTTTGCACCCTCCTGCGAGTACCGCAGCGCGATACCCCGCCCGATACCGTGCGCGGCGCCGGTGATGACCGCCACGCGATCCTGTAGTCTGCCCATGTGTGTCTCCTGTCAGTGTGCGACGGAGCCGTCTTCGCGGAACCAGCCCTTGACGGTGTGGGGGCGGTACGGGTGCTTCGCGAGCAGCTCCTCGCGGATCTCCAGTCCGTGGCCCGGCCGGTCCGGCACGACCACGTAGCCGCCGTCGCGGACTAGCGGCTGCTCCAGGATGTCGTTGAGGGCGTCGGCGGCGGGGTACGCCTCCTGGAGGAAGTAGTTGGGGATGGCGGCGTCCAGCTGGACGTAGGTCGCCATGTTGATCGGGCTGCCCATCAGGTGCGGGAAGATCCCGACGAACGCCGACTCGGCCAGCGCCGCGATCTTCTTGACCTGGGTGATGCCGCCGGCCAGACTCAGGTCCGGGCGGACGTAGCTGACCGCGCCGGTGTCGATGATCTCCTTGAACTGGTACAGGTTGTACGAGCGCTCGCCGGCCGCGATCGGCACGTTGACGTGGGCTGCGACGTACCTGAGCGAATCGGTGCTCTCCGGCGCGAGCGGGTCTTCCAGGTAGAGCAGGCGGTACGGCAGGACGGCGTTCCCGAACACTACCACCTCGGCCTTACTGAAGTTGCGGTGGATCTCGACGCCAAGGTCGATGTTGTAGCCGACGGCCTCGCGGATCACTTTCACGATCTCGACGGCGTCCGAGACGGCCTGCGAGGGCGACCGCTGCTCGAACCCTTCGAAGAACGGGACGGTCCGGAGCGAGACGTACCCCTGCTCGACGAAGCTCTGAGCCTGGCGAGCGCGCTCGTCCAGCGTCGCGCCGCCGACGTTGCCGAACACCTTGACCTTGTCGCGGACCTTGCCGCCGAGCAGCTGGTGGATCGGCTTGCCGAGCGACTTGCCGAGGATGTCCCAGAGCGCGATGTCGATGCTGCTCATGGCGGCGCTTAGCACGGCGCCCTGGAAGTGGGTGTCTCGCGAGACAGTCTGGAAATGGTGCTCGATGCGGCTGGCGTCCTTGCCGACGTAGTACTCGCTCAACTGCTCGATGGCCTGGTACACCAGCGCGTGGTGCGCCCAGAGGCCGGCCTCGCCAGTCCCGACGATGCCCTCGTCGGTGTAGACCCGCACCAGCAGGCAGCGGTCCACCAGGAACGGCTTGATCTTCTCGATTTTCATCTAGCTGGCTCCCATTTGGAAGCCCCACCCGAGGCGGTCGCAACATCGGGGGCGCAATGAATTGCGCCCCTACCAGGATTGGATCTGTAGGGGCGCAATTCATTGCGCCCACGCCAGCCGTTGCGCCAGCCTGGGATGCGGGCTTTCCCTCGCTGCCCGATATGGTAGCCGGCCGAGTCAGGGGAGCGGCGGCACCGCCAGGGTCTGACTCTCGCGGGCGCTTCGGTACGCCAGCTCCAGGATCTGGGTGGTGCGCAGGGCGTCCGCACCGGAGCAGCCGAGCGGCGCGCCGTCAGTCACGGCGCGCACGAAGTCGGTCACCAGCGGGCGGTGCGTGGACGACGCGCGGGGCGCCAGCTCGAACGTCTCGTCGCTCTTGCCGATCTGAAGACGGAGCCGGGTGCCCTCCAGGTCTTCGACCGTCGCGCTGCCCTCGGTGCCGTGCACCACGATGGAGTCACGATAGACGCGGCTGCAGAAGCTCTGGTCGAGGTAGCCGGTGGCGCGGCTCGCGAACTGGATCGTGACGGTTGCCTGGTCTTCGACCTCGGCCCAGGTCTGGAAGCGCTGGACGCTGGCTGAGACGCGCTCGGCGTCGCCGAGCAGCCAGAACAGCAGGTCGAGGCGGTGTGAGCCGACGTCGGTCAGGGCGCCGCCGCCGGCCTGGTCGAGATGGGTGCGCCAGGGCGCTGGCGTGCCGTCGGCGGGTGGCTGCCGGGGGATCGACCAGGAGCGGCAGACCATCTGCACGGAGGTGAGCGTCCCGAGCTGCCCGCTCACCACGATCGCGTGCAGCTTCTCCAAAACGGGGTAGAAGCGGCGGTAGTAGGCCACGCCGAGCAGCACGCCGGCCTCGCGGGCTGCCGCCACCAGCTCGGCGCCGTCCTGGGTGCCGATGGTCAGCGGCTTCTCGCAGAGGACGTGCTTGCCGGCCCGGATCGCCGCCAGCGCGTGCTCTTTGTGGAGATGGTGCGGCGTGCAGACGAAGACGGCATCGACCTCGGGGTCGGCGCACAGCTCCTCGACGCTGCCGTATGCCCGCGCGATACCGTTCGCCTCGGCGTACTGTTGGGCGCGCTCCAGGCTGGTCCGCGCGACGGCCACCACGTCGGAGCCGTCCTGCGTGAACGCCCCGCCCGGGGACGCCTTCCACTCGGTGACGTTGCCGCCCCCCACGAACCCCCACCGAACCGCCATCAGCCCCTCCTATTGTCGGCGAGTGTATCGCACTCAGGGGGAGTTTTCGGAGGCGTAGGCCAGGGCGGCCTGGATGTGCTCGGCGCGGCAACCTGGGCGCCGGTGTCACGTCACAGTATGGCGTAATCCGACACCATGCCCGTTTGGGGCCGTTTTGGACACTATGTGGCTGTTGCGACGAGGCTCGCAACGCACGGTACATGGAGGCAGAGATGCGAAATGCTGGCTGGCGAAGCGTCATGCGGGCGGCGATTCTCGGCATGATGTTCGCTCTGGTGACGACCATCGTCGCGCCGCTGCTCGCGACGGACGACCAGTTTACGGCCCAGGCGAGCGTGGCATCGAGCAAGAGCGACGAACAGAAGGACAAGGACAAGAAGAAGAAGGAGCAGGGGTCCGGCAATCACGACCAGGATCACACGCTGAACGGCCAGGTGTTGGAGATCGACACCCTCAAGGACCCGCCCGAGCTGATCCTCGGCAGCGTGGACGGCCGGACGGTGGTGCGGGTGTTGAAGACGGACGAGATCGCGATCAACGGTATCCGTGTCGGCGACTACATCGAGGCGGAAGGCGAGAAGATCAACGAGCAGCTGTTCGAGGCGACCCAGCTGTCAGTCAGTGCGCGCTACCAGGATCCGTCGGAAGCCGACAACGACAACAAGGACTGACGCCGAGCTGTTCTACCGGGACTGAGTCGATCCCCGGGGGCCTCACCGCACACGGATCTCGTGCAGCTCCAGCCGAGCGATTCGGGAAAGCAGCGAACGTGCCCGTGGAGCGCGGCCATCCTGGCCGCTTCGGTGCTGACTGTCTCTGGACTCAGGGCAGCAGCATCGCTTGTCAACAACCGGGGCGGCCAGGATGGCCGCGCTCCACGGGCACGTTCGCTGCTTTCCCGACGACGTGTGCTGGCGAATTACTAGGCAGGCTCAGCGGCATAGGCGAGAGCGGCCTGGATATGCACGGGCCTGAGTGACGGGTAGCTCCGCAAGATCTCCTCTTGGGTGGCGCCCGGTCATCGAGATTCTACCTGGATCGCCCTCACGTCGTACGGGCCAACCAGTGAAGTGATAGCCACCGAGCTCGTTGCTGGCGCGGCGGCAGGGGGGCCGTCCGGTGTACGCTGGCCTCGTACGACGCAGAGATCCGTCGATGGGGAGGTCTGTGCAGTGGCTGAGACGACTCGGCTGAACGGCGTCATCGCCGCACTGGAGTCTGGGAAGCCGGCGTTCGTGACGTTCTCGCCGCCCACGCCCGAGAACGCGCAGGCGATTGGCGACGCCGCGTACGATGGCGTCGTCTTCGAGATGGAGCACGGCGCCTACGACATCCGGGCGCTCCGCGACTCGCTCCAGTACATGCTCAATCGGAAGCAGATCGTTGAGCGTGGCTCGCTGGCGCCGGCCGTCACGCCGCTGGTCCGGATCCCGCCGAACGGCGGCGAGATGAATCAGTGGATCGCTAAGCAGGTGCTCGACAGCGGCGTCTACGGCATCGTCTGGCCGCACGTCAGCACCGTCGAAGAGGCGCGGAACGCGATGGTGGCGTGCCGTTATCCCCGCCCGAAGGACGCGCCGCTCTACGAGCCGGCCGGCCAGCGCGGCGATGCGCCCGCTGCCGCCGCGCGCTACTGGGGTCTCTCGCAGCAGGAGTACTACAAGAAGGCGGACGTCTGGCCGCTCGCCCCCGACGGCGAGGTCGTCGTGGCGATCATGTGCGAGGAGCTGCGCGCGGTGGACAACCTGCCGGACATCCTGGAACAGGTGCCGGGCATCACCGCCGTCATCATCGGCGAGGGCGACCTCTCACAGGATCTCGGGTACCCGCGCCAGTACGAGCACCCGAAGGTCGTCGCGGCCATGAACCGCGTCGTCGAGACGTGCCAGAAGTTCAACGTGGTCTGCGGCCACCCGCACGTGGACACCAAGAACGTGGAGTGGATTCTGGAGAAGGGGTACCGCTGGCTGATGCCGTCGCCGTCGCGGTCGTTCCCGGCCCTGGAGATGGGGAGGAAGCTCGCCGGCCGGTAGTCACACCTCAGATCGTTACCGCAACCTTCGCGCTCGGCGTCGCGGACCTCGACCTCGACAGGACGTCCCTGGTGGTCCTGGCCGAGAACTTGCGGCTCCGTATGAGCAGTGGAGCGCGAAGGGCACTCGCGGCGCCACCGCTCAATCGTGCATATGCGCTTCTCAGAGTGGATCGTCGCCTCCGCGAGTACACCGTCGAAGCCGGGCAGGGCATGCTGATGCAGAACGAGACGCTGATGTCGCCTGCAACAGCGGAGCGAGGCGCATCTTCAGACCCCATCCACGACGCCGGGGTCGGACGATGACTTCGATTCTGGTGGTGGACGACGAGGCCCCGATTCGGGAGCTGCTCGCCTGGGTCCTGCGCGATCTTGGCTACACCGTGCAGGAGGCGATCGACGGCCGGCAGGCGATCGAGCTGGCGAGCGAGAACCCGCCAGATCTCGTGATCTCGGACGTGATGATGCCGGTGATGGGCGGCAAGGAGCTCTGTCGCTGGGTGAAGACGGAGCTCGAGCCGCCACCACCGGTGATCCTGATCAGCTCGGTCGGCGCCCACGTGGCGCGGGGCAGCGGCGCCGACGCGTTCGTGCACAAGCCGTTCGACCTGGACGAGCTGGAGCAGACCGTGCGGCAGTACGTGCATTGAGCGAGGAGACAGGAGACAGGAGACAGGAGACAGGAGGGGATTCGATCTCCTGTCTCCTGTCTCCTGTCTCCTCGCTTTACGCTGCCGGGAAGCTGATTACTCGCGTCGCCAGGTCGCGCGCCACGATCGAGCCGATCTGGTCGGACTGGCCCTTGTCCAGCGGCTTCAGCGAGCGCGCCGCGTCGGCGAACGAGGACAGGAACGGGATGTTCAGGTCGACCGGGCGCTCCAGGCGGCGCTCCACCACCTCTGGCTTCACGCCGCGCGTGGCGGTGTTGTTCACGATCAGTCGCGCGCGGTCCCGGCCCACGCCGAGACGCTGTAGCACGTTCAGGCAGGCGGCGGTCGCCTCCATCGCGACCAGGCGCGGCGTGGTCACCACGCAGACGGTCGTCGCCTCCGGCAGCACCGCGAGCGTCGCCTCGGAGAGCCAGGACGCCGTGTCCACCAGGACCACGTCCGACTGCTCCAGCTGCTGCTCGACGGTCCAGCGGACCAGCAGCCCGCCGACCGTGCTGGCGTGCTCCGGCTGGTCGCAGCCGGTGATCATCTTCACGCCGCTCTTGTGCACCAGCGTCAGGTCGTGGAGGTTGTCCACCGAGACGCGGTCGTCGGCGGCCAGGTCCGCGAGCGTGCGCTCCGGCTCCAGCCCGAGCATCCGCGCGGCGTTGCCGTACGCCAGGTCGAGGTCGAGCAGCGACACCTTCTTGCCGGCCCCGGTCGCCAGCGCGACCGCCGCGTTGACGGCCAGGGTCGTCGTCCCGACGCCGCCCTTGCCGTGCATGAACACGATCACCTGCTTCGCCGGCGGCTCTGGCACGGCCGGAGCGACGCCGTCGGCGGCTGGCTGCGCGGCGGCCGGCTGCTGGACGCGCCGCAGCAGCGACTCGACCTTGGCGGCCAGAATCCGCATCTCGATGGGCTTCGGCACGTACTCGTCGGCGCCCTCGGCGTAGCCGGCCAGGATCTCGTCGGTCTGGACCTTCGCCGAGAGCATGATGATCGGCATCCGGCCCATCGTCGGGTGGTTGCGGAGGCGGCGGGTCAGCTCGACGCCGTCCACGTTCGGCATGTTGACGTCGGTGATGACGAGGTCCGGCGTCTCCGACTCCAGCATGTTGAGCGCTTCTTGCCCGTCAGTGGCGGTCTTCACCGCGTAGCCGCGACGCGTCAGGAACGAGCTCAGCAGGCGACGGATCTGCTCCTCGTCGTCCACGAACAGGATCTTGGGCTGGTCCATGGGTCTCTCCTCTCGTGGCTCAGGCCGCGCGCGAGCTGGCGCCGACCGGGATCAGGCAGTGGAAGGTCGAGCCCTTGCCTTCGACACTGTCGGCCCAGACACGGCCGCCGTGTAGCTTCACGATCTGGCGTGCGATCGGCAGGCCGAGCCCGGTCCCACTGACGAATCTGGCTGGCCCGTTCTCGACGCGCGAGTACGGCTCGAAGACGTACTCCAGTGCCTCCTTCGGCATCCCCACGCCGTTGTCGATGACCATCAGGTGCGCGAGGTTCGCCTCGGTGCGGGTCATCATCACGATCTCGCCGCCGTCAGGCGAGTACTTGATCGCGTTGCTCGCCAGGTTCGTCACTACTTGGGTGATCTTGTCGCGGTCCGCCATCAGCTTCGGCAGGGTCGCGTCCAGGCGCATGACGAACTTGTGCTTCATGGACGTTGGCTGGGTGGTTGCGACGACCTCCTGCACGATGCTGTTGAGGTCGATTTTCTCCAGGCTCAGCGCGATCCGCCCGGACTCCATCCGGCTCAGGTCCAGCATCTCGTTGACGAGGCGGTTCAGCCGGCGGGCGTCCTTGTTGATGTCGCTGGCGTACTCCTTCATCTCGGAGACGTTCAGGTCCTCGTCGCGCATCATCTCGCTGAAGCCCTGGATGCCCGTCAGCGGGGTCCGGAACTCGTGGGAGACGATCGCCACGAACTCGCTCTTGACCTTGTTCGCGCGCTCCAGCTCGGCGACGGCCTTGCCCTGCTCCTCGAACGACTCGGCCGAGATCAGCGCGGCTGCCGCCTGGTCCCCGAACAGGTCCAGCAGGCGAGCGTCGTCGTCAGAGAACTGGGTCGAATCGTCGTAGGACGAGACCAGCAGCACGCCGAGCGGCTTGCCGCTCGGGATCAGCGGCACGCCGAGGCCGGCCCGCAGGCCACGGTCGCGGCCTCGGCGGCGCGCCAGGTCGGACGCCTGGTAGTCGTTGATGATGATCGGCTTGGCCTGGGCGAACGCCAGGCCGGCCAGACCTTCGCCCGGGCGGAGCTCCGTGGAGCTGTCCACATCCGGGGTCTGCCACGATTGGACCCGCCGCAGGACGCCGGCCTCCGGGTCCCAGCGGAAGAAGGAGCCGCTGCCGCCGCCAAGGAGCACCACCGCGTTGCGCAGGATCGAGTCGATAACGGTGCTGGTGTCGGTGTGGGTCGCGAGCTCCGCCGAGGCGCGATGGAGCGCCAGCAGCCGGTCGGACTCGCGCGCCCGCGATTCGAGCAGGCGGGCCGTCTCCAGCGCGACTCGCAGCTCGCGGGCCACACCCTCGATCAGGCGGATGTCGTCGCCGGTCCAGATGCGGGGGCGGTCGTTCATCTGGAGCAGCAGCACGCCGACCAGCTGGCCGCCGAGGCTGATCGGGGTGGCGAGTCCGGCGACCGCGCCGGTGCGCAAGTACTCCTCCGGTTCGCTGAGGTCGCGGTCGTTCAGGCGCTGGTCGGTGCGCAGGTCGGCAACGGCGACCGTCTTCTCTTCGCGGACGGCGAGCTGGGCGACCGGAATCTCCATCTTGCTGCCAACGCCGACCGGCGTCTCGCCTTCGGCGGTCCACTCGTATGCGATGTGCAGGTCTTCGACGGACTTGCCGAGCTGCACCAGCGCCGCCGAGACGCCCATCGCGCTCGCCAGCTCGTGCAGGGTGTTCGCCATCATCGTCTCGTGGTCGTGGCCGGCGTGGGCGTGATGGACGACCCGGTTGATGATCGCGGCGCGCTCGGCGCGGGCCTCGGCCTCGGACACCGAGAAGGCGTTGTGCAGCGCGCCAGCCAGGAACTGGGTCAGCACCGTCAGCAGCTGCAACAGCTCCACGTCCACGCTGCTGATGCGGTCGTCACGCAGCATCAGAACACCGACCAGCCGATTCCGCGACTGCAGGGGCAGCATCACGAAGGTGCGGCACTGGCGCAGGGCCGGCACCTGGCGCACCAGCGCGCTCCACGCTTCCTTGCCGCCTACCGTGGTGGTGTCCACCAGGATGTCGTAGTCCACGACCGGGCGGCCCTTCAGGAGGCTGGAGCGGATCGCCTCGGGCAGCGTGGAGAGCGGGATACAGGCGTTGTCCAGCTCCTCGGTCATCGGGCCGTCGGCGGCCAGGCCGGCCAGCGTCTCGGCGGCCTCGTCGTAGATGAAGACGGCGGTGGTGGTCGCGTCTGGCACGACCTTCCTGATTCGCTGCAAGAAGCGCGTCGAAATGTCGGCGGGCGGGTGCGGCCCGGTCAGGGCGCCGCTGACGTCCGAGACGAGTGCAAGCTTTTCGCCACGTCTGGTCTCGGCGTGCAGGCTGGTGCCCAGCCGCGAGAAGTAGTGATGCGCAACCAGGCCCACCAGCATGCAGGCGCCGGCCCAGGCCGTCAGGCTGGTGGCGTGTACCAGCATGCTGCCGGCCAGCGGATCGGTGGCGGTGGCCGCCGCGTTCAGCAGCTCCCCACCCAGCTGGATCAGCTGGACCGCGAGGTACGTCAGAACGGCGAATACAAACGAAACGCTCAGGTAGAATCCCCTGGTGCGCGTGCGCTGGTCGCCCGCGCCGGGCCGCCGGCCGGCCTCCTCCGACTGGGTCGGCCAGAACCGCGACCATGATGTGACGATCTGGGCCACTTTGACCTCCCGAGTGCCGGGCCTCCTGTGCGCAGTCCCTGGCCTTCTCTCTTCGTAACGACGGTGAACGGGGAAACAGGCCAGAATCCATGGCGGTTAGCCTGAACGCACTAGCCTGAATGGGTGCCGCTGGTGTTGGCGAGCGAACAGGCGACACGTCCGGACCATCACAATCAGTCGGCCCCTGGGAGAGGCACCATGTACTGTGGTGACGAATTCCCCGGAAGGACGCGCGCGTTCAGCTATCATGACCATCAGGCCTGGCAGTGACGGCCGGCGCTCGACGTCTGTGTCGTGGTGTGCCAGGCGAGCGGCACGGCCCGCGCAGTCGTCCATGGAGGCGCCGCGTATACGGCGTTCCCAATGCCTGTTGGCGGAGCGATCTCTGGCGCCTGAACGAACGCCGGCTCGCCCACCGAGCGCCGTGCTGGCCGGCGTGCCTCGACTCGGTAGCCGAAGACTCGATCCTGGACAGGGTGGCGCGGTGTTCCAGGTAGCTCATGCGGTAGAGGCGACGCCAGCGTCGGGGGACGTGGTATCGCCGAGGACGGAGCGGGCACGGCGTGCGCGGCGCGCTGTCCGTCGTCGAGGCGCGCCATGAGTACGGGCTCGATGCCGGAGACGTTCGGGCGCAACGGCTCGTACAAGGTCGTCAGCGCGATCGGGCGGGGCGGTTTCGCCACCGTCTACAAAGCGTATCACGAAGCGCTGGACCGCTACGTCGCGATCAAGGTGCTCCATCCGGGCGCGCTGGAGACGGAAGGCGCGCGGGCCAGGTTCGAGATCGAAGGGCGGGCCTCGGCGCGGCTGGCCGGCCACCCGAACATCGTGCAGGTGTACGACTTCGTCAGCGACGAGGGGAAGTCGGCGTACCTGATCATGCAGTTCGTGGAGGGCGAGACGCTGGAGACGCGCCTCGGCCGCCCGATCGCGACGCAGGAGATCGACGCGATCCTGAGCGGCATCGCCTCGGCGCTCGACTACGCCCACCGCCACGGCGTGTTGCACCGAGACATCAAGCCGTCCAACGTGCTGCTGGACGCCGATGGCACCGCCGTGCTCACCGACTTCGGGATCGCCAAGGTGCTGGACGAGACCGGCGCGATGACCCAGTTCCCGGTCGGCACGCCGTACTACATGTCGCCGGAGCAGATCACCGGCGCCGCCCTCGACGGCCGCAGCGACGTCTACTCGTTGGGCGTGGTGGCGTACCGGATCTTCAGTGGCCGGCTCCCGTTCCAGGGCGCCCCGATGGTGATCCTGAACCATCACGTCCACAGCCCGGTCCCGCCGATGTCCACGCCGGAGCGGCCGGTGCCGGCCGGTGTGGAGCAAGTGATCCAGAAGGCGCTGGCGAAGCTGCCGCGCGAGCGGTACCAGACCGCCGGCCAGATGGTGGACGAGCTGCGGGCCGCGGTGCGGCCACTGATCCTGGCGGAACAGGCGCAGGAGGCGCTGCGCGAGAAGGACGTCCGGCGGGCCGAGGGGCTCGTCGCGGAGCTGATCCGCGACCACCCGAGTTTCCCGAGCGGGCACCAGATCCAGCGTGAAGTCGGCCGGCTGCGAGCCAGGATCGCGCAGCGCAACCGGATCGAGGCGCTGATGGCGGCGGAGAACTGGCAGGCCGCCGCCGAGGAGATCGAGCGGGGCAGCCTGCGCGCCGACGACGATTCCGGCGTGGTGGAGCTAGTGCGTCGTGCTGACGCCGGGCTGGCCGCTGCCCGTGCGCGCCTGGAGGCCGCCCGCCGAGCCGAGCAGGAGCGCCAGCGACAGGAGGCGTTGGAGCGGGAACGGAAGGAGCGTGAGGCCAGGGAGGCGGCGCTCCGCGAGCAGGAGGCGCGCGAAGCAGCGCGCCGCGAATGGGAAGCCCAGGAGGCGGCGCGGCGGGAGCGCGAGGCGCGGGAAGCTGCCCGGCGAGCCGAGGAGGCGCGCGAGGCCGAGCGCCGCGAGCGGGAAGCCCGCGAGGCGGCCCGCCGGGAGTGGGAAGCTCAGGAGGCGCGGCGGCGCGAGCAGGAGCGTCTCGAACGAGAGCGGCAGGAGGCCGCCCGCCTGGAAGCCGCCCGGCTCGAAGCGGCCCGCCAGGAGCAGGCAAGGCTGGAGGCCGCTCACCAGGAGCAGGCCCGCCGCGCGCAGGCTGAAGAGGACGAATGGGAGCGCGAGCGGGCGCGCCAGGAGAGCCTGAACCAGCACGTCGCCGAGACGCGTGAGCTGCCGCCCGCCGACTCGGTGCCGGGGTTGCTGGCGCGGCCCGGCATGACGCCCCTGTCGCCTCGGCAGACGTCAGGTCAGCAGCTCGCCCAGGTTCAGGCTGCTCCGCAGGATCAGGAGCGGCTGCGGCACGACGCGGTCCGTCAGGCGCGCCTCGACGAGCTGGCGCGCGAGGTGGACGAGGAGGCTGGCCTGCCGCCTGAGGAGATCGCGGCGCGCGCGGCCGAGCGTCAGCGGCGGACGATCGCGCTGCGGGTGGCGGCCGGGCTCGACAAGCCGCCGGGGGTGTCCGGGGTTGACGGGCAGCGCCCGAAGGGCTCGCCGGTCGTCGCGGTGCTCGCGGTCGTGCTCGCGGTAGCGGTGCTGGCCGGCGCCGCCGTGTTCCTGGTGCCTGGCGTTCAGAGTGCAGTCGGCCTGGGCGCTGCGACCCCGGCCGCCGAGACGCCAACCGCCCGGCCAACGCTGGCGGCCGAGGCAGGGAGCGGGGAGCGGACCGCCACGCCCGCGCCGGCCACGCTGCCGCCGACCGCCGGCCCGGCCGCGAAGCCGACCTCCAATCCGCCGGCTGCGACGGTGGTGACGAGTGCGCCGACGACGTTGCCCACGGCCGGCCCGGCTGCGCCAGCCGGGCAGCCAACGGAGCCGCCACAGCCGACGACCCCACCCACGTTAGCCCCGAAGCCGACCGCGCCCCCGCCGCCGCTGCCGACCAGCATCGCCGGCAAGGACGGCGCCGAGCTGCGGCTGGTGCCGGCGGGGCCGTTCACCATCGGCGACGACGCTGACTCGACGGCCCGGCCGAGCCATTCCCTGACGATCCCGGCCTTCTACATCGACGTCAAGGAGGTGACGAACGCGCTGTTCGCCCGTTTCGTGGAGCAGACGGGGTACAAGCCGCAGGGTGACTGGCGCCAGCGCGCTGATCCGGCCAACTTCAACCCGGCGGATTTCGACGTCCAGCGCGGCGACCACCCGGTCGTGAACGTCAGCTGGAACGACGCGAACGCCTACTGCCAGTGGGCCGGCGGCCGGCTCCCCTTCGAGGCCGAGTGGGAGAAGGCGGCGCGGGGTACGGACGGGCGGCGCTGGGCCTGGGGGAACGACCCGCACCCGGACTTCGCGAACGTCGAGGTTCAGAACGACGCCGAGCCGGACACCAAGCGCGTCGGCAGCATGCCCAAGGACCTGAGCCCGTTCGGTATCTTCGACATGACCGGCAACGTCCGCGAATGGACGAACAGCGAGCGGCTGGACTACCCGCTCGCCAATCCGACCACCTTCAAGCCGGACTCAGACGTGCGGATGTCTCGGGGAGCATCGTGGCTCAGTCTGTCCGACTCGATCGAATTGACGCATCGCCTCGCCGAGCCGGTGGGCATCGCCGCGAAGGATCTCGGCTTTCGCTGCGCGGTCTCGGCGGATCAGGCGACGAGGAGGTGAACGACGGGGACCGCGAAAAGTCGGCATCGTGAGACGCCCGTGGGACGGGCACGAACTGACCCCGACCGGACAGAATGTTGGGGGCAGCACGTTAGGAGAGGGAGACCGTGTTCAAACGATTCGTCATCTCGCTGGCTGCACTGGCGCTCGGCATCGGCCTGGTGGCTCCGACCCCTGCCTTCGCCCGGATGCACTTCACGGACACCAACAATCGCCTCGACGCGCTGGTGGCCCGTGCCAACTCGGCGGCCAGCCTGACCAACGCGACCGAGATCCAGAACCAGGCGGGCGAGATCGTGACCCTGGCGCAGGCGGTCAAGGCGGCGGCTGACGAAGCGGCCCAGCGACCGGCGAGCGGCGCCGAAGACAAGTCCGTCCTGGCGAAGGTTGGCACGGACATGGACACCATCGTTTCCGATGCCAACAAGGCGAAGACCGCGACCGGCGCAGATCAGCAGACGCTGCTGAAGGGAATTCAGACGCGTGCCCAGGATTCCTCGAAGGCTGTGAAAGACCGGATCGTGATCCAGCAGCAGACGCCAGCGGCCTCACCGCAGCCGAGCCCGTCCGTGCTGCCGCGCTCAGGCGACGCTGACGCGAGCTCGGCCAGCGGCCTGATCTCGCTGGGTGTGGTGCTGGTGCTCGGCGGCTTCGGTCTGCTCGGCCTGACGCGGCTGGGCCGGTCAGCGTAGGCGCGATCCCGTGGCCTCGCCGCTCGCTTCCGTCTCGCTTGCCGGGCGGGAGCTTGGCGGCGCGGCTGGTTGTGGCCGAGATGGGACAGACTTCGGGATGAACCCCTCACTCCCCGCCCCCCTCGTGCTGTCCCGCGCGCGGGAGAGGGGGAGCCATCAGTCATCTGCTCCCGCGACTCTCGGTGTACTGTGTTGTAGCACGCCGGCTCCCCCTCTCCCGCGCACGGGAGAGGGGGGCGGGGGGTGAGGGGTGCTCCGAACTGTCGTTGGTCGTGCCGTCCTGATCGCGGTTGTCGTGATGGCGTCGTTCGTCGGGACGGCGCACGGGCAGGTGGGCCAGACCGACACGAACCAGTCGGCGTTCGGACCGATCGGTACGATCTCGGCGCCGCACGGCGCGGGCATTCAACTGACGAACGTCCAGACCGGCGCCGAGCAAGCCATCGCAGTCATGCCGCCGGTCGGCGTGGCCGGCCACACGGCCTGGTCGCCGGATCGGAGCCAGATCGCGATCAGCCGCTTCGGGCGGCGTCCGGGCGAGCGCATCGGCGGCTCGGACATCCTGGTGGTGCCGGCCGAGGGAGGTGAGGCCCGCGTCGTCGCCGAGCACGACGTCGATGGGGCGCTGCTCGGAGCGCCGGCCTGGCTGCCGGACGGCTCTGCGCTGCTCTTCGACCACCTGCCGCCATCGGGCGGTGCGCTCCAGAGCCAGGTGATGCTGGCGCCGGTGGTCGGGGGTGGCGAGACCCGGGCGATCGCGACGGGCGGCTGGCCGGCGGTCTCGCCGGACGGTCGGCTGCTGGCGTACGTGCGCTCGACTCGGCAGGACGGCTTCCTGAACGAGCTGGTGTTGGCCGACTTCAACGGCGTCTCGGAGCGCGTGCTGGTTCCGGCCGACCAGCTGGTGCAGATCACGTCGCCCCGCTTCTCGCCGGACGGGTCAGAGATCGCCTACATCGGCAGCGTCTCGCGCGGCGAGGCGCTCGGCGTCCCGAGCCGCGTTGACGATGCGCTCGGCTCACTCGGCCCGGGTGTCTTCCTGAAAGGCGTGATGAACCACGGGCCGCCTGGCGACGTCTGGGTGATCTCCAGGAGCGGCGGTCAGTCTAGCCGCCTGACGTGGTTTGAGGAGGACGAGCCGACGCTGGCCTGGTCGCCGGACGGCTACTGGCTGGCGATGCTGGGGGGCGGCGGGCTGTACCTGCTGCCGCGCGACACGTCCGCTCCGCCCCGGATGGTGGCGAAGGGCGGCTTCGGCGGCATCGACTGGCGCTAGCCGCTACGCCGACTGTCGGGCTGTCGGCGGGTCAATCGCCTCGAACTGGACGCCGCCGTCGCCTGGAAAAGGCGCGCGATGGTCGTTCTCGCCTTTCCAGATCGCCATTGGGATGCCGTCCGGGAACGCATCGCACTCACGGTCGATGCCGGAATCGCGCAAGTGGCGACACCATGTGCAGACCGGGCTCAAGAGAGGGATCGAAAACTCTTCGTCGAGACGAATCATCGGGAATCTCCCTCCTCAAGAACATACTGTAACCCCAGAACAGCGGCAACGTGGACCCAGGCTTGATGAATGATCGTCGCCTGAGCGACTTCGCGGGTCACTTCACCACGTCTCGCTTGCTCGACCGCGGCTGGCGTTGCCCGTCGTCGTCCCTGTTCGTACGTCGGAACCAGCAGTCTTTCGGCCCAATCGAGGGACCAGCCCGAGATCGGCGGACGGAGCGAATAGGTGACACCGTGCGTGACGACGCGCACTTCACTTGCCCCAGCGAAAGCCGCGAGGCGCACATCAGCGAGAGAGAACGAGACATCGTAGGATTGTGGGTGGTTGTGGGTGATGACGGCGTGCCGCAGACGTCTCACCTCAGACGGTTCGAGATCGACATGCTCGGCTGAGCCGATCTTCCTCAAGATCTCGCGTCCTGTTGCGTCGAATGCGACGACGATCTCCACGTCAGCGTTTCGGATGGTCGCCTCGACGGCGCGAGCCGCCGCGAGAGCAGCCTGGGTCGGTAGGGGGATAGCTCGCGCGCGCCGTCGGGCCGGCCGGCGCTGGTCTTCAGTTGTCTCGTCTCCGTCGACTCGATCCACGGGCGCGATTGTCGCGGACTGATGCTACCCTTTCAAGGAGCCGGCCAGCAGGCCGCGCAGGAAGAAGCGGCCCAACAGCACGTAGACCAGCAGGGTGGGCAACGCGGCCATCAGCGCGCCGGCCATCTGGATGTTCCACTGGACGCTGTAGCTGCCGGCCAGGTTGTTCAAGGCCACCATGATCGGCTGCACGCTCGGATTCGACGTCAGCACGATGGCGAACAGGAACTCGTTCCAGATCGAGGTGAACTGCCAGATCACCACCACCACGAAGCCCGGCCACGACAACGGCAGCATGATCGAACGGTAGACCCCCAGGATGCCGGCCCCGTCGATCCGGGCCGCCTCCACGAGCTCGCCGGGGACGGTCGCGTAGTAGTTGCGGAAGATCAGCGTCGTGATCGGGATGCCGTACACCACGTGGACGAAGACCAGGCCCGGGATCGAGCCGTACAGGCCGAGCGCCTGCATCGTCTGCACCAGCGGGATAAGCACCGCCTGATACGGGATGAACATCCCGAACAGAATCACCGGGAACAGCACGTCCGCGCCTCGGAACTTCCACTTCGACAACACGTAGCCGTTCACCGAGCCAAGCACCGCCGAGATGATGGTGGCGGGAGCCGTCAGCAGGATCGTGTTCCAGAAGTTCTTGGCGATGCCGGGGATGGCGGTCTGGTCGTTGCCGAGCCAGGCGTCGCGGAAGCTGTCCAGGCTGAACCCCTCCGGAAGTGCCCACATCCGATCCAGGGTGACCTCGGTGAACGACTTGAGGCCGGTCACCAGCAGCACGTAGACCGGCATCAGGTAGAACAGCGCGAAGATCGCAAGCGTGACGTAGATGGCGATCCGGCCCGGGCGGAACGACCAGCGAGGCCGGCCAGGCGCAGCGGTGACCTTCGCGCTCATAGCCGATGCCCGCTATCTCCCCGCTCCCGCGCACGGGGGAGGGGTTGGGGGACAGCACGGGGGCTTTCGGTCACCGCTGCACCTCGTTGCGGGCGTTGTAGATCAGGTACGGCACGATCAGTACGCTGACCAGCAGCAACAGCACGATGGCGACAGCCGCGCCCTGAGAGAAGCGGCTCCCAAAGAACGTCGTCTGGTACATGAACAGCGACGGCACGTCCGTGGCGAACCCCGGCCCCGGTCCGGTCATCGAGACGGTCAGGTCGAAGATCTTGAGCGAGATGTGCCCCAGGATGATGACGGCGGTCAGCGTGATCGGGTGGAGCAGCGGGAAGATGACGTAGCGGAACAGCTGCCACTCGCTGGCGCCATCCACGCGGGCGGCTTCGCGCACGTCGTCGGCGATGCCACGCAGCCCCGCCAGGTACAACGCCATCACGTAGCCGGACGTCTGCCAGAACGCCGCGATCACCACGCCCAGGATGCCGATGCTCGGGTCGGTGAACCAGCCGTTCTTGAGGACGCCGAGGCCAGCCGCGTCGAAGAGCAAGTTGATGCCGGAGCTGGGCGTCTCCAGCCAGCGCCACGCCACCCCCGTGACGATGAACGAGATCGCCAGCGGGAACATGAAGATCGTGCGGAACAGCCCCTCGAACCGGATGCGCTGGTCGAGCAGCATTGCCAGCAGCAGCCCGGCCACCAGGCAGAGCACGATGAACGTGACCGTGAAGACGAGCGTGTTCTTCAGGTCGATCTGGAACCGCTCGACGTCCATCAGGCGGATGTAGTTGGTCAGGCCGACGAACGTGTAGTCCGGGGCGATGTCGTTCCAGCGGACGAGCGAGATGTACGCGGTCCGCGCGATGAAGCCGTAGACGAACACGGCGATCGCCAGCAGCGACGGCGTAACCAGCGCCAGGCCGATCGCCTGGTCGGTGGAGAGCCAGCGGCGCGCAGTCCGTGGCCTGACCGCGGCCGCGACGGGAAGGGCGGCGGGCTGCGCATCCTGTTGCATGACACTCCTTGCCAAGCGGAGCCCCACACCCGGGGGCGCAAGGCATTGCGCTCCCGGAAAGTGGGGGTTTCCTGCTACTTGCACACTCCAGCGTCCGAGCAGGCTGCCGCCAGCGCCTTCTGGGTGGACGCCACGTCCAGCTTGGTGACGAAGCTGTTGATTGCGTCCGTATACGACTGCGCCCAGCCGTCCTTCGCCGCCGCCCCGTGCACCACGCTCGGGACGATGGTGTGGGAGGTCCAGTCCTTCATCGTGGACTTCAGGTAGTCGTTGTAGCCGGACGCCTTACCGGCGTTGACGTTGGCCGGGATCGAGCCTTTCAGCGGGTTGAAGGCGTCCTGCCCCTCGACCGAGCCCGCCAGCTTCAGCCAGTCGATTGCGTTCTGGCGGTTCTTGGCGTTCTTCGGCAGCGCGAACGTGTCCGAGAGCGCGTCGAACAGACCCTTGGTCCCCGGCGCCAGCGTCCAGCCGTAGTCCGTGAACTTCTTCTGGGTGTAGTCGCCGTTGGTCCAGTCGCCCATGATCGTCATGGCGGCCTTGCCGGCGATCAGCTGGTCGTTCGCCTGGTCCCAGGTCAGCGCGGCGTGATCTGAGTTGATGTAGCCGAGCATCTTCTTCATGTTCTCGAGGGCCGTGGTGACTTTGGCGTCGTCCCACTTCGTGGCGCCCGTCCAGAGGCCCTTGTAGCCGTCCGCGCCGAGGACGCCCAGCAGCACCGTCTCGAACAGGTGGGCCGAGGCGAACGGCTCCTTGTCGCCGAGCGCCAGCGGGGTGATCCCCTTCGCCTTCAGCTTCTCGGCGGCGCTGAAGAAGTCGTCGAAACTCTCGGGTGGGTTGATCTGGTTGTCCGCGAGCACCTTCTTGTTGAACCACAAGACGTTGGCGCGGTGGATGTTGACCGGCACGGACCAGTAGTTGCCGTTGGCCTGGACGATCTCCAGCACGCCCTTCGGGAACGCCTCCTCGAACTTCTCGGACTTGTACAGGTCGTTGAGCGGCTCGACCTGATTCGCCGCGACGTAGCCGTCCGTCAGCTCGTGGCCCATGTGGACCTGGAACGAGTCCGGCGGGTCGCCACCCTGCATCCGCGTCTTCAACACGGCCTTGGCGTTAGATCCCGCCGCCCCGGCGACGGCCTGGTTCACGATCTCGACGCCCGGGTGGGACTTCTCGAAGAGGGCGTACATCGCCTTCAGGCCGGCCTCTTCGCCGCCGGTGGTCCACCAGGAGAACATCTCCAGCTTGCCGCCGGCCCCGGCCGGCTTGCCGGCGGCCGGCTTGGCCGCTTCGGCCGGCTTGGACGCATCGGCCGGCTTGGCAGCTTCGGCCGGCTTCGACTCGGCGGGCTTGCTCTCGGCCGGCTTCGCCGGTTCGGCCGGCTTCGCGGGCGCCGGCGACGCTGCCTGCCCACCGCACGCCGACAGCAGCGAGCTGGCGCCGACCAGCCCGGCCGTTCCGAGCAGCGCCTTCAAGAAGGTCCGACGTTCGAGACGCCGGGGCGCGAACGCATCCTGCGACGATCCAACAGGCTGAGCCGTCATCGCTCCACCTCTGTTCTTTTCCCGAGCGCGCATCCTTTGGCGACGACGTCGCCATGCTGGCAGGCTCGGGAGCGATCGGACCGCATCCGCACGACCTCGTGCCGACCCGGTCAGTATGGGCGCCGGCCGTTGCCGAAGCAAGAGACAGCGCCTCGCAAGATACGTGCATCGGCGCCCCTCACGTCGGGCGGCCGCCGGCGCTCCGGGACTGAACGACTGAGCAGATCCGCGATCCGGTGTGTCGTGGACGGCGCCGTCATTCGTGCCGATCCTCTGCCGTTGGCGTCATGAACCCGTAGTGACGCTGGGCGCGGATCGGTGACGCGATACGGGTTACCCCCGATGTAGGTACCCATCTCCGCGAGTCATGCTGACTGAGGATGTCGCGTCGAGCGGCTACACCAAGACGGTTTCGTGGCACAGGTCGAAGGGAGAGACGAACGTGGCGAAGCCAGACATCAGCAACCTGGGGAACTGCATCGAGGATGCCCGGCAGGCCGGGCTCGACCTGGACCCCGGTCCGCCCGACCCGATCCAGTATCACACCCTGTTGGGGCGCCTGCACGCCGTGCAGTCGAAGATCCCGCCGCTCTACCTGCACACGGTGTACGAGCCGTATCTCAACGCGCTGGTCTCCATCGGCGAGGCTCAGTTCAACCAGATCCTCCAGTCGGACCCGAACCACGAGGGGCCGGCGGGGCTGATGATGGACATCGCCCAGGCCATCCTCCAGCTCGGCGAGGGCTTCGCGACCGTGGCCCGGGGCGCCTTTCAGGAGGTCGTCAGCGACCTGTACGACGGCTTCCTCAGCGCGGAGGATCGACGTGGTGTGGAGCCGCCGGATCTCGAGACGCTGGCGCCGCTGGTCAAGTTCGGCAACCCTGACTTCGGGCCGTACACCTGGCCGGCCGACGCGACGAAGAACTTCGGCGTCAAGACCGCCATCGTCAACCTGCCGCCGTCGAACGCCCGGCGCGGCCTGCTGGCCTGGCCGGCGCTCGGCCATGAGACGGCCGGCCACGACATCCTCCACGCGGATAAGGGCCTGCTCAACGAGGTGGCCACGGCGGTGCGGGCCGCGCTGAAAAAGGATGCCAGCACCGCTTCGCTCGCCTCGTACTGGGCCACCCGGATCGACGAAACGGCGTCCGACGTGCTCGGCATCCTGAACATGGGACCGGCTGCCGGTATCGGCCTGATCGGCTTCTTCCGAGGGTTGAACGCGGCGTTCGGCGCCGGACCAGTGCTCCGGAATGCTGGCCCGCTGAGCGATCCCCACCCGGCCGACATCCTGCGCGGCTTCCTGGCCGCCGCCACGGTACGCCAGCTGGACTTCTCGGGCGCGGCCGGCTGGGCGGACGTGATCCTGGCCGAGACCAAGAAGGACGTCAAGTCGATCGTGCTGGGCGGCAAGAAGGTCTCCGCGGCGGCGGCGCAGCTGTCGGCGGAGATCGTCTCCAAGGTGATCGTGTCGCATCCGATGGTGAGCCTGGAGCTGCACGCGTTTGAGGAGATCCAGAACTGGCGCGACGAGGACGAGGACATCGTGCGCCGGCTGAAGAAGTGCCTGACGACGGCGGCTCCGCTCGCGGCTGACCTGGAGTCCGGTGTCTACGCGGCGCATCTGGTAGCTGCCGCCACGACCGCTGCGCTCGCGAAGGGCGGCAACATTGCGCTCTTGATGCAGCGGATGCTCGACTTGCTAAAGCGGATGAACGACAAGAACCCGTCGTTCGGGCCGTTGGCGGTCCGGCACCCCGGCAACCTGATCCGGGACCGCGTCTACATTCCGACCGCCGAGGCGGTGGCGGAGCCGGAAGGCGTGAACCCGGCCGCTGCCTGATCGTACGGGGCGGTAAGACGTCCGTGGGCTGAAGCCCACGTCTACAATCAGCTGTCGCTCTGCGACAGGATGGCGTGCGTCTGCGTCGCAGCGCGACGCCATGAGTGTAGGCGGGGCTTTCAAGCCCCGACGTGACTGAGCAACCCGAGGGAGCGCAGAACGATGGTCGCCACAGATGCCTGAGAGATCAGAGCCGTCCGGCGTACGAAGCCTGCCGGACGCGATCCGGCGCGACGTCGAGGCCGGCTACCTGCCGCCAGGGACCGATCCGACCGCGCTCCGCATGGTCGATCGGGCCGGTGAGCACGCCACCCGCCAGGTGACCTACTTCCGTGTGTTCGACGCCGGACGAGCTGCCAGGGACGGGCTCGACATACAACGCTACGCCGATCTCGACGACCACCTGGAGCTGGTGGTCCGCGCCGGATATGTCGAGGCCGACGGCACCGTCGTGATGGCGCACGGCCGGCCAATCGGCGTCCGCCCGATCCCGCGCCTGCCAGACATGGGCTCGGACGGGCCGACCGAGTAGGCTCAACTGGCGCCGTTGGACCGCGCGGCCCGAGACATTCGCGGGTCGAGCGCGTCGCGGATGGCGTCCCCCACGAAGTTGAAGCCCATCACCGCCAGCAGGATCGCCCCACCCGGCGCGAACGCCAGCCAGGGAGCCAGATCCAGATAGTCCTTGCCTCGACTGACCATCGAGCCCCAGGACGGCTCCGGCGGCTGGACGCCGAGCCCCAGGAAGCTCAAGGTCGCCTCGGCCAGGATCGCGACGGCGACGCTCAACGAAACCTGGACGATCAACGGCGCCATCACGTTCGGCAGGATGTGCTTGAGCATGATCCGGACGTGCCCGGCCTTGAGCTGGCCGCCAGTCTGTGGCGTGTCGGCAGCGGTGGCCGAGGCACGCCCGACTGCGTCTCCCAACGGGATCGATTCAGCGCGCGACCGCTCTCCCCAGGCTCCTCACGGCGTTCTGTCCGAGGGCGGGCGCCCTTCCTCCCGGGATCCCAGCGCCACTCGGCAGGCTCATGGCACCGTTGGCGCGCGATACTGGCAAAAGAGGACAACGGATATCCACGATTCAGAACCGGGCGCGCTCGTCAGCCGTAGGAGAGATGACCGCGAAGCCCCGCGGACGAGCCGTTGCCAAATCCGGACTTCTCTCTATACTGGCGGAGTGCGAATCGTGCGTCCAGCGTGAGGCGGTCGCCGACGGCGTTGCGTGGAGACGCCGACGGGGGTGCCAGCGGCCGGGCTGAAATCGGGCCTAAAGTGGACGCCTGTCGATCTTCATGTGTGCGACAGGGATCTGAGGTGGAGGAGTCGCGATGATGAGGCGCCGAGAGTTTCTGACGACAATGCTCGGCTCGGGGACGATGCTGCTGCTGGCGGCGTGCGGCCAGTCCGCCGCGCCAGCGCCGACAGCAGCCCCGGCCAAGCCAGCCGAGGCGTCGAAGCCGGCCGAGGCCGCGAAGCCGGCGGAAGCTGCCAAGCCAGCGGAAGCTGCCAAGCCCGCCGAATCGAAGCCGGCCGCGCCCGCTGCCGCCGCTCCGACCCAGGCCGCCCCGGCTGCCGCCTCGAAGCCGGCCGGGGCTGGTGGCACCATCGTGTTCGCACTCGAAAACGACGTCATCGACTTCGACCCGATGCGCTCGCGAGCGTTCGTGGACCGCAACGTCCACTACCAGATCTACGATTCGCTGGTCACCATCGACAACACCGGCAAGATCATCCCCTGGCTGGCTGAGAAGTGGGAGACCTCCTCGGACGGCAAGACGGTCACCTTCTCGCTGCGCAAGGACGTCAAGTTCCACGACGGCTCGCCGTTCGACGCCGAGGCCGTCAAGTGGAACATCGACCGCTATCGCCTGACCGACGACTCGGCGCGCAAGGGCGAGCTGGCGCCGCTGGCGGACGTCCAGGTGGTGGACGCCTCGACGGTCAAATTCCTGCTGAAGTCGCCGTTCACGCCGCTCACGTCGATCCTGGTGGACCGAGCTGGCATGATGGTCTCGAAGAAGGCGGTGGAGGCCGGCGGGCAGGACTTCACCAGGAAGGCGTTCAAGGCCGGGACCGGGCCGTTCATCCTCACCGAGGCGGTCAAAGACGACCACATCACGCTGGAGAAGAACCCGGACTGGTGGGGCAAGGCCGCGGACGGCAGCAAGCTGCCGCTGGTGGACAAGATCACGGTCCGACCCATCGTCAGCGGCGACGTGCGCTTCACCAACCTGAAGACTGGCGACGCCCACATCTCGAACAACATCTCCCCGAAGGACGTTGCTGCCGTCAAGGCGGACTCGTCGCTGACCTACCAGGAGATCCCGGGCGTCTCGTGGGGCAGCCTGGTCCCGAACAGCAAGGACGGGTTCGTCTTCAACGAGCGGCGGTACATCAAGGCCGTCTCGATGGCGATCGACCGCAAGGAGATCGTGGACAAGGTGTTCTTCGGGATCGGCGCGGTGGCGTACGGGACGGTAGCGCCGTCGCACTTCGCCTACGACGCCAACTTCAAGCCGTTCGAGAAGCCCGACCCGGAGGGCGCGAAGAAGCTCGTCCAGGAGATCGGCAAGGGACCGCTCACGTTCGAGCTGCTGGTGCCGTCGGGTGACCCGTTCCTGGTGCAGCTCGGCTCGATCTTCCAGGCCCAGCTGAAGAAGGCCGACATCACGGTTGAGCTGAAGCAGCTGGAGTTCGCCCAGATCCTGAAGGTGCAGCAGGAGCACTCGTTCCCGGGCATGACCCAGATCGGCTGGAGCGGCCGGATCGACCCGGATCCGAACACTGCCGACTTCCTGGTCACCGGCCGCCCGAACAACGACTCCAGCTACTCGAACAAGGACGTGGACAAGCTGCTGGAGGACCAGCGCGCCGAGAGCGATCAGGCGAAGCGAAAGGATCTCTGGCGCAAGGCGGAGCAGCTCTACGTGGTGGACGACCCGGCTCGGGTCTGGTATCGCTTCGGGGTGTCGCACATGGCGACCTCGAACAAGCTGAGCGGCCTCAAGCCGTATCCCGACCAGATCATCCGCTTCCAGTACGCCAGCATCAAGAGCTGACTGGTGAGTGCCCTCACCCCGGCCCTCTCCCAGGGGGAGAGGGAGAGATGACCGAGTACGTCGTCAGGCGCGTCGTGCTGATGGTGCCGGTCGCCTTCCTGGTCACGATGATGATCTTCGTCCTGATCCGGATGGCGCCCGGGGATCCGGTCCTGGTCTACGCCGGCGAGGAGCGCGACCCGGAGCAGTTGCAGGTGATTCGGCGGTCGTTGGGGCTGGATCAGCCGCTGCCCGTCCAGTACGCGCTCTGGCTCGGGAAGGCCGTCCAGGGCGACTTCGGCCGGTCGATCCGGACCCGCCAGCCGGTCGCCGAGGCGATCCGCGAGCGGCTCGGCGCGACGCTGGAGCTGGGGCTGGCGGCGGTGCTGCTCTCGTCGTCGGTGTCGCTGGTGGTCGGGACGATCTCGGCGCTCAGACGCAACTCCTGGATCGACATCCTCGCCACGGGGATCACGCTGGGGGGCGTCTCGCTACCGAACTTCTTCCTGGGGCTGGTGCTGATCCTGATCTTCGGGCTGGCGTTCCGGCTGTTCCCGCCGGGCGGCTACGTCTCGTTCGCGCAGGATCCGGCCGGCAACCTCCACCGGCTGCTGCTGCCGGCCGTGACGGTGGCGACGGCCAGCCTCGCCGTCAACCTGCGCCAGGTCCGGTCGAGCCTGCTGGACGTGCTGGCCCAGGACTACATCCGGACCGCTCGCGCCAAGGGGCTGCCGCAGTTCGCGGTCATCATGGGGCACGCGCTCAAGAACGCTTTGATCCCGGTCGTGACGCTGGTCGGCTTGCAGGTGGGCGCCGTGGTCGAGGGGGCGCTGATCACCGAGACGATCTTCTCCTGGCCCGGCGTCGGGAAGCTGGCGGTGGACAGCATCGGCGGGCGGGACTACCCGGTGGTGCAGGCGATCGTGCTGCTCTCGGCGCTGTCGTTCATGGTGACGACGCTGCTGGTGGACATTCTGTACGGCTGGCTCGACCCGCGCATCTCGATGGGGAGGGCGGCACGATGAGCCAGGCTGGCGCGATGTCCGGCGTGCGGCTGCCGGCCGAGGGGCGGGTGGTGACCCGGCCGGGGCGGGTCCGCTACTTCCTGCGGCGCAACCCGCGCGTGTTGATCGGCGGGAGCGTCGTGGTGCTGCTGGCGCTGGTCGCGCTGCTCGCGCCGTACATCGTCCCGTACGACCCGATCGACGTGGACCCGTCGCAGGCGATGGAGGCGCCGAGCCTGAAGCACTGGCTCGGCACCGACGACCTGGGCCGCGACGTGTTCAGCCGGGTGGTGATGGGCTCCAGAGTCTCGCTGTCGGTCGGGCTGATCTCGGTCACCATCGGGCTGGTGCTCGGCGTCTCGATCGGGCTGGCAGCTGGCTACCTGGGCGGGACGGTTGACCTGCTGGCGATGCGCGCCATCGACGCGCTGCTGGCGTTCCCAGCCTTGCTGCTGGCGATCTCGATCACGGCGGCGCTCGGGCCGCAGCTCTGGAACGCGATGATCGCGATCGGGGTGGTGGCGATTCCGGCCTACACCCGGTTGACACGGGCGCAAGTGCTGTCGATCCGCGAGCGCGAGTACGTCACCGCGACCCGCGCGCTCGGGGCGTCCTCCTGGCGAATCGTCTTCCGCCACATCCTGCCGAACGTCTCGAACTCGCTGGTGGTGCAGGCCAGCCTGTCGACGGCGTTTGCGATCCTGGCCGAGGCGTCGCTGTCGTTCCTGGGGCTCGGCGCGCAGCCGCCCACGCCGAGCTGGGGCCAGGACATCAACTACTCGCAGCGCTACTTGACGAACATGATGTGGTGGATGAGCGCCGGCCCCGGCATGGCGATCTTCCTGGCGGTGCTCTCGTTCAACTTCCTGGGCGACGCGTTGCGGGACGCACTGGACCCGCACCTGCGCCGCCGGGCATAGAATTTACGAGACGCGGGTGCCGGGCGGAATCTCCTTGTCGAGGGTGATGAGGCCGAGCTCCTCGCCCTCGCTTCGGCCGCCGGCGGCCAGCAGCATGCCTCTGGACTCGACGCCGCGCAGTTTCGCTGGCTTGAGATTCGCGACGATCACGATGCGCCGCCCGACGAGGTCGTCAGGCTCGTAGAACTGGGCGATGCCCGAGACGATGGTCCGCTTCTCGAAGCCGAGGTCGAGGTCGAGCTTGAGCAGCTTGTCGGTCTTCGGGACGCGCTCGCAGGCCAGCACGACGGCGACGCGCAGGTCGATTTTGGCGAAGTCGTCGATGGTGATGACGTCGCTCTGCTCGACGGCTGGCGCCTCTGCCGTCGCCGACGTCGATGGGGCCGCTGGCGCTGGGGCTGATGCGGCGGTCCCGGTTGCCGCCGCCGGAGCTACCTGATCTGGCTGCGTCTCCACGCTCGTCCTCCCGATCTCGGCGCCGCGCTCGGGCGCCGCTGTCTGCTTCTCTGTGGCTCGGCCGAGTCGATTGGATGATACTGGCCGCCGCGTCTGGACCGATATCGTGGACCCGATCCGATGCGCCACGGTGCCGCACCGTGACGGCACGGTCCGGGTGGGGCGAAGCCGTCAGCCCGGGAAGCGGGCCTGGAGGGCGGCGAGCACCCGGTCCCGCACGGTGTCGCGGTCGGCGGCGGCGTCCGCGACAATCCAGGACGGGTCGCGGGCGAGCGTGTGGTACGCCTCGCGGGCGGCAGAGAGGAGATCCAGCCGGGCCTCGTAGGCGTCCCGACCGCCGGTCTTACGGGCCAGCGAGACCTCCGGCGTGATGTCCAGCAGGATCGTCAGGTCGGCGGGCGGCAGCCCCCGCTCGACGGCCATCATCCACTCCAGATCCAGCCCCTGGGCCGCGCCATAGGCCACCCCTGAAGCGATGTAGCGGTCCACGACGATGGCCCGCCCCTCGGCGAGCCATCCTCGGAGCTCGCCGGCACGCTCCCAACGGTTGGCAGCGTAGAGCAGCTGGCGCGCTTCGGCGGGGTAGCTGCGCTCGCCACGCAGGAACGCCGTGATCTCGTGGCCGAGCGTGGTGCGGTAGTCGGGAAAGCCGGTCTGCTCGGTCGGGACGCCCCGCGACCGGAGCTCCGATGCCAGCCACTCGCAGACCGTCTGCTTACCGGCCTGGTCGATGCCCTCAATGGCGATGAGCCTGCCGGCGAGCTGCTTCACGGACACCTCATGGGATCAGAATGGGAGCCGGATGATGCCATGGATTGACTGGGTGGCGCTGCCCGGAGGCGCCACTCACGTTAGCCTCGATGGGCTCCGATGCCTCGTCGGGGCTTGAAAGCCCCGCCTACACTCATGGCGTCGCGCTGCGACGCCGAAGCACCGCGTCTTGTCGCAGAGCGACATTTGACTGTAGGCGTAGGTTTCAACCTACGGCGTGCCCTGCGGGCCGCTGTCCACCTTCGGGCGGCATTCGCTCAT
Organism: Chloroflexota bacterium; assembly: GCA_046328125.1. Classification (GTDB taxonomy): domain Bacteria; phylum Chloroflexota; class UBA6077; order UBA6077; family JACCZL01; genus JADZEM01. Next base: position 47,500 of record JAXLXF010000037.1, read on the forward strand.
GTTACACTCTCACGCGTGGCCGATGCCGTCGCAAACGGTGATGGCCGCTGGCCTGTTGGATGCGTACTTCTCGTCTACGGTGATGCGAGCGAATGAAGCGTGCCAACCTCCAGGAGCTGACCTCGGGTGTCCTGGATGTGCTGGTGGTCGGCGGCGGGATCGTCGGCTGCGGGATCGCCCGTGACGCGGCTCTGCGTGGCTTGCGTGTCGGGCTGATCGAGCGCGAAGACTTCGGCGGTGGCACGACCTCCCGCTCGACGCGCCTGATCCACGGCGGGCTGCGCTACCTGGAGCTGCTCGACTTCGCGCTGGTGCGCCAGGACATGCGCGAGCGCGAGATCCTGCTCCGGATCGCCCCGCACCTCGTGAAGCCGCTTCCGTTCCTGGTCCCGATGTACGGCTGGCCGGCCTGGAAGCGGGACCGGCTGCGGATCGGCATGGTCCTCTACGACATGCTGTCGTACGACAAGAGCCTGCCGCGCCACAGCTTCCTCACACGGGAGGCGGCGCTGGCCGAGGAGCCCGAGCTGAACCCGCGCGGTCTCCAGGGAGCGGCCCGTTACTTCGACTGCCAGGTCGAGCTGCCGGAACGGCTGACGCTCGCCAACGCCATCGACGCTGCCGAGCATGGCGCGCTGCTCAGGAACTACACCGACGTCGTCCGCTTCATCCGCGAGGGCGGGCGGGTCGTCGGCGCGGAGGTGCGGGACATCGCCACGGACCGACAGGTGAACGTCCGTGCCTCGGTGGTGGTCAACGCGACCGGCCCCTGGCTGGACCGCAGCCTGGCCGAGGCCGGCGAGACCGAGACGGCGCCGCTCCTGCGCACCACCAAGGGCGTCCATCTGGTGATGCCGAAGACCAGCACCAACGCCATCCTCTCGATCGCGGCGTCTGACGGGCGCGTCTTCTTCGTGGTGCCCTGGTTCGGCTACTCGCTGGTCGGGACCACCGACACCGACTTCGCGGACGACCCCGGCAACGCCCACGCCGAGCTGTCGGACGTGGAGTACTTGCTCCGCGAAGCCGCGGTGATCTTCCCCTCACTCCGAGGTGCGCCGGTCTACTACGGCATGGCTGGCGTGCGCGCGCTGGTGCGCAAGGAGGGGGTCCGTGAGGGGGCCGTCTCCCGCAAGCACGCCATCCGAGATCACGGCAAGCTGGGGGGCCCGGACGGCCTGATCTCGGTGCTGGGCGGCAAGATCACGGCGTACCGTGGCATCGCCGAGGAGGCGACGGACGCGGTGATGACGCGGCTGGGACGGCACAGCGCCCGTCACACGGCGTTCTCGCCGCTGCCCGGCGGGGATGGCTCGCCGGACGAGGTGCTGAAGACGCTGAAGCCACGGGCGCAGAGCATGGGCCTGTCCGACCGTCAGGTAGATCACCTGATCGAGCTGTACGGCTCTCGGGCGCGCGAGGTGCTGGTGCTCGCCGAGCGCCGCCCAAACCTCGCGACCCCGTTCTGCGAGCACGGCCCGACGATCAAGGCGCAGGCGTGCTATGCGGCGCTGAATGAGGGCGCCGAGACGCTGGCCGACGTGATGCTGCGGCGAGCGCCGATCGGGTTGGAGTCGTGCCTGGGCCTGGATTGTGTGGAGGCCGTCGCCGACGTGGTGGGCCAGACGCTGCGCTGGGACGACGACCGTCGCCGCAAGGAGGCCGAGGCGTACCGGCAGCTGGTCGCGGAGCGGTACTCCGCGCCGCTCGCGGAGCACGCCGCCGCCTCCGCGTGAGGAGACAGGAGCCAGGAGCCAGGAGCCAGGAGGAGACAGCGAGGCCAGACGCCCCTCCTGACTCCTGTCTACTGACTCCTGTCTCCTCGGTTGCGGTAGAGCGTCGGGTCCACGGCGGCCAGCATCCGGTCGCGGTCCAGCTCCAGGCCCAGGAACGCGATCAGCTCGTCTACGTGGCGCTCGGGCTGCTCGGCCAGCTCGTGGTAGGTCACGTCCAGCACTGAGAGATTCGGCTGCGCGGCCATCCAGCCGTCGATCTCCTTCAGGTGCTTCTCGAACAGGGCGGCCATCTGCGCGTCTGAGATCGTGTCGGTCGGCTCGCCGCGCCGGACCAGCATCTTCTTCTGGGAGGCGAGCACTTCGGGCAGTCGGCGACGCATGAACAGCACTTTGTAGATGCTGGTGGGCGGCAGGTGCTTGAGCAAGTACGAGATGACCTTGACCGCTTTTCCGTGGGCGTCGTCCACCCAGGCGACGTCGCCCTTGCCCATCTGCTTGACGCGCTCCAGCTCGAAGTAGCCCTTCGGGTTGTCGTCGTCGGCGGTGCGCTGGCCGTCCTGCACGAGCGGGACGCCACCGGCCTGGAGCATGTTCATCATCAGCGAGGTTCCGGAGCGGGGCAGCCCCGAGACGACGATCACGGGCGCAGACTGCGCGGTCTGAGCAGGCATAGGGGCGACTTTCACCTGAGAACAAGAGTGTGGGAGAGAAGCTGATGGCGTGCCCGACTCCCACGCGGGCGCCGGGCACGCAAGTCGCGGCTAGTTCGCCTTGCGATGGACCTCGATGTTCGCCAGCTTCTCGTGGAAGTGGACCAGCGCGCTGTGGTCCGCTTCCAGGTGGCCGTCGATCTTGATCGCCTGCATCATCTCCATCGCGAAGGCGGTCAGCGGCAGCGGCGTGCCGGTGTTCTGGCCCGCCGAGAGCGCGTTCTGGAGATCCTTGATGTGGAGGCTGATCCGGAAGCCCGGCTTGAAGTTCCGGTCCATCATCATCGGCGCCTTGGCGTCCATGACGGTGCTGCCGGCCAGGCCGCCGCGGATCGCCTGGTAGACCAGGTCCGGGTCCACGCCGGACTTCATCGCCAGCGTCAGTGCCTCGCCGACCGCCGCGATGTTGAGCGCCACGACGATCTGGTTCGCCAGCTTCGTGACCTGCCCGGCGCCGATGTCGCCGCAGAGGACCGCGCTGCCCATCGCGTCGAAGATCGGCTTCGCCTCGTCGAAGTCAGCCTGCGTGCCGCCGCACATGATCGCCAGCGTGCCGTCGATCGCCTTCGGCTCGCCGCCGCTGACGGGCGCGTCCACGAACCGGACGCCCTTCTCCTTCAGCCCGATGCCGACCTCGCGCGAGATGCCCGGGTCGATCGAGCTCATGTCCACGACCAGCGAACCGGCCTTGATCCCCTCGGCTACGCCGTTCTCGCCAAAGATCGCCGTCTTGACGTGAGGGCCGTTCGGCACCATCGTGATGATGAACTCGCACTTCTCGGCGACTTCGCGGGCGGAGCGTGCACCTTCGGCGCCCTCGGACATGATCTCGTCCAGGGCGGCCGGGACGATGTCGTAGACGACCAGCTTGTGGCCAGCCTTCAGCAGGTTGCGCGTCATCGGCTTGCCCATGATCCCGAGGCCGATGAAACCGATTGGTCCGTTCGCCATACTCGTTCTCTCCTCCCTGTGTTGCCCGGCAGTATCCCCCGCCGGGCAGGCTCACGTCGACTGTCTCGACCGTCAGGCTCCCGGCTACCGCCCGCTGCCGACCGGGACGCGCGCCTCGCGGCGGGACCGGACGGCGGCGGCCAGCTCGCGTAGCGACGGCACCGTCTGGTCCCAGCTGACACAGGCATCGGTGATGCTCTGGCCGTACACCAGCTTGTCGCGGTCCACCAGATCCTGGCGGCCCTCCACCAGGAAGCTCTCCATCAGGACGCCGATGATGCCGCGCTCGCCGGCCGCGATCTGCTGGGCCACGTCACTCGCGACGATGGGCTGGCGGTTGTGGTCCTTGCCGCTGTTGCCATGGCTGGTGTCCACCATCAGGCGGCGAGGCTTGCCGGCGCGGTCCAGGGCGCTCAGCGCGGCCTGGACGTTCTCGGTGTCGTAGTTGGTGCCGCGCTCGCCGCCACGCAGGATGATGTGGGTCTCGTCGTTGCCGGTCGTGGTGACGATGCCGGCCAGCCCCTGCTCGGTGACGCCGAAGAAGCTGTGTGCGCCGGCGGCGGCGGCAAGCGCGTCGATGGCGACCTTCACCCCGCCGTCCGTGCCGTTCTTGAAGCCGACCGGCACCGAGAGGCCGGACGCCAGCTGCCGGTGCACCTGGCTCTCGGTGGTCCGCGCACCGATGGCCCCCCAGACGATCAGGTCGGAGATGAACTGCGGCGAGACCGGGTCCAGGAGCTCGCAGCCGGCCGTCACGCCGATGTCGAGCAGGTCGAGCAGGAGTCGGCGAGCCAGCTTCAGCCCCTCGTTGGAGCGGCAGGTGCCGTCCAGGTGGGGGTCGTTGATGAGACCCTTCCAGCCGACCGTCGTCCGCGGCTTCTCGAAGTAGACCCGCATCACGACGCAGAGGTCGTCCTCCAGCTCGTCGGCCAGCGCCTTGAGGCGGCGACCGTACTCCATGCCGGCCTCGACGTCGTGGATCGAGCACGGCCCGACGACGACGACCAGGCGGTCATCCTCGCCCTCCATGATGCGGACGATCTGGTCTCTAGTCTGGGAGACCAGGATCGAGCCGGCCTCGGACAGCGGGAGCTCCTCGATGAGGATGGCCGGCGAGATCAGCGGGCGGATGGATTCGATGCGGAGGTCTCGGGTCTTCATCGGCAGTCCTGTGCGCTCCGTGCGCCAGCCGAGTGGGGTGGCGCAGGCGAATCGTAGCGAGAGTATCAGCGCTTCCGGGACTCGGCCGGCAGTGGCCGAGCGGTCGCGTGCAGCGCGAGGGGTCGTCGATCCGGCGTGCCGCGAGAGATGTTCTACCAGTTTCGCGCGCAGTTTGCGACCGCGTCCGCGCAGGCCGTGGGTTGAAACCTCGCTGCCGTTCCGTCCGATCCGGTCCAGAGCGTCAGATACGCTCGTCGCGTGCAGGCAGCAGCCTACCCGGAGATGCGGCCCGTCGCGCGGAGCAGCGTCTCCTGCACCAGTAGCTCGTGCTCGGGCAAGCGATCCGGCGGCGCCTCGCCGCGCAGCACCGCCAGGAACGCCGCCAGCTCGCGCTCGTACATTTGCTGGCGGGTGACCGTCGGCAGCTTGACGATGGTCTCGCCGGCCGGATACCCGCCCCACGGCTCGACCAGCGCCAGGCGCACGGTCTCGCCAGGGTCGAACGGCTCGGTGATGGCGCTGCCCCGGGTACCGTATACCTCGAAGCGGCGCGCGTTCGGGCGGGGCTCCATCGCCGCGATGTCGAGAAACGCCAGGGCGCGGTCGTATTCGAAGACGCCGAGCGAATTGTCGGAGAACCCGGGCACGTCCGGGGTCGCGTCGTTGCGGGCGTACAGGGTGGTCCGGTTTGGCCGCCCGAGGTGCCAGACGACCTGATCCAGCATGTGCGCGGCCAGGTCGTAGAAGATGCCGCCCCGGTGCACGCCGATAACCTCGCGAGCCTCGACGCTGATCCAGGTGGACATGTGCGCTCGAATCGAGAACACGTCGCCCAGCACGCCAGATCGGGACAACTCTGCGACCAGCTGAAACCCGGGCTGGTAGCGGAACATGTACCCCATCTGGACGTAGAGGCCGCGCTCGCGGGCGCTCGTCATCAGCCGCTGGAAGCCGGGCCAGTCCTCGCCGGCCGGCTTGTCGAACCAGAGATGCTTGCCAGCGTCCAGGGCGGCGTGCGCCATCGCCAGGCTTTCGTCGTTGCGCCCTTCGATGGCGACTGCCGCCACCGTCTCGTCCGACAGCAGCTCGTCGGCCGAGACGCACCAGCGAGCGCCCCGGTACTCCTCGCGCTGCCGCTCGCGCGCCCGAGCGTCGGCGTCCGGCTCCCAGATTCCCACCGCCTCGACCGCATCGTTCGCGACCAGCGCCTGCCACTTGCCGCGCGCGTGCCCGTGCTTCGTCCCGATCTGCCCGACCCGAACCGTCATCTGCCGCTCCATCTCGCATCCAGCGCTCACACGGTACCAGGACCGGTCGTCTCGGCGTGGGCGGCGCGGATGATTGCCCGGTCAGTCTGGGGCCGGGACCAGATGCCTCGCGAGCGGCTTGAGGAACGGGCTTCGACTCTTCGGACGGCCGCCGTCGCTGTACGCCGCGCGGCTGAGCACCAGCGTGCGTCGGGCGCGGGTCAGCGCCACGTAGAACAACCGCCGCTCCTCCTCGCCGCGCCGGTCCGCCATCGAGCGGCGGCGCGGCAGGTCGCCGTCCGAGCAGCCGGCCACGAACACCACGTCGAACTCCAGCCCCTTCGCCTGGTGGATCGTCAGCACGGGCACCCGCTGCTCGGCGCTGGCGAGCAGGTCCACCTGCGTCGAGAGGGCCGCGCGGTCGAGGGCAGCCTGGAGCGCGGCGGCCGGCGCGAGGCTCGGATCGTCCTCGTCCTCGAAGGTGGCCACAAGCTGTTCGAGCGCGTGCCTGCGGGCCGGCTCGTGCGCCACCCGCTCCCACTGGCCGGACTCCTCCAGCACGCGCGCCAGCAAGACTGGCGGTCGGGTGGTCGGGATGAGGGCGCGCCAGTCGTCGATCTGGCGTGCCACCGGCTCGAAGGCCGGGCCACACTCCGCGACCAGCTCCCGCCGCGTTCGTGTGCCGCGCCGCGCCCGCGCCACGATCCAGGCCAGCAGGTCGGCAGTGGTGGCGACGTCGGCGGCGGCGCGGTGGTCGGGGCGATGGGGCAGCCGCAGCCCCTCGGCCAGTGCTTCGAGGGTGTACGGCTCCTGGTGGTGGAACCGTCGGATCAGGTCGAGGGTGTCGGCGGTGGCGGTCGGGGCGAACGTCAGGCTGTGGCGGGCGGCCTGGGCTGCCACCACTCGCACGTCAAAGCGGCGGATGTTGTGGCCGACCAGCATCGCGCCCTCGGAGCCGCGAATCAGGCGCGCCAGCACCTCCTCGGGCGGACGGCCCTCTCGCGCCAGCAGTGCGTCCGAGAGGTGGTGCACGTCCTCAGACTCGCCCACCGGGATGGAGGGTCGGACGAGCGTGCTGTAGCCGCCGTCGCGGCGTCCTTCCTTAAGGCGCAGCACCGCCAGCTCCACGATCTCGTCGCGCTCCTCGTCCAGGCCGGTGGTCTCGAGATCGAAGACGACGATCCGACCGTGGTCGTACGCCTCGAGCAGCGCGGCGTGGGGGTCGCCGGCCTCGAACGTCTCCAGCCGGAAGAAATCCACCAGCCGCAAGCCGACCGACCCGCCTTCGCGGGCGATCCGTCGCAGCACCGTCGGATCGACGCCTCGGGTAGAGCGCTCCCAGACCCGGAGCGCGTCGCCGGCAGCGGTTGGGTTGAGCAGCAGTCGCAGGTAGCTGAGTGCGTCCACGATCTCCGGGCGGCGGTAGAATGCGACCCGCGCGGCGGTGATGTGCGGCACGTCGTGGCGGGTCAGCGCGTTGGCGATCTCCTCGCAGTACCAGTTGGCGGGCGCCAGGACGCCGATGCTCGGGAGGGGCACGCCGTCCCGCTGGCTGAGGGTGGCGACGCGCTCGGCGATCCAGTCGGCCTCGCCAGAGACGCTCTCCGCGACCAGCTCCTGGATCGGCTCGCCATCATCGCAGGAGGCCGCTGCCGTCAGGCGGGTCTTGCGGTCGTCGAACGTGTCCGCGAACGTGTCGGCGGCCTGGATCAGCACGCGAGTGGCGCGGTGATTGTCGGTGAGGCGGACGCGCAGCAGGCCGGGGAAGTCGGACGCGAAGCGGGACATCACCCGGCTCGGCGTCGCTCCCCGCCACTCGTAGATCGTCTGGTCGAGGTCGCCGAACATCGCCAGGTTGCCGCTCTGCCGGGCCAGCATCGCGACGACCTCGTACTCGGAGAGATGGGTGTCCTGGATCTCGTCCACCTGGACGAAGTCGTAGCGGCTGCTCCAGTGCTCGCGGACGTCGTCGCGGGCGGCGAGGATGGCGCGGGTGTAGAGGACGAGATCGGCGAAGTCGAGGCGCTGCCACTGGTCGAGGCCGCGCTCGTACTTCTGGGCGGCTTCGCGATGGCGCGGCTCCTCGAAGCCGGCCCGCGCCCAGGTCATCCCAAGCGGCCACCGGAGATCGCGCGCCGGCCAGCGAGCCTTGGTGTCCTGGAGGCGCTGGTAGATCTGTGCCGCTTCCTTGTCCTCGCCCTCGGGGGCGTTGAGGATACGGCGCAGCATGTCGATGCTGGTGGCGTCGTCGCAGACCGCGAAATCGACCATCAAGCCGACACGACGGGCCTCACGACGCAGGATGTCGGCGCAGAGCTGGTGGAAGGTGCGCGGCATCAGGCGCGCCGCGAGGCCGGGGAAGCGAGCCAGGACGCGGGCACGCAGCTCGCGGGCGGCGCGGTTGGTGAAAGTGACGCAGAGGATGCGCTCTGGCGGCGTGCCGGCCTCCAACGCTCTAGCTACGCGCTCGGTCAGGACGGTCGTCTTGCCGGTGCCAGCCGGGGCCAGCGCCAGCACCGCGCCGTCCAGCCGCTCGACGATCTGGCGTTGCTCGTCGCTGAGGACGACAGGCTCGCGCAGGAGTAGCGTCCCGATGGCTGGCAGAGGCGCGACGGTGTCTACCACAGGCTCAGGATAGGCCGGAGGGGCGGGTCTGTACAGCGGCGCGGCGTCACGAACGCCCGTCAATCAGCGGCTCGCGCCGGGTAGAATCCGCCCGTTGGGGCCAGGACACTCGGCTCACGATAGAGAGGGAGCAGATGGCTGACACGGTCGATGGGAGGCCGGCGACCGGGCCGCTGGCCGGCGTGCGCGTCCTGGAGCTGGGCTCGCTGATCGCCGGCCCGTTCTGCGGCCGGATCCTGGCCGACTTCGGCGCCGAGGTCTTGAAGGTCGAGCCGCCGGGCGTCGGCGATCCGCTCCGGACCTGGAGCGTGGTCACCGAGCACGGCTCGCTGTGGGCGCTGACCCAGTCCCGCAACAAGCAGAGCATCACGGTGGACTTGCGCCAGCAAGCGGGCCGCGAGATCGTGAAGCGGCTTGCCCTCGAAAGCCAGGTCGTGATCGAGAACTTCCGCCCCGGCCGGATGGAGGAGTGGGGACTTGGCTTCGAGGCGCTGGCGGAGGAGAACCCGGCCCTGGTGATGGTGCGGATCTCCGGCTTCGGGCAGACCGGCCCCTATAGCCACCGGCCGGGCTTCGGGAACGTGGCCGAGTCGATGGGGGGCATCCGCTACATCACCGGTTGGCCGGACCGACCGCCGATGCGGGTCGGCCTGAGCATCGGCGACAGCATCGCGGCGTTGTACGCCACGATTGGCACGATGATGGCCTTGCGGGTCGCGGAGCGGACCGGCCAGGGCCAGGTCGTGGACGTGGCGCTGTCTGAGTCGGTCTTTTCGATGCTGGAGGCGATCGTCCCGGAGTTCGGCTACGACGGCCGGGTGCGCGAGCGGACCGGCAACATGCTGGGCGGCGCTGCCCCGACGAACATGTACCCGACCGCCGACGACCGCTGGCTGGCGATTGGCGCGAACGGCGACGGCATCTTCAAGCGGTTCACGGCGGCGATCGGGCAGCCGGAGTTGGCGGACGATCCGCGCTTCTCCTCGAATCAGGCTCGCCGCGCCAACGTCGAGGCGCTGGACGCGCTGATCGCGGAGTGGACGAGGGGCAGGACGCTTGACGACGCGATGGTGGTGCTGGACGGCGCCGACGTGCCGGCCGGGCCGGTCTACTCGGTGAAGGACATCGCCGACGACCCGCAGTACCAGTCTCGCGAGATGCTGGTGGACCTGCCGGATGCTCGCCTGGGTCACCTGCTGATGCCGGGCGTCGTCCCGAAGCTGAGCGCCACGCCCGGCGAGGTGCGGTCGGCCGGGCCGGACCTGGGAGAGCACACGCTGGGGGTGCTTGGCGCGCTGCTGGGGCTGGACGCGGCGGCGCTGGCCTCACTGCGCGAGCGCAAGGTGATCTGAGCGCGGACGCCATCGACGGCATCGACTCGAGGGATAGGCTCCGGGTACCCTGGACGTACACCGAGGAGGGCACATGTCGGCGCCAGAACTGCTCGTTCGTCCGGCCGTCGTCGACGACGTCCCGGCCATGATGGCGATCTACAACCAGTACGCCGTCACCTCGCACGCCACCTTCGACGTCGAGCCAGTCTCGCTGGAGAATCGTCTCGCCTGGTTCACGGGATTCGGGGAGCGCGGCCCGTTCCGACTGGTCGTGGCGGAGCGTGACGGGCAGGTCGTCGGGTACGCCGGCAGTGGCAAATTCCGCGAGAAGCCGGCCTACAAGACGTCGGTCGAGATGACGGTCTACGTCCACCACGAAGCGCGCGGCGGCGGCATCGGCGGGCGGATGTACGAGCGACTGTTCGAGCTGCTGGCCGACGAGCCGATCCACCGCGCCTATGCTGGCATCACCCTGCCGAACGACGCCTCGGTCGGGCTGCACCGCCGCTTCGGGTTCAAGGACGTCGGGGTGTACGACGAGGTCGGCTACAAGCTCGGGCAGTACTGGAGCGTGCTCTGGCTCGAAAAGGTGATGCGGGGCTGACCCGCGCCAGCATCCTCGACTGTCTCCACTCCTGCGACGGGGTTGGGGGAGTGGGGCGACACCGCCGTCTACAATACGTGCTCATGGCCGGCTATCTCCTCAATCGCCTCTGGCAATCCGCCCTGGTGCTCCTGGCGGTCAGCGTCCTGAGCTTCGTGCTGATCTTTATCTCCGGCGACCCGGTCGCCGCGCTGATCCCGCTCAACGCGCGCCAGGAGGACGTGGACAACATCCGCCGGGCGTACAACCTGGATCAGCCGGTGGCGGTCCAGTATCTGCTCTTCCTCCAGCGGGCAGCGGCCGGCGACATGGGGGAGTCGTTCAAGTTCAAGAGCGACGCGCTCGCGCTGGTGCTGGGACGGCTCCCGAACACGATGCTGCTGGCCTGCTCCAGCATGGCGCTCTCGATGCTGGTGAGCCTGCCGCTCGGCATCCTGGCGGCCAGCTACAAGGGGCGCCTGCCTGACGTGCTCGGCTCCGGTCTGGCGCTGCTCGGCATCTCGATGCCGTCGTTCTGGCTCGGGGTGATCCTGATCCTGGTGTTCGCGGGCGGGCTGCGCTGGCTGCCGGCCTCCGGCTCGGGCACCTGGCGCCACCTCGTGTTGCCGACGATCACCGTCAGCGCCTTCGCGACGGGCCTCTTGATTCGGCTGGTGCGGCGCTCGGTGGCCGACACGATGGGCCAGATGTACGTGACGACCGCCCGTAGCAAGGGTCTGAGCGAGCGGACCATCGCCTGGACCCACGTCCTCCGGAACAGTGCGATCCCAGTCGTGACGGTGATGGGGCTCCAGTTCGGGGCGCTGCTGGGCGGCTCGGTGGTGGTCGAGACCGTCTTCGCGTGGCCCGGTGTCGGCTGGCTGATGATCCAATCCATCGAGGCGCGCGACCTGCCGGTCATTCGAGCGGCGGTGCTGATCCTGGCGCTGTTCATCGTCGCGGTCAACCTGGCGGTGGACGTGCTCTATACGCTGCTCGACCCGCGCATCAAACTGGGAGTGAAGCCGGGGTGAGCGTCGGTCAGGCGAGCTCCGGCGGCCTCCCAGCCAGCAGACCGCCGTCCACGAGCGCCACCACTCCGGAGCGCGGGCGAGTCGGGGTGTCGTCGTCCACGGACGCGGCCGGTCGCGCGCCGATGCGGTCGCGGCGGCGCCGTCCGCTCAACCGACAGGTGCTGGTGGGCGGCTCGCTGGTGCTGCTGACGGTCATCGTGGCGCTCGTCTCGCTACTGTGGACGCCCCGCCCGCCCCAGGCGCAAGACCTGGCGATGAGCCTGTTGCCGCCGTTCTGGATGGACGGCGCCCGCCCCGAGTTTCCGCTCGGCACCGACCTGAACGGCCGCGACCTGCTGAGCCGGATCATGGCTGGCGCGCAGGCCAGCCTGTTCGTCGGGGTGGCGTCGGTGCTGGTGGGGGGCGCCATCGGGCTGGTGCTCGGGCTGCTGGCCGGCTACTTCGGCGGCTGGGTCGAAGCAGTGGTGATGCGGCTGGTGGACGTCCAGCTCTCACTGCCGGGTGTGCTGCTCGCCATCGCGATCCTGGCCGCGACCGGCAAGGGGCTGCTGAACGTGGTGCTGGTGCTCGGGTTCGTGAGCTGGGTCCAGTACGCCCGGATCGTGCGCGGCTCGACGCTCGGGGTGCGCGCCCAGGAGTACGTGCTCGGCGCGCGGGCGCTGGGGGCCACGCACGCCCGCATCCTGAGCCGCCACATCCTGCCGAACATCCTCCCGCCGATCCTGGTCGTCGCCACGATCAACGTCTCCTCGAACATCCTGGCCGAAGCGGCTTTGAGCTACCTGGGCGTCGGCGTGCCGCTCTCGACGGTCACCTGGGGTGGCATGTTGAACGAGGGCAAGCAGGTGTTCGAGCTGGCGTGGTGGAACGCGATCTGGCCCGGCCTCGCCATCCTGCTCGTGGTCTTTGGCATCAACCTGCTCGGGGACGGACTTTCGGACTCATGACCTACTCGCAACTCGCAACTTCCGTCGCCTTCCAGACCAACAAGACGCCCGCCGAGTACGAGGCGCTGGCGATGCTCGTGGACGGCTACGGCTTCGACGTGGTGTCCGTCTACAACGACCTGCTGTTTCAGCCGGCGCTCGGGCCGCTGTTGATGATGGCCCGCTACCTGACCCACACCAGGCTCGGGCCGGCAGTGCTCAACCCGTACACCGTGCACCCGCTGGAGATCGCCGGGCAGGCCGCGCTGCTCGACCTGGCGAGCCAGGGCCACGCCTACCTGGGCCTGGGGCGAGGCGCCTGGCTCGACGCACTGGGGTTGGAGACGACGCGCCCACTCCAGACCCTCCGCGAGGCGGTCTTGCTGGTGCAGCACCTGCTGGCACGGCGCTCGGAGGCGTTCGAGGGCGACGTGTTCACGCTGGTGGCCGGCGTCACGCTTCAGTATCAGCCGCTGCGCAGCCGAGTCCCGGTCATGCTCGGCACCTGGGGGCCGCGCACCGCCGAGCTGGCCGGCGAGGTCGCAGACGAGATCAAGATCGGCGGCTCGGCGAATCCGTCGATGGCCGGATACCTCCGACCGTTCGTCGAGGCTGGCATCGCGAAGGCCGGGCGTCGCTCGGGCTCGGTTGGGATCTGCCTGGGCGCCGTGACGGTGGTGGACGAGGACCGCGAGGCTGCGCGCGCCCTGGCCCGCCGCGAGGTGGCGCTGTACCTGCCGGTCGTCGCGCCGCTCGATCCGTCGATGACCGACCGCGAGTGGCTGGACCGAATCACGGCGGCTGCCGCCCGCCGCGATTACGACGCCGTCGCCCGCGACATCTCCGACGAGATCCTGGACCGGTTCGCCTTCGCCGGCCGTCCGGAGGACATCGTGCGGCAGGCAGAGGCGCTGGCGGCCGGCGGCGCCACCCGCGTCGAGTTTGGAACTCCACACGGCATCGACCCGACGCGTGGCGTCAAGCTGCTCGGCGAGCGCGTCCTGCCCGCGCTCCGGCCGTGAGACGGTATACTGGCAACATGAGCGTCGATCCGCGGTACATCCTGGTCGGCATGGGCGTCGTCGGGACGGACGGCGAAGTGGTCGGGACCGTCAAAGAGGTCCGTGGCGCGGATTTCCTGGTGGACCGTCCGTTCGCCCGGGACGTGTACGTGCCTATCGAGTTCGTGCAGGCGATCATCGATGAGACAGCCGACGATCCCGTCGATCCGCACGTCGTGCTGACGATCCGCGCGGACAGCGTGGACGACGCCGGCTGGCCCCACCCGCACTGATCGTGACCTTCGTCGGTCCGTAAGAGCCCCCGTCAACGCGGGAATTCAGCAGCCCGTAGTCGGCGGATCGAGACGCTCCAGCTCGCGTCTCAGCTCGGCGCGCAGCGTCTCTTCGCTGGGCAGTTGCAGCAGGTAGCCGCTCGCGAAGATCTGACGTGCATCGTCGCCGAGGACGTAACGGACGACGGCGTCGTTCTTGTCCGTGCAAAGGACCAGGCCGATTGTCGGGTTGTCGCCGGTCTCGACGACTTCCTGGTCGTAGAAGTGCACGTACATCTGCATCTGGCCGAGATCGCCGTGGGACAGCTTCCCGACTTTCAGGTCGATCACGACGTAGCACTTCAGTTTCACGTGGTAGAAGACCAGATCGGGGTAGAAGTGGTCGCCGTCGAGCGTCAGGCGCACCTGGCGGCCGATGAACGCGAATCCACTTCCCAGCTCCAGGAGGAAGTCTTGCAGCTGCGAAATCAGTGCCGCTTCGAGCTGTGACTCGACCAGACGGTGGGACTCCGGCAGGTCGAGAAACTCCAGGACGTACGGATCTTTGACGACGTCGATGGGTGCGCGGGCCACGAGCCCCTCGTTCGCGAGCGCCAGTATGCCGTCCTTGTCCTGACTCTTCAGCAGCCGCTCGAACAGCAGCGAGTTGATCTGGCGCTCTAACTGGCGAGCCGACCAGCCGTTGCGCACGGCCTCGATCTCGTAGAAGTCCCGCGCTTCTCGACGGTTGACCTTCAGCAAGGCACGGTAGTGTGTCCAGGAGAGCGCGGAGTGGATCTGGCCGGGATGCCAATCGTGTCCTACGTTGGCGGCAGAAACAACACGCAGTGCGTGTTGAAAGTCGTGAGCCACCTCAGCCAAGCTCGGATCATCAGTCACGTGCGATGTCTGGTCTTGGTACAGTAGTCCGGGGTATGTGAGATAGAACGCTCGCATGTACTGCAGCGCGCTGATTGAGAAGCCGCTTCCGACGTCTCGGGACAACTGGCGCGACAACCCTCGAAGTAGCGCCGTGCCGTACTCTGCACGGCCGGAGCCACCTTGCTCCGCCTCGACGATCTGCTGCCCGATCAGCCAGTTGGCGACCACGTGCGTGGTATTGACCGACCGCGCCGCCTGTACGCGCGCAGCCTCCCAGATCTGACGGATCCTGAGCAGCAGGTCTGCGTCGATCGCCACGTGGTCTCCTCAGCGTGACCAGCTCGTGGCTATCGTACGTACAATGGCTCGAGCTTGGCGAGGAAACGCGGCGATTGTGGGGCATCGCGATGGCTAACGACACCTTCGAGCTGTTCGACCTGCGCGTGCGGATCGAGGAGATTCGCGGGCGCTGCACCTGCGACCATCAGGTCGGGCAATACTTCGAGCTGAAGGGCGGCAAGCTGAGCCTGCCGCCCGGTCAGAGCTTCTGCCTGTACGCGCTCGCCTCGACGCTGCCGCTGCTGCCGACCAAACAGCGTGCCCTCCACCCGAACGACTGGATGTCCACCGACGCGCGGATCGTGTGTCCTGACCCGCTCTGCGGCGTGGTCATGCTGATCGAGCGGGTCGGGCAGCGCACGCTCCACCACGACGACGTGAGCGCCGTCCCGCTCGATGGAGGGGACGACACGCCCGAAGCCTGACTGGCTGGACGAGCCGCCGCGCGTCGGGCGCGACACACGCGGCAGGAGCCAGCCCGTGAGCTGGCCCCCTGCCGCGACAGATGGGCGCACCCCGGTCAGGCCGGCAGGGGCCGCCGCGCCGAGCTGGAGGCCACGAACGCGACCCAGCCCGTCACCGCCGCGCTCACCAGATGCAGCAGCGTGTCCGGCAGGTTGATCGCGACGCCCTCCGCGATCGGCGCGACGAAGCTCGCCACCACCAGCACCGCGAAGACGATCGCGAGCACGCGCCCGACCAGGGCGATGCGCGTTGCCGAGAGGCTGGCCCAGATCAGGACCGCTCCGGCGCCAATGTGCACGACGTTGTGTACGACGTTCACGGCGAAGATGCCGAGCAGGAGCCCCTGGCCGGGCTGCGTCGAGGGGACCACGAGCGCCGGGATGAACCCGAGGATGCCAACCGCGAGGTAGACGATACCGAGGACGAGACCCACCTTCTGCCCTGTGCCCACGATGCCACTCCCTGTGTCTGAATCCTGGGCAGCCACCGCGCGCTGTAGCCGCTGTCACTGATACGCCGCCGGGATCGCCCTGGATCAGCGGAATTCGCCCGTCTGGCCTGAACGGCGCCGGGTGCCGCGTTTCGCGACTGGCCGTGCCCTGATCTCGCCTCACAGCAGATTCACAGCGCTTTCACAGCCGACTCACAGCCCGCTCCGAGGTTCGCCTGAGATCGTTGAGCGGCCTCTGCGATCTCCAATCCTCAGAGATCGACCGGGGAGCTCAGGGAGGGCTTCATGGCGTGGCGAACGTATCTACGGTGGGCGCGTACTCGGACCAGGCTCTTGCGAGGTATCTCGGCCGGGCTGCTCGCGGCGTCAGTCGTCGGGGCGGCGGCGCCACCAGCTCAGGCCGGGCCGGGCTTCGCTCCAGCCGCCGACAGTATCGTGTCGTGCACCCAGGTACCGACCCACTTCGGGCGCATGTTCGGCCGGGCGCCGGCCGCCAGCTGGTCGTCGTCTGACCTGGACGCGCTTTCCGCACGGGTGATGGCCGCCGAGGAGACCGACCCAACTCCCGAGGGCCAGGTGGACGACGAGGAGAACGCGGCCATCGACGCCGGCTTCACCTACGTCGGGCAGTTCGTCGATCACGACCTGACGCTCGACGACCGCCCCAACGACCTGACCACGCCGATCGACCCGACCACGCTGCTCGACAAGCGGACCCCCGCGTTCGACCTCGACTCGGTGTACGGCAGCGGACCCGCCGGATCACCGCAGCTGTACCAGGCCGATGGCGTCCACCTGAAGCTCGGCTCCGCGCTGACTGGCGCTGCCACCGACGCTCACGCCGTCGATCTTCCGCGTGACGCGGCGTCCGGCCAGGCACTCCTGGGTGACCCGCGCAACGACGAGAACCGGATCGTCGCCTCCCTGCACACGATCTTCTTGCGGTTCCACAACCTGCTGGCGGACCGACTGTCCCGTCAACACCCTGACTGGACGAAAGACCGCCTGTTCGCGGAGGCGCAGCGCCAGACTCGGCTCCACTACCAGTGGGCTGTGCTGACCGACTTCCTGCCCAACATCGTGGGGCAGGACACGGTCAACGCGGTCCTTCCCTCGCTGAACGCTCGCCAGACCCCGCCTCGGCTCCGGTTCTACGATCCGTGTGCTACCGGTGTGCCGGTCGAATTCAGCGTGGCGGCGTACCGTTTCGGCCACTCAATGGTCCGACCGCTCTACCGGATCAACACGACCGTCGCGAACCGCCTGCCGGTCTTCGACGGCACGTTCGACCCGACCGGGAGCCTGGTCGGGTTTCAGCCGTCACCCGCGAACTTCGCGGTGGATTGGAGCTTCTTCTTCCCGCTGGACGGCCGGCGTGTCGTCGGCAAGCCGCAGTCGTCGTACAAGCTCGACAATTCGCTGGTGTTCCCGCTCAGCCTGCTGCCGCTGCCAGACACCGGTACTGGCCCGGCCTCGCTCGCGAAGCGGAACCTGCTGCGCAGCGTGCAGCTGGGACTTCCGTCCGGGCAGACCGTCGCCCAGGCGATGGGGCTCCGGCCGCTGCGTGACGACCAGATCCTGGTCGGCAAGGCGACCGGCGACCCGGCCGACGCCGTGGCGATTACGACTGTCTCGCCCGGCTTCGCCGGCAAGGCGCCGCTCTGGACGTACGTGCTCGCCGAGGCAACGGCCAGCGCCTACGACGTCCATGACGGGCATATCGACGGCGGGTCGCGGGCGCCGATGCGGCTCGGGCCGGTCGGGCAGCGGATCGTCGCCGAGACGTTCGTCGGGCTGATGGCCGCCGATCCGTCGTCCGTCCTCTTCGAGAGCTCGTTCCGACCGGAACCGGACTTCGCCCAGAACGACCGATTCGGCTTCCGCGAGCTGATCCGTGCCGTGATCTCGCCGCCGCCACCGCCGCCCACCCCTGGCCCGACCCCGCCGCCGGCGCCGACCTCGTGCAGCCCGCGACCGCCGGTCAGGCTGACCACGACCCAGTCGGGCGGTGGGCGCCTTCAGGTGACCGTCGCGGCGACGACCAACTCGGGCCAGCCGACCAACACGCTGCGCTCGATCCAGTTCGGGCGGAGCATCGGCGCCGAGGTCGAGGTCGTGGGGCGGCCAGCCACGAGCGCGCCGTTCACCCTCGACCTGCCGGCCGGGGCCACCCAGGCGACGTTCGGGGTGCACCGAACGTCGCCCGGGCCGGTCCAGGTGCCGTTCACCGTGGCGGACAGCTGCGGCGATTGGAAGACGTTCGTCGGCGGAGGCGGGTCGGCGTTCTGAGCCCGCCCAGCGCCCCGTTTAGCTCCCCCTCTCCCGCGGTTAGGGAGAGGGGGTTGGGGGGTGAGGGCATCTCCGATGCGTCAGATGCGGACGGTGCGTCCCTCGGCAGACGACCGCTCGATGGCCGCGATCAGGGCGTGCTGCTTCACGGCGTGGCCGAAGCCCGGCTCGTACGGCGCCCCCGAGGTCATCGCCTGCGCCAGCCGCATGTACCCCTGGGCGACGTTGCGGGCCGGGCCGGCCGGAATGCTGGCCGGGATCAGGGTGAAGTGCTCGGGGGGCTCGATCGGCGCCAGCGGCGCGTCGCCCTGCGATCCGAACAGCTTGCTCGGCCCGACGTTGGGCGATCCGCCGGAGATTACCAGGGTGCCCTCGCGACCGTAGATCTCGAAGCGATTCCCGCTCGGGTTGGACGGCACCGTCGTCACCAGGAACGAGACCTCGGCGCCGCCGGCGAGCCGGCCGGCCACGTTGATCCAGTCTGGCGAATCCACCTTCATCGTCTCGCCGGTGTCCGTGTTGTACCACTCGGCGATCCGAGTCGCGAGGCGGGCCGTGACCTCGACGAAGTCGCCCACCACGAAGTTGACGGCGTCGATGGCATGGCCCCCCGCGATGGTCAGCGTGTTCGCGCCGTTGCGGCGGTCGCCCTGCCAGATCCGCCCGTTGCCACGCCTTGACACGACCTGGCTGACGCCGCAGTAGTTCACACAGACCAGCTCGCCTACGTACCCCTGCTGGACCAGCTCGCGGGCGTACATGATGGCCGCGTCGCTCCTGGCCTGAAGTCCAACCGCCGTGGCGACCGAGCGCGTGTTCGCCATCTGCATCATGTCCTCGGCCTCGGCGACGCTAGCGCCGAGTGGCCACTCGCAGAAGACGGCCTTGCCAGCTTCGAGCGCGCTCATCACCAGGGCGTGGTGCCCCGGCACCCGGACCACGACCGAGATCAGGTCGATGTCCGGGTTCGCGATCATCTCCTCGAAGTCGTGGTACGCCAGCTCGGCGCCGAACGCCGCCTGCGACGCGGCCGCCGTCTCCTCGTGCGCGGTGCAGACGGCCTTGAGCTCGAAATCGGGCAAGGCGTTCAATGCGGGGACGTGGGCGTTCGCGCCCCAGCCGCTCCCGCCGGGTGTGACCGTCGCTCCGACGATGCCGACGCGGATCTTCGCTGCCATGCTCTCTCCCAGTCGCAACCGTTCGATGTCGATGCCTCGACAGTCTAGATGCGACCCGGGACACCCTGCAACGAACCGCGTGGGCCAGACCGCGCGTCGATCCGCCCACGGGATCGACGGTATTCGTGCACAGCCCTCGCACGCGCGCTATGGTTTCCGGAGCGACACCATGATCCCTTCCTCCATCCTGCCGCTCGCCGATGCCCGCGCGACCCTCGACCTCGTCGGCGGCAAGGGTGCGTCCCTTGCCCGGCTGGCGACGGCCGGCCTGCCGGTGCCGAGCGGCTTCCACGTCACGACCGACGCCTACCGGCGCTTCGTCGCGGACAACGGACTCCAGCCAGTCATCCTCGACGCCGTGCGGACGGCGGACCCCGTCCGGCCCGACACCCTCGAAGCGGCCTCGCGGGTGATCCACGACCGGTTCCTGGAAGCGTCGATGCCGGACGCCGTCGCCGAGGAGATCGCAGCGGCATACGCGCAGTTGCCCGGCGAGGATCCCGCCGTCGCGGTGCGGTCGTCGGCGACCGCCGAGGATCTCCCGGAGCTCTCCTTCGCCGGCCAGCAGGAGACGCTGCTGAACGTGCACGGCCGGCCCGCGCTGCTGAACGCGGTGAAACGGTGCTGGGCCTCGTTGTGGACGGCTCGCGCGCTCGGCTATCGCGCTCAGCACGGGATCGACCAGGAGGCGGTGAGCCTCGCGGTGGTCGTGCAGCTGCTGGTGCCTGCCGACGCGGCGGGCGTCCTGTTCACCGCCGACCCGGTGACTGGCGCGCGCGACCAGTTGATGATGACGGCGGCCTGGGGGCTTGGCGAAGCAATCGTCGGAGGCCAGGTCACGCCAGACACGCTGACGGTGGAGAAGGCGACTGGCCGAATCGTCAGCCAGGAGATCGCGGACAAGCAGGTGATGACGGTGCGCACGGCCGCCGGCACCGAGGAACGGTCTACGCCCGATGCGCTCCGCCGTGCGCCGGTGCTCGACCGGGCGTCGGTCGCCGAGCTCACGCGGCTCGGCGTCCAGATCGAGCGGCTGTACGGCGTGCCGATGGACGTCGAGTGGGCGCTGACGGCCGGCGGTTCGAGCGGTGGAGACGGCGAGTCGGGCCTCGGGACGACCGAGCCTCGGAGTGCGGAACGCCGCGCCAGCTCGGTCGCCATCCTCCAGGCCCGCCCGATCACCGGCCTGCCGCCGGAGCCCGAGGCGCCGCTGGCGTGGCGGCTTCCGGATCCAGACGGCAAGTACGCCCGCTCCTCGATCATCGAGCTGCTGCCGGGGCCGCTCTCGCCGCTCTTTGGCAGCCTGGGCGTTCAGGAGATCAACCAGGGGTATCGTCGTCTCGCCGAGACGTTCTTTGGCAGCGCGGCGGCGATCCCAAAGGACTTGATGGTCACCATCAACGACTTCGCCTACTACGACATCAGGTTCGGCGCGCGGCAAACACTTGCCATTGTGGTGCAGATGCCTCGCTTCGTGCGGAAGGCGTTCGGGACGGCCGAGACGCGCTGGCGGTACGAGTCACGGCCTCGGTACGCCGAGACGGTGGCCCGCTGGCAGCAGCGCGAGCTCTCCACGCTCCCCGCTCGTGAGCTGCTGCGCGGCGTCCATGAGATCCTCGTCCAGGCGATCGACCATTACAGCTCGATCCAGGCCGGCATCCTGCCATCCGCGTACCTGAGCGAGTACCTCTTCACGCTGTTCTACGAGCATGTCGTGCGGCGGCCAGACGACCCGCCGGCCGTGACGTTCGTGCTCGGCTTCGACAGCCTGCCGATCCGCGCGGAGAAGTCGCTGTACGACCTGGCCCACTGGTGCCGCGAGCGACCGGCGCTCGCCGACCTGCTGGCGCAGACCCCGGCCGCCCAGATCGCGACCTGGCTGGCCGAGCCGACCAGCTCGCACGCCGCGCCGCTGCCGGCCACGTCGCGGCCGGAGGAGTGGCCGGAGCTCCAGGCGCGCTTCGCCAGCCACCTGGCGCGGTTCGGGCACGCCATCTACGACCTGGACTTTGCCCAGCCGGTGCCCGCCGACGACCCGACCCCGCTGCTGGAGACGCTGAGGCAGCTTGTCCAGGGGCACGGGTCAGACCCGTACCGCCGCCAACGGGCGGCGGCCGGCCTTCGAGTCGAGGCGGTGGGGCGGATGCGCGCGCGCCTGCGGGGCTGGCGCCGGTCCAGCTTCAGGCGGCTGCTCGACTGGACGCAGCGGTACGCGCCGCTCCGCGAGGACGCCCTCGGGGACGTCGGGCTGGGCTGGCCGCTGGTGCGACGGCTGCTCCGCGAGCTGGGGCGCCGCCTCGTCGTGGCCGGCGCCGTCGAGCGGGAGGACGACGTCTTCTGGCTGCTGGACTCGGAGGTGGACGCGTTCGCCGACGAGCTGGATCGCGGCCGGACGCGGCTGGACGACACGATGGCGGCGGTGCGCGAGCGCAAGGCCCGGATCGGGAGGGAGAGCCGGCAGACCCCGCCGTCGTCGCTGCCGGAGCGGGTCACGTTCGCCGGGTTCGACTTCACGTCCTGGCTGCCGGCTCGAACCACCCAGGAGGCCGGCGACACCATCAGGGGTATCGGCGCGAGCCCTGGCCGGGTGACCGCGATCGCCCGCGTGCTGCGCGGGCCGGAGCAGTTCGGGCAGCTGCGGCAGGGCGACGTGCTGGTCGCGCCAATCACCACGCCCGCCTGGACGCCGCTCTTTGCGCTGGCGGCCGGCGTCGTCACCGACGTGGGCGGCCCGCTCAGCCACAGCTCGATCGTCGCCCGCGAGTACGGCATCCCGGCCGTGCTCGGGACCGGCGTCGCCACCCAGCGCATCCAGAGCGGCGAGACGATCGTCGTGGACGGCAGCGCGGGCACCGTGACGCTGGTCGCCCGTCGCCCACCGCTCTGACGATCTCGCCGACCCATCGGTCGGCGGGATCGTGCGGGAGGCACGCCGCTCACCCCGCCCGAAGGGAGCCAGCGGTGGTTCGCCTCGCCGTCCAGTCTTCGGCCCGTCGGCGAGTAGCCATCGCACCGGGCTCAGCGATACCCGGGTCTTCCGCCTGTCCTTTCTGCCAGGCGAGCAATGCCTGGATGAGGGCCTGGGAGACGTCGTCGAACGCGCTCCCTGGCGCCATCGCTTGCCTGGCTGCCTCCGTCTGTCGGTTGACCGCCAACTCCAGAATCTGACCCGCTTCGGCGTGGAAATGTGCGTGCAGGGTGCGGACCTGCACGTAGAACGGGGATGCTTTCAGATCCGGGGTAGCGGACTCGTACATCCAGTGCCCGAACGCACACTGGTCGTCTTGTGAGGCCGTCGCGGCGCCGACCTCGCTCCGACCGGAACGAATCGCGTCGGCGAGGCGCGTACGCCACGCGCCATGCGCACCGATCGCCTGGCTGATCTGCTGCAGAGCCTGGGCGTTCAGGCCGGATCCTTTCCCGTCCGACGCCACGCGGAAGCGAGTGACGAGGCCGATGAGCTGGATGGCGGTGTTCGCGAGATCCTGCGCCTGGGCGTTCATCTCCTCGACCTGGGCCGTCATCTCCTCGGCCGACGCCGAGACCTCCTCAGTCGTGGCGCTGTTCTGCTCCGAGACCGACGCGATCGACTCGATCGCAGAGGTCACCTGGCCGGCCTGCGCGGCCATCTGCTCGGTCGCCGCCGAGCTCTCCTCGACCACCGCGCTGATCCCGTTCATCGCCTCGACGACGCCGCGCGCGCCGCCAGCCATCTCCTGAGCTGCTTCCGCGATCTGGATGACCTGGCCGACCGTCGCCTCGACCGCCTCCAGGATCGCGCCGAGTGCCTTCCCAGCCTCGTCGGCCTTTGCCGAGCCTTGCTCCACTCTCGCCGAGCCGTGCTCCATCGCACCGACGGCGTCCCGAGTCCGATCCTGAACCTCACGGATCAGCTCGGCGATCGCCCTGGTTTCGCGCTGGGAGCGCTCGGCCAGCTTGCGGACCTCGTCCGCGACGACCGCGAAGCCACGCCCGTGCTCGCCGGCTCTCGCGGCCTCGATGGCGGCGTTGAGGGCGAGCAGATTGGTCTGCTCGGCGATGTCGTCGATGGTCTCGACCACCGCGCCGATCTTCTCGCCCAGCTTCCCCAGCTCCTCAACTTTGCCGGCTGCCTCGGCGACAACCTGCTTGATCTCTTCCATGCCCTCGACCGTCTCGCGGACGGCGCGCGCGCCCTGCTCGGCTGAGACGCGTGTCTGCTGGGAGGCCGCGGCTACGCTCTGAGCGTTGCTTGCGACCTGTTCGACACCGGCCGCCATCTCGGTGGCCGTGGCCGAGACGGCCTGGACCTGGCGGGCCTGCTCGGTTGCACCGCGAGCGATCCCGTCGATCGCCTGACCCAGCTGGCTGACCGCCTCGTTCGACACCTGGGCCGAGCGGCTCGTTTCCTGAGATCCGACCGCCATGTTCTGCACGGCCTGGGCCACCTGCTGAACGGCCCCACTGGTCTGGGTCGCCGCCTGGTTCAACTGACTGGAGGTGTCCGACACTCCGTCGGCTGACGCCTTGACCTGGCCGATCACGTCGCGCAGGTTGCCGCTCATCGCGGCGAAAGCGGTAGCGGCCTCCTGGAGCCGATCGATCATCGCGTTGAAGTCATCCGCCATCTGGCCGACTTCGTCGCCGCTGCGGACGTCGACGTGCTCCGCGGTGACCGACACCTTCTGCGTCAGATCCCCCTCGGCGAGAGCGTGAGCGAGTCGTGAGAACGCCGGGAGATCCTCGCGGGCAATTCGCCGCGTGGCGGTCGCGACCCGTCCCACTGCTGCCTTGATGCTCCGAGCCAGAAAGAACGCCACCGCGCAGCCCAGCGCCGTTGCCAGCCCAAGCAGGATCAGCACCACGGTCGAGGTGCGGTTGGCCTGCGCCGCCAACGCCGCCTTCGCCGCGTCCCGGCGCGTCGAGGCCTGGTCGCCCAGGGCGTCGAGCGCGGCGATTGCATCGCGGTCCTTCCCCTTAAGGATGGCATCAGCTGCCTGGTAGTGGCCGCCGCCCGCGCCGCCGTACGCCTCCTTCGCCTTCGGCCAGGCCGCCAGATACTCCGCCCAGCCGGCGTCGAACCGTCGCAGCAGCCCGCGCTCTTCCTCGGTGAGACTGCTGCTGATGGCCTCTATCTCGGCCCGGTCCTTCTGGATAATGGGGATCTGGGCCTCGAATTCGGCCGCGTACTTGTCGAACGCCTGGGGATCCTCGCCGCGTAGGAGGGTGTCCTTGGCCGCCTTGACCTGGACGAGGAAGTCCGACCGGGTCATGTCGGCCACCTCGGCCAGCGTCGCCTCGTTGTCCAGGACGGCGTCGTACTCCTCTGCCTGCCGATTCAGTTGCCAGGCGGCCCAGCCACCCGCGCTCAGCATCAGCAGCAGCACGACTCCGAAACTGCTCATCAACTTCACTTGGAGACTGAGGTTATTGAACCAACGATTCACAGCATCCTCCAATGGCGCTCCCGGGCCGACCGAACCTTGCTGACCTCCCCCGGCATGGGCGGTGAGGTTTCCAACTCGTACGACACTCCTAAGGATGCAACGTTCGCGCTTGCTGCCCTGGGGGTCGGTCACCTGATCGATGGCATGTAAATCTTCATGGGTCACCTGACCGATGACCGTAGAATCATGATAGGTCTGCCTTGACAAAGTGCCCTGCACCCGCGCGGTAGACGCCACGATGCCCGTGCAGCCATACTCGGGCGAAGCTCCACCTCGAACCCCACCTCTCGCGGGGGAGTGCCACGATGATTCAGCACGTCATTCGTTTTCACGTGAATGGCGCATTCCGTGAATTGACCGTCGCCTCACATCTTCGATTGATCGACCTGCTGCGCGAGGAGCTCAGCCTGACCGGCACCAAGGAGGGTTGTAGCGTCGGCGTCTGCGGCGCCTGTAGCGTGCTCGTGGACGGGCAGCTCGTCAGCGCCTGCCTGCTGCCGGCCGCGTTCGTGGACGGGACGCGGGTCACCACCGTCGAAGGGCTCGCGCCGGACGACCAGCACCTGACGCCGTTACAGGACGCGTTCATCCGTCACGGCGGGTTCCAGTGCGGGATCTGCACCCCGGGCCAGATCATCGCCGCCACCGCCCTGCTGGCCGAGCAGCCCAGTCCGACCGCCGAGCAAGTCCGCGAGTGGATGATGGGTAACCTCTGCCGCTGTACGGGCTACTACAAGATCGTCGAAAGCATCCTCGCCGCCGCCGAGTCCACCGTCACGTCGGTGCGGCGCGAAGACGTGGGGGTGCGCTGATGCGCGCGTACGACCTCCACCAGCCTGAGACGGTCGCGGAGGCGCTCGACCTGCTGGCCGCCCACGGCGACGAGGACACCCACGTCATCGCCGGCGGCACCTCGATGGTGCTGCTGATGAACATGGGTCTGGTGCAGCCGGAGCACGTGATCGCCTTGCGCAAGATCCCCGAGCTGCACGGGATCGCCGCGACGGATGACGGCGGCCTCCGCATTGGTGCGCTCGCGACGCACCGTCAGCTGGAGCTGGCACCGCAGGTGCGGGCCTACGCACCCGCCTTGAGCGAGACGTTCCGGCAGGTCGCGACGGTCCGCATCCGCAATCAGGCGACGCTCGGCGGCAATCTCGTGCACGCCGACCCGGCTCAGGACCCGCCGCCGATGCT
>JAXLXF010000038.1:0-72346 GCA_046328125.1 Chloroflexota bacterium
AGATCGCGCTGCGCGCGCGGGCCGAGGCGGACGCGGTGGTGATCGAGGTGGCGGACACGGGCCTGGGGATACCGCCCGAGACGAAGGAGCGGATCTTCGAGCCGTTCTTCACGACGAAAGGCGAGCACGGCACCGGCCTGGGGCTGCCGATGGTGTTCGGGGTGGTGGAGCGCCACGCCGGCGAGATCAACGTCGAGTCGGGGGTGGGCCGTGGGACGACGGTGCGCCTGCGCCTGCCGGCGGTCCAGGCGCGGCCCGAGCAGCCGGCTGCGCCGGCCGTGGCCGCTGCTGTCAACCCGCACGCCATTCTGGTCGTGGACGACGAGCCGCAAATCCGCCAGATGCTCGAACGGATCCTCCATGTGGACGGTCACACCGTGGTGGCGGTGGCGTCTGGCGAGGAGGCGCTGGAGGTGCTCCAGGCCCGGGCGTTCGACCTGCTCATCTCGGACATCGGGCTGGGCACCGGCATGAACGGCTGGGAGCTGGTGGACCGCGTGCACGCGCGCTGGCCGCGCCTGCGGGTGCTCCTGGTCAGTGGCTGGGGCGCGGAGATCGACCCGGAGGAGGCCGCGGCCCGTGGGGTTGACGCGGTCCTGTCGAAGCCGTACCGCTTCGCCGATCTCCGCCGCACGATCGCCGAGCCGCGCCGCGTTCCGGACTGATCGGCAGGCGACAGAAGTACTCGACCCGCCGGCGGGCGCGCCCGCGCTCGCCGCCCGCGCGCACAACGCAGCCGATTTGTCCCGCCTGAAACGGGTGGCCTGACTCTCGTTCGTCCGGGCCGTGCTCTCGACAATCGAGGGAGACGACGCGAGCCGGTCGCGTCAAGCACGGACTGGAGCACACACGTGCATACCGCGACGAGCACAGAAGACGCGGTCGGCGGGACAGGACAAGACGTCTCCGTCCACCGACCGATGGTGACCATTGACGGCAACGAGGCGGCGGCCTCGGTGGCCTACCGCGCCAATGAGGTGATCGCGATCTATCCGATCACCCCCTCGTCGGCGATGGGCGAGTGGGCCGACCAGTGGGCTTCCGAGGGCCGCCCGAACCTCTGGGACACCGTTCCCCTGGTGCAGGAGATGCAGGCCGAGGGCGGCGCGGCCGGCGCGATCCATGGCGCGCTCCAGTCCGGCGCCCTGGCCACGACGTTCACCGCGAGCCAGGGGCTACTGTTGATGCTCCCCAACATGTTCAAGATCGCGGGGGAGCTTACCAGCACCGTCTTTCACGTCGCGGCGCGCGCCCTGGCGGCGCAGGGGCTCTCGATCTTCGGCGACCACTCGGATGTGATGGCCGCCAGGTCCACCGGCTGGGCGCAGCTGTTCGCCTCGTCCGTCCAGGAGGTGATGGACTTCGCGCTGGTGTCGCAGGCGTCCACGCTGGCGTCGCGGGTGCCGTTCATCCACGTCTTCGACGGGTTCCGGACCTCGCACGAGATCCAGAAGATCGAGCAGCTGACGGACGACGACCTGCGCGCGCTGCTCGACTCCGACCTGATCGCGAGCCACCGCGAGCGGGCGCTCTCGCCGGAGCATCCGTTCATCCGAGGCACCGCGCAGAACCCGGACGTTTACTTCCAGGCACGCGAGACGGTCAACCCGTTCTACGACGCGACGCCGGCCATCGTCCAGCAGATGCTGGACCGGCTGGCGGCGCGGACCGGCCGACAGTACCACCTGTTCGACTACGTCGGCGCGCCGGACGCGGAGCGCGTGGTCGTCATCATGGGCTCTGGTGCACAGACCGTCTGCGAGACCGTCAACGCGCTGGTCGAGCGCGGCGAGAAGGTCGGCGCCGTCATCGTGCGGCTGTACCGGCCGTTCGACGGTGCCGCGCTCCTGCGGGCGCTTCCGCCGACCGCTCGCTCGATCGCCGTCCTGGACCGGACCAAGGAGCCGGGCGCGTCTGGCGAGCCGCTCTACCAGGACGTCGCGACGGTCATCAGCGAAGGCGTCTCCAGCGGCGCCGTTCCGTTGGAGCGGTTCCCGCGCACGATTGGCGGGCGGTACGGCCTCGGGTCGAAGGAGTTTACGCCGTCGATGGCGAAGGCGGTCTTCGACGAGCTGGCATCGCTCCAGCCACGCCATCATTTCACCGTCGGCATCAACGACGACGTGTCCCACACCAGCCTCGCCTATACCGAGGAGCTCGACCTCGAAGATCCGGACGGCGTCCGGGCGATCTTCTGGGGGCTGGGCTCGGACGGCACGGTCAGCGCCAACAAGAGCTCGATCAAGATCATCGGCGAAGAGACCCCGAACCACGCGCAGGGCTACTTCGTCTACGACTCCAAGAAGTCTGGGGCCAGAACGACCTCGCACTTGCGCTTCGGGCCACGCCCGATCCGCGCGCCATACCTGATCCGACGGGCCAACTTCGTCGCGGTGCATCAGTTCAGCTTCCTGGAGCGGTTCGACCTGCTCCAGGAGGCCGAGCCGGGCGCCACGCTCCTGCTGAACAGCCCGTACGGGCCAGACGAGGTCTGGAGCCAGCTGCCGTCCCACGTGCAGCAGGCCATCTTCATGAAGCGGCTGCGGCTGTACGTGATCGACGGCGAGCGGGTGGCCCAGGAAGCCGGCATGGCCCGGCGCGTCAACACGATCATGCAGACCTGCTTCTTCGCCTTGAGCGGTATCCTGCCGCGTGACGAGGCCATCGAGCAGATCAAGAAGTCGATCAAGAAGGCGTACGGCAAGCGCGGGCCGGCGGTGGTTGCCCGAAACTACGCGGCGGTGGACAGCGCCCTGGCGCACCTGTACGAGGCGCGGATGCCGGGCGAAGGCGTCACGCTCAACGGGTCTGTGAACGGCCTCGGGCACTGGGCCTCGTCGGGCACGCCGTTCAGTACGGCGAAGATGCTGGCCGGCCAGGGTGACGACCTGCCGGTGAGCGCGCTGCCGGCGGACGGCACGTTCCCGAGTGCAACCGCGCGGTTCGAGAAGCGTGCCATCGCGCTCGACGTGCCGGTCTGGGAGCCGGACCTATGCATCCAGTGTGGCAAGTGCGTGATGGTCTGCCCGCACGCCGTGATCCGCTCGAAGGCGTACGCCCCGGCCGAGCTGGAGCAGGCGCCGGCCACGTTCAAGTCGGCGCCGGCCCGCTGGCGCGAGCTGCCGGACCATCGGTACACGCTCCAGGTCAGCCCGGACGACTGCACGGGCTGCACGCTCTGCGTCGAGATCTGCCCGGTCAAGGACAAGCAGGACCCCAGCCGCAAGGCGGTCAACATGGCGCCGGTCGCGCCGCTGCGCCAGGAGGAGCAGGCCAACTGGGACTTCTTCCTGAACCTGCCGGACCTGCCGAAGGCGGACAGCCTGCCCTGGTCGAACGTCAAGAACGTTCAACTGCTGGAGCCGCTGTTCGAGTTCTCTGGCGCCTGCGCGGGCTGCGGCGAGACGCCGTACCTGAAGCTGATCAGCCAGCTGTTCGGCGACCGCACGATGATCGCGAACGCGACGGGCTGCTCCAGCATCTACGGTGGCAACCTGCCGACGACGCCCTGGTCCGTCAACCGCGACGGCCGCGGCCCAGCCTGGAGCAACTCGCTGTTCGAGGACAACGCCGAGTTCGGCCTGGGCATGCGGCTGACGGTGGACGAGCAGCTGAAGCACGTGCACGAGATCCTGGGCCGGCTGCGGGAGGAGATCGGGCCGGAGTTGGTGGACGCGCTCGTGAGTGCCGACCAGTCCACCGAGGCCGGCATCCTGGCCCAGCGCGGGCGCGTGGCGGCGCTCAAGGTGCGCCTGTCACAGATGGACGGCCTGCGGGTTCGCGATCTGGCGCAGCTGGCGGACGTGCTGGTCCGGCGGAGCGTCTGGATCGTGGGCGGTGACGGCTGGGCCTACGACATCGGGTACGGCGGCCTGGATCACGTGCTGGCGAGTGGCCGCAACGTGAACGTGCTGGTGCTGGACACCGAGGTCTACTCCAATACGGGCGGTCAGTCCTCGAAGTCGACGCCGCTCGGGGCGGTGGCGAAGTTCGCGACAGGCGGGAAGCAGACGCCGAAGAAAGACCTCGGCCGGATGGCGATGACGTACGGCAACGTCTACGTGGCGCAGATCGCGATGGGCGCGAGCGACGTGCAGACCCTGGAGGCGATCCGCGAAGCCGAGTCGTACGACGGCCCGTCCCTGGTGATCGCCTACGCTCACTGCATCGCACATGGAATCGACATGGCGAAGGGGTTGGAGCAGCAGAAGCTGGCGGTCGAATCCGGCCACTGGATGCTGTACCGCTACGACCCACGCCTCGCCGACGCCGGCAAGCACCCGCTCCGGCTGGACGCGAAGGAGCCGTCGCGTCCGCTCTCGGAGTACCTGTACACCGAGGGGCGCTACCGACAGTTGTTGGACGCGCATCCGGACGCTGCCGACGGGCTGTTGGATCGGGCACAGGCCGAAGCCTCCCATCGGCGGCGCATCTACTTGCAGATGGCAGAGCAATCGTGACATTTCGGAATCGGAGGGAGCGCCATCATGACGTACAACAAGGCGACCACAGTGTCAGCGTTGCATGGCCCGGTCAATCGTCCTGACGGCGGTGCTCGCCGCTTCGAGTCGTGGGCCGGGTCGGTGGACGACTGGTCGGACGAGGTGGTCAGGGCGATCGCCATCGCCCACTCGCTCGGCATCGACCTGGCGCGGGTGCAGTTCACCGCCGACGAGTTTGCCATCGGCATCCAGGTCGAGCAGGAGCACGCACGGCTCACCCACCTGGCGGACGAGGTCGGCGACGACCCGAAGGTGGCCGGGATGCTCGCACTGTCCCATCTGCGGCTGCAACCGGACTATTACACGCAGTTGACATCGCCACGCAGCCCGGGGGATCCGCCCTTCATCCCCGCCGAGCGGGACGATCTGGGGGCGGACTGAGCCCCTGGCAGATCCGCCACGCGCGTGTGGCGGGCCGGCTGGCCGACGACGCGTCGGTGACGGTGCTCCGAGCGGCGCCGTCGCCGGCTCGTCGTTGCGCTAAGATCGTGGAGGCTGTCCGCCGAGACAGTCTCTACGATGGGTGAGATGAGCGACCAGGGCGACGACAGCGACAGCCCGTCCAGCATGTGGTACAGCTACGCCATCGTGCGGGTGGTGCCGCGCGTCGAGCGGGGGGAGTGCGTCAACGTCGGCGTGGTGCTGTTCGCGCGGGCGCGACGACACCTCGCGGCTCGCGTCGAGCTGGACCGAGCGCGGCTCCTGGCGCTGGCGCCAGACCTGGACGTGGCACTGGTGGAGCGGCACCTGGCGACGTTCCTGGCGATCTGCGAGGGGCGCCCCGAGGGCCGTCCGCTGGCGGACCTGCCGCCAGCCGAGCGGTTCCACTGGCTGACCGCGCCGCGCAGCACGATCATCCAGACGGCGCCCGCCCACGAGGGCCAGACGACCGACCCGGCCGCCGAGCTGGAGCGCCTGCTGGACGCCTACGTCCGCCTCCCGCAAGCCGCGTCTTGACGACGCGCTACCCCTGGCAGCGGGCGGTGTCCTTCAGCTCGTTGTTGTCCTCCTTCGACTCGTCGATCGTGTGCTCCGGATCGGCGGTCGCCGTGAGCGTATGCGCACCCATCTTGAGCGGCACGTTGTCGAAGCGAACCTCACGCTCCTGGCCCGCGTCGAGGCCGTCCACCGTCGCCGTCATGTCGTTTCCATCCACGCTCAGTCGCACGGCGAACGTCGCCGCGTCGCCCTTGCCGGCGTTCTTCACGACGACGCTCACGACGTTCTTGCCGACCTTGCAGTCATTCTTGCCGTCCGGCGACTGGCCGTTGACACGAATCGCACGCACGGTCAGGTCAGCCCTGGCCCCGCCCGACTCGGCCTGACCCCCGCTCGGCTTCGGCTGCGGTGAGGGCGCGGCGCTCGGGCCGGAGCTAGTAGGGCCGGCGCCGGGAGCGGCGGCGGGCTCGGCGGCTTCGACGGTGAAGAAGTTGACGTTGTTGAGCTCCTCCATCTCTGGCAGCTCGCGCAGATCGTCGATCGAGAAGACGATATTGTGCTTTTTGGCCGGCAGGTCTGAGCGCTTCACACAGTGTGGGTAGCTCCAGCCGACGTCGAGGGCCGGCAAGCGGAAGCGCTCCACGACGGTCCCTTCGGTGGACAGAGTCAGCTCGGCAGGCGGTGCGGCCTGCTGGCCAACGTTGCGAATATCACCGCAGATGCTCGGCGTGCCGGTCGCATCCTGGACGTAGATGCTCTTGACGACCAGATCAGGCAGAGGGGTCCGGCGGATCTCCCAGCTGACCAGGAACTTGTTGGCGTCGTCCTGGCCGGGATTGCTCCCGCTTGTGTAGGTGCCGATGCCCCAGTTGTTGTCCTTGGAGATCGGAAGATCGACGGTGCCGATAACGTGGTCGACGAGCTCGATGGTGGTCGTGTATTGGAGTCGGATGAACAGCCGGTACGTATGGCTGTCGTAGACGGGCAGGCCAGCCGCGATGGTGGCGGCGCCGGTGATGTCGCTGGGATGCTGGGGGATCAACTGGTTCACGTCGACGTTGTCCCCGGTACTGGCGTGGAACGGCAGCGCCGACGACCAGATGCTAGCGGGGGGGCCATCAGTGTTCTCGAGGTAGGCATCCCAGAAGAAGTCGTTGCCACCAAACAGGGCCTCGTCGTCGTTGATGTGGAAGGCGTGGATGATGAGCTGGAGTCGTGCGTCCGGGTCGGCCGGCGGGTCCGCGTGCACCGGCGCCGGCGGCCCCAGCACCGAAACGAGCAGACTGGCCGCGATGGCGAACGCCAGTGGCGCACGGCCAAACTGGGAAAGACAGACGGTGAGATGGTGCGCGCGGCTGAGGGCGCGTCGAACTATGGATCTGAAGCTGCTCACTACCGTTCCCCTACGGAGAGCACCGTGTTCGGCGCTCCCCGGGCGTGATCTCTGGTGGAGTCTGGGTGCCCGCCACAGGCTCTACACCAAAGCGTATGGCCCGCGTGAGCGCAGCGTCATGTCCAGATGTGGACATGGCTGTAGACATCTCTGCCCACCGACGGTCGAGGTCGCGTTGTGCGACATTGCGAGAGCCGGGTCGAGGAGCGGCGCCGGGCCGTGCGACTTCAGTCTCTATGTGGTTCAGGGCGACGTTCTGGCGCGGGCGGTGCGAGCGTCGTAGAGGCGGTACAGGAAGTCGTACAGGACCATCTCCTGCCGTCGGTGGTCCGAGCGGAGCAGCCGATTGGCGTGCATGTGCAGCAGGCTCGGGGCGAGGTCCGCGAGCCGGTCTGCCCCGAGTGTAGCGGCTGCTCCGGCCAGCGGCATCCGTGAGAAGCATTGTCGTTGCGCACGCCACGGGCGAAGCGAGACCGTGGGTTGAAACCCACGTCTACAATCAGTTGTCGCTCTGCGACAGGATGACGTGCCTGGGCGTCGCGCTGCGACGCCATGATGGTAGGCGGGGCTTTATGAAGGTTGACGAAATAGTATGGTAAACCGTGGTCAGTTGGAATGAGCGCGGGGTGGGGGTATGACGCGACGGTTGGCGTTGACGGAGGCGGAGCGGGTCACGCTGGAGGAGGCGGTGAAGCACCACCCGAAGGCGTACGCGCGTGAGCGGGCGGCGGCGCTGCTGAAGGTGGCGGATCGGTCGTCGGGGCTGCGGGTGGCGGAGCACGGGCTGCTGCGGCGTCGCGCGGCGGACACGGTATCGGTGGCTGGACCGGCACGAGGAGCACGGGCTGGCGGTGCTGACGATCCGGCCGGGCCGGGGCCGCAGGCCCCGCTTCCCCCAGCGGCCTGACGAGCGGGAGGCGCATCGGGCCGAGGTGCTCGCGGCGCTGGGGAGCGACCCGCGCCAGCACGGGCACGACCGAGCCGCTGGACGCTGCGTGGGACTGGGGGCGGTGGTAGCCCGGCCGCCGGCGCGAGCCGGCCGGGGATCTGGCGGACGCTCCTGGCGTACGGGCCTGGAAGCGGGCGCGCGACCACCTCCGCAAGCCCGACCCAGCCTACCAGGAGAAGGTGGCGCACCTGCGGGCCATCCGGCGCGCGTCGCGGCCGCCCTGGAGACGGCGGTCCTCCTCTATCTCGACGAGGTCACTTACTACCGCCAGCCCTCGCTGGCGTCTGGCTACGCCCCGGCCGGGCACGGCCGACCCGCGCGCCGAGCGCTCCACCCGGAGTAACACCACGACCCGGGCCGTCGGCGCCCTCGATGCCGCCGCCGGGCCGTCATCGCCCACCAGGCCACCCGCATCGGTGTCCCGGCCTCTGCTCCGCTTCTTCAAGGCTCTGGTCGCAGCTTACCCGGGACAGCGCCTCTACATCGTCCTCGACAACTGGCCGGGTCCATTTCCATCCCGACCTCCTCGCCGCCCTCGAGCCCCAGGAGTCCCCTTCCCCTTCTTCCGACCCCGCTCCTGGTCCGCCGAGCCCAGCCCCACCGCCAAACGACTCAACCTCCCCATCCAGCTCGTCCCGCTCCCCACCTACTCCCCCTGGCTCAACCCCATCGAGAAGCTCTGGCGCTGGCTCAAGCAGGACGTCCTCCACCTCCATCGCCTCGCCGACGACCTCCCGGCCCTCCGCGCACGCGTCCTCGCCTTCCTCGCTCGTTTCAAGGACGGCTCCCCCGACCTCCTCCGCTATGTCGGCCTTCTACCACATTAATTCGTCAACCCTCATCAAGCCCCGACGCGACTGTCACCCGTCGCCAGCCGGGGAGGGGGTGCTATAGTCGGGGCGATGACCGCGCTGCCGGAGCACCCACGGCCCATGTCAGCCACCGTCGAGGCGGTGCTGGCGGACATCTCGGCGTTCGGCGTGGAGAACGACCCCAACGCCACCGACCGTGCGAAGCGGATGCTCAACATCACGCCGGACACGGGCCTGCTGCTGCGCATCCTGGTGCGGGCGACCGGTGCGCGCCGCATCCTCGAAGTCGGCATGTCCAACGGGTACTCGACGCTCTGGCTGGCCTGGGCCGTCACCGAGACCGGCGGCCACGTCACCACCCTCGAACGGTCGGCGTACAAGGTGGAGCTGGCGCGGGCGAACTTCGCGCGGGCCGGCCTCGCACCGTGGATCACCATTCACGAGGGCATCGCGCTGGAGACCCTGGCGAAGCTCGACGGGCCATTCGACCTGATCTTCCTGGACGCGGACCGGGCCAGCTACCTGGCGTACGCCAACCTGCTGCTGCCCAGGCTGAAGGTGGGCGGGCTGCTGGTGACGGACAACGTGGTGTCCCATGCCGAGGACATGGCGCCATATCTGGCCCGTCTCAAAGGCGATCCGAGCCTGGACTCGGTGACGGTTCCGGTCGGGAACGGCGAGGAGCTGACCTACCGTCGCGCCTAAACTCTCCTGTCATCCCGAGAGACGCCGCACTCCAGTGTCATCCCGACGAAGGAGGGATCTCACGCTCCCAATCCCGTCAACTCGAGATCCCTCGGTCGCCGGGGCTCCCTCGGGATGCCAGGGAAGCAGGCTCGCGTCGCCAGGGGTGACGGGAGAGAGAAGGCTCGGCGATTAGTCGGCGTGGACGGCGGCTGACGCAGATGGTAGGGTCAAACCTGGCTGGCTGGACTGGGGTGCGGCGCCGGCCTGGGCGGTGGGGACCGGCGTCGGGGCGGCATGGGCCTTGTGCTCGCGCTTGAGGAACAGCGCCGGCAGCACCCCGGCGATCGCAATCGTCGTGGCGATGAAGAAGCAGTCGTCGAAGCTCTGGACCTGGGCCGTCTGGGTGACCTGCTTCATCAGGACGTTGATGCCGTTCGCGTAGGCCGCCACGTCTGACATGCCGCGCTCCAGCATGGTGGTCTGGGTGGCGGTCAGGATGCGCATGGCGGCCAGGTTCATTGGCGTCACGTCCTGCATCAGGCTCGCCTGGTGCATCTCCTCGCGGAAGGTCAGCACCGTGGCGAACATGCCGGTCCCAAACGCCGCGAACAGCTGGCGGAGCACGTTCTGCAACGCCGTGGCTCGGGGGATCAGGTGGCGGGGGATCGCGTCCATCGAGGTCGCGGTGACGGGCATCATCACCATGCCCATCGCCAGCCCACGCAGGAAGAGGGTCGCGCGGATCGTGTTGTCCGAGGTGGTCAGGTCGAGGCCGCTCAGGCGCCAGGTCGCGGTTGCTAACAGGAGCAGGCCCGGGACCACCACCAGCTTCGGCCCGAACCGGTCCAGGAGGCGCCCGGAGATCTGCATCATGATCGCGGCGGCCAGCGCTTGCGGCAGCAGCAGCAGGCCGGCCTCCATCGCACCCAGCCCGCGCACGTTCTGGAGGAAGATCGGCAGCAGGAACATCGAGGAGAACATCGCGGTGGTGGCGACGAAGTTGACCATCATCGCGACGGCGTAGGTGCGGTGGCGGAGGATCGTCAGGTCGAGGAGCGGCTGCTCCTGCGACAGCTCCACGATGATCCAGCAGGGGAAGGTGGTAGCCGAGATCAACAGCAGGATCTGGACGTACGGCGCGTCCCAGCCGTCGTGCGGGGCCTGCTCCAGCGCCAGCATCGCCGTCGAGAACGAGGTCGCGGACAGGATGAAGCCGGCCCAGTCGAAGCGGGCGCCCTCACGGCGGGGCGACTCGCGAAGGATGAACGTCGCGGCGATGGCCGCGAGCACCCCGACCGGCACGTTGAGGGTGAAGATCGGGCGCCAGTCCACGTACTCCACCAGATAGCCGCCGAGGGTCGGGCCGACCATCGGAGCGATCAGCAGCGGCAGCCCGAAGATGCCCATCATCGTGCCGCGCTGACTCGGGGGCGCCACCTGGAACAGGATGCTCATCCCGAGCGGCATCAGCATCCCGCCGCCGAGCCCCTGGATCACCCGGAAGACGATCAGCCCCTCGATGCTGGGGGCGAGGCCGCACAGCGCCGAGCCGATGGTGAACAGGATGATGGTCATCAGGTAGGTGCGCTTCGAGCCGAACCGGTCCGAGAGGTAGCCCGAGGCCGGCACCACGATGGCCAGCGCCAGCATGTACCCGGCGAGCACGAGCTGGCCGGTGGCGACGTTGCTCTGGAACACCTGGATGATCCGTGGCAGCGCCACGTTGACGATGGTGGTGTCCAGGATCACCATGAAGGCGGAGAGCGCGATGACGACGAGCGCCTGCCAGTGGTACGGGATCGAGCCGAGCCGGGCGCCGATCCCCGCGAACGGGCCGGAGAACGGTCGTCCGCCGCCGAGTGGCTGCGCGAGCGTCGCCACGCTACCTTACCTCGGAGGGCGCGCCATGCCCCCCCGAGGGCGCAATGAATTGCGCCCGTACAAGGCGGCATCCCTGGTACGGGCGCGATTCATCGCGCCCCCAGGGGAGATCGCGCCCCCAGGGGAGATCGCGCCCCCCGAGGGTGAGGTACGCCTCGGTCACGGCTGCCACGGAAGCGGAAACTCGCTGCCCGGCTGGCGGACCTGGATGCGGACTTCCACCGAGGTGCCGAGCGGCAGGACCGCTCCGCGCGCGTCGTCCACCACGATCTTGACCGGCACGTACTGGGTGACCTTGGTGAAGTTGCCGGAGGCGTTGTTGCTGGGCAGCAGCGAGAACGTCGCGGCGCTGGCCGGCGTGACGGCGTCCACGTGGCCGGTGAAGTCGCGGTTCAGCGCGTCGGCGTGGATCTGGACCGGCTGCCCGACTTGCAATCGCCAGGCGCTCGCCTCCTCGATGTTGGCGCGGATCCAGACCTGGGTCGGATCCACCAGCGAGTAGATCGGCTGGCCGGCGGTGACCGTGCCGCCGACGTTGCCCGTCCGAGCCGCGACGATCCCGCTCATCGGGGCGTAGACCGAGACGAGGCTGTCGGCGTTGCCGGTGACGCTCATCTTTGGGCCGGCGCCCTGGGTCATGCTGCCGACTTCCTGGGGCATCGCGATGACGGCGATCTCCTGACCCTTCTGGACCGCTCGCCCAACGTCCACGCGGGTGGCGACGATCCGCCCCGCGTTGAGCGAGCCGACCTGGACCAGATCGCCGGTGATCGCGGCGTTCTCGGTGGAGACGAAGTAGGTCGATTCGTACCAGTAGCGGTAGCCGAGGATGGCCGCCACGCCGAGCGCGATCAGCAGGACCGGGACGAGGAGGAGCAGGCGCTTGCGCTTGCCACCGCGAGCCTGGAGGCGTGGCGAGGTGGCCGGATCCGGCAGGTGGCGGCCAGCGTGGCCTGGGCCGTGCTGGCGGTGGGCCGCCGCGTCGGCGTGGGGCGCGGCGGCCGGGGCGGTAGCCGGGTCTGGCGCGGGCGACGGCGCCGGCGGCTGCCCCGGCGCGAGTGCCGGCGCGGTGGGCCGCTCTGACACGTGGTCCGCGACAGCCGTCCCCGGGGTGCCGTGCGTGCCGTTGGCGCCGTTGGCTCGCCCGTTGGCCTCGCCGGACGGAGCGCCAGCGGCACCGGGGGCTGGCGCGCTCCCGGGGTACGGATCGGCCACTCCGGTTGGGCGAGGGTTGGACGTCGGCGTCGTCATCCGGCCTGCTCCCTGGGGTGCTTGCCGGGCGTGAGGGCGTGATCGTCGGCGGCCACCCTGCCGCGAGAGACACCGGTCAGCGTACTCGGCAACCGATGGTAGCACGAGAGGCCATGTCCGGTCAGGCACCCCACGACGGCGAACAGGGGCTGCCACATCGGCTTCTGTCGTGCGCCAACCGGAAGTGTCACATCGCCGACATTTCTGTTGAATCGCCTTCGAGGACTGACCGTGAGATCCGCCCGAAATCAGCGTGCTTGCGCGGCGAGGATGCGAAAATTCTGTTAAGAAACCCTTGCAGTCTGGCCGGTCGATCTGGCCTACTCGTTTGGAGTCTCCGACACGAGGCTCACGCGACCGTGGTGGGGCTT
This sequence comes from Chloroflexota bacterium, assembly GCA_046328125.1. Lineage (GTDB taxonomy): Bacteria > Chloroflexota > UBA6077 > UBA6077 > JACCZL01 > JADZEM01. Next base: position 12,786 of record JAXLXF010000038.1, read on the forward strand.
TGTCATCGGTCGCGCTGTCCGGCCTGCCGGTGGGCTCTGGCGAGGCCGAGACCGACCACGCTCGGAGTCGATCTGGATGGCGCTTTCTCCCACGCGTCTCGCGCCGGCACGTCCCGCGCCGGCCTGGCTGCTCGCGCGTGACATGATCCGAGGTCTCGCCGTCAGCCGCACCATGGACGTGCTGCTCGTCGGGGCACTGATGGTGGTGGCGGGCGTGGTCCGCTGGCCGCACCTGCTGATGTCGCCCCAGTTCCCGTCGGTCGGCGACAGCATCATGATGGCGCTGGACATGGCGCAGGGGCGCGCCTTCTACCTGCACGACCAGGCGCCGTACCTGGGCGCCCCGTTCATCTGGCTGCTGGCCCTGGTCTACAAGCTGTTCGGGCCGAGCATCGAGACGACGATGGTGCTGATGTGGGTGATCGGCTCCCTGACTGTCGTGCCGACGTATCTCCTGGGTCGGGAGGTCGGCGGGCGTCCGGTTGCCGTCATCGCGGGGGCGTTCCTCGCCACGTCCGGCGCGCACACGGTGGTGTCAAGCCACGTGGCGCTCTCGCACTCGGTCACACCGCTCGCCGCCACGGCTGCCCTCTGGCTGGTGGCGCGGGCGGTGACGAGTGGCCAGGGGTGGGTGCGCCCACTGGCCTGGGCTGGCTTGCTGGCTGGACTCGCGCTCCAGACGCACCCGACCTCGGCGCCACTGCTGGTGGGAGCCGGGCTCGGGGCGGTGCTGATGCGGCCCGGTTGGCTCCGGACGCGCGGGCTGCCGCTGGCCGTGGCGATGGTGCTGGTCGGCTACAGCACGCTGCTGGTCTACCATGTCACCAGCCACTTCGAGATCGTGGGCGACATCGCCGGCAAGCAGGAGCGCTACCTGGACGCCGACGTGGACGCCGGCGAAGACAGCGACTATGGCGTCTATGTGAACAACCTGGCCCAGTTGAGCCTGGCGACGGTGCGGCTGGTCAGCGGCGCCCTGGCCGAGCGCCCGTTGGTGTCGAGCTACCTGGAAGATCCGTGGATCGTGGCGACGGTCGGGCTGACGCTGGCGGGGATCGGCGTGGCGGGGTGGCGGCGGCAGTGGTGGCTGGTCGGGGCGGTGGCCCTGGCGGTCTTCTTGCCGCCCGCGTTCAGCGGCAAGTATCGGCCGGTGCTGGACGGGCGGTACCTGATGCCGCTGGTGCCGGTGCTGTTCGTGGCGATCGGGCTGGCGGCGGCGGCGGCGGCACGCTGGATCGTGGCGCTGAGCGGCGCGGTCGGCACCGCGGGCCAGCCCGCCGTCCAGCTGGCGCCGCGTCTGGCTGGCAGTGTGGCCGTGCTGGTGCTGTCTGGTGGCGTGACGCTGCTGGCGGCGCACCCGCTCTCGCTGCTGAACACCTTCTACGAAGACAGCATGGAGGACGGCTTCAGCAACGCGCTGTACCTGCGGACGCTCCAGCAGGTGGAGGCGGCCCGCCGCCCTGACGAGACCGTCCTGCTCGATCCAGCCCTGGCGAACGTCAAGAGCACGGGCGGCGGTAAAGCATCGTCCAGCTTCACGTTCCTGTTCGCGCTGGAGGGCGTCCCGAACGACACCCTCAACACGGCCCGCCTGGACAATCTGGTCGGTAGACTGGTGATCTTGAATCGCTCGACGGCGAATCGGATGTCCGACATGCTGCGGCTGGACCCGCTGGACGGGAAGCGCGTGAGTGGCCGCGACACGGCGAACTATCGCGCGTACCGTATCGGGGAGACGCTCGCCGTCGGGCGGTAGCCCGGGGGTGTGCGTCAGCGTCTTGTGCCCATCCAGATCCGGGGGCGCGACGACTTGAGGGGCGCAATAAATTGCGCCCGTACCAGGGACGCTGCCTTGTACGGGCGCGATTCATCGCGCCCCCAACGATCTGACGCACACCCTGTACGCCCGGACGTGCTTGTCTCACGAGCAGTCGCCAGCTATCCTGCCGGGTCGCCTCGGGGGAATGGTCCCCCGAGAGCAATCGTCGAGGTGGGACGATGGCAGACGTTGACGTGACGATCCGGACGAACGGCCCGTACTTGATCAGCGGCCCGATCAGTTTGCAAGATGCCGATGGCAACGTCATCGACATCACCGGGCGCGAGCGCGTGGCGCTTTGCCGCTGCGGCAGCTCCGCAAAGAAGCCGTTCTGCGACGGCGGCCACAACCGGGTCGGCTTCGACGGGACGCTCGCGAAGCCGGAGTAGTCAATCCCCTCCCCCCCACCCCTCTCCCCGTCGCGGGAGAGGGGGAGGCACGGGGTGGCCCGGTCAGTGGGTGTAGACGTCGGCGGGCGTCAGCTGGTTGAGCAGCCGCTCGCCGGCCCGGTAGCGCCGGATGTTCTCCACGATCATCGCGAGCGAGCGCCCGGTCCGATCCGGCACCTGGGGCGTCGTGTGCGGGGTGAGCAGCACGTTCGGCAGATCCCAGAGCGGGCTGTCAGGTGGCAGCGGCTCCTGGGCAAACGTGTCCAGACCGGCCCCGGCGATGGTGCCGGCGTGCATCGCTTCGGCCAGCGCGGCCTCGTCCACGACGTTGCCACGCGCCATGTTCACCAGCACCGCCGAGCGCTTCATCAGGCCCAGCTCGCGCGCGCCAATCAAATGGTACGTGGCGTCCGAGAGCGGCGTCGCGAGCACCACGAAGTCACTCTCGCGCAGCAGGTCGTCCAGCGACTCGCCGCGCTCGGCTGCGTACAGACGGTCCACGCCGGGCACGCTCTCGGCGCGGCGGCGGTACCCCAGCACCCGCATCCCGAGCGCCTGCGCCCGCGTAGCCAGCGCCTGGCCGGTGTTGCCCAGCCCGACGATCCCGACGGTCTGCCCGATCAGCCCGCGCAGCTGGTCCTGGCCGGAGATGCCCCACTGGTGGGCGCGCTGGGCCTCCAGGAAGCTCGGGAAGCGGTAGGCGAACAGGAGCATGAAGAGGATCGCGTGCTCGGCCAGGGCCGGGGCTGACCGCCCGCTGGAGCTGGAGACCAGCAGCCCACGCTCGAAGACCCACGGCCGGGCCGACTTGTTCAGGCCGGCGTGGTCGCAGTGGACCCACTTGAGGCGTGGCGCGTCCGCGAACCGGTCGTCCAGGTCGCTGGCGAGGATCGCGACGTCCGCGCGGGCCAGCGTCCGCACGATCTCGGCGTCGTCGCGGGTCCGCACGATCTTGGCGCCAGCCAGGTGCTCTTTGAGCCGCTCGACGTACGCGTCCTGCCAGCGCACGGTCAGCAGCACGGTTTGGATGTCAGGCATTCGTCCTCCAGAGTTGAGGGGCGAGGGACGAGGGGTGAGGGGTGAGCATTTACGCGCCCCTCGTCCCTCGCCCCTCGCCCCTGGTCTAGCGGTCCAGCCAGACCTCGGTGCCGGACGTGACGACGTTCAGGTACGGATCGCCGTAGCCCTTCACAGCCTTGCCGAACGCCCAGGCGCCGCTCCGCCGCCAGGTGAACCCGACGTATGCGTCGTCGAAGACCATCTTCTGAACCTGAGCGTAGGTGGCCACGCGCTTCTGCACGTCGTAGGTGGTGCGGCCCTCTTCCAGGAGCTTGTCGATGGCCGGATTGTCCAGGCCGACCCAGGCGCTGGTGCCCTTGGTGGCGAGGTATGCCGTCAGGGTCAGGTCTGAGTCCGGGCGCGGCACGCCGGTCTGGAACGCCGAGAATTCGTAGTCGCCGGCCAGCGTCTTCTGGACCCAGGCGACCCGCTCGCTAGCCTGGAGGGTCAGGCGGATGCCGACCTTCTCGAGCATCTGCTTGTAGAGCTGGGCGTTCTGGAGATCCTCGGGACGCGAGATGAAGTCGAGGGTCACGTCCAGGCCGCTGGCGAAGCCGGCCTCGGCCATCAGCTGCTTCGCCTTGTCGAGGTCGAGGTTGTACCGCGGCAGCGACTCGTCGTAGCCGAGCTGGCCCGGCGCCAGCAGGTAGCCGGCCGCCTGCCCCAGCCCGAGCCCGAGCGCCTGGGCCATGCCCTCACGGTCGAGCGCGTACATCGCCGCCTGGCGGACCTTCTTCATCTGGTCGCCCTGGAAACGGCGGCCGGGGCGGGCGTTGAAGCCGAGGCAGTAGACCGTCGCGCCCCACGGCGCCTCCTGGTAGACGAGGTCTGGACTGCTCTTAATCGCCGCCACGTCCTTGCCGAGGACGGTGGGCAGGACGTCCAGGTCGCCGCTGCGCAGCGCCAGCAGGGCCACATTCGGGTCGGGCTGGAAGCGCAGCTCGACGCCGTCAGGGTACGGCAGCGGCTTGCCGTCCGCGCCCTGCTTCCAGTAGCCGTCGAACCGCTCGTAGCGGACGGATGCGCCGGCCTTCCACTCGACCTGCTTGAACGGGCCGGTCCCGACGGCCTGCTTCGCCACGCCCTCGTCCCCGACCTTGTCGTAGTGGGCCTTGGACATGATCGAGACGTAGCGGCCGTCGCTGGTCAGGTTGACCAGGAAGGTCGGGCTGGGGGTCTTCAGCTTCACCTTGACGGTCAGCGGATCGACGGCGTCGATGGTGTCGATCATCTGGAGCTGGGCCTTGGCGCCGGACTTGGGATGGGTGAGGGCGCGCTCCAGGCTCCACTTGACGACGCTGGCATCCAGGTCCGAGCCGTCGTGGAACTTGACACCCTTCCGGAGCTTGAGGGTCACGCTGCCGGGATCGGAGGTGTCCCAGGACTCGGCGAGATGCGGCTTGAGCTCGAAGTTGCCGGTCTGGGGGTTGCGCTCCAGCCTGGTGAGGAAGTCGTACACCAGCGGCGAGTCCGGGTTGCCGGTCTGGCTGGTCTGGACGTCCATGGTAGACCAGTCGTTCTGGGAGTTGATCCTGAGGGTGCCGCCGCGCTTGACCGGGCCGGCTGGCTTCGCTGCGGCAGCGGGAGCTGGCGCGGCAGCCGGGGCGGCCTGGGGGGCGGGTGCGGCTGGCGCAGCCGCGACGGGCGAGGCGCCCGGCGATGCCACCGGCGAAGCGCCTGGGGACGCCCCGGGCGAGGCGGCCGGCGAGGCGGCCGGCTGGGTTGGGAGGACGACCTGCGGGGCGGCGGTCGGTTTGGGTGCGTCGGCGGGCTTGGCGGCGGTGTCGGCTTTCGGGGCGGCTGGCGGCTGGCCGCCGCACGCCGCGACGAGCGCCACGGCGGCGCCGCTGAGGCCGAGCAGGAAGCGGCGTCGATGTATCGTCAGGCTCGCGGGCGTCGGGCTGGCGGGTTCCAGGCGCCGGTGGAGATGGGTCATCGCGGAGCTCCCCTGATCGTGGTCAAACGATTTCGCTGGCTGACCACCGGGGGAGGATAGGTGGTGCGGGGCTGCCTCTGCCACCGTCGCTGGCCGTTGGAGTGCCTTGCGAGCACGCCGTGGACGGGAGAGTCCACGTCTACCATTGGTGCGTGGCTACGCCACGCCGGAGACAGCACGTCCGTCGCGTAGCGACGGTGCGATGGTAGACGTGGACTTATGGAATTTGAAGAATTACGTCGGTAAAGGGAGGCCGACGTACCGCAGCAGATCATGCGATCCTTGAGCGAAGGCATGTAAGAAGCTGAGGACGAGTGCGCGGAGGGCCGGGAGATCGTCAGCGAGGCGATGGAGGTGGAGGACGTCCTGCTTGAGCCAACGCCAGAGCTTCTCGGCGGGATTGGCCCAGGGGGCGTAGGTCGGGAGTTGCACGAGCTGGATCGGGAGGTCGAGGTGTTTGGCGGTCGGGCTGGGCTCGGTCGGCCACGACGGCGGGCGGAGGAACGGGAAGGGCGAGGTCTGTGGCTCCAGGGCAGCCAGGACATCGGGGTGGAAGTGGACCGGCCAGTTGTCCTGGACGACGTAGAGGCGTCGGCCGGGATAGGCTGCCGCCAACTGCTGATAGAAGGCCACCAGCTCGCGCACCCCGAGCCGTGCCCCCTGGTAGGCGACGACCCGACCGGTCCGCGCCTCGAGGGCCGCGATCACTCGCGTCGGGGTGTTCCTCCGGTGGGAGCGCTCGGCGCGGGGCGCATCGCTGTGCGCGGCGGCGTAGCCGGCTGCCAGCGACGGCTGGCGATAGTAGGTCAACTCGTCCAGGTACACGAGCACGGCAGCGTCCGGGACCGCATCCACCATCGCGCGGAGCGTGCGCACCCGGGCCAGCTTAGCCTGGTAGGCCGGGTCCGGGCTCCGCAGATGGTCGCGCGCCCGCTTCCAGTGCAGCTTGTGGCCGGCCAGCACCCGCCAGAGCCCCGAGAGACTGTAGGACGTGAAGAGCAGCAAGGTGTCACGGAGCGCCGCGAGCGTCCACCGGCTCTGCGGGTGCCCGTGCTCGCGGGGGTCACTCGCCAGCAGCTCCAGCAGCCCGGCCCGCTCCTCAGCCCGATCGGTGGTCCGCAGGGGGGGAAAGGATCGGGTGCCGACCCCGACCCGCCGCGATCGTCAGCCCGGCGATCCCCTGCTCGTCGTACCGATCCAGCCACCCGTAGACGGTGTCCGGGTCGCGCCGCACCAGCAACCCGCTCGCTGCCACCCGCGCCGCTGGCGTCCCGTTCGCCACCTGCAGGATCGCCGCCGCTCGCTCGCGCCGATACGGCTTCGGATCGTGCCGCAGCACCCCCTCCAACTCCGCCCGCTGCTCCGTCGTCAGTCGCACTTCCCGCTGCCACATCACGCTGCCTCCAACACCTCGCTCCCAGCAGCATCGCACTACCGATCTATTTCGTCAAACATCATCAGTCCACGGCTCAGTCGCGGTGCGGGTCACCCCACCGCTACCGTCCAGTGAACTTCGGCGGGCGCTTCTCCTTGAACGCGGCGATGCCCTCGGCCAGGTCTTCCAACTCCCGGCCCTGGGTCAACGCCGAGCCCTGGTGCCAGTACGCGCCGTCCGGGTCCTGGTCCCAGCCCCGGTAGACCGCCGACTTGGTCAGGCCGATGGCCGCGCTCGGACCGTTGGCGAGCCGCTCGGCCCAGCGCTCGACGGCCGCGTCCAGGTCCGCGAGGTCCACCACCTCGTTGACCAGGCCAAGACGCAGCGCCTCGTCGGCCTCGACCGGCTCGCCGAGCAGCGTCATCTCGATGGCCTTCCCGATCCCGACGTACTGTTGGAGCAGGTTGGCGCCGGTCGCCATGCCGCGCTTGATGAACGGCGTCGCCATCCGGGCGTCTCGCGCCATCACCCGGAAGTCGGCGCCGAGCGCCAGGTTGAAGCCGGCCCCGTAGGCGTACCCCTGGATGCGCACGACGATTGGCTGAGTCAGGTGCCGCATCAGCCGGACGGTGGCGGTCCAGCGGCCCGGCCCCTGGACGTAGTGCTTGATGGCGCCCCGCCGCGAGAGCGACAACTGCTCGTCAGGGGTGCGCTCCCGCCCGAGCTCGTCGCCAGCGCAGAACGCCCGCCCGGCTCCCGCCAGCACGATGGCGCGGATGCTCGGGTCTGGCTCGCAGCGGGCGAACGCGTCATACAGCTCCGCGCCGACCTGATAGTCGATGGCGTTCAGCTTCTCCGGGCGGTTCAGGATGATCCGCGCGATCGACCCGGTCTGCTCGAACGTGACGAACTCTGCCGTGCTCATGTCATGCCCTCCGAGTAGCGAGTAGTGAGTAGCGAGTAGCGAGTGGAGACGAAACCTACTCGCTACTCGCTACTCGCTACTCGCTACTCACGTCAGTAGATCACCTGTTCCTGCACCAACTGCTCGTACTCGGATCGTGAGAGGCCGAGTAGCGATGTGAACACGTACTCGTTGTCCTGGCCCACCTCAGGGGCTCGCTTGAAACTGTTCGGGCGCTGGCCGTCGATCAGCCAGGGCGCCCCGAGCGTATGGCGCGTCCCCCCTGAGAGCTTCTCGACCTGGCTGACGAACGAGCGCGCGGCCAGGTGCTCGTCCGAGACGACGTCCAGGGCGGTGAGCGTCGGGGTGGCGGCGACGCCGGCCGCCTGGAGCAGTTGCGCGGCCTCGGCGGCATCCTGGGTGCGAGTCCAGGCCGAGATCGCGGCGTCCAGCTCGTCGTGGCAGGCGCGGCGGCCGGTCGCGGTCGCCAGACCGGGGTCAGCGGCCAGGTCCGGCCGGCCGATGGCGGCGCACAGCTTCGGCCAGGCTGCGTCGTCGGTCACGGAGAGCGCCAGCCACTGGTCGTCGCCGGCAGCCGGGTAGCAGCCCTGCGGCGCCAGCAGCGGGTCGCGGTTGCCGCGCGCTTCCAGCACGGTCCGATTCACCATCCACTCCAGGATCGGCTCCGGCAGCGCCGCGATCATCGTCTCGGTCATCGAGACGTCGTAGAAGCAGCCCTCGCCGGTCCGCTTCTGGCGCCAGAGCGCCGAGAGCAGCAGGAACGCCTCCATGCAGGCAGTCAGCGGGTCGGTCCAGATGCCGCCCGAGGAGCTCGGGACGTGGCCGGGGTATGCGGAGAGCGCCGACCATCCGGTGAAGCTCTGGAGCAGCGAGCCGTACGCGACGAGATCGCGCTGCGGGCCGCTTCGCCCGAACCCGGAGGCGGTCGCCATGATGATCCTCGGGTTGAGCTCCTTGAGGGCCGGGTAGCCGAGCCCGAGCCGCTCCATCACGCCGGTCGAGAAGTTCTCGATGACGACGTCGCTCTGGACGATCAACTGCCGGACCAGATCGCGCGCCCGCTCCTCTTTGAGATTCAGGGTGATGCTGCGCTTGCTCGGGTTGAGCTCCTCCCAGGACACGTCCCGGTGGGACAGGTCCGGCCGAGCCTTTGACTCGATCTTGATGACCTCGGCGCCCATCGCGGCGAGGTACTTGGTGCAGATCGGGCCGGCCATCACCCAGCTGAAGTCCACGATCCGGACGCCGTCGAGGGGCTTCGTTGAGGCGGTGGGTGGGGTCGCTAGAGCGACAGCTGCGGGGGACGCGGCATCGGGGGGCGGGGCGACATCGGGGGGCGCAATGAATTGCGCCCGTACAGGAGTTGAGCCAGTAGGGGCGCGATTCATCGCGCCCACACCCTCTGTCGCGCCATGAATCACTTCCAGGTTGTGCTGCCCGAGGCGCGGCGCCAGCCCTGGCTGTGGCCGCTCGAAGCCGGGGCTGGTGTACGAGACGCCGGGGAAGGTCAGCCGACCGAGGGTGGGATGCTCCTGCTCCAGGAAGAAGCCGCGATGCTCGAACTGCGGCAGCTCCAGCATGTCGGTGGCGGTGCCAAGCGGGTAGCAGGCGACTTTCCTGGCCTGGGCCGCTTCGAAGACGTCGAGCTTCGCCTGCTGGCGGCTCCACGCGCAGATCAGCGGGTGGAGCTCCAGCCAGTGCTTCTGGCGGAGCGCGCGGGTGGCGAAGCGGGGGTCAGCGGCCCAGGCCGGGTTGCCCATCACCTCCAGCCAGCGCACCCACTGGTGCTCCTCGCGCGGCGAGATCACGACCCAGCCGTCTCGGCAGGGCAGGAACGAGACCGTGGCGTTGGCAGACGCGGTGACGACTTGCCGCTTTGCACCGGCCACCTCGCCGCCGAAACCGCCGCCCTGGTCCGCCTGTCGCTCGACGGCGTTGTGCTGGGCCTGGTTCTCGGCGGACACGGCCTCCTGGCGGCTCACGTCCAGGTGGCTGCCCCGTCCGTCTCGCTGGGCGATCAGCAGCCCGTGGACGGCGGCGCCGGCGACCATCTCGCCGGCCAGGAAGTCGGCGGCGTGGCTGGGGGCGTTGAGCGGGGGCAGGTCGGCGCTCTCGATCTCTTTGGAGGGGAAGCCGTAGGCGAAGCCAGAGCTGTGGAAGGCGATGAAGTCGTTGCCCTGCCAACTGGCCTGTGGCCCCCACTGTCCGAACGGCGTGGCCGAGACGACGACGAGGGTCGGATTGCGGGCCTGGAGGGCGGCCACGCCGATGCCGAGGCGGTCGAGGTGGCCGGGCGGGAAGCTCTCGGTGAGGACGTCGAACGAGCCGACGAGGTCGAGCAGCGCGGCGCGGCCCTGTTCGGTGTCCAGGTCCAGGGTGATGCCGCGCTTGCCGGCGTTCAGATACAGGAAGAAGCCGCTCGCCTCGGGGTCAGGGACGCCGTCGCGGAACGGGCCGCGCTGGCGAGTCGGGTCGCCAGTCGGCGGCTCGACCTTGACGACGTCGGCGCCGAGATCGGCCAGCATCTTGCCGCCGTACGGCCCGGCGATGCCCACCGCCAGCTCCAACACACGCACGCCGTCCAGTGGTCGACCGGCCACGCTACCCCTCCCGAATCCGTGAATGACCTGACGCCGACGGCGTCAGGCCGCCGGGCGACCCGATCATGGTATCGCCCGGTCGGCCAGGGGGGCGAGTAGCGAGTAGCGAGTAGCGAGGGGCGAGGGGCGAGGGGCGAGGGGTCCGTGGCTCTATCGTGGGTAGGGCGCGCCGATCCAGCGGGCCAGCACAGCCCGCAGGATCGACTCGCGGAGCGGCTTGACGAGGTAGTCGTCCATGCCGGCCCGCAGGCAGCGCTCGCGGTTGTCGCGGCGGGTGGAGGCGGTCACCGCGACGATCGGGACGTGCGGGCCGCGGGCCTCGGCGCGACGGATCTGGCGGGTCGCCTCCCAGCCGTCCATCTCCGGCATCTCGCAGTCCATCAGGATCAGGGTGTACTCGCGGCGTGCCACGGCCTGGACTGCCTCGCGGCCGTTTGCGGCGTGGTCCCACTGGTACCCCAGGCGCGCCACCAGACGCGCGGCGACCAGCTGGTTGACCGGGTTGTCCTCCACGATCAGGATGCGTTGCTCTTCAGGGGCAGCCGGTAATTCCGGGGCATCCACGTGGTGGCTCGCCCCCCACGCGAGGAGTGAGATCATCTGTGGCGCTAGCAGTCCGACCATTTCAGCTCACCCGCTCCACACGCAGCGTACGTGGCCGCTCCTGTCGGGTGGCCGCCTCCGGGCGTCGGTCTTGACGCCGGTCCGTGGTCAGCCGGGCCACGGCCCGAGCGCCGTGCTGTACGCCCTCGCCCGGCTGCTGGCCACCGGGCAGGCCGTCGTCCAGGCGGAAGCGGGTCACCAGCGCGCGCAGGTGGTCGGCGGTCGCGGACAGCTCCTCGGCCTGCGCGGTCAGCTCCTCGACCTGGGCGCTCATCTCCTCCGCCGAGGCTGAGACCTCCTCGGTGGCCGCCGAGCTCTCCTCGGACAGCGACGCGATGGACTGGATCGCGGAGGTGACCTGGTCGGCCTGCGCCGCCATCTCCTCCGTCGCGGCGCTGCTCTCCTCGACGACGGCGCTGATGCTCTCCATCGCCTCGACGACGCTTCGCGCCCCGGCCGACATCTCCCGGGCCGTCGCCGCGATCTCCACGATGCTGGCGGTGGACGACTCGACGGCGACCAGGATCGCGTCGAGGGCCGTGCCAGCCTGGTCGGCCCGCGCGGCGCCCGCTTCGACGCGCTCGGAGCCCGCCTCCATCGCCTGGACGGCATCGCGGGTACCGTGCTGAACGTCGCGGATCAGCTCGCCGATCGCTCTGGTCTCACGCTGGGAGCGTTCGGCCAGCTTCCTGACCTCGTCGGCCACCACCGCGAAGCCTCGCCCGTGCTCGCCGGCTCTCGCGGCCTCGATGGCGGCGTTCAGCGCCAGCAGGTTGGTCTGCTCGGCGATGTCGTCGATGGTTTCGACCACGGCGCCGATCTTCTCGCTCAGCTTGCCGAGCTCGTCCACCTTGTGCGCCGCGTCGGCGACGACCTGCTGGATCTCGGTCATGCCGGCGACGGTCTCGCGGACGGCCATGGCGCCGTGCTCGGCCGAAGCGCGGGTCTGCTCGCTGGCGGCCACCACGCTCTGGGCGTTGGCTGCCACCTGCTCCACGCCGGCCGCCATCTGGCTGGCGGTCGCCGCGACGGTCTGGATCTGGCGCGCCTGCTCCGAAGCGCCCCGCGCGATGCTGTCCACCGCCTGGGCCAGCTCGTGCACGGCCTCGCTGGAGCGTTGCGCCGAGCCACTGGTCTCCTGCGCGCCGCTCGCGACACCCTGCATGGTGGTCGTGACCTGTTGCACGGCGCCGCTGGTCTGGCCGGCTGCCTGCCCGAGCAGGTTGGCCGTCTCCGACACGCCGTCCGCCGACGCCCGGACCTCGCCAATGGTGTCACGGAGGGAGGCACGCATCTCGGCGAAGGCGGCGCCGGTCTCCTGGATGCCGCCGATGATCCGATTGAAGGCGACGGCCATCGTGCCGATCTCGTCGCCGCCGTGCACGGTGATGGGCCGGGCGGTGACGACGACGTCACGGGTCAGATCGCCGGACGCCAGCGCGCGAGCGACCGCCACGAAGGACGCGACGTCCTGCTCGGCCACCTGGCGGGCGGCAGCAGCCACCTCGCCGACGGCGTTGACGATGGATCGGGCCAGCAGCAGCGCGATGCCGATGCCGAGCGCCGTGGCAGCCCCCAGCACGACGAGGGCGAGCGCTCTGACGCGGCTGGCCTCGTTCGCCAGATCGGCGATGGCCGTGTCGCGACGCCGCAGCAGCCGGTCCGCCAGGCTGTCGAGCGCGGCGACGGCGTCGCGGTCCTTGCCGCTCATGACGGCGTCGGCCTCGTGCATGTGTCCGCCACCGGGGCCGCCGTACGCTGCCTTCGCTTGCGTCCAGGATGCCAGGTAGACGGCCCAGCCTTTGTCGAAGGTCTGGATGGTGGCCTGCTCCTCGGGGGACCAGCTCAGGTTCAACTGGTCGAGCTTCGCGCGGAGCGCCTTCAGGTCGGCGGCGCGGTCGTCAAACTCGGCGGCGTACTTCTCGAACTGCTTCGGATCCTCGCCGCGCAGGATCGTGTTCTTGAGCGCCTGCACCTGGAGCAGCAGGCCGGCCCGCATCTCCTGCGCGATCGCTGCACCCTCGGCTTCACCGTGTAGGAGGTGGTTGTAGGCGAGATCTTGCTGACGCAACTGGAACGCCGTCCAGGCTGCGACGCCGCCGGTCAGCGCCGCCACGAGTGCGATGCACCCGAGCAGCTTCCAGCGCAAGCCGATGCTCCACAGTCGAATCATGGATCCCTCTCCATCTGCCACACTTCGCACCACAGATAGGGTGCATCGCGACATCTCCACATGTCGGGCCACCGTAGAGAGAAACGCCCGTACGACTGGCGCCGGAGATGGACGCGCGCTGACAGGTCACTAACAAAACCGGGATGCCTGCAGCGTCATGGCCGGGCCAGGGGAGTGGAGAGGCATCGAGGCTCGACGCGCTTGCTCATCTTTGAGAGGACCGATACAATCTGGCCGTCTCTCGCCGCTCTCGCCCTCTCCGAGCTGATGAGACAGGTGCGGTCGCCACCGGATGGGTCGTCCCTGCCCGCATTGGCAAGCGTGGTGTCAAGCGATCCCCAGGCTCCCACCACCTCGCGACTGGCTTCTGAGTGGGCGACGGGGTGGGGACGGGCATGGGTGGGATCTCGATGGTCGGGCCGCCGGCCGAGCGGCCATCCGACGACGGACCTTCTGCGTCCGCCGCCGTGGGCGCCGTCGGTGCGGGCTGGCTCTGCGAGCGGCGCGCCATTCTGGCCGTTCTGGCCGCCGAGAGCATCCTGACCTGGTGTGGCGTCCTCTACTATCTGCTCGCCAGGACGCCCATCCCCGGGATGGCTCAGTGGGCGTACTACGTGGTGGCGCCCGTCGTCACCGTCATGTTCTGGGCGTATCTGCGCGGCTGGGAGCCGGCGCGGTACGTGACCGTCGTCGTCAACGCGGTGATGATCGGCGCGATCATGCCGCTCCCCTCTGAGCGTTTTGACTACTTTCCGCACGCCTTCATCATCCCGAGTGCGCTGGCGCTGGTGCTGGGCGGGCCGCGCTGGGTGGTGGCGAGTGCTGGCGCGACGTTCGCGATCTTCTTGCTGCGCGCGGGCGGCTTCACCGGCTACCTCTCCCCAGCCCATCTGCTGGCGCTCGCGATCACGATCACCTGCCTGGTGGTGAGCCGCCTGGTCGTGGACGCGGCCCGGCAGGAGGCCGAGCTGCGCGCGCGCCAGGCCGAGCTCGCTCGCCAGGAGATCCAGGCGCAGGAGGAAGCGCTCCGTGCGAATGAGATGCAGCACCGCGCCCTGATCGACGCTATCCCAGACTCGCTCTACCGCATCGACCGTCATGGGACGATCCTCGAACGGCGTGCCCCGAGTGACCGGCGCGCGCTCCTCCACACGGTGTACGAAGGGCGCACGCTGGACGACCTGCTCGGTCCGGAGATCGGGGGACAGCTCGGCCGGGCGATCGAGCAGACCCTGGCGACCACCCATCCGAGCGTCGTCGAGTACGAGCGCCGGGAAGGCGACGAGACGCACTACCGCGAGGCGCGCATCGTAGCGCTCGAAGGGGATCAGGTGCTGGCCCTGATCCGGGACATCGGCGAGCGCAAGGAAGCCGAGCGCCAGCGTGAGCTGTTCGAGCGGGGCCAGCGGCTGCGGGCGCTCGGGCAGATGGCTGGCGGCATCGCCCACGACCTGAACCAGGCGCTGGCGGTGGTGACCGGCTACGCGGAGCTGGCAATCGACGACCTGTGGCAGCTGCCGAACACGGCTGAGACGCGTGGATTCCTGGAAACGGTTACACAGGCCGCCATGCAAGGATCAGACTCGGTGAAGCGGCTGCTGACGTTCGCACGGCAGCAGGATCAGGGGCCGATCGAGCGGGTGGACGTGGCCCAGGTCGTGGAGGACACGGCCCGCTTCACGGCGCCGCAATGGCGGGACCGCACCCAGGCTGAGGGGCGTCCGGTCGTGCTGGAGACCCAGGTCGAGCCGGGGCTGCGCGTGCGTGGATGGGCGACGGCGTTGCGCGAGGCGTTGATGAATCTGGTGCTGAACGCCGTGGACGCCATGCCGGACGGCGGCACGATCGTCGTCAGCGCCCGCCGCGAGGGGGACCTGGCCCTGGTGGAGGTCGCCGACTCCGGTTTCGGGATGCCGCCGAGCGTCCAGGAGCACATTTTCGAGCCGTTCTACACCACGAAGGGCGAGCTCGGGACCGGGCTGGGGCTGGCGATGGTGTTTGGGATCGTGGAGCGGCACGGCGGTGAGATCGCCGTTCGCTCCGTGCCGGGCGAGGGGACCACGTTCTCCCTGCGACTCCCGCTGGATGCCGATGGGGCGTCGTCGGCGCTGTCCCCGACGGTGCCGACCTCGGTGCTGCCGATCCGGGTGCTGGTGGTGGACGACGAGCCACAACTGGCACGGATGCTCGCCGCGATGCTGGCCCGCGACCGCCACGACGTGGAAGTCGCGACCTCCGGCGAGGAGGCGGTCACCCAGCTCGAAGCCGGCGGCTACGACGTCGTCATCTCCGACCTGAGCATGGGCAGCGGCATGAACGGCTGGCAGCTCGCCGAGGAGGTCGCGCGGCGCTGGCCGGACACCCACGTCGTGCTGGCCTCCGGGTGGGGCGCCGGGATCGGCGAACAGGAGGCCCGCGAGCGCTCCGTGGACGGCGTGCTCGCCAAGCCGTACCGCCTGGACGACGTTCGGACGGTGCTGGGGCGGCTGACCTGATGATGGAGCGCCACGCAACGCACCAGCCGGGCGACGGGGACGGACCGCCTGGAAGCGGCGCCGGATCGTCGGGCGGACCGGTGGGGCGAGCCAGTCGCGCGGCGATCTTGATCGTGGACGACGATCCGCGCATCCGGGTGATGCTGCGCCAGGTGCTGGAGCGGGCCGGGTACGCGGTGCGCCTGGCCGTAGACGCCGTGGAGGCGGAGCGGGCGGTCCTGGAAGCGCTTCCCCAACTGGTGCTGCTGGACGTCTCGCTGCCGCGCGGCTCGGGGCCGGACCTGCTTCGCGGCTGGCGTGCACGGGGGCTCCAGGTGCCGGTGGTGATGCTGACGGCCCACGGCGGCGCCGAGCGCGAGGCATCCTTGCTGGAAGCGGGCGCCGACGACTTCATCGACAAGCCGGTCCAGGCGCGGGTGCTGGTGGCACGGGTCGCAACCGTGCTGCGACGGGCCGGCGCGGCGACGGGTGGCACTGCCAGTGCCGGTGGAGCGACGGCTGCGACGGGCGCCGGCACGGCCAACACGACCCAGGCCAGCGCCCTCTATGCCGGCCCGCTGATCCTCCACGTCCGCGAGCGGCTGCTGGTGGTGCACGACCGCCGCGTGACGCTCACCCGCACCGAGACGGCCCTGCTGCGTGAGCTGCTGCAGGCGCCCGGCGTCGTCCGTCCATATGATGACCTGCTGACCCGCGTCTGGGGGCCGGCGACGGTGGGCCAGACGGAGCTGCTCCACACCAACGTCTACCGCCTGCGGCGCAAGCTGGAAGCGGACCCGTCCCACCCCGTCCTGCTCGTGGCGACGGCTGGCGTAGGCTACTGCCTCCTGCCGGACCTGGATCGACCACGGTAGCGGAACCATCGCCCCGGTCGCCTCGTCTATCGGGGGTGTACAGAGCGGATGTTGCCGATACCGTGGTGACGCACGCGGACGCGCATGAGGCGTCCGGCGGCAGGGGAGATCTCAGGTGGGCATGGACGTCGCGCCGCGCTTCCAGTACCAGACGTATCTGATTCGTCGTCAGTTCTTCAAGCTGTTCGGGGCCGCGTTCCACGTCTACGGCCCGAATGACGAGCTGGTCTTCTACTCGAAGCAGAAGGCGTTCCGGCTGCGCGAGGACATCCGCCTCTACGCCGACGAGAGCGCGACCGAGGAAGTGCTGACCATCCACGCGCGGCAGTGGCTGGACTTCGCCGCCGCCTACGACGTGTACGACACCCAGACCGGCGAGAAGATCGGCGGCCTGAAGCGGCAGGGGTTCTCGTCGCTGGTGCGGGACCACTGGACGTTCATGGACGCCTACGACCGCGACATCGGCACCATCGAGGAGGAGAGCGCGGTCCTGGCGCTGGTGCGTCGCTTCATCGCGCTGGGCGACTGGATCCCGCAGAAGTTCGTCGGCACGGTGAACGGCCAGCCGGTCTGCGAGTTTCGCCAGCATTTCAACCCGATCGTACAGAAGATCACGCTGGACTTCAGCATGGACCCGTACGGGCAGCTGGACCGGCGGCTCGGGCTAGCGGCGGGCATTCTGCTGAGCGCCATCGAGCAGCGCCAGGGCAACGAGGGGATCTCGCTCGGGATCTAGGACGCGGACGCCCTCACCCCCAGCCCCTCTACTCTCCCTGTGCGCGGGCGGGGGACCAAGGGCAGCGGGTGTCGTGGTTCGTTGGCAGCGGCGTAGCCCGTATGCTGCCCAGCCGTCGCCGTACGGCACGGTCACCCGGGGCGGCCCAGAGCAACTGAACCCGAACGCTCCGGACGGCGTGAACCCGACGTACCAGGCGTGCGGCGCGTAGATGCCGTCCACCACCAGCTGCACGAAGCGGCGGGGCTCGCCTGTTGAGAGGGCGGTCTCGCGGGCGCGTTCGACGACCGCGTCGCCACGCGACCAGCCGTTCCACTCGTACCCGGCGTCGATCTCGGCGGCCGGGATGCCAGCCGCCACCATCGTCTGTGCCACGGTCCAGACGGCCGTCTGACGCGCCATGTACTCGCGCTGCCAGCTGACGCTCCAGCCGGCGAACAGGAGGACGCCGACCAGGAGGATCGGGAGGGCGGCGCGGCGGCCGCGGCTGGCGTAGGCGCCGATGGCGAGCAGGCCGGGGAGGACCGGCAGCAGGTAGCGGTCGTAGATGCCGTTGACCGGCCCGCCGACCGGCCCGTACCCAAGCGTCAGCACCAGGATGCCGCCCGCCGCGATAGCCAGCAGGCGCAGTGCGAGCGGGAAGCCCCACCCCCGACCCCTCCCCATTGCGATGGAGAGGGGAGACAGGCAATCATCTCCCCCTCTCCATCGCAATGGGGAGGGGTTGGGGGTGGGGCTTCCCGGTCACCTGCCCAGCCAGCTCGACCACTGCCAGCACCAGCCCGGCCGCACCGAGCAGCGCCGCTCCGACGAGCACGGTCAAGGTCGTGGTGTCCACCGAGATCGCGCGGGGATGCAAGCCGGAGACGGTCAGGCCGCTCGAGGAGAGGGTGTTGCCGAACAGCGGGCTGAGCGCGGCCAGCCAGTCCGTCACAAGGCTGGCCCGGCGCCAGAGGATGCCGCCCAGTATCAGCAGCAGCAGGCTGGCGAGCCCGTACTGCCAGGTGCGCCAGCCTCGCCGTCCCCGCCAGACACGCCAGCCGCGCGGGAGCCAGAGGGCGACCACCGCCGGGGCGGCAGAAAGGCCGAGCAGCAGGCTCGCGAGCGCTGTCTCCTTCAACGCCACGCCGACGAGATCCGCGAGCGTGGCCGCCTGCCAGATGTCCGCGAACCGCACCTCGACGCCGACGTCGCCCGGATCGGCGTATGCCAGCAGCACGACGACCAGCGAGCACGGGACCAGGAGCGCCGCCAGGAGCTGGAGGCGATGCCTTAGCGACTGTGCTCGGCTCGTCCGGACGCCGGTCAGGCGGCGCGCCGGGGTGACCCAGGCGGCGTACAGCTCCGGCAGCGCCCCGAGGAGCACGGCCGGAGCCAGCGCGATCCCGACCTGCCGCACCAGGCAGGCCAGCCCCACCATCGCCGAGCCGGCCGCCAGCCACCCCAGCCGGACACGTCCAGCAGGCGCTGCCCTGGCCCCTTCCAGCGCGACGGTCAGGCACCAGACCGCCGCCAGCATGACCGTCAGGAATGGGACGTCGGTCATGAAGGTGTAGGCAAGGTGCAGAAAGATCGGGTGGAACAGCAACAGGAGTGTCGCGCCGAGCGCCACGGCCGGCGAGACGAGCCGCAAGAGCAGTCGGTAGAAGAGGACCAACGCGACAGCTGCCAGCACCAGGGTGCCGAGCCGCAGGCCGGTCAGCGAGAACCCGAGCAGCTTCGAGATAGCCGCGCCCCACCACGCCTGGGCCACAAACGCGGTGTCGATCCAGACCGAGCGATGGTAGGCGCCGGTCTCCACGAGATGCTGCACGGCCTGGGCATACGTCCAGTCGTCGTCCACGGCAAACTCGCCGACCGGCGAGACGACGAGCGGCACAACAGCCATTGTCGCCAGCAGCACCGCCAACCCGAGACGACGCGGTAGCAACCCCTCACCCCCAGCCCCCTCGTGCTGTCCCGCAAGCGGAAGAGGGGGAGCCAGCGGATTGCGGCAGGGGGACATGAGGGGGTTTCCTGCACGATCTTACAGAACGCGGCCTCGCCAGTGAGCCTGGTCCGTGGACGCCCGCCGGGTGCAGAAAACGGACGAGCACCCGACTGAGTGCGTTCACGGCTGGCCGGCGAGGGCGCCGCAGTCGTAGAGCTGGTAGCCGCGCGGATCTTGCCGCCCGCCGGGACCTTGCCGTCCGCGCCCGGGGAGGGGCTCGTCCGTCTCGCCGTCGATGGCCTGCCATTGGTCTGGTGCGACGACCGCGCAGCTCTCGCGGACCCAGGCCAGCAGATCGACAGTCGCATCCTGGCTGGAGCTGACGATGGCCTGGGTCGTGTCATCGCTGGGGTCGTCGGAGGCCGAGCTCGACGGGACGAAGCGCCCGCCGTTAATCCAGAAGAAGCGCACGACGCCGTACTGCACGAGTTGCGAGAGCCGATCCGGCGTCACGATGCGGTCCCAGCCCTGGTAGCCGCCGAGCGCCATCGCCGGTTGGTCTGTGGCCAGGATGAAGAGGCTGGCGTAGCTGGAAGTGGGCGTGGCGACCAGGAAGCGGGCACTGCCCTGATTCGCTAACAGGTACTGCACCAGCCCCGGATCGAGGCTGTTCCACTGGTCGCCGGCGAACGTCATCGCACCCTGACCGCCGCCGCGCGGGCCGCCACCAGGACCAGCCGACGGGCCGCCGACGGGACCGGCTCCGAAGCCTTGCCCGCCACTCTGCTGCCCGCCGCCTTGCTGCGGTCGCCCAAATCCAGCGCGCGGCCCGCCAAAGCTGCCAGGACTGCCAGGGCCGCCTGCTCCACCGACGAACGGTCCCGGGCCGCCGCCGAAGGCGCCCGGACCGCCGAAGCCGCCGGGGCCACCGCCAGGACTGGCAAGGCCACCTGGGCCGCCCAATCCGCCTGGGCCGCCGCCGAATCCCGGCCCGCCCCGGAATCCAAACCCGCCAGGGGGGCCAGCCTGCGGCAGCCACGCCGCGCCGTTGTTGTTCTGAACCGAGACGGCAGACCAGACGGTCGGGGCGGCCAACAATGACAGGCACCCGAGAGCGGTTGCCAGAGCCGCGACGCGCCGAGCGACAATGGTCCGACCGAACGGGAGGGCGACCAGCAGCGTGACCGCCGCCACGCCGCACCCTCCGAGCACCAGCGGAAGCAGCCAGCCGCTCCAGGCAGGATAGGCGACGAGCACGCGGGCCTGCACCAGCGCCGAGACGGCCAGCACGGTCGGCAGCAACCAGCCACGGTAGCCGCCCTGCCGATACCAGCGCCAGCCGGCTGCCATCCCGATCCCGGCAAGCGCCGCGACGCCCGGCCCGAGCATGATCAGATAGTAGATGTGGTAGAAGCGGGCGACGCTGAAGTAGCCGCCGCAGCCGGCCAGCCAGAGCCCCCAGAGCGTCAGCGCGACGCGCCGCCGACGGGCAAGATCGCGGTCCTCGGAGCTGAGCGCGAGCCGGGCCGGCCCGAGCGGACGGGGGAGGAGCTGCCAGCCGGCCAGGATCAGGCCCATCACCGCGAGCGGCAGGAGCCAGCTCGCCTGGCCGGCCAGGCCGTCGCTCAACAGACGGAGCGGCCCGGGATTGCCGATCCCCGGCGCGAAGCCCGGCGCGGCGGTGAGATCGACGGTCAGGCCGTCCAGCCAGGGAATCGGCAGGCGAGACGCAATCGCCGAGGTCAGCCGCCCCAGGCCGTTGTAGCCGAGCGACAGGCTGAGCGCCGAGTTCGAGCCGCTCGACCCGATGTACGGGCGGCTGTCCGCCGGCATCAGATCGACGGCCGCCGACCAGGAGAGCGAGGCGGCCAGCAGCACGACCGTCGCGGCGGTCAGATGCGTGAGGCGGGTGCGCAGCCGAAGCGGCGCCCAGCAGAGATACATGCACCAGAGCGCGGGCAGCACGAGGTACGCCTGGAGCATCTTGATGTTGTAGGCCAGCCCCATCAGCGCTGCGCCCAGCAGGAGCAGGCGCAGCCGGCCGCGCTCTGCCGCCAGCGTCACGGCCCAGGCCGCCAGCAGTAGCACCAGCACCAGTTGGGCATCCATCGTGTTGTTGCGGTTGGTGACGACGGCTATCGGAGTGACGGCCAGGGCGAGGGCCGCCATGAGGCCAGCAGCCGAGCCGTAGGCGCGTCGGACCAGCCAGTAGAGGACCGCCACCGAGAGGACGCCGGCGATGGCCTGGGGCAACAACAGACTCAGGCCGTTGAACCCGAACAGCTTCGCACTCAGCGCCTGGACCCACAACCCGACCGGCGGCTTGTCCACCGTCACGAAGCTGCCGCTGTCGAACGAGGCGAAGAAGAACGCCGACCAGCTCGAGAGCATGCTCTTGACGGCGGCGGCGTAATAGGTGTTGGCGAACGCCTCGCGCTCCAGCCCCACGACGTTGAACGCCGCCGAGATGGCGAGCACGGCCAGGAGTGCCAGTAGCTCCCAGATCCGGAGAAGACCCCACCCCCCGGCCCCCTCCCCACCGCAGTGGAGAGGGGGAGACGATGACGTTGAGGGTGCAGCGGAAGGGGGCGCAACGGATGCCGGCGCGGTCCCGTTCCGGAGACCGTCGAGGCTCACGACCCGCTCGCCTGCTGGCTGGCTGCCGTGGTCGTCAGGGACGTCGCCTGGACGCCGGCGCAGTCGTAGAGGCCGCTGTCACGCTCGGCGTCTCTGGCGGTGTCGTCTGCTGATGCTGGCGAGATCGCCGAAGCTGGCACCGCCGTGCAGGTGGACTGGACCCAGCTCGACAGGCCGTTGCGCCCGCCCGGCCCACCAAACCCGCCGGGGCCGCCGAAGCCGCCAGGGCCGCCACCCAGGAGGAAGAAGCGAACCTCGCCTGCCTGGATCTTCTCGATCAGGGTGTCCACCGTCAGGATCGGGTCACTGCCCAGGAAGCCGCCCAGCGCCATCACCGGCTGGCCGGTCTCCAGGATGATCGGGGCGGCGGCGTTCGCGCTGGTGGTCGCCACCAGGAACTTCGTGGAGCCTTGCTGGGCCTGGAGGTAGGCGATCAAGCCGTCTCGATTGCCGCCGCCCGGGCCACCCGGCCCGCCGAGCCCGCCGAAGCCCCCACGCCCGCCACCACGAGCGGGTCCAGCGTTCGCGCGCGCACCGTCCGGCCGCCCACGGCCGCCGAACGGCCCGCCGCCGAAGCCGTCATCCGCGGGCGACCCACCCGCCCCGATGGACGGTCCGCCATCGGGGCCTGGGAGTTGTCCGACCGCGCCGCCATTCGGACCCGCAACCCCAGGTGGCGCGAAGGCCGGCCCGTTGAAGTCGGGACCGCCGAAACCGGGGTTGCCGTTCGGCCCCGCGAAGCCTGGCCCGCCGCCCGGGCCGCCAAAACCTGGGCCGGGGAATCCTGGACCGCCATTTGGGCCACCGAAAGCCGGCCCGCCGCCGGGACCGCCGAAGCCGGGTCCAGACCCGCCGGGGCCGCCGAAGCCGGGACCGCCGAACCCGCCGCGCACCCGTGGCCCGACCGACGGCAGCCCGCCGACCGTCTGGCCCATCACCGAGGGCTGGCTCGCCCAGGTCGCGGGGGCGGCTAGCAGCGCCAGCAGGCCCATCCCTGCCACGGCGCCCGCCGCCAGCGTCAGGCGCGAGCGCTCGGGGAGGGTGCGCCGGGCCAGTCGCAGCCCGAGCAGCAGGACGGCGGCGAGGCCCGCCCCACCCAGCGCGATCGGCGTCAGCCAGACGCCCCACTCGGCGTAGGAGAGCAGTAGGTATGCCTGGAGCGCGCCGGTCCCGACCAGTGCCAGCGGCAGCAGCCAGCTGAACCAGCGCGAGCGTCGGTACGCGTCCCAACTGCCCTGCGCGCCAATCGCGGCCAGCGCCGCCATCGGGGGGCCGAGCATCACGAGATAGTAGCTGTGGTAGTAGCCGGCGATGCTGAAGAAGGCGCCGGCCGTCAGGAGCCAGGTGCCCCAGAAGAAGAGGGCCTGCGCCCGCCGATCCGAGGAGAGGGTGCGGCGGCTCTTCCAGGCCGACCAGCCGGCCACCGCCATCCCGAGGAGCGCCAGCGGCAGCAGCCAGCTCGCCTGCGCACCCAGCTGCTGGTTCACCAGTCGCAGCGGGCCGGGCGTGCCGTTCTCGCCGAAGCCGCCAGGGCCACCACCGCCGGGGCCGCCCGGTCCACCACCAGGGCCGCCGGGGCCGCCGAACGGGCCGCCGTTGGGGCCGACCGCGCCAGATCCGGGCGCGCCGAGGCCACCGTCAGGACCGGCAAGGCCACCAGTGCCAGGTCCGTTGCCGATGCCAGCGGGCGCCGGACCAGCCGAGGCACTCCCGTCAGGCACCGGGGCCTGTCCGCTCGTGGCCTGCCCGACCGGGCCGGTCTGGTTGCCGTCGGCGGTGCCGGGGGCGCTCGCCGTCGCGTCGTTCTGCCCGTCAAGCTCCAGACGGACATTGCGACCACCGCCGCCACCAGGAGCATCTGCACTCTCTTGCCCGAACAGGCGCCCCACGAACCGGTCCAGCGTCATGCCGCGCCCGGTCAGCCGTTCGAGGCCGTTGTAGCCGAGCGCCAGGCTGATCGCCGAGTTGTCCTGCGTCGAGCCGACGTACGGGCGCTGGTCCTCTGGCGTCAGATCGACCGCCAGCGGCCAGGCCAGCGAGACGGCCAGCATCACGATACCGGCCACCACCAGATGCCCGATCCGGAGCAGGCGGGCGCGGGGAGCCGCCACCAGATAGAGCAGGTAGAAGGCAGGCGCTGCCAGATACGCTTCGAGCATCTTGATCTCGAAGCCGAGGCCAATCATCGTGGTGGCGGCGGCCAGCCAGCCCAGGCTGCCGCGCTCGACGGCCCGGAACACGGCCCAGGCCCCGATCACCAGGAACAGCACCAGCAGCGAGTCGATCGTGTTGTTGCGGCTGACCGCCACGCTGACCGGGGTGACTGCCAGCGCCAGCGCCGCCAGCAGGCCGGCGACCGGCCCGGCCGCGCGCCGCACGAGGTGGTAGACCAGCGCGACCGACGCAACGCCGGCCAGCGCCTCAGGGAGGAGGACGCTCAGGCCGGAGAAGTCGAAGCCGAGCAGCTCCAGCAGCTTCGCGCTGGCGGCCTGGATCCAGAACCCGAGCGGCGGCTTGTCCACCGTCACGAACCCGCCCGGATCGAACGAGGCGAAGAAGAAGGTGTGCCAGCTCTGAAGCATGCTGTAGACGGCGGCGGTGTAATACTGGTTGCCGTTCCCCTCCCGATCCAGGTGGAACAAGTTCAGGAACGCCGACAGCAGCAGCACTGCCACCAGCCCGAGCCGGTGCCAGAGTTGACCTCCGCGCCAGGATCGGCTGAGCTCGGCGGGCCGATCGGGTGGCGCGGCCGGGTCGGGCTGCTGGGCGCTGGCCGGGGTGTCGAGGAGGGTGCTCGTGCGTACGCTTCTCACGGTCGATTCCTACGGTCGTGCCGGGTGCAGTGTGCAGCGGGACTGGTCCCGGCTGCATCCATACCGTCGCATCGCGACCTGAAGCTGGCCGCAAGAAAAGCTGAGGATTTGTTGAAGACCCCATGGGTGTCGTCAGGTGGACGCTGGACCGAGCGAGGCCGCGGGTCGATCCGTGGGCAGAACCACACGCCATCCCGTCCCGCGCGCTTCTGTCCAGACGTTGTGCCGGATATGAGCGTTCAATGGCTGCCGAGCTCGAATGAGTCACTGGGCCTGCTGTGTGCCGAGAGCCACGTCCTGACGGCGCTGGCGGGCGGCATGGTACTGCGCGGGACACCAGATGAGCTGATGTACCAGCTCGGCGTCAGCCCCCACATCTTTCGAGTGGCGCTGCACGACCTGATCGTCGGCGGCTGGATCTTCGCGATGACGACGCGCGACGGGCAGTTGACCATCGGGCGGGAACGCCGCGCCCGCAACGACGGGCCACCGGCCGCCGTCGAGCGACGGCAGTCATCTGCTCAACTCCCGGAATCATTCTGGGAGAGCCACCACTCGTTGCTCGGCATCTGAACCTACGGAGGCCGTCGCCAGCACCGCGCGGTCAGCCGGCGGCGACCTCGTTGGCCCAGACCGCTTCGGGGTCCTGGCGCTTGCGGAGCAGCCGGAACGAGCCGTCCGTCTCCAGCATCACCTCGGGCGACTGCGGGTACGAGTTGTAGTTGATGGTGGACATCGCGGCGCAGTACGCCCCGGCTCCGCCGATCACGACCAGATCGCCAATGTTCGGCTTGCGGGACTGGCGCGGCGCGAGCGCTTCCGGGTCGCCGGGGGCGGGCGTGAGGATGTCGCCGGACTCGCAGCACGGCCCGACGAACACCACGTTCGCCTGGGGGCGGTCCTCGGCCATGACGATGATCGGGTGCTGGGCGCCGTAGAGCGCTGGCCGGGTGACCTCGGTCATGCCGGTGTCGAGCTTGGCGAACTGGTAGCCGTCCTTGCCGGTGTCCACCACGTCGATGCAGCTCGAGACGACGGCGCCAGCGTTGGCGACCAGATACGTGCCGGGCTCAACTTCCAGGTGCAGCTTCCGCCCAACGCGCTCCTGAAACTCGATCAACTCGCGCTCGACGTGGTGCCCGACATCCTGGAGGTCGGCGGAGATCTCGCCGGGCATCCGTCCGACTTTGAAGCCGCCGCCAAGGTTGACTCTCACAGCCTCCGGCACCTGCTCCACCAGATCGAGGGTCATCCGGGTGACCCGCTTCCAGACCTCGGGGTCCGAGCCGGAGCCAATGTGGCTGTGGACCGTGCCAAGCTTCAAATTGTACTGCTGAGCGATCCGCTGGACCTCGGGCAGGTACTCGTGCCAGATCCCGAAGCTGGAGGCCGGGCCGCCGGTGTTGGTGCGGTTGGTGCCGCCGCTGCCGAGGCCCGGGTTGAGCCGGACCGTGACGGCGCCGCCGGGATTGACCTTGCCGTACGACTCCAGCTGGTGGAGGGAGCAGGCGTTGAACAGGACGCCGCGCTTGACGTGCTCGGCGAGGCGGCGCGAGGGCATCTGGGAGGTGAGCTGGATCTGGTCTGGCGTGAAGCCGGCCCGGATTGCCCGCTCGACTTCGTAGTCGCTGGAGGCGTCGATGTGGAGCCCGAGCTGCCGGAAGAGCGTGAGGACGCCGATGCTGGGGTTCGCCTTCATGGCGTACCGCAGGGTGTAGCCGAACGGGGCCGGGAAGCTCAGCGCGGCCTTCGCGACGGACTCCAGGGTCCGGCGGTCGTAGACGTAGCAGGGGGTGCCGAACCGCTCGCGGACTTCGGCGGCTTGCTCGGCGCTCAGGAAGGTCTGGGGAGTCTCGCTGACGCTCACGCTTATCCTCGGGCGACGTGTTTTCGCGCCCCACAGTGGGCTCGGCGCGATGGCCTGGCGTAGTTGTAGCCGGAGGAGAGCCCCCTCCCCAACCCCTCCCCCGTGCGCGGGAGAGGGGCACGTGAGTGGTCAGGAGGCGGCGCCGGGCAGGAGGGCGTTCAGGGTGTCCTGCGCCTCTTTGATCAATCGGCCGCTGTTGGCGGTGTAGGCGGCAGCGTCCTTGATGAGAGCTTCGCGCTCGGATGGGCTGTCGGTAACCTGAGCGTGCAGCAGCATCACGGCGGCCTGCGATGCGCGATCTAGCGCGAGCTTGACGGTGCGGTCGTACTGGTCGAGGCGGGCGGAGGGCAGCGCCTCGTTGAAAGCGCGCTTCGCCGCGAACAGCTCGCGGGTCAGGTCGGCGAGGTCGGACTGGGCGACGGCGTCGAGCTTGCCCTGACTGGCGGCCTGCTGGTACTCGACGAGCGCCTGCTGATAGAGGGTGAAGCGGTCGCGGAATGGCTGAGTGGCGCTGAGATACGCGATCTCGGTGGGCGTGGCCGAGGACGGGCCGGCTTGAGCGGCGGCCAGTCTAGGCGCGGCAAGCATGGCGGTGAGGAGGCTCACCAGGATCGCGAGGGCGGTCAGGGCCGGGTGGCGCATCGGTCGGCCTCCAGGTGGAGAAGGCTGGTCAGGGGATGGGTCGAACAGAGGATATACTGGCTGCATTCTCCCACAGCCGCGGGCCGGCGTGGAGCGGGCCATCGATGGACCAGTACTGGCGTGGGCGCAAGCCGGTCGTCCTCCTGGCGTTCGTGCTGCTGGCGCTCGGGTACAGCGGCCTGGTGTGGACGTTCCGGCCGCTGACAGGGGAGCTGCGCCTGGATGGGGCCATCGCGGTGGTGCTGGGGTTGTACCTCTGCTCGCACCCGGCCGCGAACGTGCTGGACCTGCTCTTCGAGGAGGGTGGGGTGCGCCGTCCGCCGGGCGCCGAGGACCGGACCATCGCCTGGTACCTGCTGAACCTGGTGCTGCTGGTGGCGGGCTGGTTCGTGGTCTGGACGGGGCTGACCTGCTTCATGACGTGAGAGGCGAGCAGACGAGCAGACGAGTGGGGAGCCGTGAGCAGCGAGCGGACCTTTTCTCGCCGCTCGTCTGCTCACGGCTCGTCTGCTCTCGGCTAGGCGCCGGCGAGCGAGACCATCCCGAGCAGGATGACGGCCCAGCCGGCGAGGGTGACCAGTCCGTTGAGGGCCAGCCAGCCGCGCCCGGACGGTCGCTTCAGCAGCTGGCCGAGGGCGAACCGGTTGGCGAAGAGGGTGTCGATGGTGTTGCGGGCGGGCACCGAGCAGATGGCAAGCCCGAGCAGCACGCCGATGGCGCCGTCCAGCACGGGGCTCGGGGTGATGGTGTCCAGGAGGACGGACGGGACGGCGTAGGCGAGCGCCAGGATGAGGTGGAGCCAGAGGCGTCGGTAGTCGAGTCGTAGGGCAGGCGCTGAAAGGTCTCCCTGGGAGCGCGGCCTCCCCGATCCTGGCCGCCCCCGGCGTAACGAAGCGGCCAGGATCGGGAGGCTGCCCCTGCTCCCAGCGGGCGAGCGTCTGGCAGGCGTACGAGCAGTCCGGGGATGGGGCGGGTTACTGGTAGCGGAGGGCCTGGATCGGGTCCAGCAGGGAGGCTTTGCGGGCCGGGTAGACCCCGAACGCGATGCCGACCAGGGCGGCGAACCCGACTGACAACGCGATGGCGCTGTACGGCACGACGGCGGCGAGGCCGGAGAGCTTCGGGACGAGCAGCACCACGCCGACGCCGATGGTGACCCCGACCAGCCCGCCGATCAGCGAGAGGATGACGGCCTCGGTGAGAAACTGGGCGAGGATGTCGGAGCCGCGTGCGCCAATCGACATGCGGATGCCGATCTCGCGGGTGCGCTCGGTGACCGAGACGAGCATGATGTTCATGATCCCGATGCCGCCGACGACGAGGGAGACCGCCGCCACGCCGCCCAGCAGGTAGGTCATCGTCTGACTGACGCTGGTGACGGTGCTGAGCAGATCACTGTTGTTGCGGATCGTGAAGTCAGCGGCAACGCCGTCCTGGAGCTTGTGGCGGGTGCGCAGGAGGGTGGTGATCTGGCTCGTCATCGAGGTCATCTGATCGGCGCCGGTGGCCTGGATCAGGATCTGGTTGATGTTGCTGGAGCCGAAGAGGCGGATCTGGCCGGCCTTGAGCGGGATGATGACGGTGTCGTCTTGATCGCCGCCCATGCCGGAGCCTTTGGGAGCGAGCACGCCGACGATGGTGAACGGGACGGTCCGAATCCGGATCTGCTGGCCGACGGCAGTCTGGCCGTTCGGGAAGAGGTTGGTGGCGACGGTCTGGCCGATGACGGCGACGTTCCGAGCGCCCTCGTTGTCGGCGTCGGTGAAGAAGGCGCCCTGGGCGACCTGCCAGTTCTGGATCTGCTGGTACGCTGGCTCGACGGCGGTGATGCGCGTCTGCCAGTTCTGGCTGCCGGCGATGATCTGGGCGCTGCCCTGGACGACCGGCGTGATGGCGGCAACGCCCTCGACCTGATTGCCGATGGCGATGCTGTCCTCGGCCTTGAGGGAGGTCTGGGTGCCGGCGCCGCCTCGGATGCCGCTGCCGGAGGTGCTGCCGGGCATGATGGTGAGGACGTTGGAGCCGAGGGTGGAGATCTGGGAGGTCACCTGGGCGGTCGACCCCTGGCCGAGTCCGACGATGACGATGACGGCGACGACGCCGATGATGATGCCGAGGGTGGTGAGGACGCTGCGGCTCTTGTTGGCGCGCAGCGCCTCGAACGCGGAGGGGAAGCAGCTGCTGACGCGGCCGAGCATGGCAGTGTCCTCCTTGTGAGAGTTGCGAGTTGCGAGTTGCGAGTTGCGAGTTGCGAGGCCGATATCCTGGGAGCGCGGCGATCTTCGCCGCTTCGTGGTGACGCGTCCAGAAGTGGAAGGCTCCTGTGGGGCGGACGATACGAAGGCAGCCAGGATCGGGGAGGCCGCGCTCCCAGGGGGTAGATCGTCGCTCTACTCCGGGCTAGCCGCGGGTGGACGAGCGGGCGGTGGCCGGCTCGTGGTCGTGGTCTGGGGCGGGGTGAGCGGCGCCGTTGGTGGAGACGGCGATGGGCCGGGTGGGGGATTCGGAGATATCGCTGCTGGCCGGGGTGGACGACGCGGCGGGAGTGGACTCGTCGACGGAGGTGGTGGCGGTGTCGTCGTCGGAGTCGGCGAGGGGGTCCACGGGCAACCGCTTCAGCTGCTCCTCGGCGGACTCGGGGTGCTCGGAGACGCGGTCGGAGACGACGTGGCCGTCTCGGAAGACGACGATCCGGTTGCAGAAAGCGGCGACCTCAGGCTCGTGGGTGACGAGGACGATGGTGGAGCCCTCTTTGTTGAGCTTCTGGAGGATCGCCATGATCTCGACGCTGGTGCGAGAGTCGAGGGCGCCGGTCGGCTCGTCGGCGAGGATCAGGCTGGGGCGGTTGACCAGCGCTCTCGCGATGGCGACGCGCTGCTGCTGGCCGCCCGAGAGCTCGTTGGGGCGATGGTCGGCGCGGGGGGCCATGTTGACGGCGGCGAGGGCCTCCAGCGCGCGCTCCTTGCGCTCGGGGGCGGGGACGCCAGCATAGACCATCGGGAGGGAGACGTTGCCGATGGCGTCCATTCTGGGGAGGAGGTTGTAGCCCTGGAAGATGAAGCCGAGCTTCTGATTGCGGAGATCGGCGAGGTCGGCGGCGGGGACGGTGGTGACCTCGACGCCGTCCAGCTCGTACGATCCTGACTGGGGGCGGTCCAGGCAGCCGATGACGTTCATGAAAGTGGACTTGCCCGAGCCTGACGGCCCCATGATGGCGACGAACTCGCCGCTGTAGACGGTCACGGAGACGCCGCGCAGGGCGTGCACGACGTTGGTGCCCATGACGTACGTCTTCTTGAGGTCCGTGACCTTGATGACGGGGGTGCCCCGGCCCTCAGAAG
Organism: Chloroflexota bacterium; assembly: GCA_046328125.1. GTDB lineage: Bacteria > Chloroflexota > UBA6077 > UBA6077 > JACCZL01 > JADZEM01. The sequence goes on from JAXLXF010000038.1 coordinate 42,980, forward strand.
TGGTTGGGGCGGTGGCAGACTGGGGGAGTGACATGGTGAGCGTGGTCATGATGTCGTGGCCTCTGGCCTCTGCTGAGGTGCTGGCGAGCCGGGAACGGCTCACCCTGCACGTCTCATCATGACGCCCGCGCCTAAAGCGAACCCCCGAGATTCCTGAAGATTTGATGAGGGCGTGGCGCGCGCAGCGGCGGCCTGGCGTGGTCCCCCCGTGTGCCGCGCTGGTATGGGAGGCGGGTGGCGCGGCGGCGCCCAGGGCGTGACGATGGCTGCCACAACAGATGCGTCGCCACGGCGCCGCCGAAGCTCGGGAATGGCCCGGGAACACCCTCACCCCCCAAGCCCCCTCTACTGTCCCTGTGCGCGGGACAGCAGAGGGGGAGCCATTGGGTGGCTGCGCCGGCTACGTGGAGCAGAGGGAGCAGATGAGAGGCGCGTCGGCACGTGGCGGCCTGCCCGCGAGTGACCGTCGCCGCGACATGGCCGCCTCGTGCCGTTCCCCGGGTGACGCGATAGGGCATGTGGCAAGGCGGCGCCCGGCGACTGACAGTTGCCGCGAGATGGTGCGCCGCCGCGCCTCATGCCGCTGCACGAGCTCAGGTCCGGCGGTAGACGGTGGGTCATGGGGACGGGTACGCTTCACCCATGAAGGCGACTATCGAGATTCCTGACGAGCTGTACCGCAAGCTCGCAGCGAAGAGCGCGTCGGAAGGCCGGCCGATCCAGGAGGTCGCCGTCGAGCTGCTCGACGAGTGGGTGCGGGAGTCGCCACGAGACGCACTCCACGCGCCATCGGTCGGCGAGTTGATGGCCGATCTGTGTGGGTCGATTGACTCGGGTGTGACCGATCTCTCGACCAACCCGGCGCATCTCGAAGGGCTTGGGCAAGCGGAGCTCGGACGTGGCCCAGCTCGCAATCGTTGACGCAGGGCCGCTGGTCGCGTTCATCGACCGGCGGGACGCACATCATACCTGGGCACGAGCGCGTTTTGGTGAGTTAGGGGCTCCGTTGCTGGTGTGCGAGCCGGTGCTGGTGGAAGCGCTCTTTCTGCTTCGACGGTTTCCGTCCGCGCAGGACGCACTGCTTGCCCAAGTGCAGGCCGGACGGCTCCGGATCGCGTTCTCGTTGGCAGACGAGGTCGAGGCTGTGCGCCAGCTCCTGGCGAAGTACGCCGACGTCCCGATGTCGTTGGCCGATGCGTGCCTGGTGCGGATGGCCGAGCTACACGGGGACCATGACGTGTTCACGCTGGACTCGGACTTCCGGATCTACCGGAAGCACGGGCGCGAGCCCATCGCACGCATCGCGCCCGTGCGTTAGCGAGCTGGCTGCCGACAATCGAGTGGGTCCGGCGCATACAGCATGGTGGCGAGATGCGTCCACGTCGCGCGCGAGCTCGCGCAGCCTGCCTCGGGCTTGTCGAATGGGGTCGGGACGACATCGGGGAGTTGAGGCGAACCCGCGAAGCCTGTCAGGTGCTCGCCAACACTCGCCCACGGCCTACACTATCTCATCCAGCAGGCTCATGCAGCAGGCACCGTTCGGAGCGCGCGATGGGACAGGTCTTCAGCCGCATGCAGTGGCGGATCGCCATTCCGTACGCCCTCCTGATCGGCGCCTGCCTCTTCGGACTCAGCGCCTACCTCGCCGCCTTCTTCAGCCAGGTCCAGGTGGACGGCCTCCGCACCCGCCTGGCCGCCGAGGCCCGCCTCGTCGCCGAAGTCGTCCTCCCCACCCTCCTCGTCGGTGCCAGCGGCGGCCAGCTCACCCCCGAGGCCCGGAATCAGCTCCAGACCCAGGTCCAGCGGATCGCCAGCCGCACCGACGCCCGCGTCACCATCGTGGACCCGACAGGCGTCGTGCTGGCGGACTCCGTCGCGGACCCGGCCACGATGGAGAACCACCTCGGCCGGCCCGAGGTCGCGTCGGCCCTGAACGGCACCGGCGAGACCAGCACGGTCATCAGGCGGAGCAACACCATCGGCGAGACGGAGCTGTACGTCGCCACCGCCATTCGCACCGACGACCGTGTCCTCGGCATCGCCCGGCTCGCCCTGCCGCTCTACGCCGTCAACGACGCCATCCGCCAGTTGATGCTCGTCGTCGTCGGTGCCCTCGCGGCGGCCGCCGTCATCGCCGTCGGGCTCGCGTTGTGGATCGCCGGCTACGTCACCGGGCCGCTCCGCCGCCTCACCAGCGTCGCCGGCGAGGTCGCCCGTGGCAGCCCGCTCGCACCGTTCGGCGTCTCACACCAGGGGGAGGTCGGCCGGCTTGCCGAGGCGTTCAACCAGATGGCCGACCAGCTCAAGGCCCAGATGCTCAGCCTCGCCCACGAGCGCAACGTCCTCGCCAGCGTGCTGACCAACATGACGGACGGCATCGTCGTGGTGGACCGCGACGGCCGCGTCGTCATCGCCAACGAGGCCGCCCGCCGCCTGCTGGACATGGTCGAGGCGCCCGAAGGGCTCTCGCTCGCCCGCGCCGTCCGCGACCACGAGATCTGCCAGACCCTGGACGACGCGCTCGCCCACGGCGGCCACCGCACCGAGGTCCGCCGAGCCGGCCACTCCTCCCGGCACCTGCGCGTCGCCGCCGCCCCCCTCCGCGAGAACGTCGGCGGCCTGCTCGTCCTGCGCGACGTCACCGAAGAGCGCCGCGTCGAGAACCTGCGCCGCGACTTCGTGGCCAACGTCTCCCACGAGCTCCGCACGCCCATCGCCTCCCTCAAGGCGCTCGTCGAGACGCTGGAAGAGGGCGCCCTCGAAGACCCGCCAGCCGCCCGCGACTTCCTGCGCCGCATCCACGTGGAGGTGGACGGCCTCGCCCAGCTGGTCGCCGAGCTGCTGGAGCTCTCCCGCGTCGAGAGTGGCCGCGCCCAGCTCAAACTGGAGGCTGTCGAGCCGGACGACCTCGTCCGTTCCGCCGCCGAGCGCCTCCAGCCCCAGGCCGAGCGTTCAGCCCTGACCCTCACCTGGGACGCGGACCCGGATCTCCCGCCGGTCCTGGCGGATCAGACCCGGGTGGAGCACGTCCTGCTGGCGCTCGTCCACAACGCCATCAAGTTCACGCCGCCCGGCGGCCAGGTGAGAGTCGCCGTCCAGCCAGACGGGGCGTTCGCCCACTTCACGGTCGCGGACACCGGCACCGGCATCCCGCCCGAAGACCTGTCGCGCATCTTCGAGCGGTTCTACAAAGTGGACCGCGCCCGTGCTGCCGTCGGGACCGGCCTCGGGCTGGCAATCGCCAAGCACGTCGTCCAGGCGCTCGGCGGCCAGATCTGGGCCGACAGTGAAGTGGACCGTGGCACCACCGTCCACTTCACCCTGCCGACCGCCACCGGCGAGCCCGGCGGCCAGCGCGCCAGCATGGCGGCCCGCTACTGACCCAAGGCTCCCAGATCGCGCCTCAGGCCAGAAGGTCCGTCCCTCGCCGCCGCAGCACCGCCTCGGCCCCCTCGCCGATGCCCTCCACGATCTCGCTGGTGCTGCCCTCCCGCCCGATCAGCCCGACCGCCTCGCCGGCGTAGATCACCGCCACGTCGAAGTCGCCGCGCGCCCGAGCCTGGTTGTACGCCGCCCGGTCCGCCTCGGTCAGCTGCTTGCTGCGCCCGTGCCACTCCTGAGAGAACCGGTTCGCGATGGCCCGGCCCGGGTACTGGTCCGGCCAGGCTGTCTGCGTCACGTCGTCCCAGGTGTGGGTGTGGATCGTCTCTGACTCCACCGCTGCCACGACCCGCTGCCGTACCGCCGCCACGTTCGCCGCCTCGGACGCCACCAGCAGCGCCGTCCCGATCCAGGCGCCGTGTGCCCCGGCCGCCAGCACCGCCGCCAGCCCACGCCCGGTCGCGATCCCGCCGGCCGCCACCACCGGCACCGAGACGGCCTCCAGCACGCCCTGGAGCAGCGGCAGCGTGCTGACGAAGCCAGTGTGTCCGCCGGACTCCGTGCCCTGCGCCACGATCAGGTCCACCCCGGCCGCCTCGGCCTCGCGGGCCGCCGCTACAGTGTTCACCTGGGTGGCGACCAGGCTGCCGGCCTTGTGCGCCCGCTCGACGTACGGCGCTGGCGACCCGAACGACATCGAGAGTACGAACGGCCTCGTCGCCAGCGCCGCGTCGAACAGCTCCGGCCGCTCCTGGAGCGCCCAGATCATCAGCCCCACCCCGAAGCGGCTGTCGTCGTCGCCCCGCGCGATGGACGCCTCCTCCTCCAGGTACTCCAGCGGCGTCTGCCCGGACGTGCCGATCTGGCCCAGTCCGCCCGCTCTGGTGATCGCCCGCGCCAGCTTCCCATCGGCGGTCCCCGCCATCGGCGCCCCCAGGATCGGGTAGCGCAAGCCCCACTGCTCGGTCAGATGCGTCCGCAGCATCGCGTCCTCCCACCTACTCCCTGATGGCATGGTACGGGAATTCCTGGCCTCGGGCGCCGCGTTCCCCGTAAGCTCGCTGCGTGGTGACTCGCTACGCGGCCGTCGGCTTCCTCTACCACGCTGCCACCCGGCAGGTGCTGCTCCACCATCGCGACGCCAACGCGCCGATCTACGCGGACTGCTGGGCCGGCTTCGGCGGCACCGACGAGCCCGCCGACGCAGACGATCCCGCCCGCACCTGGCGCCGCGAGCTGCGCGAGGAGCTGGGCATCGAGGTGGCGCCCGAGCAGATCAGGCCGCTCCGCCAGTACGTCAACCCGGACGTCGGGCGGCTCCGCTACATCTTCTACGCCGAGTGGCCCGCCCTCACCGCCAGCTTCGCCCTGACCGAGGGGGATGGCTGCGCCTGGTTCCCGCTCGACGCGGCCATCGCGCTGCCGGACCTGCTGCCACTGGCGCGCGAGGATCTCGTCGTCCTCCGCGAGACGGTCGCAAAGCACGATCCGACGACCGTTCAGGAGGATATAGCGACGGCACGGCACCGGAGCTCCGCGCCAGACCCCGGCCAGGAGCCATCAGACCCTCGCCAGGAGCTCCACCTCGTCGCCGACGAGCTGAGAGGCTCGGCCACCCTCTGGCAGACCTTCGCCGCCAACGTCTACGAGCGCGAGCGCGCCGACCAGGCAATGCACCTTGCCGCCCGGATCACCGCGCTGGCCGCCGACCTCCCCCTCGCCGACGTCAGCGCGATGTTCGACGACGAGGGCTGGCACCGCGTCTCGCCCGCGCTCGGGGTGGACAACGTCGTGCTCGACGAGCACGGCCAGCTGCTGCTCCTCAAACGCCGCGACAACCAGCACTGGTGTATGCCCGGCGGTATCGCCGAGATTGGCCAGACCCCGGCCGAGGCCGCCCTCAAAGAGCTCTGGGAGGAGGCCGGCCTCCGGGGTGAGATCGTGCGGCTGCTCGGCGTCTTCGACGGCCGGCTCTGGGGCTCGCGCACGCGCGTCCACATGATCCACCTGGTGTATCTCGTCCAGTGCGCCGACCTGACGCCCGCGCCCGGCGTCGAGATGCTTGAGGCCGGCTTCTTCAGCCCGAACGCCCTGCCAGATCCGATGCACTCCGGCCACGGCCGGCGCGCCCCGTTCTGCGTCGAGCTGGCGCGGACCGGCCAGAGCTTCGCCGATCCCTCGACCTCGTACGGCGTCGAGATGCCGATGCACCAGCGCCCCGGCCACTGACCCCTCGCCGCACGATAGGCCGTGGTTCGCCTCCGAGTGCCGCGTCGGGGCTTGAAAGCCCCGCCTACAGTCATCGCGTCGCGCTGCGACGCCGACGCGCACCATTCTGCCGCAGAACGACAACTGATTGAAGGTGCGGGCTTCAACTCACGGCCGGGTCGCGATGCAGGAAGCTGACGACCGCCCACCACGGACGGTTGCTGGAACGGCGGGCGCCTTCGAAGCTACCCTCAGATGAGCGGGAGGGGCCATGCGCGGAGTCGTGTTCGTCGGGGAGCGCGAGCTGGAGATCCGAGACTTCCCGGACCCGGTGCCGGGGCCGGGCGAGGTGATCGTCGCCATCAAGGCGTCCGGGATGTGCGGGAGCGACCTCCATTCATACCGGGAGCCGAAGTCGGTCCGGACGCCTGACAAGTACTGCATCGCCGGTCACGAGCCGTGCGGCGTCGTAGCCGCCCGAGGGCCGGGCGTGCGCGAGGAGCAGGCGCCGATCGGCCAGCGGGTCATGGTCTACCACTACCGCTACTGCGGCCAGTGCCGCCACTGTCGCAGCGGCTGGTCCCAGATCTGCCTGACCAACCCGATCACCTACGGCGTCAACGGCGATGGCGCCCACGCCGAGTTTATGCGCGTCACCCCTGAGATGCTAGTGCCGCTGCCGGACGAGCTCAGCTTCGAGGAGGGCGCGGCCGTCTCCTGCGGCACCGGCACCGCCTTCCAGGGGCTGCGGCGGCTCGACGTGTCCGGCCGGGACACGCTGGTGGTGTTCGGCCAGGGGCCGGTCGGGCTGAGCGGCACGGTGCTCGGCAAGGCGATGGGCGCACGAGTCATCGCGGTCGACATCACGCCCGAGCGGCTCGAGCTCGCGGAGCGGTTCGGCGCCGACGTCGTGTTGAACCCGACCAAGGTGGACGTGGCGGCGACGATCCGCGAGCTGACCTATGGCGAAGGCGCGGACGCCGTCCTCGACACGAGCGGCAGCGGACAGGGGCGCAATGACGCCGTCGGCTGCGCCCGCCTCTGGGGCCGGGTCTGCTTCGTCGGGATCGGCCACGGGCCGACCGCGTTCAACGTCGAGCGGGACATCATCCACAAGCAGCTCGACCTTCTCGGCTCCTGGACCTTCAGCTCGGTCATCCAGGCGGACTGCGCGCGCTTCGTGGTGGACCACAAGCTGCCGCTCGGCTCGATCTTCACGCATCGCTTCACGCTGGACGAGGCCGAGGCCGCCTACAGGCTGTTCGACACCCAGACCACCGGCAAAGGCGTCTTCCTCTTCGACTAGCGCCAGTTCGACTCGCGCCAGCCTCGACGAGAGCGAGGTCAGCATGGAGCTTCGCCCCTTCACGATCCAGGTCTCCGACGACGTGCTCGCCGACCTGCGCGAGCGGCTGAGCCGCGTCCGCTGGCCGGACGAGGCGCCCGGCGACGGCTGGGCGTACGGCACCGACCTGGCGTATCTCCAGCAGCTCGTCGCCTACTGGCGCGACACGTACGACTGGCGGGCCAACGAAGCGCTGCTGAACGCCTTCCACCACTACACCGTGCCGCTGGCCGGCATCGACCTGCACCTGATCCACGAGCCGGGCGTCGGCCCAAACCCGCTCCCGCTCTTGCTCTCCCACGGCTGGCCCGGCTCGGTCTGGGAGTTTCACAAGCTGATCCCGCTGCTGACCGACCCGGCCCGTTTCGGCGGCGACCCGGCCGACGCCTTCACCGTCGTGGCGCCGTCGCTGCCGGGCTACGGCTTCTCCTTCACGCCGAATCAGCCTCGTTTCGGCGTGCCACAGATCGCCGAGGTGTTCGCCGAGCTGATGACGAGCGTGCTCGGATACGACCGGTTCGCGGCCCACGGTGGCGATTGGGGCTCGTTCATCACCGCCCGACTCGGCCACGCGTTCCCGCAGCACCTGTACGGCATCCACCTGACGATGCTCCCGATCCGCCGCGACCTTCCGAAACCAGATCAGCCAACCGAAGAGGACGAGCGCTACCTGGCCGAGCTCGGCGAATTCTTGCGCGAAGAGGCTGGCTACCAGTGGATCCAGGGCACGAAGCCCCAGACCCTGGCGTATGGGCTGACCGACTCGCCGGTCGGTCTGGCGGCCTGGATCGTCGAGAAGTTTCGAGCCTGGAGCGACTGCGACGGCGATCCGGAGCGCGTCTTCACTCGCGACGAGCTGCTGACCAACGTCATGCTCTACTGGGTGACCGGCGCCATCGGCTCCTCGTTCTGGCCGTACTACGCCCGCCTACACGAGGGCTGGCCGCTGCCAGACGGCGCGTACGTCGGCGTCCCGACCGCCTACCTGGCGTTCCCGCGCGAGATCTACCGCCCGCCGCGCTCCTGGGCCGAGCGCACCTTCAACGTGCAGCGCTGGACCCCGGCGTCGCGCGGCGGCCACTTCGCCGCCCTGGAGCAACCGGAAACCCTGGCATGTGACCTCCGCGACTTCTTCCGGCCGTTCCGCCAGCGCTGATGCCGCGCCAGGATGGTTTGACTTTGGGGTAGCGTTACCCTCACGTCTCGAAGAGCGTGCGCAGGTGCGCGTTCAGGAAGCGGCCGGTCGGGTCCGCCCGCTCCCGAGCCGCCCGGAACCGGTCAAACTCGGGGTAGAGGGCGCGCAGCTCGCGGGCCGTGTGCGTGTGCAGCTTCCCCCAGTGTGGCCGCCCGCGATGATTCCGGAAGATCGCCTCGGCGTCCGAGAAGAACGCCTCGCGCGGCAGCTCCACGGCCTGGTGGATCGAGATCGTCACCGTCGCGCGACCGGAGGCCGGGCTGAGCGGGATGTCGTCCGCACGTAGGGTCCGGTACTCGATCGGCCAGAACACATCCGGGTGGCGCGTCCGCATCAACTCGCGGATCTCGCGGAGGCAGTCCGGCCCCGACTCGGCCGGAACCGCGAACTCCATCTCGTTGAACTTCAGATTCCGCTCGGACGGGAAGATCCGGTGGCTCCAGTCCACCCGCTCCGGCGTCAGGTAGCGCGGCATCCGGCCTGACGCGGGGATCGGCGGCGCGATCTCCCCGACCGGGCGGTCGGTCGGGTTGAGCGCCTTCATCGCGCAGGCGTCGTCGTGGGGGCTCCAGAAGAGCTCGAAGTGACGGTTCTGCTCGATCAGCTCGGGGAGCTGGGCCATGCACGGCTCGAACGGGGCCGGCCAGGTCCGCTCGTGGAGGCGGTAGGCCGGCAGCACTCGCAGCGTGATCCGCGAAAGCACCCCAAACGCGCCGAGCGAGACCCTGGCGGCGTGGAAGACCTCCGGCTCGACCGTCTCGGAGCAGTCCAGCAGGTCGCCGCCGGCCGTCACGATCCGCAATCCTGCCACCTGGCTGGAGAAGCTGCCGAGCGTACGCCCCGTCCCGTGAGTGCCGGTGCTGACCGCGCCGGCCAGCGCCTGCCGGTCGATGTCGCCCATGTTGGCGAGCCCAAGACCGGCCTGAAGCAGCGGCTCGCCAAGGTCGTACAGCTTCGTGCCGGCCCACACGGTAGCCGTGCCGGCGACCGCGTCCGCCTCGACGATACCAGACAGGGCGTCCAGCGAGAGCAGCGTACCGGTCGTCTCACAGATCGGGGTAAACGAGTGGCCGCTGCCCGCGACCCGGACCGGCCCCGCGTGCGTCGCCACGATTGTTGCCAGCTCCGATTCGTCGCGTGGCCGCTCGATCCGCGCCGGCGAGCAGGTGACACTGCCCGACCAGTTCGTCCAGGTGTCGGGCATCGGCGACCCTCCAGTCGTGCTACACTGGCGCCCCACGTTCCCATTATCGCGGTACTGGGCATGAATGAAGCGGGCGGACGAAGCGTCAGATGCGCCAGAGTGTGACTCGTAGACAGTCACCCTCGGCCACCAAGATCCGTAAAACGTGGTGAGGGGTACCCACTCACCGGTGGAGCACCGGCGGGTGGACCGCCGCACCCCGGCTAGCGTACCCTGGCACCAGAGTTGTAACAAGCGACACAACCACCGGGACTTGACCGTTGCGGGCACGAAATCTGCGATATCGGCCCGACGTAGCATGGCCCGGCACAGCGTGACGCGAACGTGGTACCCTGACACAACCTTCAGGAGACCCACAGAATTCAAGGGTTATGAGCTCAGATTCCGGTGCGATGCTACAGAAGCACGAGGTTCAACCCTCAACTGCCTGGGTGGGGACACCTGGCCGGACCGAGGGCGTAACGTCCACGCCCACCCCCCATCCGGACCAGGCCCTGAGCAGGAGCTCCAGGCAGTCACCTTCAGTACGCGCGCCGGAGAATCCTATGGCCACCGCTTCAGCTACCGCCCCTGCGCCCGCGTCGATGACGATGACGCCGGGTGAGCCAACGTCGGCTCGCCGCGATGGCGGGTCTTCATCTCTGACGCGGATCCTCGCGCGGTACACGCCGACGACGCTGGCCGAGATGGACAAAGTCGCGCTGCTGAACCGGTTCGATACCAAGTACCTGCTCGCCGCCTCCGAGCTGCTCGCGCTGCTGCCGTCGCTCGCCGACGAGTACGACGTGCTGGAAGTGGACGGGCGGCGGGCGCATCGGTACCGAACGCTCTACTTCGACACCCCAGAGTTCGATCTGTACCAGCGGCACCATCAGGATCTCGCCGAGCGGCACAAGGTCCGCAGCCGGCAGTACCTGGACAGCGATCTCGCGTTCTTCGAGATCAAGTCGAAGACCACCCACGGCCAGACCCTCAAGGACCGGCTGCCGACCGACCATGCGCTGGTCGAGCTGACGCCCGAGGCCCGCGCGCTCCTGACCGACCGCCTGCCGGAGGACGAGCGCCAGCTCGAGCCGAAGCTCTGGAACGACTTCGTGCGGATCACCCTGGTGGGCAAGCAGCGCGCCGAGCGACTGACCCTCGACCTGGGCATCCAGTTCGACTACGAGGGCCGGACGGCGATCCTGCCGGGCGTGGCGATCTGCGAGCTGAAGCAGGGCAGCGCCGGCCAGACCTCGGCGTTCGCGCGGCGGATGGAGCAGCTGGGCGTCGAGCCGACCAGCATCAGCAAGTACTGTGCTGGGGTGGCGCTGCTGGTGCCGACCGCGCCCCAAGAGACGTACCAGGAGAAGCTCCGCGAGATCGAGCGCGTCGCCCGCGGCGCCTGACGGGTCAGTGGACTACAGTCCGCAGCCCGGTTGACATGCCAGCCGTCTCCTCGTCAGCCTTCGACTCGCCCCGTTCAGATAGCGTTCCCATCCTCGCCGCGAGCGTCAGCGAGCCGGACCCCGTTCTTGAAGGTCCGCTCGCTGACGCTCGCGGTGACGACGTGCCGTAGCGGCCACACTGAACGGCATTGGCCCCCAAAGCGTCCTGGCTCGTTCCCGCCGTACCCGCCATACTGACGCCACGCTCGAAGTGGAGGGGAGACGGCCGTGGCGGAGATGCGGACGTACCAGGAAGGCACGCCGTTCAGCGGCACCATCGGACGAACGGCCGGCGAGTCGACGGCTGCCTGGCCCGTTGCGAAGCGGGCCAGAGACGGCGCCCCAAACGTCATCTTCATCCTGCTGGACGACGTCGGGTTCGCGCAGCTTGGCTGCTTCGGCGCCGATATCCGCACCCCGACGTTCGACCGGCTGGCAGCGGGCGGGCTGCGCTACCGCGACTTCCACACCACGGCGATCTGCTCGCCGACCCGGTCCTGCCTGTTGACCGGCCGCAACCATCACTCCAACGGCGTCGGGATCATCCAGGAGATGGCGACCGGGTTCCCCGGCTACAACGGCAGCGTGCCCCGCGAGAACGGCTTCCTCTCCGAGACGCTGTTGCAGGAGGGGTACGCCACCTTCGCCGTCGGCAAGTGGCATCTGACGCTCGCGTCGGAGTATGCCTCTGGCGCCTCAAAGGCGCGCTGGCCGCTCTCACGGGGCTTCGAGCGCTACTACGGGTTCCTCGGCGGCAAGACCAGCCAGTGGGCGCCGACCCTCGTCCACGACAGCCACTACGTCGATCCGCCCAACGCCCTGGACGAGAGCTACCACCTGAACGCCGACCTGGCGGACCGGGCCATCGAGTACGTCACCGATCTCCGGACCGTCTCGCCGGACAAGCCGTTCTTTCTCTACTACTGCCTCGGAGCCGGGCACTCACCGCACCACGTCGAGCGCGAGTGGATCGAGAAGTATCGCGGCCAGTTCGACCGGGGCTGGGACCGCTGGCGCGAGGACGTCTTCGCGCGGCAGATCGAGATGGGGATCGTGCCGCCGGGCACGCAGCTCTCGGCGCGGCCGGACTGGGTGCCGGCCTGGGACTCTCTCTCCGACGACGAGCGCCGGCTGTACGCCCGCCAGATGGAGGTGTACGCCGCGTTCCTGGAGCAGACCGACCATCACATCGGCCGGGTGATCTCCTACCTGGAGGAGATCGGCGAGCTCGACAACACCCTGATCTTCCTGACCTCGGACAACGGGGCCAGCTCCGAGGGCGGGCCGTTCGGCTCGTTCAACGAGAACCTGTTCGCGAACCGGATGGACCCGAGCGTCGCGGAGAACCTGGCCCACCTGGACGACTGGGGCAGCGTGCGCTCCTTCCCCAACTACTCCTGGGGCTGGGCCTGGGCCGGTAACACGCCGCTGAAGCGTTGGAAGCGGTACCTCCACCAGGGCGGCATGAGCGACGCGGCGATCGTCCACTGGCCGAACGGGATCGCGGCCCGGGGCGAGGTGCGCGGCCAGTACGCCCACGTGGTGGACGTGGTGCCGACCGTCCTCGAAGCGCTCGGGCTGGACGCGCCGGCCGTCCTCAACGGCGTGCCTCAGAAGCCGATCGAGGGGGTCAGCTTCGCGCACACCTTCGCGGACGCGACGGCCCCGACGAAGAAGACGGTCCAGTACTACGAGATGATCGGCTCGCGGGCGATCTGGCAGGACGGCTGGAAGGCCGTTGCCGAGCAGGAGCAGGGACCAGAGCTGACGCAGGCCATGTTGGACGCCCAGCAGTGGGAGCTGTACCACGTCGCCGAGGACTTCTCGGAGTGCAACGACCTTGCCGCACAGCACCCCGAGAAGCTGCGGGAGCTGATCGACCGCTGGTGGCAGGAGGCCGAGAAGTACAACGTCCTGCCGCTCGACTCCCGGATGCAGGCCCGGATGGCCGAGCCGAAGCCGCTCGCCGCCCGTCCGACCGGCCGCTACGTCTACTACCCCGGCGGCGCTCCCAGCTTCGAGTACACCGCCGTCAACGTCAAGAACCGCTCGCACACCATCACGGCGCACGTCGAGATCCCGGCCGGCGGCGCCGAGGGCGTCCTGCTGGCCCACGGCAGCTGGTTCGCCGGCTACGCGCTCTACGTCCAGGACGGGCGGCTCCACTACGTCCACAACTACCTGGGGCTGGCCGAATACCGCGTGAGCTCGACCGCTCCGTTGCCGACCGGACCGCTCACGCTCGGCTTCCAGTTCCGCAAGACCGGCGAGCACCGAGGGATCGGGATGCTCTCCGTCAACGGCGAGCGGGTCGGCGAGGGCGAGATCCCCCGCACCATCCCGGGCGTCATCGAGACCTCCGGCGAGGGGCTTTGCTGCGGCTTCGACAGCGGCCTGCCAGTGACCGACCGGTACCAGGCGCCGTTCCGCTTCACCGGCACCATCAAGCGGGTCGTGGTCGAGGTGGAGGGCGTCGAAGCCGTGGACCCCGAGGCGGAGCTGCGGGCAGCCTTCACCACCCAGTAGCCAGGAGCCCCACCCCCCGACCCCCTCTCCACCGCGGTGGAGAGGGGGAGCCATACAGGCGTCTCTCCCTCTCCATCGCAATGGGGACAGTACGGGCTGGGGGTGGGGCTCCCGCTGTCTGCCTCGGTCACTCCTCGGCGAGGGCCGCCCGCTCCTCGGCGGCCGGGTCGCGCTGCTGGTCGTCGGCCAGCTCCACGGTCACGCGGTGGAGCGTGCCGGTGAAGGTGAACGGCACCGCGTACCGCTCGCTGACCGGCGAGCCGTCGTCTCGGCCGCAGTGGAGGCCGGCCTGGGCCGCCATGAACGGCCAGGTCTGGGGCAGCTCGCCCTCGCCGACCGACGTGCCGTCCACGAGCAGCTTGCCGCGACCCTGGTGCTGGCCGGTCTTCGCAAACTCGAACCGGCAGATATGCCGGCCGGGCGCGATCTCGCCGTGCGACACGATCGTGTAGCGGACCTCGCCGAAGTTGTACTCGTACACCAGCCGGCCGTCTTTGACGAACAGCACGTAGCCGCCGAAGCGGTTGCCGGCCGCCAGCAACACCCCCTCGGCGCCGCCCTCCGGGATCGTGACCTCCGCCGAGATCGTGTACGAGCGGTTGGTGATGTTCGGCGAGCTCTGCCGCTCCACCCGCGCCATGCCCGGGTAGTACACGAAGTGGGTACGCGCGCCTGGCCGCCCCGCCGACCGCAGAGCCCCCACGTCGCGGTCGTCCAGCGGCAGCACGTCGTACTGGCCGGCCTCGGTCCACCAGCGCTCCACCATCTGGCGCAGCTTCTCGGGCTGCTCGCTCGCCAGGTTGCGCTCCTCGGCGTAATCGTCGTCCAGGTGGTACAGCTCCCACTGATCCCGGTCGAAGTCGGCGCCGGTGCGGTGCTTCGCGACGGCCTTCCAGCCCCGGTGCCAGATCGCGCGGTTGCCCAGCATCTCGAAGTACTGGACCTCCTTGCGAGTGGCGGCGTCCGGCTGGTCGAACGTGTAGGCCAGGCTGGTGCCGTGGATCGGCATCTGGGGCACGTCGTTCAGGACGGCCGGCGCCGACACTCCGAGCAGATCCAGTACGGTCGGCACGATGTCCGTGACGTGGTGGTACTGGTGGCGCAGGCCGGGCTCCGCGATCCGGGCCGGCCAGTGGACGATCAACGGATCGCGGACGCCGCCGCCGTGGGTGTCCTTCTTGTACCACTTGAACGGCGTGTTGCCGGCCTGCGCCCAGCCGGTCGGGTAGTGGACGTTGGTCGTCTCGTCGCCCAGACGGTCGAGCGCCTCCAGGCTCAGGGCGAGCGGCTCCGGGACGCGGCTGGAGTACGCCTTGTAGACGTTGAAGCAGCCAACGCGCGTCCCCTCGTTGCTGGCGCCGTTGTCCGACATCAGCACGACCATCGTGTTGTCGAGCTGGCCGATCTCCTCCAGGTAGGCGATCAGCCGGCCGATCTGGGCGTCGGTGTGGTCGAGGAAGCCGGCGTACACCTCCATCTGGCGCGCGGCGACCCGCTGCTCGTCTGCTGTGAGCTCGTCCCAGGGCGGCACGTCTTCGTTGAGGGCCGGCAGCTCGACGCCCTCCGGTACGATGCCCATCGCCTTCTGGCGGGCCAGCCACTCGCCGCGCACCACCTCCCAGCCCGCGTCGAACCGGCCCTCGTACTTGTCGATGTGGGCGGCGGGCGCCTGGTGCGGCCAGTGCGCCGCCCCGAACGCGACGTACAGGAAGAACGGCTTGCCGGGCGCCGCGCTCTGCTGATCGCGGACGTACTCGACGGCGTGGTCGATCAGGTCTTCCGACAGGTGGTAGCCGGGCCGCCGCGGCGTGTCCACGATCTCGTTGCCCTCGCACAGCTCCGGGTGCCACTGGTCGGTGTAGCCGGCCTGGAAGCCGTACCAGCGGTCGAAGCCGCGCTGAAGCGGCCAGGCGTCGAACGGGCCGGCGGCGGTCGCCTCCCGCAGCGGCATCAGGTGCCACTTGCCCACCACGAAGCTGTTGTAGCCGTGTGGACGCAGCATCTCGGCGAGAGTCGCGGCGCGCCTGGTCAGGCGGCCGGCGTAGCCCGGGTAGCCGGTCGCGTACTCGACGACAGTCCCGAGACCGGCCGCGTGGTGGTTGCGGCCGGTCATCAGGCAGGCGCGGGTCGGGGAGCACATCGCGGTGGTGTGGAAGTTGGTGTACTGGAGGCCGCCGCTCGCCAGCCGGTCCATGGTGGGCGTCTCGATGGTGGAGCCGTAGCAGCCGAGGTGGGCGAACCCGACGTCGTCCAGCAGGATGAAGACGACGTTGGGCGCACCGGCCGGCGCGGCGGCCGGCTGGGGCCACGATGGCGTGGATTCCTGGTAGGTCCGCCCAATCGTGCCGTCGAAGACGGGCTCGGCAGGTGGCATCGGTCGCTCTCCGTCGTTGGTCGCTCGCCCTCCGTCGTTGGACGGGCGGCCTATGATAGCGAGATCGCGGGTCCGTGGGGACGGCGCATGTGCTACCCTCCCGTCCCGCGCCCGATGCAGCGAACGCGTCGGCGCACTGAACGCGGAGTGGAGCGGGAGTGAGCGCCATCGACCAGCGCCGCCGGCCCAACATCGTGATGATCCTGACCGACGACCACGCCGCCCACTCGATTGGCGCGTACGGCTCGGTCGTCAATCGGACCCCCAGGATCGACCAGCTGGCCGAGCGCGGCTGGCTCTTCACGAACTGCTTTGCGACAAACTCCCTCTGTTCTCCGAGCCGCGCGTCCATCTTGACCGGCACGTACAGCCACGTGAACGGGGTGACGACGCTCACGACGCCGATCGACGCGAGCCAGCCGACGTTCATCTCGCAGCTCGCGGTGGCCGGCTATCGAACGGCGATCGTGGGCAAGTGGCACATGGGGGACGGCGACGGCCACGATCCTCAGCAGTTCGACTACTGGGACGTGCTCATCGGCCAGGGGGAGTATTTCAACCCGCGCTTCCTCTCACGCGATGGGCTGCGGACCGTCGAGGGGTACGCGACGGACGTCATCACCGATCTCGCGCTCGCCTGGCTGGAGCGCCAGGAGGGTGATGCTCCCTGGTGCGTGCTGATCTA
The DNA here is from genome assembly GCA_046328125.1 of Chloroflexota bacterium. GTDB lineage: Bacteria > Chloroflexota > UBA6077 > UBA6077 > JACCZL01 > JADZEM01. Next base: position 59,325 of record JAXLXF010000038.1, read on the forward strand.
TCACAAGGCGCCCCACCGCCCCTGGGAGCCTGACGCGGCGCACGCCGGCCTCTACGCCGACCCGATCCCGGTCCCGCCGACGTTCGACGACGACTACGCGACGCGAACGTCCTCCGCGCGGCGGGCGTTGATGCGGCTGGCGGAGGGCCTCAACGTGGCGGACCTCAAGCAGCCGCTGCCGGAAGGTCTGTCCTACGACGAGCTCGCGCTCTGGAAGTACCAGCGCTTCATGGAGGACTATCTCGCCTGCGTGGCGTCCGTGGACGACAACGTCGGTCGGACGATCGACTGGCTCGAACAGCGGGGCCAGCTCGACGACACGCTGCTGATGTACGCCTCCGACCAGGGCTTCTTCCTCGGCGATCACGGCTGGTTCGACAAGCGCTTCATGTACGAAGAGTCGCTCCAGATGCCGTTCCTGCTGAGCTACCCGCGCCTGCTGGCCGGAGGACGAGTCTTCGACGGCATCGTGACCAACGTCGACATGGCGCAGACCATCCTCGACGCTGCCGGCGTGGAGCATCATCCCCGCATGCAGGGGCGGAGCTTCTGGGGCGACCTGCTCGGCGCTCCAACCAGCGAGCCGGCCAGCGGCATGTACTACCGTTACTGGGAGCACGACGACCGGTTCCATCGTACGCCCGCCCACTACGGCTACCGGACGACCCGCTACAAGCTGATCTACTTCTACAACGACGGCCTCGGGCTGCCTGGCACCGGGCCATTCGCCTATCCACCAGAGTGGGAGCTGTACGACCTGGACGACGATCCAGCAGAGCTCCACAACGTCTACGATGACCCGAGCTATCGCGAGGTGCGCGAACGGTTGAAGAGCGAGATGTGGCGCGAGCAGGCGCGACTCGGAGACCAGCCCCACCCCAGTCAACCCAGGCCGGCCGGTGTCTGAGATGTCGACCGGCTCGATGGCGCCGCCGAACGTCGTGCTGATCCTCGCGGACGACATGGGCTACTCGGATATTGGCTGCTACGGCGGCGAGGTCCAGACGCCTAACATCGACCGTCTGGCGCGAGGCGGCGTCAGGCTCTCGCAGTTCTACAACACGGCGCGTTGCAGCCCCTCGCGAGCATCCTTGCTCACGGGCCTGCACCCGCACCAGACCGGGATCGGCGTCCTCACCAACGACGACCGGCCGCACGGCTACCCCGGCACCATCAACACCAGCTGCGTCACCCTCGCCGAGGTGCTGAAGGACGCGGGCTATGCCACCTGTCTCGCCGGCAAGTGGCACCTCTCCTCCGAGATGCACACCGCGAGCGACGCCTGGCCGACCCGGCGCGGCTTCGACCGCTTCTTCGGGACGCTGACTGGCTGCGGCTCGTTCTTCGATCCCGGGACATTGACGCGCGGCGAGGCCAACGCCGAGCACGAGGCGCGCGCGGGCGACTTCTACTACACGGACGCCATCGCGGACGAGGCGGCGGCATGTATTGAGGAGCTTGGCCGCGATCGGGCCGCCAGCCAGCCGGCGCGGCCGTTCTTCGTCTACACCGCGTTCACCGCGCCGCACTGGCCGCTCCACGCCCGCGCGGAAGACCTGGCACGCTATGCGGGCGCCTTCGACGAGGGCTGGGACGTGCTGCGCGAGCGGCGGATGGCGCGACTGCTCGACCTGGGGATCATGCGGCCTGACGGGGTGGCGCTCAGCGAGCGTGACCCTACCCAGCCGGCCTGGGACGATGTCGAGCACAAAGCGTGGCAGGCCCGCCGGATGGAGGCGTACGCGGCCCAGATCGACCGGATGGACCAGGGCATTGGGCGGATCCTCGGCGCGCTGGAGGATGCCGGCCAGCTCGACAACACCCTGGTGATCTTCCTCTCCGACAACGGCGCCTCGGCTGAGGGGCTGCCGCTCTACGGTCGTGCGGAGCAGTTCAGGACGCGCGAGGACATCGTGCGGCTGACCACGCGCGACGGCCGCGAGGTGCAGATCGGCAACGACCCGTCGATCGTGCCAGGGCCGGAGGACACCTACGCAAGCTACGGGCAAGCCTGGGCCAACCTCTCGAACACGCCGTTCCGCTACTACAAGCGCTGGGTCCACGAGGGCGGCATCGCCACGCCGGTCGTCATACACTGGCCGGCTGGCGACCTGCCGGCCGGGCAGGTCGTCCACGCGCCGGCCCAGCTCGTAGACGTGCTGCCGACGATCCTCGACGTGACCGGCGCGGCCTATCCCAGCCGCTACCACGGCCATGAGATCGTGCCGTACGAGGGCCAGAGCCTGCTGCCGGCCCTGCGCGGCGGCCCGGCCCCCGAGCACACCCTGTACTGGGAGCACACCGGCAACGCCGCGATCCGGTCTGGCGACTGGAAGCTGGTGCGGGACTGGCCGCGCCCGTGGGAGCTGTACGACCTGTCCCGTGACCGCTCGGAGCTGCACGACCTGGCGGACGAGCACCCGGAGATCGTCCGTCAGTTGAGCGCGGACTGGGATGCCTGGGCCGCGCGGGTCGGCGTGCTCCCCTGGGACGCCGTGATCGACCTGTACGCGCAGCGCGGGCTGACCCAGGAGGACGCCCAGGCCTGAGCGCCGCTCTCCGTCTACTGGAGACCGAGCGGAGTCCGCGCGTTCTTCCCACCGAAGACTCTGGAACATCGCGCATCCGCGTTTGTCAGAATTCAGCGTAGGTTTAGCTTCGCGTCGGCACACTGACAGCGTCATGGTGCACGCTCAAACGTGCGTGTCGGCGGGCAGGCCATCTGCCAGGATGCCGAGACACCGCGTCCCCGGCGGCGCCCCGGGAGACGCTCATGCTCGCCGCCCCATCGTCTTGTACGCGGCAACAGTCCGTGCCTGAACGCCCGGCGCTGCGCGGTGAGCTGGACGCCGAGACGTTGCAGCAGGCGCTCGCCGACCGTCTGGTCGAGCAGGGCTACATCCAGACCGCGCCCGTCGAGGCTGCCTTCCGAGCCGTGCCACGCCACCCGTTCGTGCCCGGTACGCCGCTGACCGACGCCTACGCGCACCGCTCGATTCCCACGCACCGCCGACGCGGCCGGATCGTGAGCTCGGCGTCCGCACCGCCGATCGTAGCGACCATGCTGGAGTGGCTTCAGCTCAGGCCGGGCATGCGCGTGCTGGAGATCGGGGCCGGCACCGGCTTCAACGCCGCCCTGATGGCCCAGATCGTCGGTCCGAGCGGCGAGGTCGTCACGCTCGACCTGGACGACGAGATCGTCCGGGGAGCACGTGCGCACCTCTCGGGTGCCGGTTACGAGCGAGTCCGCGTCCTCCAGGCAGACGGCGCCTTCGGAGCGCCCGATCTGGCGCCGTTCGACCGCGTCGTGCTGACGGCCGCCGCCACCGACGTCAGCCCGGCCTGGTGCGCGCAACTGGCCCCCGGCGGACAACTCCTCCTGCCACTCCAGCTCGGCGGTCCCCTGACCCAGAAGCTGGTCGCCTTCGAGCGGGTCGGCGACCACCTCGCCAGCGACGGCGTGGGGGAGTGCGTCTTCCTGACGATGCGCGGCGCCCAGGAGCAGCGGCGGCGAAGTCACCGGATTGGACGGCTGGCCGGCGTGCGGCTGACGGTCCCAGAAGGCGTCTCCTTCGGGGACGCGCGGCTCGACCGGCTGCTGGCCGAGCCATCCCAAAGCTGGCCGACTGGCATCTGGGCCTCGCCCCGCGACCTTCGCGGCGGGCTGTTGTTCTGGCTGGGCCTGCACGAGCCGAGGCTCTGCCGCCTGACCGTCGAGGGCGCCCACCCGGGCGGCGAGCACGTGCCCGCGCTCGTGCCCTACCCGTCGTCGGTGCCAACCGCGATTACGGTCGGGCTGGTAGACGATGACGGCGCCGCGTTCCTGAGCCGGGCCGTCGAGCCGGCGACTGCACCCGCCCAGGAGGAGTGGCTGACGCCGGGTGAGGTGATCGTGCGCGGCTTCGGAAGCTGCGAGGGGCTGGCTCGGCAGTTGGTGGAGGCGGCGGTCGGCTGGGATGCGGCCGGCCGCCGCTCCGGCGACGGGCTGCGAGTCCATGCTTACCGTCGTGGCAGCGCGCCCATGCCGGCAGTTCACGCCCGACTTGCCGCCGACCCGGCCATCAGCCCGAACGTACTGGTCGTCGAGAAGCCGTCCACGACGCTCGTCCTCACCTGGGGCTGACCATCGCCCCATCATCCCCCGGTCGAGCCCCCGGTCGAGCCGTCGTCCCCCCTGAACGTCTGGTGCCGGTGTGCCCCTGCTGCACCATGTGCGCCGAGCAGTCATCTCCTGCGAGCAGGCGCGCTCGGTCAGCTCATGTAGAAGCCGCCGTTGACGTGGATCGTCTCGCCGATCACGAAGCTGGCGGCGTCGGTCGCCATGAACGCCACCACCTCGCCGATCTCCTCCGGCCGCCCAATCCGCCCGAGCAGGTTGCTCTCGATCAACTGTTTCAGCATCTCGGGGGTGGTGCCGGTCCGCTGGAACTCGGTGTCCACCGTGCCCGGCGCGATGGCGAGCACCCGGACCCCCTGCGGCGCCAGCGAGCGGGCCAATCCGCGCGTGAGCGTCTGAAGGGCGCCCTTCGCGGAGGCGTAAGCGTAGACGGTGTCCGTGCCGCCGAGAACGGCCGCCGTCGAGAGGATGTTCACCACCACCCCGCGCCCTCGCTCGACCATGCCCGGCGTGAGCTTCTGGCAGAGGTAGAGCGGCGCTCGGTAGTTCAACCCGAAGACCGTGTCCAGGAACGGCGCGTCCAGCTCCGACCAGTGGACCCGGTTGAGAGGTGCACCGGCGTTGTTGACCAGGATGTCGATGGGGGCCAGGGCGCTGGCCTCGTCGGCAAGGCGGCGGGCTTCGTCGGCGAGGCTCAGGTTGGCTGAGAGCGTCCAGGCTTGCCGTCCAAGCGCCCGTAGGTTCTCCGCGACGGCGTCTGCTTTGGCGGCGTTGCTGTGGTAGTGGACGATGACGTCCGCGCCGCGCTTCGCCAGCGCCCGCGCGATGGCCGCCCCGATGTCGCTGCTGCCGCCGGTGACCAGCGCCGTCCGACCCGAGAGCTCTCCGTTCACGCCGACTCGGCCGGCCCGCCGAGGATATCCGCGACGGAGATCGTGACGTCTGGCAGCTCCACGAGACTCAGGCTCGCGCCGCGCTCGTGCACCTGCATCGAGCGGTAGCCGTCAGGCGACGGATCTCGGTACACCACGACCTGCCCACGCCCCAGATCGACCAGCCAGTACTCTGGAATGCCGTTGCGCGCGTAGAGCGGCGCCTTCACCCGACGATCGTACGAGACTGAGCTGTCAGCCACTTCGACGAGCAGCAGCACATCTTCCGGTCTCGGTCCAAGTGACGCGTAGAAATCGGCGCGAAACCGCAGGATCGCCAGGTCGGGCTGCGGCTCATCGTGCGACGCCAGCCGGACTGGATTCTGGGGAGCGATAACGGCCTTGCCGACTAGCCGGACGACGAACGCCTGGTTCAAGCGGTTGACACCGCCAGCGTGGGGGTCGCCAATCGGATTCATCTCGATGATCTCGCCATCGATCAACTCAACACGATCTTCGGGCCGAAAGACGCCGGCCTCGCCCATCTGATGGTACTGGTCGATGGTAAATCGGTACGGCCGGCGATCCAGCGGCTCGTACTCTATCGTCGCGCGGAGAATCGCCATTGGCGTGCCTCGGAAGTTGTGGCAGTCGGTCCCGCGATGATTGTATCAGCGCTTCCCCGCTGGCTTACGACAGCGGCGCCAGGATCTGCTCCGCCAGCGTTCACACCCTGTCGCCACTACCCGAGGATGTCGTCGACGTTGATCGCGAGGTGGGGGAATGCGAGCGGGCTGACTGACGCTCCACGGCGATACACGCGGACGGTCGCATAGCCGTCGGGCGTCGGATCGCGATGGACGAGAAGCTGATCGCGGTTCAGATTGGCAATCCAGAGCTCGGGGATGCCAAACGCCGCGTAAAGCGGCGCCTTGGTTCGCTGATCGTACCCTTCAGAGGTGTCCGCGACCTCGACGATCAGGAGCACGGCCTCTTCGGTGGCTTGGGACATAGCGTAGAAGTCGGGGCGAAAGCGAAGCACTGTCAGATCGGGCTCCGGCTCGCCATTGTCCCCGAGCGCGATCGAGCCCTGGACTCGCACGATCGCTTCGTCACCCACACCGCGCACGAACAGGCGGGTGGCTCGGTCAACGGCAGCCAGGTGTCGGCGCCCGATCGGGCTCATCTCGATGATGTCTCCGTCGATCAGCTCTACGCGAGCCTCAGGCGCGAGTATGCCGGTCTGCGCCATGCGATGATACTCAGATCTGGTGAAGCGATGGCGGATCGGGTCGATAGCCATCTCCCAACCTCCCGAAGCGGACGCCGTCAGGGCCTTCCCCGGTGGTAACCACATGTCGCTGCCAGGCATCCCGATCGAGATTGTATCTGGTCAACAGACGGCGGCGGACTCATGCGTCGGCGAGCGGGGCCAGGATCTGCTCCGCCAACATCACGCGGATCGTCTCGCGGAAGACGGCCAGGGTCAGCCGCACGTCCTCGTCGGTGTGGGCCGCCGAGGTCACGCCGCCGTTGTACGACATCAGGTCCACGCCACGGATGTTCAGGTTGCGCTGGAACGCCGCGATGACCGAGCCGGGGATTGACTTGAGGGCGGTGGCGTCGGTGGTGTGGAGCTCCGCCCGGGACTTCGCGCCACGGCCGGGGTACGCCTCCATGAAGACGTGGAAGACCGACGAGTCGCCGTAGGCGTAGCCGGCCGCCCGCTCCTCCTCCAGGATCGCGTTCATGCCCTGGCGCAACGCCTCGGCGACACGGTCGGCGTGGGCCTGGGCCGAGCCATCCGCCACCAGCTCCAGGCTGGCGATGCCGGAGGCCGTCGAGAGCGGGTTGGCGTTGAACGTGCCAAGATGGGAGACCCGGCCGTACCGGTCGTGCTGGGCATCGCCGGTGAAGTCGAACAGGCTCATGATGTCGGCCCGCCCGACGACGGCGCCGCCCGGCAGGCCGCCCGTCACGATCTTGCCGAGCACCGCCAGGTCCGGCGTGACGCCGATCAAACCCTGGTAGCCGCCGGGACTGTACCGAAAGCCGGTGATGACCTCGTCGTAGATCAGGGGCACGTCGTAGCGGGCGGTCAGCTCTCTGAGGCCGCGATTGAAGTCGTGGGTGAGCGGGACCGTGCCCCACGAGGCCCCCGACGGCTCCAGCATCACCGCCGCGATATCCTGATCCTCGCGGAGCACCTGCTCGGCGCGGTCCAGGTCGGCCGGGATCACGACGATGGTGTCCAGCGTGCTTTGGGGGATGCCGAGCGAGACCGAGCGGTCGAACGGTGGGTAGGCGCCGCGTCCGACGTAGTCGTGCCAGCCGCTGAAGTGGCCCTCGAAGCGGAGCACCTTCGTTTTGCCGGTGAAGGCGCGGGCCAGCCGCAGCGCCAGCATCGTGCCCTCGGTACCAGAGTTGTCGAAGCGGACCCGCTCGGCGCAGGGGATCAACTTATGGATCAGGCCGGCCCACTCCAGCATCCGGGGATGGTCGTTGCCGAAGTGGAGGCCGTTCTCGACGACGCTCTGGACGGCCTGGATGGCGGCCGGGTGAGAGTGCCCCAGGATCAGCGCGCCGTTGCCCATGCCGTAGTCGACGTACTCGTTGCCGTCCACGTCCCACTTGCGCGATCCGCGCGCCCGGTCGACGTAGATCGGGGCGAGCGGGTTGTGGCGGACGTCGTGGCCGACGCCCCCCGCGATCAGCTGCTTGGCCTCGCCGTACAGCTCGACGGCCTTCGGACGCTGCGCCTTGTAGGTCTCAGACCAGGACACGATACACCTCCGGCATCGTCATGCGAGCTCGCTCAGCAGCTCCAGCGCCGTCGCCACCACCTTCTGCTCCGAGCTCGGGTGGAACGCGACCGGCACGAGGTAGTTCTGGAACAGCATGTCCGGGATCTTGTACCGCACGTGGACGTCCCAGCCGCCCGGCGGGTAGTCCTGGGCGCGCGGCAGGTACATCACACAGCCATTCGAGTAGCCGAGCACGTTGGTGTACGGGATCGGCGAGCGCGCCTTGAGCTCCTTGCCGGTCCCGGAGAACACCTCGGCGCTCAGGGCAACCAGCGCCAGGTCGTCAATCTTGAGCACCTGCACCTCGAAGTCGATGGTGCGCTGGTTCGTCTCGCAGGCGTCCACCAGCGCCTCGGCCCAGTTGACGAAGCGCTGGGCCGGGGCGATCTGGCGCTCGTCGCCGGTGGGGAGGGCCGCTTCGAGGAGCTGACGCTTCTCGTCCAGGATCGCCTGGGCGTCTTCCAGCGTCGGCAAGTCGATGAAGTCGAGGAAGATCCGCTTCGAGCGCACGCCGATGCCGGCCCACTGGCCCTCGTCCTCGACCGGCACCCACGGCCAGAGCGAGATCGAGGAGACCGAGCCGAGCGCCGTCCGCTCGCCCCGCTGGACGTGCGTCCGCAGGCCGGCCGCCACCTTGACGACCTCACCGCCGAGCATCGTCCCGATCCGCTCGTTGGCGTCCGAGCAATCGGTCTCGTAGCCCATCCCGCCGCTTGGCATCACGTCGCCGCCGCACGCCTGGAGGAAAAGGGCCAGCCCACCGAGCGTCTGCTCGATCACCGAACGGGCCGGGCCGGGGAAGTCCGGCGAGGCGGCCTGGTCGCGCGGGCCAACGACGACGGTGTGGCAGCCCAGGCTACAGAGCGTGGCGATGGCGTGGCCGGCGAGGTCGTCCACGCGGATCACGCCGACGGCCGGGTCGGTCTCGCCATCGGGCACCTCGCCCAGGAAGACCAGGCCGTCTGGCCCCATCTCGCGACGGTTGATCCCGATCTCACACGCGCCCCAGCCAGCCGCGACGCGGGCCGGTTGCAGGCGCACCTTCGCCTCGGCGGCAGCCGCGACGGTCTGGGACAGCAGGTGTTCCCAGTACCTCTCTTGCAGCTGGGTCTGCTCCGGCGGCTCTGGCTGCCAGCCGGGGAAGGCCGGTGCGCTGTGGGTGTGGCTGAAGTTGACCAGCACGTGCGAGGCGGGCGCCCCGATGGTCTCCCCGATCCGCTGGCGCAGCGTGTCGGCGCGCGAGATCGGCAGCAGGCAGATGTCGAGCGCCACGATGGCGATGGTCGTCTCGGCGTTTGCCAGCACCAGCGCGGTCGCGGTCAGATCGCTGGCGACGGACTCGACGAAGCCGACCCGCGAGCTGAAGCCCATCGTGCGGATGCCGAGCGGCGGGTTGATGGTGGCGCGGGCCGCCCCGGCCAGGAGTCGTCCAGCCACGTTCAGTCCTCCCTCAGTAGCCCGCCGCCTTGTCCACGACGCTCAACAGCGGCTCGCCGGCCAGGTAGCGCCGGAGGTTGTCGCAGAAGAGGTCTACGATGCGCTCGAAGTAGTTGGCGCTGATCCCGGACATGTGCGGCGTCAGGATCACGTTCGGCAGGTCGAAGAACGGGCTGTCCGTGGGCAATGGGCGCTGCGCGAAGACGTCCAGCGCGGCACCGGCGATCCAGCCCTCGCGGAGGCAGCGGACGAGCGCCGTCTCGTCGACGACGCGGCCCCGCCCGACCGCGATCAGGTACGCCGACGGCTTCATCCCTCGCAGCTCGGCCTCGCCGATGGCCCCGAGCGTCTCCGACGTGAGCGGCAGGCAGACCACCACGAAGTCGGCACGAGCCAGCAGGTCGGATTGAGCCTCGGGCGGGAAGACCTGAACGCCGTCTTCGATCGTGGGCTCGCGGACGGTGCGCCGCGTCCCGACGACCTGCATGTCCATCGCCAGCGCGATCCGCGCCAGCTGCCGCCCGATCGAGCCGTACCCGAGGATCGCCAGCGTCTTGTCGGCCAGCTCGGCGCCAGCGTACTCGGTCCAGTGGTGACGCGGCCAGCGTCGCTCGGCCTGAAACTCGCGGAGCGCCTTCGGGAGCATGCGGGTCAGCATCACCATCGTCGCGATGGCGTACTCCGCGATCGGGCCGGCGAAGAGGCGGGCGTTGGTGACTGTCACGCTGCTCGACAGCAGCGGCTTGCCGTGCAGGTAGTCCACGCCGTCACCGGCCAGTTGGACCCACTTCAGGCACGGCGCGGCAGCCATCTCGAAGCCGGCGTGATAGGTCAGCAGCACCTCGACGTCCGCCAGGAGCGCCTCCATGCCCGTCGGCGCCTCCTGCACGATATAGGGGTGGTAGGTGACGTGCAGGCGCGGCGAGACGGCCCGCACCCGGTCGAGCTGCGCGGGAGAGAGGGCCGTGGCGATGTGGACGCGGACGTCGGCCAAGCTGGCTCCTTCAGCGGTCGGCGAGCGCCGTACTATGGCCGTCGCCCGCGCGCATGTCAAACAGCGGCGTTGACAGTTGACACTCCCTGACGTTTGGGCACGCTGCCGGCTTTCAAGCAGCGTGTCTCTGGTGTACCATCGCCCCATGCGGACCTACGTGCTCAAGCGCGTCCTCTCGCTCGTCCCGACGCTGATCGGGGTGACGATCCTGGTGTTCCTGATGATCCGCCTGATCCCAGGCACGGTCGTGGACCAGTTGATCGGGGCCGAGGCGCGCGTTGACGAGTCCACGAAGGCGGCGATGCGGGCGTTCTTCGGGCTGGATCAGCCGCTGTACGTCCAGTACTGGCGCTGGGTGAGCGGCATCTTGACTGGCGATCTTGGCAACAGCTGGCGCTCTGGGCTGCCGGTCGGCAAGATGATCTTCGACCGCCTGTCGGTGACGGCGGAGCTGGGGCTGCTGGCGCTGGTGGTCTCACTGCTGGTTGGCATCCCGCTCGGGACGCTCTCGGCGGTCCGCGAGAACACGATGCTGGATCACGTGGTTCGCGTCGTGAGCCTGTTCAGCCTCTCGGTCCCGATCTTCTGGCAGGCCGCGATGCTGATTCTGGCGCTCTCGCTCTGGTTCAACTGGGTGCCGCCGGTCGACTACGCCTCGCCGACGAAGGATCCGGTCGCGAACCTGACCCAGATGCTGCTCCCGGCCATCGTGCTGGGGACGGTGGTGGCGGCACAGGTGATGCGGATGACACGCTCCTCGCTGCTGGAAGTGCTCCGGAACGACTACGTCCGGACGGCCCGCGCGAAGGGCCTGGCCGAGAATCTGGTAGTCCGTCGCCACGCCTTCAAGAACGCCCTGATCCCGATCATCACGGTAATCGGCGTGCAGGTCGGCTACCTGCTGGGCGGCGCAGTGGTGACGGAGCAGGTGTTCACCCTGCCTGGGGTTGGCCGGCTCGTGCTGAACGCCGTCTACGAGCGCGACTATCCGCTGGTGCAGGGGACGATCCTGTTCATCGCGCTGCTGTTCATGCTGAGCAACCTGATCGTGGACTTGCTCTACGCCTACCTGGACCCACGGATTCGGTATGACTGAGCGGGGGAGCATGTTCGGGAGTGCAGGCGATGGCTGAGGTCGCCGCGCCGATTGTCGCCACCGCCCGGCCTGCACGCGCCCGCTCCGAATGGCGCCGCGCGACCCGCACGTTGATGCGCAATCGACTCGTGGTGGCCGGCCTGGTCATGGTGATCGGGCTGATCGTCATCGCGGTGTTCGCCGGCCTGATCGCGCCGTACGACCCCATCGCCAACAACGTCCGCGCGGCGCTCCAGCCGCCATCGTCATACTACTACTTCGGGACGGACCGCTTCGGTCGAGACGTGTTCAGTCGGGTGATCCACGGCAGCCGACTGACCCTGCTGGTCGCCATCAGCAGCGTGGCAATCTCGATCGTGGTCGGCGTGACGCTCGGGCTGATCGGCGGCTACTACCGAGGCTGGGTGGACAACCTGATCGGCCGGGTGATGGACGTCTTCTTCAGCTTCCCGGCCCTGCTGCTGGCGATCGGAGTCGCCGCGATGCTCGGCCCGGGCCTCAGCAACGCCATCGTCGCCATCGCCGTGGTGTACGCTCCGGTCTTCGGGCGGGTGATCCGTGGCCCGGTCCTGGTCGAGCGCGGCAAGGAGTACGTCGAGGCCGCTCGGGTGATCGGCGCGTCGTCGCCCCGGGTGCTCATGCGGCACATCTTCCCGAACACGCTCTCGCCGCTGATCGTCCAGGCGACGATCACGCTGTCGCAGGCGATCCTGACCGAGGCGACGTTGAGCTACCTGGGGCTCGGCACGCAGCCGCCGTTCCCGTCCTGGGGGACGATGCTCCAGGAGAGCCGCGACTTCCTGGAGACGGCGCCCTGGACCAGCATCTTCCCCGGCCTGGCAATCGTGCTGACAGTGCTGGCGTTCAACCTGCTCGGCGACGGCATCCGCGACGTGCTGGACCCACGCTCGCGCGGCGAGTAGCGCCGCCCGTGCGTGCCCCTTCTGAATGGTGAGCTAGGCTGGGACGCGGGCGCGCTCGATCAGTGCGCACGATTCTGCCACCGTAATGGTAGAACCGTCCTCGTCTTCGCGCACGAGCGCCAGCGATCTCACGTAGGTATCGCCGTGCGCCTCGAGGGCGTCACGCACCAGCGCGAGCGCTTCTCGCTCGCGCCTGAACGACGCGACAAGGTTGCCCGTCTGCATCTCCCAGATCTCGTAGGCCATTCAGTACGTGTCCTGCGCGAGTCCCCATCCCGCCCCTCTCCCCTTGAGGGAGAGGGGCCGGGGGTGAGGGGCAAAAGGCGGTTTAGCCGTCCAGCCAGGTCGTCGTCACGCCCTGGAAGAAGCTCGACGGGTGCGACTCATACCCCTTGACCGTCTTCTTCATGACGTGGATCAGGTCGCTGGAGAACATCCACACCTGGGGCACCTTCTGCACCAGCACCTTCTGAACGTTGGCGTAGTGCTCCTTCCGCTTCGCCAGGTCCGTGATCGCCTTGCCCTGATCCAGGAGCGCGTCGATCTCGGTGTCGGTGGAGTTGTTCTGGTTCGCGCCGGTCTTCGAGTGCAGCCGGCTGCGGAACAGCGGGTCCGGATCGGCGTTGCCGCCGGTCACGTTCCAGGCCAGCTCGAACTGGTGGGTGTTGAACCGGTCCAGCCCGACGCCGTACTCGTACTGCTTGATCTCCAGCTCGATGCCGATCTTCTTCAACTGGTCGGCCAGCACCTGCGAGCCGGTCACCATCGTCGCGAAGGCC
>JAXLXF010000039.1:0-70966 GCA_046328125.1 Chloroflexota bacterium
CCGGCCGCGCCTGACAGCGTACGCCAGCCTGCTCAGGTATGGCACGCCGGCCGACGTCGGGGCGGCCTGCGAGAAGCGCGCCGCGCAGGGATTCACGGCGATCAAGCTCCACCAGATCGACGTGCCGAGCGTGCAGGCTGCGCGCCGGGCGGTCGGGCCGACCGTGGACATCATGCTGGACACGAACTGCCCCTGGACGCCATCTGAGGCGGCACGGATGGCGCGCGAGTTTCAGCCGTACGGGCTGGCGTGGCTGGAGGAGCCGATCTGGCCGCCAGAAGATTACGAGGCGCTGTCTGCACTGCGAAAAGTCGCGCCGATGCCGATCGCGCTGGGCGAGAACGAGTCCACGGCGTACGGCTTCCGCGAGATCGTCGCGAAGGGCGCCGCCGACATCCTCCAGCCGAGCGTGACGAAGGTCGGCGGGATCGGCGAGGCGCGGCGGATCGCGGCGCTGGCGAGCATTGCCGGGGTCCAGGTGGTGCCGCACTCGTTCTACTTCGGGCCGGGCCTCGCCGCCACGATGCACCTGGCCGCGTCGTTCACCGGCTCGGGGCTGGTCGAGTTTCCGTCCTACACCCTCGAAGTGCCGCTCCTGGCCGATCCGATCGTCGCGAAGGACGGCGCGGTCGCGCCGCCGTCAGTGCCGGGTCTGGGCGTGGAGCTGAACGAGGAGGCGCTCCGCCGCTACCCCGCGAACGTGTAGGAGTCCCCTCCCTGCGATGGAGAGGGGGAGCAACAGGGAATTGGGGGGTGGGGGTTATCGCTCAGGCGGAGGGCAGCGTCCAGGGCGCCGGCGCGGTCGAGCGCGCAAGGTCCAGGCGCGGTCCGAGCGGGCCGTTGCACGTCTCGACGCGGCTGATACGCTGCAGCTGCGCCAGGTGGTCGGCGGCCTGCGTCAAGCCGCCGAGCGCCGTCTCCACCAGCGGCTCCAGCGATGGCGGCAAGGCGTCCTCCAGCTGGAGCAGATCCAGCGAGCCCATCGTCAGCGCCAGGTCGTTGTTCAGCAGGTGGGCCGCCTCGCGAATCGCCAGCTGCGCGCCAGTCGTGCGCTGGCGATGGATCGCGGACAGCGTCAGCGCGGCCGTCGAAGCGAGCGCCTCCAGGCGGCGGGCATCGCGCGGCTGGAACCTCCTGCCCGCCGTCAGGTGGCTGATCGACATCGAGCCCATCAGCAGCCCTTGATGCACCATCGGCACGGCCAGCACCGCCTGCGCGCCAACCCGGCCGGCCGGCGTACTCGATCCCATCACCTTCTGGTACTCGTTCTCGATCAGGGCGCAGCGCTCGTTGGCGGCCACCGAAACCATCAAGCGCGGATCGACCGCACAGTGGGTCTGCGTGCCGAGCTTCGGCAGGCCCGGGCACAACAGGCCGCGGTCATGGTCCCAGAGGGTGCCGCCGCCGTCCTCGGCGCGGATCGCCGCCTGGGCCTCCTCCAGGAAGATCTCGTAGACGCCGCGCGAGGTAATGTCCGAGGTGACGGTCGAGAGGATGCGCACCATCGCCGTACGGTCGGCCAGGTCGTCGCGTGAGCGGCTCCACTGGCGGGCCTTGTCGAGCGCATGGGCGGCATGGCGGGCGAGCTCGTCCACCAGGGCGTAATCGGCCGGCTCCCAGAGCCGGTGCCCGGCCCGGCGCAGCGTCAGCGTCCCGAGCCGTCGGCCGGCGGCCACCAGCGGCACGGTCAGGGCGTTGCCCCGCCGGATCGAGTCGGCGGTATGGGTTGCCGGGTGGTGGTCCACGGTCGGGGCGGGCCAGGAAGGGCTGCCAGGGTCGGTGAACGCCGCGACGGCTGCCGCCTCGACGTCGTCCAGCGGATCCAGCTCGACCAGCGCCGCGTCGGCGAGGCCAGGGAGTGTGGCGGTGGCGACGGTCCGCAGCGCGTCGTACTCGTCAAACGTCGCGGCGAGCCGCTCGACGGCGTGGCTCACGACCTGCCGCATCGCCTCGTCCCGCCAGCGGGCGCTCGCGTCCCGGCAGCAGAACTGGACGATGGTGCCGCCCTCCAGCATCCAGACCTGGGCGTTGACGTCGGTCGGCACGAAGGTGCCGTCGTGGCGCCGCAGCCAGAGCTCGCCGCGCCAGGCGCCGGACGACCGAAGCTCGGCCTGCACGCGCTCCAGCTGCCCAATGTCCCACGGTCGGATCAGGCTCTGCAGGGTGGCGCGGGTCAGCTCGGCGCGCGTCGTCCCGAGCAGGCGCTCGGCGGCGGCGTTCGCCAGGATGACGCGGTCAGACTCAGCATCCAGCGCCAGCACGGCGTCCGGCAGCATCTCGACGAGCGTCTCGTGCAGCGAGCGCGGGCCGGCCGTCACGACGCACGCTCCCCGACGGCGAGCGGGGCGGGATCGGCTTCGAGCGCCTGGGCAACCTGCTGGAGCAGATCCTCCAGCCCGAACGGCTTTTCGAGGACCGCGGCCGGCGCACAGGGGAGCGCGCGGGCCTGGAGGCTCCGCGAGGCCGACATCAGCGCCACGGGGATGTCGGCGATCTCGGGCTGCTGGCGCTGCCGCGCGCAGAACGTCCAGCCGTCCATGCGCGGCATGTTCAAGTCCAGCAGGATCAGATCCGTACGCCACTCCGCCAATAGCTCCAGGGCAGCATGACCATCGCCGGCCATCCTGACCCGATACCCCTCCAGGAGCAGCACCTCGGAGACGACCTCGCGGATGTCGGCGTCGTCGTCGACGACCAGGATCGATGCACCAGTTGACCGCATGGCAAGCACTCCCCACTCGCCCGGCGTGGAGCGATCTTCAGGGAGCATTAACGGGAGAGAGGGGCGCAAAGTGTCGGCGGAGGCACCAACCTGCGTGTGAACGTCAGATGCGCCGGGCCAGCCGCAGCTCGCTCAGGTACCGCTTGACGATCTGGCCGCCGTAGCGGTGGTCGATCAGGTCGCCGATGCAAAGGAGCAGGCCGTGCTGGGCGTCCGGAGGCAGTGCGCGGTGGCCGGAGTAGGTGAGGAGGACGTCGACGTAGGTGGCGGTGGTGTACGGGACATCGGTTTCGTAGCGGTGGAACGCTGGCGGCTCGAAGCGACCTGAGCGCGCGATCTCCTCACCCTCCATCGGGATCGCGCAGGCGGGCGCGAGCCGGAGCCCTGGCGGGGTGGCCGGGTCCCAGCGCTCGTAGCAGTCCTGGACGTCCGCGAAGAACTGGTCGCGGTCCGTGCCGCTGGCGACGTGGTGGGTGGCGATGGTGGCGAGGAAGCCGCCCGGCCGGAGCGCCTCAGCCGACTTGACGACCCGGACGGCCGGATCGATCCAGTGGAAGGCGGTGGCCGAGAGCACCACGTCGAACGGCTCCGGCGGCAGCGGCCAGCTCTCGAAGGCGCCGGTCACCACCTCGGCCCTTGGGAAACGGGCCAGGTTGCGGCGGGCGACCTCGGCCAGCCCGGCGCCCAGCTCGACCGCCACGATCTCGCAGCCGCGCTTGGCAAGGGGCACGGTCGCCTGGCCGGTCCCGCAGCCGATCTCCAGCACCCGGCAGCCCGGCCCGATGCCGGCCAGCGCCGCGAGATCGTCGTAGAGCGCGGCGGGGTAGCCGGGACGCGCTCGGTCGTACCGCTCGGCGTCCTCGTCGAAGGTGACGCGCAGCTGTTCCACGACCTCCCGAGGCGAGGCGCGGTGCAGCTGCTCGTCGGTGGGCGAGCTGGGCGGTCGCCGCTCGTCGGCAGACATGTCTACGAGGTCGGGTCGGGCCGCTCGGCCGCCTGAAAGAAGATGCGGGAGTGAGTGCCGTCGCAGAACGGCTTTCTGGTGGACCCTCCGCAGCGGCAGAGGAACGCCTTGCTGCCCCGCACGACGTACGGCTCACCGGAGGGGGAGACTAGCTCGATCTCGCCTTCCACCATGTACGGGCCGTTGTCCAGCGGCGTGATTTTCGCTGCCACGAGTCTGCCTCCCCGGTATCCGCGCGTCGGCTTCCGCGGAGCTCCTCGCAGGGGAGCTCCGCATCTGTCTGTCAAGCATGACGAGCACTGAACGTCCTGGTGGGACCGCCATGATACACTGTGGGTGAGCTGCTGGAGCCGGTGGCAGGAGTGACGCTGTGGCTATCATCCAACGTACGGAAGACTGGGCGTCTGCCGTTCCGGCTCATCTCCTGCTCGCACTTGAAGACGGCGAATTGAGCCAGACGCAGTTGCGCCAATTGATCGGTATTGAGGCGGAAGCTCTGGGACTGGCGTTCGATGACGCGGTCACACTCGCCCGAGCACGTCAACTGCCGCGCACAGCGGTCAGTACAGACCTCGAGCTCCTCGTCGAACTGCTCGAAGGCTGATCGAGCGCCAGCGTGCCGGGGCGTCGTTCCGATCTGATGGCGGTCGTTCGCATGCGCCGGGACCGGCTCAATGGGCTCCTCCATCGCACGCTGACACCACAGCCCCTCGTGATGCTCGCGACGCCGCCCACACACGCCGGCGTTCAGCGGGTGCAGCTTGCATTTCGGCATGGCGGTCCAGTTCTTGCCGAGCTCCAGAGCCACTACGGCGTCCTGGGGCTCTACATCGGCCAGATCTGCGAGTCGCGCCTCTCTGATCGGCCGAGCCCGTCGATTCGGACGATGAACTATCGCTACGCCCTACATGCCGGCACTGACCTCAGAAGCGAGCCAGTCGTTCGCTGGGAGCTCGATCTTCAGCCCGCCGATCCGCAAGCCCGCTGGTCACGTCGCCACCTGCAAGGACCGATTCCGCTCGACTTCGGTGGACGGTCCATCTCGCTGAACGACGTGCATCTGCCGACCGGCCCGATTGCACTCGAGGACGTGATCCGCTTCTGCATTCACGACCTGGGTGTGCCTGCACTCAGCCCTGATTGGGACGAAATCCTCCTTCGCAGCGCTCGTGAGCATCAGGACGAGATCTTCGATCCACGCTGACGACCGCGACGCAGGCGCATCAAGCGCCCCGGCGTCGCGGCCACATGGAAGCGGAGGCTAGCGCCAGAGCTGCTTGCTGGCGATCTCGGCGCCCTCGGCCATCGCCTGGAACTTCGCCCAGGTGACCGTCGGGTGGACCGTCAAGGCCGAGCGCGCGAACGTCGAGAAGCCGCAGTCCGTGCCGGCGATCACGTTCTCGCGGCCCACCACGTTGGCGTAGCGCACGATCCGCTCGGCGACCAGCTCCGGATGCTCCACGAAGTTGGTGGTGGAGTCCAGCACGCCGGGGATCAGGATCAGCCCGTCCGGCAGCTTGACACCTTCCCAGACCTTCCACTCGTGCGCGTGACGCGGGTTGGACCCCTCGAAGGAGACCGCGCCGACCTTCGCCTTGAGCACCACGTCCACGATCCGCGCCAGCGGGATGTCCCGCATGTGCGGCCCCTCATAGTTGCCCCAGCAGAGGTGGAGCCGCACGCGGTCGGCGGGGATATTGGCGATGGCGTGGTTCAAGGCCGAGACGTGCAGGTCGGCCACCTTTCGGAAATCGTCGATGGTAGCATCCGCGAAGGTGAAGCGGTTCCAGCCCATCGCCAGCTCCGGGCAGTCGAGCTGGAGCACGAAGCCGGCGTTGACGATCGCCTCGTACTCGTGGCGCATCGCATCGGCGACCGCGAAAACGTACGCCTCGTGGGTCGGGTAGTAGTCGTTGAGCAGGAACTGCCAGACCACGCCCGGCGAGGCAGCGGTCATGAACGCTTCGGCCACCTGGACGCCTTCGAGGGCCGCCTTGAAGTTGGCGATGTCGGTCTGGACCTGGGCGTCGCCGGTCCACTCGATCGGTCCGACGCAGACCGGCCGTCGAACGCCGCTGCCGCCGGTGGGGCGCTGCTGGTAGTACTCCGGGAAGCGGGCGACCTCCACCTGGAGCGGGAAATCGCGGCTCTGCTCCGAGAAGCCGGTTGCGCGGTCCGTGATGTAGGTGGAGTAGCCGACCTTGCTCATCTCGCCGTCGTTGACGACGGTGATGCCGGCATCGACCTGCTTCCGGACGATCTCCTTGACGGCGCCACTGACCCGCGCCTGGAACCCGGCGTCGGCGCGCGCCTCACGCTGGTCGTGGCCCTCCAACATACCCACGAGATCGTCAGGACGCGGCAGGCTGCCGGTGTGCGTGGTGAGGATGCGATCCGTGCTGTGCTTCATGGCGTCGTTGCCTCCCCCTCTTCCCTCTGGCGAGCGTAGCAGAGGGCGCGCCCGGCTGACCAGACCGTCCAACGATGCGGATGTGCGTCAAATCCTTGTGGGCGCGATGAATCGCGCCCGTACCAGGGGACGATGCCTTGTACGGGGGCGATTCATCGCGCCCCGGTGTCTGGCTCAGCACGAAACTCTGACGCACAACTCGGCGGCACGCCGGCTGCACACCACTGCTGAATGTCGCAGCTCGGCTGATTCGCGGTCCGCTTGACGCCGGGCGGTATCATTCATTCGCAACGCCGTCTCGGGGTGCGCCCAACGACCGTCGGCAGACGACTTCATCGTGGAGTGACCTGATGCGCTACCGGAAATTGAGCTATCGGTACGCGGTGGTCATGGCGACGAGCCGGCCACGTCCAGCGGGCGAAGCCTGGCACCGCCAGTCGATGGGTATCGGCCTCGGCCAGCCGGCCTGGCGCCCGGCCACCGACGTGGTTGAGACGGCCAACGAGGTGATCGTGCTGGTCGAGCTGCCCGGCGTCGATCACGAGCAGCTCGACGTGTTGCTGTACGAGGACGCCGTGATCGTCGAGGGTGAACGGCGGCTGCCGGCTCACGCCTCCGGCGTGTTCCACGCCGCCGAGATCAGACAGGGTCCGGTCCGCCTGGAGCTGCCACTGCCGGCGTCGATCGACCCGGAGCAGGTGGATGCCCGCTACGAGCGCGGCCTGCTCGAAATGCGGCTGATGAAGCGCAGTGTCAACCCGAACACGGTCTCTATTCCAATCACCACCGTGGTGGACGCCATCCCCGGCCGGCGGGCCTCGGAGCGGCGGGTGTCCCCACCAGAGAGAGATGATGAAGATGGCGCCTAGACGACGCGCGAAGCCGCCCGAGGAGCCGACAGAGACCCAGCAGGCTCCGGAGAGCCCCGTCACCGGCGCCGCGCCGCGCACGACACGGCGTCGTCGGAAGGCGCCCGAGGCCGTGGCCGAGACGGCTGCGACCGAAGCGGTCGCGACGACCCCTGACGAGCTGTCAGACGAGTCGAGCGACGACGCGACCGGCACGGAGCAGGTCGCCCGGTACGACGAGGCGTTCTACGCCGACGACGACGACGCGGACGACACAACGCTGGCGGCAAGGCAGGCGCGCTACGCCGACGACGAGCAGACCACGTCCGTCGCGGAGGAAGCGGCGCCGCCAATAGTCGAGCAGGCGCCGCCCGGCGAGCAGGGCCAGTCTACCCCGACCGTTCCGGACGTGCTGCCGGTCATGCCGCTCCGGGGCGGCACCGTGGTCTTCCCGCTGGCGGTCGTGCCGTTGCTGGTGGGGCAGGAGCGCTCGATCAAGCTGATCGACGACGTCATGCGCGGGGACCGGATGGTGGCCGTCGTCGCCCAGAAGCCGGACACCCCGGAGCAGGGCGGCCCGGAGGACATCCACGAGATCGGCACGGCCGGCGTGATCCACCAGATGATGCGCAGCCCGGATGGGACGATCCGGCTGGTGATTCAGGGCGTCGAGCGGATCAGAATCGGCCAGATGACCCAGACCGAGCCGTATCTGAAGGCCCACGTCAGCGTGGAGCCGGAGACGATCTCGACCGGCATGGAGACGCAGGCGCTACGGCGGGCCGTGGTGGACCTGTATCGGCGGCTGGTGCCGCTGGTGGACGAGCTGCCGAACGAGCTGATCGGCGCCGTCGAGTCGCTGGAAGACCCCCGCCAGCTGGCGTACCTCGTCGCCTCGACCATGCCGATGAGCGGCCCGGTCCGTCAGGAGCTCCTCGAAGAAGACGTGCTGGACGCCAAGCTCCAGAAGCTGGTGGAGCTGTTGCAGCACGAGCTGGCGGTCCGCGAGCTGGGGCAGAAGATCACCACCGAGACCCGCGAGCGGATGACCAAGGCGCAGCGCGAGTACTTCCTGCGCGAGCAGCTGCGGGCGATCCGCCGCGAGCTCGGGGACGAGGAGGAGGGCGGCGAGCCGGCCCAGCTCCGCAAGCGGATCGAGGAGGCCGGCCTGCCCGAGGAGGCCCGCCGCGAGGCCGACCGCGAGCTGAACCGGCTGGCGAACGTCCCGCCGGCCTCGCCAGAGCACGGCATCATCCAGACCTACCTGGACTGGATGGCGAGCCTGCCCTGGAGCAAACTAACCGGCGGCGAGATCGACGTGCCGAAGGCGCGCCAGATCCTGGACGAAGACCACTACGACCTGGAGAAGATCAAGGACCGCATCCTGGAGTACCTGGCGGTCAAGAAGCTGCGCCAGGAGCGGCTGGCCGAGGCGGCGGCAGCGGCGGCGGACATCGCCAGCACCGAGACGCCGGCCCCGAACACCCAATCCGAGACGCCGACGGACCGCGTCGCCCGCGAGCCGATCCTCTGCTTCGTCGGGCCGCCGGGCGTCGGGAAGACCAGCCTCGGGCAGTCGATTGCGCGGGCGCTCGGGCGGAAGTTCGTGCGGATCTCGCTGGGCGGCGTCCACGACGAGGCCGAGATCAGAGGCCATCGGCGGACCTACATCGGGGCGCTGCCGGGCCGGATCATCCAGGCGATCCGCCGCGCCGAAGCGCGAGATCCGGTCTTCATGCTGGACGAGATCGACAAGGTAGCGTCTGACTGGCGGGGCGATCCGTCGTCGGCGCTGCTGGAGGTGCTCGACCCGGCCCAGAATCACAGCTTCACCGACAACTACCTGGGCGTCGGGTTCGACCTCTCGCAGGTGCTATTCCTGACCACCGCCAACACGCTCGACACCATCCCAGCCCCACTCCGCGACCGGATGGAGGTGCTCCAGCTCTCGGGGTACACGGACGCCGAGAAGGTCCAGATCGCCACCACCTATCTGGTGCCGAAGCAGTTGACCGCCCACGGCCTGCGCCCGGAGGAGCTGACCATCCAGGAGGACGCGCTCCGAGCCGTGATTCGCGGGTACACCCGGGAGGCAGGGGTCCGAAACCTGGATCGTGAGATCGCCTCGCTGTGCCGGAAGGTGGCCCGCGAGATCGCGGAGGGCCACATCGAGCCGAAGGTGCTGACCGGCGCCGACGTGGTGCGCTACCTCGGGCGGCAGCGTTTCATCGACGAGGTGGCCGAGCGCACCCAGCGGCCGGGCGTCGCGACCGGCCTGGCCTGGACGCCGACCGGCGGCGACGTGCTGTTCGTCGAGGCGACCTGCATGCCGAGTCGGAACGAGCAGCTCATCCTGACCGGCATGCTTGGGGACGTGATGCGCGAGAGCGCCCAGGCGGCGCTGTCGTACATCCGGGCGTACGGGACACAGGTGCTGGCGCCGGCGGCCGGCAAGAACGGCCAGGCCGGGAAGAACGGCTCGAACGGCTCGCGGCGTGCCTCCGCGAGGAACGACATGCCCACGCCGCCCTGCGCCGATCTCGACGGCTCGGTGTTCGAGGGGGCCACCATTCACCTGCACGTCCCGGCGGGGGCGATCCCAAAGGACGGCCCGTCGGCGGGCGTGACGATGCTGACGGCGCTGGCGTCGCTCGCGACGGGACGGCCGGTCCGGTCTGACCTGGCGATGACCGGCGAGCTGACGCTGCGCGGCAAGGTGCTCCCGATTGGCGGCGTGAAGGAGAAGGTGCTGGCAGCGCACCGGGCCGGCATCAAGACGATCCTGCTGCCGCGCCAGAACGAGCGCGAGTTGGAGGAGGACGTCCCGCAGGATCTGCGCGACTCGCTGAAGATCGTGTTCGTGGACACCGCCGAGGAGGTGCTCGAAAACGCGCTGGAGCCAGCCCCGCGGCAGGACAGCGGCGGTCCGAGCAAAGCACGCGGCAAGACCTCCGCGCGCTCCAAGGCCGCGACAGCCTGAGACGAGGCCGTGGACTGAAGTCCACGTCTACCATTGGTGCGTGGCTACGCCACGCCGGGGACAGGGCGTCCGTCGCAGAGCGACGGTGTGACTGTAGACGTGGGTTTCAACCCACGGACCCAAGTCAGGTGAGTGCGACGGAAGTGCCCAGGAACCGGAGGCCGAGCCGCGCCACGACGCGCTGCGAGGAGACGTTCTCGCGACTGGTGGCGTAGAACAGGGTCTTGCCGCGTAGAGCCGGCAGCCGCGACCAGCCGGCCGTCGCGGCGGTGGCGAGCCCGCGTCCACGGTACGGCGCGAGGGTGTAGACGCCCACCTCGGCGCTGGCGGGGCGCAGGCCGACCGTGAAGGCGAGCGCCGCGATCTCGTCGCCCGCCAGCGCCAGGCACCAGGGCGCCCAGAGCTCGCCGACGTCCTTGAAGCCGGCCGCCGCCAGCGGCTGCGGCATCCCACACTCGGCGAGGCGGGCCAGCAGGCGGTCGCCGTCGGGGGTGCCCGAGGCGACCAGCCGGGCCGGGTGCTCGAACGTCAGGTGCTCGGGGAAGACCCAGACGATCCCCTCGTCAATGCGCTCGACCGGCGCCTCGATCGCGAGCAGGCGGCGGTACGCGTCGAGGTGGACCGGCGCGGCCCACGGCTCTGGGAATGGCGGCTCGGTCCCGGCCACCTGCGCCAGCGCACGGGCGGTCTTCTCGTGCACGTCATGGCGAATCCGATAGACGGTGCCGGCCGGGCAACCGGCGATGCGGAAACGAGGAGCCGTGACGTGATCCGGGGCGGCGCCATGCAGCGGACGGCCCTTCGGGGTCAGGTCGAACACGGTATCCGCTTCGAGCGCCAGCGATTCGCGATCGTTCATGATCTGATGTTGTACTCCGCGCTGCACGCGGCGACACGGCGAGCGTGGACGACGCGCCAGTGCTGCCCATCGCGAAACGCCTTCGTTCACCGTTCTTGCCGGCCGGCGCTGCTTTCTACAGGGGTCTGTACAGTCGTCGCGAGAACGGTACAATGGCCTGAGTTGACCATTGTTCTGCATGAGTGTGGGCGTGGGGGGACATGGACCCGCTGGAAGGCAGAAGCCTGGGGCCATACGTGCTGGAGGAGCGGCTCGGTCGCGGCGGGATGGCGACGGTCTATCGCGCCAGCCATCGCCAGTTGAAGCAGTCGCGCGCCATCAAGGTGCTGGCATCCGGGCTGGCCGGCCACGAGTCGTTCGTGCAGCTGTTCCACCGCGAAGCGCGCCTCTCAGCCCGGCTGCGCCACCCGAACATCGTCCAGCTGTACGACATCGGCGAGGACGACGGGTTCACCTATCTCGTGATGGAGCTGCTGGAAGGCCGCTCGTTGCGCGACGTGATCCGGCAGGACGGGCCGCTGCCGGTCGGGCGGGCCGTCCACTTCGTGCAGCAGCTCGCGGCGGCGCTCCAGCACGCCCACCTGCACGGCGTGGCCCATCGCGACGTGAAGGCGGCCAACGCGTTCATCGGAGCCGACGACCACCTGACCCTGGTCGATTTTGGCATCGCGCGGGCGGCCGACGTGACGCGCCTGACGGTCACCCACAGCATCGGCACGCCGGAGTACATGGCTCCGGAGAGCTTCGACGAGAGCCTGGCCCGCCCCGGCGCCGACGACCATCAACTGGGCGTTGACGCGGATCTGTACGCGCTCGGGGTGGTGGCGTACGAGCTGCTGACCGGCCGCCTGCCGATCGTGGGGCGCACGCCGGGCGCGATCGCCTTCGCGCAGGTCCACCAGCCGCCCGACCCGTTGCGAGCGCACCGGCCGGAGCTGTCAGAGCGGCTCGAAGCGGTGGTGCTGCGCCAGCTCAGCAAGCGCCCGAGTCAGCGGATCGGGCCGGCCGAGGCGTTCGCGGCGATGCTGACGGACGCGGCGCTGACCGACAGCCTGATCGCGTCGGTCGAGGCGCCGGCGCTGGAACGACGGCCTCAGCCGATGACGCCGCCGTTCCAGCCGACGATCCCAGGTCAACCGGTCGTCAACCCGTTCGAGCCGGCCGGCCCGCTCCGCCCACATCCGGAGCCGACCGTCGGTCCGACGGTCGGCTCGACCGCCGGCCCCGCCGGCTCGGCGACGGTCCGGTCGGACCAGGCGAGTGCCCCACTCGACGGCACCCAGCGCGCCGACGTGGTCGCCACCACGCTCGGGGCGACGGTCCGCGAGCCGGCGGCCCCCACTCGCGCCAGGCAGATCCGGCCGGCCCTCGCGGGGCTGCTCGGAGCCGGCGCGATGGCCGTCATCGTGGCGGTGGCGGTGCTGCTGACGCGCTCGTTCGCCGCCGAGCCGGCGGGTGACGCCAGCCGGGCCGCGAGCAGTGCCAGCGCTCCGGCGCCGCGCCTGACGCCGCTGATCGCCCCGAACGCCGATGGGACGTCCGTGCCGACGAGCGCCAACGGGCAGCCGGCCACCTCCGCGAGCGGGGCCGGACCAGCCGTGCAGGCGCCAGCCGCGCAAGCTCCAGCCGTTCAGGCGCCCGCCGTCACGCCGACGGTGTCGTCCGCGCAGCAGGTAGCGGCCGCGCGGGCGAGTGTGACGGCGGGTCAGTACCCGCGGGCGATCGACTCGCTCACGAGCCTGAAACGGACCGCGCCGGGCACCGCCGACCTGGACGACGCACTCTTCGACGCGCACGTGGCGTTTGGCAAGCAGTTGTTTGACCAGGGCGATCTCGACGGCAGCTGGGGGCAGTACGAGGCAGCATTGGCGGTGCGCCCGAACGACCTGACGGCCGGCGAGGGGAAGCGACAGATCGTGCTGGCGAAGAACTGGCGCCAGATGGAGGCGGCCTGGGACCGCGACCCGGACGCGGCGATCGCGGCGCTCGACGCCATCATGCAGGTGGACGCCAGCTATCGTGGCGGCGAGGCGAAGCAGAAGCTGTACGCGCTGCTCATCGCGCGGGCGGACCGCCTGCTCGCGGCTGGCGACCGCGACGGCGCATTCACAGCGCTGATGAAGGCGGTCGGCCTCGATCCGGAGCGGGCGGAGGCGCGCCAGCGGCTGGCAGCCTACACGCCGACGCCGCTACCCACCGCGACGCCAGCTCCGGTGGCGCCGGCACCGCGCCCAGCCCAGTCGGCTCCCGCCCAGTCAGCGCCGGCCCAGACAGCCCCCGTGCAGCCCGCCCCGGTTCAACCTGCTCCTGCTCAGCCGGCGCCGGCAC
Source organism: Chloroflexota bacterium (assembly GCA_046328125.1). GTDB lineage: Bacteria > Chloroflexota > UBA6077 > UBA6077 > JACCZL01 > JADZEM01. The sequence continues at coordinate 13,112 of JAXLXF010000039.1, forward strand.
AACCGGCCCCGGCTCAGCCCGCGCCAGCCCAGCCTGGCTCGCGCGGGAGACCCGTCTGACGATACCGCCCGTGGACCAGACCGATCGAGGAGGCCGTTGATGCACAGTCCGATCCATCGCCCAGGCAACCGCGTCATGCGTGTACTGTCCACGGGCATTCTCGTGCTGTCGGTGCTGGCGCTCGCGTCGCCCCAGCCGATCACGTGGACGTTCGCTCAGGAATCGTGCGCGGAGCCGAACGGCACGTATCAGCAGGCGTGCTCGCTCGCGGCCGGCGCCGAGGTGGTCGGCTTCCTGTCGGAACCGGGCGACGAGGATGCGTACCGGCTGGAGACACTCGACAACAACGTGGGGGCGTTCTTCCAGATCACCGGAACGCCGGGCGCGTGCGTCGAGCTGGACGATTGGAACGGCACGCCGATAGGCAACTCGACGCCCTCCGCATCAGGGGCGTCACTCGACATGACGCTGGCGGTCCCAGGCAGCTTCTACGTCTTCGTGAAGTCGTGCGACGGGTCGTCGAGCACGACGGTCCCGTACCGACTCTCGACCAGGCTCACCTACCCGTATCCAGATGCGATGAAGCCGCAAGTCCGCTTCTCGACGGACTTCCCTGACACGCTTGACGGCTGGGCGAAGCAGATCAACGCCGCACTCAGCGACACCGACGCCGACTACTTCTGGGTGGGTGGTCGGTTCATGATTCGCGTGAACAAGAAAGGCATCACCCAGGAGTGGCCGCGTGTGGCGAGCCCGAAGTTCGGGCCGGACATAGACGACTTCATCATGACCGTCGATTCTCGCGTCTGTGACCTGGACAACGCGGCTGGCTACGCCGGCTACAGGATCGGCTTCCGGCTGCAGGACTCCTTCCATCAGTACTCCGTGGTCGTCAACGTCGAGGGTCGCCGAGCCTGGTTGAACAAGGTGAACGGTGACGACATGAAGGCGACCGTGGCGCTCACCGAGCCGACCCGTAGCACCTTCATCGACAACAAGGGCGGCGTGAACCGAACCACGATCCGCGCCATCGGGAGCAACATCCGCGTCAGCGTCAACGGCGGCGAGATCATCAACGTCAACGATTCCACGTTCACACATGGGCGCTTCAACTTCGTGCCGGCGGCGTGGAGCGACGCCCGGCCGCTTGCGACGTTTGACAATGTGCTCATCACCACGCCGGCCGGGACACCGACCGATCCACCGAAGCTCCCTGGCGATCCCCGGGAGCGTCAACCCGATCCGTCACAGGCACCGGCACCGTGCACGGTGAGCTGAGCGCGCCCGGCGTCAGACGACCGGTAGCGGCGGCAGCTCGCGGAGGAACTGGCGGAGCGGGCCGGTCTGGACCGGCACGAACACGCACGGCGAGAGGAGCTCGCGGGCCGGGCCGACTTCGAGCGGCTCGGCCGTCAGCCCCAGCTGGCCGGTCTTTGCGAGGCCAGTCAGGTGGCGGCGGTACGGGTCGGCGGCGAGACGGAGGTTGAACCGGAACGGGGCACGACCCTCGAGCTCAGCGTTCTCCCCCACGACGACCATCAGGATCGCCTCCGGCACAGCCGGCAGAAAGAGCCAGTCCGTCCGCGCGCTCGGCGGTGAGGCGTCGTCAGCATCCACGTCGGCGAGCCATGCGGCCACGTCTGGACGCGCGTCGGCGTCGAGCCACGCTATCACGGTCCGTTCCGGCTCTGCGTCTTCGTCCAGCCCGAGGATCAGGTCGCGGCGCCAGGCGCGCAAGACCGGCACGACGTGCGCGTCGATCTCGGACGACAGGTCGCGTTGCGCCTCGGGGGCGACCCGCCGCCTCACGCCGAAGCTCCGCCCACCACTGACCGTCTTCGACAGCCACCTCAACGACATCGCCGGCGCTCCCTCACGCGATCAGGATACTCCGATCGTCACATACCTCGTCGGGGCTTGAAAGCCCCGCCTACAGTCATGGCGTCGCGCTGCGACGCCGGGAGCGCGGTCCTCGTCGCAGCGTGACGAGACGATCGTAGACGTGGGCCTTACGCCGACTTGCAGGACTCTCGAGCCGAGCTCTGGATTGTCATCCCGAACCGGAGCGAGCTTGCGAGCGCAGGGAGGGATCTCACGTTGATCAGATCGGGAGCATGAGATTTTTCGCGGCGACGAGTCGCAGGGATGGTCAATCGAGGGCCGCTCGAGATGACAGGGATGTTGACGGCTCAATGGTCGTAAACGGTGCTGTAGCCTACGGAGGCGCCGTCAGCATGCGATCGCCCTGACTTCACCCTCGCTGACACCGACGATCGCGCTGACGCGGCATGACGCTTTCGACCACCGTGAGATCGTACGCGAGCCTGATGGCATATGCATCAGCGGACTGCTATAGAATGCCCGCGTCAGGAGCATCCGCATCGATGCCATGGCTCTCATCCAAATGTCCACGGGGAGCATCACCTGCAAACATCGGCGCAGTCGGACATGAATACCACTACGTCCAATGCTCTCACGCTTCAGGTGTCGCCGGGGCAGGCCATCCGGACACTTCAGGCCGACCTCGGCCTCACGCCCGTCGATCTGCAGATGATCCTGGGAACGACGCCACGCCACATCGAGCGTTGGGGCGCCAATCAGGCATACCCTCAGACGAAGGCCCGATATCGTCTTGCCGAGCTGATGGAGCTCCATCGGCATCTCATCACGATGTTTACGGCCTGGGAGGGCGCCCGGGCGTGGCTCGCGGCGCCGAGCCGATATCTGGCCGGAGTGTCACCACTCGAAGTGCTCAGGGCCGGCCGTCTGGATCGGGCGCGAGAAGCGCTGACGGCGCTGGACGCGGGCGTCTACCTCTGACGGGCTAGATCGGCTTCCAGGAGCGGCGGCGACCCTGGTAGGCGAGCACGCGCTCGTAGCCGGCCGCGCGCAGGTGCTCGACGGCCAGTGGGAAGTCGCGCGCCACCTCTTCCGGCGCGTGCGCGTCCGAGCCGAGCGTCGCCGGCACGCCGGCCTTGCGGCAGGCTGTCAACAGCTCCAGGTGCGGGTACAGCTCCTGGACCGGCTTGTACAGGCCGGCCGTGTTCACCTCAATTGCTACGCCCGCTGCCGCCAGCCGCTTCGCCACCCGCTCGTACAGGTCCGCCAGCTGCTTGCGCGGCCGGTGCCCAAACTTCTTGACCAGATCCAGATGCGACATCGTGTCGAAGTAGCCACTCTCGGCCGCTCGGACAACCAGCCCGAAGTAGTGCTCGTACAGGTCGTCAACGTCCCACTCGTCGTAGCGGCTCAGGTAGCGGCCGTCGTCGATGCCCCAATCGCCGATGAAGTGGACGCTGCCAAGCACGTAGTCCCACGGGTAGCGGTCCAGGATGCCGGCCAGGGTCGCCTCCTGGTCCACGATGAAGTCCGCTTCCACCGCCAGGCGAATCTCGATCTGGGGATACTCCCGGCGCAGGCGCAGGACGTCCTCGACGTAGCTGTCGAACTGGTCCTCGGACATCGCCAGCTCGGGGTCACGCTGGTCGGCGGCCAGCCAGTACAGGAAGATGTGATCGGAGAAGCCCATCTCCGGCAGGCCGGCCTGGATCGCCCGCTCGACGTAGGCGGCCATCTCGCCACGCGCGTGCCCGCAGCGGGCGGTGTGGATGTGATAGTCAACCAGATCGAGATGCGCCACCAGCCGCCGCTCCCGCGCTCCGTCTCGGCTACAGCCTCTTCGACACTCGCTGTTACGTTACCTGTTGTACCCGATGCTTGCGCAGCCGCGACATGGTACGATATCGGGAACGGTCGGTCGGGATCTCCATGAGACGGAGCGGTCGAGCCGTCGTGCATCGCGTTCTCACCTGGAGGATCCCGCCGTGATCGTCGGCCACGTACTCAAACGCCTCGTTCACGGCCTGGCGGTCGGCATCGTACGCCGCTGGTTCATCACCCTGCTGACACTCGGCCTGGTCGGCGGCGGGGTCTATGGACTGACCGTGCAGGGTCTGCTCCAGATCCCTGGCGTGACGCCCGTTCAGGTGCAGACGGCCGCCGCCGTGCCGGCCCACACCGATCCGCGCGAGATGGTCGTCGAGGAGATCCGGCCGATTCGCAACGGCGAGCAGATCAACCTGGTGCTCAAGGAGAAATCCGGCAACCGACGGTTGGTTATGTCGATCGGACAGAGCGAGGCGGTGGCGATCTTCGTGGACTTGAGCGCGCTCCAGCAGCGCGCGAAGCCGAAGATCGACTCGCCGACCTCGTACGACCTGATGCGCTCGCTGGTGACAGAGTTGGGCGGCACGGTCAATCGCGTGGTCGTCAACAACGTCTCCAACGAGACGTTCTACGCCAAAGTCGTCATGAGCACGGACAGCCGGCAGGTCGAGGTTGACTCCCGGCCGAGCGACGCGATCGCGCTGGCGCTGCGAGCGCACGTGCCGATCTTCGCGGAGGCCAGCGTCCTGGACCGGGCGGGGATCAGCGGCTCCTGACGCCTGCTGGGAGATGGAGATGCCCCGTCAGACGTGTCTGACGGGGCATTGCGCGTCCCACGTCGGTGGTGACGGGCGGCGCGTGCTGCCAGTTGGCTATCGCCAGGGCGCTACCTCGGAGCGTTGTAGGCGCTGTTGATGAGCTCGACGTTCGTCGCCCGCTGACCGCGGCCCCGAGCGTCGTTCTCGATGTCGAACTCCATCTCCTGGTTTTCCTGGATCGTGTCGAACACACCTCGCGGCAGCGAGGAGTGGTGGAAGAACACTTCCGTGCCATCTTCACAACGGACGAACCCGAAGCCTCGATCTCGGATCATCCGTACAACAGTGCCCCGCATGAAACGGTACCTCCAAGCAGAACGCCCTGACGGCGTTTCGTCTGGATGGGGCAAGATGCGTGCCAGCATCGGGTCCGCACGTGGCGGTCACGGGCAGAGCAACTGGAGAGGGGGAGGCGCTCGGGCGGGTCAGGCGACCCGCGACTCCAGCCGGGCCGTATCGTCAGGAGACTCCATCGGGTCACGGCGGGCTGGCAGCTCGGCCGGCGCCTGAGGCAGCTCGAAGGCGATCCGTGCGCCGCCCAGCGGAGCGCTGTCAGCCCAGATCCTGCCACCCAGTTGGTGGATCACGAGCTTGCAGAACGCCAATCCGAGACCCGAGCCGCGCGTCGCGGACGGTCCCTGAATGAACCGGTCGAAGACGCGGTCACGCTCGCCGCCTGGGATGCCGGGGCCGTCGTCGTCCACGACGAACCGCACGACGCCGTCACCGCGCTCGGCGGTCAGCACCACCCGCGCAGCCGGGCCGCCGTGCTTGTAGGCGTTGCCGATCAGGTTGTGCAGGACGCGACCGACAAGCCGGGTGTCTGCCACGACCGGCGCCAGCCCGCTTGCGACGCGCACGTCCGGCACGCCCCGCTCCAGTCCGTGATACTCGGTAAGCGCGGTCCAGAGCAGCTCGCCGGGCCGTGCGACGGTCCGGTGGATCGGCAGAGCGCCGGACTCCAGGCGGAAGCTGTCGTTGACGTCCTCCACCAGGTCCTCGAGCATCTTCGTGGAGTGCCGGAGCTGCTCCAGTGCCTCCTGGCGCTCGGCCGCCGCCGAGGACGCCTGGCAGTGCTCCAGCACCTCGGCCCAGCCGACGATCAACGCAAGCGGGTTCTTCAGATCGTGCACCAGGGTGTTCGCCCAGAGCTCCTTGGTGGACGTCAGCTCGCGCTCGCGGGTGGCGATCGCTTCGGCGGTCGAACGGTGCTCGCGCTCGACGGCGTACAGGCGGGCGAGATCGGCAGTCATCTGGTTGACCGACTCGCCAAGCTGCCGCAGCTCCTCTGGACCCCGATCGGGGACGCGCCGCGCGAAGTCACCCCGCGCGACGCGCCGCATGTGCGCCGCCAGCACGGCCAGGGGGGCGCCGATCGCTTCGAGGGTTCGCTCGCCGGTCCACAGCCCGAGGCCGGCCACCAGCCCGACCAGCCCCATCAGGGCGATCAACCGCTGGTGGTGCGTCAGGTCGCTGCCGGCCAGCAGCTCGGTCAGGTCCGCGTCCACCCTGTGCTGGGCCTTTCCCAGCGACGTGATGGCGTCCACCAGCGGGGCCACGTCCGGCTGGAGGGTGGGATCGACCGCGGCGTTCGAGATGGAGGCGTGGTAGGCATGGATGGCCACCTCGGCCGCCGCGAGCAGCGGTTGATACTCGTTGAAGACCGCGACCAGATCGTCCCGACCCACCGAGAGGCCGGGGCGGGGCGCCGTAGACCGCAGGACTTGATAGATCCGCTCGACGCGCTCGGCGCGCGCCGAGGCGGCCTCCAGATCCGGCTCGGCGGTGCCGGTCAGGCGCTCGTGGAGCTCGTCGTCCAGGATGTCGCGGGCGGAGCCGAGCTGACGCTGCCAATCCGCGCGCAGCTGCACGCGGTGGGTTCGCAGGTGCATGTCCTCGATCATGCCGAACCCGACCATCCCACCGGCCAGCCCGAAGACGGTCAGCGTCATGAACGCCAGGCGCAGGCGACTGCCGAGCGAGGTCGGCAAGAGCGCGCCGACGTTCAGATGGAGCTTCGCGCTCCAGGCCCGGATCGCCCAGGCCAGCAGGCCGAGCGTCGTCGCGACGAGCGGCTCGAAGAACAGGATGTCCTGCTGCGCCCAGGTCAGGTACTCCGTCGGCAGCACCATGATGCGCGGGATCGGCGGCATCGGCGGGGCGCCGGCAGCGGACGTCATCCCCCACCACCAGTCGCCGAAGGCGTAGAGCGCGGTCGCCAACGAGCAGGCTGTCACCAGGCCGGACACGATGCCCGCCAGGGCCGCTGCGCGCCAGGCGTCCCTGAAGCCGAGCCGCCCGGCCGCGAGCGGCCCGGTCAGCAGGAGCGGCAAGACCAGCATTGGATAGCCGGCCCAGAGTGTCGGGACCAGCTTGACGATCGCGATGCCGACCGGCACGTGCACGCTGGTGATCAGGCCAGCCCGAAGCGCCGCCCAGACCCAGCGTGCCGACGCCGGCAACTCGCGCGGCGGTGTCATCCTCGCCCCCATCCCCATGAGCTCGACCAGCACCGTGTGGCGCGCGTCGAGCCTCCCTCTCAGACTCCAACGCACGTCGCGCGTTAGGTCAAACGGAGACGGCATCCTGAAAGGGGATGTGGAGATCTGCACAAAAGCATCAGGACGCGGTCAGGCACGGTGAACGGAGTGATGGCGCGCGGGAGCGACGCGGGCGCTCAGAAGGTTCGGCCGAGGGTCTGGTCCCATGGTTGCGGAGCCGCGACGCGCACAATCTCCTCCTCGCGGTCCCGCACGTAGAGGTACAACTGCGCGAAGAACTCGACCTCGGGCAAGGGGTACGTCGGGTTGATGCAGAGGAACGGGTAGACCCAGGGCACGCGGTAGCCGGGCGCGGCCCGGACCTCGATGCGGCGGCCAACGCGCAGCCGGTAGGTGATACCGTCGAAGAGGGTGGACGGCAGATCCAGGTAGCCGTCCCGCTGGAGCCTGGCCCAGAGCTCGTCGCCGAGGGTCGCGCGGGCCACCTCGACCGCGCGCGCACGGGCAGCCCGATAGTCGGCGCGCGTGAAGTCCGAGCCGGCCGAGCGCTTGGGCAGATGGTCCCAGCTGCGCAGCCAGGGCCGCTCCAGCTCGGCGTCGTCGAGGTCGGCGACGTCGAGCTCAGGCGGTGGCGCGTCAGGCCCGGCTCCGATCAGCCATCGCCAGACCTGCCGAACGTCAAACATCAGGCAGTGACCACCCAAAGCTGAGGCCGTGGGTTGAAACCCCAATGCCGTTCAGGTTGCCGTTTGGTTGCCAGCGCCGCGTTGTCTGCACCGCGAGCGTCAGCGAGCGGACCTTCAAGACCGGGATCCGGCTCGCTAACGCTCGCGGTGCAGAAGGCTGCCCTAGCTGAACGGCATTGGGGTTTCAACCCACGGCACACGTCTCGTCGGAGGCTCAGCCGCCGGCGATCGGCGCGATGATCTGGTACTCCTCCACCTTCGGGTCGAACGGCGCGGTGTCCAGCACGTGCTTGCCGTCTACCTTCTTCGAGACGACGCACCCCTGCTGACGCGCCTCCCGAAGGATCCGCTCGGCCTCGGCGATCCGCTCACGAGCCTCCTCGGTATCGGTGTCCAGGTCCCACTCGACGACCTGGTGACCACGGCGATTCGCGACGATGATCCGGTGCATGAGGGTGCCTCCGTGGCTGGGGGTTCTCTCATCGTAGGCGCTTACCGGGCAGGGTGCAAGTTTCAAAGACGTGCCGTTTCCCGACAAAGCGCCCAGCGCCAGAGCTCACTGCAAGCCCCGGACCAGCCCTCTGAACGGGCCGACATGACACAACCGGCCATCTGAGCGCTCCCGATCGTGTGATACGGTGCCGTGCTCAAAACTGTCGGCCAAAACTGCTTGACGTGGGCGACAGCCTGTGCTACATCGTTTGGGCACTCTGGCGACGCTCGGCCAGACACGTGGGTCAACCGTGGCGGCAAGGGCGGCCGTCGGCGCTATCACCTGGAGGGTATAGGCTACATGGGGATGATGGATGGATTGTCGCGGCGCGGTTTCCTGCGCCTCGGCCTGGGCATGATGGCGGGCGTCGGCCTGCTGTCGGCCTGTGCGCCGTCAGCGCCGGCGACGAAACCGGCCGAGACGAAGCCAGCGGAGGTCAAGCCGGCCGAGGCCGCGAAGCCGGCGGCGCCGGCCGCGACCACCGCGCCGGCCGCTCCTGCTGCCGCGGCCAAGCCGACCGAGGCGCCGGCTGCTGCCGCGAAGCCGGCCGAGGCCGCGAAGCCCGCCGAAGCGAAGCCGGCCGCCGCCGCTGGCAAGCCGGAGTCCAAGCTGGGCGCCCAGCTGATCGGCAAGATCGAGGGCGCGACTGCCCTGCCGGACTCGAAGCGTCCGGCCAAGCTCGGCGAGGCGCCGATGCTGGCCGACCTGGTCAAGGCTGGCAAGCTGCCGCCGGTCGAGCAGCGCATCCCAGAGGAGCCGGAGGTCATCAAGCCGCTCCGCGAGACCGGCAAGTACGGCGGGATGTGGCGGCGTGCCTTCACCGGCCCTGGCGACACCGAGAACTTCAACCGGGTCATGGGCCACGAGAAGCCGATCCACGTGGACTACACCGGCTTCAAGGTCGTCCCGGCCGTCGCGAAGTCCTGGCAGCTCAAGGACGGCGGCAAGACGATCAGCCTCTCGCTTCGCAAGGGCATGAAGTGGTCGGACGGCACGCCGTTCACCGCGAACGACTGGATGTTCTGGTGGGACGAGATCTACTCGAACAAGGAGATCGTCCCGGTCGGCACGCCCGAGATGACGATCAACGGCAAGCCGGGCAAGATGGTGAAGGTCGACGATCTGACCGTCGAGTTCCAGTTTCCCGAGCCGTACCCGATGTTCGTGGACGTGCTGTCGGCGTTCACCCAGATGGGCTCCGGCCTTGCACTCGGCGGCACCCAGTGGTCGTTCATGGGACCGTACGTGCCGGGGCACTACCTGAAGCAGTTCCTGCCGAAGTTCACGCCTGACGTCGATGCCAAGGCGAAGGCGGGCGGCTTCGATGGCTGGATCGCACAGCTGAAAGCGAAATACAACTACGCCCTCAACCCGGAGCTGCCGGTCATGTCGGCCTGGCGGACGGTCACCCCGATCAACACGCCGGTCTGGACCCTGGAGCGGAACCCGTACTTCTGGGCGGTGGACACCGACGGCAACCAGCTGCCGTACATCGACAAGATCCAGCTGACCCTCGCCGAGAACCTCGAAGTGGCGAACCTGCGTGGCATCGCCGGCGAGTTCGACGAGATGGGCCGCCACATGGACGTCGCCAAGCTGCCAGTCTTCCTGGAGAACCAGCAGAAGGGCAACTACAAAGTCGTCCTGGACCTGCAGTCCGACGCGGCGGCGGTCGCTATTCACATCAACCAGAGCTTCGAGGCCGACCCCGAGATCCGCAAGTGGCTGACCAATGTGGACTTCCGCCGCGCGCTCTCGCTGGGCATCGACCGCGACCAGTTCAACGAGGCGTGGTTCCTGGGGATGGCCGTCCCGAGCTCGCTGATGTCGGACGACGCCTCGCCGGAGAATGCCGGTCCGGAGTGGCGGACCAAGTGGTCCACGCTCGACGTCAAGCAGGCGAACGACCTGCTGGACAAGATCGGCCTGACCAAGAAGGATCCGAACGGCCTGCGCCTGCGCACCGACAACGGCCAGGTGCTGCGCATCACCGTCACCACGGTCGCGGCGGCGTTCCTGCCGTACGGCCAGATGATGGAGATGGTCGCCCAGCACTGGAAGAAGATCGGCATCCAGCTCGACGTCAAGGACACCGAGCGCAACCTCTCCCTGAAGCAGGTCGCCAACAACGAGCAGCAGCTGTACGTCTGGGGCGGCGGCAACGCGGACATCTTCATGTGGCCGCGCCACGACATGCCGGCCGAGCCGAACGAGCCGTTCAGCGGCACGCTCTACGCGACGTGGTACGCCTCTGGCGGCACGGCTGGCAAGAAGCCGGAAGACCCGGAGCTGCTGAAGGCGTACGACATGCTGCGCAAGGGCTCCAGCCTGGAGACGGCCGAGCGCAACAAGCTGGGTCAGGAGCTCAAGAAGGTCATCGTGGACCAGCAGTGGGTCATCGGGACCGTCGGCTTCTACCCGGTGCTCCGCGTCATCGGCAACAAGATCGGGAACGTCCCGGATCGGTACGCCTGGGTCACGCGCGCGCGCACCCCGGGCGCGGCGCTCCCCCCGACGTACTACTTCAAGAGCTGAGCGTCGAGCAGGCGAGCCGGGAGCAGACGAGGCGTCAGAGGACGATCGCTCTCGTCTCGTCTGCTCGTCCAGATCCGGGGGCGCGATAAATCGCGCCCGTACCAGGGATGCTGCCTTGTACGGGCGCGATTCATCGCGCCCCACCTCGCGCCCCACAAAGATCTGACGCACACCCGCTCGTCCGTCGGCGCTTGACGCAGACGCTCGTTCTCCTCCATCGTTTGCGCGTGCAGTGACGCACGCCCCGGCGCCTGACCTCGGGACGACGGCCATCGGTGGCCGCCGGCTGTGCTACCACGGGAGGTAGTCGAGATGTCGAACGTTGATGGAGTGTCACGCCGTACGTTTCTGCGAGTGGGGCTGGGGGTGGCTGGCGTGAGCCTGCTGGCCGCCTGTGCGCCGTCCGCACCGGCCACCAAGCCGGCTGAAACCAAACCGGCCGAAGCGAAGCCGACCGAGGCGCCCAAGCCGGCCGCGCCGGCCGCGACCACGGCGCCAGCCGCGCCAGCGGCTGCCGCGAAGCCGACCGAGGCGCCGGCCGCTGCCAAGCCCGCCGAAGCTGCCAAGCCCGCGGAGGCCGCCAAGCCGGCCGCCGCCGCTGGCAAGCCGGAGGCGAAGCTCGGGGCGCAGCTGATCGGCAAGATCGAAGGGGCGACCGCCCTGCCCGATGCCAAGCGGCCGGCCAAGCTCGCCGAGTCGCCGATGCTGGCCGATCTGGTCAAGGCTGGCAAGCTGCCACCGGTCGAGCAGCGCATCCCAGAGGAGCCGGAGGTGCTCAAGCCGCTGCGTGAGACCGGCAAGTACGGTGGGATGTGGCGCCGTGCCTTCACCGGCCCCGGCGACACCGAGAACTTCAACCGGGTGATGGGCCACGAGAAGCCGATCCACGTCGACTACACCGGCTACAAGGTCGTCCCGGCCGTCGCGAAGTCCTGGGAGGTCAAGGACGGCGGCAAGACGATCAGCCTGTCGCTCCGCAAGGGCATGAAGTGGTCGGACGGCACGCCGTTCACCGCCGACAACTGGATGTTCTGGTTCGAAGAGATGTACTCGAACAAGGACATCGTCCCGGTCGGCACGCCCGAGCTGACGATCAACGGCAAGCCGGGCACGATGGCGAAGGTGGACGACACCACCATTGAGTTCCGGTTCCCCGAGCCGTACCCGATGTTCGTGGACGTGCTCTCGGCGTTCACCCAGATGGGCTCGGGTCTGGCGCTGGGCGGCACCCAGTGGTCGTTCATGGGACCGTACGCGCCGGGTCACTACGTGAAGCAGTTCCTGCCCAAGTTCTCGTCGAAGGAGGAGGTCGAGGCGAAGGCGAAGGCGGCTGGCTTCGACAGCTGGGTCGCCCAGCTCAAGGCGAAGTACAACTGGGCGCTCAACCCTGAGCTGCCGGTCCTGTCCGCGTGGCGAACGGTCACCCCGATCAACACGCCGGTCTGGACCCTGGAGCGCAACCCGTTCTTCTGGGGCGTGGACACCGACGGCAATCAGCTGCCGTACATCGACAAGGTCCAGCTGACCCTGGCCGAGAACCTCGAAGTGGCGAACCTCCGGGCCATCGCCGGCGAGTTCGACGAGATGGGCCGCCACATGGACGTCGCCAAGCTGCCGGTCTTCCTGGAGAACCAGCAGAAGGGCAACTACCGGGTCGTCCTGGATCAGAGCAACGGCGCAGCCGCCGTCGCCATTCACGTCAACCAGAGCTTCGAGGCTGATGCTGAGATCCGCAAGTGGCTGACCAACGTCGATTTCCGCCGCGCACTCTCGATGGGCATCGACCGCGACCAGTTCAACGAGGCGTTCTTCCTCGGCATGGCCACGCCGAGCTCGCTGATGGGCGACGATGCCTCGCCAGAGAACGCCGGTCCGGAGTGGCGGCTGAAATGGTCGAAGCTGGACGTCGCCCAGGCCAACCAGTTGCTGGACAAGGTCGGGCTGACCAAGAAGGACGGCAACGGCATGCGCTTGCGGACCGACAACGGTCAGCTTCTGCGGCTGACCGTCACCACGGTGGCCGCCGCGTTCCTGCCGTACGCCCAGATGATGGAGATGGTCTCCCAGCACTGGAAGAAGATCGGCATCCAGCTGGACGTGAAGGACACCGAGCGCAACCTGTCCCTGAAGCAGGTCGCCAGCAACGAGCAGCAGTTGTACGTCTGGGGCGGCGGGAACTCCGACATCTTCATGTGGCCGCGCCACGACATGCCCGTCGAGCCGAACGAGCCATTCAGCGGCACCCTCTACGCGACGTGGTACGCCTCCGGCGGCACGGCCGGCAAGAAGCCGGAAGACCCGGAGCTGCTCAAGGCGATGGACATGCTGCGCAAAGGCTCCAGCCTGGAGACGGCCGAGCGCTCGAAGCTGGGCCAGGAGCTGAAGAAGATCATCGTGGACCAGCAGTGGGTGATCGGGACGGTCGGGTTCGAGCCAATTCTGCGAGTGATCGGCAACAAGATCGCCAACGTGCCGGATCGCTATTCCTGGGTCACGCGAGCGCGCACCCCGGGCGCGGCGCATCCACCGACGTACTACTTCAAGAGCTGACCGTCGAGCAGACGAGCCGGGAGCAGATGAGGCGTCAGAGGACGATCGGTCCCGGCTCGTCTGCTCGTCCGGGGTGTGCGTCAGAGTCTTGTGCCCATCCAGATTTGGGGGCGCGATGACTTGAGGGGCGCAATAAATTGCGCCCGTACAAGGCAGCGTCCCTGGTACGGGCGCGATTCATCGCGCCCCCCGATTCATCGCGCCCCCCGATTCATCGCGCCCCCGATTCATCGCGCCCCCGATTCATCGCGCCCCACCTCGCGCCCCCCAAAGATCTGACGCACACCCGCTCGTCCGACGACGCTTGACGCGGATGCCCGCTCTGCTCCATCGTGTGCGCGCGCGGATGCCCGACACGTCCGGCGCGTGACCTCGGTGCGGTGGCAACGATCGCCGCCGGATTCGCTACCAGGGGAGGTGGGCGAGATGTCGACTCCAGATGGAGTGTCGCGCCGTACGTTTCTGCGAGTGGGCCTGGGGACAGTTGGGGTGAGCCTGCTGGCCGCCTGTGCGCCGTCAGCACCGGCCACCAAGCCAGCCGAGACGAAGCCCGCGGAGACCAAGCCGGCCGAGGCCGCGAAGCCAGCCGCGCCGGCCGCGACCACGGCGCCGGCTGCGCCAGCGGCTGCCGCGAAGCCGACCGAGGCTCCGGCCGCCGCCGCCAAGCCCGCCGAAGCCGCCAAGCCCGCCGAGGCGGCCAAGCCCACCGCCGCCGCCGGCAAGCCGGAGGCGGCCAAGCCCACCGCCGCCGCCGGCAAGCCGGAGGCGAAGCTCGGGGCGCAGTTGATCGGCAAGATCGAGGGCGCTGTCATCCAGCCGGAGGCGAAGCGCCCGGCCAAGCTCGGCGAGGCGCCGATGCTGGCCGATCTCGTGAAGGCTGGCAAGCTGCCGCCGGTCGAGCAGCGCATTCCCGAGGAGCCGATGGTCGTCAAGCCGCTCCGCGAGACCGGCAAGTACGGCGGGATGTGGCGGCGCGCCTTCACCGGCCCGGCCGACGGCGAGAACTTCAACCGCGTCATGGGCCACGAGAAGCCGATCCACGTCGATTTCACCGGCTACAAGCTCGTCCCGGCCGTCGCCAAGAGCTGGGAGCTGCGGGACGGCGGGAAGACGATTCGGCTGTCACTGCGTAAGGGGATGAAGTGGTCGGACGGCGCGCCGTTCAACGCCGATAACTGGGTGTTCTGGTACGAGGACTTCTATCAGAACAAGGACCTCGTGCCCACCCCGACGCCCGAGATGTCGATCAACGGCAAGCCCGGCAAGCTCGTGAAGGTGGACGACACGACAATCGACTTCGTGTTCGACGAGCCGTACCCGATGTTCGTGGACGTCCTGTCCGCCTTCACCCAGATGGGCGGCGGCCATGCGCTGGGCGGGACCGCCTGGGGCGGCTTCATGGGGCCGTACGCGCCGTCCCACTACCTGAAGCAGTACCACCCGAAGTACGTGGACAAGGCGAAGCTCGACCAGCTGGTCGCCGAAGCGAAGGTGGACAGCCCGCTGGCGCTGCTCAAGTTCAAGAACAACTACCAGCTCAACCCGGAAGTTCCAGTCATCTCGGCCTGGCGGACGGTGACCCCGATCAACACGCCGGTCTGGTCGCTGGAGCGGAACCCGTACTTCTGGCACGTGGACACCGACGGCAACCAGCTGCCCTACATCGACAAGATCCAGCTGACGCTGGCCGAGAACCTCGAAGTGGCGAACCTGCGCGCCATCGCCGGCGAGTACGACGAGATGGGCCGCCACATGGACGCCACCAAGCTGCCAGTCTTCCTGGAGAACCAGCAGAAGGGCAACTACAAGGTCGTCCTGGACACCCAGACCGACGCCGCCGCTGCCGCGATCCACGTCAACCAGAGCTTCGACGCCGACCCCGAGATCCGCAAGTGGCTGACCAACGTCGACTTCCGCCGGGCGCTCTCGATGGGCATCGACCGCGATCAGCTAAACGAGGCGTTCTTCCTCGGGCTGGCCGTGCCGAGCTCGTTGATGTCGGACGACGCGTCGCCCGAGAACGCCGGTCCGGAGTGGCGCCTCAAATGGTCCAAGCTGGACGTCGCCCAGGCCAACCAGCTGCTGGACAAGATCGGCCTGACCAAGAAGGACCCGAACGGCATGCGCCTGCGGACCGACAACGGTCAGGTGCTGCGCCTGGAAGTCATCACCGTCGCGGCTGCCTTCCTGCCGTTCGCCCAGATGATGGAGATGGTGGCCCAGCAGTGGAAGAAGATCGGTGTCCAGCTGGACATCAAGGACACCGAGCGGAGCCTGGCCGATCGGACGGCCAAGACCAACGCCCACCAGCTGTACGTCTGGGGCGGTGGCAACGCGGACATCTTCATGTGGCCGCGCCACGACATGCCGGCCGAGCCGAACGAGCCGTTCAGCGGCACCCTCTACGCGACCTGGTACGCCTCCGGCGGCACCCAGGGGAAGAAGCCGGAGGACCCTGAGCTGCTCAAGGCGTACGACATGCTCCGCAAGGCGTCCGGATTGGAGACCGCCGAGCGGAACAAGCTGGGCCAGGAGCTCAAGAAGGTCATCGTGGACCAGCAGTGGGTGATCGGGACGTGCGGGTTCTTCCCGTACGTTCGCGTCATCAGCAACAAGATGGGGAACGTGCCGGATCGGTACTCCTGGGTCACGCGGGCACGCACGCCGGGCGCGGCGCTCCCCCCGACCTACTACTTCAAGAGCTGAGCGACGAGCAGACGAGACGCGAGCAGACGAGAATGGAGAGGGAGAGCCGAGGGTGAGAGATCACTCTCGACTCGTCTGCTCACCCCTCGTCTGCTCGCTTCACCAGGGGGCTGGCGGCGGCACGATCCCGGGGGACGGCCGGTCCACACCACGGTCGTCGTCGTCCGACAGGCGGAGCAGGTCGGCGACGGCGGCCGGCGACAGCGGTCTGGCGAACAGGTAGCCCTGGCCGCGGTCGCAGCCGAGCTGGAGCAGGTGACGCGACTGCTCGGCGGTCTCGACGCCCTCGCCGGTCACTTCCAGGTGGAGACTCTTCGCCAGCGCGATGACCGTCCGCACGATGGCGGTGTCTTGCGGGTCCGTGCCGAGACCGTCCACGAAGGTCCGATCTACCTTGAGGGTGTCCAGCGGCAGCCGCTTCAGGTAGCTGAGCGACGAGTAGCCGGTACCGAAGTCGTCGATGGCGAGCCCCAGTCCCAGTCCTTTGAGCTCGCTGAGCATCAGCGACGTCGAGGCGACGTCCGACATGACAGTCGTCTCGGTGAGCTCCAGCTTGAGGCAGCGGGCGTCGAGGCCGGTCTCGGCGAGGATGCGCCGGATCTCTGGCAGCAGCTCCGGGTCGTTGAGCTGCTTGGCCGAGAGGTTGACGCTCATGACCAGCCCGGCCAGGTCCGGATGCTGGAGCTGCCACTCACGCAACTGCCGGCACGCCTCGCGCAGCACCCACCGCCCGATCGGAATGATCAGGCCGTTCTCTTCGGCGATCGGGATGAACTGCGCCGGCGAGATCCAGCCGAGCGTCGGGTGCGCCCAGCGGATCAGCGCTTCGAGCTCGCCGATCTCGTGGGTGTCGAGCTTGACGATCGGCTGGTAGAGCAGCAGCAATTCGTTCCGCTCGACGGCGAGGTGGAGGTCGCTGCCCAGGCGGAGACGCTCCAGCGCCGTGGCGTTCATGCTCTGGTCGAACAGGGTGTACTGGGACCGGCCAGCCGCCTTGGAGCGATACATCGCAAGGTCGGACTTGCGGAGCAGGCTCTCGGCGTCGTCCTGGCCTGGGGTGGCGACGGCAATGCCGATGCTGACGGTGACGTACAGCTCGTGCCCGGCCAGGCTGATCGGCTCGCGCAGGGCCTCGGCCAGGCACTCCGCGACGGCGACGACCTCGTCCTGGTCGTTGCGTCCGACGACCAGGATTGCCAGCTCGTCGCCGCCAAACCGGGCGATGGTGTCTTCGGGGCGCAGGCAGGCGCGCAGGCGGCCGGCGACGGCGATCAGGAGCTGGTCGCCGGCCTCGTGCCCGATGCTGTCGTTGACGACCTTGAAGTTATCCAGATCCAGGAACATGACGGCCAGCGGCTCGTGCAGGCGGTCGGTGCGTGCGACTGCTTGCTGGAGCCGGTCCGCGAAGAGGGCACGGTTCGGCAGGCCGGTCAGCGTGTCGTGGAACGCGAGGCGGGTCAGCTCGTGCTCCACCCGCTTGCGCTCGGTGAGATCGCGCAAGAACGCGGTGAACCCCTTGCCGGCACGCAGCTCGATGTGGGTGATCGCCAGCTCGACCGGGAAGGTGGTACCGTCGGCCCGCACGCCGATGGTCTCGATGCGGTTGTTCAGCAGCGGCCCCTCGCCGGTGGCAAAGTAGTGCGCCAGCTGGCGGCGGTACCGCTCCCGTTCGTCGTCTGGGAAGACGAGATCCGCGAGCGCCCGCCCGGAGAGCCGCTCGGCGGGGCAGCCGAACATGCGCTCGGCGGCCGGATTCAGCTCCGTGACGTGGCCGTCGTTGTCCAGGTCCAGGATCGCGTCAAGGGCGGAGCCGAGGATCGCGCACTTGCGGGCCTCGCTGTCGCGGAGCGCCTCCTCGGCCCGGCGCCGCTCGGTGACGTCTCGCACGATGGCGATCAGCTGCTCGTTCGGGAGAGGCAGTACGCGCACCTCGGCGAAATGCTCGCCGTCCTCGCTCACGACCTCACAGTCTGAGCTGACCATCTTGCCGGTGACCGTGGCCCAGCCGATCGCCTCGGCCAGGGTCGCCGCCACCGAGCGCTGCGGCAGGTCCGCGAGGCGCTGGCCGACGGCAGAGGCCAGGTGACCGTACGGGCTGGCCGCCTCGCCGGCGCGGCATTCGAGGATGGTGCCGTCGCCTTCGAGGCGGATCAGCAGATCTGGGAACGACTGAACGACGGCCCGCAGCTCAGCCCGAACTTGCAGCAGCTCGCGCGAGCGCTCGGCCAGCGCGCGGTGCAGCCTGCGGCGCTCGTGCTCCTCCTCGGACGCACCGTGCCCGCCGGCACTCCCAGGCGGGACCGGCTCGCCGTGCGTCGACCATGCCACCATGCTTGTGAAGCTCCCAACGTACCCACCGCGCCGCGCGGGCCGCACACCGAGACTGACGACCGGTGCGGTCAGGCGAGGCGTCTGGCAGTAGAACGTCGAGTGATGAGATGATGGGTACGGCTTTCTGGTCCGGACGTGATGGGTGGTGCCGATTCTTCACGGTGACCGATCTCCTGGCACGGCACACACTCATTCACTGGCGGTCCGGCGAGTCCGCACGGCGCCCGGCACCGGTCTCGATCGCGCATCGACGAGCGTCCGACCGTATTGACAGGCGCGGCGGACCGGTGCTTTCCTAGGGCGAGCCGTCGAGACGCGGTGCAGGCTGGCACGCGCGCGACGGGAGCAGGTACCCGGGGCCGGCTCGACGGAGCAGCCGGCCATCTCGACGTCGAGGTGCAGGTGATGCGGCCCCCTCCCCGGGCAGAGCCGACCGACGCTGCCCGCTCGTGGCATCCGCCGTAGCGCGGACCAAGGGCGTGACATCGCAGTCGCGCTTCTGCCGCACCCTCATCTCGGAACGTTGGCACCCCCGATGACGAACGACGACGAGCACAGTGAGGCGCAACGTATGACACGACACGCGGACGAGCGCGCGGGCCACGGCCTGACGTCCCGCCGTACGCTGATCAAGGGAATCGTGGCACTGGCCGGAGCGGTGATGATGGCGCCAGCCGGCGTCCCGACCGTCGCCCAGGCCCAGACGCCGGGCTCGACCGGCAACGAGCCGCCCGTTCAGCCGCCGACGACGATCACCAACCCGCCACGCGACTTCGGCCCGAACGGCGCCCCGACGACCTACTTCGCCGACCCAGACGTCATCACCATCGACCCGGCGTTCAACAACCTGCGGGTCGGCAACACCTCGATCAAGCGGCTCTGGACCGGCGCGCTCTGGGCGGAAGGTCCGGCCTGGAACAGCGTGGGACGGTTCCTGATCTTCAGCGACATCGCCGCCAACCGGCAGATGCGCTGGCTCGAAGAGAACGGCGAGGTCAGCGTCTTCCGCGATCCGTCCAACAACAGTAACGGCAACTCGTTCGACTGGCAGGGGCGGCAGGTCTCGGCGGAGCACGTGACCCGGCGCGTCGTCCGGTACGAGCACGACGGCACGACGACCATCATCGCGGATAGCTACCAGGGCAAGCACCTGAACTCGCCCAACGACATGGCACACCACTCGGACGGCAGCATCTGGTTCACCGATCCGCCGTACGGCGCACAGCTGTACGAGGGGGACGTGGACCCGAACACCGGCCCGAGCAACCGGGACGGGCGAATCAACCCGCGCATCGGGCAGCCCCCAGACATGCCCCACTACGTGCAGGAGCTACCGACCAACGTCTACCGCTGGGACCCGTCCGGCCGATTGGACGTGGTCATAAACGGAGATCAGGTCCAGAACCCGAACGGCGTCTGCTTCTCGCCAGACTTCAAGAAGCTGTACGTCGTCGGGAGCCCGGGCGTGGTGCACGTGTTCGACGTGACGCCAGACAACAAGTGCGTCAATCAGCAGTTGTTCAGCGACTTCATGGTGAACGGCATCCGGTGCGGTCCTGACGGGGTGCGCTGCGACGTGTTCGGCAACGTCTGGGCGTCCAGCAACGCCGGCCGGAACGTCGGGTACAGCGGGGTGACGTGCTGGAGTCCGGGCGGCACGCTGCTCGGGCGGATCAGGATCCCGGAGGTCGTCGGCAACATCACGTTCGGCGGCCCGAAGCGGAACCGGATCTTCATGGCGGCCAGCCAGTCGCTGTACGCGGTCTACACGAACACGCAGGGGGCCGGCCCGAGCTGACCCGAGTTGTCAGTTGTCAGTCAGCAGATGGACAGCGGGAGAGGTACCTGTACCGGTCCCTTCTGACCACTGATGACAACTGACGACTGACGCCCCTCATCTGGCACCATCTCCCGCCATGAGCACGTCGCGCGCGTTCCCCGATCCTGTCTACGCCGATACGATTCTCGCGCCACAATTCGCGGCGTCCCAGCGCTGGCTGTTCGGGCCGATGCTGGACGCCAGCGAGGCGCACTTGTTGATGCTCCAGGCGACCGGCCTGATGAGCGCCGCCCAGGCCGCCCGCGTCTGGACCGCCCTGGCCGCCGTCCGCGAGGCCGGCGCCGACAGCTTCGCCTACGATCCGCACGTCGAAGACCTGTTCTTCCAGATGGAGGCGCGGATCGTGGAGGTGGCCGGCGAGGAGGCCGGCGGCAACCTGCACCTCGCCCGCAGCCGCAACGACCTGGACGCCGCGATGGCCCGACTGTGTCTGCGCGGCATGTTGATCCAGGTGCACGCCTGCCTGGAGCGGCTCCGCGAGACCCTGCTGCGGCGCATCGAGGAGCACGCCGAGACGCTGATGCCCGGCCACACCCACACCCAGCCGGCCCAGCCCACCACGCTCGGGCACTTCCTGGCCGCCACCGCCGAGGCGCTGGAGCGGGACACGGTGCGGGTCCAGGCGGCGTTCGCGCGGACCAATCGCGGGCCGCTCGGGGCGGCTGCGCTGACCACGACCGGCTTCGCCATCGACCGCGAGCTGACGGCGGCCTTGCTCGGCTTCGACGACGTGGTGACCAACAGCTACGACGCCATCGGCGGGGTGGACTACGCGCTGGAGAGCGTGTCGGCGCTGGTCACCTGCACGCTCGGGCTGGCACGGCTGATCCACGAGCTGCTGCTCTGGGCCACCCGCGAGTACGGCACCCTCCGCATCGACGACAGCTTCATTCAGATCAGCAGCATCATGCCCCAGAAGCGGAACCCCGTCGTGCTGGAGCATTTGCGGGCGCGAGTTGGCTGGGTGCTCGGGACGGCAGCCACGGCGCAGGCGCTGGTGCACGGCGCGGCGTTCGGCGACACGGTGGACGTGGAGGACGAGTTTTACGAGCCGCTGTTCCGGACCTTCGAGCACGGCATCGCCTTGCTGCGGCTGGCCGAGTCGGCGCTGGCAACCTGCCAGTTCGACGCCGAGAAGCTGGCCGCTCGCGCCACCGAGGGGTTCACCACCGCGACCGAGCTCGCAGACACGCTGGTGCGCGTGTGCGGCCTCTCGTTCCGGCAAGCCCACCGGGTCGCCTCGACCACAGTCCGCAAGGCCGGCGCCGAGCCAGCGGCCGTGACGGTCGAGCTGGTGAGCGAGGCAGCTCGTGAGGCGCTCGGCGCGGAGCTGGGCGGGACCGTGCGCCTGACCGCCGAGCAGCTCCAGGCTGCGCTGGACCCGTGGGCGTTCGTGCGCGCCCGGACCATCCCTGGCGGGCCGGCCCCGGAGACGGTGCGGGCGCACGTGGAGCAGATGCGCGAGACGCTGGCCCAGGATGGCATCTGGCGGAGCACCGTGGAGTCCCAGGTGGAGCAGAGCCGCGCCGAGCGCTACGCCCGCGCCACCGCCCTCCACTGAGCGAGGTCCGCAAGCTGTTGCAAGTCAGCTCGGTTCACCTGACCTCCACGCCACAGCCGACAGTCGGGCTGCGCCCGGCCCCGGGTCGCTTGCTCTCGCAGCGACGTGGCGTGGAGTCAACAGCGGCTAAAAGCCTTCCAGGACCACTTTCCCCCTGGCCCGGCCGCTCTCCACCAGGAGGTGCGCCTTCTTCATGTTGCTGGCAGTGATGGCACCCAGGTGCTCGCCGAGCGTCGTCCGCAGTACGCCAGCATCGAGCAACGACGCGACCTCGTCGAGCAGCAGGTGCTGGCCGATCATGTCCGGCGTCTGGAACACTGGCCGTGTGAACATCAGCTCCCAGTGCACCGAGATCGCCTTTGGCTTCAGCGGCACGATGTCCAGCGTGGCCGGATTGTCGATCAAGGCCAGCTTGCCTTGCGGCGCGAGGATCTCCGCGTAGGATGGATAGTGCTGGTCCGTCGCGGTCAGGCTGGCGATCGCCTCGACCTGGGGCGCCCCAACCCGCCGAAGCTCCTCCGCGAGCGGCTTGCGGTGGTCGATGACGTGATGAGCACCGAGATCGAGGCACCAGGCCGTCGTCTCGGGGCGGGATGCCGTCGCGATGACCGTCAGACCGGTCAACTTGCGGGCCAGTTGGATCAGGATCGAGCCGACGCCGCCGGCCCCGCCCACGATCAGCAGGCTGCCGGCGTCCGGACGCTCGCCGCGTGGCACGCCGAGCCGGTCGAACAGCAGCTCCCAGGCGGTGATCGCGGTCAGCGGCAGCGCGGCGGCCTCGGCGTCCGACAGCGACGCTGGCTTGTGCCCGACGATCCGCTCGTCCACGAGATGCAGCTCCGAGTTCGTGCCCGGCCGCGCGATCGAGCCGGCGTAAAACACCTCGTCGCCCGGACGGAAGAGCGTCACCTCCGCCCCGACAGCCTCCACCGCCCCGACGGCGTCGTAGCCCAGCACGCGCACCTCGCCAGGGGGTGGCGTGGCGCGCATCCGCTGCTTCGTGTCGACCGGGTTGACCGAGACGGCACGGACCCTGACCAGCAGATCGCGCGGGCCGGGCGTCGGCTCCGGCAGCTCCAGATCGAGCAAAGAATCCTCAGCCGAGATCGGCAGGCTCTGACGGTAGCCAACCGCTTTCATCATCCGTGGCACCTTTCTCGCCAGGACTGTCCAGGACGCACCAATCCTGCTCCTGGCTCGCCTGGGTGAGTCTGCCCGTCACAACAGGACGTTGGCCGAAAACAGTCCGGCCTCCTGCTGCCAACAGTTTCGGCCGAGATCCGTCTTCCTCAGTGAACGTCACGACAGTCACCCTACCCGCTGGCGACACGACGGAGGCAGACATGATGGAAGAGCAGCCGCGCGCGACGCTCCCGGACGAGACGCGGAACCTTGGCGTCGCGACCTCGACGGCGCGCGAGATTCGCAACGTCGGGATGTTGGATCTCTCCGGCCTGGACGCTCCCGAGGCGCTGGACGGCGTCGTCAGCATCCGCAACGTCGGCGTCATCATCGTGCCGGAGCCACTGGTCCCGCGTCTCAGCCGCATCCCGATGCGCAACGTCGGCTCCACCATCCCGGTGCCAGCCGGCGCCCGCCCCCGGATCTTCTCCGGCGAGACGATCCTGAGTGGCGAGGCGCTGGCGAACGCGGATGGCAACCCGGACGACGTGTTGATCGTGACTGGCACCCTGGCGATCACCTCGCCGGTGGCGAAGGTCGGCTACAGCCAGTTCATCGCATCCGGCGAGGTAATCGCCCCGGAGGGCAGCGAGGCGGCGCTCGGCTCCGGGCTGAGCCGGATGTCCGGCGACCTGTTCTACTACCCGTACACGGCGGGGTCGAGCGTCCGAGTGCGCGTTGGCGCCCAGGAGCTGACCGGCCGCGACCTCGCCAACCCGAGCGGCCAGGAGTCCGACATCCTGCTCGTCGTCGGCACGCTGGCGGTGAGCGGCCAGGTCGAGCGGCTCGGCTACCAGCACGTGGTGGTGGTGGGCACGACGGTGCTACCGCCCGGTTGCGAGGACGTGCTGGCCGGCCGCGTCATCAGCGTCGGTGGCCGCGTCGTCTACTCCACGGCTCCGCTGCGCCAGTTCACCGGCAACGACTCGTTCGGGCGCGACTTCTTCGAGTACCTGGACGAGCCGATCCTGCTCTCGTACACCGGCAATTGCACGCTGGAAGAGGACGTCACGCCCGACCTGCTCAAGCAGAAGGTGGCCGGCATCATCCTGACCGGCAACCTGATCGCTCCCCGCGCGGCCCTGGGGGCGGTCCAGGCGCTGACGCTGGCGAAGCGGGGCAACATCTCGGCCAGCGACGACCCGCGCGTGCTCGAACGGATGCGAGAGCGCGAGCGCGAACGTGCGCGCAACCGAGACGACGGCGACCGGGCCTGATCGATGGACCGGACAGGATGGCCGCCGCCGGCCCCCGCGGCGGTCGAGCGTCACGCCGGGGCCGTGCAGTCCGAGGACGAGACGGCCCGGTTCGACGCCCTCTACGAGGCGCATCGGCAGGCGCTGCACGCCTTCTTCCTCGGGCGGACTTCGGACGCCGAGCTGGCGCTCGACCTGCTTCAGGAGGCGTTCGTGCGGGCCTGGCGCAACCTGGGGACGCTGTCGGTCTTGAGTCCACAACGGCAGCGCGCCTGGCTGTTCGCCGTCGCCCGGAACCTGGTAGTGGACCAGTACCGGAGCCGAGCGGCGCGCGGCGCAGCCCACGACGCGCTGGCCGCCTCGCTCGACCCGTCCGAGCAGGTTGCCGACGGTCCGGAGGTGACGACCGAGCGCGACCGCGACGTTCAGCTCGTGGACGAGGCGATCGGCCGCCTCCCCGAAGATCTGCGGACGGTGCTGCTGCTCCAGCTGGTCGGCGAGCGCACCAGCGCCGAGATCGGCGAGCTCCTGGGGCGGCCGGCTGGAACCGTCCGCTACCAGCTCTCGCGAGCACGCAAGCGGCTGACGGAGCTGCTCCGCGCGCTCGACGCGGAGGACACTCGCGTGGACCTGCCGTCGGACACCAACGCGACGTACTTCGACCGTCCGTCCTCGCCTCGTTCCCCGACCCGCTCCCGCGTGAGCCTGGAGGTGTGACCGTGCCGTCCGACACGCCCAACCGACGCGTCTCCTCCACGCCGTACACCGGGCGGGCGCTGACCGCGCTGCTCGCGCGCTGGGCGACGACCCGCCGCCTGACCGCGAGCCAGTCCTCGGCGATCCGGGCGGCCGTCGTCGCGACGCCCGCGCAGCCGGGCTTCGACTGGTTCTGGCGGCTCCTCAATCCGACAGACGGCACGGCGTTCCGCAACGCGAGGTGGATGGTCGAGACGGTCAGGCCGCCGCTGGCTCCAGCCGCCGAACCGTTCGCCCTGGGGCCGCTGACGGACGCACCGTGGACGGACTGGTCCGGCGCCTGGGAGCACGACGACGCCGAGTATCAGCCGTATCTGCGGCTCGGCTGAGGGCGACCGTGGCCGCGTCCGCCCTCGACCTGCGCACGCACCGCGACTTCCTGAAGCTGTGGGCTGGCGAGACGGTCTCGCTGTTCGGCTCCCAGGTGACGCTGCTGGCGCTGCCGTTGACCGCCATCCTGCTGCTCGACGCCAGCCCGCTACAGATGGGCCTGCTGCGGGCGGCCAGCACCCTGCCGTTCCTGCTCGTGGGGCTGGCGGCGGGGGTCTGGGTGGACCGCGCCCGCCGCCGCCCGATCCTGATCGGCGCGGACCTCGGGCGGGCGCTGCTGCTGGCGGCGATCCCGGTCGCGGCCTTCGCCGGCCTGCTGCGCATCGAGCTGCTCTATCTGGTCGGGTTCGCCGTGGGGCTGCTCACGGTGTTCTTCGACGTGGCGTACCTGGCCTACCTGCCGGTGCTGGTCCATCGCGAGCAGCTGGTCGAGGGGAACGCGAAGCTCGAGATCAGCCGGTCGGTCGCGCAGATCGGGGGGCCGGGGCTGGCCGGCGGCCTGGTCCAGCTGATGGGCGCCGCTGCCGCGGTCGTGTTCGACGCCGCATCGTATCTTGCGTCGGCGGCCTGCCTGTGGGGCATCCGCGCGGAGGAGCCGCCGCCCACGACAGACGGCCAGCGTGGCATCTGGGCGGAGCTTTGGGAGGGCCTCGCGACGATCGTCGAGAGCCCGGTCCTACGCTCCATCGCGGCCTGCACCGCGCTGATGAACCTGTTCGGGAGCGCGGCGCAGGCCGTCTTCGTGCTCTTCCTGGTACGAGATCTCGGCATCGCGTCAGGCGTGACTGGCCTGGTGATGGCGGCGCTGGGGCCGGGCGCCCTGGTCGGCGCGTTGACCGCTCAGCGGGTCGCGGCTCGCTTCGGCGTCGGGCGGACGCTCGGCGCGAGCATCGTCGGTTCGCTGGTACCGGCGCTGCTCATCGCCGGAGCCGACGGTCCGCCGTCGGTCGTGTTGCCGATCCTCGCGCTGGCGCTCTTCCTTCAAGGGCTGCTCGGCACGGTCTACAACGTGACCCAGGTGAGCCTGCGGCAGACGCTCGTGCCAGACCGGCTCCAGGGGCGGATGAACGCGACGATGCGGTTCGTCGTCTGGGGCACGCTGCCAATCGGCTCGCTCGCCGGCGGGGCACTCGGCGAGGCTGTCGGGCTGCGGCCAGTTCTGGCGGTCGGGGTCATCGGCGTGGCGCTCGCGTCGCTGGTCGTCACGCGCCCGCCGGTCAGGCGCATCCGTGGTGACGCCGACGATGATGCCGACGCGGCGAGCTAGCCGCCGGCGACCGGGGCGAACAGCTCCAGCAAGTCTCCCGGCTGCAGGGTCTCGTCGCGCTTGACGGTCTCGCCGTTCTTCGCCACCAACCAGACCTCTTTGGCCGGTACGCCCAGCTGGGCGAGCAGGCCGTCGATGGTGATGCCAGGCTCGATCTGGACCGGCACGCCGCCGTACGACCGACTGAAGTAGCTTGTGAGCTCGCCGTGTGGGTGCACGATGACGGTCGGTCCGGCCGGCTTCTCGGTCATGGTCGGGACTCCCAGGCGCCCTCGCGTCTGCCGGGCGTCACCAGAAGCGTACCGGATCGGCGTCGCCCGGCGACGATACCGCCCACCGAAAACGAAACGCAACATGGCGGCCGTCCCAACAGGCGTGGTGGCGGCGTTCCCTCACTGTCGTGGCCGCAATCAACAGGCACACGACACCCATACGACATTCCCCCGCTGCCCGGTCGGTTTGAGGAGGCTGACCGGGCAGTTTCACGTCCATCGCACCCACTCGACCGGTTCCCTCTCATACCACGACGATGCAAGGGTCGTGTGATTACAATGGACGTACAGACAGGAGGCACGTCGCATGGCGGTGAGGCAGCGCATCGTTCGGATCGGCAACTCTCGTGGCGTCCGATTGCCCGCACACTTGCTTGCAGAGGCGCACCTCGGCGAGGGTGACGAGGTCGAGCTCAGCCTCGAAGCGGACCGGATCGTCCTCCGAGCGGCGCACCGACCGCGCGCCGGCTGGTCAGAGCAGTTCTCCGAGATGGCGAAGC
This sequence comes from Chloroflexota bacterium, assembly GCA_046328125.1. Taxonomy (GTDB): domain Bacteria; phylum Chloroflexota; class UBA6077; order UBA6077; family JACCZL01; genus JADZEM01. The sequence goes on from JAXLXF010000039.1 coordinate 40,302, forward strand.
ACGGGGACGATCGCCTGCTCGACGGTGACCGTGCGAGCCTGACCTCATGGGATGACGAGGAGTGGCGGTTGGATCTTCAGTCCCCGACGATGGTGCCCATCAGCGAGACGTCGTAGCCGCCCAGCGCCTCGACTTCCAGCCGGAAGAGCGGGCTGGTCAGCGTCTCCAGCAATGCCTGGACTGGCGGATGCTCGAAGAAGCGGGCCGGGATCGCCAGGTCGTACCGTTCCCGCGCGAGCGGCAGGAAGTGGAGCCCGAGCGCCAGCGCCGCCGCCCGTACGCCGACCGCCGCGTCCGCCAGGCCGGCCGCGACGCTCTCGGCGGCCGCGAGATGGCTCCTGACCACCGCGTCGTAGCCGGCCACCCGCCCGGCCCGGACGCCCACTCGTTCGAGCTCCGCGTCCAGCAGGGCACGCGCGCCGCTGCCCGGCTCGCGATTGGCGATCCGCGTGCCTGACCGGGCCAGGTCGCCAACGTGGGCGATGCCGCGCGGGTTGCCAGGCGCCAGCATCAGCCCCTGCTCCCAGACCGCGAACGTCACCAGCCGCACGTCGTCGCCGAGCAGGCGTCGGGCGAACGGGACGTTGTACTGGCCGGTCGCCGGGTCGAGGAGATGCGTGCCGGCGAGATGGGCCTCGCCCCGGCTGACGGCCTCCAGCGCTTCGAGGCTATTGCCACCCTGCCACGCCAGCTCGGTGGTCGGGTGGCGGCGGCGCAGGTGATCTGCCAGCAGGCTGGTCGCCGGATCGCAGCCGACCGCGACGACGGTGTTCTCCAGTCGGGCCGGGTCGGTGAACAGCTCGACCTGGACGGGGGCACGCTGTCTGGCGGCGCGCCGTCCCGATTCTGTCTGAGCCGTCGGCTGTTCGACGGTCGGTCGGACGATGCCGTTGGCGCGGGGCAGGGTCAGCACGACGCCAGCCGAGCCAGTCAGCGGCCGAGCGATCAGGCGTCCGCCCACGTCGGCCACCTGGACTCGGACCACGGCTTCCGCTCCGAGATCGTCGCCCCCGAGGATCTCGGCCTGGACCTGGGGAAGCTCGTCCACGAGCCGGAACAGCTCGTCCACGCGGCGCCCGAGCACCCGCGCAAGGCGCAGTGCGACGGTCATGGTGGGGGCGGCCTTGCCGGACTCGATGGCGCTCACGGCCTGGCGGGTCACGCCAGACCGATGCGCCAGCTCCGCCTGCGAGATGCCGAGCTGCGCTCTGGCGGCCCGCAGCAGGACGTCCAGTGACCCGTGGTCCGCCACTCTACACCTCCCAGTACTGGGGCCATCGCCCGTGGTGCCGTGACGGGAGTGTAGAGCGGACTTGACCTCCGGACAAGCGGGCGCGGCACCTCAACCCGCCGATCTGCGCCTACCGGTGGTGCGCCGACAGGTGGCTCGCCAGCAGGTCTTCCGCCCAGTCGTTCGTGAAGTCGCGCCAGACCGAGTGGACGTGGTTCGAGTCGTTCTGGGTGTTGTCGTACTCCAGCATGAAGGTCGGCCCCTTCACGCTGTAATAGTGTCCGTTTCCGAACGCCCTCTCGGTGGGACCGGCCCAGGCGAACGTCACCCGGTCCAGGCCAGCCTCCTCGATGCGCGACCATTCCTGGCCGGACAGGTCGTCAGCCGCCCGCTCGACGTACTGGCGCATCAGCCGGACCAGCAGGTCACGCTGGCCGCCGTTCATCGCGCCGAGCCCCAGCCCGGCCGGCGTCATCTCCGGCGTGACCGTGCGGTAGTTCTTGGTCAGCAGATCGGCCGGCGCGACCGGATCGACGATGGCGATGGCGCGCTGGTCGGAGTCCAGGCTCTGGACTAGCTCGCGGGCCAGATCCTCCTCCTCGGGGAGGGTGCGCAGGCCGGTCTCGGGGCCGTATTTCACCTGCGAGGGGTTCGCCCCGAAGAAGAGCGGCAATGGCGAGATCAGGTCGCCGTCCACCACCGTGAAGTGGAACCCGATGTGGTGGCCGCCCACCCGCCAGGCCCACGGCTCGCGCCCGCCCGGCTGCCCGAAGACCGAGAAGTAGTAGCGCAGCGGATTGCGGTCCCAGCGCTCCTCGCCCGGCCGCTCGATGTGCTCTTCCAGGCGCAGCATCGTCTCCAGGGCGATGATCTTGCGCGCCTGCCGGTACCCACGCTCCGAGAGCCCGGTCGCCATCAGCGCGAACGCCAGCTCTTGCTGGGCAGGCGTCATGTTGATGAGCAGCAAGCCGTTCCGCTCGACCGGCGTGTAGTGCCAGAGGTAGCGCTCGTCGCCCGCGAAAGAGAATGTCGCGGCAGCGCGCTGCCACGGCGTGAGCGAGTCGACGAAGCGATTGGCTGCGTCTGCCATCCGTTGTGCCGCTGCCGGTGCGCGCTGCGCGCTCCCAATCTCGATAGCCATCCGGTGACTCCCCTCGTTGCGGTGACCGTTGGTGTCGGCAGCATAGCAGGATCGGCGGCGTTCAGGTATGCGGTATCACCGCCGCCGTCACCCGCCAGCGCGGCGCGGACATCTTCATAGAGAACACGCGCCATTACCCGGCTGGCGAGCAGCTCCACCACATGGTGGACAGGGAGGACGGTTACGCATTCACCCTCGCCCAGATCTCCTCTCGCCTTCGCTGGAGCGGAGGTCTGGCTCAACTGAGGGCGGCGGCTGGCCAGAAACGGGGCCTGAGGTCACTCACCCGGCTTCCTAAGCTCAGAACAGCGGTCGTGCCCCGCATGAGGGTACGCCACATAGACGACGACAAAGGCCGCCGTCCCCGGCGTCGGGGAGGGCGGCCGTAGTGTGTGGAGCGCGTGGGGACTACGCTTTGGCGGCGAGCGCCCCCGCGTACTGCTCCAGGCCTAGCTCCTTCAGCGTCTCGGGCGTCGGGACGCCGTTCTCGTCCCAGCCGTTCCGCTTGTAGTGCCACTTCACCGCGGCGTAAGTCGCCGCCTCGTCCAGCGGCTTGCCGGTGGCCGAGTTGTTGTTGCGGAACTCCTGGAAGAACCGCTTCGGCAGCACGTCCGTGCTGGCGTCAACCCCCTCGCGGAGGTTGAAGATCCGCGCCATCGTCGCCGTGCGCCAGCCCACCTCGAAGATCTCGTTAATGTCCACGTCCCAGCCCGTCATGCCGTTCACCACGCTCACCATCTGGGACGGCGAGTACGGCAGGAAGTGGCAGAGCCCCACCGAGTCGCAGAAGTGACGCCAGGTCGTGAACGACCAGTGCAGCTCCAGCTTGTTCTCGTCGAAGCCGTGCGGCTGGATCGTCTTCAGATCCGGGTTGTACTCCCGCATCCGGTTCATGAACGGGCCTTCGGCCACGGCCGCCACGTCATGCATGTTGTGCATGTGGTCCGCGCCGGTCGGCGAGACCATGTAGCCCATGCCGAGCGCGTGCTTGATGCGCGGCTCGTGGAGCGGGAACTCCTGGCCCTTGACGTGCATCACGAGCTGATCGGCGCCCTTCCCAATCTTCTGAGCCGCCCGGTACGAGCCCTCAGCCAGGAGGTCGGCCAGCGGGTTGGAGCGGTGGCCGATCGCGTCCACCATCGCCATCATCGCGTCGGCGTCGCCGAACTTCAGCTCGACGCCGAAGTCGTCCTTCGTGATGAGGCCCTTCTCGAACGCCTCCATCGCCCAGGCGATCACCATGCCGGTTGAGATCGAGTCCAGGCCGAGGGCGGCCGTCCGCTCGTTCGCCTTCGCCAGCGCGATCAGGTCGTCGATGCCGCAGTTGTTGCCGAGGGCGGACAGGCTCTCGTACTCCGGACCGCCGTAGATCGGATCGACCTTGATCCCTCTGGAGGTATCCTCAACCTGGACGACCCGCTTGCAGCGCACCGCGCACGCGTAGCACGTGTCCCGCTTGATCAGGATCGTGTCCCGCATGGTGGTGCCGGTGATCTTCTCGTTGCCCTCGAAGGAGCCTTCCTGGAAGTTGAAGGTCGGCAGGCCGCCAGCCATGCTCAGTGCCCGCAGACCGCCGGATGTGCCGACGTCGTGGAAGTGCCAGGTCAGATCCAGGTTCTCGGTCATCCACTTGGCGAGATCCAGGCTCGGCTTCCGGTCGTTGACCGGCAGGGCACCCTTCGACTTGAACGCCAGGCCCTTCAGGTTCTTCGAGCCCATCACCGCGCCGACGCCGGTCCGCCCGGCGAAGTGGGAGAGGTCGTTCACGACGCAGGCGAACCGGACGAGGTTCTCGCCGGCCGGACCGATCAGCGAGGTCCGCGCGGCCTTGTCGCCGACCTCCGCGCGGATCTTCTCTTCGGCCTCCGCGATGTCCAGGCCCCAGACCGCCGAGCCGTCGCGGATCTCGACCTTGTCGTTGGTGATCCAGATGTAGCTCGGCTTCGCGGCCTTGCCCCGCACCACGACGGCGTCGTAGCCGGCTCGCTTCAGCTCGGAGCCGGCGTAGCCGCCAGCCTCGGCGCTGCCGATACCACCCGTCAGCGGGCTCTTGGCCCCGACGCCGTTTCGGCCCTGCCCGCTAAAGGTCGAGCCGGTCACGATGCCCGGCGCCATCACGAAGATGTTCTCCGGCCCGAACGGATCGGCGCCCGGCGGCACGAGCGTCAGCAGGTAGTGGGCGACCAGCGCCCGACCGCCCATCATCTTTCGGTAAAACGCGTCGTCGGGCTCCTCGACCCAGTGCCGGCCCTCTGTCAGGTCGACATGCAGGATCTTGCCCGTAAAGCCGTGCGCCATGCCGCTCGCCTCCAGGTCTGGCGTGTCTTGCTTGCAGGACTCGATGATACCACTCACGGTACGATAGAGCGCGCGATGGTGGCGGAATTGGCGCTGGTGCGCCGGCGATACGAGCGAGCAATCGGCACGGATCTGTCAAATGAACGCGATTGTCTTACTTGTCTTGTTGTTACCATGACAACACAGCGCGCTTGCAACCGGTGCGTCATTCTGGGCGCCGTGAGAGCCGCTCCAACAACGCGGCGGCGCGAGCCAGCACCCGGAGATCCGCCGCGGGCAGCGCGGCGAGCCGTTTGGTGAGCGACGCGGTTCGCCGGACGCGCCCTTCTTCCAACAACTGACGGCCGGCGGACGTTGCGCTCAGCAGGATCTGGCGCCGGTCTGTCAGGTCCGTCTCGCGCGTGACCAGCCCGTCGCGTTCGAGGGCCGCCACCAGGCGCGTCATCGTCGGGGGGCGGACCTGCTCGGCGGCGGCCAGCGCCCCGAGCGTCAACGGCCCGCCGAACACGATGACCGAGAGCGCGGAAAGTCGAGGCGCCGTGAGCCCGCTGGCGGCGTCCTCGACGCGCAGGCGCCGCAGGAGATGAATCGCCGCCGAGTGGAGCCGGTCGGCCACCAGCTCCGGCGCCAGATCGTCGGCCGGGGTCACAGCTACCTCCCGCTTTGTGACGCATCGTACCGCCCCGAAACCCGGGCGTTCGCCGCGCCGTGGGCTAAAAGCCCACGTCTACCGTCATGGCGTCGCGCCGCGACGCCGACGCATATCATCTGTCGCAGAGCGACAACTGAGTGTAGGCGGGGCTTTCAAGCCCCGACGGAGCCCCAGGACCCAACGCCGCGAAGAGATGCCCAACGTCCGCCCAAAGTCCGTTCATCCGGTTGTTGCGCCGGGTCAACGCGGCCCGTACCATCGAGATCGTTAGCATACCTAACGATTTGGCTGGAGGACAGCGCCACATGGCTGCCGAGCAGGCTTCCTCTCCGAGCGCATCCACGTCCGAGTCCGCCGGGCCGGGCATCAGCCGCATCGGCCAGATCGCCGTGCCGATCCGCGATCTCGACCGGGCGGTCGCCTTCTACCGGGACGTCCTCGGCCTGACGCTGCTGTTCCAGGCGCCGCCGGGGCTCGCCTTCTTCCTGTGCGGCGGAGTACGGCTAATGCTCAGCCGGCCCGAGTCGCCCGAGCACGACCACCCGGCCTCGATCCTCTACTACGTGGTGGACGACCTGCCGGCCGCCTGGGCAGCGGTCACGGCGCGCGGCGCCAAGGGCACGTCGGAGCCGCACCTGATCGCGAAGCTGCCGGACCACGACCTCTGGATGGGGTTCGTGGAGGACAGCGAAGGCAACACGCTGGGCCTGATGAGCGAAGTGCGGGCGGCGAGTAACGAGTAACGAGTAGCGAGGGGCGAGTAGCGAGTTGCGAGTAGCGAGGGGCGAGGGGGCTACGATCCCCTCGCCCCTCGCCCCTCGCCCCTCGCTACCCGCTACTTCGCGTTGTGGATCAGCTTCCAGATCTTGACCGACGTCGCCGGCATGTCCAGGTCGGTCACGCCGAGCGGCAGCAGCGCGTCCAGCACCGCGTTGCGCAGCGTGGGCGTGCTGCCGATGGTGCCGGCCTCGCCGACGCCCTTGACGCCGAGCGGGTTGCGGTCGGTCGTGGTGACCGTGCGATCCAACTCAAACATCGGGAGGATGTGGGCCGTCGGGAGAGCGTAGTCCGACAGCGTGCCGGTCAGGAGCTGGCCGTCGTCGTCGTAGACGACCTCTTCGCAGAGCGCCTGCGCGACGCCCTGAACGATGCCACCGTGCCGCTGGCCGTCCAGGAGCAACGGGTTGATGACGTTGCCCACGTCGTCCACCGCGATGAACTTCTGGAGGTTGACCCGCCCGGTGTCCTTGTCGATCTCGACGACGGCGATATGGACGCCGAACGGGAAGACCGAGTCGGCCGGCTTGAAGAAACGGGTCGCCTCCAGGCCCGGCTCGTCGCCCTCGGGGACGGCGCCGCCATACGCCCGGCCCGCGATCTGGGCTAGCGTGATCGTCTTGTCGGCGACGCCGCGCGCGCTGTACCCCTCGGTTGAGATCTCGATGTCGTCGAACGAGACTTCGAGCGCGTCGGCGGCGATCCGCTTCGCCTTGTCGCGGACCTGCTCGACGGTGATGCGCATCGCGCCGCCGCCGACCGCCGCGCCCCGGCTCCCGAACGTGCCGACACCGGTCTGGGTCATCGCGGTGTCGCCGTGGAGCACCACGATCTGCTCCATCGGCACGCCCAGCTCGTCGCCGACGATCTGGGCCATCGCGGTTTCGGTGCCCTGACCGTGCGGCGAGGTGCCGGTGTGGACCATCACCTTGCCGGACGCCTCGACGCGGACCGTCGCGCTCTCCCACGGCCCAAAGCCGCAGATCTCGACGTAGGCGCCGACGCCGACGCCGACGATCCGGCCCTCGTCACGCGCCTTCTTCTGCTCCTCGCGGAGCTGCGCGTAGCCGGAGACTTCCAGCGCCTTGTCGAGCGCCTTCACGTACTCGCCGGTGTCGTAGTTGGCCCCGAACGGGGTCTTGTACGGGAACTTGTCGGGCGGGATGAAGTTGACGCGGCGGACCTCGCCGGGGTCCAGGCTCAGCTCGTGAGCCACCTTGTCGATGGCGCACTCCAGGAGGTAGGTCGCCTCCGGGCGGCCAGCGCCGCGATACGCCCCGACCGGCGTCTTGTTGGTCATGACGCCCTTCAGCTCGTACGAGATGTTCTCGATGTCGTACGGGCCGGGCAGCATCAGGCCGGTCAACATCCCCATCAGCGGCGAGACGTACTGGTAGTAGCCGCCGATGTCGCAGATCGCCGACACCTTCATGCCGGTGATGCGGCCGTCGTTCTTGGCGGCGACCTCGATGATGTCCACCTGGCCGCGACCGTGCATGGCGGCCTGGAAGTTCTCCGAGCGGGTCTCGGACCACTTGACCGGCCGGCCTGTCTTCATCGAGGCGATGGCGACCAGCGCCTCCTCGGGCGAGACGTCCACCTTGTTGCCGAAGCCGCCGCCGACCTCGGGCGCGATCACCCGCACCTTGTTCTCGTCGATGCCGAGCAGCACCGCGAGCTTCGTCTTGACGCCGTGCGGGATCTGGGTCGAGGTCCACATCGTCAGCTCGCCAGGATCGCCGGGCCGGCCGGGGCGCCAGTCCGCCAGGCAGCCGCGCGTCTCCATCGCGACGGGGAACACGCGCTGGTTGACGACTTTCAGCGTGACGACCTTGTCGGCTGCCGCGAACGCGCCGTCCACGTCGCCGTGCGAGAGCGACTGGGTGTGCCCGACGTTCGTGCCCCAGTCCTCGTAGAGGAGCGTGGCGCCGTCTTCCATCCCCTTCTCGGGATCGACGACGGCCGGCAGCGGCGCGTAGTCCACGTCGACCAGGGCCGCGGCGTCGCGGGCGGCATAGCGGGTCTCCGCCAGCACGGCCGCGACCGGATCGCCGACGTACCGCACTTTGTCGGTCGCGAGCGGGCCACGCTCCATGTTGTGAACGTTCTGGAACGGCTCGAAGCCGAACTCGTATGGCAGCGGGCCGGTGGTCAGCCCTTCGAGATCCTTCGCGGTGATGACGGCCACCACGCCCGGCACCTTCAGCGCCGCCGTGGAGTCGATGCCGTTCACCCTCGCGTGACCGTACGGGCTGCGCACGTACGACAGGTGGAGCATCCCTGCCAGCTGGATGTCGTCGACGTACTGGGAGGTGCCGGTGATCAGGCGCGGATCTTCCCGACGCCGGACGGGCTGGCCCATCATCTTGGGCAACGGAGCGGTCATCGCCATTGGTTCCCCTCCTTAGACAGAGACAAGAGCCGCTACTTCGCCAGGGGCGCGGACGGTGGGGACGTCCTACTTGTGCTATGGCAAGTGCGACAGAGACATCAGTGTAGCGCCGATGGCCCGGCATCTGCCGTTTTCGCTCGTGGCGCGGGGTCCTGGCGGGTGAGTCTGCGCCAGGCGGCACGTCCGGACGGTGGGGACGCCAGACGTGAAGGCGCTCGGCGGCGAGGGTATCGCCTCCTGACATGGTAGCCGGTCCGGGCGTGCCCCTGGCAGGAATCACGCTTGCTGGCTGGCACTGAGGACGCGCACCTCGCTAGCCGAGCTTCGCGAGGTCCAGCCGTTTCATGAGGCTTGGCTTGGCGTGATGACGCTCGCGCAGGGCGCTCACCTGCTCCTGAAAGCGGGAGTCGGTACCGGCGCGTTGAGCCAGGTCGCGCAGGTCGCGCAGGATGGTGACCGCGCGGTCGTACTCCTTCTGTTGCTTGGAGGCGATGAGCTGCTCCACCTGGAGCCAGAGGCTGTGCTCCTGACCGGCCAGCGACGCGAGATGGTGCTCGCGCGCACGGGCCGCCTGTTCGAGGCGACGTTTCTGCTCCTGGCGGTGTGCCTCTGCCTCCTGCGCCTTCCGCTCGGCGGTACGGGCCTGCGCCGCTTGCAACAATTGCCTGACCGTGCGGCGCGGCGAGCTCGGCGCGGCGGCCGGCGCGGTCTCCGCCCGAAAGCGACGCAACAGCTCGGCCTGCACCCGGGTGTCGCCCTGGAGCGCTCGCAGCAAGAGCGCATCCTTGCCAGACGAGGGGATCGCGCTGACCCACGCCTGCATGGCGGCAGTGGACGGTTTCCGCTCGGTCAGGGACGCGCTCGCTTCGGCCGCCACGGCCACGAGATCCTCGTCGATCTCGAGGAACCGAACCAGGCTCTCCAGCGAGGCCGTGAGCGAGCCCAGGCCAGCCGGCACGGGCATCTCCAGATTGTCGGGGTACTCGGCAGCGGCGTCGTCGGCTTCCGTGCGGACCGCGCCGTACCGCTCGTCCTGCTCAACCTCGTCGATCTCCTCGTCGTCCTCGTACAGCCCTTCGGTCTGAATGCCGCGCAGCCAGCCCAGGTACGCCGCACGGAGATCGCCGTTCATCAGGTCGGCACGCAGCGAGACGAGCGATGCCATCCAGCTGGCCCCTTCGTCGTCTTCAACCCAGCCGCCGCCACCATCTTCGTTCGAGAGCTCGAAGCTCAGAATCAGACGGTCGCCGCGTTGTCGCACCGCGAGCCCGTCGTCCTCGCTGTGGGCGAGCAGCAGCGCCGCGTCGACTGAGCTGGCCGGGAGGCCGAACATGAGGATGTGCGTGCCCCAGTTGGCGATGTAGACGTGGGCATCGAAGAAGCGCTCCACCAGATCGAATGGATCGCCTCTGAAATCACCGTAGGAGTAGGAATTGGTGAAGCGGGTCGGGGTGATCTCGGCCCGCGACGAGATCGACCGCAGCTCCGCCATCTGATCGCGGGTTAGCGACCGGTCGATGGCCATGAACTCGTAGTACTGGTACTCGCTCACGTTCGCCCCCTACCTGACGACAGGTCCGTGGGTTGAAACCCCAATGCCGTTCAGTTTAGGCGTCTGGCTGGCAGCGCCGCGTCATCTGCACCGCGAGCGTCAGCGAGCGGACCTTCGAGGCCGGGGTCCGGCTCGCTGACGCTCGCGGTGCAGAAGGCTGCCCTATCTGAACGGCATTGGGGTTGAAACCCGCGTCTACGATCATTCGGTCGCTCCGCGACGAACGCGCCTGCCCTGGCGTGGCGTAGCCACACACCAATAGTAGGCGGGGGTTTCGACCGACGGCCATGCTGCCGAGCGCCACGCGCGCTCGCCGGCGCAACATCGAGGGTCTGGTATCCTGCCGGCACTGCACGAACGATTCCGGCGCGGGCATCGTGAGCCGCGCCGCCCGGGAGGAGCCCCGATGAAGGCCGCCATCCTCAACGACTACCAGACCCCGCTGAGCATCGAAGAGGTCACGCTGGACCCGCCGAAGGCCGGCGAGGTCAAAGTGAAGATCGTGGCGACGGGCGTCTGCCACAGCGACTACCACGTGATGAAGGGCGAGTGGAGGTTCCCGCTGCCGGTCCTGCTCGGGCACGAGGCGTCCGGGATCGTGGAGGAGGTGGGGGCGGGCGTGACCGGGATCAAGCCCGGCGACCGCGCCGCCCTCTCGTTCCGGCCGTGGTGCGGGCGCTGTCGGCTCTGCATCATCGGCAAGTCGGTGCTGTGCGAGGGGTACACTGGCGACCGCTTCAAGATGCACGATGGGACGGCGCGTGTCCATCGCAACGGACAGGATGTCGGGGTTCTTGGCCGGATGGGCAGCTTCGCCGAGTACGTGGTGATGCCGGCCGAGCAGGTCGTCCCGATCCAGCAAGAGATCGACATGGAGTCCCTGGCGCTGATCGGCTGCGCGGTCACGACCGGCGTCGGCGCGGTGCTCAACACGGCGAAGGTCGAGCCGGGCAGCGCGGTGGCGGTGATCGGCTGCGGCGGCGTGGGCCTGAACGTGGTCCAGGGCGCCTCGATTGCCGGGGCCAGCAAAGTGATCGCGGTTGACCTGCTGGACAACAAGCTAGCAGGCTGCTGAAGAACCCCATGTTCGAGCGAGCAGAAGGGTGAAGACAGGCCGGATGGTCCGGGGAGCATCGTTGCGGGGCAGGACGCGAGCCTCCAATGGGGCTTGGGAGACCGTGCGGGTGGGTCGGACGAGGCCCGGTCCGGGCGATTCGGCCGCGCGACGGGTCCGCAGCGGTCGGTCAGGCGGCGGCGGGCAGGGCGAGGACGCGTTCGAGGCAGCTGAGGCGGACCAGGTTGTAGGCGGTGGCGACGAGGTAGCCCGCGTGGCTGGTCCGTTCAAGGCCCCGGAAGCGGGTCCGGCGGAAGCCGCCGACCGTCTTCATCCAGCCGAAGATCTCCTCGACCCGCTTCCGGATCCGCTGGCTGACCTTGTAGCCCGGGTGGCGGGTGGTCCGACCGTCGATGGCGCTCCGCCGCCCGCTGGTGTTCTGGGCGACGTGCGGGGTGACGCCGCAGTCGCGGATGTCGGCGACGCAGTCGCGGGTGTCGTAGTTCTTGTCGCCGCCGAGGGTCTTCGGATGGAAGCCCCGGTCACGCGCCTGCCGCAGCAGCGTCGGGGTCACGTCCCGCTCGGCGGTGCCGGTCGCCTCCGTCATCTGGAAGTCGACCAGCAGGCCGTGCCGATTCTCCATCAGGGCGTGGCCCATAAAGGAGAGCTTCGCTTCCTTGCCCTTCCCCTTCTTGAGCAGCCGCGCCTCGGGATCGGTCGTGCTCTGATGCGTCTTGTTCGACCGCTTCTCGCCATGGAAGTCGACGGTCGGGTTACCGGGATCATCCGGCGGCTCGTCGCTCGGGGCCTGGTCGCGGCGCTTGAAGCTCTTCAGGCTGGCGCACGCCTCGATCAGCGTCCCATCGACCGTGAAGTGCTCGTCCGACAGCAGCTTCCGCCCCTGCGCCTGGAAGACGACCTCGTCGAAGAACTGCTGCCCGACCTCGTGCTTCAACAGCCGCTCGCGGTTCTTGGAGAAGGTGCTGGCGTCGAAGCCCGGCTCCACCAGGCTCATGTCCAGGAACCACCGGAACAGCAGGTGGTACTCCAGCTCCTCGCAGAACGCCCGCTCACTCCGCACCGAGTACAGCGCGATCAGCAGCGACGCCTTCAACAGCCGCTCCGGCGGGATCGACGGCCGCCCCGTCTCGGCATAGATCTCATCAAAGAGGGGCGACAACTCCGCCAGGGCCGCGTCCGCCAGCCGCTTGATCGTCCGGATCGGATGGCCCACCGGCACCCGACTCTCCAGATCCACGAACGCCAACATCGACACCTGCGAATCTTGCCGCCCACGCACCTTCGCCACCTCGCCGATCGGTGGCAACATCGTACCGAACGACATCGTCGCGCCGGTAGTCCGGCGCGGCGTTTTTCAGCAGCCTGCTAGACTACGCGTCCTCGTTTGGCGCGACCCATCTGGTGAACGGCTCGAAGGGCGACGCCGTAGAGCAGGTCCGCGAGCTGACCGGCGGCGGCGTGGACTACGCCTTCGAGGTGATCGGCAACTACCGCACCGTCGAGCAGGCCATCGGGATGATCCGGCAGGCCGGGACGGCGGTGATCGTCGGGATGGCGCCCCAGAACCAGACGGCGGGCTTCGATCCGCTGCTGTTCGTCCAGAAAGAGGCTCGGCTGCTGGGCAGCTGGTATGGGTCGTCGCGGCCCCGGCTGGACTTCCACCGCTTCATCGACATGACGCTGGCGGGCAAGCTGAAGGTGAAGGAGATGATCACCAGGACGTACCCGCTGGAGCAGATCAACGAGGCGTACGACAGCCTGGGACGGGGCGAGGTGGCCCGCAGCCTGGTGACGTTCCCCGCCTGATCCGCAAGCTACCCTTTACCGGCTGACAGAGGAGCGGGTGAACTGCCTCGACACTCCTATCGCAGCGTGAAGTCGGATCGGCCGACTGAGCGTGACATTCTCTCTCACGCTCAGCTCGGGAAGATTCCGCCCCTCCAGGATGCTGACTTCCTGAGACGTTGGGAAGGCTTGTCGGTATTCACGACGTACGAGGCAGCGTGGGAAAATGCCGCGAACCTTCGATGGAGGATCGGGGAGTATGTCGCGGAGGTCGTCGTGCCCGATGGTGTCGACTACGAGTGCGATGGACCCGATCAACGCCAACACTGCAACCTGTACGGGTTATCAGCTGCGGACCTGCTACGTTGGGTGAGTCGGGTGATTCGGGCTCGGTCGATCTCGCCTCCGTCACGAAATTGATCGCGCTGTCGCTGTGGTAGAGTGAACATGTGAGCACTGCGATGATCCTGCGCTACGAGCTCTGGGACATGGAGACCGCCAACCAGATTGCCATCTTCGACCAGCGCGAGAAGGCAATCTCGGTGGTGACCGAATACCTGCGCTTGAATGGTGTGGAGGCTGCGACGCAGCTCGTGCTCGGCGCTATCTACCAGGACGGCGCGGGCACAGTCAGCATGATTCCCGTCTTCGACGGCGACGATGTCGTCGCGATCGCGCGGGCCGGTGCTACGCTCGACCTGACGTCGTAGCGCGGTCGAACGGCCTCGTCGGCGTCCGTAACAAACGGCGGCCTCGTGTACCTCTGTCGGTGGAGGTACACGAGCATGGCACGTTCGTCGGCTGGCGCGCTCGCACGGGCTATCTACTCACCGTCGGAAGTGGCTTCGTATTTGCGGGCGGTGGCACCAGACACCGGGCTGGTGCCCGGACCTGCCCAGGTCTTCGGCTGGGTCCGACGCGGCCTCCTGGCTCCAGCGTTTCGCCTGGCGCCGGAGCACGCCATCGTGGCCGACTTCGACGATCTGGTGACCGGGCGGGCGATCTCGCTCTTTCGCGCGGCCGGCATTCCGCTCGCGAGGATCGCCGAGGCCGAGTCATTCTTCGCGGGCTTGTACGGCGTCGAGCGACCGTTCGCCCACCGTCATTTCTGGATGTCCGGCGACGACATCTTCGGCACACTCGACGGCCGGCCGATCGCCGGCACGCGCGGCGGCCAGCTCGCGATGCCGTTCATGGCCCAGCCGCGTCATCGCGTCGAGACTCGCCTCGTCTTCGACGCTCGGAGCGGCCGACCGACCGTCTGGACGCCGATGGCGGGCATCGAGCTGCGACCGGCGGTCCAGGCCGGCCAGCCCTGCGTCGCCGGCACCGCGATTCTCACGACGTCGGTCGCACGGCACGTACGGAGTGGCGCCAGCTCCGAGCTCGTCGCGGGACGGCTCGGCCTCGCCGAGACCGACGTCGAGGCGGCGCTGACCTGGGAATGCGCCCTCGCCCGGCGCGCCGCTCGCTCGGGCTTCCTACGGCCGCCGACAGATCGAGACAGCCACGCCCCGTGTGGCGCGTGACCGACACCGGATCACGCCACACACTGGTGCTACAGTGTCTGGCGACATCCAGACGGCGGACGGGCGATGGTGAGAACGATGCGAAGAGGCGGACGCAAGCGTCCTCGCGCCTCACCTGGGGGCGACGCGCAGCAGGCGCGCGACGTCGTCGTGCTCAACGCCATCGCCGAGGCGCTCCACGGCTCGACGGACGTGCAGCAGGCGCTGGAGCGGACGCTCGGGCTGGTAGCAGGGCTGCTCGGGCTGCGGACCGGCTGGGTCTGGCTCGTCGATCCAGAGACGCACCAGTTCTACGTCGCGGCGGCTCAGCGGCTGCCGCCATATCTCCAGGAGCCGGTCAGGATGAGCGGACGATGGTGCCTCTGCACCGACCTGTTCCAGAAAGGCAAGCTGACGCCCAGCAACATCGACGTGCTCGAATGCAGTCGGCTGCATCCGGCGATCCACGCCCAGGACTCCCAGCAGACCGAGGGGCTGCGCTACCACGCCACCATCCCGCTCTACTTCCGCGAGCGCGGCCTGGGGATCATGAACATCGCCGGGCCGGCCTGGCGCCCATTGCAGCCCGAGGAGCTGCGGCTGCTGGCGACCATCGCCTCGCAGATCGCCATCGCCGTCGAGCGGGCGCGGCTCGCCGCGGAGAGCACGCGGCTCGCGCGGGCCGAGGAGCGTGCCCGGCTCGCGCGTGAGATCCACGACACGCTGGCCCAGGGGCTGACCGCCATCGGCCTGGACATCGAGGGGGCGCTGCGCAACCTGGAGCAGAGCCCGGAGCGCGCTCGCGAGCGCCTGGAGCGGGCGCTCACGACGACCCGCGCCAGCCTGGAGGACGCCCGCCGCTCGGTGCTGGACCTGCGCGCCGAGGCGCTGGCAGGCCGCCCGCTCACCGACGCGCTCGCGGGCCTGGGCCGGGCGTTCACCTCCGAGACGGGCGTCCAGGTGCACGTCCAGTCGCCGTCCGACCTGACGCTGCCGCTGCGCGCGGAGTCCGAGCTGTACCGCGTGGCCCAGGAGGCGTTGGCGAACGTGCGGCAGCACGCCCACGCCACATTGGTGGAGATCTCGCTCAGGACGACTGACCAGAGCGTGCTTTTCTCGATCCGCGACGACGGGGTCGGGCTCGAGGCGGCAGGAGACGCGCCGGGACGGGCGCAGGACGATCACCACGGCCTGGTCGGGATGCGGGAGCGGGTCCGGCTGCTGGGCGGCCAGCTACGGGTGACCGGCCGCCCGGGTCACGGCACGACCGTCAGCGTCCGCGTGCCGCGCGGCCAGGAGGCGCACGCATGAGTGACACGGCGTCAGGAGTCGGCGCGTCGCAGGATGCCACGTCCATACCTTCGATCCGGATCGTCGTGGTGGACGACCATCCGATCGTGCGCCAGGGGCTGGTCGCCGCCCTGGACGACGAGGCCGACTTCGAGGTGGTGGCGGCGGCCGGCTCGGCCGAGGAGGCGCTGACGCTGGTGTCGCGGCTGCGGCCGGACCTGGCGCTGCTGGATCTAGAATTGCCGGGCCTGAGCGGCGTGGAGGCGATCCCGCGCATCCTGGAGCAGAGCCCACAGACGCGCGTCCTGGTCTTCACGGCGTACGACACAGACGAGCGCGTCTTGAGCGCGGTCCGGGCGGGGGCGGGCGGCTACCTGCTCAAAGGGGCGGCCGTGGCGGAGATCGCGGCGGCGATTCGGACGGTGGCGGCCGGCAGCTCGGCGCTGGCGCCGTCGGCGGCGGCGCACCTGGCGGACGCGGTGCGGGCGCCCCGTGGAGCCGGGCCGCTGACCGCCCGCGAGCGCGAGGTACTGCGCCTGATCGCCCAGGGCTTGCCGGGCAAGCAGATCGCCGGGGCGCTCGGCATCAGCGAGCGGACGGTGAAGTTCCACACCGCCGCGCTGATCCGCAAGCTCGGCGCGGACAACCGCGCCCAGGCGGTAGCGGTGGCGGCCCAACGCGGGCTGCTGGCGTAAGAGGGAAGCCCCACCCCCAGCCCCCTCCCCATTGCGATGGAGAGGGGGAGACGGAGCGAGCCTGCTCCCCCTCTCCATCGCAATGGGGAGGGGGCTGGGGGGTGGGGCTTTCTTTCACCTGTCCCAACGGGCAGCGTCACGGCCTGACCGAACTGCCGGCCCCGCGGCTGTCCCGCATGACGGCGTTCCGAGCTTCCTTCGCGCGAGAGACTGTGGGTACAGGCACTCGCCTGAAGGAGCACACCCATCATGAACGCAGAATTCGAGTGCGTCGCGCTCGTCACCGGTGCATCCCAGGGGCTTGGCCGTGAGATCGCCCGGGAGCTCGCCCGGCAGGGCACGAAGCTGATCCTGACGGCACGCGGAGCAGCGGGGCTCCAGGCCGTCGCGGACGAGCTGGCGCGGCTGACCGAGGTCGTCGCGCTGCCCGGCGACGTGGCGGATGCCGACCACGCCAGCCGACTGGTCGCGGAAGGGCTCAGGTGCTTCGGACGGATCGACGCGCTGGTCAACAACGCCTCGACCATCGGCCCGAGCCCGATGCCGACCCTGGAGGCGTACCCGCTCGATGAGCTGACCAGGGTCTTCGCCGTCAACACCATCGCGCCGCTCCACCTGAGCCAGCTGGTGCTGCCCCAGATGCGTGCACGCGGCGCTGGCGTCATCGTCAACGTCACGTCGGACGCGGCCGTCCAGGCGTACCCCGGCTGGGGCGGCTACGGCGCCAGCAAGGCCGCGCTGGAGCACCTGTCACGGGTGCTCGCCGCCGAGCTGGACGGGAGCGGCGTGCGTGTCTACGTCGTGGACCCCGGCGACATGAACACCCAGATGCACCGCGACGCCGAGCCCGGCGTGGATCTCTCGCACCTGCCCGGTCCCGAGATCGCGGCGCCGGCCATCGTGCGCCTGATCCAGCACGAGAGATCACCTTTTGGCCGCTTCGAGGCCCAGTTGCCCGAGCCGGCCCTCATCCACGGACGATGACCATGCTCGAGACACGGACGATCACCACACCAACGACCGTCTCAGCACCCGCTGCGGACAGCGCACCGCCCGAAGACAGCCCGACGGCGAATGCCCCCACGACGGCAAACGCCACGATGGCCAACGCCACGAGGCCGAAGACGGCGGCCTCGAAGCACGCTCCTGGTGCGTCGCTTGCCGCGCACTCGCTCCGCTTCACCTTGCCGCCGAGCCTCGAAGCGCACGAGCCGCCCGAGGCGCGTGGACTCCGGCGGGATCAGGTCCGGCTGCTGGTCAGCCAGTACGGCGACGACCGGATCGCGCACGCTCGCTTCGACGCGCTGCCCGACTTCCTCCAGCCCGGCGACCTGCTGGTCGCCAACGACTCCGCGACGCTGCCGGCCGCGCTGACCGCTCGCCGGGATGATGGCACCGACATCGCCCTGCACCTCTCGACGCGACTGCTGGGGGCGCTCTGGGTGGTCGAGCCGCGCAAGACCGAGGCGACAGTGGGCGAGATACTCCAGTTGCCGGGAGACGGCACGGCTACGCTCCTAGCGCCGTACGCCGACTCGGCGCGGCTCTGGGTCGCCCGCCTCGACCTGCCGATGCCATTCCTGGAGTACCTGAGCCAGTGGGGTCGCCCGATCGCCTATCCGTACGTCCCAGATCCGTGGCCGCTCTCGACGTACCAGACGGTCTACGCCCGCGAGCCCGGCTCGGCCGAGATGCCGTCAGCTGGTCGGGCGTTCAGCAAGGACGTGCTGATCCGGCTAGCCCAGAAGGGCGTCGGGTTCGCGACGCTGACCTTGCACACCGGCGTCGCCAGCCTGGAGGCGCACGAGCGGCCGTACGACGAGCCGTTCACGGTCCCGGCCACCACCGCCGAGGCCGTCAACGCGGCACGCCTGGGCGGTCGGCGGGTGATCGCGGTCGGTACGACGGTGGTCAGGGCGTTGGAGTCCGCCACCGACGAGCGCGGCCGGGTGATCCCGACGCGCGGCTGGACCGATCTCGTCATCACGCCGGAGCGCGGCGTCACGGTGGTGGACGGGCTGCTGACCGGCTTCCACGAGCCGGAGGCGACCCACCTGGCGATGCTCTCGGCGATTGCCGGCCGCGAGCACCTGGAGCTGATGTACCGGGCCGCTCTGGACGGCGGCTACCTCTGGCACGAGTTTGGCGACCTTCACCTGATCCTGCCGTAAGCAAGTCGCAACAGCTGTCAGATCACCGTCCACTTCTCCCCCTACGCTGAGGCACAGAAGAGGTCTCTTCGGCGCCACGCGGACGCACAGTTCTTGGGGGAGAAGCGATGTTTGTCGAGCGTACGCACCGTTGGATCAGCGCGCTGGCACGAGCCGTGGCAGTCGTCGTCGGGTCGGGCGCCCTGGCGATGTTCGCCGTCACACCCACACAGGCCGGGGGGTCATCCGACCTCGTGGTGGTCGCCGGCACCGATCTGACCGAGCATCTGAGCGGACCGGTCCTCTCACACCTCTTTTACGTCAACCTGACCGGTAGCGGCTCGGTGGCAGCCGGCAAGGCGGTCGCCGTGGTGACCTTCCCGCGGGGTGTCCAGCCGAACGGTCGGATGCAGGTCAACGGTCCGGTGCCGTGGGACTGCACCACGTATCCGCCGTCCGTGCTGGTCTGTAAGAACCGCTTCGACCTGCAGCCCAACCAGGGGGCGACGCGCTTCGCGATCGAGCTGACCGTGCCAGCGCCGACGACCGGCAGCGTGGTCTCGTCGGTCGACCTCGGCAACTTCGTGATGGAATCGAACGAGAACAACAATCAGGTGACGACGGTCTACCATTTCGTCCCGTAGCTCGTACCGTCGCCGACTCAGATGATGGTTGGATTGGCCGCCATGATCGTGTCGGCGACGGCGCGCACCTCGGGGATGAGCGCCACGACCCGCTCGGCGCGCTGGCGGAGATCGTCCTCGGACGTGATGCCGAGGTCGTTCAGCAGCCGCCAGAAGCCGGGCAGGTGCTTCGCGTGTAGCTCCGGCCAGTCGTCGCGGGAGAAGACGCTCATGCAGCGTGCGTAGGTGGCGACGTTCCAGTAGATCGCCTCGCGGTGGTCGCCCCGCGCGATCAGCTCGTAGGCGCCGTCGATGGCGATCGGGCGGGAGACTGTGTCCAGGTCGGACTTGAAGAAGATCGGCGTGCGAACGGCCGGACCAGCATCGTCGAAGGCGTCCGCGAGCGTCGCCACCTGCGCCCGCACCGTGTCTGGCGTGACCGCCGCGTACCCGGCGACCTCCAGCAGCCGCTCGTACAGGTCCGGCCGGCCGTGCTCGGCCAGCAGCTCGCGGGCGGCGAGGTAGCGCAGGCGAACGGTCGGGTTCCGCAGGCCGGCCACCAGCAGCAGGTGGCAGAGCCCGCCAGCCCCAAAGAAGCAGCACGTCACCTTTTCGTGGAGCACGTCCCAGGTCGCGACCGCACCGCACATGCCGCGCACGTTCGCCTCGACGTGCGCGAGGCGCTGGCGGACCCGTGCCGCCTTGGGAAACTCGTGCCGGACCTCGGCCTGGAGCGCCGCCAGCTTCCCACTCGGGTCCAGCAGGATCTGCGCCGACTGAAAGCTCGTCGCCAGGTGGTAGTGCGCCAGGATCGTCTCGGCGGACTGGAACGGCTGGTCGGAGAGGTAGGTGAGCTCCAGCAGGACACCCTTGTAGAGCTGTTTGCCGGGCTTGACCGGCGGGTCGGAATCGGCCAGCACCAGCATCACGTCCAGGTCGGAGGATGAGGGCAAGATCGCGTCGTCCGGCAGCCAGTTGGCCGACCCGGCCGTGTACGCCCCCAGAACCATGCCCGACAGGCGCGCGGCCTCCTCGGCGACCCTGGCCGCCGCCAGGACCCGCGCCGCGCCAATGGCGACCACGCTACAGTTTCAGCAGGCGCTTCGCGTTGCCGCCGGCGATCTTCGCTTTGTCCTCGGCCGAGAGCTGGAGCGACTGGAGCCACGCCGTGCCGGGCGGGTTCTGCACGAACGGATAGTCCACCGAGAACATGATCCGGTCCACGCCCAACTCCATCATCGAGCACAAGAGGGCCGGCGTGGAGAAGTTGCCGCTGGTGGTGATCCAGACGTGCTGGCTGAATTCGTCGCGGAACGAGATCGGGCGTCCGCCGCGCGCGTTGCCCGGCCGCGAGAAGGCGTGGTCGAGCCGCCAGAGCAGGAACGGCAGCCCCTCGCCCATGTGGCCCAGCACGATCTTCAGGCCGGGATAGGTCTCGAACGCGCCGCTCAAGACCAGTCGGATCGCCTGGGTGGCCGTCTCGACGCCGAACCCCCAGCCGGCCGTCAGGATCGACGGGAACTCCTGGAGGTACTCCTGGTAGTACGTCTCGGCCACGGAGCGATGCGGCACAGCGGGATGAAGGTAGAGCGGCACGTCCAGCGCCTGCGCCCGCTCGAAGATCGGCCAGAAGCGGCGCTCGTCCAGGAAGGCGCCGTTGGTGAGGCCGTGGATCATCGCGCCTTTGAACCCGAGCTGGGTGACGGCCCGGTCCAGCTCGGCGGCGGCGGCCTCGGGATCGGGCGTCGGCAGCGCCGCGAAGCCGGCGAAGCGGTCCGGGTGCTGGGCGATGCTCTCGGCGAGGCGGTCGTTCGCGCCGCGCGCCATCCAGACCGCCGTCTCGGCGTCCAGGCGCTGCACCGAGGGCGCACCGTGGGAGATCACCTGGACGTCGATGCCGGCGGCGTCCATCTCGGCGATCCGGAGCTCGCCGAGGTCGAGCAGGCGACGGCGGGTCTCACCTGCCCGGCCCTCCGGTCCCTCGAACGTCGCCGCGAGCTCGGCGTCGTAGTAGTGCTCTTCGAGAGCGATGACGAGCGGCAATCCGGTAGCGGCCACGGCCGGTCCTCCTCGCGTGCCTGCTCCGGTCAGTCTACCCGGTCGGCCTCCGTCACGCGACGGTGGAATGTCGGCGCGGTATGCGTCAGAGTTTTGGCCGAGCCAGAACACGGGGGCGCGATTCATCGCGCCCCACGATTCATCGCGCCCCACACAGAACTGACGCGCACCCGTGTCGGCGCGGTCCGGCCAGCCGCGCCGACAGCACACGACCCGCTCAGTCGAGCGGGTCGTACATCTCCAGCTCTGGATCGGCTGGGAACATGATGTGGATCGTGCCGTCGTCGTAGATCTCGCCGTCCGGTCCGATCTCGAGCAATGAGCCCATGATGCTGCGTCTCCCCGTTTCGTCGTCTCGTCGGAAACGACGACTGCTCTCGGCCGGTGACTGGTGCCCGCGTCACCTGGGCCTTACTGTAGAGTCGAAGCTGACCACTGACTGTGACCCGCCTCACACGTTTCACGATCTCGTGAGGCAATTCGCGTGAGCCTGTCCGTCGCGCTGCCGCTATCACAGAGTACGCTGTCCGCGCCTCGGCGGATGTGTCGGGCGGTCCGGGGTTCGGGACTACAATTCGGGCCACCCGTCCAACCACGCATCTGACCACCAGCGCGACCGGACCGCGCACGCCACTCGCCCGGAGGATCCATGCTCCAGGTCTCAGACGGACGAATCGTCGACTCGACCGGCGCCCAGATCGAGCTGCGCGGCACCTGCGTCGGCGGCTGGATGAACATGGAAGACTTCATCAACGGCTACCCTGGCTCCGAGCACGGGATCAGGGCCGCCCTCACCAGCACGATCGGGCCGGGCAAGGCCGCGTTCTTCTTCGAGCGGCTGCTGGATCACATGCTGGCCGAGGACGACATCGCGTTCATGAAGGCGCAGGGCGCGACGGTCGTGCGGCTGCCGTTGAACTACCGCCACTTCGAGCGCGACGCCACGCCGTTCCAGTACGAGGAGGCCGGCTTCGCGCGGCTGGACCGGGCCATCGAGTGGTGCGCGAAGCACGACCTGTACGTGATCCTGGACCTGCACGCGGTCCAGGGCTGGCAGAACACGGACTGGCACTCGGACAATGCGAACCGACATGCCCTGTTCTGGCAGCACCCGCACTTTCAAGATAGATGGGTCGCGCTTTGGGAGGAGCTCGCCCGCCGTTACAAGGGCAACCCGATCGTCGCCGGCTACAACGTGATGAACGAGCCGGTCTCGAACGTCACGGACGGCCGCCTCAGCGAGAACTACACGCCGGACTGGCCGAATTTCAATCGGCTGATGCGGCGGGTGGTGGACGCGATCCGGGCCATCGACGCAGACCACATCGTCTTCCTGGAGGGGGACTACTACTCCCGCCTCTTCGACGGGATGGAGGCGCCGTTCGCCCCGAATCTGGTCTACAGCAGCCACAACTACACTCGGGCAGGCTTCGGGCCGGGTCCGTACCCGGGCGAGCTGATCGGCGGCTACTGGGACCGGGCGTATCAGGTGGAGCGGGTGGACGAGGCCGAGGGAACGGTGTTCAGCACGCGCCACAACGTGCCGCTCTGGGTGGGCGAGTTCGGCTCGATCTACAACGGCCCGCCCGACGAGAACCCGTACCGGATGGCCGCGATGGCCGATCAGATCGACATCTTCAACGAGCGCGGCATCCACTGGACGACCTGGGTGTACAAGGACGTGGGGGTGATGGGCTGGGTCCACCTGGACCCCCAGTCCGAGTACATGACGCGGCTGAAGCCGGTCCACGAGGCGAAGCGCCAGCTGGCGGTGGACTTCTGGATGCAGTGGCTGCCCTCGACGCCGGCCAAGGATCTGGTCCGCCAGCTAGCACAGCTCGCCGAGAACGCCATCGACGACCCGAGCGTGGACCCGTACGGCGCGGAGCGGTATCTGGGGCAGGCGGCGCTGGCCGGGCACCTGGCCGCGTTGATGCAGCCGGCCTATGCGCGCCGCTTCGAGGGGCTGTCAGAGAGCGAGATCGACCGGGTGCTGGAGTCGTTCGCGTTCAAGAATTGCCGGCCGCGCGAGGAGCTGCTGGCCGTGCTGCGCCCGCGCCTCACGGCGCCCAACTGACCGACCGGTTGCCAGTCCCCTGGATCGTTGCCCACTCCTGCTGGAGCTACTCTAGCAGGAGTGGGCAACAGCGGTGACGAGGTCGTTGCCGGCTACGGGCAAGACAGGCATCGCAGCTCGACGTCGTCTACCCAGGCCCGGTCGCCAGGCTTCATGTTCCAATAGACGTCCAGGCGTCCGACCGTGAAGTCGCGCGGAAGCGTGAACGTCCGACTGATGCGCGTCCAGTCGATGGTGCCGTTCACCGTCTGCGAGTTGTAGGGCACGAAGCCGCCGTCGGGCCGTGCGTAGCGGACGCGGACGCCAATCCCGGTCACATTCTGGGTCTTGACCCAGGCTGAGATCTCATACGTCGGCCCGATCTGCAGCGGGATCGTCTGGAAGGTGTAGACGGTCGCCTGGTCGGTGGCCGGCCCCTCCAGGCGCAGCGAGGCCACACCGGTCCGGTGCACCGTGGTGTCGCGGATGGCGGTCTGGCGATAGAACCAGCTGGTCGGGAAGCCCCTGGCGCCCACTGTCTCGAACGAGGGGTTCTGGACCAGATTCGTTCCGGCGGGAGGGAGGGTCGGGGTCAGGGTGGGCGTCAACGTGCGCGTGGGCGTCAACGTCTGCGTGGGCGTCAAGGTCGGCGTGAAG
The DNA here is from genome assembly GCA_046328125.1 of Chloroflexota bacterium. Lineage (GTDB taxonomy): Bacteria > Chloroflexota > UBA6077 > UBA6077 > JACCZL01 > JADZEM01. The sequence goes on from JAXLXF010000039.1 coordinate 64,242, forward strand.
GTCGGGGTAACCGTGGGCGTCCCGGTCTGCGTTGGCGTGGCGGTCGCGACGGTCGGCAGCGGCCCGGAGGCGAGATCGAGCCGGAAGATCCCGTCGAGCGTCCCGGCGAGCAGCACTGGCTGGGAGCCCGGTAGCACCAGGAGACTGATGGCGAACCGGTTCGCCAGGCCGTCCAGAATCGGCGTCCAGGTCACGCCACCGTCAGCGCTCTGCTGGACGCCTCCACCCTGAGACCCCACGTACATGACGCGTGGGTCAGCGGGGTGGAAGACGATCTGCGTCGGATACCACTGGCCCAGTCCGCGACTCAGCAGGCTCCAGGTCGCGGCGCCGTCCGTCGTCTGGTGAATGGTGACGTCCAGGTTCCCGGCGGCGGTCCACTGGGCGTACGCGGCGTAGAGGGTGGTCGGTCTCGTCGGGTGCATCGCGAGCGTCTGGATAGCCCCGACCCCAGGAATGCTCTGGGTCGTGAACGTCCACGACGCGCCACCGTTCGTGCTCTTGAAGACGCCGAAGCTATCGACAGCGGCGTACAGCGTGGACGGGTTTTGTGGATCGATCGGGATGGCTTCGACGAGCGAGACGCCCGGGAAACCGGTGTTCGCCAGGCGCCACGTCGCCCCAGCATCCGTGCTCTTGAACATGCCGGCGTTGTCCGTGCCGGCGATGCCAGCATAGAGGGTGGCAGGAGTGCGCGGGTCGATGGCCAGCGCCGCGATGTCCAGCTCGGTGAGCCCGCTACTGCTCGGGGTCCAGCTGGCGCCACCGTTCGTGCTCTTGTAAACACCGGCCGGGGCACTTGCCACGTAGACGGTCTGTGGGCTCGTCGGATCGACGGCGATCGCGAGGGGAAACCCACCCGGCCCGTTTCCAGTCGGCGTCCAGGTCGCCCCCGCATCGGTGCTCTTGAAGACACCGTTCTGCGTGCCGGCGTAGAGGGTCGTCGCCGAGGCGGATGTCAGCACCGAGACGGTTTGACCTTGCAGCCCGCTGCGCGTCCAGACCGACGTGGCCGCCAACGCCGAGCGCACGTCGGGGCGGCTGACAGCCGCGTCCCCGGGCTGGTCAGGCGGTAGCGCGAGGGCGACCGAGCAGGCGAGAGCGAGCGCACAGGTCAGCATCCGAGCACCGAACGAGCGCAGCCCCCGAGCTCCCGCCGTCATCATCACACCTCCCGTCGTCTCACCTCCCATCGTCTCAAGGACACGACACGCACCGGAGCGAGACGTCGTCTACCCAGGCGCGGTCGCCGGGCCGCAGGCTCCAGTACACGTCGAGCCGACCCCGTGAGAAGGTGGATGGCAGGGTGAACGTGACGCTGACCTGGGTCCAGTCCGTGGTTCCCCTGAGCGTGGTGCTCTCCCAGACCCGGCCGGACGGCGCCTCCTGGGCGTAGCGAACGCGGATGCCAGCCCCGGTCACGCTCTGGGTCTTGACCCAGGCCGTCAGCTCGTACGTCTGCCCGGCCAGCACGGCGGGCGACTGGAACGTGTACGTCGTGACCTCGCCAGTGGCCGGGCCGTCCAGCCGCAAGGAGGCAGCTCCGGTGTGGTGGACCGCGGTGTCGCGGACGGCGCCCGGGCGCGGGAACCAGACGCCTGGGACGCCGCGACTGTCCGCCTCTTCAAAGGAGGGATTGCCGAGCAGCGCCGCGCCGGAGGTCGTGATAGCCCGACACGCCGAGAATTCGGATGTCGCGACCGTGCTGGCGGTCAGGTCCGTGGCCGTGGCGGTGACGAAACGGTCGCTCAGCAGGCTGACGGGCAGAGTTGCCGAGATCGTGGCGGCGCCGCTCGCGCTGGTGGTGACGTCGACGGTGCCCAAGAAGTCCTGGCCCTCGCCGAAGCCGGACGGGTCGCACGGGCGGACGGCGAAGAATTCGATTCGGTAGGTCCGGCTTGGACGGCTGTTCAGCAGCCCCTGCACGACCGTCGAGCTGCCGCCGCTCATCGCGGAGGTCAGGACCGGCGCGTTCTGCACAGAGTCGGCGTCGCCCGGATCGTTCGGCGTGACACCCGGCGGGTCTACGTCGATGCCGAGCTGGCCGTTGCCGTAGATGCTGTTGCCGAGCACGCGGTTCGCGAGGTTGTGAACCCGGACGCCGTTCTTCCCGTTCAAGAAGATCTTGTTGCCGAGGACGCGGTTGTTCGGTCCGTTGAGCGTGACACCCTCACCCGCGTTGTAGGCGATGGTGTTGCCGGTCCCTGGCGTCGTGCCGCCGACAACCTGGGAGGCGCCGACGGCCACGCCATCGCCGGCGTTGCCGAGCGGGCGCGCGCCAGTCAGGTCGGTCCCGATGAAGTTGCCGACGATCGTGATCGAGGTGACGGCGCTGAGCCCCATCGAGACGCCGGTGCCGTTGTTGCCGGAGATGACGTTGCGTGCTGACCCGGTCGTCCCCCCGATGGTCGTGCCGACCGCCTGGAAGACGACGATGCCGGCCTGGCCGTTCCCGACTGCAGCCGCTCCCGTCAGATCCGTCCCGACGTAGTTCCCCTGGACGATGGCGCCCGGACCGGTGGCGAGGCTCTGGCCGTACAAGAGGACGATTCCGTGTCGGTGATTGCCCGAGATGACGTTGCGCGAGCCGCCCTCGGTGCCGCCGATACGCGTGACGTCAGACCCGGCATTGCCGTTGGTGTGAACGAGCACACCGTCGCGGCCGTTGCCGAGCGCCCTGGCGCCCGTCACGTCCGTACCGATGTAGTTGCCACGGACCTTGTTTCGTTCCAGCGGGCCGTTGAGCGAGACGAGATCGATGCCGTCGCCGCTGTTGCCGGAGATCACATTGCGGGCGCCGGCCGTCAGGCCACCGACGACGTTGTCCGATCCATCGTCGATCGTCACGCCGTTGCCGTTGTTGGCGAGTCCCGACAGGCCGGTCGCGTCCACGCCGATGTAATTGCCCAGCACAGAGCTGTGCTCGCTGTTGGCCAGGCGCACACCCGAGCTACTGTTTCCGGAGATCACGTTGCGGGCCGCTGGCGTCTCACCGCCGATCGTGACCCGCCCGCCGCTCAGCGACGCGTTGACGCCTCCGTTGTTCGGCAGCGCCGTGAGGCCGTCCGGGCTGGTGCCGATGTAGCAGCCTTCGACGACCATGAAAACTGACGAGAACAGACCGGCCTGAATGCCGGCTCCACGAAAGCGATTGACGACCAGTCCGCGCAGCGTGACGAGGCCATGCACGTCGCAGCAGAAGGCGCCGCTGTCGCCGAGGATGAGGCCGGCCGTCGCGCCGGCCCCGGCGCCATTCAGCTCGATAGAGATGACGGCGTTGGAGCCAACCGCGCTGGAGTTTGGCCGTGACCCGGGCTGGGTGAAGCCGTCGATGGTCACGCCTTCGTAGATCGCCGGCAGCGCGGCGGTAACGGAGATCGTCCTGACGCCCGAGCCGGGGATGTCGAACGCGATCGTGTCGATCGTCGGCAGCGGCTGGCCGGCCGGGCAGTCGCCCGATGGCGCGTTGGTGTTGGCGGCGGCGATCGCCTCGCGAAGCGTGCAGACGCCATCCACGGCGATGGTGTCGCCGGGGCCGGTCACCGTGATGGTGGCGGCTTCAGCCGGAACGGTCGTGAGGACGGCGACTATCGACGCCAGGGCGGTCGCGACCACGCCCACGCGCATGTTGGTCGCGATGTGGCAGGCTCCCCAACGCCACCAGCCGGCGGCCCTCAGCCGACTGAACCCTCCGTTGCGGGAGTCTCGTCCCAGACGAGACGCGAACGACGCCGGAATCCACCCCATGTGCCCTCCGCGTCGAGCGGGGCAGCTGCACGCGTGCAGCTGCGAACGGCAACGGCCCAAGAGCGGCTCGCGGACGCCATCGTAGCGAAGTCAACGCTAGCGTGCAAGACGTAACATTGCACTTATGCGAATCACCTGGCGCGATGGAGCGTGTCAGACGCGAGGACTAGTCCGGATGGCTCATTCCGGCGGGCTGACAAGAGAGCAGGCGCCCGACGACACGGCGCGCTCCTTCGCATGAGCTGGGCGTGTGTCGGACACACATCGTGGGTCTTGCCGTCCAGCATGCAGAAGGCACCGGCCTACCGGCCGAACCACCTCGGGACACACGCCAGGTTCGTGGGCGGGCGGACCGGGACCGGGGCGTAGACGCCACACGGCGGTCCGTAGACGGCGTGCTCGAGCTGGGTGGTCTCCACCAGCCAGCGAAAGAAGTGCAGATGTGAATGCTTCGCGTCGCGCGGCAGCTCGACGAACATCTGCAAGTCGCTGTCGTAACGTCCAATGGCTGACACGGCGTAGTCTCCAGCGGTACAGCGCCCGAACGTCTGCTGCGCAGGCGCATGGACCGAAGACGTGTGCAAGCAGCGGGCCTCCGCGACGACACTGCCTGCCCACCGACAATGCGACGCCGAGGTTTCCGCCGCCGAGACGTTTCGGTTGCGTTCAGGGTAACAACTACCCGAACGGACTACAAGTCATCTAGATCACCGTAGCCCGTCCGGGTCGTGCCACACGAAACGTCGGCGTCTCGGACTCACAGGCGCTGGTGCAGGCTCCGCTTCTGGAACCTGCCGAAGCCCGCTTTTCCGACAAACTGCCGGTCCAGCAGGACTGGCTCGCCGCGCACCAGGACGGTGATGGGGACACCGGTCACCTCCTGCCCCTCGTACAGGTTGTAGTCCACGCGGGAGTGGTGAGTGGCGGCGCTGAGGGTCAGCGTGGCGCTCGGGTCGAAGAGCACGAGATCGGCGTCGCTGCCCACCGCGATGGTCCCCTTGCGCGGATACAGGCCCATCATCCGGGCCGGCGCCGTGGCGGTCAGCTCCACGAACCGGTTGAGGGAGAGGCGCCCGCTCCGCACGCCGCCGTCGTAGATCAGCGAGAGCCGCGACTCGACGCCAGGCGCGCCGTTCGGGATCAGGCTGAAGTCGGCAGCGCCCAGCTCCTTCTGCCCCTTGAAGCAGAACGGGCAGTGATCGGTGCTGATCACTTGCAGGTCGTTGCCGGCCAGCCCCTTCCAGAGCGCGTCCTGGTCGGACTGGGCGCGCAGCGGCGGGGTCATGACGTACTTCGCGCCCTCGAAGCCGGGGCGGTCGTACTCCTGCCCGGTCAGGAAGAGGTAGTGCGGGCAGGTCTCGGCGTGGACGGGCAGGCCGCGGTCTCGCGCCGCGCGGACCATCTCCAGCGCGTCGGCGCAGCTCAGGTGGACAAAGTAGACCGGCGCGCCGGCCATCTCGGCCAGCCTGATCGCGCGATGGGTCGCCTCGGCCTCGGCGGTGGTCGGGCGGGTCAGCATGTGGTGCTTCGGGCCGACGTTGCCGGCCGTCAGCGCCTGCCTGACCAGTACGTCGATGGCCCCGCCGTTCTCGGCGTGGACGCAGATCAGGCCGCCGTTGGATGCGCTCTGCTGGAACGCCTTGAAGAGCGAGGCATCGTCCAGCATCAACGCGCCGGGGTAGGCCATGAAGATCTTGAAGCTGGTGACGCCCTCGCGCTTGACCAGATGGTCCATGTCGGCCGGGATCTGGTCGTTCCACTGGCGGATGACCATGTGGAAGGCGTAGTCCACGACGGCCTTCCCCTCGGCCTTCTGGAACCACTGCGCCAGCGTCGCCGGCAGCGAAGCGTCGTCGGGCTGGATCGCGAAGTCCACGATGGTGGTGGTGCCGCCCCAGGCCGCCGCGACAGTCCCACTCTCGAAGTCGTCCACGGTGACCGTGCCGCCGAACGGCATCGCCATGTGGGTGTGAACGTCCACGCCGCCGGGCAACACCAGCTTGCCGGTGGCGTCGTAGACGCGGTCCGCCTGGTCCGATGGCAGCGACTTCCCGATGGCGCTGACGACGCCATCCTCGATGAGGATGTCGCCCTGGAACTGGTCGAGCGCGGTGACGATGGTGCCGTTCTTGACGAGCGCCCTCATATGCGCGTGTCTCCCCATGACCGGTGCCGAGTCCGGTGCTGGCTGGTCAGTGGGTCGAGCTCAGCGCGAGCGACGCTGCAAGCAGGCTAGCCCGACGGTCGATGCCGGGCACTGTAGAAGCGCGGCACGGCGGCCGTCAATGTGCGAATCGTCCTGGAGTCGGGCATCAGCGGCCAGGTTGCCAGCTACTCGGCGTTGACGCGGTCCGCGATGAAGCGCTGCTCGTGCACCTTCTCCCCGTGCCCCTCCAGATACTGCCCCGGCTGGATCGAGCCGCAAGCGCCGACGGCCTCTCCCCGCAGCTCGACGGTCACCTCTCCATCGCGGTTGCCAATCGTGATGGTCGGCGGCTGCCCGGAGCAGTCCACGCGCAGCACGTCCCCCTCGATCCGCTCGTCGTCGCGGCTGCCGGCGTTGCTGTGGGATCGCTGCCACCGCTCCTGCTCGGTCAGCTTACGCGGCGCGTCATCCCGGTTCGCGCTCGACGTGCCAGCGTCGGGTGGCGAAGCGGCCGGCGCAAGCACGCTGAGCGTCCCAACCCGCTCGAGCTCCTGGACGTTTCCCAGGTCGTCGGTCGCCTTCACCTCGACGCTGAACGTCTTGCCGCCGGCCGCTTCTTGCACCACCAGCGGCAGCGTCAGGATCACGCTCTGGCCGGTCGGCCCGGAGCCCTGGGTCCGCGGACCGTTCAAGGTGACGAGCTTCGGCGCCCGCGCATCGGTCACCGTGAACGTGTCGCCGGTCTCATCCCATCGGACCGCCCAGGCCACGCCACTCTCGTCGCGTAACTGGAGCTCCAGGCTGCGCAGCTGCCGCCAGACCCTCGGCTGCG
>JAXLXF010000004.1:0-348867 GCA_046328125.1 Chloroflexota bacterium
GTACGACGCCGCGACGGGGTTCGGCAGCGGCCCGCGCTCGACCACGGCCACCCGATACCCGCGCCGGGCGGCCTCGGCAGCGGTGCCTAGCCCGAAGGCGCCTCCGCCCACGATCAGGAGGTCGAATCGGCATGTGGACGTCGGGACACCGGCCATCTGCTGCTGCTCCAGGAAGAGTCACGTCCCGCCGCTCGCTCAGCGCGACCATGCCGCGATCATGATAGCCCGGCGGGGCCACTCTGGCGGGGGTCGCGCACGCGCAAGGAACTCCTCGCGTTTGAGCGACAAGGGCTGAGGTGACGGGGCAGTATTACAAAAGAATTCTATAACTCCCCCTTCACCATGACGACTATCTGAAAGGTGATTCATCTTCTGGCGGGGCGCGGGTGACCGACGGCGATCTGCTGCTGCCCTCCACCACACTCGTATGACAGCCGAAGGACGTGTGGATGAGCAGTCCGGCGTTGGTTACCTCTCTCAAAAAATTGGGCGCCCCGATTCTCCGCGACGCCAACCCGGCCGCCATCGCGGCCGGCGTGACGACGTTCATCTGGTACGCCGTCGGGATGGTCCCGGTCCAGATCGCCGCCGTCGGTCAGTTCGGCCTCGACCCGGCTCAGGTCTCCAGCTGGATCTTCATCATCTGGGCGTCCGGCGCGGTCTCCTCCATCGTCCTGTCGCTTCTCTACAAGCAGCCGATCCCGATCACCTCCACGATCCCCGGCCTGCTGTTCATGGCGACGCTCGCCGGCAGCTACAGCTACCCTGAGCTGGTCGGCGCGAACCTGATCGCCGGGCTGATCATCGGACTGCTCGGGCTGCTGCGGATTGGCGGGCGGATCCTGGACCTGCTGCCGATGCCGCTGGCGATGGGCATGCTGGGCGGGAGCATCCTGGCCGACGTCTCGCGCGCGGTCAGCGCCACCGTCAACGACGCGATCGTGGCGGGCGTCACGGTGGCGGGCTACCTCGTCGGGCGAACCGTCCGCAACCAGCGCATCCCGCCGGTCAGCCTGGCGCTGGTGGCCGGCGGCGCAGCCGTCCTGCTCACGCGCGGTCTCCAGCCGGCGCCGATGAGCTGGCAGCTGCCGAGCGTGGTGATGCCGCCGATGGCGTTCTCGTTCTCGTCGTTCGTCGCCGTCAGCCTTCCGATGGTCGTCCTCTCGATGGGGCTCGGCAACATCCAGGGGCTCGGGTTCTTGCGCGGGCAGGGATACCGGGTGCCGGTGAACGTCGTGACGTTCGTGCTCGGGCTGAACTCGGTCGTCAACGCGATCTTCGGTGGCCACGCCGCCATCGTCTCCCGCAACGGGATGCCGATCATGGCGAGCTCCGAGGCCGGGCCGGTGCCGGGCCGCTACTGGGCGAATCTGGTCTCGGCGGCGCTGACGCTGTCGATCGCGTTCGCGGCGTACCCCGTCGCCTCGCTGTTCGCGATGCTGCCGCTGAGCTACGTCGTGGCGCTGGCCGGCGTCGCGATCCTGCCTTCGTTCCAGAACGCCGTCGAGATGGCCTTTACCGGCAAGATGCGGTTCGGGGCCGTCGTCGCGTTCGTGGTCGCCTGCACGCCGTTCTCGCTGTTCGGCGTCAGCTCGGCGTTCTGGGCGCTGGTCGGCGGCGTGCTCGCCTCGCTGATCGTCGAGCGGGCCGACCTGCTCTCCCACTGGCGCCGCACCGAGGAGACCGCCGAGCTCCGCCGCGAGCCGCGCCTGCCGGTCCAGCTCCAGCCGAGCTCGGCGTACCGGGTGCTCGGGCGGCGCCGGACCCCGTTGATCGTCAGCGTCCGCGACCTGAGCGACCACGGCCTGAGCCTTCAATCCGAGCAGCAGCTGTTCCCTGGCGACCAGCTCGACCTGACGTTCCGCGTCCCGGCCGGCAACATCGACGTCTCGATCCGGGTGGACGTGCGGCACGTCACCCACCTGGTGGACGACCCGGTCGAGCGGTGGGAGGCTGGCTGCGAGCTCCACACCTCGACACCCGCCGCCCGCGAGCACCTGGCCGCGCTGCTGGTCCACCACGAGGCGGTCGGCGACGACCAGCCGGCCGAGGCAGACGCTCCGCGGGGCGTGCCGGCGCCGGTCCTGCTGCCTCGTCCGGTGGCGGCCGGGCCGTTCGACGTCGGCGCCGAGCTCATCCGCGCGATCAACCGCGAGGAGCTGCTGGTCTACTACCAGCCGATCATCTCCTTCGAGACCCACAAGGTGGTGGAGGTCGAGGCGCTGCTGCGGTGGCGGCACCCGGAGCGCGGGATGGTCGAGCCGGCCCGCTTCCTGCCGGTCGCCGAGAGCACCGGGCTGATCGTCACGATGGGACACCGGGCGCTGGAGCAGGCGTGCCGCGACGTCCGTGGCTGGCAGACCGAGATCGCCGACGTGGAGGGTCTCTCGCTGGCGTTCAACGTCTCGGCCCGGCAGCTTCAGGACCCGAGCTTCGTCGAAGACGTAGCCCAGACGCTGTGGCACTCGCGTCTGGACACCACGTGCCTCAGCGTCGAGATCACCGAGAACAGCGTCCTGGACGATCCCGAGGCAGCGGCTGACACGCTCCAGAAGCTGCGCCGACTCGGCATCAGGGTGGTGCTGGACGACTTCGGGACCGGGCCGTCCTCGTTACGCCGGCTCTCCCAGCTGCCGATCGACGCACTCAAGATCGACACGTCGCTGACGCGCTTCCTCGACTCTGATGGCTCGCAGGCCACGCTGGTGAAGAGCATCATCGGCGTCGCCCAGAGCCTGGGTATGGAGGTCACCGCCGAGGGCGTCGAGTCCTGGGGCCAGCAGACGCTGCTGAGGCGGATGGGCTGCCAGCGCGGACAGGGCTACTTCTTCGCCCGCCCCCTCCCAGGCGATCAGTTGCCGGACATGCTGGGCCTCTCGATGCCGGCCCTGCTTGGCCCAGCCACCCAGGCGATCTCAGCATGAGCGGCGAGACGCGGGCATCCGAGGGCCAGGTCGTCGCGCCGACTCAGGCCAGCACCACCGACTCACCAGACACCACCGACGCATCCAGCACCGCGTGGACGAAGGGAATCGAGCAGTCCGGGCAGATCTCCGGGCCGCGCTCAGAAGAAGGAGTGCCGACTGTGCTTCTCAGGTGGATCACACGCATCGCGCCTCGGCTGACGCTGTCGGCTCACCTCTTCCTCTGCCTCGGACTGATGGCGCTACTGCCGACGCTGGCGCTTGGGATCGTGCAGACCCGTGAGTGGGCGCTGATCCAGATCGAGCAGACCGACTTCCAGAACCGGCTGGCGGCCCAGGCGCTCGCCAGCGAGATCGGCCTGGTGGTGGACGCGCACGCTCGCGCCGTCGAGGCGCTGGCGACGCAGGCCGAGGCCCAGGGCAGCATGGACCCGCTGGTGCTCCAGGGGATGGTCGAGCGACAGCGGGCCGCCTTCGACACGTTCCCGCTGATGTTCATCGGGAACGCGGCCGGCCGCTCGATCGCGCACGATCCGTCCGTGGACGTGCAGGGCAATCCCGGCGTCGGCAAGGATTTCAGCGACCGGGACTATTACAAGGGTGTCATGGCGACCGACCAGACCGCGATCTCGCGAGTCCAGATCGGGCGGACCATCGGCGTGCCGACGATCCAGATCGCGGCGCCGATCCATGGCGCGAACGGCGCCATCGTCGGCTTCTCTGAGGGCTCGCTGGACCTGGGGCGGATCCAGCAGCTGGCCGAGGAGATCACCGGCAAGGGCGTCCCGCCGGCCTCGACCGTGCTGGACGCCGAGGGCCAGGTGGTCGCCTACGCTGGTGGCACGGCTGACACTAGCCTGCCGGTGATGCGCAATCTCGCCAGCCTCAGCCTGTACCGCCCGACCACCGAGTCAGGCCAGCTGCGCCAGGGCGACGACGAGTCCGGCGAGCCGGTCCGCGCGGCCGTCGCTCCCATTCGCACCCGCGGCCTGAACTGGACCGTCGTCGTCTCGCGCGCCGAGTCGATCGACGCGGCTCAGATCTCCAAGTCCGAGCGTAAGGCGGTGCTCGTCGCGGCGCTGGCGCTGCTGATTGGCCTGCTGGTCTCGGCGTTCCTCTCGCGTATGCTTGCCAAGCCGTTCACCCAGCTGGCGAGCGTCGCGGTGGCGGTCGGCAAGGGCGACTTCGGCCACCCGCCGGCGCGGATGCGCTCGTGGCACCCGCGTGAGGTGCGCAGCCTGATCACGACTGTCAGCGAGATGATCGACCAGCTTCGCTCGCGCACCGAGAACCTCGAGCAGCGGGTCGTCGAGCGGACGGCTGCGCTCCAGGCGGCGAACGTCGAGCTGGACGCCAGCCTGGCCCACCTGCAGCGAGCGCGCGACGAGGCCGAGGAGACCCAGCAGCGCTACGCCTCGCTGTTCGAGCAGAACCCGGATGGCGTCTTCTCGCTGAACGCCGAGTACCGCATCACCAGCGCGAATCTCGCCTTCCAGCGCCTGTTCGGCTACACCATCAACGACCTGCTGGGCGGCTCGCTGACGCCGCTGATCTCGGTCGGCGACCGCGAGCTGGTCGGGCAGCAGCTCCAGATGGTGGCGAAGGGAAAGCCGAGGGACTTCGAGGTCTCGCTGCTCAACCACGAGGGCGAGCAGGTGCCGGTTGCGATCACCGCGCTCCCGATGATCGTCGGCGCTGAGATCCTGGGCATCTACGGCATCGCTAAGGACATCACCCAGCGCAAGCGCGCCGAGCAGGCGCTGGCCCACCAGGCGCTCCACGACGCGCTGACCGGCCTCCCGAACCGGACCCTCTTGAACGACCGCCTGGAGCAGGTCATGATCGCCCACCACCGGGCGCAGCGTGGCCTGGCCCTGATCGTGATGGACCTGGATCGCTTCAAGGACGTCAACGACACGCTCGGGCACCAGTGCGGGGACGACCTGCTTCAGCAGGTGTCGGCGCGGCTGCAGACGGTGCTGCGCGCGTCGGACACCATTGCCAGGCTCGGCGGCGACGAGTTCGCGATCCTGCTGCCGAACGCCCACGTCCAGGGCGCGACCGGCGTGGCGCAGAAGATCCTCCGGGCACTGGAGGACCCGTTCACCATCGGCGGGCAGGAGATCACCATCGCGGCCAGCCTCGGGATCACGGCCTGCCCCGATCATGGGACGGACCCGGCCACGCTGCTGCGCTGCGCGGACGTCGCCATGTACGTCGCCAAGCGCAACAAGGGCGGCTATGTGGTGTACGCGCCCGAGCAGGACCAGGGGAACGTCGACCGGCTGGCCCTGGCGAACGACCTCCGCCGCGCCATCGAGAACAACGAGCTTCGGCTGCACTACCAGCCGAAGGTCAGCTTCAAGACGGGCGAGGTGATCCGGGTCGAGGCGCTGGTGCGCTGGCAGCATCCGGAGCATGGCCTGATCCCGCCCAGCCGGTTCGTCCCGTTCGCGGAGCAGACCGGCCTGATCCGCCCACTCGGGCACTGGGTCTTGAGCGAGGCGCTGTCCCAGTACCACGAGTGGCGGATGAGTGGGCACCGTATGCCGATCGCGGTCAACCTCTCGATGCACAACCTCCAGGAGCCGGAGCTGCCGGCCCTGATTGGCGGACTGCTCGCGCGCTGGGGCATCCCGCCGAGCGAGCTGATCCTGGAGATCACCGAGACGACGATCATGGCCGATCCAGAACGGACCAAAGACGTGCTGGGGCGGCTCCAGGGGCTGGGCATCCAAATCGCCATCGACGACTTCGGGGTGGGCCACTCGACGTTCAGCTACCTGAAGCACCTGCCGGTGAACGAGATCAAGATCGACCGCTCGTTCGTGCAGGACATGATCCGCAGCGACAGCGACGCGGCGATCGTGCGCTCGACCATCGACCTGGCCCACAGCCTGGGCCTGGAGGTAGTGGCCGAAGGGATCGAGAACGAGGAGACCTGGGCGCAGCTCGCCGACATGGGCTGCGACGTGGCGCAGGGCTACTTCTTCTCGCGCCCGCTCGCGCCGGAGGCGTTCACGGAGTGGCTCTCCGCCACGACCACCGGCGAAGACGCCAACTCGAACGCGGCCTAGCGAGGAGTCAGGAGCCTCCTGGCTCCTGACTCCTCGTCCTCAGTCGCTCCAGTGGACCAGGCCGAGCGGGAACGGGATGGGCAAGGTCGGGTGACGCGGGGTGACTCGGATCGCGTAGCCGTGCCGACCGCTCCGTTCGCCCCGCACGCCGCGCACGCCGTAGCGGTGGATGCCGTCCGCGGTCGGTCCCCGCGGCTCCAGCGGCGTCAGCGTCGGAGCGGTGAGCTGGCCGTCCGCGTCGAGGAGGCCGTGCGCGAGGTGGACCTCCACTTCCTCCGGTCGCAGGCCGCCCAACGCCACGAGCGCGGATACGTCCATCTCGGTGCCCGCCGCGACCGTGCCTGCTAGCGCGTCCACGCTCATCACCTGCACGCGCGGCCACTCTTGCCGCACCCTGGCGACCCACATCGCGACCTCGCGAGCCGGGGCGAGATTCTGCGCGCTTAGCCGTCGGACGTCAAACGCCGCCGGCTCGTAATACTGCTTCAGGTACTCGTAGACCATGCGGTCCGTGTTGAAGATCTGGGGCAGGCCGCCCATCGAGGCCCGCATCCGGTTGATCCAGCCCTGGGGCAGGCCGCTCGCATCGCGGTCGTAGAAGATCGGCACGATCTCGCGCTCCAGCGAGTCGTACAGCGAGCTGCTCTCCAGTTGATCCTGGTAGTTCGGGTCGTCGTAGTTGCGGCGGTCGCCGATGGCCCAGCCGAGACCGGCTCGGTACGCCTCGTCCCACCAGCCGTCCAGCGTGCCGACGTGGAGCGCGCCGTTCGCGACCGCCTTCATGCCGCTGGTGCCGCTGGCCTCCATCGGCCGGCGGGGCGTGTTGAGCCAGACGTCCACGCCCTGCACCATCCGTCGGGCCACGCCGATGTCGTAGTCCTCCAATACGACGATACGTCCACGCAGATCGTCCCGCTTCGAGAGCTCGAACAGGTAGCGCAGCAGCTGCTTGCCACCGTCGTCTGACGGGTGGGCCTTGCCGGCGAAGATGAACTGGACCGGGCGTTGCGGGTCGGTGACCAGCCGGATCAGGCGCTCCGGGTCGCGGAGCAGCAAGGTCGCGCGCTTGTACTCGGCGAAGCGCCGTGCGAACCCAATGGTGAGGGCGCGCGGATTGAGCGCCTCGACGGCCCGGCTGACTTCGGCCGGCCCGGCGTTCTGGCGCACCAGCTGGGAGGCGAGCCGCGCACGAACCCAGTGCACCAGCTCGCCGCGCAGCCGCTCGTGCCGGTCCCAGAGGTCGCGGGCCGACGCCTCGTCGATGCCGTGGTTGCGCTCGGTCGCTTCGAGCGAGCCGGACCACTCGGCGGGGGTCTTCATCCCCTCGTACAGGTCCAGGAGCTCCGGCGCGAGCCAGGTACGCAGGTGGACGCCATTGGTGACGCTGCCGGTCGGCACTTCGGCCTCGGCCAGGCCCGGCCAGACGCCGCCCCAGAGCCGCCGCGAGAGCCCGCCGTGCAACATGCTCACGCCGTTGCTGTGAGCGGTCAGCCGCAGCGCCAGGATCGTCATCGAGAACTGTTCGCCCTCGTCGTGGGGATGGAGCCGCCCGAGCGACATCATCTCGGTGCGGGAGAGCCCCAGCTCGCGGTAGTAGTCGCCGAGGTAGTAGTCGATGGTGCCGGGGTCGAACGCGTCGTGGCCGGCCGCGACCGGCGTGTGGGTGGTGAACACCATCCCGGCCGCCGCCATGGCGCGGGCCTCGTCAAAGGTCAGGTCGCTCTCGACCATCAGCTGGCGGATGCGCTCCAGGGTCAGGAACGAGGAGTGGCCCTCGTTCAGGTGGCAGACCTCCGGTCGCCGGCCAAGAATGTCGAGCGCGCGCAGCCCGCCGATGCCCAGCAAGAGCTCCTGGCGGATGCGCATGTCGCGGTCGCCGCCGTACAGCCGCGAGGTAATAGCCCGGTCGGCGGGCTGGTTCTCCTCGACGTCGGTATCCATCAGGAAGAGCGTGATCCGCCCGACCTGGACGCGCCAGACCTGGGCGTGGACCGGCCGGCCGGGGAAGGCCAGGGTGATCCGGACTTGCTCGCCGTCCGCGCCGAGGGCCGGCTTGATCGGCAGGCTGGCCGGGTCGTTCTCCGGGTACTGCTCCTCCTGCCAGCCGTCCGGACGGAGCCGCTGGAGGAAGTAGCCGTGCTTGTAGAACAGGCTGACGCCGGTGAGGTTCAGGTTGAGGTCGCTGGCCGACTTCAGGTGGTCGCCAGAGAGGACGCCGAGGCCGCCGGAGTAGATCGGCAGGCACTCGGCCAGCCCGAACTCCGCCGAGAAGTAGGCGACGCGCGGCTTCGTCGATTGATCGGCGCCGTCGGCGTCCAGGTACGCTTTGAGCTCGGCCTCGGCGCCGGCCAGCTCGCGGCGGTAGCCCGGGTCGCGCGCTGCTTCGTTCAGGCGAACCTGATCGGTGGAGCGCAGCAGCAGGACCGGGTTGTGGTTCGTTGCCTCCCAGCGGGCCGGGTCGAGCCGGCGAAACAGCCCGGCCGTCTGGTGGTCCCAGGTCCAGCGCAGGTTGTACGCCAGGTCTTCCAGGGCGGACAGCGCGGGAGGAATCGTCGGAACGACGGTGAATGTGCGAGATGGTCGAATCATATGTACCCGTCTGAGAGGCCCGACCTGAACCGATCGGGCGCATTCGGAAGAGAAGTCTCACGTCGGAGGACAGCTCCGGAAGCCGAGCCCAGAGCAGGCAGCGCTCAGTATACGGGGAGAGCTCCCCTCCCGGTACAACGTTCCGACAAGCAGCGTGGTCTCCGGACGCGATATGGTAGCGTCTCCTCCCACGTCTCGAACGGAAGGCGGCGCATTCCGCCGGCCGCGGTTTGCTATACTTTGGAACGAAGCGTCGCCATCGGCGTTGGCGCGGCCTCTGAGCCGCGCATTTTTGTGCCGTTCACCATTCTGCAACGGCCCCTCGTCGCCACGCACGACCGTCAGCCGGGCCGATTCGCCAACGGTTGTCGTTATCCGGAGGCCTATGTCGACCACCATGCTGACCGATACTGCTGCCACCAACGTGCGCAACGACCTGCGCAACATCGCGATCATCGCCCACGTCGATCATGGAAAGACGACGCTGGTGGACGCGATGCTGAAGCAGAGCAACATCTTCCGCGCTAATCAGGCCGTCGGCGAGCTCATCATGGACTCGAACGCCCTGGAGCGCGAGAAGGGCATCACGATCCTGGCGAAGAACACCGCCATCCAGTTTCGTGGTGTCACCATCAACATCATCGACACGCCCGGCCACGCCGATTTCTCCGGCGAGGTCGAGCGCGTGTTGAACATGGCGGACGGCTGCCTGCTGCTCGTGGACGCTGTGGACGGCCCGATGCCGCAGACCCGCTTCGTGCTGACCAAGGCGCTGGAGTTGAACCTGCGTCCGCTGGTCGTCATCAACAAGATCGACCGCCCGAACGCCCGCCCGGACGTGGTGCTGGGCATGGTCCAGGATCTGTTCCTGGAGCTGGCGTCGCACGAAGACCACCTCGAATTCGAGGTGATCTACACCAACGCCCGCGCCGGCCACGCCGGGACCGCGCCGGACCAGATGACGACCTCGCTGGTGCCGCTGTTCGAGGCGATCCTGGCGCATATCCCACCCCCAACCGCCGACCTGGACGGCGGCTTCCAGATGCTGGTCACCGCGATCAGTTATGACGAGTACAAGGGCCGGACCGGCATCGGACGGGTGGCGCGCGGCCGGTACACCGCTGGCGATGCGCTGGTCGTCCTGAACCGCGATGGTGAGGCCGTCCCGCAGCGTGGCAGCCAGGTCTTTCGCTTCGAGGGGCTCTCACGGGTGCCCGTCGAGGAGGCCCGAGCCGGCGACATCGTGATGATCACCGGCCTGGAGAGCGTCCAGATCGGCGACACCGTCACGCCCGCCGACATGCCCGAAGCACTGCCTCGGCTGGAGGTGGAGCAGCCGACCGTCCAGATGACATTCGGCGTCAACACCTCACCGATGTCCGGCCGCGAGGGGAAGCTGGTCACCAGCCGCCAGATCCGCGCCCGCCTCTGGCGCGAGCTCGAGACGAACGTGGCGCTGCGGGTCGAAGAGACGGGCAGCGCGGACGTCTTCCTGGTGAGCGGGCGGGGCGAGCTGCACCTGGCCATCCTGGTCGAGACGATGCGCCGCGAGGGGTACGAGCTGGAAGTCTCGCGGCCCCAGGCGATCACCCGCGAGGAGAACGGCAAGACGGTCGAGCCGATCGAGGCGCTGGTCGTGGAGACGGCCGAGGAGTACGTCGGGCCGCTCACCGAGCAGCTCGCCTCGCGCCAGGGCCAGATGACCAACCTCGAGAACGACGGCAACGGACGGGTCCGTCTGGAGTACTCGATTCCGACGCGCGGTCTGATCGGCTTCCGCAACGCCTTCCTGACGATCACGCGCGGCGAGGGCCAGATGGCCTCGCTGCTGTCCGGCTTCGAGCCGATGCGCGGTCCGCTGCGCGCCACCCGCAACGGATCGCTGGTCGCGTCCGAGGCCGGTACGGCAGTGACGTACGGGCTGGCGAACGCCCAGAATCGCGGCCAGACGATGGTCGAGCCGGGCACCGAGGTGTACGAGGGGATGGTCGTCGGGATCCACATCCGCGAGGACGACCTGGCGGTGAACGTCTGCCGCGAGAAGAAGATGACCAACATCCGCTCCTCGACGTCCGACATCGCGGTCCGGCTGACCCCGCCGGTCGACCTCAGCCTGGAGGAGGCGCTCGACTTCCTGGCCGCCGACGAGCTGCTGGAGGTCACCCCGAAGTCGTACCGGCTCCGCAAGCGGATTCTGGCGGCGACCGACCGCGCCCGGGCTGCCAAGCGCGCGGCCGGACGGTAGCCTACCCTCGCATCCCTGTCCTCTCTACCGTCCCGTATACGGGAGGGTGTCCGTCAGATTCCTGCATCGCGACTGGGCCGTGGACTGAAGTCCACGTCTACCGTTGGTGCGTGGCTACGCCACGAAGGAGAAAGATCCTACGTCGCGGAGCGACGGCGTGAATGTAGACGTGGGTTTCAACCCACGGCGCCTGCGGCGTGCAAGATCCTGCGAGGCACCCTACACGGGACGGTAGAGAGGAGACATCTGGTTGCCCCGGCCACACTGTTGCCCGCTGAGGGGATACCATGACGATGCACGATGAGCACTGGCGCACGTTCGACGTGCTGCCCGGCGAGATCGCTTCCTACGAGGTCACCCGGGTGCTGGCGACGGCCCAGACCGCGTTCCAGGCCGTCGAGATCGTCGAGACGCGCTCGTTCGGCAAGGCACTGTTCCTGGACGGCGCGCCGCAGTCAGCCGTGGCGGACGAGTACGTCTACCACGAAGCGCTGGTGCATCCCGCGATGATCGCCCACTCCGCGCCGAAGTGGGTGCTGATCGCCGGCGGCGGCGAGGGCGCCACCCTCCGCGAGGTGCTGCGCCACCCGAGCGTCGAGCGAGCCGTGATGGTGGACATCGACGGCGAGCTGGTGGATCTGTGCCGAGAGCACCTGGCCGAAATGCACCAGGGCGCCTTCGACGACCCGCGCGCCGAGATCATCATCGGCGACGCGCTGGCATACCTGCGCGATCGCGACGAGCGATTCGACGTCATCGTCATCGACCTGACCGACCCGAGCGAGGATGGCCCGATTGGCGAGCTGTACTCGGAGGGGTTCTACCGGCTGGTGGCGTCGCGCCTCGCCGACGACGGCATCGTGGTGCTCCAGGCGTACACGTTCGGGCCGGGCCGGATGGCGTGGCAGGACAAGATCGCCGCGACCCTCTCGCCGGTCTTCCCGATGGTGCGGCGGTACCGGGCCGAGGTGCCGTTCTTCAAGGACAGCTGGGCGTACCTGACCGCCAGCGCCGTCCGCGACCCGGCGGCGCTGCCGGCCACGCTGGTGGACCGCGAGATCGCCGAGCGCGGCGTGGACGGCCTGCGCTTCTACGACGGTATCACCCACCTCTCGATGTTCAGCCTCCCGAAGTACGCCCGCCCCTGAGCCATCCATGTGGCCAACGTCGCCTACCGGCGGCAGAGGTCTGGTACGCTGTCATCACAAGCACCGGGAGTCTGGCGTGTCCGAGAAGCCCCCGCCCACCACTTCGGTGACCCTCGATTTGCCCACGGACATAGTCGACGAGCTTCAGTCGGTCGCCGACCAGGCCGGACGAGATGTTTCTGAGGTGGCCGAAGAAGTGCTCGCAGCATACCTTGCCGTACAGCGGCACTATCTCGAAGCGGTCGATCGCGCGATTGCCGAGGCCGATGCTGGCGCGAAGCGGCACTCGCACGGAAAGGTCATGGCCTGGATGGAGAGTTGGGGCAAGCCTGATGAGCTTCCGCCGCCAGGGTGAACGTTCGATGGTCGCGACAGGCCCTATCAGAGCTTCGCAGCATTCGGACCTACATCGCGCAAGAGAGTCCGATCAGGGCGGATGCCGTCGTCACGCGCCTTCGTGCCGCCTCGCTTGCGCTGGAGCAGTTTCCATCTCTCGGGCGTCGGGGACGATCGATTGACACGCACGAGCTGGTGGTGCCGAGGCTGCCGTGCATCCTTGTGTACCGAGTCATCCACGATACTGTCGTCATCGTCACGGTGAGGCATGGCGCGTGGCAGTGGCCCATCTGATGTAGCCGGGCTGCGATTCCCCGGGGGGATCCTGGCCGGTGCCCGGACCGGCGCCGGATTCGGGGCGCTGGTCGGCCGAGGGTGTGCCAACATCGGCACGAGGGTCACGGGCCGAGCCGCGAGCGGATGGGCGCAGTGGACGCGCTCTGGATCGCAAGGACCGGCGCCGGACCCGTGCGGTCGATCGCAAATATCACCGTCGTCGCCTCTGACGGGCAGCAAGCTGGATCTTCTGGCTTGTAGCGCGCGTACTGGCCCTCGACCGTCTGCGCTTGCGGGAAGACGCGCGTCCCGATCAGGGCGCCATCTGTGCGCAACGCGTACGGCTCCGGCGACAGGGAACCGGCAAACTGCCCGTCGGCGAAAATGAACGTCTGGTCTGCCAGCGGGCGGCAGGTGTCGTCATAGGTCTGCGCGCGGGCCGCGACGACTCGCACGGCGCCGATGTCGCTGGTGAACGCGAGGTCGGGGGTCCAGCCTGCCGCCGCCACCGCGAGCTCCTCGGGTGTCGTCGGCGGCTGAGATCGCCGCACGCAGTTCGGATCGACAACAGGGTCAGCTGGTGGCGCCGGTGGGATGTCCATGCCGGGTCTGTTCCAGCTCGTCGGCGTACCATCGAGCCAGGAGCCGTCGGCCCCGGCCCGGCCCGGCATCAGCAGAAGAGCGAGCAGCAGCGTTCCCACCACCATCGAGAGCCGCTGCCGCATCCGATTCCCCCAACGCCTGCCCTGACGAATGGTACGGTAGCTGCGAGCCCACCGCCGCGTCGCCTGCACGTCCCTGCGACCCTCACCGCTCCAGCAGATGTGCGCCGCCTGCCGGGCCGTGTCGCGAGACGCAAGCGATGCCTTGGACCAGGAATCTGCCCGCTTGTCTGCGCGGTGGTCTGCGAACAGGTCGTCGCCGGGCTGGCGTCAGGTGCGTGACCCTCCGTACCATCCGTCGCGTGAGTGTTGATCTGTTGCTACGCCGGCTCCGGCGACTCGGCGGCCCGATTGCCGCGACTGTCTGCGCCGTCGCCTGGGGCGCGCTTCTGACTCGGCTCCAGCTCCGTGCGCTTCACCTGCTTCAGCTCGAGGGGTATCAAACGCTGCGCTACCTCCGCTGGAGCGTGCGCCACGGTGGGCACTGGTCGTCACGGCGCGGACTGACTACCGCGTCGGTCGTCGGGGGGCTGGCGGCGCTCGACGCGTTGACAGGAGCGCGGCCGGTCAGTCGTGACCTGATGCTGGCGGCGGTGGCCGGGCTCGGCGCCTGGCGCTGGTGGGAAGAGCGTCCGCGCGCCGCGACCAAACCGCTGGTGCTGACCTCCCGGGCGAAACGGCTGCTGGCCGGCCAGAGCGTGCTGTCGCTGGCGATGATCCTCGGGCCGGCGGCGCTGTGCGCGATTCGTGGACGCGATCGTGGTCGGGCCGCCGCCGCGCTGGTAGCGGGAGCCGCTGCCGCGAGTCTGGTGTCACCACCCGTCGCCGCCGCCGCGAACCTGCTGCTCTGGCCGGTCGAAGAGGCGTTCCGTCGCTACTACCTGCGGGACGCGCGCCGACTTTTGCAGGAGATCGGGCCGGTCGTGGTAGGCGTGGCCGGCTCGTACGGCAAGACGAGCACCAAAGAGATCACGGCGACCATCCTGGCGGCGCGCTTCAGCGTGCTTCGTCCGCCGGGCAGCTTCAACACGCCGATGGGGATCAGCCGCATCGTCCGCGAGCGGTTGGAGCCGACGCACCAGATCTTCGTCGCGGAGCTGGGCGACTACGTGCCCGGCGACATCCGCTTCCTCTGCAATCTGGTGCATCCGAAGATCGGCATCCTGACCACCATCGGCCCTGAGCACCTGGAGCGGTTCAAGACGATGGACCGCATCGTCCAGACCAAGCAGGAGCTGATCGACGCGCTCCCGGAGGGCGGCATTGCGATCGTCAACCAGGACGACCCGCTTGTCCGCGCCATCGGGGACCGGGCCGAGCAACGGGGCCTGACGGCGATCCGCTACGGTCAGACCGAGCCGGGTGCCCAGGTCCGCGCCCGGGACGTTCAGACGACGCGCGATGGCCTCACGTTCATGGTCGAGGTTGACGGGATCGGGGAGGCGCAGTTCCAGATCGGGCTACTCGGGCGGCACAACGTCATGAACGTGCTGGCCGGGACCGCTGCCGGGCTGGCGCTTGGGATGACGCTGCCCGAGATCGCGCTGGCCGCCCGCCGGATCGAGCCAGTGGAGCACCGGCTCCAGCCGATCCAGGGCGCGGGCGGCGTTCTGGTGATCGACGACACCTACAACTCGAACCCGCGCGGCGCCGCCGAGGCGTTGATGGTGCTCGGGGAGCTGCCAGGCAATCAGAAGGTGTTAGTCACGCCCGGCATGATCGAGCTGGCCGAGCGCGAGACTGAGGAGCATCGTCTCCTGGGACAGCGCGCCGCCGAGGTTTGCGACCACGTCATCCTGGTCGGCCCGGAGCGCACCCGCCCGATTGCCGAGGGGCTTCTGGCGGGCGGCTTCGCACCGGACCGGATCCACGTCGTCGCCAGCCGTGACGCCGCCACCGCCGAGCTTCAAACGCTCTTGCAGGCCGGGGACGTGCTGCTCTGGGAGAATGACCTGCCGGACACGTACGCGGAGGAGACAGGAGACAGGAGACAGGAGTCAGGAGTCAGGAGTCAGGAGTCAGGAGGGGCTGAGCCAGTGTCCCAGGTGGTGCGAGTGGGCGCGATGAAACGCGCTCCTACAGGAGATTCCGATGCCGTACGGGCGCGATTCATCGCGCCCCCCGACTCCTCCGCTCCTTCGGTATCCGAGCACGCGAATGGCACGTCTGACTCGGCCACGATCCTCGCTGAACCGGAACAGCGGGCCAATAGGGTGAAGTCAACGGTTGTGGACGGGCTGCGGGTGGTGTACCGCGAGGATGGTCCGCCAGATGGCCCGCCAGTGATCGTGCTGCACGGCTGGGGCGCCAGCAAGGAGGCCGTCGCGAGCATCCAGGCGTGCCTGCGGATGACGCATCGCACCATCGCGCTCGACCTGCCAGGCTTCGGCGAGAGCGATCCGCCACCGGTGGCGTGGGGTTCGGAGGAGTACGCCGAGCTGGTCCGCGGCTTCATGCAGGCGCTCGGCATCGAGCGGGCCAGCGTCGTCGGCCACTCACACGGGGGCCGTGTCTCGATCGTGCTGGCGGCGACCTACCCAGAGCTGGTGGACCGGCTGGTGCTGGTCAACAGCGCCGGCCTGCGCCCGAAGCGCGGCCCGAAGTACTACGCCCGGGTCTACGGCTTCAAGGCCGGCCGCACGGTGCTGGCGTCTCCGGCGCTGTCAGGCGCAGCCGGCGCGCCGTTGCGCCGCGCGCTCGAGGCCCGCTTCGGCTCGACGGACTATCGGCAGGCCGGCCCGATGCGCGGCACGCTGGTCCGCGTGGTGAACGAGGACTGGCGCCACCTGCTACCCCGGATCGCCGCCTCGACCCTGCTGATCTGGGGCGACCAGGATCGGGAGACGCCGCTCGCGGACGGCCAGCTCATGGAGCAGCTGATTCCGGACGCCGGCCTCGTGGTGTTCTCGGGTGCCGGCCACTTCTCGTACGCAGACGACCTCGACCGCTTCGGCCGGGTGGTCCGACACTTCCTGGCGTAGCGAGAGGGCAGAGGGCAGAGGATCGTAACTGCCTACGGCCCTCTGCCTACCGCCTACTCGTCAGGCGCCGTGGGTGACGGCGGCCGGCACCGGCGGCACGCTCTCGACCGCGATCCCGAGGCCGTCCGCCACCCGCCGGCCGTACTCCGCGTCGCACTGGCTCAGGTGCCAGATCATCCGCTCCTGGATGTCGCGATTGCACTGCTTCAGGCCCGAGACGAGGTTCCGGATGAGCTCGTCCCGCTCCCACGGCTCGAAGGTCCGGTACCGCTCGCCAGCCTGCCCGTAGTCGTTGGTCCGGCCGATCTCCTGACGGGTCACTTTGCCGGAGACCAGCGGCTCGTGGGCCGGGGCGGTCGGGCGAACCTCCTGAGGGCCGCCCCGGCTGGTCGGCTCGTAGTTGACGTGCGGGTTGGCGCCGTGCGAGACGCCGTCCACGTAGAACGTCATCTGGCCGTCGCGCTGGTTGGTGTTGGCCTGGACGCGCGGCGCGTTGATCGGCAGCTGCAGGTAGTTCGGGCCGACCCGGTACCGCTGGGTGTCCGAGTAGGAGAACGTCCGCCCCTGGAGCAATTTGTCGTCCGAAAAGTCGAGGCCGTCTACAAGCACGCCGGTGCCAAACGCGACCTGCTCGACCTCGGCGAAGTGGTTAGCCGGGTTGCGGTCCAGCGTCATCATGCCGACCGGGCGCAACGGGAACAGCTCAGGCGGCCAGAGCTTGGTCGGGTCCAGCGGGTCGAAGTCGAGCTCCGGGTGCTCGCCGTCCTCCATGATCTGGACCTGCAGCTCCCACTTCGGGAAGTCGCCCCGCTCGATGGCGTCGAACAGATCCTGGCTGGCGTGGTTGAAGTTCGTCGCCTGGATCTTCTCGGCCTCGGCCTGGGTCAGGTTCACCTCGCCCTGCTGGGTAAGCCAGTGGTACTTGACCAGGACGGCCTTTCCGTCGGCGTTGACCCACTTGTAGGCGTGGACGCCCGAGCCGCGCATGTGGCGATAGTCCTGGGGGATGCCCCACGGGCTGAACAGCCAGGTGATCATGTGCATGGCTGAGGGCGACAGACTGACGAAGTCAAACTGGCGGTTCGGGTCTTGACGGTTGGTGACCGGATCGGGCTTGAAGGCGTGCACCACGTCCGGGAACTTCATCGCGTCGCGGATGAAGAACACCTGCAGGTTGTTGCCGACCAGATCCCAGTTGCCGTCCTCGGTGTACATCTTGATCGCGAACCCGCGCGGGTCGCGCAAGGTCTCCGGCGAGTGCCCACCGTGGATCACCGTCGAGAAGCGGACGAACAGCGGCGTGCGCTTGCCCTTCTCCTGGAACAGCTTTGCACGGGTGTACGTCGAGATCGGCTCGTCGCCGACTGTGCCGTACGCCTCGAAGTAGCCGTGCGCGCCAGCGCCGCGCGCGTGCACCACCCGCTCTGGGATGCGCTCGCGGTCGAAGTGAGAGATCTTCTCCAGGAAGTGATAGTTCTCCAGGACGGTCGGGCCACGATCTCCGACCGTGCGATTGTTCTGATTGTCGTAGACCGGGTGGCCCTGACGGGTGGTCAAGTGCGGTCCGGCGCCCGGTCCCTGGCCGTCGGCGGCAGTCGGCTCGGTAGCTCGCCCGTTGGTCTTCCCGTTGGTCGACTTGTCGCTCATCGTCGTCCCTTCGTTCGGCACGCGCCGCGCGGTCAGCCATCCGACGTCGTACAGCCCCGGCGCACGTAACGTAGAGGAGGTCGCGTGCGACCGGGCAACTGCGAGCGGGAGGCTGTCAACCGCTGCAACACGGCCAATACGGTAAGAATTCCTAGATAATAATGATTCTTAGAAATGAGCGAGTCAATGATACACGGCGGTTCTAAAACGGGTTAGCGGGCGCGCTTCAGCCGAGGCGGCGTCAGGCGGAGGGGCTGTGAGGAGCCCGTGACACGGGGGAGGCCGCACACCGTGCGCACCGACCGTACAGATCGAGGCGGTGCTGCTCCAGCCGGAATCCGGCGTCGTGGGCGGCGCGATCGCGCAGGGCGACCAGCACGTCGTCGCAGCCGTCGTAGTCGGTGATCCGGCCGCAGGCGGTGCAGATCAGGTTGGCGTGCGGCGTGACATTGGCGTCGAAGCGGACGGCGTTCTCGAAGGCGAGGGGCCGAAGCAGGCCGCGCTCGACCATCACGTTGAGCGTCGCGTAGACCGTCGCCAGGCCCATCGTCGGGAAGCGGCTGCGGACCGCGTCGTACACCTCGGCGGCGGTCGGATGATCCTGAACCAGCACTTCCTGGGCGATGGCGAGCCGTTGCGGGGTCAGCCGGAGGCCAGCTCCCTGCAAGAGCGTAGTCGCCGTCGTCTCGTGTCCAGGCGGTAGCTGAGCCATGTCCCAGGTGTTATACACCGGCAACCTGCCGAGCGCTATCCTCACGCTCGGCGGTTAGCCGACCTTCTCACGCTCCCATTCGGGGATGAACTTCTGCCAGTCACGCTGCACGTCGAGGTACTGGGCAAACAGGTAGTAGCTGTTCGCCTTCGGCTCGTACGGCGGCCGGCGGAGCGGCATCCGGCACTCCTCGAGTGCCTTGCCGCCCTTGCGATGGTTACAGGACCGGCACGCGCTGACGAGGTTCTCCCAGGTATGGGGGCCGCCTCGGTGGCGCGGGATCACGTGATCGAGCGTCAGGTCACGCGTCTTCAGGCCGCAGTACTGGCAGGTGTACTGATCGCGCATGAAGACCTCGCGCCGGGTCAGTCGGACGCGTGGACGCGGGCGCTTGATCATGTAGACCAGGCGGATCACCGACGGTCGGGGGAAGGCGCGCGAAGGCGTCCGGATATCGCCGAACGCATGCTCCAGAACCTCGGCCTTGCCCCCGTCGATCAGGACGAGCGCACGGCGGGTGTTGCAGACGTTCAGCGGCTCATAGTTCTGATTGAGGACCAGGACCGAGCTCACCCGACCCTCCCCACGCCTCCACGTTACAGACCCGCCACCCCTCACGCTGAGGCGGGCGGGTCATCGCGATCGCCGACGCGGTGGTACGTCACAGTCCACCGACCGCATTGTAGCAGAGCTATTTCAGCCGCGAACGACATTCCGGATCTCGCGAGGCTGGAATGTGCGATCTCTGATAGCTCCCGGCCGTTCCCAGCCTCACCGAAGGTCGCCCGTCAGGTGCTCGCAGGCCGGCTTGACGCGCACCGGCAGCCCCGCGACCAGGAGGTAGACGGCGTCGGCGCGGGCCGCGAGCAGCTGGTTGGCCCGCCCGAGCGCATCGCGGAACACCCGCCCGAGCGGCGTGGCCGGCACGATCCCCAGCCCGACCTCGTTGGTGACGACGATCGCGTCCCAGCCGCCCGCCCTGCGCGCCGTTTCCAGCGCGTCGATCTCGGCCTCGATCTCCGTGTCCACCATACGGGCTGTCTCGGCGGTCGGGTCAGCTGGGCCGCACAGGTCGAGTAGCCAGTTGGTCACCAGCAGGCCCAGGTCGTCGAGGAGCACCGTCCCCGGCGGTGCGGTCAGACTTGCCAGCGCCCTGCCCACGTCGGTCCGCACTTCGAGCGTCGCCCACTCGGCCGGCCGCCGCTGCCGGTGCACCTGGATACGGGCGCGCATCTCGTCGTCGCCGGCCTCGGCGGTCGCGACGTAGAGGACCGGCTGCCGGCCGCTGCGCGCCAGCCCCTCCGCGAACCGGCTCTTGCCACTCCGCGCGCCGCCGGTCACCACCGTGAAGGTGGACCGCCCTCTCCGACTGCCCGCCTCCCCTCCTGACTCCTGACTCCTGACTCCTGTCTCCTCGCTCTTCACAGCAGGCTCACCGGGTCCACGTCGATGGTCCAGCCGGGCGGCAGCTCCAGGCGGTCCAGCACCCGCGCGAAGCGGTCACCTCGTAAGAGCAGCGCCCAGCGGTATCGCCCGCGCGCCCGCTGCATGAAGCAGGGCGCCGGCCCGATCAGTTGGATGTCGCCGATGCCCTGGCGCGCGATCTCCTGATCCAGCATCGTGCGCACCCGCCGCGTCTCGACCATGCAGCGGTCTTCCTTGCTGCCAGTGTAGAGCAGCCGCACCAGCCGCCCGAGCGGCGGGTAGCCGTGGCCGCGCCGGAACGCCAGCTCGTGCTCGTAGAACCCGACGTAGTCGTGCCTGGCAGCGGCCTGGATGGCAGGGTGCTCGGGCGCGTACGTCTGGACGATGGCCCGGCCCGCCAGCGCCCCCCGCCCGCCCCGACCGGCCATCTGCGACAGTAGCTGAAACACCCGCTCGCCGGCCCGGAAGTCCGGCAGGAACAGGCCCACGTCGGCCAGCACGATGCCGACGAGCGTCACGCGCGGGAAGTCGAGCGCCTTGGCGATCATCTGGGTGCCGACCATGACGTCCGCCTCGCCAGCGGAGAAGGCGCGCCACAGCTCCTCGTACGTGCCCTTCTGGCGGGTCGAGTCGTGGTCCCAGCGTACCACCCGTGCCGTGGGCCAGCGCTCCGCCAACTCCTGCTCGACGCGCTGAGTGCCCAGCCCGAAGTAGCGGATCCGGTAGCCGCCGCAGCCGGGGCAGAGCTCGGGGACGGGCTGGCGGCGGTTGCAGCGGTGGCAGATGAGCTGGTTGCTGGCGCGGTGGTAGACCACCGGGATGTCGCAGCGGCGACAGTCCAGCACGTGGCCGCAGTCCCGGCACGAGACGCAGGTTGCAGTGCCCCGGCGATTCAGGAACAGGAGCGCCTGCTCGCCGCGTGCCAGCACGCCGTCCATCGCACTCTGAAGCTCGCGGCTGAAGATGCTGGTGTTGCCAGCCTTCAGCTCGGCGCGCAGGTCCACGACGGTGACGGGCGGGAGACCGTGCGGAGCCCCCTCCCCAGTGGGCGCAATGAATTGCGCCCGTACGTCCGGTGGCCCAGTAGGGGCGCAATTTATTGCGCCCATCTCCATCCGCTCCCCCTCTCCCGCGCACGGGAGAGGGCGTTGGGGGGAGGGGGCTACCAGGAAC
Organism: Chloroflexota bacterium; assembly: GCA_046328125.1. Classification (GTDB taxonomy): domain Bacteria; phylum Chloroflexota; class UBA6077; order UBA6077; family JACCZL01; genus JADZEM01. The sequence goes on from JAXLXF010000004.1 coordinate 21,196, forward strand.
CGGCTGGGCAGCGTCAGCAGCGTGTACCGTTCGCGCTCGGCCCGGTAGTACGACTCCACGTCCGGGGTGGCGCTGCCCAGCACGACCGGCGCTCGCGCCAGCTGCCCCCACCAGAGCGCCACCTCACGGGCGTGATAGCGCGGGCTGTTGTCTTGGCGATAGGACGGCTCCTGCTCCTCGTCCACGATCACCAGGCCCGGCCGCCGGACTGGCGCGAACAACGCCGACCGCGAGCCGATCACGATGTCGGCTTCGCCGCGGCGGACCCGCTCCCAGTTCAGACGATGCTGCTTTACGGCCAGCCCGCTGTGGAGCACCGAGACCCGGCCCGGGAAGCGCTCCTCGAAGCGCGCCAGCGTGGCCGGCGTCAGCGCGATCTCTGGGACCAGCACGATCGCCTGCCGCCCGAGCTCCAGCGTACGCGCCACCGCCTCGAAGTAGACGTGCGTCTTGCCGCTGCCGGTCACGCCGTGCAGCAAGAACGCCTTGTGCTCGCGGCCGTCGATGGCCGCCACGATCTTGCGGGCAGCGGCCTGCTGCTGCAACGTCAGCGGCGGGCCGGGCAGCGGCGGCGGAAGTGTTGGCGGCTCGGCCGGGATCGGCGGCGCGGATGCATCCTTCCAGCTGCCCTTGCGGGCTGCGCTTGCGAGGCGGGCCGCAAGGCCGGGTGGCAGGAACAGCGACAGACAGTCGAACAGCGGCGCGCGGTAGTGGGCGGCGATCCAGCGCGCCAGCGTCAGTTGGAGCGGCCCGACGAACGCGTCCTCGGCGACGCGATCCTCGACCGGGCGGGTCGGGAAGGCCGGCGTCTCGCCGACCACGCTGACCACCACACCCGGCAACAGACGGGTCTGGAGCGGCACCAGCACCAGATCGCCGGGCCGGATCGGCATGTCGTCCGGCACCTGATAGGTCAGGCTGCCGGCTCCGTTCCGGCTCCCCAGACTGAGCGCGACTTCGGCGTGCCGCAAACCTGCTGCCCCTCATGGCGGCCGGCACTTCGCGCGACGGCCCCACCCTGAAGAGAACGGATCAGCGCATCTCGCGGCGCGGCACGATTTAGAGGACAACCCGCCGCTGCTTGACGCGCAACCGCTCGGCGGTGATGATCGCCTTGACCATGTCGACGGACTCGTCCAGCTTGCCGTTCTCGTTGACGACGACGTAGTCGAACTCGGCCATGCGGCGCATCTCGGCCGTCGCCGTCCGCATGCGGGTGTCGAGGTCTTCCAGACGGCCGGAGCGTGGGTCGGCGATCCGGAGCCGCAGCTCGTCCAGGCTGGCCGGCATCAGAAAGATCGAGATCGCCTGCGGGACCAACGCCCGCAACGTCGCGGCGCCCTTGACGTCCGGCGTGACCAGCACGTCGTCGCCACTCCGCATGCCAGCCCGGAGCCCCTCCAGCGGGATGCCGTACAGGTACTTGCCGTGGACGACGGCGTGCTCGATGAACTCGCCTCGATCGAGCTTGGCGCGAAACTCGGCATCGGTCATGAAGAGGTAGTCGCGTCCGTGCTGTTCGCCCTGGCGAGGCGGGCGCGTCGTGGCCGTGACACAGAAGCCGATCCGAAAACCGCTGTCACGCAAGCGGTTCTTGATGGTGTCCTTCCCGACGCCGCTCGGGCCGGAGATGACGAAGACCCGTCCGTAGGCGCGTCCAGCATCGGAGACCACTCGGGCGGGAGGCTGCCCGCCGTCGTCTCCCCAGTCCGGATCGTTGGCTATACTCAGCACGATACCTCAAGATCATCTGACGGCTGTTTCGGCCGTCGAGATCGCGCGAGTGGTGCCGTGAAACCGTCGCTCAGCTTCGACGCCCTGACCTTGCACGCCGTCGTGGACGAGCTCCGTACCCGCTTCAACGGCGCGCGGGTCCAACGGGTGACGCTGCTGGACGAATGGTCGCTGGCGCTGGAGCTGTACGCGAACGGCGAGCGAGCGTCCCTGCTCATCTCGGCTGACCCACACGCGGCCCGCGTCTGCCTGACGCGCGACCGTCCCGAGCGAGCCGCCGAGCATGTGACACCGTTCCTGCTCCTGCTCCGAAAGTACGTCCGGGACGGTCGGCTGGAGACGCTGAGCCAGCCGCCCCTGGAGCGCGTGCTCGAGCTTCGGGTGTCCAAACGGGACGACGAAGGGAGCGCTCGCGAGGTTGGGCTGATTATAGAAGTGATGGGTCGGCGGAGCAACGCGGTGCTCGTCTCGGAGGACGGGGCGATCCTGGACGCGCTGCGGCGAGCCTCGGCCGAGAAGAACCCGGTCCGCACGATCCTGCCGAAACGCCGTTACGAGCTGCCGCCGGCCCAGGACCGGCGCTCGCCGATGGCGGCGGACACCTGGGACCATCTGGTGTCGCTGGCCGAGCTGAAGCCGGCCGGCAAGCTGGCCGAGCTGCTGGCGAGCGAGCTGGCCGGCTTCTCGCGGCTGGCGGCCCGTGAGGTGGCGTTCCGGGCGACCGGCGACGTCGAGGCGACGGTCCGTTTTGCGACCTGGTCGCGGGTCCACGAGACGGTCGCCGAGCTGATCGGGCCGGTCCGGGGCGAGGGCAACTGGACACCGTGCGTGGCTCGCTTCGAGGGGCACGTGGTGGCGTTCGCGCCGTACCTGCTGCACCACCTTGAATCTGAGTGCCAGATCGAGCAGCGTGCCAGCATGAGCGAGGCGGTGGAGCTGGGGTACGGCGGGCGCGAGGCGGCCGAGGTCCACGCCGGCATCCCCGAGACGGCGAACCAGCTGGTGCGCCCGCTGCTCGAGGCCATCGCGACGCGGCGCGCTTCGGTGGAACGGCGGCGCAACGCGCTGGCCCGCTCTCGCGAGGCGGCCGGCGATCCGGAGCCGCTGCGACACATCGGCGAGACGATCCTGGCGTACGCGCACCAGATCGGGCCGAGGCAGGAGCGGCTGACGGTGGACGACCTGGACATCGTGCTGGACCCGAGGGAGACGCCGAGCCAGAACGCCCAGCGTTACTTCCGCGAGTACAAGCGGGCGCGGGATGCCGGGCGGCGGGTGCCCGAGCTGGTGGCGAAGGCGACCCAGGAGATCGAGCACCTGGCCGAGATGGACACGCTGGTGCGGATCGCGGACGAGCCGTCGCGGATTCGGGCGCTGCGCGACGAGCTGCGGGTGGCCGGCATCCTGAAGGACAAGGAGCCGAGGCCGGTCAAGAATCGCGGCAAGTTCAGCAAGGCCCCGCCGCCCTCTGCTGGCCCGACCCCGATTCGGGTGCCGCTGCCGGACGGCTTCGTGGCCTTTGTGGGCACCAGCGCGAAGGCGAACGAGCACGTCACGTTCGAGCTGGCCGGCCAGGACGATGTCTGGCTGCACGCCCGTCAGCGGCCGGGCTCGCACGTGATCGTACGGACGTCCGGCCAGAAGGTGCCGAACCGGGTGTTGCAGCGGGCGGCCGAGCTGGCGGCGTTCTACAGCCAGGGTCGGACGGACAGTCGGGTGGCGGTGGACTGGACGCCACGCAAGTTCGTGCGCAGGATCCGTGGCGGCCCCCCCGGGCTGGTGTCGTACATCAACGAGCAGACCATCGACGCCCCGCCCCGCGGCCCCAGCTAAAACGCACTGTCACGTGTCTGCCTCGCCTGGCCCCGGTCGCGTGACGCGGATCAGGCGCCCGGCGAGCGAGTCCAGGTCGGCTATGGCTGCGTGAATGCGCCGTGCCAGTCGCTGGTAGTCGAGATCCTCGGTGCAAACGATAATCCCAGCATGTGTCTGTCGCTCGATGTGGAGTCGTATGAAGTGCCGACGATTCTGCGTGAGCACTGCCCGACCGTCAGCCGTCGCTGCGCGGAGAATGTCGGGATCGGCCGTCCCGCGGTTCGCCAATCCCGATTCACGAGTCGTCACCGCGTCGTGTCCAAGATGGCGCAATGCTTGAACTGTGTCGAACGGGAAATCCTCGTCGGCGAACAGACGCGCCACCGGCTACGCTACCCCTGCCTCTTTTCCTGGCGCCCTAGCGAACTGCCGTAGCCTCGAATTCTGCGAGTGGCGCTTCGTCGGCCGCTTCTTGCTCCTGGATCTGGCGGTCAATCTCATCGCGGTGCGCTCGAACGTACGCCCAGGCGTTCACCAGATCCTCAGCGCGCAGCGACGGATAGTTCCTCAGCAGATCTGCTTCGCTTGCACCAAGGCGGCGATACTGCTCCAACACCCAGACCGGAATCCGAGTTCGCACAATACACGGATCTCCGCCCTGGACACCGGGGATGCTCTCGATGCCGGCAGATGCCCCAGCCATATCGCGAACGATGGCCTGAAGCAGTTGAGCCCGCTCGGCGGGCAGCATCCGAGCTACCAGCTCCTCGGCCTCCTGCACGATGCTGACACGGACGCTCATGCGATTCTCCAATCACGGCCAACCCGTGGGCGCCGACGATTCTGCATGTACGTCTATTATGCATCCATGCATTTCTGACACAGTGAAGCTCATCGTCTCGCAGGGCGGACTGAAACCCCGTCATGCCCGTTCGCTGAACATTAGCGGCCGAAGCGGATCTCGAGGGTGTCGTTCTCGAACTTCGCGCCGCGCGTGGTCAGGCCGACCAGCGTGCGGGGCAGGATGATGTTCCGCCGGAACTGCCCGATCTGGACCATCAGCTCGTCGCCGACGTGCAGCAGGTTCACGTCGCCCTTCTCCACGAACGGCAGCGGCAGGCTCAGGATATATCCATCAGACACGCGGTCGATCTGCTGGGTGCGGCCTCGGAAGTAGACGCGGGCCGGGTCCTCGTCGCCGAACAGCACCTCGCCCATCTCGGCCAGCCGCTCCATGCCGACCACCTCGTCGCGGAAGAGGGGCAGCTCCTTGATCGGGACCGGGGCGAACCGCTCCTCGACCATCGCGCGGTGGCGGGACTGGGTCTGCTTCCAGTCCGTGAAGTAGCTGTCCGCGACGCTGTCTGGGATCAGGCGGTTGAGGACGATCAGGTCGCTCGGGTAGCCGAACAGGTTGAAGTAGCTCCAGGTTCGCTGCGCCTCTTTGATGACCATCTTCTCGGGGTTGGTGACGAGGCGCACCGAGGTCAGCTCGGGATCGACCAGCATCCGGTGTAAGCGGTCCAGCTGGCCGAACAGCTCCTGGACGGTGTCGTAGACGTCGTCGGTGGGCATCGGCATCCCGGTGGCGACCCGCACGAACGGGCGCATCACGCCGACGGCGGCGCGCTGGATCGGCATGATCTTCTCGACCCACCAGCGACCGATCTCGGGGAAGCTCAGCAGGCGGAGGGTCTCGCCAGTCGGGGCGCAGTCCACCACGATCAGGTCGTAGTCGCCGCTCTCGCGGTGGGTGTTGACCCAGAGCAGGTTGGCGAGCTCTTCCATGCCAGGCAGGACGCTGACCTCGTCCGCGACGATGTCGTCCACCTGCCGCCAGGCGAGCAGCGAGCGCAGCCACTCCTGGATGCGGCCCCAGTGGGTGCGGAGGTTGTGGTAGACGTCCGTCTCCTGCGCCCAGAGATTGGGGGCGATTTGGACGGGCTCCGGGGCGAGCTTGACGTCGAGGCTGTCGGCCAGGCTGTGGGCCAGGTCGGTGCTCATCACGAGCGTGCGATAGCCGTGCTTGGCGGCGCGGACGGCGGTGGCGGCCGAGACAGAGGTCTTCCCGACGCCGCCCTTGCCGGTGTAGAGGATGATGCGCATCTGGTCGGGCTCCTGAGGCGCCGACGGTCCGGCGGCGGCGAGCCTCTCCTATCGTTATAGGACGGGCCGTCAGCCGTGGGACACCGTTTCGTGGATAAGGCGAGGATGCCCTCACCCCCCAACCCCCTCTACTGTCCCTAACCGACGGGACAGTAGAGGGGAAGGCAGACCACGAGTGTGGGCACACCCCGTTCACGGACCACGGGCAGATCAAGCTGCCGGTCGAAAGGGACGAGGGGCGAGGGACGAGGGGCGAGAAGCAAACTGGAGGAGACGGGCAGGCGCGTGAGGCGGGCAGGTTAGGAGGGGGAGTCGCAGCAGCGGACACCTGGAAACCTGCCCCTACGACCGATCCCGTAGACACAATGGAATGACCGACTCACAGCTCGCGGATCGTAGGTTACGCTCGGAGTGTGACCACGGGCGCAGAGCTACACACGAGAGGAGTCGGTCGTGAAGCAGGATAGCAAAGGGCAGGCGGTCGCGGAGTGGGACGCGCGGGCGAGGGATCGGAAGTACGTGGGGCTGGACGTGCACAAGGTGACGATCGCGGTAGCGGTGGCGGACGAGGGGCGTGGGGAGGTGCGCGCGTACGGGACGATCAAGAACACGCCGGAGGCGGTGGCGCAGTTGGTGAAGCGGCTCGGGTCGGCCACGCAGTTGGTGTGCTGCTACGAGGCCGGGCCGTGCGGGTACGGGCTGCAGCGGCAGTTGACGGGGCTGGGAGCTGCGTGCACGGTGGTGGCGCCGTCGCTGATCCCGACGAAGCCTGGGGACCGGGTGAAGACCGATCGCCGTGACGCGGCGAAGCTGGCGCGGCTGCTGCGGAGCGGGGAGCTGACGTCGGTGTGGGTGCCGGACGTGGAGCACGAGGCGCTGCGGGACCTGAGTCGGGCACGAGAGGCGGCGCGGGACGATCGGCATCGGGCCCGGCAACGTCTCGGCAAGCTGTTGCTGCGGCTGGGGATCGCCGAGCCGTGCGAGACCAGGCGATGGACGCGGCAGTACTGGACCTGGCTGCAGCAGCTGACGCTCGAGCAGCCCCTCCAGCAGCTCGTGTTGGCGGACGCGCTCGAGGCGGTGGAGACCGGAGACCGCGCGGCTGAAGAAGCTGGAAGGGCAGCTCAAGCAGGCGGCCACGACCGGGCGGCACGCGCCGCTGATCGCGGCACTCCAGAGTCTGCGCGGGGTGGGGGTGGTGACGGCGGTGACGCTGGTGGCGGAGTTGGGCGACCTCGGGCGCTTCCCGACCCCACGCCCGCTGATGGCGTATCTGGGGCTGGTCCCGAGCGAGCATTCCAGCGGGGGCAGTCAGCGGCGGGGGCGGATCACGCGGGCCGGGAACGCCCACGTGCGGCACGTGCTGGTCCAGGCGGCCTGGCACTACCGCCACGCCCCCACGCTCACCCGGGCGTTGGCGACGCGGCAGGCCGGGCAGCCGCAGACCGTGACCGACGTCGCCTGGCGTGCGCAGGAGCGCCTGCACGCCCGCTATCGGAAGCTGGCCAGCCGCAAGGGGCGCCAGAAAGCGGTGATCGCGGTCGCCCGCGAACTGGCCGGCTTTGTCTGGGCGCTCGCGCGGGCGCATACCGACTCCCAGGCCGCGCAGGCGCAGGCGGCCAGTGCGTCGCTGCCCGCCGCCGACACGGTGGCGGCCTGAGCGAGGACGACGATGCTGAACGGGAGGTGGCCCGTCGACGGTCGCCAGGACGTCGGCGTGGGGGACGCACCACCAGACCCACGCGCGCGATCACGGGATGGAGCACGCGCGGCTGCCCCTAGGCGCTACGGTCTCGACCCACAGTCGGCACCCGAACGCGCGCTCGTAGACAGCGCCAGCTCCGGACGGCTCCGTGTCCTGCGGTGGTCCGGCTCGCCCGGTCCGAGATCCGCGAATATCAGGCTGATCGACCGTCGCACGCGTCGCGCTCACGGGTCTCCACGGTGCGTCCTCCACCCCGACGCCCTCGCTCCCCCGATCGCCTCCTCCCACCACTTGACACGGTCATTCCATATCAGGGGCAGGTTTCCAACATCCAGTCCCGTCAGATCCCACCCCTAACCTGCCCGCGCCCCACCAGCCAATCCCGTCAGATCCCACCCCTAACCTGCCCACCCCTCAACAGCCCATCCGCGCGACAGACCACCCTGACCCGCCCGCTCATGAACAGCCCGTCGCTACAACTGATCTTCCGACCCTGCCCACCGATCCCGCCGCCACCCTACTCGCAACTCGCAACTCGCAACTCGTAACTTTCAGCGTCGCCGACACCGGCATCGGCATGACCGAGGAGCAGCTTGGGCGACTGTTCGAGGCGTTCTCCCAGGCCGAGGCGAGCACCCGGAGCAAGTACGGTGGAACCGGCCTGGGTCTGGCAATCAGCCGCCACTTCTGTCGGATGATGGGCGGTGACCTGACCGTCACCAGCGTCTACGGCCAGGGCTCCACCTTCACCGTCAGCCTGCCCGCACTGGCTCAGGCAGAGGTGGGGTGAGACGCCATCGGTCGTGACCGTCAGGTCGCGGTTGCAGCCCAGGCTCCTGGCGACTACCCTGACTGTGGATCACCTGATGGTACAGCTCGGGGAGCGAGCCTGGAGGTGCACGGTGCGAACGCCATTGTGGCCGATCCGCACACCAGCGCGACGACGTGGTGTGCAGGCGCGTCTCGCCGTCGTCATGCTGCTGACGCTGGCGCTGGCAGTCTTTTCGGGCCAGGGCACGCCTCTGGCCGGTGCCCAGGGCGGCTGTGACCCTGCCGGGCCGAGCGGCTGCCCGCTGCCGGCGGACGGCCTCGTCACCGAGCGGCTCGGCAGCCCCGGCGCAACGCATAAGTGGCGCGTGTCGTTCGCCGGCGGCGGCGATCTCGAAGTAAACATGCGTCGGACGCCAGCGAACTTCGACCTCTACCTGTTCGCCGACCCGCAGGCGGCCCCGCTCGCCCTGGACGAAACCGAGGGCAGCGTCAGCAAGTCGGTGCGCGGCCAGAACCTCGTCGCCGGCGAGTATCTGGTGTTCGTCAAGTGGAACGAATCGCGCCTGAACCAGCCGCCGGCCCGCTACGCCCTGGAGGTGAAACAGCCGGTCGCCTTCAACGCCTCGGTCGCGCAGGAGGTGTTCCCCTCGGTCGGCATCGACAACGGCACCGCCGAGCGGATCGTCTCGTCGCCGGACGGCTCGACGCTGGCGCTCGCCTCGTCGATGGCGGTCTACCTGCTCAACGCCTCGAATGGTGGCCTGCGCCAGACCCTCGCCACCGACGCCTGGGCGACCAGCGCGGCGTTCTCGCGAGACGGCCAGTTCGTCGTGGCTGGCACGGGCGCTACCGCGCGCTCCTGGCGGGTCAGCACCGGCGAGAAGCTGGTCGATTTCGTGGGGCACGGCGATTATGTGAACGCGGTCAGCTTCTCGCCGGACGGTCGGCTGGTGGCGACCGCCTCGAACGACAGGACGGTCCGACTCTGGGACGCGGCGACCGGCGCGCCGGCCAGCACATTCCAGGGGCACACCGACATCGTCACGGACCTGGCGTTCGCGCCGGACGGTGCGACCCTGGCGAGCGTCTCACGGGATCGGACGCTGCGGCTGTGGCGGACGGTTGACGGTGCGCTGCTGCGGACCGTCGCCGATCACACGGACGCTGTGGGCGGCGTGGCGTTCTCCCCAGACGGCAGTTTGCTGGCCTCGGCGGCCGGCGACAAGACGGCGCGGATCTGGCGGACGGCGGACGGCAGCCCGGTCACGACGATCCAGGGGTTCACGGAGGGCGCACGCTCGGTCAGCTTCTCGCCAGACGGTCAACTGCTGGCCGTGGCCGCCGACGAGACGCCCGGCCGCCTCTTCTCGGTCTCGAACGGCGCGCTGGTGCGCGAGCTCCAGGGGGACGGCCGGGTGGTTCGCTACGTCTCATTCGCGCCGGACGGTACGCTGCTCGCGATCTCGGGCGACGGCGCGGTGCGCGCCTGGGGGCCGGGCGCTGGCGGCACGGCACGGATCCTCGGCACCTACATCGACCGGGTCCGTGGGGTGAGCTTCTCGCCGAACGGCACGTACCTGGCGACGGCGTCGTCGGACAACACGCTGCGGCTCTGGACGTACCAGGATCGGAAGCCGTACGCCGAGCTGCTCGGGCACTCCGGCTGGGTGCGCGCGGTCGCGTTTTCGCCAGACAGCCGGACCCTCGCCTCGGCTGCCGACGATGCAACCGTCAGGCTCTGGAGCGTTCCCGACAGCCCAGGCGCGGCGGCCCCGGCCGCGTTCCAGGTCCGCACGCTGACCGGGCATGGCGACCGCGTGCGGGCGCTGGCGATCTCGCCGGACGGCCAGTTCGTGGCATCTGGCGGCGACGATCGAAGCATTCGGATCTGGCGGATCGCGGACGGGGCGCCGGTGGCGACCCTCTCCGGACACGCGGACGGCGTGCGGGCGCTGGCGTACTCGCCGGACGGCCGGACGCTCGCGTCGGGGTCGGAAGACCAGACGATTCGGCTCTGGGACGCGGCCTCTGGCGCCCCGCTCGCGACGCTGACCGGCCACGGCGACTCGGTGCTGGGGGTGGCGTTCTCGCCGGACGGTCAGCAGTTGTCCTCCGCGTCGGCGGACCGGACGATCCGCGTCTGGGGCGTCCCTGGCGGAGCGCCGCTGCGGACGTTGTCGGGCCACACCGACCGCGTCACGAGCCTGGCGTATTCGAAGGACGGCTCGGTGCTGGCCTCCGGCTCGAACGACCAATCCGTGCGGCTCTGGGCCAGCGCGGACGGTCGCGAGATCTCGGCGCCGCTGACCGGGCACCGCGAGGTGGTCTCGGGCGTGGCGTTCGCGCCGGACGGCTCGCTCTGGTCGGCGTCCCAGGACGGCACCGCGCGGCGGTGGGGCGCGAGCCGGTGACCCGCGCCTGCCAGCCCCGCTCAGGGCCGGCGAGGGGCGTCAGTGGTCCCGTTGGGTCAGGACACGCCGGCCATCGTTGACAGGATCTGAGCGCGAACACTAGAATATTGAGTCAGTGAGTCAACAATCTTCGGCACGGTGGGCGACGTGAAGCTCTCGATGCGCAGCGACTATGGGGTCAGGGCGGTCATCGATCTTGCCCGGCGGTTCGGGGACGGCCCGGTGCAGAGCGCCGAGATCGCGGCGAGGGAGTCGATCCCCGAGGCGTACCTGGAGCAGCTTCTCACGTCGCTGCGGAAGGCCGGGCTGGTCCGCAGCAGCCGGGGGCCACGTGGCGGCCACGAGCTGGCGCGTGACCCGGGCCAGGTGGCGGTCGGCGAGATCATCGCGGCGCTCGAAGGGCCGCTGCTCTCACTGGACTGCCTGGGCGAGCCGGACGGGGACCGCTCCTCGACGGCCTCGGTGACGCGCGAGCTGTGGGAGGCGGTAGCCGGGGCCGCGAACCAGATCCTGGACTCCACCACCGTGGCTGATCTCGTGGAGCGGCAGCGCAGCCGCGAGCAGCGCGTCATGTACTACATCTAGGGAGCGGGTCGAACCCATGCGCTCTGAGCTGACGGCTGGCCGCGCGCACGGTGTCGCCGAGTCGGTCGTCGATCTGGTCGGTGGGACGCCGCTGGTACGGCTGAACCGGGTCGTGCCGAGCGGTGGCGCACGCGTACTCGCCAAGGTGGAGTCGCTGAACCCGGGCGGCAGCATCAAGGACCGGATCGCGGTGGCGATGATCGAAGATGCCGAGCGCTCCGGACGGCTGCAGCCGGGCGCCACGATCGTGGAGCCGACCAGCGGCAACACCGGCATCGGGCTGGCGATGGTGGCGGCGGCGAGAGGGTACCGGCTGATCTTGACGATGCCGGAGGACATGAGCCTGGAGCGGCGGCAGCTGCTGACCCGCTTCGGGGCGACGATTCGCCTGACGCCGGCCATCGAGGGCATGACCGGGGCGGTCTTCGAGGCACAGGAGCTGATTCGGCAGCACCCCGAGTACTTCATGCCGCAGCAGTTCGAGAATCCGGCCAATCCGGCCGTCCACGAGCGGACGACGGCCCGGGAGATCCTCGAACAGACCGGCGGCGCGGTGGATGCGTTCGTGGCGGGGATCGGGACGGCCGGGACGATCAGCGGCGTCGGGCGCGTGTTGAAGCGCGAGCGCGACGCGGTGCTGGTGATCGGGGTGGAGCCGGCGCGCTCGCCGGTGCTCCAGGGCGGGCGGTTCCGTCCACACGCGATCCAGGGGATCGGAGCGAGCTTCGTGCCGACGCTGCTGGACCGTGAGGTGGTGGACCGGTTCGTCTCGGTGCAGGATCACGAGGCGACCGCGATGGCCGGGCGGCTGGCACGCGAGGAGGGGCTGCTGGTCGGGATCTCGGCGGGGGCGAACGTGGTGGCGGCGGCCCGGATCGCGGCGGAGCTGGGGCCGGGCAAGACGGTGGTCACGGTCTTGCCGGACACTGGTGAGCGCTACTTGAGCCTGGAGCTGTAGCGGCGTGGCCCGGATCTACGTCCCGACCTCCTGGCGTCGCTTCACCGGCGGATCGGCGCGCCTCCAACACGACGCGCCGGACGTGCGGAGCCTGCTGGCGTGGCTCGGCACGGCGTATCCTGCCCTGACGCGCGAGATGTTCGACGCCAGCGGGAATTTGCACCGGTTTGTCAACGTTTACGTGAACGACCACGGCATCGACGACCTGAACGGCCTCGACACGCCGTTGGGCAAGGAGGACGAGGTGGCTGTTATTCCGGCTATGGCTGGTGGCGCAACCGCTACGAGATCACGATTTACCCCAGAGCAGGCGGTCCGCTACAGCCGCCACATCATCCTGCCGGAGATCGGAGGGGTGGGCCAGCGCAAGCTGCTCAACGCCAGGGTGGTGTTGATCGGCGCGGGCGGGCTCGGCTCGCCGACGGCGCTGTACCTGGCGGCGGCTGGCGTCGGCACGATGGGCATCATCGACTTCGACGTGGTGGACCTGTCGAACCTGCACCGCCAGATCCTGCACGGGCACGCCAACATCGGCAAGCCGAAGGTGGAGTCCGCGGCCAATCAGCTGGCGAACGTCAACCCGGACGTCAATGTCGTCGCCCACACCGAGCCGATCACCTCCGCGAACGCGATGGAGATCCTCAGCCAGTACGACATCATCGTGAACGGCTGCGACAACTTCGCCACGCGGTATCTGGTGAACGACGCGGCGTACTTGCTGAAGAAGCCGCTGGTTGACGGCAGCATCTTCCGCTTCGAGGGCCAGTCTACGGTCTTCATGCCGGGCAAGGGCTGCTATCGCTGTCTGTTCCCGGCCCCGCCGCCGCCGGGAGCTGTCCCGAGCTGCGCCGAGGCCGGCGTGCTGGGCGCGCTGCCGGGCATGATCGGGATCATCCAGGCGACCGAGACGGTGAAGCTGATCCTGGAGCTGGGCGAGCCGCTGGTGAACCGGCTGCTGCTCTACGATGCGCTGGCGATGGAGTTCCGCGAGGTCAAGATCCGCCGCGATCCGGAGTGCCCGCTCTGTGGGGACGACCCGACGATCTCGGAGCTGATCGACTACGAGGCGTTCTGCGGCGGTCCGATGGCCGCTACCGGAGGCTAAGAGATGGTAGACGTGCGAGTGCCCGCCCCCCTGCGGGCTCACACGGGGGGCGAGAAGGTGGTGCAGGGCGCCGGCAGCACCGTCGCCGAGCTGCTCGAAGATCTGAACCAGCGGTTCCCGGGCATCAAGACCGGCCTGTTCGACCCGTCGTCCGGCGAGCTGCGGCGGTTCGTCAACGTCTACGTCAACGACGAGGACATCCGGTACCTGGGCCGCCTCGAGACGCCGCTGGCAGATGGCGACACGGTCTCGATCCTGCCGGCCGTCGCCGGAGGAGCATAAGAAGCAGAGAAGCCAGAATCGACACCGCATGAGATTCGCCAACATCGTCGAGGCGATCGGGCACACGCCGCTCGTCGAGCTCCAGCGGTTCAGTCCGCGCCCGGGTGTCAGGCTGTTCGCCAAGCTGGAGGGGAACAACCCGACCGGCAGCGTCAAGGACCGGATCGCGCGGGCGTTGATCGAGGATGCCGAACGGGCCGGTAAGATCGGGCCTGACACGATCCTGCTGGAGCCGACCAGCGGCAACACCGGCATCGGGCTGGCGATGATCGCCCAGGTCAAGGGGTATCGCCTCAAGGTGGTGATGCCCGAGAACGTCAGCCTGGAGCGACGGCAGCTGCTGGAGCTGTTTGGGGCCGAGGTCGAGCTGACGGACGGCAGCCTGGGCAGCAACGGCTCGATCGCCCGGGCGCAGCAGCTCGCGAGTCACCCGCGCTACCACATGCTCTATCAGTATGGGAACCAGGCCAATCCGCGCGCCCACTATGAGACGACCGCGCCCGAGATCATCGAAGACCTGCCGGACGTGGACGTCTTCGTGGCGGGATTGGGAACCGGCGGCACGCTCATGGGAACCGGTAAGCGCCTGAGGGAGCACAACCCGAAGGTCCAGATCGTGGCGGCGGAGCCCCATCCGGACGACGCGGTCTCGGGGCTCAGGAGCCTGGATCACGGCTTCATCCCGCCAATTCTCGACCTGGCGATGCTGGATCGTAAGGTGATCGTGCGGAATGACGACGCGCTCCAGGCGACACGCGACCTGACGCGGCTGGAGGGCATCTTCGCCGGCCTGTCGAGCGGAGCGGTGTTGAGCGTTGGCCTCCGAGTGGCGCGCCAAATGGAACGTGGTAACATCGTCTTGTTGCTGGCAGACGGCGGCTGGAAGTACCTCTCGACCGGCCTCTGGGCCGAGTCCTCGGAGGACGCCGCCGAGCAGATTCGCGGTCGAAACATGTGGTAGTCGGTTGCGTGACGGGGGGGCCTGCGGCGGTGGTTCGGGTGCTCCGTTCGGTCTACGATGCGATGGTCGCCCACGCCCTGTCCACACCGTCCCAGGAGTGCTGTGGCCTGCTGTCTGGACGCGACGGCACGGTCACGCGACTGTTTCGAGCCACCAACGTCGCCGAGAACAAGGCAGTCCGCTACGAGGCGGCCCCGCTCGACGTGCGTCGCATCCTGGAAGAGATCGACGACGCCGGCGAGGAGCACCTGGGCATCTACCACTCCCACCCCAACTCGCCGGCCTACCCCTCGGCGACGGACCGCCGGCTGGCAGCGTACGACGTGACGTACGTGCTGATCTCGCTGAAGGATCGGGCTCGACCCAGCGTGCGAGCATTCCAGATCGAGAAGCGGCTGCCGTCCGACGAAGACGCCGTGGTCCACGAGGAGCCGGTCGAGATCGTCGATGGGCGGTAGGGGAGACGGGCGCGATGAATCGCGCCCCTACAGCCGTGGTCTCGGTACGGGCGTGATTCATCGCGCCCACTCTGTATCGGTCGTGCAAGTGAGTGGCGGGTGATGCGGGTGGCGCGGGCGGCGTACGAGGCGATGGTGGCGCATGCCCAGGCGGAGCGCCCGTTCGAGGCGTGCGGCGTGATGGCCGGCAGCGGCGGCATCGTCACCGAGGTGCACCGGATGCGGAACGTGGCCGAGCTGTTCGGGGTGCGCTACGAGATGGACCCGAAGGAGTTTCTGCGGGTCAACAACGCCATCGACGACGCCGACCTCGACCTGATCGGGGTGTACCACTCACACCCGTTCACCCGCGCGTACCCTTCGGCGACGGACATGGCGCAGGCGTGGGAGGGGCTGGTCTACGCCATCGTCTCGTTGCGGGACTTTCTGACGCCGGAAGCGCGGGCGTTCACCATCGCGAACGGCGAGGTCTCCGAGCAGCCAGTCGAGATCGTGGACGCGGGCGAATAGTCGCCTGATGTACGAGCTGGATCTCTCGGGGCAGGGGCTCAGCAGCCTGCCGGTCTCGCTGGCGGACTTCCCCGATCTTCAGATTCTGCGCCTGGACGACAACGCACTGTCCATGGTGCCGGCGGAGATTGGCTTGCTGCGTGGGCTGGTCGAGGTGCACCTGCGGCGGAACTTGCTGCCGGAGCTGCCGGACGAGCTCTGGCAGTTGCCGAACGTCGAGACGCTGTCGGTGGGCGAGAACCCGGGCCTGACGATCCCTGACGAGATCGCGAAGCTGACGACGCTGCGGCGGCTGTACATCCACGAGAACGAGCTCTCGACGGTGCCCGATGCGATCGGGCAGCTGGCGCGACTGGAGGTGCTCGACCTCGGGCACAACCGGCTGGCGAGCGTGCCGGAGTCGTTGGGGGAGCTCGGGCGCCTGGAGGTGCTCTACCTGAGCGACAACCGCCTCAGCAGCCTGCCCGACGCGCTCCAGCGCCTTTCCAGGTTGACCTACCTGGGCCTGACCGACAACCGTTTCGAGACGCTGCCGGAGTGGCTCGGCTGCTTGACCGGGTTGGTGGAGCTCCGGCTGTACAACAACGCGCTGACCACGCTGCCGGAGAGCATCGGCGCGCTCGGGAGCCTCCGCGAGCTGCACCTGATGCGGAACCTCCTCACGCACCTGCCTGACTCTATTGGCCGGCTCGCCAGCCTCCGCGAGCTCGACCTGACGAACAACCAGATCGAGGCGCTGCCCGAGTCAATCGGCGAGCTGCCGCGGCTGACGCGGTTGAGCCTGCGGAACAATCGCCTGCGCTCGGTGCCGGAGAGCGTCGGTGGGCTGGTGAGCCTGACCCACCTGGACCTGCGTGCCAACCAGCTGCGGTCGCTCCCGGACAGTCTGGCCGCCCTCCCGCTGCTGGAGAAACTGGATTTGCGCTGGAACCAGATTGCCGAGCTGCCGACCTGGGTTGAGGGGCTTCGCGCACGTGGATGTATCGTTCTGGCGTAGTCCAGGCAGCCGATCGTGATGTGTAGTACACGAACGGATGTCGTGTTACAATTCTCGTGGAGGCGACAGATGAGCAGTGTGCGGTTGTCTCGGGAGATCGACGGTTGATGGGTTTCAACCCACGGCCCGGCGCGGTTCAGAAATCTGGCCGGCTCCACGGTGCGCGGCGTCACATTGACGCAGACTTCAGCAGAACAGGAGGTGAGGGGATTGCTCCCCTCGCCCCCGGGAACGTGTGGTTCGACGGGTCAGTCGGTGACGGCGCCGTGGCTGGCGTCCGAGACCACCTTGGCGTACTTCGCCAGCGCGCCGCTGGTGTACCGCGGAGCCGGCGGCGTCCAGGCGGCGAGTCGGGCCGCGATCTCGTCGTCCGAGAGCTCCACCCGCAGCTCCCGATTCGGGATGTCCACCGTGATCGTGTCGCCGGTGCGGAGCGCGGCGATCGGGCCGCCCTCGACAGCCTCCGGGACCACGTGCCCGATGCAGAACCCACGGCTGGCCCCGCTGAAGCGGCCGTCCGTGATGAGCACCACGTCCTCGGAGTGGCCCTGGCCGGCCAGCGCGCTGGTGACGCCGAGCATCTCGCGCATGCCGGGGCCGCCCTTCGGCCCCTCGTAGCGGATCACGATGACGTCGCCAGCCTGGATCTCGCCAGCCATGACGGCCTTCATCCCCTGCTCTTCCTGGTCGAACACCTTGCAGGGGCCGGTGAAGGTGGAGCTCTTGACGCCGGCCACCTTGACCACCGCGCCCTGTGGCGCCAGGTTGCCGTAGAGGATCGCCAGACCGCCCTGGGCGTAGCGCGGATTGTCGATCTCGCGGACCACGTCCTGGCCCTCGGACTCGTAGAACTTGTCCAGGTGGTCGGCCCAGATGCCGCCGGCCACGCTCCGCTGGTTGGTGTCGAACATGCCGCCTTCGGCCAGCCGCTTGATGACGATCGGCAGGCCGCCAGCCTCGCCCAGGTCCGGCATCGAGTAGCGGCCACCCGGCAGCATGTCGCCGATGACCGGGGTCTTGCGGCTGAGCGTGTCGAAGTCGTCGATGCTCAGCTCGACCTTGGCGTCGTGGGCGATGGCCAGGAAGTGGAGCACGGCGTTCGTCGAGCCGCCGGTCGCGAGCACCACGGAGATGGCGTTCAGCATCGCCTCGCGGGTCAGGATGTCTCGCGGGCGGATGTCCTCGGCGATCAGCTCGACGACGCGCTTGCCGGCTTCGTACGCCTCCTGCATCTTGCGGCCGTCCACGGCGGGGAGGGTCGAGCAGCCGGGCAGCATCAGGCCCATCGCCTCGATGGAGGACGACATCGTGTTGGCGGTGAAGAGGCCGCCGCAGGCGCCGGCACCGGGGCTCGCGACGTTCTCGATGTCACGGACCTCCTCGAAGCTCATGTCGCCCTTTGAGTAGGCGCCGACGGCCTCGAAGACGGCCTGGATGGTGACCTTCTTGCCCTTGTAGGTGCCGGGCAGGATGCTGCCGCCGTAGATGAAGACCGAGGGAAGGTTGAGGCGAGCAATCGCCATCAGGCAGCCGGGCAGCGTCTTGTCGCAGCCGGCCAGCGTGACCAGACCGTCCAGGCGATGCCCGAACGTCGCCAGCTCGATGGAGTCGGCGATCAGGTCGCGGCTCATCAGCGACGCCTTCATGCCCTCGGTGCCCATCGCGATGCCGTCCGTGACGGAGATCGTGGTGAACTCGATGGGGACGCCGCCGGCCTCGCGGATGCCCTGCTTGACGTGGTCGGCGACCTGCTTGAGGTTCGCCTGGCACGGCGAGAACTCGTTCCAGGTGCTGGCGATGCCGATCAGCGGCTTAGTGTCCAGATCCTCGTTGGTAATGCCGACCGCGTGAAGATAGGAGCGAGCGGGAGCGCGCTCGGCGCCCTCGGTCAGCTCGCGGCTGACGATTTTGAGATCAACACGTTTCTTGCCGGCGCCGTTGTTACCCGACTGGGTCACGTCCACGATCCCCTTTCCGGTGAGAAGCCCTGCGCGACGCCGGTCGAAGCGCCGTGCGCTCAAAAGCATATCCGACGCGGGTGATGGGTGTTAGGTCATCGGTGTTGGGGTGTTGGGGTGTATACTCGTCGAAGCTTTGCCGAATGAGCAGGAGCGACGGAAGGAGGGCACGGCCATGACGGTGAACTGCATCGCGCCATCGACTGGGACGTGCCCGGGAGCGCTTCGCTAGCCGTCCGCGCCGCTCCACTGGAGCCTGCGGCGCCGCCGGAGTAGCCGCCGGCACGTCCCCCGTGTTTACCATCGGGAGACGTTCCGTTGCCTTCGTTCGAGCTACCCCCGCACGTCGATCTGACCCCGAAGACCCTCCGGGCCATCGCGGCCCGCCACGGTCTGGACATCTCGGCCGGCGTCGAGCGCCTGCCCCTCCCGATGCTGCCGGAGATCATGCGGTTCTTCGCGGACCCGCCAGACGAACGTTGGCGAGCCGTTGGGCCGGCCCCGCGCATGGGGGGTGCCGACCATGCTTGAGCCGACGACGACGCGGCGTGGCAAGCGTGCCCGTGAGGAGCGCCGTCGCGCCGAGAAGGCCGCCGCCCGACGGCTGGAGAATTCCCTTGCCGCCGAGATGAACGGGGGCATAGCCGACGAGATCCTTGACATGATCCATGAGAACCCCTCACCCCCCGACCCCCTCTCCCGTGCGCGGGAGAGGGGGAGTCAGCTGATCACAGCGGCAATGACTCTCTCGCCATCGGACGGCGAGGGCGAGGGGAGCGTAGGTGAAGAGGGCGAGGATGAGCGACCTGAGCAGGCAGCACCAATGGTCGAGGTCGGGCTGGTGGCCGGCATTCAGCGGGGTGGAGCGATCTCTGTCCTGGTCGAATCCGAGGTGCGGGCCGCCCGACCCGGCCGCGAGATCGCCTACCGACGGCACGCGCTGGCGGTCGGCGACCGCGTGCAGCTGATGGTCGGGCGGCATGGTGAGACCGTGGTCGTCGGCGTCGAGCCGCGCCGCTCGCGGCTGGCCAGGGTGCGCGAGGATCGCTCCCGACGCTCGGCGCAGGCACACGAGGAGGCAGTGCTGGCCGCCAACGTGGACGTCGCGGTGATCGTCGCGGCGGTCGCGGAGCCGCCGTTTCACCCGAAGCTGGTGGACCGTTTCCTGGTGATCTGCCAGTATGGCGGCATTCGCCCGATTCTCTGCTTGAACAAGTGCGATCTATCCGCCGACCCGCCTGACGTGTCCATGTACCGTCAACTCGGCGTGCCGGTCGTCTATGCGTCGGCGGCAACCGGGGCCGGTCTCGACGAGCTCAGAAGGACGCTCGACGGCACCGTGGCGGTGTTCACGGGGCACAGCGGCGTGGGGAAGTCGTCGCTGGTCAACGCGCTGCTGGGGGAGAAGCGGCAAGTCGTGGGGGCGGTGCGCTGGGCGGACGGGCGGGGCCGCCACACGACGACTTCGTCCAGCCTGATCCGCCTGGACGAAGGCTCATATCTGGTGGACACGCCGGGCGTGCGCTCGCTCGGGATCTGGGAGATCGACCGGCGGACGCTCGGCGCGTACTTCCCGGACTTCGATCCGTTCAGCGCATGGTGCAGATTCTCGACCTGCACCCATGTCCACGAGCCGCACTGCGCGGTCAAGGCAGCGGTCGTATCAGGAGAGCTGTCGCACCAACGGTACGAGAGCTACCTGCGCCTGATGACCGAGGGGTAGCAGCCGTGGGCGCGATGAATCGCGCCCCTACCAGGACGGACCTAGTACGGGCGCAATTCATTGCGCCCCGCGTCCTTGTGCCCCGCGTCCTTGCGCGCTGGGGGTGGTACGCCCGGGGCTTAGCGGCGGCGCGGCGTCGGGGTGGGGGCTTGCGGCTTCGGGGCGGGGTCGGCTGCTGCGGCTTGGCAGCCCGGCGTTGGCTGGGGCTGCTGCGGTTTCGCGGCGGGCGGCGGCTGGACCGGTTGGAGCGGCTGGGCCGGCGCCTGGTCGCTGGCGGCTGGAGACGGTTGGGAGCAGGCTGGGCGGCTGCGGTGTCGCCTGGGGCGGCGGGCCGGGTGTGCGGGCGGGCTGGAGTGGGAAGAGGATTGACGGCACCTGCTGCGGGGGTCGGGGCCGCTGGCGCCTCCTGCTCGGGCTGAGCCTCGGGCTCGGGCGTGGTCGTGGTGGAGACGGTCACGGTCGGCTGGGCCGCCGGCGCCACCACCGTCGCCGAGACGGACGGGACAACGGTCGGCGTGCCACGTCCCTGCGCCCTGGACGATCCGAGCGCCCTGCGGCACGGCTTCGGCAGGGAAGATATCCGGCGTGCAGTTCGGACCGCCGCTGCAGAGGTACGCGTCGATCAGGCCGGCCGGACGGTTGAACTCGTCCGGCGGCAGCTGGAGGTAGTCCAGCGCGGTGTCCATCGACTCGCGCCAGATCTTGCCCGCGCTCATCGAGGCTGAGCACTTCCTTCATCGGGCGGTTGTCGGTGTTGCCGACCCAGACGCCGATGGTCAGGTTCGGGGTGTAGCCCATCGTCCAGGTATCGCGGTAGCTGTCGGTGGTGCCGGTCTTGACGGCGGCCGGGCGCGGCAGCTTGATCATGCTGTTCGGGCCGTAGGTGATGAGCCGGTTGTTGTTGTCTGAGAGCACACTCGTGATCATGTAGGCGTAGCGCGGATCGACCACCTGCTCGCCCTGCGGGACTTTGTACTCCTCGACGGTGTTGCCGTCGGCGTCCACGATCTTGGTGATGGCGACCTGGGGGATGCGCAGGCCGTTGTTGGCCAACACCGTGTAGACGGCGGTCATGTCGACAGGGCGGACCTCGGCGCCGCCGAGCGCCATCGCCAGCCCGAGCCGCCGATTGTCCGGCCAGGTGGTGATCCCCATCTTGCGCGCCATGTCGGCCACGGAGTCGATGCCGGTGAACTGAAGCGTCTTGACGGCCGGGATGTTCAGCGAGTTGCCGAGCGCGATCTTGACCGGCACGTTGCCGTAAAAATGATGGTCGAAGTTCTCGGGCTCCCAGAGCCGGCCCAGCTCGTCCTTGATCGAGATCTTCTCGTCCTTGATCATCGTGGACGGCACCCAGCCCTTGGTAAAGGCGGTGAGATAGACGACCGGCTTGATCGTCGAGCCTGGCTGCCGCTCCGAGAGCGCGACGTTCACCTGCCCCTCGATGTCCGTGTTCCAGTAGTCCATGCTGCCGACCATCGCGAGCAGCTCGCCGGTCTTCGGGTTCATCACCACGATGGAGGTGTTCTCGGCGTCGCGCTGGGCCAGGTTGGCGGCGTTCGCCTTCGCCACGTCTTCCATCTTCAGCTGGAGCTCGTAGTCGAGCGAGGTGTAGATCTTGAAGCCGCCCTGGTACAGCTTGCCGGTGCCGTACTTCTCTTCGATCAGCGAGCGGATGTACACCGCCCAGTGCGGCGCCAGGAACGGCCGCTTCTGCGGGGTGTAGCGCAGCTCGGACTGCTGGGCGTCTCGGGCCTCGGCCTCGGTGATGAAGCCGTTGCGGACCATCTGGTCGAGCACGTACGCCTGCCGCGCCTTCGCCGCGACCGGGTTCTGGAGCGGGTTGTAGACGGCCGGCGACTGCGGCAAGCCAGCCAGCATCGAGGCTTCGGCGAGGGTCAGCTCGCGGGCGTGCTTGCCGAAGTAAGACTGCGACGCCGCCTCGATGCCGTACGCCTGGTTCCCGTAGAAGATCTCGTTCAGGTACAGCGACAGGATCTGGCTCTTCGAGATCTTCTGGGTGATCTGGTACGCCAGCAGCGCCTCGCGGATCTTGCGGCTGGGCGTCTGCTGGTACCGCTCGTCCTCGGGGATCAGGACGTTCTTGACCAGCTGCTGCGTGATCGTGCTGGCGCCCGAGACGACCTCGCCCTCGGTCAGGTTCTGGTACACCGCGCGGGCGATGCCTCGCGGCTCGATGCCGGGGTTGGAGTAGAAGTTGGCGTCTTCGGCGGCCAGGGTGGCGTCGATCAGGTACTGGGAGATCTCGGTCAGCGGCACGACGGTGCGGCGGCCGGCGTCCGGGTCGAAGAACTCCCAGAGCAGACGCCCCTTGCGATCGTACAGCTGAGCCGTCTTGAACGTCTCGCGGCTGGCGATCTGGTTGATCGAGGGCAGGTCGCGGTTGAGGGCCGCGTACGCCGACGAGGCGAAGTGCATCGCGCCCAGGAACGCCATCAGCCCGAGGCCGAGCAGCCCGAGGCCAAGCACGGTCACCGAGACGACGGCCGCCCGTGCGCCGTTTCTGGGCTGCTGGCGCTGGCGCCTGGACCGCGACCGTGCCCGCTGCTGGAGCGCCTTGAGCTCGTCGCGCCAGGACTCAGAGGACGGACCACCTCGGTCCGCTCGTCGCCAGCCATTGCTGGAATGCCCGTTCCGGCCGTTACTGCCTGATCCGTACGCCATGCCGCCCGTATTGTGCCACACCGTTTCGTCCAGTCACGTTACGTCGCCGTTCCAAACGAGGAGACAGGAGACAGGAGTCAGGAGCCAGGAGTCAGGAGTCAGGAGTCAGGAGTCAGGAGTCAGGAGTCAGGGGGCGTGTCAGCTCCACCCGCGGACTTTGCGGCGCCGCACAACGCCTGAAGCACGTTGCGTACCGCGTCCGCATGACCAGAGATGCGGGAGCAGACCGACGATTCCTCCTGTCTCCTGTCTCCTGTCTCCTGTCTCCTGTCTCCTGTCTCCTGTCTCCTCGCCCGTCAGTCGCCGAGGACGCCAGGGAATGCCAACTCGCTCCAGGCGGCCGGGGGCTGCTTCAGGCGGTCGGTGCGGCGCCAGATCTCGGCGATACGGGTGATGCCGGAGAGTCGTGGGCCGAGCTGCCAGCCGGACCGCCCGAGGATCGCGCCGATCCGCTCCGGCAGCGCCCGTAGATCGTCCGTCTCCGTGAGCAGGCGGGCCGTCGCGACTGGGTCGGCAACTGCGAGGCGCGCGGCCTTGTCGAGCGAGGCGGTGAACGCGTCGAGGATCGGGCCGGCTCGCTCGCGCAGGGAGGGCAGGCCGTACACGACCGCCGTGCTCGGCGGGCTCCCGAACAGGTCGCGCCCGTCGACCAGGCGCTCGGGGCCGGGGTCGTCGAGCTCGAGGTCGAGGATCGGGGTCAGGGCGACGTGCGCCGCGAGATCCTTGCCCAGCGTGAGCGCCGGCAGGGCATCGACCGGCGTCCTGGGGACGGCGTTGGCAAGCAGCGCCTTCGGGTCGCCGATCTCGCGTAGGGCCGCCAGTTGCAGCACCGCTGCCTCGAAGCTGGCGTCGTCCGGAACGGCGATCCTGTCGGCGGGGCGTAGCGACCGTAGCGACCGCAGCCCGGCCCGCCCAACGACCGCGCACGGCACCGCCGAGATGCCGCTCAGCAGGCGTACCGGCAGTCCGCCCTCGCGGGCCAGCAGGAAGGAGGTCGGCGGACCGACGCCGAGATCGAGCCCGCCATCACGGAGCGCCCGGTTGATGGCCTCGACGTCCGGGATGACCTTCCACTCGACCGCGAGCCCTGGCAGCGCGTCTTCCAGGAGGCGACTCTCGCGCATCTGGAGGAGCGGAGCGTAGGCGGCGGTCCCGAACACGTTGATCCTGACGACCAGCCGTCGCGAGGGGTCGCGGCGGATCAGGCGAGCGGGCTGGCAGGCCGCGAGCCCGAGCGCGGAGGCGGCGCCAGCGAGGAGCAGCGGGACGGCCCGGCGTCGGGAGATAGCCCCACCCCCGGCGGGCGCAATAAATTGCGCCCCTACAGGACGGTCAGCTGTAGGGGCGCAATTCATTGCGCCCGTTTGCTCCCCCTCTCCATCGCAATGGGGAGGGGGCTGGGGGGTGGGGCTTCCCGCGTCAGCCACGCTTCCTGACCCGGACCTCGCCGGCCGGCGGGTCCACGATCAGCCAGTCGCCGGTCTCGATGGCCGCCAGCGGGTCTGGGTCGAGGCGGTCCATCAGCGGCAGGTTGGCGAGCGCCGCGCCCTGGGCCATGATCGGGTTGGCGGTCTGAAAGATGATGCCGAGCGGCGCCGTGCCGTGCTCGCGCATGTCCAGGAGCGCCCAGGCCGTGGCAACGCCACCCTTGGCCGTCGTGTGCACGAGGATCTTGCCGACGATGCTCTGGCCGTACAGGTCGTGCGCCTCGCGGGAGAAGACGCCCGTCTTGCGGTTCAGGTCGTAGCGGGCGCTGAAGCCCTGCCGCGATACCAGCGCTTCGCCTTCGACGCGTGGCCCGATGCCGGGATGGCCGCGCAGCACGATCTCGTCACTCATCTCTCGTCTGCTCCCCACTCGTCTGCTCGCGACTCACCACGGCAGCTCCCCGCGCACGGCGGCCTCGACGCAGACGTCGGTCGGGCGGAAGACCGGGTTGTAGCCGTAGCCGGGGATGATGTTCGCCAGCTTCGCGGAGTCCGTCAGGATGGTGCGCCAGCCGTGCTTCTCGGCCAGCTCGCGCGCGGTCATCAGGTAGAAGCAGGCGCCGCTCAGGAGCAGCCCGCCAGCCTGCCGGATCGTGGCGGTGTAGCCGAGCTTCTCGGCGGCGGCCCGGTTCTGGTAGTTGGTGGTGAGCAGCAGCCGCACGCCCGGATGGACCGCCCGTCCTTCTAGCAAGGCTGCCAGGTCGCGGAGCTCGACGACGGAGAGCTGCGGCGCGGTGAACGCCACCACGTCCGGCTTTGACCGCTCGGCCTGAAACGTCTGGTAAACGCGCTTCAGGCCGCCGGGCTCCAGCACCAGCGTCCGGTCTGGGGTCCGGTTGCCGAACGCCTCCTCGACGGTGCGCGCCTCCGGCGTCACGCCGACGAGATGGAACATGGCGAGCGAGCCGTAGCTGGCGAGGCTGGCGCCCAGCTGCTTCAGCTGATCGACGGTCGGCTCGACCTCCAGCCCGGTGATGACCGGCACCTGCCAGTAGTCACTCACCTGGCGCCCGATCCAGCAGCCAAGCGCGCCCCAGTCGCTGTTGACGCGCGGCTGCTCTCGGAGCTCGACGCGGACGGTGCCGAGCCGCTGCTCCGGCAGGTGGTAGCCGTAGCGGGGCGTCCGGCCGGTCAGGGCGGCGGCCAGCGCGACCGGGCCGCCCTCGAAGTTGGAGCGCGCGCCGGCGACGGCGTTGGCGAAGATGACGGTGCCGGTGTCGCCCCAGGCGACGTGCTCGCCAAATCTGGGCGGCGAGACGGTCTGGTAGTTGATACAGGTGTCCAGGGTCAGCACGCCGAGGCGGTCGAGCGCCCGCGTCAGCCGCAGCTCCAGCTGCACCTGATGCTCGTCCTGGCCGAGCGCCTGCCAGAGGGCGGTGTCCACGCTCCTCGGATTGGAGGTCACCGGGACGATCGCCTTACCGCCCAGGTCGGCCATCTCCTCGACCCAGGCCAGGCACGGCTCGCCCATCGACTCGATCTCGGCCATCATGTGGGCGGAGTCGATCGCGACGAAGTCGTCAGCGCCGAAGAAGTCGCCGACCTCGATCTGGAGCGCGAGGGCGCGGCGGACCGCCTCGCCGCGCTCGCCGGCGAGGATCGCCCGTTCGTCGTCAGTCAGTCGCATCGAATCAGGTCCTTATGCTCTGCACCATGTTGTGCACCATGCTCGCGGTGCGGAGATCTGGCGCGCGCCGTCGCTCGGCACGGATGCCGATCATCCCGAGATCCGGAGCAGGGCACCGCGATCCGGGTGGGCGTAGAAGACGCCGCCGATGCAGGCTGCCGCCACCACCAGCGGCGGCGCATCGGCGATCCACTTCAGCGGCTCGCCACGCCAGGTGCTCGCCACGATCGCCAGCACGGCCAGCAAGTAGACCTGGATCGTGGCGGTCCGGCGCAACGGGTCGGCGCTGGCGAGGCCCGGCGCCAGCACCAGCCCGACCAGCCAGAGCGAGATCATGTAGTTCTCCATGTGGCCGATCGGGCCGGCCAGGCCCCAGGTCCAGCCGCCCGGCGCGAAGAACCCGGCCAGCAAGAGCAGCAGCCAGATCGCGGCGCCAGCACGGAGCGCGATCTTCAACGCCAGCCCCGAACGACGCGCGTGGGCAAGCAGCAGCCGCCCCCCCAGCCCGATCATTGGACGGATTCCTGAGTCGGTGCGCAGACGATCGGCTCGGCAGCCGGGCGGCCCGGCCCGGTCGAGGCCGTTATCTGAAGCACCGTTCTGTCGATCACGCGCCCGCTCCCGACCGTTCTCCATCGCGGCCGAACATCCATCGCCGCCTCGCGGCGGCTGGTGGCGGTGGCTCGCGAACGGAGTGTAGCCCCGAGACGGCCCCTGTAACGAGGCGCCCGGGGCTGCTCCGGCGAGGCGGCAGGCCGGACAACCAGCCCGAATGATGCATTCTTGCATCCATCTTGAATAAAACACTGCTCTAACGCGCCAAATGTGGAGTATGCTTCGGGTGCAGCGGTGAGCGGCCAGCGGCCGGCTCGGCCAACGGAGTCCGAGTCGGACACGCCGCGCAGATGCGCGATGATGGCGCTGGAATGACCGCTCCTGCGCCAGAGCACCTGGGGCGATCCCGGATGAGCGACGATGATGCGTCACTCTCGATCTATCTGTCGCGTTTACCAGACTGGAGACGGATTCACGGAGCAACCATGCAGCGGACTCTCTTTCGTCGGTGGGCGCACTGGGGCACGGCGTTTCGCGCGTCGCTCCCACGATACACGCCTTTGGGCCTCTCGCGGGATCGCCTGGTCCGGTCGAGACGCCCGGGGCAGTCGCTGGCGGAAGCCGCGATCACCTCCATGATCGTGGTGATGGTGCTGCTGGTCACCCTCCAACTGGCGATCGTCGCCGCACAGGAGTTCAGCGCCCAGTACGTGGCGCAGTCCACGGCCCGCTGGCTGGCGGTCCGGATCGACACCATCGACTCGGCCGTGGTGACTCAGGCCGGCGTCTACGCGGACGGGCTGCCAGGTATGAGCGGCGGCGGGCTCGCGTCAGTGGCGGTCAGCCCCTCCTGTGCGTCGCTCACCTCTGGGAAGTGCGCCGGGCGTGACAGCGGCGACGCGATCACCGTCACGGTGACCACGAGCCTGACGGCGGTGATGTTCCTGCCGACCTCATACGGGCCGTCCAACTTCCGATTCACCCTGCCGTCGACGATGCCGGCGGTCGCGTACACGGTGCTGCTCGAATGAAATGCATGACTGAACGGCTTCAAGAGGCGCGGCGGTCGGCGTCGCGCGGCCTGGCGTCAGGGCGATGGCGGCAGGCTCTGCGCGGCCAGTCCGTGCTGGAGCTGGCGATCTTCATGCCGCTTCTGCTGGTCTTCACCCTGGCCTGCATCCAGTTCGCGGTCATCTTCATGACGTACGTGAACGTGGTGAACGTCACCCGCGACGCTGCTCGCTGGGTGGCGATCCACCCGCACGTGGTGGACGGCAACAGCTCCACCAGCGGCTCAACGATCTACACGATCACCCACCGGCTGCCGGCTGGACTGAATTCGGGCGCGCTGTCGCTCTCGATTACGCCGGCCTGCGCCTCGCTCACCAGCGGCAAGTGCACCGGCCGCGACACCGGCGCGGACATCGCGGTCACCGCGACGTACACCATCACCTCGCACCTGTTCCTGCCGGCGAGCTTTGGCTGGGGCAGCTACACGATCACCATCCCGTCCACGTTGCCCACCTACACGATCCACATGCAGGTGGAGCCGGCCTGATCGCGGTCGGCGCGCGCCCGGCTCTCCGGAGTGCGCCGATCCGCCGATGATGTCAAAGGAGCGCACGGAGAGGCTGGCGCCAACCGGCCTCAGAGGCCCAACAGGCCGCGCGGGCCGCCAGCGCGATGTCGCTCATAAGCGACGAGATTCACATGTACGTAGCGAAAGAGCGTCACTTTTCGGTCCCATCCGTCGTTGGGGCATATGAGTGGGTACGCCCGGCGGGCCGGGCGTCGGATCGGGGAGGCCTGAGTGCAATGCAATCACGACGACTGAGCCAGTTCTTTCGGCGCTGCCAGTCGTGGCTGCCGGACACCGCGCGCCACGGCAAGGGGCAGGTCGCCCTCTACATGGCCGTGATCCTGACGGCGTTGATGGGTCTGGCCGGCTCCGGTGTGGACTACGGCCTGATCGTGTTCGAGAGTGCTCGCCTGCAACACGCCCTCGACGCCGCTGCCCTCGCGGGAGCACGCGCGCTGGTCACCTCGACCGGCTCGAGCCAGAGCACCCGTAACACGGACGGCGAGACCGCCGCCACCAACTACCTCAGTCTGCACGGCTACGTCACCGGAGCCAACGGCGCCACCTTCACGTTCGCGGAGAGCGCCTCCGACACCGCGTCCGGCGCCCTGAACGACACGATGCAGGTGAGCGCGGTTCTCGTCAAGCCGACCAGCTTCTGGAAGGTGATCGGCATCAACTCCACGACGCTCAACCGGTCCGCGACGGCGGTGGCGAGCGGCGGCATGGTGGACGTGATGCTGAGCCTGGACCTGACGGGCTCGATGGAACGGTCGGGGACGAACGACCTCGGCCAGCTACGTGACGCGGTGGTGGAGTTCATCAACCAGATGCAGGTCGATTCGACCAACCCGCGCGGCACGCAGGTCGGCATCGCACGGTTCGCCGGCATCAAGTGCAAGTGGGACCGAGGCTACACGGGCGCATCCACCTCCCACGGCGACGGCGACCTGTACGTGGACCAGGACCGCGGTCCGAACGGCAGCGAGTACATTACGCCCTGCGACGACGACAAGACGGTCATTCAGCCGCTGACGAACAACAAGGACGTGCTGCTGAAGGTGGCGCGCAACGACGGCACGGCGACCTGTCCGACCGTGGCGGTCCCCTACGGCTGTCCGCTGGTCTCCTGGAAGTACAACCAGATCCCGGTCACCTACGGCACGCCGACCGCCAGCGGCACGCCGGTCACGGCGGGTGGCCTCCAGGACAGCGGCTCGACCTGGCTGCCGAACGCCACGTCCAGCTGCAACTCGGGCAGCCAGTGGTGCATGGCGACCGGCACCAAGCTCGCAAACGGTCTGACGGCGACGAAGGAAGGCTCGTACTGCGCCTGGTCCACCGCGAACGGCGGCCGCAACGACGCCGCGACGACTGGAGTCGCCCGCAAGGTGCTGGTGATGATGACGGACGGGAAGAACGAATCGTCCCAGCTCGGCATTCCCACCAACTACACCCCGACCTTGAGCAACTGGGACCAGACCGCGCGTGACGCCGCGGCCTCGATCAAGCTCGGCTGCGACGGCACGGCCGGCACGATCGACGACGTCGAGGTGTTCGTGGTCGGTTTCTTCTGCACCCCGTACAGCTCCAGCAGCTCCTGGTGCCAGAGCAGGATCGCCGACACGACGACGACCCACAAGTGCCCGGGCACGACCTGGCCGACGACCAGCCCGTCGCCCTCGACGATCGACACACTGCTGCGCGATCTCTCATCCTCGACGTCGGGAACGTGTGACCACTACTTCCCGATCAAGAAGACCGAGGACCTGCCGCAGCTGTTCCGGGTGATGGCAGGATCGATCGCGAGAGGACGCCTGCAATAACGAGTAGCGAGGGGTGAGGGGCGAGGGACGAGTACGATTCTCTCGCCCCTCGCCCCTCGCCCCTCGCCCCTCGCCCCTCGTTACGGTACGTCTCGCTCGGTCCACTCGAGCGGGTCCACGTTGGCCCCGCCGACCCAGAGCTCCCAGTGCAGGTGCGGCCCGGTCGAGAGGCCGGTGCTGCCGACCTTCGCGAACGGCTGACCCCGCTCCACCGTCTGGCCCACCTGGACGTCGATGGCGGACAGGTGGGCGTACGTCGTGAAGACGCCCAGGCCGTGGTCCAGGATCACCATGTTGCCTCTCAACTGGACCTTGTCGATGAAGACGACGCGGCCCCTGGCTGGCGCCAGCACGTTGCGGCCCTGACCGGCGGCGATGTCGGCGCCGCCGTGGTGCCCGACGACCGGGCCGCCGTTGTAGGATCGGAGCGTGCCGAACTGGGTGATGATCTCGCCCTGGACCGGCATCGTGAAGCGCCCCTCCCAGAGCTTCTGGGGGCTGACCTTCTGGTAGTTTGGGAGGAGCGCGGCGTCCTCTTTGGTGCGGATGTCCGACTCTAGCAACGAAGCGATCTGCTGTGGGATCTCGACCTCGTCGCGGGTCCAGTCGTTGAGCGTGACCTGGATCACCTGGCTGACCTCGGCCTGGTTGCCGGCCGGGTCGCGGCCATCCACGACCAGCGGCAGCGAGGCCGGATCGGCGGACGGCCCGAACCCAAGCAACGCCCAGCCGTAGCCGTTGCCGTTCTGAATCGGCAGGTCGCGCTCCCCCAGCTTCGCTTCCACGGCAGTCTGCTCGTTGGTGCGGATCCGGAGGAGCCAGGAGTGGCCCTGGTGCACCTGCATCGGGATCACTTCGAGGGTCAGCTTCGGGGGGGTGTTGTCTGTGGTCAGCTTCGCGGTGGCGGTCGTGCGGTTCTTCCGCCAGGAGCGGTCCTCGGCCACGACGCTGACCTGATGCTCGCCGTCTGGCAGGGTGGCTGTGTCGATGGACACCTGCGAGTCGGCCGGTAGTGGCTTGCCGTCAACCGCGACTTCGACTGGCCTGGCCCGCCCGTCTGGTCCGACCTGGGCGGTCACGTTCACGGTGCCGCGGACCGGGCCGGTGGGGGCCGTCAGGGCGACGGTGGGAGGGGTCGAGTTGGTGGCCCACCAGTACCCGTACTCGCCGGCGCCGGTGATCCAGATCAGGCCGGCCGCCACGACGACGAGGGCCAGCACGACCAGCGAAACCGGGAGCCCTACTCCTCGCTCGATGGCTCGCCCAGCGCCGACTCGTCGTCCAGGCCGATACCCCACATCCGCTCCAGGTCGCGCCGCGAATAGCACTGAAACGCCATCAGGGTCGTCGTCCTGGTGATGGAGGACAGCGCCGCGAGCTTGCTCGGCACGACCTCAGCCATCTGCTCGTACTGCCTGACGCGGACGATGGCGACCAGATCGTATTCGCCGGCGACGGAGTAGACTTCGGCTACTTCCGGCAGCTCCAGCAGCTTCTCGGCCGTCTCGGCGATCCGGCCGCGCTCGGTGTTGATCAGAACGACAGCGGCGATCATCGGGCGGATTGTAGCACGCGCCCGCTCCATTTCCGGCAACTCGCAGGAACCCCACGCGCTGCCTCGTCGGGGCTTGAAAGCCCCGCCTACAGTCATGGCGTCGCGCAGCGACGCCGAAGCGCGTCTCCCTGTCGCAGAGCGACAATTGATTGTAGACGTGGGCTTCAGCCCACGGACGGACCGCCCTCATGCAATTGCCATGAGCCCGCACCCCAGCCGCTCGCCCCTTGCCCCGAGGCCGTGCTAGCATCCGATGTGGCCTGAGGGGGTGGCCCGGCGCAGTGGCCTGGACCGGCCATGCTCGCCGGCCGCTCTCGGCGTTGGACTCGGTGGGCGGTACTGATGGACTACATGGCGCGGGCGCTCCAGCTAGCATCCCGCGCGCTCGGCAGCGTGAGCCCCAATCCGGCGGTCGGCGCCGTCCTCGTGCGGGATGGCAAGATCGTCGGCGAGGGTGCGACGCAGCCGCCGGGCGAGGCCCACGCCGAGATCGTGGCCTTGCGCGCGGCCGGGCCGCTGGCGCGCGGCAGCACGCTCTACGTGACGCTGGAGCCGTGCGCCCACTACGGCCGGACTCCTCCCTGCGCGGACGCCATCGTCAAGGCGGGCGTCGCCGAGGTGCACGTCGCGATGCTGGACCCGAGCCCCTGGGTGGACGGGCACGGCATCGTGGTGCTGGAGGAGGCCGGCATCAGGGTCCATCGTGGCTCGCACGAGGCGCCGGCGAAGCGCCTGAACGAGGCGTACCTCTGCTGGCTGACGCGCGGCCGGCCGCTGGTGACGGCGATCTACGCGTTTGGACTGGGCGGTCAGCAGGTGCCTCTGGATGCCGACGAGCTCGGTGCGAGCGCGCAGACCGAGCTGACGCGGCTGCGTGCCACGGCTGACCGGACGGTGACCGACGTCGGGACGCTGCTGGTCGAAGACCCGACGCTGGCCGGGCTGGCGGCGCTGGGTGTGACGGCGCTGCACGTCGAGGCGCCTCCCCACGAGCTCGAGGATCTGAAGGCGCGCGGCCTGCTGGACCGCGTGGTGGTGCTGCTGGCGCCGACGCTGGCAGTGGGCCTGGAGTACGAGCGCCTGGGCGACGCGCTGCTGGTACGGGGCTCGGTAGCGGACCAAGACCCCTCGACGTAGGAGGAGGCCCCACCCCCCGCCCCCTCCCCATTGCGATGGAGAGGGGGAGCAGGCTCGCTCCGTCTCCCCCTCTCCATCGCAATGGGGAGGGGCGGGGGTGGGGCCTTCCTCGGCTGCGCTCGGGGCATCGTCTCCTGACATACTTCTGGTGACAGATGTCTTCCACCGCCCCGCACGCTCGCCGGCTCGATGCGCAGGGGCACCCGCCTGAAAGGATGCACACCCGATGTTCACCGGCCTCGTCGAAGAGATGGGCAGCGTCCGCGACCTTGTGACCGTCGGCGAGCACACCCGCCTCTCCATCGCCGCGAAACTGACCCGGCCCGGCCTGGCGCTCGGCGACAGCGTCGCGGTGGACGGCACCTGCCTGACCGTGGACGAGCTCGACCCGGACGGCTTCTGGGTCGGGCTGTCGCCCGAGACGCTGAAGCGGACCAACTTCGACGAGCGCGCGCCCGGCGACCGCGTGAATCTCGAACGGTCGTTGCTGGTCGGCGGCCGGCTCGGCGGCCACTACGTGCAAGGCCACGTTGACGGCGTCGGCAAGGTCGTCGCGAAGCAGGTGGACGGCGATTCTCTGCGCATGTGGTTCACCGCGCCGGACGAGCTGGTGCCGTACATCGTGGTGAAGGGGTACATTTGTCTGGACGGGGTCAGTCTGACGGTGACCGACAAGGATGGGAGCCGATTCGGGGTGGCGCTCGTCGCGTACACGCAGCAGATGATCACGATGCCCCACAAGCCGATCGGGGCATCGGTCAACATCGAGGTCGACGTCTTCGCCAAGTACGTCGAGAGCCTCCTGGAGGGACGAGTTGAGCGCGACCGAGAGCGGGCCTGAACCCGGGCCTGGAACGAGCGGGTCGGAGCACGACGCGTCCTTCTGCACCATTCCCGAGGCGATCGAGGACTTCCGGATGGGCCGGACCGTCCTGATCGTGGACGACGAGGACCGCGAGAACGAGGGTGACCTCGCCGTGGCGGCCCAGTTCGCGACGCCTGAAGCGATCAACTTCATGGCGGCCCACGGGCGCGGCCTGATCTGCATGCCGATGCTCGGCGAGCGGCTGGATCAGCTCCAGATCCCGCTGATGGTGACGCGCAGCGGACCGACGATGTCCACGGCGTTTACCGTCTCGGTGGATGCCAGAAACGGGATCACTACTGGCATCTCCGCCTACGACCGTTACCTGACGGTCCAGGCGCTGATCGACCCTCACTCCACGCCCGACGATCTGGTGGCGCCGGGCCATCTGTTCCCGCTGCGCTACGCCGAGGGCGGCGTGCTGCGGCGAGCCGGCCACACCGAGGCGTCGCTCGACCTGGCGAAGATGGCCGGCCTCTATCCCTCGGCGGTGATCTGCGAGGTGATGAACGACGACGGCACGATGGCCCGCCTGCCAAACCTGCTCGCCTTCGCGAAGGAGCACGGGATCAAGATGTTCACCGTCGCGCAGCTGGTGGAGTACCGGCGGCGGACCGAGAACCTGGTGCAGCGGGTGGCCGAGGCGAACGTCCCGACCGAGTTCGGCGACTTCACCTGCATCGCGTTCGAGTCGGTCGTGACGAAGCAGCACCACCTGGCGATGGTGAAGGGCGACGTGGCCGGCGACGGGCCGGCCCCGCTGGTGCGGATGCACTCCGAGTGCCTGACCGGCGACGTGTTCGGGTCGCGGCGCTGTGACTGCGGCGACCAGCTCAAGCGGGCGATGGCGATGATCGGCGCGGAGGGCCGGGGCGTCGTGGTGTACATGCGCCACCACGAGGGACGTGGCATCGGGATCGTCAACAAGCTGCGAGCGTACCGGCTCCAGGAGGAGGAGGGGCTCGACACCGTCGAGGCGAACCTCCACCTCGGGTTCCCGCCGGACCCGCGCGACTACGGGATCGGCGCCCAGATCCTGGTGGACCTCGGGCTGCGCAAGATCCGCCTGCTGACGAACAATCCGAGCAAGCGGGCCGGCATCCACGGCTTCGGGCTGGACGTGGTGGACCGCGTGCCGCTGACCATCGACCCGAACGAGACGAATCGCAAGTATCTGGAGACCAAGCAGGAGAAGATGGGCCACCTGCTGGACCTGGACGGACCCCGCGACGGCGGTCGCGATGCCGGCCGGGACGCCAACGGACGAGAGACCGGGCGCCGGGCGGTGTCGGTCGAAGAGTAGGCTCGCTCGACGACCGCGAGTCGGGGCTGGAGGCTAGGGACAGAGATGGTGCAGACACTCGAAGGCGATCTGAACGGCCAGGGGCTGAAGATCGCGATAGTCGTGGCGCGCTTCAACGAGATCGTGACCGGCCACCTGCTGAGTGGCGCCCTGGACGCGCTGCGCCGCCACGGCGTGGCCGACGCCGATGTGACGGTGGCGCATGTGCCGGGCTCGTTCGAGATCGGGCTGGCGGCGAAACGGCTGGCCGAGACCGGCCGGTTCGGGGCGGTGATCTGCCTGGGCGCGGTGATCCGTGGCGAGACGGACCATTACGATCACGTCGCGGCGTCCGTGACCTCGGGCGTGGCGCGGGCCGGCATGGACACCGGCGTGCCGGTGATCTTCGGCGTGCTGACCACGGACACGGTGGAGCAGGCGCTCAACCGGTCGGGTCTGAAGTCTGGCAACAACGGCCACCACGCGGCGGTCGCGGCCATCGAGATGGCGTCGCTGTTGGGGAAGATCTAGCGACGCATCCCCGGTATCGGCAGCTCGCCGGCCCCGAGTAACGAGGAGTCCACCATCGCGGCGGGCGCCTGGACGGCCTGCCCGCAGTAGGGGCACGCCTTCCAGCGCAGCATCATCGGCTGCTCGCAGCGCGCGCAGATCCGCTTGAGCCGCGTCTGACACCAGGGGCAGAAGATGAAGTCAGGCTCGGCGCGCTGCTTGCAGACCGGGCAGGCGCTCTGGACCTGGATGCCCTGGAGGAACGCTTCCTCTTCGAGCGACTCCTCATACAACTGGGAGAGCGTCTTGGTCGGCCGGAGGATCACGTAGATCAAGAGCCCGGCGAAGCTGAAGACGGTCACCAGGAGAGTCGCGGCGACCTGGAGGAACAGGTCAGAGGATCGCGAGCGGATGTCGCGGAAGGTCCACCAGATGCTGGCGATCCAGAGGGCGACCAGATAGGCCGTGATGACGGTCAGGCCGATCCGGAGCACCCGCTCTACTGTGGCGATGATCTCTTCGAGTGAGCCCATGAAGGGAGCCTCCAGCCGCGAGCGCCGAAGATGCACCCGGCGTGCCAGGGTTGCCGGGCCAGTATAGCAGCCGGGCGGGTCGGTGCTTCACAGAAGATCATCACAGGCGCCTACCAGACACTCGGCAGTGGGAGGCGGTGCAGGGCAAAAGTTCAGGAGGCGGCTCCGACCAACGGACGGCGGGGGGAGCCACCATCGCGGCTGTGGAGGTCAGAGCGAGCCTCCTGAGACGACTCTACAATCGGCTGCTGAACTGGAGATGAACGGAAGGTTAGAGCCGGGTGAGAACGCCTGGATCGGCTCGCTCTTCCGAGGCGGCGGCTCCCTGAGCGGCCACCGGCAGCACCAGCGTGAACGTCGAGCCATGGCCCAGCTCGCTCTCGACCTCGATGTGGCCGCCGTGCCCTTCGGCGATCACCTGGCTGATGGCCAGTCCCAGGCCGGTCCCACCCGCCGCGCGTGTCCTGGCCGTGTCGGCGCGGTAGAACCGCTCGAACACGTGCGGGAGATCGTCCGGTCCGATGCCGGGGCCGGTGTCGGCAACG
Source organism: Chloroflexota bacterium (assembly GCA_046328125.1). GTDB lineage: Bacteria > Chloroflexota > UBA6077 > UBA6077 > JACCZL01 > JADZEM01. Next base: position 57,461 of record JAXLXF010000004.1, read on the forward strand.
GCGAGGCGAGCGAATCCATCGCGCTGTTCGAGCGAGAGGGTCACCGTGCCGCCGGCCTCGGTGTAGCGACAGGCGTTGTCCACCAGGTTGAGGAGCACCTGCCGCAGCCGATCCGGATCGCCGAGCACTTCGACCTGCTCCAGCTCCCCGATGGTGAGCTTGAGATGCGTCGCCTGGTGGCGGGCCTGCTGGTAGACGTCGATCAAGAGCGTGTCCAGCATCAGCGGGCGTTGGGCAAGCGGCTGGCCGGCGTCGGCGCGGGCGAGGGCGAGCAGGTCGCTCACGAGGCGCCCCATCCGCTCGCTCTCCTCCGCGATGGCCCGGATGGCATCGTCCATCGGCTCGGAGAAGCCCCACCCCCCAGCCCCTTCCCCACTGCGGTGGAGAGGGGGGGCAGATTTCAACGTCTCCCCCTCTCCATCGCGGTGGGGAGGGGGTTGGGGGGTGGGGTCTCCTGACACTGCCAACACCGGCCGCTCCCTGGCACGCAGCAGCGCGCCGGCATTTGCGCGGATCGTCGTGAGCGGCGTGCGGAGCTCGTGGGAGGCGTCGGCCAGGAACCGTCGCTGCTGGGTGAGGGCAGCGTCCAGGCGCTCCAGCAGCTCGTTGAACGCGATGGCGAGCCGTCCCAGCTCGTCCCGCCGGCGAGGCGGGGGCAGCCGCTTCGAGAGGTCGCCGGAGCCGCCGATCGCGCGGGCCAGGGCCGTGATCGAATCGACCGGGCGCATCGCGGCGGTGGCCAGTAGCCAGCCGATGCCGCCGGCCACCACCATCGTTCCGAGGACGGCGGCGACCAGCACCGCGCGCAAGCCGGCCAGCGTCCGTTCGAGAGGGTCGAGCGGCGCGCCTACCAGCACGACGCCGACGACGTTGTTTTCCTGGAGCAGCGGCGTGCCGTAGAGAGCGACGTGCTGACCACCGGAGATCGTGACGACCTCTCGCGTGACCTGGCCGTTCAGAATGGCGTCGAGCGTCTCCCGGGAAACTGGCAGCAACAGGGCGAGCGGACCAGACGTCAAGACGATTCGGCCCTGGCGGTTGAGCACCTTGATGTAGTGCTGCTGATCGGCGAGCGCCGAGTCAGTCGCGACGCGCAGCGGCTCCAGCGTGTCGATGGTGCGGCCAATCGGGACCGTTGCCAGGCTCTGGGCTACCTCGATGGCCCGTAGCTCGACGGCGTGATCGAGGTCGCCGGCCAGCTGGCGGTCCACCGCGACGTAGACGATGCCGGCGAACGCGGCGACGATCACCGTGACCAGGGCGGTGTACCAGAGGGTGAGGCGCAGGCGAACGGTCATAGGGAGCCTTCAGGCGTCCTCGCGGAGGATGTAGCCGGCTCCCCGCACGGTGTGGATCAGGCGCGGCTCGCCGTCCGCTTCGAGCTTCTCGCGCAGGTAGCGGACGTACACTTCGATCAGCTTGGAGTCGTCGTCCAGCTCGTAGCCCCAGACGCGCTCGAAGATGCGGGTGCGCGAGAGGACCGTCCTGGGGTGCTGGAGGAAGAGACGGAGCAGCTCCAGCTCGGTGGGGGTGAGGGAGAACCGCCGCCGGCCGCGCCAGCCCTCGCGCGCGGCCAGGTCCAGGCGGAGATCGGCGAATCGGAGCTCGTGGTTGGAGTCCTGCCAGCCTTCGCGGCGTCGGAGACAGACGCGCACGCGCGCCAGCAGCTCCTCGAAGGCGAACGGCTTGACGAGGTAGTCGTCCGCGCCCGCTTCCAGCCCCTTGACGCGGTCCGCGACGGCATCGCGGGCGGTCAGGAGCAGGATCGAGAGCTGCTGCTCGGCAGCGCGCAGGCGGCGGCAGACGTCCAGCCCGTTCAGGCCCGGCAACATCAAGTCGAGTACGACGAGATCGGGGGTCCGATCCCGCGCGACCCTGAGCGCCTCGTTGCCGTCCGCCGCGACGTCCACGACGTACCCTTCGGCTCCCAGCGACCGCGCCAGCGTGGCCCGGATCGCGTCGTCGTCGTCCACCACCAGCACGCGAGCGCCCATCTCCTCCCCCATACTGGTTTATGCGCGATAGAGGGGCCGGCCGGAGGAATTTTGCTCCGGCGCGGCGAGAGAGAAGTCAGGAGGTCGTGGTGGCGTCGGCGGCGACGGGCTGCTGCTTGACGCGCTGGGCGCTCAGCGTGGTGGCGGCGAGTATCGCGGCCAGCAGGATGGTGCCGAGCAGCCCCCAGAGCGCGATAGCGTGGGCTGTCCCGATGGCGGCGGCCAGGGCGCCGTTCGGGAAGCTCCCGAGCGGCATCAGGCCCATGCAGACCATGTAGACGCCGAAGACGCGTCCGCTGAGCTCGTTCGGGACGTAGAGCTGGACGGTGGCGAGCCCGAGCGCGGTCACGACGGCGGTCAGGAAGCCAATCAGCGCCAGGATCGGCGCTGCCACGAACAGGCTGCCGCTCAGCCCGAGCGGGATCAGCAAGACGCAGATGACGACCGTCGAAGCGCGCAGGGTGAAGACGCGCCGAGGCACCTGCCCGAGCCGCGCCAGCAGCAGCGATCCGATCAGCGCGCCGCCGCCCATCGAGGCGGTCAGCACGCCGAGGCCGTCCGGGCCGGTCCCGAGCGAGTCGCGCGCCAGCGACGGCAGCAGCTGGACGTAGGAGAGGCCGAACAGGTTGGAGACGCTCAGGATCATCAGCGTCTCGAAGAGCTCGCGGGTACGCCAGCAGAACTGGAACCCTTCGGCCAGCTCGGCGCCCCTGAAGCGGAACGGCTCGAGCGCCTTCTCCGGGCGGAAGCGGATCGCGAGGATCTGGCTGACGGTCCAGCAGTTCGCAACCAGATTCATGCAGAGCACGGCCAGCGGCGAGGTCAGGGTGAGCAACAATCCGGCCAGGCTCGGGCCGGCGATCCGCGCCAGGTTCATCGAGGCGGTGTGGAGCGCGGTGGCGTTCTGGAGCAGCGACTTCGGCACGAGCTCGGCCATCAGGGCCTGCCGGGCCGGCATGTTGAACGTGTACGAGATGCCCATCGCGAGCGATGCGAGCAACAGGTGCCACACTTCGAGCAGGCCGAGCCAGAACAGCACGGCGATGGTGCCGTTGACGGTGACGGCGGTGGTCTGGGTGATCAGGAGCGAGCGCCGGCGGTCCCAGGAGTCGGCGATCGAGCCGGCGATGGGAGCCATGACGGTCATCGCGACGCCGGTCATCGCGCCGTTGACGCCAAGCCAGAACGGCGAGTCGCCGATGGTGAGGATCAGCCAGCCGAAGACGAGCTGCTGCATCCAGGAGTTGAGCTGGAACGCCATGTTGCCGAAGTAGAGGCGGCGGTAATCGGCGACGCTCAGCGAGCTGAACATGTCGCCGGTCAGCGTGCTGGCGAGGCCGCGGCGGCCGGGTCGGGCTGGATGCGAGGCGCTCTGTGCCAGGATGTCTCCCTCTGGACGCATCGTGCGCCCCCAGGATAGCCCACACCGCGGCCGCCGCGCGAGAGCACAATCACCGCGGTCCGGGACGATACACTTCAATCACGGGTTGGATCGAACACGGGTTGGATCGAACACGGGTTGGATCGAACACGGGTTGGATCGAACACGGGTTGGATCGAAGCGCACGATTGACGATGCGAGGAGGATGCTGGTGAAGATTGAGGTCAAGCTTGGCGAGGAGAACCAGCTCACGCTGCCCAATGAGGTTGTGAGCCGCCTCAAGCTCACACCGGGCGACACTCTCCTGGTCGAGATCGACGAAACGGAGCCGTTCCGGGTTCAAATCAGGCCAGACCTCAGGAGCTATGCCGGTATCCTCAACGGCATGTGGGGGACGGACGAAGAAGCGCTCGAATATGTCCGCAACGAACGGGCATCCTGGGACCAATGAGCCTCGCGAGCCTGGAGCAGGCACTCGGCGATGGAGAGCGCCTGCTGGTCGATACAACCAGCCTGATCGCGTACTTCGATCAGACGGAGCGGATCTCTCCGTTGGCGCTTCATGTGCTCAACGAGCTCATCTTTTCGGGACGGAATCCCGCCGTCGTTTCGATGGTGAGCATCATGGAGGTGCTGGTTCGGCCGATGCGCGTCGGGGCCGTGGCTCCGTATACCCATCTCCTGCATTTCCTGACGAACTTCCCAAATCTGCGTCCGCTACCAGTCGATCTGTTCGTGGCGCAGGAAGCGGCCTCGCTCCGCGCCGGCTATCGCCTCTCGACGGCTGACGCGCTGATCGTTGGGACTGGTCTGGTAGCACAGGTCCATCATCTCGTCACGAACGACGCTGACTGGGTCCGCAAGCTTCAGCCGATCAACAGCCGCATTCGGGTCTGCCTCCTCTCGCACCACGTGTAGTCGCCAGGGACGACAGACGGAGTCGCTTGCGTGAGCGGCGGGCCGGGCCGCACCATCCTCCGACATTCCAGAGACGGATCGATGGGGGCACTGTGCGACTGTTGGTGACGGGCGGGGCCGGGTACGTGGGTGGGCACGCGGTTCGAGCGCTGCTGGACGCCGGCCACGACGTGGTGGTGTACGACAACCTCGTCTACGGGCATGCTGAGACCGTCCCCTGCGAGCTGATCGTCGGGGATCTGGCCGACCGTCCGAAGCTCGACAGCGTGCTCGGCGGCAGCCAGTTCGACGCGGTGCTGCACTTCGCGGCGTACGCTTACGTCGGCGAGTCGGTCACCAAGCCGGCCAAATACTGGCGGAACAACGTGGCGTCCGGCATCGAGCTGCTGGACGCGATGCGGGCCAACGGCGTCTCAAAGATCGTCTTCTCGTCCACGTGCGCGACGTACGGCTACCCGGATTCTGTGCCGGTCACTGAGGACGAGCCGAAGAAGCCGGAGAGCCCGTACGGCGAGTCGAAGCTGACGTTCGAGCGGGTGCTCGCCTCCTACGCCCACGCCTACGACCTGCGCTCGGTCAGCCTGCGCTACTTCAACGCGGCCGGAGCACGTCCAGACGGGACGCTCGGGGAGGATCACGAGCCAGAGACGCACCTGATCCCGCTGGTGCTACGAGTGGCCGCCGGCCGCGCGCCCAGCATCAAGGTGTTCGGCACGGACTACCCCACCCCTGACGGTACCTGCATCCGCGACTACATCCACGTGGACGACCTCGCCAGCGCCCACATCCTGGCGCTCGGTGCGATGGACGCGCCGGGCGCCTGTCGGGCGTTCAACCTCGGAACTGGCAACGGCTACTCGGTGCGCGAGATCGTGGAGGCGTGCCGGCGGGTGACCGGCCGCGAGATCCCCGTCGAAGAGGTCGCGCGGCGCCCCGGCGACCCGGCCGCGCTCTACGCCGACAACTCGCTGATCCGCCGCGAGCTCGGTTGGAGCCCGGAGTACATTGAGGTCGAGCAGATCGTCGCGACGGCCTGGCAGTGGCACGCCAGAAGGTGGTCTGTGGGGTGAGGCCGGGGATGCTGGGTTGAGGTCGGGGTCCGTGGGGTGAGGCCGAGGATCGTGGGGTGAGGCCAGGGTCCGTGGACTGAAGTCCACGTCTACCATTGGTGCGTGGCTACGCCACGACGGAGACAGGCCGTCCGTCGCGGACCGACGGTGTAACGGGGTCGAGGGCTTCCCAGGCCAGGACCGGCGCGCTATCATGAGTGCACTATGGTCGGACGCGCAATGACGCTCGTCCTGTGGATTGGCTGGCCGTGTGCGCTGGCCGTCGTCGTCGGACTGGCTGGGCTGAGTCTGGCGCAGGACAGCATGCCGGATGGACGGCGGCTGTCTACGTCGGTCTACGGCAAGTTCGAGGCGCTCACCGTCTGCGTCGATTCCGTGACTGGCGAGCGCCACGAGGCTGAGACGGCACGCGAGCTGGTGGGGGAGTCGCTGCACGGGCTCACGATGCCTGGACCGTACCTGTTCACGCTGCCGGCGGCTGTGGACAGTGGCTGCCCGCGCGAGGCAGCCCACTACGGTGCGAACACGAAGTCGCGGCGCGTCGCCAACCGTGGCGGCGACAGTCGCCCCGCGCCGAGCCCGTACCAGCTGCACGTCTTCCTGGTGCCGGAGACTTCGCTACAGATGCTGAACCTCGAGCCGGACCTGGCCGACCGACGCGTGGTCGTGGAGGAGTACGCCTTCGAGGGGATGGACGGCAGCGCGACCGTCCGCGCCGTGACCTACGGGCTGTATGCGACCCCGGCGGAGCTGCAGGACGGCCCGGAGCTGCGCCAGTTCTTCCAGCACGCGCTCCAGATGAAGTCGCAGCTGGGGGCGCCGCCGGGGACCGGCCAGCGCTCGTTGGGCGGCAATCAGTAGGCAAGCAGACGAGGTACGAGAAGACGAATGGTGAGCAGGCGAGAGACGAAAGGCGAGGGACGAGTCTGGGTCGGGATCAGAAGACGAATGGGATCAGCTTCGCGACCCGGCGGCGGTACCAACGGTACTCGGGAAACCGCTCGTCCAGCCACGCCTCTTCGACGTTCGCCTTGGCGTTGAAGAAGACGGCCAACCCGAAGGATGCCAGCAGCCCGAGCCAGCCCCCGTTCAGCAATGCCCACCCAAATGTTGCGATTGTGCCGCCGCCGTAGATCGGATGGCGGGCGACGCCGTAGACGCCGGTCTGGATCAGGCGGGCGTCAGGCAGCGGCTTCGGGAAGGGCGTCAGACCCGGGCCGAGCCGAAGCAGTCCGGCCAGGAACAGGGTCACGCCCGAGACGAGCAGGCCCGCCCCGAGCCACCGGGCCGGCACGAGAAGCGCATGTGGGAGCGTCGGCCCAACGCGGGCGGCGTACAGTGTCAGTGCCGTCAGCGGGAACTGGGCCAGCACCCAGGCGCCGCCGCGCGACCAGAGATCGTCGCGACCAGGTCGCTCGTCGTCGGGCACGACCCTCATTCCCCGGCGCCCTCGCCGGCTCGGAGAGCAGACCTCAGCGAGCCAACTCCGTCTCGCCCGCTCGTGGTGGGAGGGTGACCACTCGGCTCGTCATCCGCTCGCAGGCTCTCCTGCGCCTCCAGCGCGCGTTCCACCAGCCGCCGCGTATCGGCGGTCATGGCTGGCAGGCCGGCTGGCGCGAAGTAGCCGATCCGGTCGGTCTCGTGGCTGGGGCGGAAGCCGGTGTCACGGAGGACCGTACACGCGAACGCCATGCTGATCTCGCCGTACGGGCCACTCCCGATGTCGAGGACGCGGCCCGCCACAATCTCCAACCCGGTCTCCTCGAACGTCTCGCGCGCCGCTGCCTGACGGGGGTTCTCGCCGCGTGCGAGCCAGCCGCCGGGAGCCGCCCAGCGGACGCCCTCGCGGTGGTAGGTCTGGCGCACCAGCAACACTCGACCATCCGCGTCCCGCACGATTGCGACCGCCCCGATTGGGAAGCGTGGGTACAGAATCCGGATCGCGAGGCGGCGAGCCGACATCGGCAGATACCGCCAGATCAAGAGGAGAACGCGGTGTCCGTTGCCCGCCACGAGGTGCGCGATCCGACTCACCATGGCCGGGAGTGTACCAGTCTGTGACAGTCCGTACCCGGCATGGGCGGTATAGTTGACGAGCTTAGCAAGGGGTCAGCATGCCCAGGGAGCAGGATCGCGTGCAGGCGCAGGCACAGCTCGGCGAGCGGTATCGGGCGCAGGGCTCGTCGGGGGTCTCCCCCTGGCTGGTCGTCGGGATCGTGGTGCTCGCGGCGAGCCTGGTGGCCGTCGGAGCGACCGTGATTTTGAGCTCGCTGCGGGGCGACCCGTCCAGCACCGCGAGCAAGCCCGACTCAGGACAGACGCCGCCGGGACAGCCGCGCCCGACCTCCCAGGTGTTCACGGTCGGGCGACAGGACGGCGGCTCGGACGCCAACCCGACGCCCACCACCGGCACCGGACCGGGCCTCGCGCCGCCGGCCAGCTCCGGGGCCGGCCGCCCGCTGTTCGTGCCGCAGCCGCCCGTGGACCAGGCGCCGACGGCCTCGCCCGGCGGCGGCCAGGGTCAGGCGTCGCCCGCGCCGTCGCCCGCCGACGGGGGGCAGCCGCAGGCGACGACCGGCCCGGCGACGGGTGGCTCGCCGTCCACCGCCGCCTCGCCGTCAGCCCCAGCCACCACCTACGACCAGGCCGTCGAGAGCGCGATGTCCCGCCTGACCACCGACGAGGACAAGGTCGGACAGCTGCTGTTGCTGGCCTGGATCGGCAACACCGCCGAGCAGGCGCGCCCGGAGCTGGCCGACCTGCGAGCCGGCGGGATCGTCTTCGTCCAGAACACGGCCTCCAGCGCCGAGGCGAAGTCGATCAACCAGGGACTCCAGCGGATCGCGGCGGACGCCAACCTGCTTCCGCCGCTGACCGCTATCGATCACGAGGGCGGCATCGTCCAGCGCATCAAGGACGTGCCGAATCTGGGGAACAACTGGGTCTTTGGGCGATTGCGGCCATCGAACGCCGATGCCTGCGACCGTGGTCTCAAGCACGCTCAGGTGCTCAAGGACATGGGCTTCACGATGAACCTCGCGCCGGTCCTGGACGTCAACAACAACCCGGCCAATCCCGTCATCGGCGAGCGCTCGTACTCGGACGATCCGCAGCTTGTCGCCCGGCTCGGCGCGGCCTATATTCGAGGGCTGCAGGGAGGCGGCGTGGCGGCAGTCGGCAAGCACTTCCCGGGACACGGCAACACCAGCGTCGATTCGCACGTCGGGCTGCCCTCGCTGCCGCAAAGCGTGGACGAGCTGGAGAAGATCGAGCTGGTGCCGTTCAGGCGTGCTGTCGCACCGGAAACTGGCGTGGCCGGGATCATGTCGGCGCACATCGTGTTTCCCGCCGTGGACCCCTCTGGCTTGCCGGCCACGCTCTCACGGGCCGTGATGACCGGCCTGCTGCGGGATCGCCTCGGCTTTCAGGGGCTGGCGCTGAGCGACGACATGGGCGGCATGAAGGCGATCACCGACAACTTCGCGCCCGGCGAGGCGGCCGTCCGCGCGGTCCAGGCCGGCGTGGACATGATCACCCTCTCGACCGACGTCGCCGGCCAGCGGGTTTCGCGGAACGCGCTGCTGGCGGCGGTGCGGTCCGGCTCGATCTCCCGGGATCGGCTGGATCAGGCAGTCCGCAACGTGCTGCAAGTGAAAGCGCGCTACGGACTGCTCGGCGTGCCGGCCCAGGTTGGAGGCGGCTGCTCGTGAGGTTGGGGCGCGGGCGACAGCTCCTGCTGGGAGTCGCCGCGCTCCTGCCGACCGTGCTGTGTCTCGCCGGACCCGTCACAGCCGAGGCTGTCGTGCCCCCATCCGTCGAGGTGCGCCAGGGCCAGACCGTCCAGGTGGACATCGGCGGCGACGCGATCGTCGGGCGGCCAGTGGACGTCACCGTGCGGGCCGCCAACCCGGCTGGTGACGCCAACCAGGGCAGTTTGACCATCTCGCTGCCCGGCAACCCGAGCGTCGAGATCGTGAGCGCGTCGGCGCCCGGCGCCCGGGTCTACCAGCCCGGCCAGGACATGTACAACTTCGGCACCGGCAAGCAGGCGCCGATCAGAGTGCCAGCCGTGGAGCTCTATCTCAACTCCTGGCCGACGGGCGTGGGGCATGAGCTCAAGCTGCGGTTGACCGCCAGTGGGCCGTATTCGATCCTGGCACGGGCCTCCTTCAGGCGGACCAACGGCACGTTCCTGCATCTGCCTGCCAGCGGCGCGACCGACCAGCAGGGGGCGACGAGCCGCCAGCTGGACATCACACCCCGCCAGCCAGTCCAGCCGACGACCCCGCCTCCGAAGCCAACCATCCCGCCGATCCCGACCGTCGCGCCGCCGCCGGCGCAGCCAGCGCCGCCTGCTCCCACCGAAGCGCCGGCCAAGCCGACCGAGCCAGCTCCGAAGCCAGCCGAGGCCATTGCGAAGCCAACCGAGGTGACCGGGCCGGAGCCGGCCGCGAAGCCAGGTGAAGCGCCGACGAAGCCGGGCGAGCCACAGCAGCCGTCCGTGGCGCAGCCAACCTCGAAGCCGTCCAGCGTCGGCTCGATCCAGTCCACGCCGAGCGGACTGCCGCCGACGCCGCTCCCCCCAACACCGGCCCCGTCGAGCGACAACGGGCCGTCCGTGCCACTGCTACTGGCCGGGCTCGGCATCATGGTGCTGGGCGTCGCCATCGGACTGGTAGCGGTGATTCTGGTGTTGCGGCGTCGGACCCCGTCCCCGGGGGCGACCTCCGGCAGCTGGCCGGGATTCGGCGGGCCGTACGGGCCAGCCGGGTACGGTCCGGCCGGCTACGGCCCGAGCGGGACCGGGCGGATGCCTGGTGCGCAGGGCGGTATGGCCGGCGGCACGCCGTATGGGACGCCGTCCTACCCTGGCAGTATGCCGCCGACGGGAGCGCCCCCGTCCGGGACCCAACCGTGGATCCGGGGTGCACAGGCAGGGCGTGACGAGTCGCAGAGCTGGCCGGGCACGCCAGACCAGGCCGGCGGTCCGTCAGGCAGGCCGCCGGCGCCGCCGGCCGGTTCGCCGCTGGAGGGGACAACCCCGCCGTGGGACCGTCCGGCCACGCCTCCATGGCTCGGTCAGGCGAGCCAGCCGCCGGCGAGCGAGTCGTCGCGCGGTCCGGCTCCGCCCACGGTGTGGCGGCCCACGACGGGCGATGGGTCACGTGCAGGCGCGCCGCCGCCCGCGAATGGCCCCGAGGGGACAGACCTCGTCAGCCCGATCACCCCGGCTGGCGAGCGGTACACTCAGCGGACGCTGGTCGGGCAGGGCGGCATGGGCTCGGTGTACCGGGCGTACGACTCGCGGCTCCAGCGTTGGGTCGCGCTCAAGATCATGCACGCCGATCTCGGCCCGCGCCACGGCTTCGTGGACCGCTTCATCCGTGAGGCCCAGGTCGCGGCGCTGCTGGAGCACCCGAACATCGTGACGGTGTACGACATCGAGCAGGTCGGCAACTCGATCCAGATGGTGATGTCCTGGATCGAGGGGCAGGATCTCCAGCACATCCTCGAGCGGGAGGGGGCGCTCCAGCCGGAGCGGATCGCCCGCCTGCTCGACCAGATGGCGGCGGCGCTCGACCACGCCCACCTGCGCGAGCGGCCGGTCCTCCATCGCGACATCAAGCCGTCGAACATCATGGTCACGCCGAGCGAGCGCGTGATTTTGACGGACTTCGGGATCGCGCGGCTGATCGGGGACGTCTCGCTGACGATGACCGGCCAGATGGTCGGGACGCCGGCGTTCATGGCGCCAGAGGTCGTCCAGGGCGAGCCAGCCGACGCCCGCGCCGACCTGTACGCGCTGGGAGTGGTGCTGTACCAGATGTTGACCGGGCGGGCGCCGTTCCGCGCCGAGACGCCGCTGGCGCTGATGCACGCGCACGTCCACACCCCGCCGCCGCTGCCGCGCGCAGTGGTGCCAAACTTGCCGCCGGGCGTGGACCGAGTGCTGGCGCAGGCGCTCGCGAAGAACCCGGCCGAGCGGTACCAGACGGCTGGCGCCCTGGCCGCGGCGTTCCGGGCGGCGCTCGGCCTGAGATAGCGGACGTCGAGTCGGCTGCACTGTCCGGCCGGGTACCGGTCGCGTTTCAAGATTCCAGGTCGTGACCTGGCCTATACTGTCGCCGTCCTGGCGTCAGCGGCGCTCTGCGAGGCCGTTGCGACCTACGGAGCCGGAAGGACTGCCCTGAGGCGACGCATCGATGGCGATGCGATGCAAACGCCGAAGCGTCATTGCAGGCGATGCGATCGGAGTACCGTATGTCCCGTCGGCAAATAACCGTCTCGAGCGCGATATTGGCGCTGATTCTGCTGACCGGCAGTCTTACAGTCGTGATGGCGCAGGGTACATCGCCCGCCTATGGCGTGTACCGGGGCACCAGCTCCATCGGGACCGCGGTGACGCTCACCTTCGGGCCAAGCCGACTGGGACCTACCCTGCCCTTGCTTCAGGCCGAGTTCAACGATGGAGGCTGCACCGGCAATCTTGGTTTCGTCGGTAAGCTCGGCGACGGACCCGAGCCGACGTTCACCATCGTCTCGCCAGCTGAGCCGCAGGCGATATCGATTCGCGGCCGGTTCCAGGACGGTGGCAAGGCAGCTGGGACGTTTGTGTGCCGGGGCGCCGAACGTTCCTGGTCGGCAATACTGACCGACCCCCTCCCGGACGGTACGGGCGGACCAGTCTCTGCCCAGCCGACAGCGGTCCCAGTGGCCTTCTGTCAGACTGGTGAGACGCCGGCCTTCCGCGACAAGCTGGCCGATCTGAAGGCGCAGGTCGGCGAACCGATGGGCGATCCGCTCGAGTGCGCGCACCCGGACCCGGCGAGCGGTGACACGGTTCAGCGCACCACGACTGGACTCGCGTACATCAGAGCTTCGACCGGCATCGTCACCTTCACCAACGGTGGGCATCGCTGGGCGTTGACGCCGTCCGGCCTCCTCGAATGGGACGGGCCGGAGCTCGATCCTCCAGCGACCACCGCGAATCAGACCCCACCATCGCCGACGACACCCTCGCTGCCCATCGGCGACCGACAGGCTGGCGCGCTGCGCGCACTCACGGACGACCTCACCGACGACGACACCTGCTACAAGCTGGGCCAGGCTGACGCGGCCCAGGATCAGGCCGCTGGCGTCCCCCTCAAGCTCGCGCCGGTAGCGGTGCCACCCCAGTTCCCGAATGGACGTGGCCCGGTTCGGCTGAGCGGCACCAGCGGCGGGGTGTTCTACAACCTGATTGCCTGGGTCGAGACCGATCGCTCCATCAAGGCTGAGGCGAGTGTCTCTGGCAGCCCTCAATCGACTCGATGTGGGCTGGCGTATCTGGACGGATACCGGGGAGCGCCGTTCAAGCCACCCTATCCGACGAACTGACGACGTTGCTGGCTGGCTACCTTTAGCCGACGCGCACGCGCACCCAGGGGTGGGGAGGTGGGGCGGTCGTCACGTACACTGAACCCCGAAGCCAACGATGGAATCATCGAGCAGAGGGAGTCGAGCCGTGAAGCTCACCGACCTGCCACCAGCCTGGTCTGAGGATGTGTTGCCGGCGATCCGAGACGAGATCGCCCGATCTGGCCGCCGCCTCGTCGTCCTGGACGACGACCCGACCGGCACCCAGACGAGCCACGGGGTGCTCGTCGTCACCGAGTGGACCGAGGACGAGCTGGCCGGGGCGCTCCAGGCGACCAACCCGGCCATCTTCGTGCTGACCAACTCGCGAAGCCTGCCCGAGGGCGAGGCCGTGGCGCTAGCCGTCGAGGCCGGCCGCAACCTGGCGCGTGCCTCGAAGCGCGTCGGGGTGGACGTCGCGATCGGCTACCGAGGCGATTCGACCCTGCGCGGGCACTACCCGGCCGAGTCGTGGGCGCTACGCGACGCGTTCGCGGCTGAGAGCGGCAAGCCGTTCGACGGCGAGATCCTGGCCCCGTTCTTCGAGGAGGGCGGCCGGTTCACCATCGGCGACACTCACTACGTCCAGCAAGGCGAGGAGCTGGTGCCGGCCGGCGAGACCGAGTTCGCGCGGGACAACGCGTTCGGCTACCGGAGCTCGTTCCTGCCGGCCTGGGTCCAGGAGAAGAGTCAGGGTCGGGTGGCCGCCGGCGTGGTCGGCTCGGTCTCCATCGAGGACATCCGCGAGGGCGGCCCGGGGCGTGTCGAGGAGATCCTGAAGGCGGCGAACGGCGGCAAGATCGTCGTCGCGAACTCGGCATCCTACCGCGACATGGAAGTGTTCGTGCTGGGCCTGCTGCGCGCCGAGGCGGCGGGCGCCCGGTTCATCTACCGAGTGTCGGCGTCGTTCGTGCGGGTGCGGGCCGGGCTGGCCGGGCGCCCGCTGCTCACCATCGCGGACCTCTACCCCGCCGGCGCGCCGCCGGTGGCCGGGATCACGTTCGTCGGCTCGCACGTGCGTCGCTCGACCGAGCAGCTGGAACAGGCCGTCAACCTGCCCGACCTCCAGGTGCGCGAGCTGCGCGTCAATCGTCTGCTGGAGCCCTCCACCCGTGATGCCGAGGTCCACGACATGGTCTCCTGGCTGGAGGACCAGTACCCGCGCGGTCGAGACGCGCTGGTCTACACCAGCCGTGGCGTGGTGACGGGCCAGAGCGCCGAGGAAAGCCTCCAGGTCAGCCAGACGGTCTCAGCGGCGATGGTGGACGTGGCGCAGCGTCTGAAGACGCCGCCCCGCTACGTGATCGCCAAGGGCGGGATTACGTCAAACGACCTTGCGCTCAAGGCGTTCGGGGTCCACCAGGCGACGGTGCCCGGGCAGGTGGCGCCCGGCATCCCCTGCTGGGTGCTCGGGCAGGAGAGCCGCTTCCCGGGCGTGCCGTACGTGATCTTCCCCGGCAACGTCGGGACGCCGAAGACGCTGGCGGACGTGATCGCGATGCTGCGGGGAGCGTGACGAATGCCCTCACCCCGCAGCATCCGGGGACAGCCCGCACCCCACAGCCACCGGGGACAGCCCGCACCCCCCAGCCCCCTCTCCCTGTGCGCCGGAGAGGGGGAGCAGGAGAACCACCATGCCTGAATTGAGGCTGGGCGACCTGCGGGCGAGGGTGTTGGCCGCCGCCCGCGAAGCGTCCGCGATGGGCCTGATGACGATGACCTCGGGCAACTTCAGCGCTCGTGACCGAGAATCTGGCCTGATCGCGATCACGCCGAGCGGCCGGCCGTACGGCACGATGACGGCGGTGGACATCGTGCTGGTAGAACTGGACGGCACGGTCGTCGATGGCGCGCTGAAGCCGTCCTCCGAGACGCCGCTTCACCTGGGCGTCTACGAGGCTCGGCCGGACGTGGACGGCATCGCGCACGTCCACAGCGTCCACGCCAACGCGGTCGGCTCACTCGGGCTGGCGGTGCCGCCGGTGGTCGGGACGCTCTGGCGGTACGTGGGCGGGACGCTGGAGACGGCGCCGTTCATGGAGTCTGGCTCCAGGGAGTACGCCGCGCACGCCCTGGCGACGATGAAGGACCGCCGCGCGACGATCATGGCGAACCACGGGCTGCTGGCCATCGGCGAGACGGTCGAGCGGGCACTGGAGACGGCGGCGTACGCGGAGGAAGGGGCGCGAGTCTTCCTGCTGGCCCGCGCCCACGGCGAGCCGTCAACCCACCCGAAGCCGGAGCCGGGGATGATGTACGCGCCGCCGTGGTGGCGGTGACGAGCAGACGAGTAGCGAGCAGACGAGTAGCGAGAGACGATGGATTCGATCAGGCTGTTGTTCGCGTTCACGCTGGTGCTGCTGATCGGCTTCTCGATCTCGTTCTCGCAGTCGCTGGGCTGGCCGGACGCGCTGCCGTGGGTGGCGGCGGCCTGGATCGCCTGGCTGGGCGGCGTGGCCTGGGTCAAAGCGCGCGGCTGGTAAGTGAGCATTCAGTCGTCAGCGTTCAGTTCTCAGACGGATGTTGGGCACCATCTGACGACTGATGACTGAGAACTGACTACTGTACGAGGCTCTGCTCTAGCAGGAACCGCTCGATCTCGCGGGCCGCGATGGCGTGACCGACCGTCGTCCAGTGCTTGTCGTACGGATAGTACATGGTGGAGGCGTTCGGGACCGCCGCGCGCAATGACGGCAGCAGGTCCAGCATCGGGGCGCCGATCGTGCCGGCATTGGCGGCCAGCACCTGATTTGGCAAGTCCTGGGACCAGTCGGCGGCCTTGAGCTTGTTGTCGCGCAGGAGCGCGTCCCAGTCTGTGTCGTAGACCTGGAAGGCGGCGGGGGCGACGACGACGGCCGTCTTGAACCCCTTCTCCTCGCCGAGCTGACGGACCCGCTGGAGCAGCGTCAGAGTCGTCTTCCAGGCGTCGTCCTGGCGCTCGCTGGACTTGACGGCGTGGACGATCATCTTGTTCAGGTTGAAGCGGTTGGCGCGCAGCTCGTCGTCGTCCTCGCCCTGGTCGAGCTTCTCCAGGACGCCGGTCTCGAAGACGTTCCAGAGCAGCGAGCCACCGCGTAGCGCCCCGACGACGGGGTTGACGTCCTCGGGCTTGCGGGTGCGGAACTCGATCGGCTCGAACGAGCCGTCCGGTCGGAACGTGAAGTACGGCTCGTGCGGGTTCTTGGGCGAGCCCTGGAGCGCGTACGAGTTGTCGAAGATGTCGTTGCCCAGGTAGAGCAGCACGACCACCAGATCGGGCTGGAGCTTGTACCCCTCCTCGCGAAGGTAGACCAGCTCCTGGCCGGTGCCCCAGCCGCCGACGCCCGCGTTCAACACCTCGTAGCGGCCGGTGCCACGCGCGTTGAGGGACGCTTCCAGCCGACTGACCGTCGAGTCCTGTTCGGCGACCTGGACTGCCTCAGTGAACGAGTCGCCCAGCAGCACGATCCGCTGGACGCCGGGCGGTTTCGCCAGCGGTCGCTCCGGGCCGCGCAGCCCGAGCGCGTTTATGGTGACCCGGCTGGTGTACTCGCGGGTTTTGACCCAGCCGTCGAAGCCGCGCACGTGGAACCGCCCGTAGACCGGGTCGGTGGTCAGGAAGGTGCCGGTGTTGTAGTTGCCCGGCAGAATCGGCCCGAACAGCCTGAGTGCCGCCTCCAGCAGGAGGAGCGGCAGCAGCAGGCTGACGACGAGCACGACGAACCGGCCAGCCCAACGCCGGCTGGCGCCGCTGCCGCGCCGTGCGTCACCCTGGGCGGCCCGCGACGCGGCGCCTGGAGCAGTCGTGCCCGTCGCGATGGCTAGATCAGCGGGTAGATGAACGGGCCAAGCGAGGTGGCGGAGGCGAAGGCGATCAGCGCCGCGAGCAGCAGCAGCATCACGACCAGGGGGATCATCCACCACAGTTTCTGCGCCCACAGGAAGGCGAGCAGCTCGCCGGCGATCCCGAGCTTGTTGAAGAAGGCCTGCATACCTGTTCCGTCTCTGCACAGACCGCTGGTACGGCCCGGCGGCGCGATTCTACACTGCCCGTCTGAGGTTGCGCCACGCTGCGGCGCCGCTTTCACACGCTTCTCATACTTCAGCTCGTGGCGGTCGTGGCCGAAGCTCAGGGCCATGTCCGCCCACCCTCGGTCTAGAGGAGGCATACCATGTCAGCACTGACCGGCCGGGTCGCGGCGTTCTACGGCACCGGCAAGCCGATGGTCATCAACGAGTACCCGGTCCCCGATCCGGAGCCAGGCGCCATCGTGGTCAAGACGACTCTGGCGAACATCTGCGGCTCTGACCTGCACCAGTGGCGCGGCGAGTTCGACGTGGCGAAGTTCAGGCGGCCGTACCCCCAGATCCTGGGCCACGAGATGACCGGCCGGGTCCACGCGCTCGGCGACGGCGTCGCGCGGGACACGGCCGGTAACCCGCTCGCGGTTGGCGACCGCGTCATCTGGCGCTACTTCTACCCGTGCGGCTCGTGCCGGCCCTGTATGCGGCGGGTGTATCGGGCCTGCCCGAACGCCCGCGCGTACCTGATGAAGTCGTGCGACGACGCGCCCCACTTCTACGGCGCGTTCGGCGACTACTACTACCTGAATCCTGGCGCCGCCGTCTTCAAGGTGCCAGATGAGCTGCCAGACCAGACGGTGGCCGGGATCAACTGCGCGCTCTCCCAGGTGGTCGGCGGGATGCAGCTGGCCCAGCTGAAGCTCGGGGAGTACGTGGTGATCCAGGGTGCCGGCGGCCTCGGCGTCTACGCCACCGCCGTCGCCAAGGAGATGGGCGCCGGCAAGGTGATCGTGATCGACGGCGTGAAGTCCCGGCTGGATCTCGCGGTGGCGTTCGGGGCCGACGAGGTGGTGGACTTCGAGCAGCTGCCGGATGCGGACGACCGGGTCAAGCGGGTGCTGGAGCTGACCGACGGCTGGGGCGCGGACGTGGTGGCCGAGCTGGTGGGCCACCCGCGGGTCTGTCCGGAGGGCTTGCGGATGGTCGGGCGGGCCGGGCGGTACCTGGAGATCGGCAACATCAGCCCCGGCCTGACCTGCACCCTCGACCCGCAGTGGCTTGTAGGCTTCAACCGCTCGATCCTCGGGATGCTCTACTACGAGGCCGAGCACTTGCAGCAGGCACTCGATCTGGTCTCGCGCACGCGCGATAAGTATCCGTGGGACCGGGTGCTCAGCCACACCTTCCCGCTGACCGAGATCAACGAGGCGTTCGAGGCGTCAGATCGGGGTGAAGTCACGCGAGCGGCGATTACGTTCTGAACAACTGTCAAATAGCGCACATTTCCTGGAAAATGCTGCCGAAACCGCGTCACTCGGCCGGCTTCTTGCCGTTCGTAGAAGCAGGAGATGAGGAGCAGGCAAGGCACCTTCAACGCGTAGTTGATTGTGATGCCGGCCGTTGGAATACGGGGCTTCAGCGTGGCGTTGTTCTTGCTGGAGCACCTGCTCCGTGGAGGGATGCGGGATGCCAGCTACGATTCGCACTTTTCAGGAGGCGGACGTTACCTGCTATCACTGCGGCAACATCTCGGGCGTGGCGCGGATCGACCGTGGCGCAGCGCCGGGCGCGATGACGTACCTCGCGCGCGGCTCCGAGGATGAAGTGCCGCTGGGGGATCGCAGGCTCATCCGCTGCGCCCGCTGCAACGGCCCGACTTTCTTCGACGCGTTCCAGAATCGCACCGTGATGGTGACGGCCGGTCTGTTCGACGACCAGCCCCGGCGCGGACGCCCACCGAAGCGCCTGGCTCAGCAGCGCGGCGCTGCCTGACCTCGTCATGGCGGTTCCACACCGATCTGGTGAGGGACCGCCATGTCTTTTGCCCTCAGAATTCGCTGGGAACGTGTCGCCCCCTGCCATCAGAGCGCTACTGGGTCTCGCCGCCCTCCTGATCGTCGGGTGTGGCTACGTCGGTGGTAGCGCCACGGCCCGTGAGGCGCGGCCCCCGGTGCCGGCCCGCGCGGCCTACGTCGCCGAGGACGGGCACGTCTACGTCGTGCCACTGGCTGGCGGCGACGCTCACCGAATCAGCCAGATCGCGGGGCAGGTGCCGGGTGAGACGCCCGGCCGCGAGGCGCTGACCGGCCGCTGGCCGACGTGGTCGCCAGATGCGTCACGGTTGGCGTTCGTGCGGGTGTTGCTCGGTCCGATGGACACCATGCTCGCCGCGCAGTTGTGGAGCGTGGCGTACGACGGCTCGGACCCGCGCAAGGTCTGGGAGGCCGACGACCGCGAGCCGATCTACCTGGCCTGGTCCCCTGACGGCGCCTCGATCGCGATGCTGGTGGAGACCGACACGGACATCGAGCTGCTGGTGATCGACGCAAGCGGGGTCCAGCAGCCGCGCAAGGTGGCGCAGGGTAACCCGTTCTACTTCGTCTGGTCGGCGGACAGTAAGGCGCTGCTGCTCCACGTCGGGAGCCCGGCCGGTGGGGGCGCCTCGCAGCCGGAGCTGGGCATCCTCAAGCTCGGGCCGCCAGACGAGTACCGCTCGCTCGGGGTCGCGCCCGGCGACTTTCGGGCGCCGGGCTGGTCTGCTGACGGGCGTCGGGTGGCGTTCGTCGCCAACGGACCAGATGGAGTCGCGATGCTCTCGCTGGTCAGCCCCGAGGGCGGCGACGTGACGCGACTGGCCGCCACGACCGGCCAGACGGCGTTCGCGCTCTCGAACGACGGCGTCCGGCTCGCCTGGGCCAGCCGCTCGGATCGGGACCGGCTGGCGTACGACGGCCTGGAGGTCGTCTCGACGGACGGCAAGCGCCGCGCGAAGGTGACGGACGAACTGGTGATCGCGTTCTCCTGGTCGCCGGACAACTCGACGCTGGCGTTCGTGACGCTGGACCGGAGCGCCCAGATGTTCGTCTGGAACGTCGCGGACGCGCAAGGGGAGAATCCGCGCCGCCTCGGTCCGTTCCAGCCGACGCCGGATCAGATCAGGGTGCTGGCGTTCTTCGACCAGTACGCCATCTCTCACGGGACGTGGGCGCCGGACGGCAGCGCGCTGGTGTACGCGGTCGGCATGCCCAGCGACCAGCCGACGTTCGGGGTATCTGGTCCTGGCACGGTCAAGGCGGTGGCGCTGGACGGCAAGTCGGCGCCGCGCACGCTGACCGGCGGCAACTTCGTGGCGATGCCGGTCCCGGCGCCGTAGCCCCTATGTCATGCTGAGCTTGCGAAGCATCTCACAGACACACCCAGGCAGAGTTGGGAGATCCTTCGCGAGCTCAGGATGACAGGGCGGCTGGCGGTATACTGCCCCATCCTGGTCTCCGGATGGCGCCGTGAGCGGTCGTTCTGCGTTCGTCTACTCTGATGCGTATCTCGGGTACAAGCTCAGCGACGAGCACCCGCTCAACCCGATCCGCCTCGCGCTGACCGAGTCGCTGATCGGGGCTTGCGGCCTGCTGGACGGCCCGGACGTCTTCCGCGCCGCGCCGCGCACCGCCACCGACGACGAGATCATGTACGCCCACGACCGCGACTACATGGAGCGGGTCCGCGATCTCGGGCACGCGCCGCGCTTCGCCAACCCGGCCCTCGACTTCGGGATGGGCACCGGCGACAACCCGGTCTTCCCGATGATGCACGAGGCGAGCGCGCTGGTGACGGGCGGCTCGCTGGTGGCCGCCGAGCTGGTGATGACCGGCAAGGCGACCCATGCGTTCAATCCGGGCGGCGGCCTCCACCACGCCGATCGAAGACGCGCGTCCGGCTTCTGCGTCTACAACGACTGCGCGGTGGCGATCGCCTGGCTGCGGATGCAGGGCTTGCGCGTCCTCTACACCGACACGGACGCCCACCACGGCGACGGCACCCAGAACATCTTCTACGAAGACCCCGGTGTCCTGACGATCTCGTTCCACGAGTCCGGGCGCTACCTGTTCCCCGGCACCGGTTTCCCGACCGAGCGTGGCAGCGGCCCCGGGATGGGCTACTCGGTCAACGTGCCGCTGCAGCCGTACACCGATCACGCCTCGTTCGTGGAGTGCTACGACCTCGTGGTGCCGCCGCTGGCCCGCGCTTTCAAGCCGGACGTGATCGTGGCGCAAAACGGCTGCGACGGCCACGCCATCGACCCGCTGACGCACCTGCACTACCTGACGCTCACCTTCGAGCACGTCGCGGTCCGCAGCCACGAGCTGGCGCACGAGCTGTGCGACGGCAAGCTAATCGCGCTGGGCGGTGGCGGCTACGGGCTGTGGACGGTGGTGCCGCGCGCCTGGGCCTCGGTCTGGGCCGCGATCTCCAGCCAGCCGCTGCCCGAGATGGTGCCCGAGAGCTGGCGCGAGCGCTGGATCGACGAGAGCCCGGAGCGGCTGCCGATTCGGATGCACAACGCGCTGGACGCCATCCGCCCGATCGAACGCCAGGACGCGATCCGCGAGGCGAACCGCCACGTAGCGCTGGAGGTGGCCTCTCGCGGCCTCCCAGGCTGATGGAGCGCCAACTGACGTGATTCGAGAGAGGTGGTGGCGTCGACGTGACTCCCGGGTCACCAGGCGTTGGGGCCACCACCCACGAACGTGGGCCAGCTACCGCAGCCGTCCGTCACGGTGAGGCGGACCGTTCCGGCGGATGCCCCGGGTGTGCGGGTGATGACGAACGAGGCGCTCTGGGTCAGCGGGGTCGAAAAGGCCGTCCGCTGACCGGCCTGGATCTGGCCCACGCCGTCCAGGACGACGCTGGCAGTGTCAAACCGGGTCCAGTCGATCGAGACCAGCTCGTTCTGGGTGCCGGCATTGACGGCGATCCTGACGGTCGCACGGAGCTGCCCGCCACCGATC
Organism: Chloroflexota bacterium; assembly: GCA_046328125.1. Lineage (GTDB taxonomy): Bacteria > Chloroflexota > UBA6077 > UBA6077 > JACCZL01 > JADZEM01. The sequence continues at coordinate 79,008 of JAXLXF010000004.1, forward strand.
TTCGAAACGCTGACGCTAACCGAGGGTCGGGGTCTGCACATCGCGCCGAACCGGTCGTCGTTGTCGATGTTCGTCGCCGAAATGTCGGCGGGGTTGAGGCCGTTGTAGTTCGGGTCAGCGCTGATCGCCGTCCCGAGCACGAAGCTGTATGGCACGTCCCCGTCGTCGATCCCGTCGTCCAGACCCACGATGCGCACCTGCTGGACGAACGTCCCATTCGCGGGCGTGAACGTCAACGGCGAGGCCGGGAACACGAGTTGACCCTCGGTCGTATCCGACACGCTGATGGGAACGGTGACGTCGGCGGTCGGGATCGACGTGAGGCCGACCTGGACCTGAGCGAAGCTGCCCGGAGTCTCGTTCGTCGTGATCGACGTCACCACTGCGCCGACGACGTTTGTAACCCGCAGGTCGGCCTGTCGAGCCGCAAAGCACGTGGAAAACTCCGAGGTGTCGTTGGTGGTCAGGTCGGTGGCGGTGGCCGTGATGAACCGTCCGGCTTGTACCACCGGAAAGGTGCCGATAAAGCTGGCGTCGCCACTTGCGTTGGTGGTGGCGGTGACGAAGCCGAGGTACGTCTCGCCCTCACCATTCCCGGAGCTATCGCAGGCCGTGTTCGAGAAGACCTCAATGCGGAAGCTCCGGCTGGGGGTGCTGTTCAGCGTCCCGTGCACGGTAGTGTTCACGCGGACGCCGACACTGGTGAGGACCGGAAAGTTCTGAAGCCCGAAGTCCCCATCGCCTGCGTCGTTCGGGGTCACGCCGTTCCGGAGGAGGTCGATCCCGAGCCCGCCGTTGCCGACGATCGCGTTGCCGAGGATCTGGATGCCTGGTCCGTAGATAGTGTCCACACCCACACCCACGTTCGTGTTCCCCGCGATCACGTTCCCGGCGCCGGCCTCCGTCCCGCCGATCAGGTTGTTCCTTGCCTTGAGAGCGATCACCCCGTTGCCATTCGCGAGTATGCCACCGGCTGCGTTGACACCAATGGCGTTACCCTGAATGATGTTGAACTGAGAATCATCGTCGTGGCCGCAGAGGCAGATCCCGGTGTTCACATTGCCTGAGATCACGTTGCGCGCTCCGGCGTTCGTCCCGCCGACCGTGTTGCTCAGCGAGTCCCGAATGACGATGCCGAACAGGTTCGGAAGCGGTTCGAGGCCGTTGGCCTTGAGTCCGATGTAGTTACCCTGGACCGTGGCGTCGTTCGTCCCGTTCAGGTAGACGCCGGTGCCATTGGTGGTGACAAGACCCGAGATGACGTTGCGGTCGCCGGGGCTGGTGCCGCCGATCGTGGTGCGGATGGCGGGATTCACCACGACGATGCCGCTCCCCTGGTCTCCGGCGCCCGTGGTCCCGCCAATCGGCCGCGCGATGGTGCCGGTGACGTCCGTACCGATGAAGCAGCCCACGATCCGGGCTCGGGCTCCGCTCGTGACGCGGATGCCGACGCCGGCGTACTCCCCGATCACCAGCCCGCGCACGGTCACGTCGTCGGCGTCGATCTCCAGGGGGTAGGGCACCGACGAGCTACCTCGCAGCTCGATGCGCAGCGCGGCGTTGTTGCCGACGGCCAGGGTGTTCGGGCTGGCGCCTGGCTGGGTGTAGCCGTCGATTGTGACCGGCTGGACAAGCTGGTAGGGGGAGCCCAGCCGGATCGTGCAGGCGTTGCCCGGGCACTGGATCGCCGGGATGTTGAAGGCGATCGTGTCAGCGCCGCTGCCGGCTACGCAGTCGGCGTGGGTGATAGGCCCGTTGTTCGCGTTGACCACCGCCTCCAACAGGGTGCACCGGCCGTTGTTGGTGGTCTCCTCGCCGACGTCGTTGACGACGATCGTCGCGGCGTCGGCAGAGACGGGGCTCGCAAGCAGCAGTCCGAGGGCGAGCAGCGCTGGAATGGCGCCAAGCCAGGCGGGCCGAGCGAATCGACGACGCTGTCGAAGCATGACGTCCCCCGACGGTGATGTACTGGATCAGGTTTGCCAGGATGTCGCCTTGGGCTGTCCGTGCTCCTCGTGTCGTGACAGACCAGTAGACCGGCCCTTCGAAGTCCACGCCAAAGCTGCCCTGATGGTCCGAGCCTCGCTCCAGCATCGGCTGGCGCGATTGACCTGACCACACGCAACCCACGCAATCACCCACGCAATCGCGTCGCCTGACGCAAACCGGGGTGTCAGCCCAGGAGTGCGGATGCTAAGATCGGCGCCACCACGGCGGGAGCGGGGGCATGGCGGAGCGGGCGGCCTTCGGGGAGCTGTTGCGGCGCTACCGCAGAGCGGCCGGATTGACCCAGGAAGCGTTGGCCGAACGGACCGGTCTGAGCGTCCGGGGCCTCTCTGACCTCGAGCGTGGTGCACGTCAGACGCCGCATCCCGGCACGGTCCGACGGCTGGTGCAGGCGCTCGACCTCACCGAGGAGGAACGCGCCGACCTGCACGCCATCCGGGATCGGGGTGCGGTCGGCAACGCCGCTCGTGGTCGCCGTCAACCGCCCTCGAACCTGCCGACGCCGCTGACCGGCTTCGTCGGGCGGGAGCGTGAGCTGGCCGAGGTACGTCGGCTCCTCGACACGTGCCGACTGCTGACGCTGGTCGGTCCCGGCGGCGTCGGGAAGTCGCGCCTGGCGCTCGAAACGGGGCGGCTGAGGCTCAGTCGCCACGTCGACGGGGTCTGGCTGGTGGATCTCGCGCCGCTGACCGACTCGACGTTGCTGCCCCGTACGATCGCCTCGGTCCTCGGGGTCATTGAGGGGCCTCGGCGCTCGCTCGAAGCGGCAATCACCTGGATCTTGCGGGAGCGCAACCTGCTACTGATCCTCGACAACTGCGAGCATCTGGTCGACGCGTGCGCCGGCCTGGTCGAGCGACTGCTGCGGGCCTGTCCCCACCTGCGCGTGCTCGCGACCAGCCGCGAGCCGCTCGGGATCGACGGTGAGCAACTGTTCGACGTCTCACCACTGGCGGTTCCGTCCGATGGCGAACATGACCCGGCGCACCTGCGGGCGAACGAGGCAGTCCGCTTCTTCGTCGAACGCGCTCGGCTCGCCCGTCCGAGTTTCGAGCTCACCGACAACGTCGGCGAGGCGGTGGCAACGCTCTGCCGCCGGCTGGACGGGATACCGCTCGCCCTGGAGCTGGCAGCAGCGCGCATTCGGACGATGAGTGCCGCCGAGATCGCCGGACGACTCGACGATCGCTTCGGCCTGCTAACCGATGGGCGGAGGACGGCTCAGCCACGACAGCGGACGCTGCGGGGCATGGTCGATTGGAGCTGGGACCTGTTGACCGAGCCGGAGCGGGTGTTGCTGCGTCGGCTGGCCGTCTTCGCCGGCGGGTGGACCCTCGACGCTGCCAAACGCGTCTGCGGACGTGAGCGCACCTCATGGGGTGAACCCGACTCCTCCGCCGACGTAACCGCCGTGCTGGAGTCGCTGGTCGAGCGCTCGCTGGTCGTGAGCGACGACTGGCGCGGGAGCCGACGCTACCGCCTGCTCGACACGATCCGGAGCTACGCCGAGGAACGGCTGCGCGAGTCCGGCGAGGAGACCGACCTGAGATCGAGACATCAGGACTGGTGCCTCCGCTTGCTGGAGGCCAGCGAGGCCGAGATGGTCGTCGACGATCTGGCCTGGATTCGCCGCATGGATGCTGAGCTCGAGAATGTCCGGACAGCCTTGGACCGTTGCCGCGTCGAGCCGGGCACCGCCGAGCGGGCGTTGCGGGCCTCCGCCGGGATCTGGATGTACTGGGACGTCAGAGGCCATTGTGACGAGGCGCGCCGGCGCTTCGAGGAGCTCCTGGCGCTTCTGCCGACCGGCCCGCCTACCCCTGGTCGGGCGATCGGCCTGTGCTTCTACCTGCACGTTCTCGGCAGTCTAGGCGAGCTCGAGCCAGCGATCCGACTGTTTGAGGAGACACGGGAGCTGGCGAGCCGGCTCGGCGACCGCACGGCCTCACTCTGGTTCGGTTGGCTGGAGCTTCAGTACCTCGCCTTCGTGGGCGACCCGAATGGCCCAGCCGTGGTCCGAGCCAGGCTCGCCGAGCATCGCGCATCACCATCGCCTCTCGGCGACTGGTGTCTGCCGTGGTTGGGCGGTGTCGTCCTGCTCCGGGCCGGCGAGCTCGACGAGGCCGAAGGTCTGCTCCGACTGGCGCTCAGCTCCCCGATCCAGCACGTGCGGGACCTGGCCGCTGACTTCCTGGGCATGGTGGAATTCCGACGCGGCGACATTGCGGTCGCCGAAGCGTATTTCCGACAGGCGCTGGCCGGATCGGCGAGATTCGGGGATTTGCGGCCGTGCGCGGCTGCTGTCGAGCACCTGGCCGACGTCGCTGGCGCTTCGGGAGCGTGGGAGCGGGCGGCTCGGCTGCTCGGTGCGTCTGAGATGCTGCTCGACCTGTCCAACAAGATCCCGCTGCCGATCTGGCAGCTCGAACCGGCGAAGACGACCGCCGCGTGCCGGGACGCGCTCGGCGAGGAGACGTTCGCCGCGAGCTTCGCCGTTGGGCGCACGATGACCCTGGAGCACGCGGTCGCCTATGCCCTGGACGCGATACCGATAGCATAGGCCGTGACGGTCACCGGCAGCGATGCCTGGCGCGAGCGCTGGATCGACGAGAGCCCGGAGCGGCTCCCGATCCGGATGCACAACGCGCTGGACGCCATCCGCCCGATCGAGCGCCAGGACGCGATCCGCGAGGCGAACCGCCACGTGGCGCTGGAGGTGGCCTCTCGCGGCCTGCCCGGCTGAGTCGCGACTTTAGCGCCAGAATATGAGGTGGCGAGGGCGTCAGCCTACCGAAAGAGGGACGGGCTGAGCATGGTCATGCCGTACTGGGCGAAGTTCTCGTCGAACGTATAGGCGTGCGTGATACCAAGGCGGTCCATAATCGAGAACGACGTCGCATCGGTAAGCGAGAACGACTTGTCGTCGTATCTCGCGATGATCTGCCTCGCTCGGACCTCGTCGGCTTCGGTCACGCGCACGATGCCGGGGAACGATCACCGCGCCGGCTGATCGTGCGCGTCGGCAAGGTACGCATCGACGTTCGACGACACGTCCGAGGGCAGATCGTCAGGCGCGTCAGCATCAGCAATCCCGACGATGCTCCAGAGCGTATCGTCAGCGGACGTTGCCCGTCGTCGCCGCCGCGCCCGGGTGGGACCAGACGGCCTGATGACGGCGACAGCGGCATCGTGCCGTCGCAGCACACACGGCACGCCGCCACTGATAATGTCATCGACCAGGCGCAGCACGGCCGGCTCGTCGCTGATGTCAATCGATCGAGGGTCGCGGGCCATCATCGTTCCTTCGCGTATCGGCTTGTAACTGTATCGCACAGGCAACTCGACTGGCGTGCGAGGCAATCTCTCATGTGTCCGCGATCGGGGAAACATACATCGTCTGTTGGGAGGGGCCATGCGAGAGAATCCTGTCAAGCGGACGTTGGCGGTGGGCGGCGTGGCGCTCGGGACGATGGCGTTCGAGTTCAGCAGCACCGGATTGGCGCGGCTGGCGGCAGGCGCTGGCGCCGAGTTCGTCATCTTCGACCAGGAGCACACCGGCTGGAGCATCGAGACGGTCCGGATGCTGGTGGCAACCTGTGGCGCTGCCGACCTCGTCCCGATGGTCCGCGTACCGACCACCCAGTACCACCTGATCGCCGGCGTGCTGGACGTCGGGGCGCGCGGCATCATGGTCCCGATGGTCGATAGCGCCGAGCAGGCCCGCGCCATCGTCCAGTACGCCAAATACCCGCCGAGGGGTCGGCGTGGCGCGGCGTTTGGAGTGGCCCACGACGACTATGCCGGCGGCGAGGTGGCCGAGAAGATCCGCTCGGCGAACGCGGAGGGCATGCTGATCGCCCAGATCGAGACGCCCGGCGGGGTGGAGCAGGCAGAGCAGATCGCCGCCACGGATGGCATCGACGTGCTCTGGATCGGCCACTTCGACCTGACTAACTTCATGGGGATCCCGGCTCAGTTCGAGCACCCGCGCTACCTGGACGCCGTCAAACGTGTGATCGCGGCGTGCCAGGCGCACGGCAAGGCGGCCGGCATCATGGCCGGCAGCGTCGAGGACGCGCAGGCGGCGCTGGCACAGGGGTTCCGGATCGTGGCCTACTCCGGCGACCTCTGGCTGTACCAGCTGGCCCTCCGCGAAGGACTCGCCGCAATCCGCGCCCATGTCCCCCAGCAGTAGTGATGCTTATGGACAGGATGTTCAGGATAGGGCGATTGTCCAGACCATGCTGGTCATCCTGGCCAGTTCCCTAACTTTCCCGCACCACCGGGTTCGTCAGCACGCCGATGCCGGGGATGTCCACCTCGACGGTGTCGCCGTGCTTCATGTTCTCCGGAGCGCCGTCGGTGCCCATCCAGATCACGTCGCCCGGATACAGCGTCATGTACTGGCTCATCCGACTGATGAACGTCTGGACGCTGAAGATCGCGTCGGCGACCTTGTAGTACGCCACCACTCGCCCGTTCAGACGGACCGTCACTTCGAGATCGGCTGGATCGAGATCCGTCTCGATCCACGGCCCCATCGGCTTGAACGTGTCGGTGTTCTTGCCGCGCCAGAGCGTGCGGTCGCCGTGCTGCCACTTGCGCTCGCTCACGTCGTTGCCGATCGTGTAGCCGAACACGTAGTCGAGCGCTTCCGCCTCGGAGACGTGCTTGCACTGCTTACCGATCACCGCCACCAGCTCGCCCTCATACTGGACGACCTCGGAGGCGTCCTTCGGGATGACGATGTTCTCGCCGTTGGCGCACAGCGCGTTGTTGGCGCGGTAGCCGATGTCCGCGTTTGGCGGGAACTTCGGCTCCTCGCCGCGCTTGGCGGCGGACTCGATGACGTGCTCGCGATAGTTGAGCCCGGCGGCGTAGAACGTCGGCGGGATCACCGGCACCAGCAGTTGCACCGAGCTCAACGGATGCCGCTCGTCCGTCCGCTGGTACTCCGCGAACGGGCTGCCGGCGACCGCGACGACCTCGTCACCCTCGATGATCCCGAACGACGCGGCATCCTTGTTCTGGAACCTGCACCATCGCATTCCAGCACTCCTGTGACTCTCAATGTCCATCGTGCGACGACCCGTCAGTTCGGGCACATCATCATAGAGCGAATCGCGCTAGACTTCACCCATCACACACGACGAGTGCAGCCACTCCACACGAGTGCAGCCAGCGGGAGGGATCAACATGGCCGGTGGCCCGGTCCGTCGCATCGAGCGCGACACCATGGGCGAGCTCGAAGTCCCGAACGGAGCCTACTACGGCGCCAGCACGATGCGCGCCGTCAAGAACTTTCCTGAGAGCGGCCTCAAGCCCCCGCGACGGTTCGTGCGGGCGCTCGGGATGGTCAAGCTGGCGGCAGCCCGCGTCAACGCCGACCTCGGACTCCTGGACAAGAAGCTCGCCGACGCCATCGTCGAGGCAGCGGAGGAGATCGTCGAAGGGAAGCGGGACGACCAGCTGGTGGTGGACGTGCTGTTCCAGACCGGATCTGGCACCTCCACCAACATGAACGCCAACGAGGTGATCGCGAACCGGGCCATCGAGCTGCTGGGCGGCCAGATCGGCTCGCGGAAGCCGGTCCACCCGAACGACCACGTCAACATCTGCCAGTCCTCCAACGACGTGATCCCGAGCGCCAACCAGCTCGCCGCGCTCATCGCCATCGAGGAGGACTTGATTCCCGCGCTGCAGCGGTTCCAGGCCGCGCTCGAAAAGAAGTCCGAGGAGCTGATGCCGGTTATCAAGACCGGCCGGACCCACCTCCAGGACGCGACGCCGGTCCGGCTCGGGCAGGAGTTCCTGGGCTACGCCGGGCAGGCCGAGCGTGCGATCCGCCGCCTGAAGCACGCCCAGGAGGAGCTTGGGGAGCTGCCGCTCGGCGGGACCGCGGTCGGGACCGGCATCAACGCCCACCCGGAGTTCGCGGCGCGAGCGTGCAAGATCCTGACCGAGATGTCCGGGGTGAAGGTCTGGGAGACCACAAACCATTTCCAGGCCCAGAACACCCTCGACGCGGTGCTCGAGACCAGCGGCGTGCTGCGGACCATCGCGATCAGCACCATCAAGATCGCCAACGACTTGCGCTGGATGGCCTCCGGCCCGAGAGCTGGCTTCCAGGAGATCGACCTGCCGGCCCTCCAGCCGGGCAGCTCGATCATGCCGGGCAAGGTGAATCCCGTCATCGCCGAGGCGGTCTGCCAGGTCGTCGGGCAGGTGATCGGCAACGACCAGTCGGTCGCCACTGCCGCGCTCCAGGGCAGCAACTTCGAGCTGAACGTGATGATGCCGGTCGCGGCGTACAACCTGCTCCAGTCGATCGAGCTGCTGGCGCACGCCTTCGACAACTTCACCACCAACTGCATCGAGGGGCTGACCGCGACCGCGAACGGCCCTGACATGGTCGAGCGTGGGCTGATGACCACGACCGCGCTGGCGCCGGAGATCGGCTACGACGCGGCGGCGGCCATCGCGAAGGAGGCGTTCGCGTCCGGCCGAACCATCCGCGAGGTCGCCCGCGAGAAGACGTCGCTCTCGGAGGCCGAGCTCACCAAGCTGCTGGACCCGACCGGCATGACCGAGCCGGGCCTGACCGGCGCGCCGGGCGGCGGCTGAGCCGAGGAGTCAGGAGTCAGGAGCCAGGAGTCAGGAGTCGAGCGGGCGGGCGCTGACCTCGACCGTCAGCGTCTCTTCGGCCAGCCCCCGGAACGTGCCTCGGGTGGGCGGGATGTCGTTGTAGTCCCGCCCGATGCCCATCTTGACGTGGTGGGTGCTCGCGAGCAGGTTGTTGGTCGGGTCGAAGCCGCGCCAGCCGTGGGTCGGGGTGTACACCTCGACCCAGGCGTGCGAGGCGCCGGCGCCACGGCTCGGCTCCTGGCCGCGGCCAGGGCCGGCGTCGAGCGACTGTGACTGACGCATCGAGCCGAGCGTCTGCTCCTGGCCGCGCGCCGGCTGTCGGGGCACGATGTAGCCGCTGACGTAGCGGGCCGGCAGCTGGATCGCCCGGCACAGCCCGATCAGGACGTGGGCGAAGTCCTGGCAGACTCCTGTACGGCCCTTCAGCACTTCGGGGACCGTCGTGGCGACGGTGGTGACGTGCTGCTCGTACTGAAACTCGCGGTAGACCAGGCCCATCAAGCCCTGGACCGCTTCGAGGACTTCGTCTGGCGACTCGGGGCGGAACGGCTCGGCCAGCGCGTCCAGCTCCGGGACCGACGGCACGCTCGCGGATGGCGTCAGGTAGTCCGCCAGCTCGGAGTGGCGCAAGGGCGGCGGTGGGCTGACCGGCAGCCGGAACGGGTCGTCCAGCAGGGTTTCGACGACGCCGCGCGAGACCAGCTCCACCGAGTCGTGCGCCCGCGAGATGGTGACCAGATGGGCAGCGTTGCCGAAGCCGTCGTCGTAGCGCCGGATCGCGGCGGACGGCGTTGCTCGCAGCTCGTACGTCTCCCAGCGCTGGTCGGCGTCCGAGCGCGGCCCGAGCCGCACGTCCATGACGCCCTCGACGACGTACGCGCTGTAGGCGAGGTGGGTGGTGTGGGTGATGCTGACTCTCATGCGAGACGCTGCTGTTGCTGCTGCTGGGCCGCCATGATCATCGCGGCGCGGGCGACGGCGACGATCCGGCCGGGCTGCGGCTCGTCGCGCAGGTAGCCGGCCGTCACGTGCTCGGAGACGACCTGGACCCGGTGCTGGATGTCTTCAAGGAACGACTCCAGCCCCTCTTCTAGCACCTCGTCCACGGCGGTGTGACGCAACCGCGCTTCCAACAGGCCGAGCGCGCGGACCGCGAGATCGCCCTTGCCCGCCCCCGGCGCGCCGAGCGCGACCGGCCCGGCGATGCTCTCCAGCGCGGCCATCGCCGTCTCGAGGCAGAAGCGGATCGACTGCGGGAAAAGCGGGTTCAGCAGCAGGAACTCGATGACGCGGGCCGGCTCGATGCGGAGCGCATAGTAGTGGGAGTACGCTTCGGCGGCCCCGCACGAGCGCAGCACCGAGAGCCAGCGCACCACGTCATCCTGACCGGACGCGGCGAGACCCTGGAGGAGCGGAGCTTGGAGCGTCAGGATGCGGGCGATGACGTCGGCGCGCTCCAACGAGCGCCCCAGCCCGAAGAACAGCCACGACTCGTCGCGCAGCAGGGTGCTGTCGGCCAGGCCCTGGACGAACTGCATCCCGTTCCGGATCGGGGCGTAGAACGCCTGCGGATCGTCCTCGGCCTGGGCGGTGGACCGTCCGGCACTGCTGTTGAGCGAGAGGAAGACGGTGTTCAACTGCTCCCACATCTCGGTGGAGATCGACTCGCGCACGCCCTGCGCCGAGACGCGGGCCTTGCGGATACAGTTCACCAGCGAGCTCGGGTTGTCAGGATCGAACGCCAGGAAGTGGCGGACCTCTCGCGGGGTCGGCTTGCGGTCGTCGTCGAGGGACGGATGGTCGGTGCCGAGCAGCGGCACCCAGAAGTCGGCGCCTTCCTCGCCCTGCTCGCCGGCGTCCAGCTCGAAATGCCAGACCACGTCGATGAGCCGGCCGACCGCGATGGCGCGCTCGACGTAGCGACTCATCCAGAAGATGTCGTCGGCGACGCGACAGAGCATCAGCGATTCTCTCCACAGCGCGAATAGCTGATGGGCGCAATGAATTGCGCCCGTACGGTGTCGATTCTCGTACGGGCGCAATTCATTGCGCCCCCTCGGACTGCGGCTGGAGGTTCGGGCTTTCCGCCTGATTCGCGAGGACCCAGGTGTCCTTGCCGCCGCCGCCCTGCGACGAGTTGACCACCAGCGAGCCGCGCCGCAGCGCGACGCGGGTCAGGCCGCCGGGGGTGACCTTCACCTCGCGGCCGAACAGCACGAACGGACGCAGGTCGACGTGCCGCCCCTCGAAATGGTCGTCCACCCAGCACGGGTGGCGTGAGAGGGCGAGGGTCGGCTGGGCGATGTAGGAGCGTGGGTTCGCCAGGATGCGGTGGCGAAACTCCTCGCGCTCGGCGTGGGTGGCGTGCGGCCCGATCAACATGCCATAGCCGCCGCTCTCGTTCACCGACTTGACCACCAGCTGGTCCAGGTTCTCCAGCACGTATTCCAGGTCGCCCTCTTCGGACGGCAGGTACGTCTGGACGTTCGGGATGATCGGCTCTTCGTTCAGGTAGTAGCGGATGATCCTTGGGACGTAGGCGTAGATCGCCTTGTCGTCCGCGACGCCGGTGCCGATGGCGTTGGCGAGGCTGACTCGGCCCAGGCGGTACGTCGCCACCAGCCCGGCCACCCCGAGATACGAGTCCGGCCTGAAGGTCAGCGGGTCCAGGAAGTCGTCGTCCACGCGGCGGTAGATGACGTCCACCCGGCGCCGACCACGGGTGGTGCGCATGTAGACCGTCGCGTCGTCCACGAACAGGTCGGAGCCGTGCACCAGCTCGACGCCCATCGCCTTCGCCAGGAAGACGTGCTCGTAGTAGGCCGAGTTGTAGACGCCCGGCGTCAGCACCACGACGTTCGGCTCGTCCACGATGGGCGGGGCGATGGCGAGCAGGGTGGCGAGCAGGTCTTGCGGGTACTGCTCGACCGGGCGGATGTCGTACGTCTCGAAGATCTGGGGCCAGGTCCGCTTCAGGACGCGCCGGTTCTCGACGAGGTAGGAGACGCCGGAGGGCGTGCGGAGGTTGTCCTCCAGCACGTAGAAGGCGCCCGTATCGTCGCGGACGAGGTCGCTGCCGACGACGTGGGTGTAGACGCCGAGGGGGACGTCCAGGCCGCGCAGCTCGCGGCGGTAGCCGCTGGCGCCGAGCACCAGCTCCGGCGGCACGATCTCTTGTTCGAGAATCTGCTGCTCGTGGTAGATGTCGTGCAGGAACAGGTTGAGGGCGCGGACGCGCTGCTCCAGGCCGCGCTCGATCTGGGACCATTCGTCCGGCGTGATCATGCGCGGCACGAGGTCGAACGGCATGATCTTCTCGATGCCCTCGACGCCCTGGTTCACGGCGAAGGTGATGCCTCTCGCCTGGAACGAGTGGTCGGCGGCGCGCTGGCGGCGGGCCACGTCGGCCGGTCCGAGGGTGGCGAGCTTGCGGGCCAGCTCGGCGTAGTGCGGGCGGACCCGGCCGGGACCGGCGAACATCTCGTCCCAGAACGGCTCGGGGTCGTACGGCGGCAACTCGTCGGCCGAGACGTCACTCGAAGCACCCGAGGGTGCGGGCGGGGCCGTGGTGGGCGCCCCCGCCGAGCGAGGGTCAGCGGGGAGCGACGTCACGCGGCGGACTCCGCGTCCTGGGCGGCAGCCGACGTCCTACCCCAGACGGTGCCGTCCTCGTAGACGATTTCGACGATCTCGGCGTGCTTGCTGGCGGTGAGCTGGCCGGAGGCCGCCCCGACGAACGTGCCGGAGGTCGGCGCGACGTCGGCATAGTCGCGGCCAACGGCGACGGTGATGTAGTTCAAGCCGGCCCGTCGGTGGTGGGTCGGGTCGAAGGCGACCACTTCTGGCTGGCCGAGATCGTTGGCGTCGGCGATCAGCGCTTCGACCCAGGCGTGGGGCGCGCCCTCGCCGAGCAGGTGCCCGGAGACGTAACGGGCCGGGATGCCGACGAGTCTCGAGACCGAGATCATCAGGTGGGCGTAGTCCTGGCAGACGCCCTTCCCGAGGTGGAGGGCCATCGCGGCCGGGGTCTGCACGCCAGTGACGCCGATCTGGTAGGCGATGGCGGCGGCGGCCCAGGCATGGACGCGCTCGGCGAGGGCCAGGTGCCCGGCGGCGGTCTTACCGTCGCCGTCGCGCAGGAGGTCGTCGGCGACGGCTCGGAGCGCGTCGTCGGGCGCAGTCAGCGCGGTGGACTCCAGGTAGCGGCCGTCGCCCCATTCGCGTGTGAGCGTGGAACGGCTGGCCGCTCCGGTATCCCGTGCGACCCGGTAGCGGACCTCGAACGCGAGCTCGTGCTCGACGTGCGGCGTCCAGACCCGCGCGACGTGGTTCCCGAACGGGTCTGCTTCCCAGGAGACGGACGACGACTCGGCGCCGGTGACTGCCAGGCTGTCTTCGAGCAGCCGCTGATCGCCGTGCCGCTCGCGCGGGATCATGACGAGGCGCTGGCGGACGTGCTCGACCGCCCCGCTGTAGGCGTAGGCGTATCGCTGATGGACCTCGTAGACGGCATGGCGAGCCCTCGACCAGTCCACCGACCGCCAGTCGACATCCTGTCCGCGCGGCACCCCTTCGCCTTCAGACGTCCGCATGCTGTCCTGCTTCACGCCTCGCTCAGCCCCGAGCCGGCGCCGGCAGCGCGCCGGCCTCGGTGCCGTATCTGTCGTCATCATCATCGACCGGCCCATCGCCAGTCGACACCCCCGCCGACACCAGAAGTGTGTCTCCGGCAACGGCGGCGCAAGCGCCCGACCCCATCCCCTCGTCCAGGCGCGGGAGCGAGGAGGCGACGGTGTCCTCGTCCTCTAGAACGACTGAAGGGGCCGTTTGGGGGGCCAGGGTAGCCGAGCCGGGGATCGAATTTCCAGCGTCGGCGAAGCCTTCTTCGGGCTGATCTGGGATCTCGTCCGCCCAGACGACCATGCTGACCAGATTCGCCGCGCCGTACGAGGTCGAGAGCGCCACGTCCACGGCGTCACGCCCGTGCGCGATCTTGACCCGGCCGATCCTCGGGACATTGTGGCGGGCGTCGAAGGTGTACCAGCGACCGCCGAGGTACGCCTCGAACCAGGCGTGGAAGTCCATCGGGACGTCCGGCGGCTCCACGGCGATGTCCGGGAGGTAGCCGAACGTGTAGCGGGCCGGGATGTTGAGCGCCCGGCAGAGCGCCACGCTCAACTGGGCGAAGTCGCGGCAGACGCCCTGGCGGCTCTTGTAGACGTCGAGCGCGGTGGTGCTGGGACCGCTCAGGCCGTAGCCATACTGGATGTTGGCGTGGACCCAGTCGCAGACGGCCTGGACGCGCGCCCAGGTCGGCGGGGTGTCGCCGAACAGGCGCCAGGCGTCGTCCAGGAGCAGGTCGGACTCGATGTAGCGGCTTGGGAGGGTGAAGACGAGGGTGTCGTCCGGCAGGTCGTCCACCGGCGCCAGCGGTGCATCGGAGACGACCAGATCGGGGTCGCCGCTCACCTCGACGACGGCGTCGTAGCGGATTGCCGAGTCGCCAGCAGGCAGCTGGAAGCGCCAGCACGGATTCCCGAAGCTGTCACCGTACCCACGGACGGCCAGGCTCGGCTCGGTCCACTGAGACTCGTACCGAATCTCGTGTTCGGCGTCGGGCCGCGCGCGCACGAGCATCAGCATCGGCACGGGCATCTGGGTCTGGTATCGGAATTCGCAGCCAACTCGTATACGCATCGTCGTCGCCAGCGCTCCACAGCATCAGGGTTGTTGCCAGGCTCAGCCGGGGCGCGGCGCTCCTGGTACTGAGAGTACAAAGCACGCTGTGTGCCGACCAGGGGCAGCGCGCACAAAACGAGAGGCGCGAATTCGGGCGATCTGACGGGGCAGACTGGTGTCCCACAACATGTCGCGCCCTGAGACGGGCCGATCCGAGACGCGCTGGTATACTCCCGGCCAGCGCATCTGGTGGGAGGGCACCGTGCTGCTGGCGGTGGACATCGGCAATACGAACATCGTGGCCGGTGTGTTCCAGGGCGACCGCCTTATGACGAGCTGGCGCCTGGCGACCGATCGGCGCAAGACGACCGACGAATACGCCGCCTCGTTGCGCTCGCTGTTGGATCATCGTGGCATCAGCCTGCGCGACGTCAAGGGCGTCTCGATCTCGTCCACCGTGCCGCCGCTGACGGCCACCTTCCGCCGCCTCTCCGAGACGTACTTCGACCTGCCGCCGGTGATCGCCGGGATCGGGGTGAAGACGGGTATTGTCGTGGCGACGGCGAACCCGCCCGAGGTCGGCCCGGACCGGATCGTCAACTCGCTGGCGGCGATGATGCGCCACAGCCTGCCGGCCATCGTCGTCGATCTCGGGACCGCCACCACGTTCGACGCGGTCTCGGCGGACGGCAAGCTGCTCGGCTGCACCATCGCGCCCGGCATCGAGAGCGCGCTGGACGGCCTGGTGAGCCGAACTGCGCGGCTGTTCACCGTCGAGCTGAAGGCGCCGCGGACGGCGATTGGCCGCAACACGGTGACCTCGCTGCGGGCCGGGGTCGTGCTCGGCTATGTCGGGCTGGTCGAGTACCTGGTCAGACGGATCAAGGAGGAGATGGAGGGCGACCCGCTCGTGATCGCGACGGGCGGGCTGGCCTCAGTGATCGTGCCGGAGACGAAGGTAGTGGACGTGGTCGATCCTGACCTGACCCTCCACGGCCTGCGCTTCCTCCACGAGCTGAACGCCGAGCCGCTGTCGGCCAGCGCGAGCGCCGCGCGATGACGCGCGAGATCCTGCATGGCAAGCGGATCGTGCTGGGCGTGACCGGCAGCATCGCGGCGTACAAGGCGTTGACGGTCGCGAGCTCGTTGACCAAGGCCGGCGCGCTGGTGGACGTCGTCATGACGCCGCAGGCGACGGAGCTGATCCGGCCGCTGGCCTTCCAGGCCACGACGCTGCGCCCGGTCGCGGTGGAGATGTTCGGGATGCTGAACCAGACCGAGATCAGCCACGTCAGCCTGGGACATCATGCCGACGTGGTCTGCATCGCGCCGGCAACCGCCCATACCCTGGCGAAACTGGCGCTCGGGCTGGCCGACGATCTGGTGACGACCACCTGCCTGGCGACGCGGGCGCCGCTGGTGATCGCGCCGGCGATGGACGCCGATATGTACGACCACCCGGCCGTCCAGGCGAACGTCCAGACCTTGCGCGAGCGCGGCGCGACCATCGTGGAGCCGAGCTACGGGCGGATGGCGTCCGGCCTGGTCGGGCAGGGGCGCCTGGCCGAGCCGCCAGAGATCGTGGACACGCTGCGGATCGTGCTGGCGCGCGACGGCGACCTGCAAGGGTGGCGGGTGGTGGTGACGGCCGGCGGCACCCGCGAGGCGATCGACCCGGTCCGCTACATCTCGAACCACTCCTCTGGCAAGATGGGGTACGCGGTGGCCGAGGCGGCCCGTGACCGGGGCGCGTCGGTCGTGCTCATCTCCGCTCCGACCGCCTTGACGCCGCCGCTCGGGGTGGACGTGAGGCGCGTCGAGAGCGCGGCCCAGATGCACGACGCGGTGATGGCGGCGCTCCCCGAGGCGAACCTGCTGGTGATGGCCGCGGCGGTGGCGGACTACCGCCCCTCGACGGTGGCCGAGCAGAAGATCAAGAAGCGCGACGACGACTTGACGCTGCACCTCGCCAAGACGACCGACATCCTCGCGGCGACGGCGGCGCTCGCGAACGAGCGGCTGGTGCGGATCGGGTTCGCGGCCGAAAGCCAGGACTTGCTGGTCAACGCCGCCGACAAGCTGGAGCGGAAGCAGCTGGACCTGATCGTGGCGAACGACATCAGTCGGACGGACAGCGGCTTCGGCACGGACGACAACGCGGTGGTGCTGCTGGATCGTCGCGGCGAGGCCCGCGAGCTGCCGCTGCTCCCGAAGCGTGAGGTCTCAGACCGGATCCTGGACGAGGCGCTGGCGATAAGAGCTGCCCGCGCTCGCGCCTGACCAGGACTCAGCTGCCGGGCCTGACGGGCTCCGGCGACTCGATGGGTACGCGCTGCCCTGTCGCTTTGAAGACCTCGAGGTCGAAGGGAGCGAACACGGTGTCACCAACCTGCCCGGGTCGCGTCACCAGGTGATCCACCTGACCAGAGGCGATCAAGAAAGGGATTCCGTTTGGGTAGGCCACACAGCGGTTGCCACGAAAGTGACCGCAGTTGCGGCAGCCATTCCAACTTGCGAAGCTCTCGGAACGCTCCCAGTTGGCCATCATCTATCCACCACGATCCGGACCGACTCGGCGATCAGCGCAATGATGTAGTCAGTCCCGTCGCCTCCTGCGTTGTAGACGACTAAACCATCATACCCCTCGGACAACAGTTCGCGTCGAATCAGCGCCGCGACCCGTGGAGTGAGGAGTCGGGTGACTGGATCGAAGCGATAGGTCAGCCGGTCGATGTACGGCCCAAGCTCCTCGGCGTCTCCGATCATAGGGCTGCGGAGCTTCACGGCTGTTGTGAGCTCGAATTCACCGAAGAATGGATCGGGCACCGATGCCGTGTAGAAGCCCTGACCATACGACCCCGTCCACGATCTGTTGATACTCACGCCGTCGCGGAGAATGGCCGCGGCGGACCGCTGATCCGTGTTGTGGTAGGTGACCACGCGGACAGCCGAATCCGCCAGCCATGCGTCCACGCCATCAGGATGGATCAGGTGCGGCGGTCGATTCTCGCTCACGGAGCGCGAGTGTAGCAGCAGTGCGTGCCTGCACCGCGAGCGTCAGCGAGCGGATCTCGGTCAAGAGGTCCGCTCGCTGACGCTCGCGGTGCAGAACGCAGGCGCGCCAACCTGGCCTGGTCGAGATCAGTCGCCGGGGGGGCGGTCGTCCTGGGCGAAGCGGGCCGCTGGCGCCCGACACTTCGGACACTGCTCCGGCGGGTGCTCGTCGCGGACCGGCTCGCCGCAGATGTCGCAGTACCACTGGACGGCCATCTGGCGGATCAGGTCCGAGCGGCTGACGATCCCGACCAGCTGCTGTCCAGCCAGCACCGGCACGCGCCTGATCCGCCGTTCGATCAAGAGGTAGCGGACTTCCTCGACGTCCGTCTCCTCGTTGACGCTGATGATGCCCGGCGACATGATGTCGCGGGCCAGCTTGCCCTTGCGGGCCAGCAGATCGTACTCGCTGATCAGGCCCACGACGGAGCCAGACTCATCGGTCACCGGCACGGCACTGATCTCGTGCCGAGCCAGAAGCAGGGCCACGTCCGCAATCGACGCGTCGGCCGGCGCACAGATCACCGGCGCCGTCATGATCTCTTTCACTTGCATGCGCCCGATACCTCCGCGAGCAACGTCGATCGGCCGGAGACGACGGGAAGACTGAGAAGCCCCACCCCCAGCCCCTCCCCATTGCGGTGGAGAGGGGAGTTAGCGGAGGATCTCCCCCTCTCCATCGCAATGGGGAGGGGGTTGGGGGGTGGGGCTTCTCTCAGACGAACTCGAGCTTCAGCCGCTCGAGGTCCGCCTTGTGCTCGTTCAGATCCTGGTGCACCAGCGGACCCTGCTTGAGCGCCGACACTTGCTCCTCGTAGGTGGGGCGCTCGGTGTTCTGATAGAGAATGCCGATCGGGATGCGGTCACCCCACTCCTGCGCCTTCGCCCAGACGTGGTCGCGATTGGTCCGGTCGTAGCCGGGCTCCTCCTCGACCTTGTAGCTCCGCTGGCGGTACCAGTCGTACGTGTTGATCTTGTTGTAGGTCACGCACGGCTGGAGGCAATCGACAATCGAGTAGCCCCGGTGCGAGATCGCCGCCTGAAGCACGGCGTTCATGTGCTTCGGGTCGGCGGCCGAGGCCCGCGCGATGAACGTGGCGCCAGCTGAGAGTGCCAGCGCGATCGGGTTGATGGCGAACTCGATGGAGCCCTCGGGCGAGAACGAGCTGATGTAACCGCGCTCGCTGGTCGGCGAGTACTGGCCTTTGGTCAGGCCGTAGACCTGGTTGTTTTCGACGATGTGGGTGATGTCGGCGTTTCTGCGCATGGCGTGGACGAAGTGTCCCTGCCCGATGCCGTAGCCGTCGCCATCGCCGGTGACCGCGATCACCTTGAGGTCGTGGTTCGCCAGCTTGATCCCCTGCGCCACCGGCAGCGCCCGGCCGTGGATCGAGTTGAAGCCGTTCGCCTTCATATAGTGGGGCAGCTTCGAGCCGCAGCCGATGCCCGAAACGAGCAGCACCTCGTGGGGATTCAGGTCCAGGCCGGCCAGCGCCTGCTTGAGGGCGGCCAGGATGCCGAAGTCGCCACAGCCGGGGCACCACGTCGATTTCTGGCCGCCGTTGAAGATCTTGAGGTCAGTCACGGCTCACCTCCCGTCCTGGGCGCCGGTCACCCGGACCGTGCCGCCGCTGGTGGAGCGATCGAGGACCGCCGCGACGAGCTCGTCCGGCGAGAGCGGCCGGCCGTCATACTTGTTCACCCGCAGATCGGCCTTGCGCCCGGTCAGGCCGCGCAAGACGTGGGCGAGCTGGCCGGTGAAGTTCTGCTCCACCACGATCATGCGCTTGATCTTGTCGAGCTCGGCCGTGATGCGGTCCTCGTCCAGCGGGAACATGTCCACGAACTGGAGGAAGTTGGTGCTGACACCGTTAGAGTTCAGGAGGTCGGTCGCCTCGCGGACCGCGCCGTAGGTGCCGCCCCAGCCGACCAGCGTGACGTCGGCGTTCTCCGGGCCGTACCACGTTGGCAGGCGCATCTCCTGGGCGGCGCGATCCTGCTTCCGCATCCGCTTGTCCATCTGGCGGATGCGGTCGTCGGACTCCTCGGTGTTGTGGCCGACGTCGGTGTGCTCGTCGCCGGTCGTGATGTAGACCGCGTTCGGGTGGCCGGGGATGGCCCGTGGGGAGACGCCGCTCTCGGTGGGCCGATGGCGGACGTACTCCTCGGTGATCTTGTCGAGCGCCGCGTAGTCCAGCAGCTCGCCCCGGTCGATCTCGACGGCGTCGAAGTCGATCGCGTCCATGTCGATGGTCCGGATCGCGTTCGAGAGGTACAGGTCGCTCAGGATGATGACCGGCGCCTGGTACCGCTCGGCGAGGTTGAACGCGCGGTGGCCGGCCTCGAAGCACTGCTCGATGGTGCCCGGCGCGATCACGATCCGTGGGAACTCGCCGTGCGAGGCGTACAGCACGAATTCGAGATCGGACTGCTCGGTGCGGGTCGGCAGGCCGGTCGAAGGGCCGGCGCGCTGCACCTCGGCGATCACCAGCGGCGTCTCGGTCATGGCGGCCAGCCCGAGCGTCTCGACCATCAGGCAGAAGCCGCCGCCGGAGCTGGCGGTCATAGCTCTGACGCCAGCGTGGGCCGCGCCGGTCGCCATCAGGATCGCCGCGATCTCGTCCTCGGTCTGCTTCTGGACGATGCCGAAGCGGGCGGCGTGGGACGCCAGCCATTCGGTGATGGTGCTGGCGGGGGTCATCGGGTACGTCGAGATGAACTTGCAGCCGCCCGCCAGTGCGCCCATCGCGATGGCCTGGTTGCCGTTCATCATCATCCGCTTCGGGGCGCCGGGGACGGCGCGGAGCTTCCACGGGAACTCGGAGCCGTACTGCTCCTGGGCGTCCTTGTACGCCACTTCCGCGACGCGGAGGTTGTTCTTGACGGTGTCCGCGCCCTTCCGCTTGAAGTTGGACTCGATGACGTCCGCGATCGCTTCGTAGTTGAAGCTGGTCAGGCCGGCCATCGCGCCGATGGCGGCCGTGTTCATCATGATGCGATGGCCGCCCTCCTGCTCGGCGATCTTGGTGAGCGGCATGCTGAAGTCGCGAACGCCCCGGTCGCTCAGCTCGTCGGTCGGCACCTTGATGGCGCTGTCGTGAAGGATGCCGCCGCCGGCCACCAGATCGTTCCAGTTGAGGTCCACGGTCTCCTTGTTGAAGGCGAGGAGCAAATGGAGGGTGTCGTCGAAGGTGTAGAGCGGATTCTCGCCGACCCTGATCTGATAGAAGTTGTGGCCGCCGCGAATCCGCGACATATAGTCCTGGAGGCCGAAGCAGTGGAGGCCCGCGCGCATCACCGCGCGGGCGAAGCCGGCTCCACCCGACTCGACTCCTTGCCCGGCCTCCCCGCCGAGCCGGACCTGGAAGCTATTGATCGTCTCGGACATTTGCCCTCCCCTGGTCGGAGCGCTCGGCAGCGAGCGGACGCGACCGCACCCTGGGGCGACGAGCTTGCGAGGCTATGCATCCAGAACACAGCAGCGCCCGTCCACACAGGACGGGCGCTGCTGCGCATGGTTCACGTGCCGATGTCGCCCCCATTGGCGCAACGAATAGCTCGGCGACATCTTAGCGCGCGTCTGGGGGTGAGGCCAACAATGGGCGGAGTGGCGAGTGGCGAGTAGCGAGTAGCGAGAGGACCATCACTCGCAACTCGCAACTCGCAACTCGCAACTCGCTACTCCGTCCGGTCAGCCCGGGGCGCCGGACGCCACGCCGCCCTGGCTGTTCGCCTTGCCGTCTCTGGCGGACTTGGTCACGTCGCCGCCGAGTGGCGCCAGCGGGCCTTCGTTCCCCTCGCCCTCGAACTGGCCGACCGGGCCGGCCATGCCACCCTGCTCGCTGCCGCCCCGGGCCACGCCGCCCGAGCGAACGGGCACGGTGCCTTCTGGTGCGCTGTCCGGGTTTACTGACGCGGTGCGCTCGGTGATGCCGTCAACTGGCCGCTCTGGATCCTGACCGGACTGCGCTTTGCTCGTCGACAGGCGCTCGCCCTCGGTCGGCGAGGATGGTTTGCTCGTCATGTCGTCCTCCCTGCCCCTCCGAAACGTGCGGTTCTCGCTCCTCGCGAACGCTGGGACGCAGAGGCTGTGCCAGACGCCAGCGGAGCCGGACGCTCCCTGAGCCAGACGCCACCAGAGCCGGACGTTACCAGGGACGGAGGCGCGGCCCAGGCTGGCGCAGTCCGGCACGGATCGTGCACGACCGGCCGGGTTGATGCGCGGCTCTCGTCGCCTTGTCGCGACGCTTGTGGCTACGGTAGCCCGGTGCTACAGTTCGACGCCGAATGCTCTGCTCGGACCCTCTGGAGGATCTCGTGCAATCTCGTCACGATCCGATGTCGTCCCCCGTTCGTGTGACCCGGCGAGCGCTGCTGCGCGCCGGGATGGCGCTGGCAGCACTCCCGCTGATCGCCGCTTGCGGCCAGGCTGCCTCCCCTTCTCCGACCTCGGCGCCGCCGGCTGGCGCGGGCCAGGCGAAGCCAACTGAGGCCGCCGCTAAGCCCGCCGACGCCGCCAAGCCGGCTGCCGCGACGCCAGCTGCCGCGGCGCAGACCGCCCCCGCCGCCAAGACCTCGGGTGGAGCCGGCGGCGTCCTGAAAATGCTGCTCTGGCAGGCCCCCACCATCCTCAACCCGCATCTGTCGCAGGGCACCAAGGACTACATCGCGGCACGCTGCTGCACCGAGCCGCTGCTCACGGTGGACAACGACGGCAAGCTCGCGCCGGTCCTGGCCGCCGAAGTTCCCAGCAAGGAGAACAACGGCCTCTCGGCGGACGGCAAGTCGGTGACCTACAAGCTGAAGCCGGGCATCAAGTGGGCGGACGGCAATCCGTTCTCGGCTGACGACGTGGCGTTCACGTTCCAGTTCGTCTCGGACCCGGCCTCGTCGGCGGTCACGGCCGGCACGTACGCCAACATCGCCAGCGTCGAGGCGGTCGATCCTGGCACGGTCAAGATCACGTTCAAGGAGCCGACCGGCGGCTGGTTCGTGCCATTCGTCGGCGGCAACGGCCAGATCCTGCCGAAGCACCTGATGAAGGACTTCATCGGCGCGAAGTCCCGCGAGGCGCCGCTGAACACCAAGCTCGTCGGGACTGGCCCGTACGTGGTGGAGGACTTCAAGCCGGGCGACCTCGTGATCTACAAGCCGAACCCGAACTTCCGCGACGCCGCCAAGGGGCTGTTCGAGCGGATCGAGCTGAAGGGCGGCGGCGACGCGGTTTCGGCGGCCCGCTCGGTGTTCCAGACCGGCGAGTACGACTACGCCTGGAACCTGCAGGTGGAAGCGCCGGTCCTCGACGATGTGATGAAGGGCGGCAAGGGCGAGCTGGTCACGGCGCCGGGCTCGGGCGTGGAGCAGGTCTACTTCCCGTTCGCCGACACGACCAAGGAGACGAACGGCGAGCGCGGCGCGCCCGGCACCCAGCATCCGTTCTTGAAGGACATCAAAGTCCGCCAGGCGATGTCGATGGCGATCGACAAGCAGACGATGTCGAAGCAGTTGTACGGGCCGACTGGCGACCCGACGAACAACGTGCTTACCACGCCGGGCAACCTGTCCTCGAAGACATCCACCCACGAGTTCAACATCGAGAAGGCGAACAAGCTGCTGGACGACGCCGGCTACAAGAAGGGCGGCGACGGCATCCGGATGACGCCCGATGGCATCCGGATGAAGGTCGTCTTCCAGACCTCGATCAACTCGCTTCGCCAGAAGGAGCAGGCGATCATCAAGGACGGCTGGCAGAAGATCGGCATCGAGACCGAGCTCAAGTCGGTGGACGCCGGCGTCTTCTTCTCCAGCGACCCTGGCAACCCGGACATCTTCGCCCGCTTCTCGACGGACGTCCAGATGTTCACCAGCACGTTCGACTCGCCGTTCCCGGTCAGCTACATGAACCGGTTCTACACTGGCCCTGACCCGAGCCGCACCTGGGGCCAGAAGTCGAACAACTGGTCCGGCCGGAACTTCTTGAAGTGGAAGAACGACCAGTACGACAAGCTGTTCGATCAAGTGCTGGTCGAGCTGGACCAGGCGAAGGCTGCGACGATGTGGCAGCAGTTGAACGACCTGATCGTCAACGACTACGCGGACGTGCCACTGGTCGATCGCAAGTTCGCGAGCGCCCGCGCCAAGTCGCTGACCGGCCCGGACCCGCGCGCATTCGACAACGAGACCTGGAACATCGCGGACTGGAAGAAGGGCGGCTGACGCGGGATCACCCCTAACTACCAGCCGCTCCGACAGGGAGAGGATCTCCCGGGCACCGAACGGCCCCCTTCCCGACGTTACGGGAAGGGGGCTTCTTTCGATCAATACTTGCACGATGCCGGTGCTGGTGCTAGTCTGGCCTGACGCAATCTCGCGCCGGAGGTCCCGGTGAGCCAGGATTCAGCAGCCGTAGGTAGGTCGATGCATCGTTCGGTCGTCACCCGTCGTCAGTTGCTCCGCGTCGGACTGTCGCTCGCGGCGCTGCCGCTGTTCGCGGCCTGCGGTCAGGCCGCCGCACCAGCCCCGACCGCCGCGCCGGCCAAACCGGCTGAGGCCGCCAAGCCCACCGAGGCCGCCAAGCCCGCTGGGACCGCCAAGCCCGCTGAGGCTGCGAAGCCCGCCGAGGCCGCCAAGCCAGCGGAAGCCGCCAAGCCTGCCGAGGTCAAGCCGGCGGCCCAGACCGCGCCGTCCGCACCCGGCAAGCCCGGTGGCAGCGGCACCCTCAAGCTGCTGTTCTGGCAGGCCGTCACCATCCTGAATCCCCACCTCTCGCAGGGGACCAAGGACTACATGGCGGCGCGAGTCTCCACCGAGCCGCTGATCACCATCGACAACGACGGCAAGATCTCCCCGGTCCTGGCAGCGGACGTGCCGAGCAAGGAGAACGGCGGACTGTCCGCTGACGGCAAGTCGGTGACGTACAAGCTGAAGCCTGGCATCAAGTGGTCGGACGGCCAGCCGTTCTCATCGGCCGACGTCGCCTTCACCTTCCAGTTCATCCAGGACCCGGCCTCCACGGCGGTGACGGCCGGTACGTATGCCAACATCGACAAGGTCGAGGCGGTCGATCCGGGGACCGTCAAGATCACGTTCAAGGATCCGACGGGCGGCTGGTTCGTGCCGTTCTCCGGCTCAAACGGCCAGATCCTGCCGCAGCACCTGATGAAGGACTTCGTCGGGGCGAAGGCGCGCGAGGCGCCGATCAACACCAAGCTCGTCGGGACCGGCCCGTACATGGTGGACGAGTTCAAGCCCGGCGATCTGGTGGTGTACAAGGCGAACCCGAACTACCGCGACGCTGCTAAGCTCGGCTTCGAGCGGATCGAGATCAAGGGCGGCGGCGACGCCGTCTCGGCGGCGCGCTCGGTGTTCCAGACTGGCGAGATGGACTACGCCTGGAACCTCCAGGTGGAGGCGCCGGTCCTGGCCGACATCATGAACGGCGGCAAGGGTGACCTCGTCACGTCGCTGGGCGGCGGCGTCGAGCAGATCTACTTCCCGTTCGCCGACACCACGAAAGAGATCGACGGCGAGCGCGGCAAGCCCGGCACCCAGCATCCGTTCCTGAAGGACATCAAGGTCCGGCAGGCGATGGCCCTGGCGATCGACCGGAAGACGATGGCGACCCAGCTGTACGGCCCGACCGGGGTCGAAACCAGCAACGTGTTGACCACGCCGGCGAACCTGGCCTCCAAGAACACCAAGATCGAGTTCAACATCGAGATGGCGAACAAGATCCTCGACGAGGCCGGCTACAAGCGGGGCGGCGACGGCATCCGCGTCACTCCTGACGGCATCCGGATGAAGGTCGTCTACCAGACCTCGATCAACTCGCTCCGCCAGAAGGAGCAGGCGATCGTCAAAGACGGCTGGCAGAAGATCGGCATCGAGACCGAGATCAAGTCGGTGGACGCTGGCGTCTTCTTCTCCAGCGACCCTGGCAACCCGGACACGTACGCCCACTTCTCGGTAGACGTCAACATGTTCACCAACACGTTCGAGTCGCCGTTCCCGGTCAGCTACATGAAGCGGTTCTACACCGGCAGCGATCCGTCGAAGACCTGGGGCCAGAAGGCGAACAACTGGGCCGGCACCAACTTCATGAAGTGGAAGAACGACCAGTACGACAAGCTGTTCGACCAGGTGCTGGTCGAGCTCGACCCGGCCAAGGCCGCGACGATGTGGCAGCAGTTGAACGACCTCGTCATCAACGACTACGCCGACATCCCGCTGATCGACCGCAAGAGCACCGACTGCAAGACCAAGAGTCTGTCCGGACCCAGCCTGCGGGCATTCGACAACGCGACCTGGAACATCGCGGAGTGGAAGAAGGCGTAGTCTCTGGCTGAAGCGTCAGTCTGGCGCTTCTGACCTGAACGTCCGGACCCGGGCAGGGGGATGTCCCCCTGCCCAAACCTTTGCCCTCCGAGTTTGTGCGTCCGGCGGTATCGAGAAAACGCTTGCGTGGCAGTAGAACTGGTGATAGTCTAGCGTCACCCTAGCGTCTTTCAACTCTTGCGCCGGAGGAGCCCCCGTGAGCCAGGACCGTCATGCAGTTGGGACTGACTTGCAGCGTTCGCGTGTAACCCGGCGCCAGTTGTTGCGCGTCGGTCTCTCGTTGGCGGCGCTCCCGCTGTTTGCGGCGTGCGGCCAGCCAGCCGCGCCGGCCGCCACCACCGCTCCCGCCAAGCCGGCGGAGTCGAAGCCTGCCGAGAGCAAGCCGGCCGCTCCCGCTGCCACGACGGCCCCTGCCGCCGCGAAGCCGACCGAGGCGCCGGCCGCCGCCGCGAAGCCCGCCGAAGCCGCGAAGCCCGCTGAGGCCGCCAAGCCCGCCGAAGCCGCCAAGCCCGCCGCAGCTGCCAAGCCGGGCGGCACCCTCAAGCTGCTGCTCTGGCAGGCCCCGACGATCCTGAACCCGCACCTCTCGACCGGCACCAAGGACTACATCGCGGCGCGGGTGACCCAAGAGCCGTTGATGACGGTGGACAATGACGGCAAGTTCACGCCGGTCCTGGCGGCAGAAGTCCCAAGTACCCAGAACGGCGGCGTCTCGCCTGATGGCAAGTCGGTGACGTACAAGCTGAAGACCGGCGTCAAATGGTCGGACGGCCAGCCGTTCTCCTCTGAGGACGTCGTCTTCACCTACGAGTACATCACCAACAAGGAGTCCGGCGCGATCACGCTCGGCTCGTACACCAGCATCGACAAGGTCGAGGCGCCGGACCCGAACACGGTCAAGGTCACGTTCAAGGAGCCGACCGGCGGCTGGTTCGTGCCGTTCGTCGGCTACACCGGGATGATCATCCCGAAGCACGTCATGAAGGACTTCGTCGGCGCAAAGTCGCGCGAGGCGCCGATCAACACGAAGCCGGTCGGGACCGGGCCGTACATGGTCACCGACTTCAAGCCGGGCGACCTCACGCTGTACAAGGCAAACCCGAACTACCGCGACGCCGCCAGCCTCGGCTTCGAGGGCATCGAGATGAAGGGCGGCGGCGACCCGACCACCGCGGCGCGGGCCGTCTTCCAGACTGGCGAGTACGACTACTCCTGGAACCTCCAGGTCGAGGCGGCGGTCCTCCAGGACATCATGAACGGCGGCAAGGGCGACCTGCTGAATCCGGGTGGCTCCGGCGTCGAGCAGTTCTTCTACAACCTCTGCGATCCGAACAAGGAAGTGGACGGCGAGAAGAGCTCGCCGAAGACAAAGCACCCGTTCCTGACCGACGTCAAGGTCCGCGAGGCGATGACGCTGGCGGTGGACCGTGCGACCATCGTCAAGCAGTTGTATGGCGGCGGCCTGACCGGCCAGCTGACGAACAACATCCTGACCGTGCCCGGCAACCTTGCCTCGAAGAACACGACCTCCGAATTCAACATCGACAAGGCGAACAAGCTCCTGGACGACGCCGGCTACAAGAAGGGCGGCGACGGGGTCCGCATGACGCCGGAAGGCGTGAGGATGAAGGTCGTGCTGGTCACCTCGATCAACTCGCTCCGACAGAAGGAGCAGGCGATCATCAAGGACGGCTGGGCCAAGATCGGCGTCGAGACGGAGCTCAAGTCCACCGATGCGGGCGTCTACTTCTCCAGCGACCCTGCCAACCCGGACACCTACCCGCATTTCCAGGCCGACGTGTTGATCCTCTCATCCAGCCCGGACTCTGGCTTCCCCGTCCAGTA
The DNA here is from genome assembly GCA_046328125.1 of Chloroflexota bacterium. Classification (GTDB taxonomy): domain Bacteria; phylum Chloroflexota; class UBA6077; order UBA6077; family JACCZL01; genus JADZEM01. Next base: position 106,572 of record JAXLXF010000004.1, read on the forward strand.
CATGCAGCGCTTCTACACCGGCAAAGACCAGGACCGGAACTGGGCCCAGAAGTCGAACGGCTGGGCCGGCCGCAACTTCATGAAGTGGAAGAGCGACGAGTACGACAAGCTGTACGATCAGGTGCTCGTCGAGCCGAACCTCGAAAAGGCCGCCACGATGTGGCAGCAGCTCAACGAGCTGGTCATCAAGAACTTCATCTCGGTGCCGCTGGTGGACCGGACGTTCTCGAGCGGCAAGGCGAAGAACCTGACCGGGCCGTCGCTGCGTACGTTCGACAGCGAGACCTGGAACATCGCCGAGTGGAAGAAGTCGTAGTTGCGAGGAGCTCTGTCGCGTGCCGGGCGAGATGGACGTCTCGCCCGGCACGCACGTTGCGTAGCATGATGATCTCCGGGGCATACTGTGGCCGTGGGAGCGGAGACGGTCGATGGCGGACCGTCCAGCCGGATCGTTCAGTGGAGCATCCGGGCCAGACGACGCGGGCGGGTGTCAGGACAGGGAGACGTCAGCCCGATTCTTTCCAGGGGGCGTGCCTGCCATGACAGCCTACGCGATCCGCCGGGTGCTCATCGCAGTGCCAACGCTGCTCGTAATTAGCGTGGTGGTGTACACCATTCTGGCGCTTGCACCGGGCGATCCGCTCTCGAACCTGGCTTCCAGCACCGACATCCCGGCCGAAGTCCGCGAGAACATCCGCAAGCAGTTTGGCCTGGATCAACCGGTCTACATCCGGTACTTCAAGTGGCTGGTGGCGTACATGCAGGGTGACTGGGGCTACTCGTTCGGGAGCCGGATCCCTGCCTCGACGCTGATCGCGTTCCGAATCCCGACCACCCTCTGGGTGATCGGCTTGTCGTACCTCGTGGCGGTGCTGATCGCGATCCCACTCGGCGTGCTCACCGCGGCGAAACAGTACAGCATCTTCGATCATGTGTTCACCGGTCTGAGCTTCGTCGGCTTCTCGCTGCCGACGTTCTTTACCGGGATCATGTTGATCCTGGTGTTCAGCGTCAAGTTCGGGTTGTTACCGATGGTCTACAACCAGCAAGTCACCGATCCGATCGAGTGGATCAAACAGGCGATCATGCCGATCATGGTGCTGGCGTTGTTACAGGCGGCCACCCTCAGTCGCTATGTCCGGGCGTCGATGCTCGACAATCTGAATCAGGACTATGCGCGCACCGCTCGCGCGAAAGGGCTCGCCGAGCCGATGGTCGTGACCCGTCACGTCTTGCGCAACGCGCTCGTTCCAGTCGTGACGTTGATCGCGCTCCAGTTGCCGACCGTGTTCACGGGCGCTGTCGTCACCGAGCAGATCTTCCGAGTGCCGGGGATCGGCTCGCTGTTGATCTCGTCGATTCAGAACAACGACACGCCGGTCGTGATGGCGATCATCATGGTGTTCGCGTTCCTGGTGGTCGTGTTCACCCTTCTGGCAGACCTGCTGTACGGCGTCCTCGACCCGCGCGTACGATATCGATAGTCGAGAGTAGGACGGGAGTCGCGATGACCACCACGACCCAGACGACGTCTGCCGCCGCGAGCGCCGCTGTCGCGGTCGCCGGCCCCGTCAACCAACCACGCTACAACCGCTCGCTGGTCGGCGACACCTGGCGTCGGTTCCGCCGCCACAAGCTGGCGCTGGTCGGCGCTTTCGTCTACCTCAGCCTGGTGCTGCTGACGCTCGTCGGGCCGTTGATCTGGACCAAGCCGATCAACGACCTGGACATCGGCTACAACTCGATGTGCTCGACCTCGTTCTGCTGGGCATCGGCGTCCCACCCGCTCGGAGCTGACGACCTCGGTCGCGACACGCTCGCCCGGGTGCTCTGGGGCGGGCGCGTCTCGATCGCCGTCGGCCTGTGCGCGATGGCGGTCGCCATCTCGATCGGCGTGCTGGTCGGCGCGATGGCCGGCTTCTTCGGCGGCTGGGTGGACATCGCCCTCAGCCGCATCATCGAGGTGTTCCTCTCGGTGCCGCAGCTGCCGTTGCTGCTGCTGGTGATCTTCCTGTACCGCAATGCCCTGGTCGCCGCGTTCGGCCCAGAGATGGGCGTGTTCCTGATGATCGTGGCGGTGATCGGCGGCCTCAACTGGATGCCGACCGCCCGCCTGGTCCGGGCCGGTTTCGTGACCCAGCGCGAGCGTGAGTACGTCGAAGCGGCGAAGTGCCTGGGCGCTGGCCCCTGGCGAATCATCAAGCACATCCTGCCGAACGTGCTGAGCCCGATCATCGTGGCCGGCACCCTCTCGGTCGGCTCCTCGATGATCGCCGAGTCCACCCTTTCGTTCCTGGGACTTGGCTTCCCGCCGGACGTCCCGACCTGGGGGCGGCTGCTGTTCGACGCCCAGAACTTCATGACGATCTTGCCGCAGACGGCGATCATCCCCGGCACGATGATCTTCCTGGCCGTGCTCTCGATCAACTTCGTGGGCGACGGCCTGCGGGACGCGCTGGACCCGCGCCGCACGCTGTAGAGAGCCCTCACCCCCCAGCCCCCTCTCCCGCGCACAGGGAGAGGGGGAGCCAGCAGCGTCAGCTTCCGGCGGTGGTTTCTGGCTCGAAGTGGGCGTCGTCCAGCGGCAGCAGCCCGAGCGAGCGCCCCCGAGAGATCGCCTCGGCGCGGCTGGTTGCCCCGAGCTTGCCGTACACCCGGCTGAGCGTGTTTTTGGCCGTCTTCTCCGAGATCACCAGCCGCTCGGCGATCTCCTTGTTGCGGGCGCCGGTGGCGGCCAGCCGCAGCATCTCGACCTCGCGCTCGGTCAGCGGCTCCGGCAGCCGTTCGCGGGTAGCTAAGCTGCCGAAGCGGTCCAGCAGGCGCGAGGCCATCGTCGGCTGGACGAGTGAGCCGCCGGCGTGGATCGTCTCGATGGCGTCCACCAGAGCGTCGGCGCTGGCGTCCTTGAGCAGGTAGCCTCTGGCTCCGGCCCGCAGCCCCTCGAACAGGTGCTCGTCCTGGGCGAACGTCGTCAGGATGAGCACGCGCGCCTCCGGCCACCGCTCGCGCAGCGCCTGAATCGCGCCGACGCCGGTCAGGCGGGGCATCTGCAGGTCCATCAGGATCACGTCCGGACGGAGGGCCAGCGCCTGCTCGACGCCCTCGAGGCCGTCCGCTGCCTCGCCGACCAGGACCACCTCTTCGCGGCCTTCCAACAGGCGGCGCAGCCCTTCGCGGGCCAGCGGGTGGTCGTCCACGAGCAGGACGCGGATCGGATCGTCGTCGCCGTCGTCCTCGGGCAGCGGGGCGGGCATGACGACCGGGTCCAGTGGGAGGCGGGCGCGGACCCGCGTGCCCCAGCCCGGCGCGCTCTCGACTTCGAGGTCGCCGCCGACCAGCCGCATCCGCTCGCGCATGCCGCTCAGCCCGAAGCCGCCGTCCGGCCCCGGCAGCGCCTGGCGGTCGAACCCCTTGCCGTTGTCCGCTACGAGCAGGGTCACCAGCCCGGACGGCGCGACGTAGTGCAGCTCCACTCGGACCCGGCTCGGCTCGGCATGCTTCTCGACGTTGTGAAGCGCCTCCTGGGTGACCCGCAGCAGGGCCGTCGCCTGGGCATCAGTCAGGGGGGCGCCCTCGGCGTCCGCATCTAGCTCGGTCTCGGCGCCGATCCGTCGCCCGAACCGCTCGACCTCGACCTGGAGCGCTTCGGGCAAGGTGGCGCCGTCGAGCGGCTGCGCGGTCAGCCCCCAGACGGCCCGGCGGGCCTCGTCCAGCGAGCGGTGGGCCTGTTCGCGAGCATCGCCGACGATGCGGCGGGCCTCAGCGCCGGGCGGCAGCAGGCGCTCGGCGGTCTGGAGCTGGAGCGCGATGGCGGTCAGCCCCTGCGCGAGCGTATCGTGGACCTCGCGTGCCAGCCGGTTGCGCTCCTCGACGACGCCGACCTCGCGGGCCTGGGCGTACAGCTGGGCGTGCTCGATGGCGACGCCGGCCGACTGCGCGATGCCGATCGCCAGCGACATCGCCTCCTTGCCGATCCAGCGAGAGCCGTCGCGGACCGGCAGCGACGCGACGCCGAGCAGCCGCTCGCGCACCACCAGCGGCACGATCAGGCTGCGTTCCGGCACCGGAATTCCAAGCGCTTGCCGTGCCTCGCGGAACGCCGGCGGCATGGCGATGACCGCCGGCTCGCGCATGCGGAGCAGGTTGTCGCCGATCTCGCCTTCGATGGGGACCGGCGGGTGCGGCAGTGGCTGGCCCGTCTGATAACCCGGCGGGAAGAAGTCGTCGCCCAGGACGACGCGCGGCACGAAGTGGGTGCCCTGGTCGTTGCGGAGCGCGATCAGGCAGCTTGGCAGCGCCAGCGCTTCCATCAGCGACCGCGCCACACCGGGCAGAATCTCGTCAAGGTCGAGCGAGTGGCTGATCGAGCGGCTGATCTCGACCAGGTTGGCGAGTCGCTTCCGGGCGATCTCCTCCTGCTTGTACTGGAACATCAGCTCGATCATCGGGCCGAGCTGCTCGCCGATCAGGCTGGCCGCGGCGAGGTGATCCTGGCTGTACGACCAGGGCGGGGCGTGCGTGAAGTCGGCGACGCCGGTCAGGCGGTGCCCCAGCCGAAGCGGCACGACCAGCCGCAGCGGCTCGTGCGCCGGGTTGCCGCCGAGCAGCACGCGCTCGACGACCGGGTCGGAGACCGGCACGACCGGTCCGGGCGACTCGTCGTGGGCGTGGTCGTCCGTCGGGCGAAGCCAGACGATGCCCTGGCCCGGCTCGACCCGGCCGACGACCACGTCGTCGTGCGGCACCAGCAGCGCGATACTCCGCGCGACTTCCAGCTTCGCCTGGGAGTCAGGCTCCCTGCCCTCTTCGTAGAGGGCGTTGCCGATGGCGCGCAGGAACGTGACCCAGAGCCTGGTGATCTCGACGGGCAGGCCGGCCGGCACCAGGACCGGCGGGTCACCAGATGTAGGTATTCTGTTCTGTCGCGGCTCGATCATGTGCCCGCTCTCAACCACTCACCGGCACTACTCACAGCCCGAACGTGCCAGACTCCCCTCTCCCATTGCGAGAGGATTGAGGTGAGGGCTACAAGTCGCTGTTGACATTATTACCGTCGAGCAGCGTACGGCGCTGGTGATACGCCTCCAGCCGAGCCCGTCGTGCATGTCGCGACTCACGCACGGACTGGTGAGGGGTTGTGGCGGCGAGCTCGGCCAGCTCCACGTCGGTGGGAGCGCCGCCCGCGACCGGCAGCGGGATGCGCTCTGGCCGAGTGCGGTCGCGGGATGGCCGCGGCTCCGAGGAGCGCCGCGCCCAGGATGGCAGCCGCAAGCGGAAGCTGACCAGCCGCCCGAGCAACTGACCGAGGCTGTCGAAATAGGTGTACGCCACCGGCACGTACAGCAGGGCCAGGATCGTGCTCGTCGCCATGCCGCCGACCAGCACCGCGCCGATCGGGGCGCGCACCTCGCCACCCTCGCCGAGCTTCAGTGCGACCGGGAGCATTGAGAGGATCAGCACGATCGAGGTCATCAGGATCGGGCGCAGGCGCGACTCGCCGGCCTGCTCCAGCGCGGTGATGCGGTCCATGCCCTCCTTGCGGAGCTCGTTGGCGCGGTCCACCAGCAGGATCGCGTTCTTCCCAACCATCCCGAACAGGCCGATCAGCCCGATGAACGCCACGATCCCGAGGTTCAGGTGGAAGATGAATAGCCCGGCGAACGCGCCGACCGTCGCCAGCGGGAGCGCGCTGAGGATCAGCGCCGGCTGGAGCCAGTTCTCGTACAGGATCGAGAGGACCATGTACATCAGGATGACCGAGGCAAGCAGGCCCAGGCTGAGCTGGCGGAACGAGTCGGCCTGGTCGGCAGCCTGCCCCGCGAATTCCCAGCGGTTGCCAGACGGCAGGCTGAGTCCGTTCATCGCCTTCTGAGTCGCCGCGATGCTCGTCCCGAGCGGCACGTCCTGAGTGTCCGCGCCGATCAGGGCGATCCGCTGCCGGTTGACGCGCTGGATGCGGGTCGGAGATTGCTCGGTCTGGGTGGTGGTCACCTGCCCGACGGTGACGAGCTGATTGCCGCGCTGCACCAGGGGCAGGCTGGCGATGGCGCTGGTGTTGTGGCGGAGGGCGTCCGGCAGGCGGACACGCACGTCGCGCTCGGTCCCCGATGGCTCGGCGTAGCGGCCAACCACCACGCCCTGGTACGCCGCCCGCACCGCGTTGCCGACGGACTGGGTGGTGAGGCCCAGGTCCATCATCCGGCTCGGGTCTGGGATCAGGGTGACCTCGGGGGCGGTCGCCATGCTGTTGGTGACGTCGGCGACCTCGGGCAGGCCGGCCATCGTCGTGCGGGCTTGCTCGGAGACCGCCGCCAGCTGGGTCAGGTCAGAGCCGAAGACGCGCACCTGGACCGGCTGGCCGCCTCCTGCCGGCGACGAGCCGCCGATGCGGGTCTGAAGATCGGGGTTCACGATCTCGCCCACGTCCGCGACGGCCCGCGCGATCTCCTTGCTGGTCCGAACGCGGCTCTTGCCGCCGCCCACGTCCAGGGTCAGGGTGATGTAGCGGGGTTCGCGGTCGGCGTCGCCGTCGCCGCGCCCGACGAGGGTATAGACCCGGTGAACCTCTGGGAAGTAGGTCTGGTTGGCGAGCGCCTGCTCCCAGCGCTTCGCGGCGCGGTCGGCGGCCTCCAGGCCGGCCCCCGGCGGCAGCTCGCCGACCACCGAGATCGTCTCGTCGTTGTTCTCAGGCGCGAACTCGGTGCCGAGGCGCGGCAGGATCACCGCGTTCAGCAGGAAGAACGCGACAGCGACGACCATGACGACCGGCCGGTGCCGCAGCGACCAGGAGAGCAGATGGGCGTAGCCACGCGCCAGCAGCCGGTAAGCCGGCTCCCAGAAGGAGGCGATCCGGGCGAGGATCGAGGGGCGAGGATCGAGGGGCGAGTGAGGATCGTGACTCGCCCCTCGCCCCTCACCCCTCGTCCCTCCGGAGAGCCAGCGTGAGGCGATCAGCGGGGTCAGGGTGAAGCTGACCAGCAGCGACGCGAGCGTCGCGGCGACGATCACCAGCGCGAAGTTACGCAGGAACGCCCCGACCAGCCCGGTGATGACCAGGATCGGCCCCCAGACCGCCACGTCAACCATCGTGATGGCGATGGCCGCCATCCCGATCTCGGAGCGGCCGTCAACCGCCGCCGTCTTCGGGTCTTTGCCCTTCCCGAGGTGCGTGAAGATGTTCTCCAGCACCACGATGCTGTCGTCCACCAGGATGCCGATGGCGGTGGTCAGGCCGACCAGGGTCATCGTGTTGAGGGTCAGCCCGGTCAGGTACATGACGACCAGCGCGATCAGCAGCGAGGTCGGGATGGCGATCAGCACGATCGAGGTGGCGCGCAGGCTGTGCAGGAAGAAGAAGAGGACCAGGCCAGTGATGATGGCGGCCAGGGTCAGCTCCTCCTCGACGCCGCCGACCGTCTTGCGGACGCCGGTGCTGCGGTCGATGGCCGTCTTCAGCGAGTAGCCGTCCGGCAGCTGGCCGCGCACCTGCTCGGAGAGCGGCAGCAGCGTGTCCACCGTCTTGACGATGTTGGCGCTGGACTGCTTGTAGACCTGGAGTCCCACGGCCGGCTTGCCGTTCAGCCGCACGACCTCGGTCGGCTCGACGCCACCCAGGTGGATGTTGGCGACATTGCGGAGCTCGGTCTTGAAGCCGTCCGCGGACATGACCGGCATCGAGCCGAGCCGTTCGAGGCTCTGCTGGGCGCTGGCAGCGGCTGACTGGCCCGCGCTGGTGGCCTGGTCGCCGCCGCGCGAGTCGATCCGGATCGAGGCCCGCTGGCTGCTGTCGCCGCCGCCGTTCTTGACGTCACCGCCGGAGGTGCTGATGAACTGGGTGCGGACGGCCGCCGAGACGTCGTCAATGGTCAGGCCGTAAGCGCGCAGCTTGTCGGGGAGCAGATCGACCTGCACTTCGGGCTCGCTGCCGCCGACCACGACGACGCGACCGACGCCGTCCGCCGTCTCCAGGCGCGGTCGCACGAGGTCGTCAGCCACGCGGTACAGGTCGGTCTCGTTCACCCCCTCCTGGCCGGTGACGGCGAGGTACAGGACAGGGGTGTCGTTGAGGTCGAGCTTGAGGAACGACGGCTCCTCGGCCTCGTCTGGCAGGTCGCGGCGGATGGCGCTCACGCGCTGCTGGACGTCGTTGACGGCGACATCCACGTCGATGCCCTCGCGGAACTCGATGGTGATGGTGGCGAGGCCGGTCCGCGAGGTCGAGGAGAGCGTCTTGATGTTGCCGAGGCCGGCCACCGCGTCCTCGATGCGTCGGGTGACCTGCTCCTCGATGGTGCGCGGGCTGGCGCCTGGCACGGTGACCTGGACCGTCACGACCGGCACGTTCAGCTGGGGCGTCTGCTCCAGCCCGAGCGCGGTGTAGCTGACGATGCCGCCCAGCACGATCGCGATGGCGACGGTCAGCGCGATGACGGGGTGGAAGACGGCGGTTCTGGTGAGATTCATCAGAGGACGCTCCCGGGCGTCCGCGCCGACGCCGACTCAGACTCGGGACCGCATGACGGGTGGCCATGTCTATGGGACGGGACAATCGCCGGCTCTGTGACCGGGCGGCCGACGCGCGGTCGGCCAGCCACGATGGCGCAGCGAAGCGCCTGGTAGCCGGCGTCTTTCAAGAGAAAGGCGTGAGCCCCGGCGGCGAGCATCGAGGCTCGCCGTCCGGGGTACAGGCCGAGCGCGACGACGCGTGTGCGGGGGAGGCACGCCCGCAGCGCTCGGATCGTGGAGAGGGCGGCGTCGCCAGGCAGTTCGGCGTCCACCAGCGCGACGTCTGGCTCGGTCAACTCGGCGCAGGCGATGCCGTCCTGGCCCCTGGCGGCCAGCCCACACACCGCGACGCCGGGCATGATGCTGACGAGCCTGACGAGGCTCTGCCCGACGATGGGGTGGGCGTCGACGACGAGGACGCGCAGCGAGCCCTTGACGGCGTCCTGCGCGATGGCCTGGGGGATCGAGTGGGTGAGCGGATCTGCTGCCATGTACGAGCGCCTCCACGCTCCACTGGCAGTGTGCGCCCGCTCGGGGACCGAGGTCAGGAGCCGTTCGGCCCGTCTGGTGGTCCCGACCTCGCCGGGACTCTATCCCGCGTGGTCCCGGGACCTATCATGGGGCCATAAGGGCGCTGTATCGTCATGAGAAGCGGATGCAGTCAGACGCAGACGAGGTGAGGCGTGTCAGAGAAGCTTGACGAGCTCAAGCGCGAGGCATCACAGCTCTCGGAGTCGGAGCGGGTAGAGCTCGCATACATCCTCATCGAATCACTCGACCCGCCGGGCGAGAGTCCTGACATCGTCGATGAGGCATGGCGGGTAGAGATCGAGCGACGCTCGGCAGAGGTTCGCCGTGGCGACGTGAAGCCCATCCCGGGAGATGAGGTGTTCGCCCGCCTTCATCGCGACCTGAACGCGGGTAGACATCGATAGCGATTGAGGCCGGAAACCTATCTGTCACCCGAGCCATCTCCTTGTTGTCATCCCGAAGGAGCCTCAGCGACTGAGGGATCTCACGCTCCGGAACAGGAAGGCGTGAGATCCCTCAGTCGCTGAGGCTCCTTCGGGATGACAGGTGGTTAGCACCGGGATGACAGGGGGAAGTTGAGCCCCGTCGGACTGGGTACCCGGTCCGACGCGGTCGTGTACGCAATGCGAAGCAAGTCGCCACGTATCCTGCCACTGCCTTCGCATCGCCGCTTCGCACCCGGATGTGACGGCCGCGCAGTCATGAATCGCGCGGTAGGATGGCCGGGACATCCCACATAGAAAGGGGCGGCATCTCTGCCGCCCCCTGGGATCGGATATCGGCGTGGCTGCGTCAGCCCGCCTTCGCCCGCGCTCGCCGGCGCTTGCGCTGGGCCGCGCGGATCTTGTCGCGCCGCTCCTCGTGCGCTGGCTTGAAACGCTGCTTGCGACGGTAGTCGCGGAGGATGCCGGCCGCTTCGATGCCACGCTTGAAGCGCCGGAACAGCTCCTCGAACGTCTCACCCTCGCGGGCGACCACGTACATAGACTGCTCCTTGTTCTGGTCGGGGCACGGCTCGGCGTGCTCGCGAATCGCGTGAAACGGGCCGACTCGCGTCGGCCCGCCCACGAACTATACCGGATCGAGCGGCCGGCCGGTTAGCCCAGCCGGCAGCCACTCGGGTCACGGCTGCTGTTAGTAGCCCCGACCGCCGCCGTACCCGCCGCCACCGCCGCCGGTGCCACGCGTCTTGGCGAAGCAGTCCGAGCAGTAGACCGGCTTGTCGCCGCGTGGCTGGAACGGCACCAGCGCGTCGTTACCGCACGACGAGCAGGTCACGGAGAACATCTCGCGGTCGCGCCGGCCGCCGCCGTAGCCACCGCCGCCACCGCCGTAACCACCGCCGCCGCCGGAGCTGTAACCGCCACCACCACCGTAGCCGCCGCCGCCGCCGCCGCCGGAGCCACGGCGGGCCATGCGGCAATCGCGGCAGCGACTCGGGTCGTTGGTGAAGCCACGGCTGGCGAAGAATTCCTGTTCGCCTACCGTGAAGACGAACGACTGACCGCAATCGCGGCAGCTGAGCACCTTGTCCGCGTAACTCACGCTGACACCTCTGGGAAGCTTGGCGGTTTCGTCAGCGCGAGTCGGGTAAGGGACCAGGGGTCGGTGGAATCCCCGAGGCCGCCCCTTAGCGGCCTGCGAAACGTACCAGCGCGGCCCAGTGTAGTCCATAGTCGACAAAAAGGGAAGTACCCGGATGGGTCAGTTTTCCCTTCGAGTTGCTCGCGTCAGGTGCGCCCGTTCGCACTATGAGCGCGCACAGGCCCGGATTCCTGGTCGGTGGGCCGAAAACCGCGTCCGGAGGGCCGAATTCGTTCGCATGCGGCCCGCATTCGATCTGCGCGATATGGCTTGCAATCGTGTGACAGATGCCAGCTCGACTGCGAACAAGAGATAAAAGAGTGAAGCGCCGTCAAAACGGTGGCGATGCATCGCTCGGATTATCCTGACAACCACGTCAGGTTGCGCACGACGATCGCCGCGGATCGCATGGAGCATTGTCCGATGTGGCGCGCGATCCTCGACATGCCATCTCGGTCCCGTTGCCAGCCCGGGCTTGCCATCGGAGTTGACGAAGACCAGACGCTGGTGATCCGTTTCGATTGCGGCGCTCAGTCCGGCAGGCTCGCCTCGACGACGCGATTGCGGCCTTGCGCCTTCGCCTGGTAGAGCGCCTGGTCCGTCCGTTCGAGCCACGCCTGCACGGACTCGTTGCGCCCGAGCTGCGCGACGCCGATCGAGATGGTGACGCTGATGGTCTGGGCGCCGTGCACCACCCGTAGCTCGCTGACGGCGTTGCGGGTCCGCTCGGCGAGGCGGACGGCGTTCTGGATCGAGGTGTCCGGTAGCACGACGGACAGCTCCTCGCCGCCGTAGCGTGCCACGAGGTCGCTCTTGCGCGGGAAGTTGCGGACCAGGCAGTCCGAGAGCGCCTTCAGCACGGCGTCCCCACCCTGGTGGCCGTAGGTGTCGTTCACCTTCTTGAAGTGGTCCACGTCCACCATCAGCAGCGCGGCGGCCTCGCCGAAGACGTCGCGCATGAAGACCATGCGGTTCATGAACTCGTCGAAGCCGCGCCGGTTCGAGAGCTGGGTCAGGCCGTCGCGGGTGTTCTCCTGCTTGGCGTCGCGGAGCTGGCCGGCGAGATCCTGGACGCGTGCGCCGAGCTCCTCCAGGCGGACGCGCTGGGTCTGCTGACGCTCGGTAACCAGCGTGGACAGGCTGCTGGCGGCCGACAGCATCTCGTTCTTGAGGTCTTCTGTCGAGCGGTGCTCGACGGCGACCTTCAAGCGGTCGATCTGGGCCTTGAGCTTGTTGTCCATCCGCTGGTCTTCGATGAGCGCGGTGCCGAGGCTCTGCGCGAACGCCCAGATCCCCTGCCGCAAGTCCCCCAGCGACTTGTTGACGTGCTGCTGCTCGCGCTGGCGCCGCGCGAGGACGAACTGGCGGACGGTCGGCCAGTCACGGGGGCCGTCGTACGGGGCAGGCCGGCCCTCGGCGTCCAGCACGACCTCGGCGGTCGGCGGCGGGGCGAGGATCGCCAGGTGCCTGGCCCACGATTCGCACAACTGGCTGAACGTGATGGCGTTCTCATGCTCCAGGTCGAACGCATGCTGGCCGAGCGCTCGCAGCACGCCGATGAAGGCGTCCAGCGCGCTCTCCTGGTCGCCGTCGTCGGCGGTCGCAGCGGCAAGGTGCGGGGCGGCGAGCAGGCTCGACGCCGCGAGCGACTCGTCAGTCTGGGTCCGTTTCCACTTAAACATCACGCCTCGTCCAGCGACGCTCCTGGGGCCAGTGCGGTGCGCGGCAGCCGCCGGGATGACGACGATGCATCAGTATGGGCATCGCCATCGCAGCCGCGCGCCGTTCCGCTGGGCCGTCTCTACTGTCGATAACGCCAGCCGAGGGCGAACAGTGTCCTGGTGCGAGAAAATTGGCCCACCTGGGCGCGTCCGCGTGGGTCAGGGCGCGGCCGGCGCGGCGTAGCGCATCGGAACCCAGCCGCTGACGCCGCACGGATCGCGGACCGGGGTCCAGCGCAGGCCGTCCTGCACGACCTCTGGCCCGAGCAGCTCGAGCAGGGTGCCGTCAGACCAGGCGCGGAGGCGGTCGTCCGCGCGGGGGCTCTTGCGAAGGAAGACGCCCAGGCCGTCCGTGCCCGCCACGACCAGTTTGCCGATGGCTGGCGTGCGCGGCGCAGCAGCCGCGTCTCGGGCGTCACAGGGGACGGGGGCCGCCACGGCCGCCGCCGTCAACGCGCCGTTGGCGGATGGCGCGGTCTGGGCGTAGGCGCGCAGGGCCGTGGCGATCGGCTTGGCGGTGCCGTCTGCCCGAAGCATCCCGAAGGCGTTCTCGCGGGCGTTGGCGCCGTTCGGCACGTCGTTAAGCATCCACTTGATGGCGCCAGCGCCGCCTCGCTCGCGGATGCCGCGCATCAGGTCGAGCTCGAGGGCGGCGCTGGTGGCCTCGTCGGTGGCGTCGTTCGAGACGCCAAACTCGCCGAGCACCAGCGGACGGCCGGGCACGGCCGCGCGCACGTCGTCCCAGAGGGTGAGCGCCGCCTTGACGCCGGCCGGGCTGGCGGACGGGTAGCGGTGGTAGGTGCGGTAGTCGAGCCAGGCGTTCACGGGCAGCGTGGCGAGGATCGTGTCAACCTGGGCGACAGTCACCAGCCGCGTCGGATCGGCCTTGCGGACGGCGGCGAGGCGAGGCCGGAGCCAGAGCGCCAGGCTGTCGTTGAGGGCATCCAGGAACGGCGCCCAGGCAGCGGCGTCCGGCGAGCGCTGGTAGCGCACCACGTTGCCGTCCTTGGTGGCCTTGACCCAGGCGCCGGAGTCGTCCAGCAGCTGGAGGTACGCGCGCAGGACGTTGACGTAGACGTACGCCTGCTCGTCGTCCAGGCGCTGGGGGACGTTCTTCTGGCCGGCTTCGGAGGCACGGTACTCGGGAATCTCCGCGCGGGTGATCCGCTCGCCGATCCGAGCGACCAGCGTGGCGTCCTGGAGAGGCGGCGCCTGCCCGGACGGATAGACCGAGAGGGCGAGATCGCCGAGATGTGGCTCGTTCTTCAGATCCAGGGCGACGACGGTGGCGCGACCCTTCAGGTGGGCGGCAATGGCGCCGTCATAGCTGGCGACCCGCGCGAGGTCCCAATCGGTGTAGTCGGCGAGAGTCAGGATGATGCCGAGGCCGTGCTTGTCGGCAAGGTCGAGCACCTTGTCGAGCTTCTGCCAGCGGCCGGCCTGGACGTCGTCGGCGAGCGGCTTCTGGACGAAGATGCGCAGGACGCCGAGGCCGGCCGCTTTTGCACGAGCGAAGTCCTGGCCGATGAGCGTGAGGTCGAACTGGTCGTCGGCCCACATCTGCCAGGCGCGGTCGGCCGGGCCTTCGTAGCTCGCGCCGATCAGGAAGCTGGCCCGGCCGGCCGGATCGAGAAGGGCAGTGCCGCTGACGGTGTAGCCGGTTGGCGGGGCGGCACTGGCGGCGGCAGCTTCCGCGACGTACGGCAGGCAGGTTGACAGCGCGACGAGGATCGCGATGACGAGGAGCGCAAGTCTGGCAATCACAATTGAGGAACGAAATGACAGGTCGGCCGGTCCCGACTTCCCGCCGCCCGAATGGCGGGAGAATCGGCGGCTTGCACGCAAAAGTCTCCACGGCGTTCGGATGGATCAGACGATCTAGCGACGCTGGTGCCGCCACCGGTAGTCCTGGGCGGCGACGCCAAGCCAGGGGGCGGCCAGGCCGAGCGGCAGGAAGCCTGAACCCGCCAACATAATGCCGACCCCGCCAGTGAGGACGAGGATCGCCCAGAGCCAGAACAGTCCCCCACCAGCGCTCCGATGGAGCAGCACGACCGTCGCCAGAGCCCCAAGGAGCACCCCGAGCGGCGCTCCGTAGAAGAGCATCTCCCCGGAGAGGATGCCGCCCTGAAGCGCGGCCAACGCCAGGATGACGACTGCCGACGCCACGACGCTGAGAACCCAGAACAGGGCGGCCACCAGGAACGAATGCACGACGATCCGCCGGAACCCGTCACTCGGACTAGGCGGGAAGGCGGCGCTGGGCGAGCTCGGCGTGGACGATGGCGGCGGAGCTGGCGACCGTGGCTGAGGCTCGGGCTGGAACGGCAGCGGAGTCGGGGCCGGCCGAGCGACCGGCGGCGGCGTTGACGCGACGGGCATCGGCCGCGGCCAGGGCGCAGGCTCGGGAACTGGAGGCGTCACAACGGTCGGCGGCGTGGGCGGCGGGACGTACATGGTGGACCTGAGCGCCGCGACGAATGCCGTGCAGGTGGGGAACCGGTCGGCGGACGACTTCGCCAGCACCTTGAACAGGACCGCCTCGACGGGGATCGAGAGCAACGGATTGAGCGAGCGCGGTGGCGGCAGTGGGCGGTCCACGTGGGCGCGCAACAGGGCGAGCGGCGTCTCGGCGACGTAGGGCGGGCGGCCGGTCAGCATCTCGTACGCGACGATTCCGAGACTGTACAGGTCGCTCGACGGACCGGCTGGCGAGCCGTCGGCCTGCTCCGGCGACATGTACATCGGCGTGCCGACGACGACACCGGCCAGGCTGAGCGTCGCCGAGCCTTCGACCATCCGCGCGATCCCGAAGTCGCTCAGCACGAGCCGTCCGCGCTCGTTCATCAGGACGTTGGACGGCTTGACGTCACGGTGGACGATCCCCTCCGCGTGGGCGTAGTCCAGGGCGGACGCGAGCGACTCCAGGATCGGCAGCGCCTCGGCGACGGGCCAGGGGCCACGCCCCAGCCGTGCCGCGAGCGTCCCGCCGCCGAGAAACGGGCTGACCATGTAGGTCCAGCCGGCCTGCTCGCCGAAATCGAAGATGGTCAGGATGTTCGGGTGGTCGAGCCGTGAGATCGCCCGAGCCTCGCGGCGGAAGCGCTCCAGATAGGTGGAGTCGGTGGCGTACTGGGGCGAGAGGAACTTGATCGCGACGTACCGGTCCAGTCGGGTGTCGTAGGCGCGCCAGACCTGGGCCATGCCGCCAGCGCCGGCCGGCGCGGACAGGCGGTACGGCCCAAGTGCTGCGCCAGGGATCAGGTCCATCCGGGCACCCTCTCACCAGATCGGACGACGGTCGCGGGTCGAGTATAGGCCAGCGGCGGCATTCCTCATACCGTTCTCACGCCGTCCTCATCTCGTCCCGTGGAAGCCGTCGTATCGTGGAGTCAGAGCCGGCGCGGCATACAAAGATCGGCGCCAGGACGAAGCAGCGGACCGTGTACATCCAGATCGTCAACTTCCACCTGAAGGACATGGCCGAGGCGGCCTATGCCGAGCTGCGCGGCGCTGACGCTCACCGCGCGCTTGCATGACCGTCGGCCTGCCTCGGGCCAGGACGCCGCTCGGGACCGGCTCGCCTGGGCTACAATCGGCCTCGAAGGCTGACGTTGCGTCGGCCACTTCGGAGGTCAGTGTTGTGCCAGAGCGTGTGAAGATCGTGGTTCCCGGGGACAACCCTCACCAGATCCAGGGCTCCCCACGGCTCGCCGCCCTGGAGCCGTACGGCGACGTGACGGTGTACACGGACCGTCCGAGCAGCCCGGAGCAGCAGGTCGAGCGCGCGCAGGGCGCCACGATCCTCCTCAACTCGCGCGGCGCGGTGCGCTGGCCCGGCGACGTGCTGCGCCAGTTGCCGACGTTGAAGTTCATCACCGTCTTCGGGATCGGCACGGACTCCATCGACCTGGTGACGGCGAAGGAGCTGGGGATCACCGTCTCGAACATCCCGGGCAAGACGGCGCCGGTGGTGGCCGAGCACGCCTTCGGGCTGATGCTGGCGGCGGCGAAGCGGGTGGTGTTTCAGACCGGCGAGCTGCGAGACGGCCGCTGGGGCACCCGCATCGACAACATCTACCTGAACGGTAAGACGCTGGGCGTGATCGGGGCCGGGCCGATCGGGGCGCGGATGATCCAGCTCGGCAAGGCGATCGGCATGAACGTCATCGCCTGGACGTTCAACCCGACCCCGGAGCGGGCCGCTCGTCTCGGCGCGGAGTTTGTGAGCCTGGACGAGCTGATCCAGCGCTCGGACGTGGTGAGCCTGCACCTGCCGCTGACCGACAAGAGCCGGGGGATGATCGGGGCGCGCGAGCTGGGGATGATGAAGCCGAACGCCCTGCTGGTCAACACCGGGCGTGGCCCGCTGGTGGACGAGGCGGCGCTGGTGGCGGCGCTGGAGGCCGGCCAGATCGCCGGCGCCGGTCTGGACGTCTTCGCGCAGGAGCCGCTGCCATCGGACAGCGCGATCCTGAGATGCAAGCAGGTGGTCTTGACGCCCCACAACGCAGACTCGACCCCGGAGGGTCTAGACTTCTTGAACGAGGGCGCGGTCGAGAACGCGATCGCGTTCCTGGAGGGCCGGCCGCAGAACGTGGTGAACCGGTAAGAAACGGGGGCAGAGCCATCGACGAGGAGCGCGAGCGGGCAGCGGAGTGCGCGGCCAACGCGTATGACGGGATGCAACGCCAGCTGTACCTGGACGGTGCTCGCCTGTACCGCGAGTCTGTGCCCGGAACGCCGGGCGGCAACCCGTTCGCCTTCCTCTGGCCGTTCGAGGAGGCGGCGAAGGCGACCCTCTGCATGCGCGGCCTGCCGGAGATCGGGCAGCGCTACGCCGCCGACCTCGAAGACGTGGTGGACCGCCAGGCGTACTGGCAGCCGCTCCGGCGCACCGCCATCGTCAAGAAGCCGGCCTACGCCTCATACCCGCCGCTGCCGCTCGGGAAGGGCGGCGACGCCTACTTCGACGACAACACCTGGGTGGCGCTCGACTTGATCATGGCGCACCGGATGCGGGTGGCCGGCCTGATGGGTGGTCGAGAGGCGGTGCTAGAACGGGCGCGAGCAGTGTACGAGCTGGTCGCCGGCGGCTGGTGCCGCGACCCGAGGCCGTACCCCGGCGGCGTCTACTGGGTGGACGCGACCTGGAACCGAGATCGCGGGGCGGCGGTGACGGCCGGGCTGGCGGTGCTGGCGCTCCACCTGCACGAGCTGACGACCGCCGAGACGGTGCCCTCCTCCGAGCAGGAGCGGGAGGATGTCCGAGCGGAGTACTTGAGCACGGCGCAGCGGGCGTACGACTGGCTACGGCGAACGCTCTGGATCGCGGACGGCTCGGAGGCGGGGCTGTACCACGACAAGGTGCTGGGCAACGGCAGTATCGACGCGAGCCAGTGGGTCTACAACGCGGGCGTGCCGGTGGCGGCGGGGGTGATGCTGTATCGCGTCACCGGCGAGCAGCAGTACCTGGACGAGGCGCAGCAGACGGCCGAGGCGGCGCTGGACTGGTACGGCTCGCGGCGGTTCGCGGGGCAGCCGGCGATCTTCGTGGCGATCTTCTTCCGCAACCTGCTGACGCTGGCGGCCGTGACGGGCGAGACGGCATACCGCGAGGCGATGCTGGAATTTGCCGACCGCGCCTGGGACAACCCGATGCTCCACGACATCCGGACCGATCTGGTCCGGTTCGACGGGCCGTCCTCGGCCTGCACGCTGCTGGACCAGTCGGCGATGGTGCAGATGTACGCGCTGGCCGGCTGGCCGGAGGAGCAGTACCGCCTGCTCGCGTAGTCGGTAGAATTTCCGCAAACAACGTTGACGATTCGGGAGCGAGCATGCCTGCTGACAGTAGCTTTGACGTGGTATCGCAGATCGACCGGCAGGAGATGGTGAACGCGGTCGACCAGGTGACGCGCGAGGTCTCGACACGGTTCGACCTGAAGAACACCGGCAGCTCGGTGACGCTGGAGAAAGAGGCCGTGGTGCTGGCCTGCGACACCGAGTTCACGCTGAAGGCGGTCCGCGACATCCTGATCGAGCGGGCGGCGAAGCGCGGGTTCTCGAACAAGGTGTTCGACTTCGGGAAGGTCGAGCCGGCCACGAAGGGCACGGTGCGGCAGACATGCAAGCTCCGGCAGGGGATCGACCAGGAGCTGGGGAAGTCGATCACGAAGCTGATCCGCGACAAGTTCCCGAAGCTGAAATCGCAGATCCAGGGCGACGCGGTGCGGGTGTCGGGCTCGTCGAAGGACATGCTCCAGGGCGCAATGAAGCTGCTCAAGGATCAGGACTACGTGGTGCCGCTCCAGTTCAACAACTACCGGTAGCAAAAGCACCTTCGTCGGCGAAGGCACACTCGACGACAGCGCGTGCCGCGAGTGGCCCGCGGTCGCCGACAGTATGTATATCGATCCGACGAACGAGCGCCCTCACCACGGTGGCCCGGGTTATGTCGTCGAGGCCGGCGTCCAGTGGGCTGCGTAGTTCGGCGAGAAGCATCTGGTCGCCTCGATCTGCTGGCTGGCGGCCTCCATCACGCCCTGCTGGCCACTCAGCCGATCCAGTTCTGATCGCGCGACGCCATACCAGCGACCCTGTCGAGCGCCTCGAGCACGTCCGCGCGTCGTGTTATCCAAGATAGTCTCGCGGTCGAGCTCGGCGAACGCTCCAAGCATCTGGAAGATGAAGCGGCCGATCGGCTGAGAAGTATCGATGTGCTCGGTGGCGCTCTTGATGACCACGTTCTCGGCATCCAACGCATCGTAGGCGTCCAGGACGACCGCGAGCCGCCGACTGAGGCGCCATACACGGTGACAGATGACCGACCGGAAGCGACCCGCTGCTGCGTCTGCCACCAGTCGGGCGCACTCGGGTCGCTGAGTGAGAGCAACGGTGCCGCTCACACCATCGTCGAGGTATTCGCCAACAGTATCCAGGCCGTGAAGCTCACAGTAGCGGCGCAGGAGCTCGACTTGTGGCTGGATGGTTTCGGCCGCGGCTTGATCCTCGGTCGAGACCCGAGCGTAGATAGCTACTTGGCCTGTCGAGAGGGGTGACGTGGTCACAATGTTCGCTCCGAATGTAGGTCTCTGGCGGTCGTTCGTTGGTCGGCCGGCAACGGCTTGACTGCGCCGCCAACCGTATCGTTGGCACGATAGGGTGACAGCACGGCGGACAGACTGGCCCCAGTTCCAGCAACGCACCCCTCCCTACAATCTCCAGTCCGTTCGAGACTAGGGAGACGTGGGATGCCTCGGATCTTCTGACCAACTTTCTGATTGAGAATTGAGATGGACGACCGCCTCGGCATTTGCCGATCGATCTCGTTATCTACAGTCAGCCACCCTGACGAAGACATGATGCGAGGGTGGCTGGCTGTGGAGGCAATCGTGGAGAATCGCGGCAGGGACGCTATCGAGGGGCTGCTGGGACTCGCGGGTCGCCCCGGAGCTGGTGTTCGACGCGGGGCTCGGCGATCTCTTCACGGTGCGGGTGGCTGGCAACGTCGCGGATGCCGCGGCAGTCGCCAGCATCGAGTACGCGGTCGAGCACCTGGGCGCGACGCTGGTGATGGTGCTGGGCCACGAGCGCTGCGGCGCGGTGGCCGCGACGGTGGACACCGTCAAGAGCGGCGGTACGCCTGAGGGGCACCTCGCCGCGCTGATCGACCCGATCCGGCCGGCTGTCGCCCAGGCGAACGCTCAGGGCGGAGACGTAGTGGACCTGGCGGTGGTGGCGAACGTGAGCAACATGGTGGCGCTGCTGAAGTCCAGTGAGCCCCTGCTCGGCGAGATGGTGCACCACGAGAAGATCAAGGTCGTGGGTGGCCGCTACGACCTGGACACCGGGGAGGTGACGATCGTCGCCTGACGTCCTGGTTGGGGTGATGGCATACACTCCTGGCATGGAGTCGCTCATCGACAGGATCGCGCCGACGCTCAGGCCAGTGGCGCCGGTAGTCGGGCATCAGCGCTGGCGCGATCTGCTCTTCCTGCACTGGCCGGTCCCGGTTTCGGTGCTACGCCCGCTGATCCCCCAGCAGCTCTCGATCGACACGTATGAGGGAGTCGCGTACGTCGGGCTGGTGCCGTTCTGGATGACCGGCGTCCGGCCCACCTGGGCGCCGGAGCGCGTGGCGTTCCGGTTCCTGGAGACGAACGTCCGGACCTACACCCACCGAGAGGGCCACGATCCCGGCGTCTACTTCTTCTCGTTGGAGGCCGCCTCGCGGATCGCCGTCGAGGTGGCGCGGGCGCAGTTCGGACTGCCGTACTACTGGGCGCTGATGCGGATGCGGCGCGACGGCCAGCGGATCGAGTACCGCAGCCGGCGGATCGGCGGCTGGCGCCCGCGCACGCGCGTCGTCTTCGAGCCGGGCGAGTACCTCGGGCCGTCGGCGCCCGGGTCGCTGGAGCACTTTCTCATCGAGCGGTACTACCTGCACGTCGAGCGGGGCGGGAGGATCTGGCAGGGCCAGGTGCACCACGGAGCATATCCCGTTCAGCGAGCCACGCTCCTGGGCCTGCGCGACGAGCTGCTGACGGCGGCGGGCCTCCCGCGGCCGGAGGGGCCGCCACCGCTGGTGCACTACGTCCGGGGTGTGGACGTCGAGATCTTCGGGCCAAAGCCGGTCATCTAGCGGCAGGCGGCTGGCGCTTCAGCAATTGCCCCCGCCCCGGCTTCCCCACCACCTGGCCGTCCTTCGCGATGAGCTCGCCGCGCGAGAACGTCGCGACCGGCCAGCCGGTGACCTCCATCCCCTCGCACGGCTCGTAGCCGGCTCGTGAGTGCAGCCGCGACTGGCTTACGGTCTCGCGCCGGTTCGGGTCGAACAGCACGATGTCCGCGTCCGAGCCGACCGCGATGGTGCCCTTGCGGGGATACAGGCCGTGCAGCCGGGCCGGCCCGGTCGACATCGCCTCCACCAGCCGCTGCGCCGAGAGCTTCCCGCCGCCCACGCCCACGCCCCACAACGTCGGTAGCTGGGTCTCCAGGGCCGGGATGCCATGCGGAATCTGGCTGAAGTCCTCGGCGCCGACCGATTTCTCGGTCAGGGTCCAGGCGCAGTGGTCGCTGCCCACCACGTCGATGGTCCCCTCCGCGAGGCCGGCCCAGAGCAGGTCGAGATCGCCGATCTGGCGCAGCGGGGGGCAGCCGCTCAAGGTCAACGGGTCCACGCCCTCGGCGGTGTAACGGGTCGAGTCCAGCAAGAGGTAGCACGGCCGGACCTCGATCCAGGTCTTCGAGCCACGCGCCTTCGCGGCTCGCGCCCGCTGGAGGGCCGCGTCGCACGAGATGTGGACGATGCACGCCTGCGCGCCGGTCAGCTCGGCGTAGTCGAGGGCGCGCGAGGTGGCGTCGGCCTCGCCCAGCTCCGGGCGACTGTCCACGTACCAGCGCGCGGAGCGCCTCCCCTCCGCGAAGAGGCGCTCCTTCTGGTAGTCCAGGACGGCGGCGTTCTCGGCGTGCACCATCGTCAGGCCGCCGGCCGCCGCGCTGGCCGACATCAACATCAGCAGCTGCTCGTCGGTGATCCGCATCATGAACGCCTTGACGGAGGGAAAGCCGTCTGCGAGCAGGGCCGGGATCTCGGCGAGCGACCGTTCCGAGAAGTCGGTCACGATGATGTGGAAGCTGTAGTCGATCAACGACTTCGGAGCGGCGCGCGAGTCCCACTCCCGAATGCCGTCCGAGAGCGACATGCCGGGGAACTGACGGGCGTAGTCGATGATCGTCGTGACGCCGCCACAGGCCGCCGCCTCGGTGCCGGAGAGGAAGTCGTCGGCGGTGCCGGGGCCGCCGGCCCGGAACTGGGCCTCCAGGTGGGTGTGCGGGTCCACGACGCCGGGCAGCAGGAGCAGGCCGGTGGCGTCGTGCTCGACCGTCGCGTCGCCGACATCGCCAATCGCGACGACCTGGCCGCCGGCCACGCCGACGTCGGCACGACGAGTCTCGGCGGCAGTGACGATGGTTCCCCCTCGGATCGCCAGGTCGAGCGGCGGCATGGGCACCTCCAGATCGCGTCGTACTCGGCAGTATCGCTGAGAGGAAGCCCCACCCCCCAGCCCCCTCCCACTGCGGTGGAGAGGGGAGACGGAAACCTGCTCCCCCTCTCCATCGCAATGGGGAGGGGGCTGGGGGGTGGGGCTTCCTCAGTACAGGATCGACGGGAGGAAGGCGCCCTTCGGCTCGTTGTACAGGCCGATGCTCATCAGCGTGAGCAGCTGCTCCACACGGTATCTCTGCTCCAGGCACCAGCGCACCAACGGGCTGCGGGCCGGCACCAGGAAGCCCGGTCCCGCGAAGACCGGCGTGTCGCCGATCAATGCCTTGACGTCGTCGTCCGTTTCGCCCACGGTGTGCCCAAAGAACGCGACCGCGGTCGAGTAGCCGGTGACCCGCCCGCCGTGCTCCACCAGGGTGGCGGTACCAGCTCGGACGGCGTCCGCCAGCTCGCCGGCTCGGGTGTGTCCGTGGACGCGCAGGCTGACCGCGTTACAGGCGTCCAGGTCGCGCTCCTGCACCACGCGCGTGGACCGGCCGGGAATCTCGATGCGCTTCGCCTCGCCCTGGACGCAGGCCAGCGTCTCGCGAACCTGGAACCCCAGCGAGGTGTACAACGAGAACGAGCGCGCGTGATAGCCGGCCTGCACCAGCCGCACACCCGCGAACCGGCGCTCGGCCGCCCGATCCAGCACGCCCTGCATCAGCTGCCGTCCGACGCCTCGATTCTGCGCCGACGGATCGACGGTGATCGGGCCGACGCCGGCGATGACGTTCCGCTCGTCCAGGAAGTTGCTCCCGACGACGCGACCGTCCCGCTCGGCGACGAGGCCGTAGAACTGGGGATGCTCGATCAGCATCCCGACCACGCCGGTCGCGGCCTCGACGTTCGGAAAGTCGTTCGGGAAGTTGTGCTGTCCGGAGATCGCGCCAAAAGCCTCGAAGCAGATGCGGCCACACTCTTGCGCGTCGTCAGAGTGTGGGGGGCGCAGACGGACGCCGGCGGTGGTGGGGACGTGCGCAGCCATGTGAGGGCGCTCCTGGTACTGAGTCTGTGGGTGAGAGGGCATGGGTTAACGATAGACGGCGCGCGGACAGGCGGACTGTCCTTTCGGGCACAGCGTGAACGCCGGGTGTCAGGCAGACTGGAAGACGTGCTCTGAGTCAGACCAGAGGTGCATGCTGAGTGGCGGCTCGAACGCTTGTTCCACCACAATCATCGTATGCGTCCGAGATGCCGGCTTGCGGCGAGCGCGGCGTGATAGACCCGATCGTCGTGGTGGACGGCCTGGTCAAGCGCTACAAGAGCGCCGACCGCAACGCCGTGGACGGCATCTCGTTCAGCGTCGAGCGCGGCGAGCTGTTCGCGCTGCTCGGACCGAACGGTGCCGGCAAGACGACCGCGATCTCGGTGCTGACCACGACCCTGGCCCCGACCAGCGGCACGGTCACCATCGCCGGGCACGATCTGGTTACTGAAGCGGCGGCGGTGCGACGAAGCATCGGGATCGTGTTCCAGCGGGCCAGCCTGGACATGAACCTGACCGCCGAGGAGAACGTCCGCCTGCACGCGGTGATGTACGGCCTCTTCCCGTTTCGCCCGACCTTCGGGCTGATGCCGAGTGCCTACAAGGAGCAGATCCTCCAGCTCGCCGGCATCCTGGGCTTGCAGAACGAGCTGTTCCAGCCGATCAAGACGTACTCGGGCGGGATGCGTCGCAAGCTGGAGATCGTGCGGAGCCTGATCCACCGGCCGCAAGTCCTGTTCCTGGACGAGCCGACGGTCGGGCTGGACCCAGCCAGTCGGCGGAGCCTCTGGGAGTACCTGCGCCAGGTCCGCGCCGAGACTGCCACGACGATCTTTCTGACGACCCACTACCTGGAGGAGGCCGAGGAGGCCGACACGATCTGCATCATCAATCGGGGCAAGATCGTCTCGCTCGGGACGCCGGCCGAGGTGAAGGCTGAGCTGGTGGAGGAGTACTTGCTGCTGGACGCCGAGGACCGTGGCCAGCTGCGCGCGGAACTGACGGAGAAGGCGATCCCGTTCCAGGAGCTGCCGCCGTTCAAGGTGCCGCTTGACGGGCGCTCGGCGCAGGCGACCATCAAGGCGATCGACACGCCACTGTCCGTGCTCCAGACCCGAACCCCGAGCCTGGAAGACGCGTACTTGAGCATCGTGGACGCCCCCTCTCCCGGCCCACAGGAGGTCCCCTCCCCCAGCCCCTCCCCCGTGCGCGGGAGAGGGGAGACGGACAACTCATGAGCGAGCTCAACCCGATCCTCGCCATCGCGTTCCGCGATCTGGTCAAGTTCCTCAGAGATCGGGGGCGGCTGGTCGGCACCTTCGTCTTCCCATTCATCTTCATCGGGATTCTGGGCGGCAGCTTCCAGTCCAATATGTCGAGCGATTTCGGCTTCGACTTCATCGCGTTCACGTTCACCGGCGTGTTCGGCCAGACGCTCTTTCAGTCGGCGGCGAACGGGATCATCTCGCTGATCGACGACCGCGAGACGGACTTCAGCCAGGAGATTTTCGTGGCGCCGATCTCGCGCTACTCGATCGTCTTCGGCAAGATCGTGGGCGAGTCGCTGGTGGCGCTGGCGCAGGGGATCGGGATCATGCTGTTCGGCGCGATCGTCGGGGTGCCGATGTCGGTTGGGCAACTGCTGGCGATGATCCCGGTGGCCGTCATCGCCTGCCTGCTGGGCGGTGCCTTCGGCATCCTGATCCTCTCGAACCTGAGCAGCCGGATGCTGGCGAACCAGATCTTCCCGTTCATAATGCTGCCGCAGTTCTTCCTGGCCGGCGTCTTCAACCCGATCCGGGTGCTGCCGCTGCCGCTGGAGATTCTCTCGCTCATTTCGCCGATGCGGTACGCGGTGGACCTGACGCGCGGCATCTTCTACGCCGGCCGCCCGGAGTACGAGAAAGTCGTGCTCCAGTCGCCGCTGGTGAACATGGCGATCATCGGCGCGATGTTCGCGGTCTTCCTGGTGGCCGGGACGGTGCTGTTCGTCCGCCGGGAGCAGAACCGGTAGGCGAGCCCCGAGCAGACGAGCCGTGAGCAGACGAGCCGTGAGCAGACGAGCCAGGAGTCACTGCTCATCACTCGTCTGCTCACACGAGGCGTTCGGATTCGCGCTGGAGGATGCGCCGCGCGATGGCGACCGTCGAGCCGTACGTCGAGTCGATGCCCTCGAAGGAGAGCCGCCGACTGCCCAGCGTCCGCGCCCGCGTGTACGGCGTGTCTGAGGCATAGTGGATGAAGCCCACGTCGAACGGCAGGTCGCGGAAGTGGACCGAGTCGTCCAGCGGGTGCCGCTCCGGGTAGGTCGCCTCGTAGATGGCGCTCAAGTACGGCCCGGCCTCCATCTCCACGATGGTGTAGGCGTCGCGGTAGAACAGCTCCAAATACTCGCGGTTCTGGAGGAAGGTGCCACGGACTGTGACGGCCTTCTGTCGATCCAGCGCCGCTCCACGCTCCAGCCAGGGCGCCACCTCGTCGTAGCCGAATGCGTTGGCGAACGAGTAGACGTTGCCAGTGTGCTCGTCGAACACCTCGTCGGCGAACATCACGTCGCCGACCGCGCCGTTGAGGGTGGCCGCCTTTCCGAGCACGTAGAACCCGCGCAGATCGACCAGCGCCTCCGCGACCTGATGCCCGATGTAGTAGGCCGCCATCCCGAGCGGGTAGTCGATGTTCAGGATGACGGCGTCGGTCTTGCCGATCACGCCGGCCAGCTCCTCCAACCGGGGATCGAGGTCTTCGGGCCGCACCTTGCACAGATCGACCACCTGGGCGATCACGTCGAAGCCGCTGGTGGGGCGGATCGTGGTGATGCCGCGATCGGCCTCCTCGTCGGCGCGCTGGATCTTGAGGCGCTCGTCGCTGTTGGCGGCGTGCCACAGCCTGGCGGCGTAGTAGAGCACGTTCTCGGGGTTGGAGTAGTTCTTGGCCCGCCGCAACGCCTCGATCTCGGCGGCGGCGGCGCCGTCGCGGGTCGATTCGAGGAAGCGCCACAACGTCTCGGCCCGGCGGCGGACGTACCCCGAGCACAGGTTCACGATGCTGTGCGGGTTGGAAGAGACGAAGTAGACCGGTCTCTCCAGCAGGCCGTGATCCGCCAGGTAAGCGCCGATCGGCTGCCACCAGCGGTCCACCAGCCGCGCGTAGCCGACGTGGGTGCCGCCGAGCATCCGGACCCGGACGTCCTTTGGGCCGGCCGCGATAGCCTGGAGGGTTGACCAGAGCTGGCCGCCCCAGATGCGCCGCAGCCGCTCCCAGTCCTCGACCGGGAGATGCAGCCGCTCCCCGAGCGCGGCCCACTCGCGGTCCTCGTCTGGCGGTGACTCGCGCGTCAGCAGCGCGGCGACGTCCGGCTGCGATTCGATCACCTGATGGAGCTTGTTCCACTCCAACTGGTACGCCACCATCGTCGGGATGACGTCGTCAAGGTCGGAGGTCGAGGCGATGGCGACGGCGAGGGTCGCCGCGCCGTCCCAGTGCCACTCGCGGCGGCGGCCCGGCGCCGAAACCTGCTGCCAGCCTTCGATGCCGCCGTCGATAGCCGAGGCAAGCTGCTCTGGCAACTGCCCGAGCACGACCCGGTCCACCGAGGCGATGCAGGACGGCAGGCGCTGGACGGCGTAGATGAAGGCGCCGGCGTCCGGCTCGTCGGAGAGCGCGCCGGGATGGAGGCTGGATCCGACGCCCTGGTGGGCCGCCTCGAAGGCCCGGACCGGCACGTCGCCGTGGGTCCGCAAGATCGTCGTGTAGGTGCGGACGTACAGGTTGATGGCGTCGCGCCCGATGATCTGGTCCATCTCGACGTCGTGCGCCGCCTGCCCGATCCGCCCAGACGATGCTCCGGCCAGGCGGGTGGCCCGCGCCAGTCGCCGATCGTCCCCCAGCCTCATCTCGCCTATCCTCCCGATTCGATCCCGCTCTGGGAAGGTTCACCCCCAACTCCCTCCGCCGTCCGTGTGCGTGAGTGAGGGGAGGCTTCCACTGTCATCCTGAGATCGACCATGCGCCTCGGCGCACCAACCCTGATGAAAATGCCCGTTTACCAGGGTTTTGTGTGATCGACGGGCTATTTTCACGAGAGCTTGCGAAGGATCTCACAGCCTGTCGCCGCTCGTCTGGGTGAGATGCTTCGCTGCGCTCAGCATGACAGTGTTACTCTCCTCTGCTGTCCACCGCAGTGGGGAGGATGTCGGCGCAGCCGACATCCGCGCCGCGCAGTGGCTGGGGGTGGGGCTGCCCGCCGCTCGTGCCAGCAGCCGCACGCCCTCGACGATCCTCGCCTCGTCCAGCGCCGCGTACCCGAGCATCAGCCCTGGTCTTCTGACCGCTCCGAGATAGTATGGGTCAAGCGCGGGCGCCGCGACCCCCAGCGCCGCCGCCGTGGCTGAGAGTGCCGCCGCGTCCGTGCCCGTCGGCAGCCAGCCGACTAGATGCAGACCGGCCCCGTCGCCACCAGGGGTCATCACGTCGCCCAGGTGGGTCTGGAGCGCGTCCAGCAGGGTGTCGCGGCGAGCCTGGTACAGCCGCCGCATCCGCCGAAGGTGTCGCTCGAAGTGGCCTTCGGTGATGAAGTCGGAGAGCACTTGCTGGTCGAGGGTGGCGGTCTGACGGTCAGCCAGCCACTTGGCCGCGACGAACGGCTGCACGAGCTGCGGCGGCAGCACCACGAAGCCGACCCGCAGCGGCGGGAACAACGCCTTTGAGAAGCTGCCGACGTACGCTACGACGCCGTGGGTATCCAACCCCTGCAACGACTCCAGCGGCCGGCCGGAGTAGCGGAAGTCGGAGTCGTAGTCGTCCTCCACGATCAGTGCACCGCGCCGGGCGGCCCACTCTAGCAGGCGCAGGCGGCGGGGCAGGCTCATCGTGGCGCCGGTCGGGAACTGGTGCGAGGGCGTCACGTAGACCAGCCTCGGAGCGAGCGGATCGTCCGGGGACGGCAGCGCGGCCACGTCCAGGCCATCCTCGTCCACCGGCACGCCGCCGACCGTCATGCCGTGGGCGCGCAACGCCAGGGCCGCGCCGGCGTAGCCGGGGTCCTCCAGAGCGGCACGGTCTCCAGGGTCCAGGAACAGGCGGATCAGCAGGTCGGTGCCCTGCTGCGAGCCGTTGACCACCACGACCTGCTCGGCGGTGCAGCGAACGCCGCGTGTCTGCCCGAGGTGGGCGGCCACGGCCTCGCGGAGGGGACGGTAGCCGGCCGGGTCGCCGTACGAGGCGAGCTCCTCGGAGCGCTCGCGGACCTGGCGGCCGGTCAGCTTGGCCCAGATCTGGCGCGGGAACGTGTCCCAGTCCGGCCGTCCAGGCCGGAAGTCGTACGGAAGCGAGCCGTACCGCTCGGCGACGCGGCCGTCCGCGCCCCAGACCAGCTGATGGACGTCTGCCATCCGCTCGCCCCACACCGAGAGCGCACGGCTAGCGTCCCGCTCGGCGCTCGGGTCCGGGCTGGCGTCGAAGGGTGCGTCGGGGCGGGCGCGGCTCGGCGACGGCGCGACCAGCTTCGGGCGGCGCGCAGCTATCAGCGCCTCGTCCGGGATCTGGCGCGAGACGAAGGTGCCGGCCCCCTGTCGCGCTTCCGCGTACCCCTCCGCCACGAGCTGGTCGTAGACCACCACGACGGTCGTCCGCGAGACCGCCAGTTGGACGGCGAGCGTCCTGGATGGCGGCAGGCGCTCGCCCGGCCGGAGCCTGCGCGCCAGGATGTCGTCGCGGAGGCGCGTGTACAGCTGCTGCTGGAGGGAGAGCGAGCCGTGCTCGTCCAGCGGGATCGTCAAGGCGGTCGCCATCGGGCCTCCGCGAAATGAATTGGTCTGATGGTACCACACGAAATTGGATCTTGTACCAGACCAGTGGACTTCCGTAACGTTCTTCTTCAGACGCAGGCAGCCGGCTCGCGCCAGACGCCTGACGGACACCCCTCGGAGGTCTCGGCCATGCAGGAAGCCACATTTACCGTCAAGAAGGGCCTGGCGCAGATGCTCAAGGGCGGCGTCATCATGGACGTCGTCACGCCCGAGCAGGCGAAGATCGCCGAGGACGCCGGCGCCTGCGCCGTGATGGCGCTGGAGCGCATCCCGGCCGAGATCCGGGCGCACGGTGGCGTCGCGCGGATGAGCCCGCCGGAGCTGATCGAGCGGATCTGCGAGGCCGTCACGATCCCGGTCATGGCGAAGGCCCGCATCGGCCACTTCGTCGAGGCCCAGGTGCTCGAAGCGCTCAGCGTGGACTACATCGACGAGTCCGAGGTTTTGACGCCGGCCGACGAGGAGCACCACACCGACAAGCACGGTTTCAAGGTGCCGTTCGTCTGCGGCGCGCGCGACCTGGGCGAGGCGCTGCGCCGAATCGGCGAGGGCGCGGCGATGATCCGCTCGAAGGGCGAGCCGGGCACCGGCAACATCGTCGAGGCGGTCCGTCACCTGCGCTCGATCGTCGGCGCGATCAAGAAGCTGACCGTGCTCGGTCCAGACCAGTGGATGGCCGAAGCGAAGAACCTTGGCGCGCCGTACGAGCTGGTCCGCGAGGTGGCCCAGGAAGGCAAGCTGCCGGTCGTGCTGTTCTGCGCGGGCGGCGTGGCGACGCCGGCCGACGCGGCGCTGGTGATGCAGCTTGGCGCCGAGGGCGTGTTCGTCGGCTCGGGCATCTTCAAGGCGGAGAGCCCGGCCCGAACGGCGGCGGCGATCGTCAAGGCGACCACCCACTTCCGCGATGCCGGCATCATCGCCGAGGTCTCGAAGGGGCTGGGCGAGGCGATGTCCGGGATCGAGATCGGCGCGATCCCCGAGCGCGAGCTGATGGCTCCGCGCGGCTGGTAGACGAGTAGACCGTAGTCAGGAGTCAGTAGGAGAGCTCACAGCATGGCGAAATCCAGCATGACAGGTACCGCGGAGGGTGGGTTCTCCGATCTGACTATCGGCGTGCTGGCGTTGCAGGGCGCGTTCGTCGAGCACGTCCACATGCTGGAGCGGCTCGGGGCGCACGCGCGGGAGGTCCGCCTGCCGAGCGACCTCGACGGCCTGGACGGGCTGATCATCCCTGGCGGCGAGAGCACGACGATCGGCAAACTGCTGGTGCACTACGAGCTGCTGGAGCCGCTCCGCGGCCTCGTGGACTCCGGCTTCCCGATCTACGGCACCTGCGCCGGCACGATCTTGCTGGCGAAGGACATCGGCGGGCTGGATCAGCCGCTCCTGGCGACGATGGATCTGGTGGTCGAGCGTAACGCGTTCGGCCGCCAGCTCCAGAGCTTCGAGACGGATCTGAAGATCGCCGGGCTGGGCGAGGAGCCGTTCCGGGCAGTGTTCATCCGCGCGCCGGCCATCACCTCGACCGGCCCCGGTGTGGACGTGCTGGCGAGCCTGGAGAATGGCACCATCGTGGCGGCGCGCCAGAACAGCCTGGTGGTCAGCTGCTTCCACCCGGAGCTGACCGACGACGACCGCTTCCATCGGGCGTTCCTGGAGCAGGTCCGGGCGTACCACGCGGGGCGCCTGCCCTCTGCGCAGGCGGTGCCAGCTTCCTGACAGGGGCCAACGGCGTATCCCCCTGGGAGCGCGGCCATCTCACTGCCGTGGACCCGCATTGTCTGACAATCCTTGACAGCTGCCGGCTGCCGGGCCTACAGTCGGGAGAGGTCTGCCCTGCTGCTCTGCTGACGTTCATTCGCGCATTCGGCAGGCCGCCCCATCCATTCGATGACTGGCGTAGCTCTTGAACGACGTTCGCGATCACGAGGAGGTGACGCGTGGCTTCGAGGCAGCCCAGCGACGCATATCCCGAGCCAGGCTCATCTGACGAAGCTCCCGCGCTGAGCCGTCGTACCTTTCTCCAGCTTGCAGCCATGGGTGGTCTCCCCCTCGCCCTGGCCGCCTGCTCGCCAGGAGCGCCAGCCGGCGCCGGCGGGCAATCGGCTGGCCCGGCGGCCACGGCGCCAGCCGGGCAGTCGGCTGCGCAGTCAGCGCCGCCAGCCTCGGGCCAGGGCCAGCCGACGGCGCAGTCGCAGGCTGCCGCCCAGGCGAAGCCGGCCGCCACCGGCAAGATCGCGTTCCCGACCTATGCCGCGTACAAGAACGCCAGCCTCAAGCCGGACTTCCACCTGGACGACCCGCTCTACAGCGACGCGTTCGAGACGTATCCGGCCCCGTTCAAGTCCGTCGATGCGCCGCCGGGCACGGGCAGTAACGTCAACGTGCTGATCCCGTCGTACTTCCCGGCCCCGACCCCGTTCGACCAGAACCCGACCTGGCAGGAGGTCAACAAGCGGCTGAACGCGAAC
The DNA here is from genome assembly GCA_046328125.1 of Chloroflexota bacterium. Classification (GTDB taxonomy): domain Bacteria; phylum Chloroflexota; class UBA6077; order UBA6077; family JACCZL01; genus JADZEM01. The sequence goes on from JAXLXF010000004.1 coordinate 138,227, forward strand.
GTGCAGATGAACATGGTGGCCGGCGCCGACTACCGTCCGAAATTCGCGACGGTCATCGCCAGCGACGACCTGCCGGACATCATGCACATCTTCTTCGGGTTCAGCGTGGCGCCGAACCTGCCGGCCTTCTTCAAGGCGAAGTGCGCCGACCTCGCACCGTACCTGAGCGGCGACGCAGCCAAAGAGTACCCGTACCTCGCGGCCATCCCGACGCCGGCCTGGAAGAACTCGATCTCGATCATCGACGGCGCACTCTACTTGATCCCGATTCAGCGCCAGATGACCTCGATCCCGCCCTTTGGCGGCAACTTCTTCAAGAACCTAGACTTCTACGACCCGGACATCGGCGCGGACTACACCCCGAAGGACGCCGACGACTTCAAGCGGGTGCTCCAGCAGCTGAATCGGCCGCAGGAGAACCGCTGGGCGATGGGCAACTTCGGCACCAACGACCGGCTGTTCGGGCTGAGCGGCTACCTCCAGATGTTCGGGGCGCCCAACAACTGGAAACTGGACGCCAGCGGCAAGCTGGTGAAGGATCGCGAGACCGAGGAGTACAAGGCGGCGGTCGGCTACCTGCGGGAGCTGATCGCGGCAGGCTTGCACACCCCGGACATCGCGACGATGACCACCTCGCGCACGGACTGGGTCGCCAAGAAGTTCGTGCTGACGGTGGAGGGACACGGGAACTCCTGGGTGGACGCCTGGCAGCGTGGGCTCCAGCAGAAGCCGCCGACCCGGACCGGCCTGGTCAAGCCGTTCTCGGCGCAGGCGGGCCAGAAGCCGGTGACGTACCTGAGCACCGGCTTCGTCTCGATGAACGTGCTGAAGAAGGCGCCGCCGGAGCGGATCAAGGAGCTGCTCCGGATCATGAACTATCTGGCCGCGCCGTTCGGCAGCGAGGAGAGCACCCTGCTGCGGTACGGGATCAAGGACCAGGACTACAAGCTGGACGAGAAGGGCACGCCGATCTCCTCAGCCGAGGGGATGAGCCGCTCTGGGTACGTGCCGTGGCGCTACATCGCCGAGCACCCCTGGGTCCACTGCGAGCCGGCCCTGACCGGCTACGCGAAGGCGGCCCACGAGGCGGAGAAGGCGGTCCTGCCGTACGGCATCGACGACCCGACCAACGGCTTCTATGCGCCCACGGTGTATGCGCGCGGCGCCGTCGCGGACACGACCTACAACGACGGCATCCGCGAGATCCTGCTGGGCCGCAAGCAGTTCAGTGAGTTTGACCAGATCCTCAAGAGCTGGCAATCTGACGCCGGCGAGCAGATCCGCAAGGAGTATCTGGACGCGATGGCGGCGGCGAAGTAGGTTCGCCGCCGTCAGGCTCGGTCAGCGCGTGACCGCGAGGTGGCCGAGCCGGCGCCGGTCTGACGGCCGGGGAGCTGCCCGGTCATGCCCGGGGCGTTCTGGCCCTTGCGCGTCAGCCAGTTCCTGGCCTGCATCAGCCAGCCGATGTTCATGAAGATCAGCACCGCGGCCACCAGCACCGCGATCGCGAGCTGCATCCAGACCGGCAAACCTTGAAGGATGTCCACCGCCGGCCTCCTCTCCTCGAAAGCGTCCTACGACGCTCCCAATACAAGAAGTGTACCGCGCCGAAGGCTCACCTCACCCCAACCGTCTCCCAGGAGCGAGGGAGCTCAGCCGGAGCGGAGGGTCGGATCGAGGACGTCGCGGACCCAGTCGCCGCCACGGCTGATGGCGATCGTGGTCAGCATGATCGCCAGTCCGGGGAAGGTGCTGAGCCACCAGGCTGTGTCCAGGTACTGGCGGCCCTGGCCCAACATGCCGCCCCAGGACGGGCTCGGCGGCTGGACCCCAAGTCCCAGGAAGCTCAAGGTGGACTCCAGCACGATCAGCCGGGCCAGGTCGAGCGTCGCCAGCACGATCACCGGCGACAGGATGTTCGGTAGGATGTGGCGGAACAGGATCCGGAAGTCCGAGCCGCCGAGCGCGCGAACGGACTGCACGAGCTCCTGCTCCTTGATCGTCAGCACCACACCTCGACAGACCCGCGCGTACGTCATCCAGCCGCTGACTCCGACGATGACGATCAGCTTCCACGGGACGGCCTCGGCGGGGTCTGGGCCGAGCACCGCGATGATGGCGATGGCGAGCAGGATGAACGGAAACGCCAGCTGCATGTCCGCCACCAGCATGATGACCTCGTCCACCGCGCCCGCGAAGTAGCCGGCCAGCATTCCCAGGACCGTCCCGAAGGTCGAGCCGATCGCGACGCCGACCAGCCCGACGGCCAGCGAGATCCGCGCGCCGTAGATCATCCGGCTCAGGATGTCGCGGCCAACCTCGTCAGTCCCGAGGATGTAGCCCGGCTCGGCGTCCTCCAGCCAGATCGGCGGCTTCAAGCGGAGCATCAGCGACTGCTCGGATGGGCTCCTGGGCGCCAGGACCGGCGCCAGAACCGCGAACAGCGCCATCGTCACCAGGATGAACGCGCACAGCCAGACGACCGCCGGCACCCGCCGCAGGTGGTACCCGAGCGTCGGACCTGAACGGCGGACCTCCGACGTTGGATCGACAACGACAGTCGCGCTCATGCGTAGCGAATCCGGGGATTGAGCCAGCCGTACGCCAGGTCCACCAGGAAGTTGACCACGACGAACGCCATCGCCACCAGCAGCACCGAGGACTGGACGATCGGATAGTCGCGGCTGCCAATCGACTTGATCGCCAGCAGCCCGATGCCCGGCCAGGAGAACACGGTCTCGGTGACGACCGCGCCGCCAAGCAGCGTCCCGAACTGAAGCCCCATGATGGTGATGATGGGGATCGCGGCGTTCGTCAGATTGTGCCGCAGCAGCACCACCACGTCGCGCAGGCCCTTGGCACGCGCCGTCCGGATGTAGTCCTGGCGCATCACCTCCAGCACCGCCGAGCGGGTCAGCCGCGCGATGCTCGCCATCGCGAAGGCGCCCAGCGTCACGGCGGGCAGGCAGACGTGCCAGAGCATCGTCGGCCAGTCCGCCGGGTTCAGCCAGCTGCCATCGCCGCGACCGGAGACCGGGAACCAGCCGAGCTGGAGCCCAAGCACCAGGATCAGCATGATGCCGATGTAGAAGGTCGGCGCAGACTGGCCGATCAGCGCGAGCAGCATAGCCAGGTTGTCCCAGATCGAGTTGCGCTTCGCCGCCGAGATCAGGCCAGCCGGCAGCGCGATCATGACGGCCAGCAGGAACGCCGAGATCGCAAGCTCGAAAGTGGCCGGCAACCGCTCCAGCGCCACGTTGACGGCTGGCTGACGCAGGTGGATCGACCGGCCGAGATCGCCGTGCAGGACGTTTCCCAGGAAGACGACGTACTGGATCGGAATGGGCCGATCGAGGCCCAGCTCGGCGCGGACCCGGTTCATCTCGGACGGCGGCGCGTCCGGCGGCAGCATCAGCGGGACCGGGTCGCCTGAGAGCCGCATCGTGATGAAGACGATGGTGACGATGCCCCAGAGGGCGACCACCGCGCGAAGCACCCGGCGCGTCAGAAATGGCAGCATGGCGCCAGCGATGACCTCCCCCGACGAGGCGTTGCTCGAATCGTGCGGCAAGCGACCTGGCCGGAGCATCAATTTGCCCCGGCTCCTGGGGGTCACCGGGCGCGCGAATGCTCGCATTTCGGCGTATCCCTGTCGACGCGAGTAGCGAGTAGCGAGTAGCGAGTAGCGAGTAGCGAGTAGCGAGGGGCGAGGGGCGAGCCATGCGTACGGCATGCGTTGTGCTTCGTCTTGTCGTGCGGCCCGCTTCCAGGCTGCCGAATCGGTCCTGGTTGTGCGCCTCGTCAGGAAAGGACTTGAACAGCATGAAGCGACGCAACGTCCAGATGGCGTTTGTAGGCGAGGGTGTGACCTCAGGCGACGATGCAGTGGATCAGCTCGTCGAGGGCGACGAGGCGGTAGACGTCGAAGTGCGCGGTGGCAAGCTGATGATCGTCGTTCCGGCCGGCACGCCTGATGAGCGGATCTTCGACGCGGCGACGAACCTGGGCGGGGAGCTCGTCCTGGAGAACGGGATGCGGTTCAGCTTCACACTTGAAGACGCGGCGGTCGGAGCGCAGTTCTCAGCCACTCGCGAGGCCGAGCGCGACGACACCCATGAGGGCCTCAGCTCGCTGCCAGACGTGCCGAGCGGCACCTGACAGCCACGGAGGCGGATGTCCGCGAGCGCTGCATCTCGGTGGCGTAGGCTCACGGAGGACAGAGCGGCGGAGCAGCCAAACGGACGATTCGCGCACGCCCGCGTGGAGGCAAACAAAAAGGGTGTTGAGGTACGGCGGCAGCAGTGTGCCATCGGACCTCAACACCCGTTGGGTACCATTATTTGACGCGCGTCCAGACCACCTTCCGCTCCCGCTGACCCCGTGCCCGTTGCACTGCACGCCATCGCTGCACGAGGGTGAGTGCGGTCCCGACGCAGACGCTGACAACCGCCTGTCCGACCCAAGACAACAGCGTGCCTGGAAATCCGGTGGTCACGCTTTGCCCCACCACGATGAGCGCGAGGGCGACGCCCGTTCCGCTTCCAAACGAGAGCCACAAGCCGCGGAGCTCGTGGCTCGGCCAGAGACCACGATCCTCGCCCCGCATCTCGACCTCGCTGCCAATCCATCGAATGCGGCGCTCCTCTGGGTAGCTGATTGCGAGGTCGCGCACGACGCCAAAGCAGACTCGGTCACCAAGGTGCCGGTCCTGCCACTCGCCAAGCGCCAGGATAAGCTGTTCGCCCGTAGTCTGCAGTACGAGATCGCTGCTGTCGAAGAGTACTAAGAACCATCGCCAGTTACCTGGCGACCCATCGCGCAGGAGCAGTCCTTCGACGTCCAGACCGACGTGGAAGACCGCGCACGCGATGTCGTCGTTGATGAGACGACGAAGGACCGGCGGAAGACTGGGCCTGATCCTCGCCATCAGCGCCTCGAGCTCCTCGCCGGTCAGCGAGCGGGTGCTGAACCCCGCCGCCCCTAGCTGCTCCTTGAGATGACCCTCGATCGACTTGTGAAGCAGGGCGATCTGGGCCGGTGTCGCGTTCTGAGGCACGCATCTCTCGGCGTACGGTACCTCCTGCAAGCCTGCCAGCAATCGGAACTGAGGGCCGACCGGTCGTTCGGCCTGTTGCTCGTCCTTTGGCTCGTCCATCGAACGTGTGGTGACTACGCTGTCATCCACCATGCTCTCCACCCTTCACACTGCGCTACGGCAAGTTGTCTACCCCACGTGCCCGCCTCCGATCGCTCGGCCAGATGCCCCGTTCCACCAGCACGTCGCGCAGCGTACCGAAGCACTCCCCGATGGGCCTCGGATCAACCGCGCGACGCGCGATCCAGCTACTGGGCTATCCATCCCGCTCCCTTCCCCGCGACTCAGACCTCGCGGCCGGCCATTGAATGCGACGGTGATTCTCTGACGATAGGGCCTGCCAACCTGCTCGACATATCGAAGTGGGGAGCTTTCATGTGGGAGTCATCCGGGCTTCGTTGGCCTCGCCTGGGTCCAGCTGGGGCGCTCGTCTGAAGATCGTCGGGGGCTCCGGGAAACCAGTGTCCGCGGCGGCCCGAAGTCCAGTGAGCGGCGCACTGAGCCCGCTAAAAGGTTTCGAGCGGGCGCTTCGTCGGCGACGCTGATACCGAGCGACGGGATCGCCGCGACACCCGACTGGATTTGTCCGGTGACGTTTCGCTGCCGGTGGCCGGCGGCCCGTCACTGGCGCGAAAGGCGTGCGTTTGGCCGACTCTCCGCGGCGATCTGCTGACGTTCGTGTTACAGACTGGTAACCGGTGGGCGGTTCGGACTAGACTTGCCCGGTCTCATGACGCTTCGGCGCTGCTATGTCGCAGTAACGGCCCGATGTTCAGTCTATGGGAGACGAGCATGGCTGCATGGATGGCACTCGCCACCAACATCGTACGAACGTACCAGAGCCGCGCCGAATGTCGTCCGAAGAGGACAGCGTCGTGAGCGTTTCGGACGCGTACCTGTCACACGCCGATCTGGAGGCGGTCGACCAGAGGCTCCAGGGAGAGGTCCGCCGTCGCGGCCTGACTGACCAGGAGCTGCGCCAATCCGAGCTCTTGCGGTGCGCGCGGGACATCATGCAACAGATCATCGGACCGGATGCCGGCGACCGCTGTACGCGGGCGACGCTGAACGCACTCATGCCTCGACGCGAGAAGGGTCCCCCGCGCGCTCGGCTCTACACGCCCGAACAGGTCCGGGCCTTGCTCCTGATGCTGTACCTCGTCGAACCGCCGAACAACCTCACCCTCGAATCTGCCCGGCGTCGCGTGGAGTCGTATCTGACTCGCATTACGTCGAGGTCCAACAGTCTCCTCGAAACCATCGTTGAGTCCGCCATTCGGCGCTTCGAGACCACGGTCGTCGGCCGCCTGCTGATGGCGCTGATCCTCCAGACGTTTCAGGTTGGCGTAGTCCCAGCCGGAAGCATCGTGGTCGCCGGTCGATTGGCCGGCGGCGACTCGCGCCTTTTACGAGAACGGTCGATCCAGGACTGGATCGACCAACTGGCCGAGGATAGCGTCGCTCGGATCGGCTTGGTCGGTGAGTCGGGCGAGATCGCACTGATCGAGCCAACGCAGGTTTCGCCGGTCGCCTCGCGCTATGCGTTTCGAGTCACCAGTATCGACACGCATGGTCACCAGTTCCTGGTCGCGCTCGGGATCCTGGGCTCAAAAGACGAAGTGGTCGGTTCGTGCGAGTTCGAGCCATTCCGCGACGCCATCATGCCCCCCAATGAGGGCACCCCCACGACGGTCGGCGTTGCAGTGCGCCTGATCCGCGTGATCTGCGAAGGATTCACCTCACTCATCGAGCGAGTACGAGCCGAGGCGACGGCCGCGTCCGCCACCAGCGACACCTGGCTGTTCACCCAGCACAGCGACGTGATCATCTGGCTGATGACGCAGTTCGCGTGCTACCTGGCACAGCCAGACGAGCCCACCGCCGCTCGCTGCCTCGTCTTACAGCCTGAAGCCAATACACAAGACAACATTTTCCGACTCGTCGACGACTTCGCGAGCGATCGTCTGCCATGGTCCGGACTCCCGTCGGTGCGCACCATCAACAGTAGCCGACTCCTCTCCGGATTCGGACGTGCGATGACCATGTCGCTGAGCGTACCAACGACTGAGCCTCCATTTGACGAGATGATGACGCGCCACAGTCAGGAGTCTACGGATCCGGACGATGGCATGGGCACGCCCTACTCGGGCGTTTCGATCCCGATTCCGACCGCGGACGGCAGACGGTACGCACAGCTCTACGTCTGGGCGAAGCGCATCTCTGACGCCGACTTTCCATCAGTGGTCAGGTGCCTCGAATTCCTGGCGCCGTTGGTCGGCGAGATCGTTGAGCGCCGGCGGAGCGTCGCCTCCTCGGTTCGTTCCCTCCAGCACCTCACAGCCCGCCGGTGCCTGGATGCGGCCACATTCGAGAAAACCGTACAGGCCACGCTCGGGGATCTGCTCGTCAGTGGCGTTCAGGCCGGCGCATCACGAACAGGAGCTGCGGGGGGACGGATCGCGATGATCGTCCTGCGACCAGCTACGCATCTGCCGGGCGCGCACCCCGGCACCGTCCCCGACTTCGCGGACACCGCGTGGGAGTGGCTCAGTGGGGAGCTCCAGCGCCTGGAGCCTGTGCACTTCCTCCGGAGCTGGCTCGGGGAGCGTCTTGGGGGTGCTCTCGACGGTGGCGTCGTTTTCGGGCGCCTCAGCAGCCAGGCCGTCGCTATTATGATCCCACGCCAACTCCCGAAGGAGCAGATCGACGACGTTCGCCTACGTCTCATCTCCGAAGTGAACGGCCTGGCGTGCGCTGAGGATCAGAAAGGCCAGCACGTATTCCGACTGTACGCCTGGTGCGTCGACGTCCGCCTGTCCGACTTCTCACCTGCCGATGCAGCCGTCGCAGCCGGCCGCCTCCTTGATCGGGCGCGTTCTTCCGAGCGGGTCATGCCATATCTCGTCGAAAGCTACGCCCAGGCTGTCACCGGCCACTGGCAGCAAGCGTTCGACTACGCCAACGAAGGGCTGGAGAACGACGACCAGAATGGCTACCTGCATCGGCGAGCCGCGTACTTCCTGATGCGCCAGGGACATTTCAATGTCGCCGCACGGCACGCCCGACTCGCCGTCACGATCGCGGACGATATCGTCGCTGACCGTTGCTTGTTGGGAGACGCGATTCTGGGGCAGGGGCAGCTGATCCACGCCTTACAGGAGTATGCCGAAGCTGCAGGGCACAATCCGGAGCACCCGCTGCCAGCCTACCACCTGGGCTACGCCTTGATCCTCGTCGGGACGCTCCTCGAACGGGAGATCTTTGATCGCCTGGTCATCCGAGACAACGTTCAGACGTCAGACATCGAGCCGAATCTTGACGCCGGGATAAAGCGATTCGAGTACGAGTTGAAGCTGATTCGCGAACGTCGACAGGTCCTAGGCAAGGCCGCCACCACCGCCTTCGGGCGCGCATGGGCCCGCTTCGCGCAGCCCGAGTATGCGTCAAGTCGGCGCGTGAACTACCTGGACCAGCGCGTATCGACCCGGATCGGCCTCTACCGAAGCGCCTGGATGGAATCGGACGAACCATCCGTACCGACAGTGAGCAGTGCCGTGAGCGCATTCCACTTTAGCGATTCTCTGCATCGAGAATTGATTCTCGCAAACATGTGGGAACGTCGGATGGGGCAGGTGCTGTGGGACGCGGTGCTGAACGACTTGACCTGGTCTGGTGTCCTCCACCAGCTTGGACTGCTTCCTCCCGCGGCTACCGGACCATAGCCAGGCATGTCGGCACGGATCGAGTCGATCCGCCTGACTGTTGTCATGCGGCTGTGCGACCTCTGGAGCGGACAAGGGCGAGGTCCAGGTCCGGCGATGGCGTCGTGTCGGCGCCGAGCAGCTCGCGCATCTGTTTGAGCGCGTGCGCGTTGTCGTCCGGGTCGATGGAGGCGACGCAGTCCTCGGGGACGATCAGGTGATAGTCCCGCATGAAGGCGTCATTGGCGGTGAACAGGACGCAGGAGTTGCCGGCGATGCCGGTCAAGATCAACGTGGACGCCTTCAGGTAGGCAAGCAGGGTGTCGAGCGTCGTCGAGTAAAAGCCGGAGTGCTTCGGCTTGAGCACGAAGTAGTCGTCGTCGGCAGGCTTCACCAGCTCGACCATCGGCCGGCCGCGCACGTCGTCTTCGAGACAGTGGCTCAGCACCGCCGCCAGGTCGGATTGCCAGCGACCGAAGTTGTCGTTGACGTAGAGCGTCGGGATGCCGAGCGCGCGGGCACGTCGCCGAAGCTCGCGAATTCGTCCCGCCACGGGCATCACCTGCTCGGCGAGACGGTCGCCGCCGGGAAACTCCAGGTCGTTGATCATGTCCACGATCAGCAGCGCCACCGGCGACGTGTCGGGCACGTTCCCGTGCAGGTCCTGGTTCTTCGCGGGAGCGGTCATCACGCAGCGCACACCTCGAATGAGATCTTCGGCGGGCTGTAACGCAACGAGTGTGCCCCCGGCCCGCCCCGCACCGGAACTGGGATGGTGGGCATGTCTCTTGCCTGGCACGCCTGCTGTAGATGACGCCGCACGGCCGGGACCAGCCGGGCACGGGCGTGGCCGTCCAGTTTGGCGGCGGACGAGGAGAGCGCACGATGACGAAGCACGCGCGGATCGAGCCGGGTGCGTCCGTGGAGACGACGGACGGCACGTTCGGCACGGTGAGGGAGGTGCTTGTCAACCCGAAGACGCGTGAGCTTTCGCAGCTCCTCGTCGAGCATGATGAGAGCCTCGTTCTCGTGCCCGTCGACCTGATCCTCGACATCGTCGGTCCGACCCAGGTCCGCCTGAGCTCCACGCGGGCGGACGCGCTCGCACGCCTCAGTGGGATTGTCTCGACGCCTGACCTGGGCGGGCAGGTGCGGGTGCCGATCTACGAAGAGCGCCTGCGGGTCGGCATCAGGTCGGTGGACCGAGGCGAGGTGGTCGTGCGGAAGTCCGTGGAGCACGTTCCGGAGACGGTCGTCCAGCCCGTCGAGCGCGACGAGGTCGAGATCGAGCGGATCCGGCTCGACCGCCCGATCGACCAGCCTGCACGGACGCGCGAGGAGGACGGCTGGCTGATCGTGCCGGTCATGGAAGAGGTGCTGGTCGTCACCAAGCAGCTGGTCCTGACCGAGGAGGTCCGGATCCGGACCCGCCGGGTGCTGGAGGAGCAGGAGGTGTACGAGATCGTGCGGCACGAACGAATCGACGTGAAAGACACCACGGGCGCCGACAACGCCGACGAATCGATCGGGCACGAGATATGACAACGATGTCATGGTCCTTCTATCACGAATAGGTGCTTCAGTCGTCAGGCATGACGTGTGCCTGCTGTTCGCATAGCGCATAGCGCAGCAGAGTGCGCCACGAGCGTCCTTTCAGGATCGTCTCGTTCATTTCTACCTCCGGGAGACCAGAATGGGTCTGTTCGACAAGCTTCGACGCGGCACGCATGTCTACAGCCACGACGACCGAGACCTGGGCACGATCGACCGCTGGGATGACACGAACGTCTACATCAGTGGCAGACCGTATGCACGCTCGATGTTCGACCGTTTCGACAACGACCGTCTCTACTTCAGCGACGCGGGATATCGCTCCTATCAGTCCATGGTCGGAACGCAGATCGGCGATGCCGTGGGTGGTGGCGAGGTCCGGGTGCCCGTCCGCGAGGAGCGACTGAACGTCGAGAAGCAGCAAGGCGAGTACGGCTCGGTTGACGTCCACAAGGAGGTCGAAACAGAGCGCGTGGACGTCCCGGTGACGCTCCGGCACGAAGAGGTGAACGTCGAGCGGGTGGACGTTCCGGACCGTCCGATCGCGGTGGGCGACGCTCCGGACGCATTCAAGGAAGGGACGATCCGCGTGCCGGTCCGGGGGGAGGAGGCGGTCGCCCGCAAGGAGGCCGTGGTCACCGGCGAGGTGGTGGTCGATCGCGACGTGAAGACCGAGAGCCAGACCTTCTCCGACACGATCCGGAAGGAGCAGGTCGACGTCGACGAGAACTACAACACCTACCGCGAAGGGTTCCGCAGGCACTTCGAGGGCCGCAAGGCCGGCCTGACCGGCACCGCCGTCGACACGCGCACATTCGAGGACGCCGAGTCGAACTACCAGCGCGGCTACGCGGCATCGCGTGACCGGCGGTACGCCGGGCGGACGTTCGAGGATGCCGAGCCGGAGCTCCGGCGTGACCATCGCTCAGGCAACTCGGACCAGGACTGGGAGCGACTCCGCGAGGAGATCCGCGAAGGGTTCGACCGAGGGCGCAGCTAAGCTCGGCAGTTGAATCGTGAACGCCACGGAGCCGGTCAGTTGACCGGCTCCTCTTCGTACGTAGCACGGGGATCAGCGTGCGTGGAGCTCCGAGGCGACCACGCCGGCCGGGTCGATGGAGGCTAACGCGGCCAGCTCCTCGTTCGTCGGCGGTGGCGTGACCGGCGTCTCCGGCCCGACCTCGACCGGAAATCCCGTCGCGGCTCGGACCCCGTCAGGCGAGCTGAACGGGTGGACGCTCTCCACGCAGAGCAGCCCGTCCACGCGGCGTAGCACGCAGAGCGGCGTCACCACTCGGTCGACGTTGCCGGCCGCAGTCACGAACGGCAGCTCCGAGACGAACGTGCGGGTGTCGTGGCGCGTGCGCCAGAGGAGAGTGCGACGAGCGACCGGCATCAGCGCGGCGCTGCCGGCCCCACCCGGCAGCCGCACCTTCGGATGGCGCGGGTCGCCAATGGAGCTCATGTTGATCCGTCCTTGCCGGTCGATCTGCACCCCGCCGAGGAACGCCGTGTCGAGCCGTCCTCGTGCCGCCAGGTCGAATACGTCGGCCAGGACGGTCGACGCCGCCGCACCGTCGATCAGGCGCGGATCGACCGTCGAGACGGGGAGCTGGGCCGGCGACGGATCGACGCCACCGGGCAGGGTCAGGATCACGAGATCGGGGGCGTGGAGCCGCTTCGCGAGCAAGGCTGCCACCATCGGCAGCGGCGAGGCGACGCCGAAGAAGACCCGCTCGCCGTCCCGCAGCAGACGCGCCAGCGCGACGGCCATCTGCGCCGCGACGGTGGCCGGGTCATGTGGCGCGGTCACCGGAGCACTCCAACGCCCGGGGCTCCGCTCAAAATGCGCGCCTCAACAAACTCGCGCAGCGTCTCAGGATGGTGGGCCGCCGCCAGCAGCTCGGCCAGGAACGGCTCGTCGTACGCGTAGAGGCCGGCGCACGAGGTCGGCCAGGCTCCGCCCGGCGCCTCGACGACCGCGTCCACCAGGAAGCCGGGGATATCGGTGCGGGACGGGTCGGCGGCAAGCGTAGCGCGGTCCACGAGTCGCTCGGCGCTCAGGATCACCCGACGGGCAGCGCGCGCCATCAATGTGTCCTCGAACTTCGATCCCCAAATGCGGGCGTTGCCGTCCTGGTCAGCCTCCTGAACGTGAATCAGCGCCACGTCCGGCACGATGGCCGGCACGGTCATCACGTCCTGGCCTGAGTATGGATCGTGGACCGACTTGAAGCCGCGCAGCCCGACCAGATCCGAGCCCTGGAGGCCGTTCAACGGCATGAACGGGACGCCCTGCACGGCCGCCCGCAGCCCCGCGATGATCGTGTAGCAGGCGTGCTCGCGTGCTTCGACCCGGCCGCTCTCGACAGCCCGGCGGTACATCGGGGCGAGCCCGAACACCGTCTCGTAACCGACGAACCCCGCCGAGACCGCCGTCGCGCAGCCGAGTCCGCACAGCAGATCGACGTCGTACGCCGCGGCGGTCTTCACCAGCTCCAGCGCGCGCTTGCCCTGCCGCACGAGCTCGTGGACGAACGCGGCCGGCGCCCGGTGCAAGGTGTTGCCGCCGAGGGCCAGCCGGCTGCCATCGGGAATCGTGGCGATGACCTCGGCGAGCGAGCGGCGCTTGTCAGCCATCGTGTCCCTCCGTCCCCGGAAGTGTACCGGTCAGGCTGCCGTGACGGGCACGGTCGGTCCGATGGCGCGGCAGGCCGGCAGCACCTCGGCGGCGAACAGCTCCATCTGCGCCAGCGTCGTCGCGCGGTCCAGGCCGCCGAGCGCGTTGAAGACGCAGCGGAGATGGCCGGTCCCGACTTCGCGGACCAGCCGCGCGATCTCCGAGACGCACTCGTCCGGTGAGCCGACGATCGCCTGATCCCGGATCAGGGTGGCGCGAGCGGCTCGCACTGCCTCGGGATCGTTCACGTCCACGGGCGCCCAGCGGCGACGACGCAGGATCGGCATCAGTGCCCGGTCGAGCCGGGTGTGGGCCTCGGCGGTCGTGCGCCCGATGAAGACGTACCGGTTGAGCGAGAAGCGCCAGAGATCGGCGGCCTGCTCGGGGGACTTTGGGAGTGCGCGCCACCGTTCGAGCTGAAGCCCCTCGGGACGCTCCAGGCTGAGCAGGACCGGCAGGCGGTGCTCGACGGCGAACCCGATACTCTCCGCGCTCATGCCGGCCACGTAGATCGGCGGGTGCGGCTGCTGGACAGGGGCCGGGCCGACCTCGGTGGCGTCGAAGCGCCAGGGTCCAGTTGCCGATGCGACGCGCCCGTCCGTCCAGGCCGCCCGGAGCAGCTCGTAGCCGGCCACGAACCGCTCGTGCTTCGTGGCTGGGTCGATGCCGAGCGCGGCGAGCACGGCCGGGTCGTTCGGGCGGCCAATACCCACGTCGAGGCGTCCGTTACTCTGGACGTCGAGCTGAGCCAGCTGCTCGGCCAGGATCAGCGGGTGGTGGAGCGGCACCAGGGTGATGCCGGTCCCGACTCGCATCTGCTCGGTCCGGGCGAAGACCGCCGCTGCCAGCAACGTCGGCGAGGGGTAGGTTAGCCCGATCCGCTTGAAGTGGTACTCGGCCAGCCAGAGCGAGTCGAAGCCAAGCTCGTCGGCCCGCTGGAAGATCGTCAGCAGCTCGCGATGGTCGCCCTCGGCGGCCTCACTCTGCCAGCCGGTCAGCCCGATGTGCATCGTCGTCCTTTCGTGCGGCGCGCCGAGCGGCGTGCGTGAAGGTCGTCGGGTCGAGGGCGTCGCGGAGGGCGTCCCCGAGCAGGGTGGCCGCGACGGAGACCACCAGGATCGCCAGTCCGGGGTAGAGCGCGAGGGCGGGATAGTCCCAGATCCGCGACTGCGCGGATGCCAGCATGTTGCCCCACGACGGCGTGGGTGGCACGATCCCGAATCCGAGGTAGCTGAGCGAGGTCTCGGCCACGATCCTGGCGCGCGCCCCGACCGCCGCCGCGACGAGTAATGGGCCGGCGATGCCCGGCCAGACATGAGCGCGGAGCACGCGCGGGCCGTCCGCGCCGAGCGCTCGCGCCGCCTCGACGTACGGCTCCTGGCGAGCGCCGAGCGCGCCGAGATAGGCCAGCCGCGCGAAGGCCGGCCACTCGAAGGCTGCCAGGATCACCACGACCGACCAGTAACCCGGCCCGACTAGCGTCAACAGCACGAGGTAGAGCGGCAGGCGTGGCACTGCCAGCAGACCGTCCACCACCCGCATCGCCAGCTCGCCGGCCAGCGATGGCAATTCGGCCGCCACCAGCCCGTACGCCGTGCCGAGGGCCGGCGCCCCGAGCGTCACCAGCACCATCACCGACAGCGAGATCCGCCCGCCCCAGAGCAGGCGCGCCAGCACGTCTCGCCCCAGCTCGTCCGTCCCCAACCAGTGGCGAGCGTCGGGCCGGCGCAACGCCTCCGAGAGCGCGCCGGCCTCCGGCCCGGCCGGCGCCAGGACCGGCGCGAGCGCGCAGAGCAGCCCCAACGCCCCAAGGAGGATCAAGACCGGACGGCCAGTCCGGTGGCGCCACACCCTCCCGATCACTCGCATGGAGACCCGGCCTGCCCGTGGAGCGCGGCCATCCTGGCCGCTCCGGTGCGACAAGCCCGGGGCGGCCAGGATGGCCGCGCTCCCAGCGGATGTCTGCCAGCTGCCGCCCACGCGCGCTCGTCATGCACGGGCGTCAAATTCGCAGGCGCGGGTCGGCCAAGGCCAGGACGACCTCGGCGGCGAGGCTGGAGAGCACGACGGAGACGGCGAGGATCAGCGCAATCCCTTGCACCAGCGGCCAGTCGTACGCCCGTAGCGCGGTGAGCAGCAGCCGTCCGAGACCAGGGTAGCTGAACACCGCCTCGGTGACGGTGGCGCCGGCGATCAGCGCGGGCGTCTCCAGCGAGAGCAGCGCGATCAGCGGTGGCACCGCGTTCGGGACAGCGTGCCGCAGCAGCACGACCCGTTCGGAAAGCCCCTTCGCGCGGGCGGTCCGCAAGTGATCGCGCCCAAGCTCCTCCAGCAGCGCCGCGCGCACGTACCGTCCCCAGGCCGCTAGCTGGACCGCTGCCAGCGTCAGAACCGGCAGCACGAGGTAGCGCACGCGGTCCAGCGGATCGTCCCGGCCAATGGTCTGGGCTCCCCCCGCCGGCAGCCACGCCAGCTCAACGGCGAACGCGATCGACAGCAGCATCCCAAGCCAGAATGTGGGGGCGCCGCCGACCACCAGCGAGGCCACTCCGAGTCCGACATCCAGCGCGGACCCGGGGCGCAGCGCCGATGCGACACCAATCGCGCTGCCGAGCAGCAGCGCCAGCACCAGAGCACTCACGGTCAGCAGCAGCGAGTTGACCAGGGCCGTTGCGAGCAGTGGCCCGACCGCCCGGCCGGGCGCCACGATCCAGGACGTCCCGAGGTCGCCGACCAGGACGCCGCCGACCCAGCTGAGATACCGCTCCAGCGGCGGACGATCCAGCCCAAGCAGCGCCTCGGCGCGCTCGGCGGCGGCCGGGTCGCCGCCAACGGACTCCCCGATCAGGCTGCGCAACGGGCCGCCAGGGATCGCGTGGAGCAGCCCGAACAGCAGCACCGTCACGAGGAACAAGGTCAGCACGGCCTGGACCAGACGACGGAGTACGTAACGGGCCTGGAGCATGATGGAAAGCCGCTACTGTGCCGATTCCCACTCGAAGGCGTTCCAGGTGTCCGCGACCCGCACCGAGCTGGTCGGACGATACCCCTTGACGCTCGACCTGACGAGATGGATCAGGTCATGGGAGAAGAGGGGCAGGGCCGGCAGGTCTTCCATGAACAGCTTCTGATGCTCCCGGTAGGCGGCGAGGCGCTCGTCGTCCGATGGTGTGCTGCGCGCCTTCGCCAGCAGCTCGTCGGCGCGCGGGTTCTTCCAGCCGAAGTAATTCTCGCCGGTCATGCCGTTCGCCTGGCTCGGGATCTGGCTGGAGTGGAGCATCGTGTAGCCGCCGGCGGCGTCCATCGTGCTGACCTGCCAGACGATCGCGTCGAAGTCGCGGCGGCTGATGACGCCCGCGCCCTTCTTGCCGAACACGAGGTCGGTTGGCTGAAGCGTGATGGTGGCGTTGACGCCGATCGCCTTCCAGTCCCGCGCGATGGCTTGCATGTACAGCTCGCGCTGGCGATCCTCGGTGCGGCCCCAGAAGGTGATCTCGAAGCGCTGTCCGTCCTTTTGGAGGACGCCGTCCGAGCCGGGCGTCCAGCCGCCGTCTTTCAGGAGCGCCTTTGCGCCGTCCTGGCCGCCGGTGGGGGCGGGCAGGTCTGGCACGTAGGCCGGGCTGGCGGCCGTCATCCAGCTGTTCAGCACACCCACCCTGCCGTGCAGGATCGCCTCGTTCATCCCCTTGCGGTCGAGCGCCATCAGGAGGGCACGCCGCACGCGAACGTCGGACAGGATCGGGCGGTCCACGTTCAGTCCGACGATCAGGGTGCTGGTGCTGGGCCGCACGATGACCTGATGCCTGCCGTCGGCGGCGAATTTCTCCAGCTCCGGCAGGAGGTCGGCGCCGGTGTAGCCGAACATCGTGATCTCCTGCTGGCCGGCCTTCGCCTGCGCGAACATCGCGTTGCTGTCGGCGGCCACCTTCATCACCACGGTCGGCGTCTTCGGCGGACCGGCCCAGTACTTCGGGTTCGCCTCGAACAGGGCGTACTCGTTCGGCCGAAACTCCTTCAGCCTGTACGGGCCGGCGTGGACCGGTTTCGTGGCATGCTCGCTCTTGAGCAACTGGGCCGGCGGGATGCCGCTCCAGAGGTGTTTCGGGTACGGCTCGCCGACCCGCGCGAAGTCCGGGTCGAAGGCGCCCGGCTTGAACACGAATTCGGCGGTCTGGGCGTCCGGGATCTTGACCTCGTCCACCTTGCCGACCAGCGAGCGGTCGATCAGCGGGAAGTCAGGCGTGCGCTGGAGCTCGAAGGCGAAGGCAACGTCCGCCGAGGTCAACGGGGTGCCGTCCTGCCACGTCAGCCCGTCTCTGAGGTGATAGGTCACCCGCAACCGCCGCGCGGCGCCCTCGCCGTCGAAGCGTGCGCCGCCGTTCGAGAGCGAGGGCACTTCCTTCGCCAGCCTCGGGACCAGGATGCCGTCG
The DNA here is from genome assembly GCA_046328125.1 of Chloroflexota bacterium. GTDB lineage: Bacteria > Chloroflexota > UBA6077 > UBA6077 > JACCZL01 > JADZEM01. The sequence goes on from JAXLXF010000004.1 coordinate 155,684, forward strand.
GCATCCGGCATCACCAGCCAGTCGCCGGTCAGCGCATCGACCTTACTGAGGTTGCTCCAGCCGTTCGGGACGCCCCACAGCAGGCTTGGGGGGAGGGCGAGCTGGGTTGCGGTGAGGATGTCGGCGCGCTTGCCGCCAGCTGGGGCCGCCTGGGTCGGGGCCGGAGCGGATTGGGCGGCGGGCTTCGCGGCCGGTGGCAATGGGCTCGCCTGTGGACCACAAGCGAGGGTGAGGCCAGCCCCCAGGCCAGCCACGAGCGCCAGGTACCGTCGCCTGCTGAGCCGGGTCATGCCCATCGAGTATCCCTCTCGCACGCCAACTGAACGAAACGAGTTGTGAGCAACGATGCAAGTGTACTGTCAGTGCATCTAGCGGGCAACGCCGGTCCGCGCGAGGGGTGTGCGTCAGAGCTTTGCGGCTAGCCCGGCAGGGGGCGCGATTCATCGCGCCCCAACGAAGTGACGCACACCTCCGCGCGAGCGATGGTGTGGGTGTCGGGCGTAACAAACCAACAGTGCCGGTACCTCTGTCAGCAGGATCACGCCGTTGACAGAGGAGAGCAAAGATGCTGGCGAAGGTCTGGACCTGTGCGGTCATCGGGCTGGAGGGCGAGCTCGTCCAGGTCGAGGTGGACATCGCCCGACAGGGATTGGTCAAACTGACCATCGTCGGGCTGCCGGACACGGCGGTCCAGGAGGCCGGCGAACGGGTCAGGGCGGCGGTCCGAAACAGCGGACACGTCTTTCCGCCCCGGCGGATCACCGTCAATCTGGCTCCGGCCGAGATGCGCAAGTCCGGCCCAGCCTACGACCTGCCGATCGCCATCGGGGTGCTGCTGGCGTCCGAGCAGATCGTGACCGACGCCTCGAAGGTGGTGTTCCTGGGCGAATTGTCGCTGGACGGCACGCTCCGCCACCTCCAGGGCGTCCTGCCGATGGTCGGGCTGGCCCGCGAGCGGGGGATGCGCACGGTGTACGTGCCGGCCGTGGATGCCGCCGAGGCGTCGTTGGTGGACGGGATCGACGTCATCCCGGTCCAGACCCTCGCCGAGCTGGTGGCGCACCTCAAAGGCGAGCGGCTGCTGAAGCCGGTCACGGGCGGCGCCCCGGTCGAGACTGCGGACCATCCCGAACCGGCCGTGGACCTAGCGCACGTCAAGGGGCAGGAGCACGCCCGCCGCGCGCTGGAGGTGGCGGCGGCCGGCGCCCACAACCTCTTGCTTGGTGGTCCGCCGGGGACGGGCAAGACCCTGCTCGCGCGGGCCATCCCGTCGATTCTGCCCCGGATGACGCTGGACGAAGCGCTGGAAGTGACCCGCATCTACTCGGTGGCGGGCCGCCTCCACGAGCACGGCTCGCTGGTCCGGCGCCGGCCGTTCAGGGCGCCCCACCACACGATCAGCCCGGCCGGGCTGGTCGGCGGTGGCGTGGGGTGGGCGCGGCCGGGCGAGCTCTCGCTGGCCCATCGCGGCGTCCTGTTCCTGGACGAGATGCCGGAGCTGTCGCACACGGTTCTGGAAGTGATGCGCCAGCCGCTCGAAGACGGCGTCGTCTCGATCGGGCGGGCGCGCGGGACGGTGGTGTTCCCGGCCAGGTTCATGCTGGTGGGGGCGATGAACCCGTGCCCATGCGGGTATTTCGGGGATCCGACGAGAGCCTGCACCTGCCAGACCGTCGCGGTGGACCGCTATCAGAAGCGCCTCTCCGGGCCGCTGCTGGACCGGATCGACCTCCACGTCGAGGTGCCGCGCGTCGAGTACGAGAAGCTGGCGGCGGACACCGTCGCGGAGTCGTCGGCGGTGGTGCGCGAGCGGGTCGAGATGGCGAGGGCTCGCCAGTGGGCGCGCTTCGCGGGGAGCCGGGTGGCGGCCAACGCCGAGATGGGCATCCGCGAGCTGAAGCTGTACTGCGCGCTCGACGCGGCAGGCGAGGCGCTGCTGAAGGCGGCGGTCCACCGGCTCGGATTGTCGGCGCGGGCATACCACCGCGTCCTGAAGGTGGCGCGGACCATCGCCGACCTGGCCGGGGCGGACCGGATCGGGCCGGCGCACCTGGCCGAGGCGATCCAGTACCAGCGCCGCTCGGAGCGCTGACCGATGCGTAGGGGACGTACAATGACCGAGGAGGCAGAGCGATGGCCGTGTCGGTGCCGCGACGGCTGTTCACCGTCGACGAGTATTACAAGATGGCGAAGGTGGGCATCCTCAAGCCCGACGAGCGCGTCGAGCTGCTCGACGGCGAGATCGTCAGGATGAACGCGATCGGCTCGCCACACGCCTGGTGCGTCATTCGCCTCAATCGGCAGTTCTCGGCGTTTCCCGACCAGTGCCTCGTCAGCGTCCAGGCTCCGCTCCGGCTGGGCGACCGGTCCGAGCCGGAGCCGGACATCGTCTTGCTTCAGCTCGACACGCCGGAAGACCGACATCCGCAGCCACAAGACGTCTTCCTGGTCATCGAGGTAGCGGACAGCTCAATCCAGATCGACCGACGCCGGAAGCTGCCGATGTACGCGCGGGCCGGCATCCCTGAATACTGGATCGTCGATCTGAACGCGGACCGGATCGAGGTGTACCGCGACCCGCTCCGCGCCCGGTACCGGTCCGTCTCCATCCTCGGGCGCGGCAGCACCGTGAGCCCGTCGTTCGCGCCGGACCTCGTGGTGGACGTGAGCCGCATCCTCGGGCAGGCCCGCGCCGAGCAGGAGTAGCGCTCGGACGCGAGCCATGCCGTCAGGTTGAGCGGATGGGTGGGAGCGTGGCCGGACGAGAGACCGCGTCAGGCCACGCCGTCCGTGGCCCGACGGCGCCGTCAGACGTTGACCGGCGTCTGGCTCAGCGCCAGCAGGAAGGCATCCTGGGCTGCCAGCCCGTTGAAGTCACGATCGGTGAGGCCGAACTGCTCCACCATCCGGTCCGAGTAGCAGAACTGGATCGCATCGCCGACCGCGTCCAGCCTGACGAGGGTCCGAACCATGTTCCCGATGTACTCGGCCTGCCCCGCCCGAGCCTCGGGTGAGCCCAGCGGCCCGCCGCCGATCTCGTCAGGCGCGCTCGCCTGGGCGGCCGGCTGCGCCTTGATGCGGCGGATGTAGTCGCCGAAATCCTCGGGCGCCTCCACCGTGTCGGGCGGGCTCGGCGGGCGTGGCTCGAAGTCCTTGACGGGTGCGCCCCATTCGGTGATGTGGAGCGACTTGTCCGGCCGATGTGCGTCCAGCCAGTCCCGGTACTCGCGCACCTTGTGGTCCACCCGCCCGAACGGCCCGCCCTGGCTCTCTGGGAACGGCAGCCCGGGGCTCTGCCCATACGGGTGGATGGCGATGCCGTTCACCCAGTCCAGGTTGACCGGCTTATTGTGCTCGTTCCAGTCGTAGTGGGCGAGGGCCGAGGTGACCTTCAGCTCGTGGCTCCTGAATCTGTTGACCCACTCAGGCTCGTCGCCGGCGAGCCAGCCGGGCAGCCCGCTGGCGAGCCCGCCGGCCGAGATCTTCGCGTCTGGCCCGAGGCGGTCGCGGGCGGTGAGCAGGAGCCGCTCGTACGTCCCCGGCGCCAGCGTCCAGCTGGAGTCGCTGACGATGTCCGGCTCGTTGCCGGCCTCCCACCAGTCCACCAGCGAGAAGTACCGGCGCCTGTACTCGTCGAACGCGTCGGGCCAGTTGTCGAAGCCGGCAAAGCTCTCGCTCGCCATCGTCAGCCAGATCCGAATGCCGGCCTGGCGCAGCTGCTCGAAGTATGCCGTGTCGTCCTCGGGCTTGTGCGCCACCACGCGCACCGCCGAGATGCCGAGGCTCTGGAGCCCCGTGATTGGAATCCCGCCACCGTACGAGATGTTCGTGCCGATTCGGCCCATGGTGCCCTCCCCGAGGCGTGAACGGGCGATCGCGCCGGCCCTCTTTCTCCATCCAGGCTCGCACACCGATGCGCGGACCCGGCCCCCGTGGAGCGAGGCGCCTGGACAGGCGTGCGGTCCAGGCTCGCGCCGACGAGACCAGCTTACCAGCCGCCGCGCGCGAAAAGTGTGTGCCAGATCACAGACAGGCGAGCTCCGCGTCTTTCCTAGACCGATCTCACGCGTGAGCGGGCCGCGGCGCCGTCCTGGTGCCCGGAATGCGCACCGTGGAGGGCGTCCAGGGCGGCGCTGGCGGCGACGTGCAGCTCCCTGACGAAACCGCCCAGGTAGTCCACGCCCTGGCTCTCCGCCTCCGAGTACAGCGGGTTCATGACGGTCGAGCGGAGGACGAACAGGCCGTGCGACTCGTACTCGGCTGGAGTGACGCCGAGGTGGTCCAGGACACGGCGGATCGAGTGGGCGGCGTACTGGCCCTGCCGAAACCAGGTCCGAGAGACGAAGTACGGCTGCCCGTACGGCAGGCGCGGCCCGTCCTCGGTGCCGGAGAGACTGAGGGCGCGGTAGATGCGCTCGTTGAGCTCGTTGACGCGAGGCAGCTCTAGCGGAGCGCGGACCAGCTCGTCGCCGCGTCGGGCCAGCGGGACCGCCACGAAGCAGACGATGTTGGTGTCTGGCGTGGCGAGCGGCACGAACGTGAACGGGTGCTTGCATTGCTGTTCGCCGAAGCACTCGCGGTCGATCTGGGCGAACAGCTTGCGGTGATAGTCCAGCAATCGCTTCAGCTTCTGGGCGCTGAGGAGGGCGTTGCGGATCATCCGACCGTGGTGGGCGTGATCCAGCGGGATCGTCTTGTGGGCGAGCCAGCAGGCGGTGGCGGCGGCGCCGGGCTTGCTGCCCTCCAGGATGAACGGGCCGACGGCGTCCACCTGAACTGGCTGGTCGAGGGGGGCGACGCCGCCGGACACGTCGGAGATGTACTGGGCTTGCTGAACGACGAGGTCGGTGACGACGCCCTGCTTGAAGGCGACCAGCCCGGCCGGATACGGGATGTAGCCGAGCTTGTGGGGGTCCACAGTGGTGGAGTCGGCGTCCACCATCGCCAGGAAGGCGGCGCAGACGTCCGGATCGCTCCAACCGACTTGCAGCGTCCAGCCCGGCGAGGCGGACGGTCCGGCGACCGTCTGGGGCCGGTCGCGGCCACCGCCGGCGGGGCTCTGGGGCCGGTCGCGGGCACTGACCGAGGCGATCCTGAGCCGGTCCCGCGCGCCGATGGTGTCGATCCACTCGCGTGCGATCTCCTCGATGGGCCGCTTGCCGGTGAGGCGGCGCTCGCGGCGCTCGTGTCCTCGGAACAACGTCCGGACGTACCCGCCCCAGGCCGCGTCCACGTGGAGCCAGAAGGAGCGGTTGCGCTCGCGCTGGAGGTCGTCGCGCAGGAACTTGATCTCGTGGATCGGATCGACGGCGCCCTCTTCGGTGGTGCCGACGATCCCGACGACGGCGGCGATGTAGTCGCGCTCGTCCAGGTCGAACAGCATCGCGCGGAGCTGGCGAGCGTCCAGGCGGAAGCGGTCGGTGACGGGGACGGGGCAGATGGCGTCTTCGCCGTAGCCGAGCAGGTCGGCGGCCTTCTTGACCGAGTAGTGGGCAGCCTCCGAGACGAACATGCGCGGCTGCATTCCCAGGTGGGCGACGACGGTGGCGAATCCCCGGCGCTTGACGTTGTAGGCGCTCGCGGCGATGAACGCCTCCAGCTCGGCGCGGACGGCTTCGTGGGGCTGGCCGAGGTCATGGACGAGGTGGCGCACCAGCCGGCGCAGCATGAAGATCGCCTCGTTGGGGCGCAGGTCGATGGTCTGGCGGTCAGTCAGGCTCCGGAGCGGGGCACCTTCGCCGTTCGCCTGCTTGACTTCGAAGGTGAGGTCGTGCTCCCGTGCGTACTCCCGCGCGATGAACGGCACGAACTGGGCGGCCCTGGCGACCCACAACGCTTCGAGATTGGCGACGGTGCCACCGGAGCAGAGGTGCGCCCAGGCAGTGCGCGGGTTGTACCCTAGCATCTCCGCGACCATCCGACCCACTTCGAGCTCCAGCTTGACGGTGACGGGGGCGGCCTCGTCGGTGACGTTGTTCGGGTTGTAGAGCATGCCCGCGAAGTAGCCGAGGACGCTGGGGAGGGTCTGCTCGGAGAGCATGTGGGCGATGTAGCGGGGTGAGAAGAACGGGTAGTGGGCCTTGAGCTGGTTGAGGGTGGCATCGACCTGGGTGGTGAGCTCGTCGGTCCAGGCAGCGTGCTCGGCGGAGCGGCGGCTCAGCCGCGTGATGACGGCGCGGTCGTCGGGGCGGTAGTTGCGGCGCCAGTGGACGTAGTCCTGGAAGACGTAGGAGAGGAGCTCGAACCAGAGATCGGCGTGCTCGGCTTTGGGGCCGAGGAACCACGCAGAGAGGGGCGGGGCGCTGGCGGGCGACGGCGCGTCTGCCAATGGGGGCTGGTCTGGTTGACCGTCGAACATCTCTGGCTCCCGCTGGCAGGATAGTCCATCAGCGGTTGCCGAGGTGCGGGTCAGGAAGCCTCGAGCCTTCCCGCCTCATACGATTCTCGCGACAAAACGGATTGCGGGTGCGGCTGTTCAAATCCAAACATGGTGGGTGTCCAGTGCTGGACACGACGTGCCAACCGCCGTCCGTACGCTGTTTGTAGAAGCCTGTGGCGGGCGCCGGGCTTCGGTGAATGGGCCGCACTGACGCGGCCCTCGGCGAATGGGCGCCGTTCACGCTCTGCGCTGAGCCATGCCTCCGATCTGCTCGCCCGTCTCGGATCGAGCATCAACTATGAAAGGCACGACCATGTCGAACACCCTGAGGAGCAGAACCGCGATACGCTTGGTGGCGATCTCCGCCTTCGCCCTTTCGCTGCTTCCGTCGGCGCTCGGGCCGGCCACGACGGCTGCCGCTGCGCCCCTGACCGGCAGTGCCTCGGACGCTGCGAGCGACGTCCGGGCTGCCGGTTTCCCCGATCTCACACCAGTCGAGATCAAGGTGCTCAACGTGCCGGGCAGCTCCCAGCGTCTCCTTTGCGTCGCCATACAGAACGTCGGCACGGGCAACGCCGGCCCGTTTGACGTCGAATTCAAGATTGACGGCGTGGTGCCGCCAGGCGGCATTGCGAGCGCCGGAAAGCTGGACGCTGGAAAGAGCGGCGAGCTGTGCATCCAGACCACTCTGCCGGCAAGTGGTCTGCACATGCTGTCGGCAGTCGTGGATTCGACGAACGCGGTTGCGGAGTCGAACGAGACCAACAACACCAAGTCCGTGCGCGTCTTCCTGGGGACACTTGTCCACGATCTCACCGCTCCGAAGCCCTCAGCGGGGATCAGCCCGGCCCCCTGACACGCTGATGGCGTCAAGCCATTCGAGGGGCGAAACGACGGTGTGTGCGGCAGTTCTCTGTGGGGCGCGATTCATCGTGCCCCAGTGTTTTGGCTCGGCAAGACTCTGACGCGCACCCGCGCCAACGGTCGGGATTGACGGGAGGGTGGCGACCGGGTAGGCTCCGGGCATCGGCACAGCGCACGAGGGGCAGCACAAGGGCACAGCATGACGACCCAGGTGACGCACCCGACGTAGGTCCGCATCGGTATGTGGAGGCGTACAATGACCGAGGAGGCAGACCGATGGCCATGCCCAGCCCGCGACGCCTGTTCACCGTGGACGAGTATTACAAGATGGCGGAAGTGGGCATCATTAAGCCCGGTGAGCGCGTCGAGCTGCTCGACGGCGAGATCGTTCCGATGAGCCCGATCGGGTCGCCTCACGCCTGGTGCGTCAAGCGCCTCATCGAGATCTTCGCGCCGCTCATCGGCATGATTCGTCTGAGCGTCCAGGATCCTCTCCGGCTGGGTGCCCGTGCCGAGCCAGAGCCGGACGTGGTGATCGTGCGAGCGGACGCGCCCGAGGACCGACATCCCGGCCCGGCCGAGGCACTCCTCGTCATCGAGGTCAGCGACACCTCGATTCAGACCGATCGTGGCCGAAAGCGACTGATGTACGCCCGCGCCGGCATTCCCGACTACTGGATCGTAGATCTCGATTCAGATCGTCTGGAGGTGTATCGGGAGCCTTCGCCACGAGGCTATCGCTCTGCTGCCTTGCTGTCCCGAGGCAACACCGTCAGCCCGCTGTTCGCGCCGGATATTGCGATCGACGTGGCGACGATCCTGGGCCGGGTCCGCACAGAGGAATAGCCAGCGTCAGAGTCAGGTGGGGGTGGCGCCGCGCAGCAGATCCACCAGGGCGACCGGATCGGATGGGATGGCGTGGCCGCGCCAGGCGACGTGCTGGTCCGGTCGGGCGATCACCAGCGCGGTCTGGTAGACGTCCGCGGCTTCGGGTGATGAGATGTCGAGCAGGGTCAGGGGCACGCTACGGGCAGCTGCCGCGTCCAGCAGGCCGTCCACCGGGATCGAACGGTCGAGCCGGAGCAGGGTATAGCCATCCCCGAGCGCGTCGTAGAGCGAGCGGCCGTCCTGCAGCCAGACGTGCGGCACTCGGCAGCCCGGCACCGTTGACGGCGTGAAATGGCCCATCGAGTACGGCGGATGCATGCCTGCATCGTGGGCGTCATAGGCGATGATCGGGGAGCGGTCGTAGTAGTAGCCGAAGTTGAGCCCGGCGGCGCAATACTGCAACACGTTGAGGTCGTACGCAGCTTGCCCGAGCGCCGCCCGAGCTGCCTCGCCGGCCGGGCTCTCTTCCTCGATCTCCGGCGGCACGCCTTTGCGCTGACGGGCCATCGCGTGGGCATGATCCATCGCAAAGTATGAGACCTGCTCGGTGATCGGCAGGCGCTCCCGCTCGTAGGCGTCCAGGATGCCCTCGGTGCCCCACCCCGCGAGATGCGCGGCCAGCAGCCATGCCAGGTCGGCGCCGTCCGCGAGGCCGGCGTTCATCCCGTAGCCGCCGTACGGCACCCAGATGTGGGCCGAGTCGCCGGCCAGGAAGACCCGGCCCTCGCGCAGCTTGTCGGCCACCAGCCGCCGCCCGAACCAGTCCTCTCGACTCAGGATCTCGTACTCGAAGTCCGGGCCGACGCCGAGGATCGAGCGGATCGACCAGTCGCGGTCCACCGAGTCGAAGTCGGCCTCGGCGTCACGGAGGTAGTTGTGGACGATCCAGGTCTCGCGGCCGTCCACGGCGTAGACGGTGCCGCTCCGACGCGGGTTGAGCGAGACGTTGCCCCAGCACGGCGCGGTCTGGAGCATCGGCAGGAGCTGAGGGGCGCGGATGTAGCTGCTCTGGCAGCGCTGCACCACGGCATCGCCGGAGAGCGTGCCGCCGATGGCGCGGCGGACGGGAGAGCGCCCGCCGTCGCAGCCGACCAGGAAGCGTGCCCACAGCCGGATCTCCTCGCCGGAGTCCAGGTGGTGGGCGGTGGCCGTCACGCCGTCATCGTCCTGCGCCAGCCGCTCGAAGCTGGTCCGGTTCAGAATCGTCAGGCCCGGCACCGCCGCCGCGTGCTCGAACAGGATCGGCTCCAGGAAGATCTGGTTGATCCGGTGGGCCGGCTCCGGGGTGGGCCACCACGTGTCGGGGCCAGTGGCGTCGGTCTGCCGGCCGTTGCGGCTCGGGATCGGGATGCGGGAGAGCTCCGGCCCGGTCATCGTGGTCCGGTACGCGATGTCGTGGGCGAAGTCCGGCGGCAGGCCGGCATCGCGCAGCTTCTGAGCGAGGCCCAACCGGCGGAACAGCTCCATGGAGCGCGCGGCGACGTGGTTGCACTTGGGGCTGGGCGGCTCGGCGGGGTGCCTAAGCTCCAGCACGGTGACCGCCACGCCGCGACCGGCCAGGTCGATGGCCAGCGTCAGGCCGACCGGGCCGCCGCCCACCACTACGACGTCCGTCTCCACGGTCCGCGTCATCGCCGAGAATCCCCTACCCACGCAAGGGGCGCAGGGCGGCTTCCCAGCGCACCAGCTCGTCCAGCATGGTGGCGGCGGCACGGTCGAGGGCATCGGTCGCCTGGAGCTGGCCGTCTGCGTCCACGAGCTGCCCGACGAACGGGATCGGGACCGACTCGACCATCGGGATCATCTTGAGGACCGCCAGCACCGGCTTGAGCATCTGGATCGCGCGCGTGCCGGCCGCCACGCCGCCGTACGCCACGAACCCGACCGGCTTGTGCTGCCACTCCGCCCAGAGATAGTCGATGGCGTTCTTGAGCGGCGCGTTGAAGCCGTGGTTGTACTCGGGTGTGACTATGACAAACGCGTCCTGCGCGGCCACCGTCGCGCTCCACGCCTTCGTGTGGTCGTGGAGGTACTGGCCCAGGCGCGGGTGTTTCGGCTCGTCGAAGAACGGCAACGCGATCTCGGCGAGGTCCAGCAGCTCCGCCTCGAAGCCGCCGTGCTCCACGGCACGATGGTGGACCCACTCCCCGACCGGCAACCCGACCCGCCCCGGGCGCGTGCTGGCGATGATGATCCCAAGTCTGGGACGCGTCACGACTGAGCCTCCTCACGCTGTCGCTGAAGGATACAGACACACGCCGTCCGAGCGTTGAAACCGATGGTGACCGGCCGGGATCGGCCAGCGGCGTACAATCGTGAGATCAGGGAGCGCCACCAGGGAGGGGCCGATGCAGCGAGTTGCGTTCATCATCAATTTGAAGCCAGACGCCGACCCGGTCGAGTACAAGCGGCGCCACGACGAGATCTGGCCCGAGATGCTGGCCGCGCTCAGCGGAGCCGGCATCCGCAATTACAGCATCTTTCGAGACGGCTCGAAGCTGTTCGCCTATCTGGAGGTGGACGACTTCGAGCGGATGACGAAGCTGCTGGCGGACGACGCGGTCAACGCGCGTTGGCAGGCATACATGCGCGACATGATCTCGGTCGAGGCCGACCCGGAGACCGGGTTCGCGAAGCTGCTGCCGAAGATGTTCCACATGGATTGAGCCCCGCCAGCTCCAGGCGGCTGCCGGTGTCGTGATGGTGCGTCCCGTAGACTATCGCCTACTGCGTCAATTGGGAGATCAACATGACAGATCGCGCGGCAGCTCCGAAGCGGGTGCTGGTGACTGGCTCGACCGGCGCCATCGGCCAGCCGCTCAGCCGCCACCTCACCGCGCGCGGCCACACCGTCCGAGGCTTCGCCCGCCGGCCCACGCCGGGCCTCACCGATTATGTCGAGGGCGACCTGACCGATCGCGACGCCGTCCGCCGGGCCGTCGAGGGGAACGAGGTCGTCGTCCACCTGGGCGCCTACCCGAATCCGGCCGACTTCATCGACGTGCTGCTCGGACCGAACGTGATCGGGCTATACCACGTCTGCGAGGCCGCCGTGGAGTTTGGCGTCAAGCGGCTGGTGCTGGCGAGCACCGTCCAGGTCATCTCCGGCCACCCGCGAGACGGTCGCACGGTGAAGGTCGAGGACGGCCCGATGCCAGTCAACCACTACGCCCTGACGAAAGTCTGGGCCGAGGCGACCGGCGACATGTACGCACGGGTCCACGGACTCTCGGTCATCAGCGTGCGGATCGGCTGGCTGCCCCGCAACACCGAGGAGTGCCGGCGGCTGGCCGCCAGCGCGCACGGGAAGGACATCTTCTTCAGCATCGACGACTCGGACCGCTTCTTCGAGCGGTGCGTCGAGTCCGAGAACCCGCCAGCCGGGAAGTCCGTCATCTTGCAGGCGACGAGCAAGCCGACCGGCACGGCCCGCATGGACATCGAATCAGCGCGTGAGGTGATCGGCTACGTGCCGAAGGACATCTGGCCGGAGGGCCTGCCGTTCCCGATCGACTGATTACCCGCCGGCGAGGGTGACCCGTACGTCTGCGCCGTCGGGGGGCAAGGGGCTCTCGTGGATGGCGTCGGCGGGGAGCTGGAGGAGAGCGGCGACGTGCGCGCCGGCCCGCCGGAAGCCGGGCCGGACCTCCACTGCGGTTGCGCCCCGGGTCAGGCCGGCGTTGCCGACGTTGACGACACGGACGCCCTGGCCGCGCAGGCGGTCGGCGGTCTGGGTGGCGAGGCCGGCCGTGGCGGTGCCGTTCAGCACCTCCACCGTCGCGGCGGCCGGCGCCAGGAATCCGGCCACCCGTGTGCGGAGGAGCGGAGTCGGGCGCAGCAGGTAGGCGCCCCCTCCTCCCCGAAACTCCTCCACCACCCCGAAGTCGAGCGTCAGGCGGTCCGGCTCGGCGGGGCCGGCGCCGAACGCGAGCGCCAGCGTCGCCAGATCCAGCGGGCCGAGATCGGTCCTGGTGGCCTGCCGAATCGCCTGCGCCACAAAGGGGATGCGCCACCAGTTGACCGGGCGCAGCATGGCGCTGCGCACGGCGACCAGCACCTGCTGCTGGCGTGCCATCCGTCCGAAGTCGTTGTCCTGGTGGCGCGTCCGCGCGTACCTGAGCGCCATTTCGCCGTCCATGTGCTGGCGCCCGGCCGGGATGTCCAGCACCATCGTGCCGTAGTCGTCGGTCGGGTAGGCATCGTCGTGGATCGGCCTCGGCACGTCGATCTCGACGCCGCCGGCCGCGTCCACCACGTCGCGGACGCCCTGGAGGCCGATGGTGAGGTAGTGGTCCACGCCGAGGCCGAGCGTGTCGCCCACCACCCGTTCGGCGGCAGCGGGGCCGCCCAGCACGTACGCCGCGTTGATCCGCTCGGCGCCGTGGCCGGGGATTTCGACCCAGAGGTCTCTCGGCACCGAGATCAGCCCGACCTGGCTCGGGGAGCGGTCCGCGACGACGGCCAGCATCGTGTCGGTGCGGCCGACCTCGCCACGCGCGAGCTCGTCAGGGCGGGCGTCGCTGCCGAGCACCAGGAGGGTCACCCGCGCGGGCGCCAGGAGCCCGGCCACTCCGGCGATGACGACGGCCAGCAGCACCAGCGCCAGCAGCAGCCGGAGCGCCAGCCGCGTGACCCAGCGGCCGGCGTGTCGGCCGGCACGCCGGACTGCCCCGGGGCCGGACGGTTGCCGCTCCGGGGTAGGGGCGGGCGCGGGAATCGTGGCGACGGCCGGCGCTGCCCCCGTCCCCGAGCCGCCCGCGCCAGGCAGGCCGAGCAGGATGGTCTGGAGAAACCCGCCTGATGCGCTGCCATTTCGGTCGTCGCGGCGGTAGGTCAGGTCCGACTTGCCGATCTGGATCACGTCGCCGTCGTGGAGGGCGGCCGGGCGGCCCGGCGCGACGCTCTGGCCGTTCAGGCGCGTCCCGTTGGTGCTGCCCAGGTCGGCGAGACAGCGCTGGCCGTGGTGCTCCGCCAGCTCGGCGTGCTGGCCCGAGGCGAACGTGTCCCGCAGGACGATCTGGTTGCCCTCGTCCCGCCCGATCCGCAGCGCCGATTGGCCCAGCTCGACGCGCGTGGCCCGCTCGCCCGCGTCACGCACCAGCAGCCACTCTCGCCGCTCGCCGCCCATGTCTCTGCCCCGATTCGTGCCGGCTACGCATCGACCGTGGATGCCGTCTTACCAGAACGGTTGTACCGGACGGCTGGTTCCAGGGCGTCGCGTTTCCGACCCGACGACAGCTACAATGCCGGCATGAACGAGCAGACCGGCGCCCAACAATCGTCTCAGGCGACCGTCCGCGTGATCCTGGTCACGGCGACGGCCGGCTTCCGCCACCTGTCGATCCCGACCGTCTTGCGGACCATGCCGGAGATCGCGCGGGAGGCCGGCAACTTCTCGGTGAAGACGCTCCTGGCCGAGGTGTCGGATCTGGACCGGCTCACCGCCGCCACGCTCGCCGAGCACGATCTCTTGTGCCTGATCCACACCAGCGGCGATCTCCCGCTCTCGGACGAGCAGAAGGCGGCGATTCTGGACTTCGTGGCCTCTGGGCACGGCTTCGTCGGCGTCCACGGCGCGACCACGATCTGCTACGACTGGCTGGAGTACGGCGCGATGCTTGGCGGGCAGTTCAACGGCCACCCGCCGGCTTCGACATTCACCGTCACGGTGGAAGACACCGGCCACCCGTCCACCCGACACCTGCCGGCCAGCTTCGCGGTGAAGGACGAGCTGTACACATTTCGGGCGAAGCCTCGGGACACGGCGCACGTCCTGTTGAGCGCGCCGTCCGGCTCGCTCGACCTGGAGGGCGACCTGCCGCTGGCCTGGACGAAGACGCACGGCGCCGGGCGGGTCTACTACAACTCGCTGGGGCATTTCGACGAGGCGTGGGAAGAGCCGTCGTTCCGGGCACAGATCGCGGGTGGCCTGCGTTGGGCGGCTGGCCTGGACGCAGAGTAAGGGTCAGGGGAGGGCGGGAAACGGCGAGGGGCCATCTTCGTCTACGGCGAAGATGTGGTGGCGCTCTCTTGTGCCCTTGACCCGGCGGGCGCCCAGGTCGATCAGGCGGATGCCCGAGCCGGCGACCAGTCCCCTCACCGTCTCCGAGACGACGACCTCGCCAGCACCGGCCATGCTCATGATCCAGGCCGCGTAGCTGATCGCGATGCCGATCACGTCGTCGTCCACGGCCTCGTACTCGCCGGCGTGCAGCCCGGCCCGAACCTGTAACCCGAGCGGTCGGACGGCGCTGGCGATCGAGGTGGCGCAGCGGATCGCGGCGGCCGGGGCGTCGAAGAGGGCCAGGAAGCCGTCGCCCATCGTCTTGACCTCGCGGCCTCGGAAGATGGCGAGCTGCTGACGGACTCGGGCGTTGTGGGCGCTGACGACTTCGAGCCAGCGGCGGTCCCCGAGCTCGGCGGTGAGGCGGGTGGAGCCGACGATGTCGGTGAAGAGGACGGTGGCGATGCGGCGGCTGGCGCCATCGCCGTCACCGGGGGCGGGCTCCGACAGTGGCGGGTCGGCAGGAGAGTGCGTGGAGCTCGGGTCGTCGGAGGGGCGGTCGGCGGGCTGAAGGCGGAACGGCAAGGGGGACAGAGACGGCGGCTGGCTCGGGAGCGGCAGGGCGCCAGACGAGACAGGCTGGGCCGGGAGAGCTCGCGCGGTCGAAGGCTGGCTGGGGAGGGCGTTCTCCTGCGCCCAGCGCTGGAACAGCGTGCCGGCCGCCTCGACGGTCCGCGCGGCACGGTCCCAGTGCACCACGCCGGTGTGGGCCAGCACGTCGAGGGCGCGCTTGCCCTGGCCGGGGAAGCGGGCGATGAGCTCGCCCTCTGGCAGTGAGATGCTGGCGCTGACCTCGGCGTAGATCGTCTGAGCCGGCGCCTCGAAGCTCTGCCACCAGCTGCTGAACATGGTGGCGTGCTCGCGGAGGAAGCGCTGCTCGGCCTCGGCGAGGGTCTCCGCCCAGCGCTCGACCTCGCGCTCGCAGAGACGCTGCATCAGGAACTGGATCAGGCAGGGTTGGCCGCCGCTGACCGCGAAGACGCGCTCGACGGCCGGGTCGGGCCAGGGGTAGTGGGATGGCTCGCGCATCAGGCGGGCGGTCTCCGACAGGCTGAACGGCTCCAGCTCGTGCCAGGCCAGGATGTTGCCGAGCGGCGATCCAGCGTCCTGGGCGATGCGGTAGATCTCGTGGGCGCCGCAGAAGACGGCGCTGACGCAGCGCGAGAGCTCGCCCATGTTGTTGAGCAGCATCCGCCAGTGCGCCAGGAACCCGCCGCCCCAATCGGTTGCGTGGATGCGCTCGATCTCGTCGAAGAGGAAGACGAGCTGGAGCCGGCCGTGCCGCCTGGATGCGTCCAGGAGGGCGCGGAGGGCATCGGCGAAGGCCGGGCCGTCGGTGGTGGCGGTTGACGTGAGGGCGTCGAGGGCGCCGGCCGGGTCGTCGCCGAGGCCGAGCGCGCGGGCAGCCTGCGCGACTCTTCGTCCGAGCAGGCGGTAGGCGTCCTCCGACGACATCGTGTACAGCTCGGCCACGTCCACGAAGACTGGCAGCACCAGCAGCCCGCCGTCCGCGCCGATCTGCCCGAGGGTGCGCTCGAGCCAGCGCAGCAGGGTGGTCTTGCCCATCCGGCGCCCGCCGGCCACCGCGAAACGGTCGCCCGCGAGCAGCCGCTCGACCAGCGACTCGGCGGCCTCGCGGCGCCCGTAGAAGAGGTCGGGATCGACCAGGCTCCAGCGGTACGGGTTCGCGTCAGTGCGCACCGGTCACTCCACCTGGCCGAGGCGGAAGCGGCGCAGCCAGCGGTCCAGCAGGCGGATCTTGATGCGGTACTCGTGGTCCACGTACTCGACGATCTGGTAGCCCAGGAGGTGGCGCAGGGCGCGGTCGATCGGCTGGTCGGAGAGGGTGGCGAGGCCGGCTGGCGTCACGACGCCGTCCGCGATGAACGGCAGCAGCTCGTTCTCCTCGGGGAAGTGGGTCTCCAGGCGGTAGAGGATCTCCTCGAAGATGGCGCCCTTGTCGCGGACGAACGTTTCGAGGGAGTCCTCCACGATCTGGCGGGTGATCCGAAGCGGGCGGTAGGCGTACCCTCTGACGATGTGCCCGCACAGCTGGCGGGTGATGTACGGGTGGCCGCCCGCCTCGCGGTAGATGTGGGCCAGGCTGTCCTCGTCGAACTGGACGCCCATGCCGCGCCCCAGCTGGGCCACCATCTCGCCGCAGACGTCCTCGTCCAGCGGCGGCAAAAAGACGTCCTGGTAGAACTGGAAGACCGGGTTCTCACGAGAGCCCCAGTTCGGAGTCTCGCTGACGAGCGGGTTGGCGGCGGTGACGACGCTGACGACGCGGCCCCTGGTGCGCTGCCCGACGCCTCTCAGGTAGGCGAAGAAGTCGGCGTACCCCTTGAAGCCGGGGTTCGCCTCGGAGATCGGCAGCATGTACTCCAGCTCGTCGATGGTGATGACGATCTTGGTGTACGGCAGGGTCGGGTCGGCGTCGAGGGCGTCCAGCAGGCGGGCGAGGTCTTCGTCGAAGCGCAGGGCGTTGTGGTGGGTCTGACGGATCGCGGTGTAGGTGGGGACCGCGCCGAGCTGCATCGTCTGGGCGGCAAGCTCGGGATCGAGCAGCTGGCGCTCGACCACCCGCTGATACAGCCGCCGCCCGATGGCCCAGTACAAATAGGCGCAGTCCTGCTGGCCGGTCCCCCTGATCTCCTGGAGATCGACGTACACCACCAGGTCCGAGGGGCGGGTCTCGCGGAGCTGGTACAAGAGCGAGGTCTTGCCGACTTTCCGGAGGCCGTAGATGCCGGTGTGGCGGCCATCGTCGATATTGGCGCGGATCTGGCGCAGCTCCAATTCTCGGCCGTAGAAGTGCCGGCCGGAGACCGGGAAGCGGTCGTCGTACAGGTTCCTTCGAGACAGCCAGCGATCTAACACCTGCTGGAGGTTGCCGCCGGTCAGGGTCTCGTGGTCCAGTGGCACGATCGCCTCGTGACTGTCGCCGATGAAGCGGTACAGCGCGTTGTGCCAGCGGGTCGCGTCTGGCAGGACCACGAAAGCCACGTCGCGGTTCAGCTCGGGGTACGGTGGATGAGCCAGCGCGTCCGGCACCTGGAGCAGGGTGGCCCAGTCGATGACATCCCGCAAGTAGCAGCGGACGAGTACGTTGCCGCCGAGGCCGTAGCCGTCGGTGTACGCTGGCTGGGCGGTGCGGACGGTCAGGTCGGCGTACTCCTCAGTCAGCTTCTCGACGCGGACGTCAAATCCCGCGCTTCGGAAGCAGCCGACGGTCTCGCGGCCAAGCTTCGAGGTGGTGACGAACCAGAGGGTGCGGTACCGTGGGTCGTCGCGGACCTCGGGCATCCCGAGCTGCTCGGCCTTGCGGGCGTATCGTGCGGCGGCGGCGAACTCCTTCTCGTCGCCGATATCGACAAGCAGGCTGGCGAGCGCCCAGTGCAGGCTGGCGGCGCCCGGGTTGCGGGTGAGACCTCTTCTGAGGGCGGCGGCGGCCTGCTCGTGGCGGCCCCGCAGCACCAGCAGTGAGGCGAGGCTGACGTACATGGCTGGCGAGTCTGGGAAGCGTTTGAGGCCGTTCTGGAGGACGGCGATGGCGCGCTCGGTGCTGCCGGCCCGCTCGGAGACGTCGGCATAGGCGAGGTACAGATCGACGTGGGGCGCCCAGCCAATCGCCTCTTCGAGGAGGTCACGGGCGGGGCCCAGCTCGTTGCGGGCCTGGGCGGCTTCGGCCTGGCGGAACAGCCTCTCGGCCTTGGGAGACATCGGGGAGCTGAGGACGGCAGCGGGCGCCGCGCGGGCGGCCTGGGCAGGCCGCTTCGCCTGACGGGTGTTGCGTCGCTGCATGGCCAGCTCCGAGTAGATGAATGCGAGCGCGGCGGTGGCTACCACGAGTGTACCCGGATTTCGCGGTCACACGAGGTACACGGGTACTCCGGCGTGGAACAAACGTGCCCGGCGTGGGGCAAACCCACGGTTCGACGGGGGCTGACCTGGAGTGGATCGGGCTGGTTTTGGCTTTGTTCCGGCCGGATCGATAGCTCGGGAGCTGGCGTGGCGACTGGCATGGGCGACTCCGACAGGGTGCTTGGTTGGAGTTACCCGTGGGAGCGCCTGTCGTGACAGCCAGATCGCTGATGGTGGCTGATGGAGAGAAGCCCCACCCCCTGACCCTCCCAATCGCAATTGAGATGGGGATCGCGTTGCGAGGTGCAGTGCCTCGCACTCGGTCACCCATCAGCGATGAGGAATTGGCAGTCATTTTGACGCTCGCCCTGAGCTCGACTTTGTCCATTTCGCCAGCACGCGAGTCTCGGCTCGCTCTAGAGCACCGGTAGGCCCATCTGCGTTGCGCCGGGGTTTCTTCGCGGTCCTGTTTTCGGCCGACATCCAAAAACTCCGGCGCAAATTCGTGCCCTAGATAGGGATCGGTCTTGCGCAACCTCCAGGAACCACCCCAAATGGGCAAAGTCGAGCTAATACCAAACCCGCGTAGCCTCGTCGCATAATTCTAGCAGCAGGCTGACCCGAGGATGTCATGGCACGGCGAGGGCGGAGACTGGCGATCGAGTGGGCGGCGGGGGACGACGCGGCGAGCCTGTACGGGCGGTATCGACGTGAGCGGCGGGCGGACGTGCGGCCACGGTTGCATGCGCTGTGGCTGGTGCGGAGCGGGCACCGCGCGCGAGGCGGCTGAGGTCCTCGGCGTGGACGAGCGATCGGTGCAGCGCTGGGCTGGGTGGTATCGAGCCGGCGGACTGACACCGATCGAGGGACGGCATGCTGGCAGCCAGGGGGCGCCGTCGTTCTTGACGTCCGAGCAGAAGACGGAACTGGGGGACGAGGTGGCGACCGGGCGGTTCCGGACGGCGGCGGAGATCCGGCGCTGGGTCACCGAACGCTGGGGGGTGAGCTACACGGAGGGTGGGATGTATGCGCTGCTGCATCGGCTGCAGTGCACGCCGAAGGTGCCGCGCCCCATCCACGAGAAGACCGACCAGATGGCGCAGGTGCGGTGGAAAAAGGGGGGCTCGCGACGGCTCTCCAGGCAATCGGCCTGATGCGGGCCAGCCGCCTCGGCTTCGCCGACGAGATGCGCCTCGGGCTGCGCGGGACCAGTCGGCGCGCCTGGGGGCGCCGAGGCGTCACGGTCCGCCAGCGGCTCCAACTCACGTACGACTGGTGGTACCTGTTCGTCGCCGTCGACGGTCAGGCCGGCACCATCTCGTGGACCTGGCTCGACTCGATGAAGGCGACCGATCTCGTGCCACTCTTGGAGGCGTTGCGGACCGACGCCCCGCTCGACGCGCTCGTCTGGGACGGCGCCTCCAGCCACCGCGACGACGCCGTCCGGGCGGTCGGCGTCCCACTGGTTCAGTTGCCCCCCTATAGCCCGGAGCTGAACCCGGCCGAGCGCCTGCTGGAGGAGATCCGCCGTCACACCGAAGGCCAGGTCTACGCTACCCTGGCCGACAAGGTCGCCGCCGTCAACGCCTTCCTGGACGACCTGGACGCCGACCCGGCCCGGGTCCGCAGCCTCTGTGGCTGGGACTGGATCAACGCCGCCATCGCCACCCTCCCAGCTCCCCTGGAAAAGGCGGCATAGCTATGCGGGATTGGTATTAGCACACCAGAGTGCTGAGGGCTGAGCTAGCAGCCTAAGTCGAAGCTGCTCTTGCGAAGCCGAGGAGGGCATCCTCTTCAGATCTGATTCTCGAGGCGAACGGAGGACGTTGATCTCCTTCGCACAGCTACATCTAGGGGGCTCTGGCCGGGTCTGGTTTCGAGAATCTCTACTCGTCGCAGGGAAATCTCGGCACAGTGGCTGGGAGCACCGTGCCCGGCTCCTCCATGTAGTGGATCGGCGACGGCCCGGCACCGGTCCACTGTTGACGGAGTAGATCCTGGCTGTACACTCAGCACCGACCGGGCAGACACGACAATCCAGGGAGCAGGTTCTCCCTTCAGTTTCAGTGAGTAGGCGCCGGTGGGCCACGTCGCACGAGGGACTGTATTGTGGACGGGCAGGTACCTCAACGTCTCCTGTTGGTCGATGATGAGCCAATGATCGCAGCGACGCCGACGCTGCTTTTGGAGCTCGCGGGGTTTGGCGTTCTCCACATCCGCGACGGCGACGAGGCAATGCAGCGGATTGCCGAGAGCACATCCGACCGGACTCTCTGCATCGGGATCAAGCCGGCAACACAGTGGGGAGGACAGTTTCGACATGACGCCACGGATGCTTCGGCCCTTGGTCGCCCTACTCGTCGTTTTGACGGCTGGCTGTACGCCGGGAGCCGGAGTCGCCCCGAGTACGACGTCCACGCCCGACCTCTCAGCTCAGGCTACGAGCACGGCGATTGCAGCCGAGCGCGATCGTCCGACTATCCAAGTCGCCGCCGCGACGCCAGCCGCTAGCCCATTGGCACCCGCTACCATTGCCGCTCCCCCGACCACGCCCATCGTCGCCAGCGCGTCCCCAGCCGCTAGCCCCTCAGTACCCGTTGCCGCTGCCGCTCCCCCGCGCCCGAATCAAATCCTGGCCGGTGATTTTGGTAGAGCAGCACCCGTTGCCGCTGCCGCTCCCCCGCGCACGCCCATCGTCGTCGCAGCGACGTCGGTTCCACCGCAAAGCCCCACTCCAGTCCCGTCGCCAGACCCGAGGCTGACCGGCGCGGGAACAACTGGGGAGTGGATCGCGAGCACCGATTTTGGCAACTTTGGCTTCACCGTGAACGCTGAACAGACTGGTATCGTGAAGTTCACCGTTGAGCCGTCGCAGAAGCCGTGTCGTCTGATAACCACTCCGGGAGGGGTAACCCTGATGCCTGAAGAACCATCGCCCATCGTGAATAACCGGTTCAACCTGCAAACAGGTGTGTTCGACATCAGGGTCAGTTTCGACGGCGAATTCGAACCGACGCGCACGTCGGCGTCAGGAGCTTGGCGCGTTACGGGAGAGGGCGGGTGCTCGGTTTCAGGCACGTGGACAGCTCACCCACGGTGATGTCACCAGCAGGCTTGACGAATCCCTGTGGTCCTAGCAATCGATCTCGGCGGAGCGTGGCAGGCAAACGATCGAGCTGTGCTGTCCGTTGCATGTCCCACAGATAGGTGTGAGGGTCACGCAGCAAAGAGAGGCACCTTTGTCGCGTCGATGGCCTTGCGGAGATACGGATTGACGACCGTGGAGTCCACCACGAGGTCGATGGGCTGGTGGAACAGGTCTTCGAGCGCCGCGAGTAGGCCTAAGTACGCCCTTGCAAACGCCCCGGGCGGCAGCTCATCGAACTCGACCAGGAAGTCGAGGTCGCTCTCGCCTGGACGGTCGGTGCCTCTGGCCGCCGAGCCGAACAGGTCGAGCCGCCGCACGTGAAACGCGCGGCACAACTGCTCGACGTCGTGCTGGTGGCGGACGAGATCGGGACTCACGCGGCCTCCCTCCACGAGTGTATCGCATAGGATCGGGTGCCCAACGGGTCTCTGCGTCTGCTTGCCTGGGCCGTGGGTTGAATCCCACGGCGTGCGGCTACTGCCCCACGGCCAGCGGCAGGCGTGGCGCCGGCCGCGACGCCGGGAACAGGTGGCTCTGGGTCGCGGCGGTGGCCGGCGCCTGTCCGAGAATCGCGCGGTACACCTCGGCGGCGTCCCGACACATCCGGGCCGGATTGTGGTACTCCTCGACCCGCCGCCGCCCGGCCCGCCCGAACCGTCGCCGCAGCTCCGGGTCGCGCAACACGCGCAGCAGCGCCTCGGCCAGGACTGGCGCCGAGTTGGGCTCCACCAGGAAGCCAGCCTCGCCGTCGATCACCATCTCGGGGGTGCCGCCGCTCTTCCAGGCCACGATCGGCTTCGCCATCGCCATCGCCTCCAGGAACGCGATGGCGCACGGCTCCTCCCAGGTCGGCAGCGACATCACGTCGAACGCCGCCAGCAGCTGGGGGATGTCCTTGCGGAAGCCGGTGAAGATCACGTTCTCCTCGATGCCGAGACGACGGGCCTGCGCCTTCAGCTCCGCGAGGTAGCTGCCCCGGACAGGGTCGGCACGCGGGTCGTCCTCGCCGACGACGGCCAGCCGGACCTCGGGGATCTGCTCCTTGACGATCGCCAGGGCGTCCAGCAGCCAGTGATGTCCCTTGTAGCGGAACAGTCGCGCCGTGATCCCGATCAGCGGCTGGTCTGGACGGACCCCCAGCTCCTGCCGAGTCGGGCCGCCGTCGATGGTCGGATCCCACCGGGACCCTGCCAGGTCGAGCGAGTTGACGATGTGGAAGACGCGCTGTGGGTCGTGGCCGGCGGCGTTGGCCGAGTTGGCCACGAACGACGAGACCCCGACGATGGCGTCCGCGTGGTCGAGCGCCCAGCGAGCGGTGCCCTTGATCCAGTCGGCGTGCTTGACGTGCAGGTGAACGATGCTCTTCGCGCCGCTCAGCTTGCCCACCAGCACGCCGTAGAAGGCGTCTCTGGGCTTCTCAGTGCCGTGGATCACCTGAATGCGGTTCCGCCTGACGTACCGTGCCAGCCCGAGCAGGCTGAACGGGACCGGCGCCATCAGCGGCAGCCGCAGCAGCTTGGTGTGCTTCGGCAGGTCGAACATCGTCGGCCCGAAGTAGGTCGGCCGGACCGTCAGGTTCGGGATCGCGCGGAACCGCCGCGCGCTGGCGAGGTCCGGGTCCTCGAACTCGGTGGTGGTCAGCGCGACGTGCGGCCGGACGATGCTCCGGTCGAAGTGACGCAGCATGAGCGCCTGAATCCCCGAGTCCGCGCCGAAGTACTGCTGGGACTGCATGAACATGACGCGAAGCAAGAGAGCCTCCCGCAACTGATACCTGTCATTCCCGGGGCTTGTGACCAGCACGAGGTTGAACAGTGCAGAAACGACGCCGAAGGGCGCAAAGCCGTGGTCGCACCCTCATCTGAATGAACGTCCCGGACGGCCGGATAGTGGCGACCATCAAGCACAGAGCGCACAACAGCCGAGCTCACAGGTAGAGCGGGCCGTCAAGCTCCCGTTGTCATGGTGCGCTCCCACTGTCATCCTGAGCCCACCCTGTCATCCTGAGATCGACCATGCGCCTCGGCGCACCAACCCTAATGAAAATGCCCGTTTACCAGGGTTTTGTGTGATCGACGGGCTATTTTCACGAGAGCCTGCGAAGGATCTCACATGCCTGCCCTGCTCTCAGGGAGTTGCGCTGCTCTGTCGGAAGATCCTTCGCAGGCTCAGGATGACAATTGGGTGGCGGCATCGGACATCGTGCTGTGCCCAGCTGGAGCGTCGCGGCGGCGTGCGTCACGATGCCGCGATATGTCCGTTCGGACGTGACCAGATCGGCCGCCTCGCTCGTTCAACATGTGGCGGGCGACGCGGACCGCGCTGCCAGCCTGACCAGCGTACGAGCGAGAGGGACACGGCGTGATCGGGACGACGAGGGCTCGGGCCACCAGCCCGTTCGGCAAGCGGGCTACCAACCCGTTCGGCAGGATGTGGCGGCCACGCGTCGGGCGGCGGCTGCTGCTGGCGACGAGCGCCTTGCTCTGGCTCGCCGCTATCTCGGTGGCCATCGCCGTCGGCGTCTGGCTGCTCTGGCCCCGCCCGACCCTCGCCTCCGTCCGCTCGATGCCGCCGCTGCCGGCCGGCTGGCCGAGCACCCTCCAGCTCGGCACCTTCAACGGCCCCGACGACGCTGCCGCTCTCAAGGCGACCGCGCCGTTCGGGTTTCGGTACCAGTACCTGGCCGGCGGCGTGAACACCGGCAACGGCTGGGCCACCTGGAAGCCAGACGGCGCGTTCGTCACCAACTACATTCACGACTCGGTTAGCCGCCAGATCACGCCGGTCTTCACCTACTACATGCTGACCCAGTCCGCGCCCGGCCTGGGCAACGGCCCGAGCGAGCCGCAAGCCGTCCAGGCCAACGTTTCCAACCCCGAGACGATGCGAGCGTACTACCAGGATCTGCGCCTGTTCTTCCAGCGGGCTGGATCGTTCAAGGACAGCCCGGTCGTGCTGCACGTCGAGCCGGACCTCTGGGGCTTCTTGCACCAGCGCGGCAAGACCGACGACGCGACGAAGATCTCGGTCATGGTCGGCTCGACCGGCCTGCCGGAGCTGGCCGACCTGCCGGACACCGTGGCGGGCTTCGCCCAGGCCATCGTCCGCCTCCGCGACCGTGGCGCCCCGAACGTCATCCTGGGCTACCACGTCAGCAGCTGGGGCACCGGCACCGACCTGTTCGTCTCGAACGCCACCGACGCCACCGTCGACGACGCGGCGATACGCGAGGCCGCCTTCTACCGCTCCCTCGACGCCCGCTTCGACGTCACCTTTGCCGAGCTCAGCGACCGCGACGCCGCCTTCAAGCAGTTCGTCTACAAGGACAAGGGCCGGTCCTGGTGGGACGGCGACGACTTCACCCGCCACGTCCGGTTCCTCTCGCGGTTCGTGGACCTGACCGGGCAGCGGATCGTGCTGTGGCAGATCCCGTTCGGGAACACTCGGATGCGGGCCATGAACAACACCTGGAACCACTTCCAGGACACCCGCGTCGAGTGGCTGCTGGACGACCCGTCAGGCGAGCACCTGCGCCAGTACCTCCAGGCCGGCGCGATCGCGCTGCTGTTCGGGCGCGGCGCGGACGGCGCGACCAACGCCGGCGACTCGGCCGGCGACGGCGTCACCGACCCGGCACCGATCAACGGCAACGACCGCCCGTCATTGAATGCCGACGACGACGGCGGCTACTTCAAGGAGCGCGCGGCGGCCTACTACCAGGGCGGGGCGCTCACCTTACCTTGACCCGACGGCCGCTGACCGTGGGCAGATCAGGAAGAAGCCTGAAGCAACCGTTTCTCATACCGATTCGGCTGGACGGTGGCGGGCATCCTCACCGCGAGCGTGAGCGAGTCGGACCTTCGTTCGCCGCCATCCTGCCTCGGAATCGGTATCAGGCACTTCTCAGCCGTCCGCATCCCCGCCCGACGCTAACGGACCCGATTGTATTCGTAGTCCTCGCGCGCTCCACCTTCCGCGCGCAGGCCGGGTGGCAGCGGCGCCCGGGTCTTGTTCGCTTCTGCGTGGACGGCCAGGGCAGCCTGATCGGTCCACAGCTCCAACAGC
Organism: Chloroflexota bacterium; assembly: GCA_046328125.1. GTDB lineage: Bacteria > Chloroflexota > UBA6077 > UBA6077 > JACCZL01 > JADZEM01. The sequence goes on from JAXLXF010000004.1 coordinate 180,956, forward strand.
GTGAGCTTGTCAGGGTCCAGGGCGCTCTGGAACACCTCGAACTGCTCGCAGCCTGGCTCCCGCATCACCTCAACGCAGCGCTCTCGCATCGCCTGCGCGAGCTCAGATCCCTTGCCGGGAGCGGCGCTGATGGTCACGACGAGTCGAACTGACATCTCATTCCCTCCGAGGACAAGCACCCATGCGGCCCCGTACTGACGACATTCCGCACCCGAGAGCAGGCTAGATCCTGACGACGGTCCGTACCCGAGAGCAGGCTAGCACAGGCTAGCGGGAACCTGCTCGTTCAGGCCCGAGTCGGCGGGTTGCCGCGCTCCATGATGCTCTCGAACCGGGCACGCAGCATGGCGTCATACTCGGTGTGCGGCAGGATGTAGAACCGCTTCTCGCGGATCGCCTGGAGGACCGCTTCGGCCATCTCGGCCGGCGGCACCCCGCCCACCACCAGCGCGGTCAGCCGCTCGATGTAGCGCGTGCCCTCCGGCCGATGCCCGCTGATCTCGGCCGCCGCGTCGTTCTCCAGCCGGCCCGGCCGGTTCCGCCCGGCTTCCATGATCTTGGTGCTGACCGGGCCAGGGCAGAGCACCGAGACGCCGATCCGCGAGCCGATCGCCTCCATCTCGCGGTACAGCGACTCGGTGAGCGCCAACACCCCGAATTTCGAGACGTCGTAGCTCGTCTTGAAGCCGCTCGTGATGAGGCCAGCCGCCGAGGCGGTGTTGACGATGTGGCCGTCGTCGCCGCCGTCCAGCATCCTCGGCACAAAGGCGCGCACGCCGTGGATCACGCCCCACAGGTTGACGCCCAGCACCCACTCCCAGTCCTCGGGCGTCTCCTCCCAGGACGGCTTGCCGCCGGCCGCCACCACGCCGGCGTTGTTGCAGACCACGTGCGCCGCGCCGAACGTCGCGTAGGTGCGCTCGGCCAGCGCTTCGATCTGCTCCGGCTGGAGCACGTCCAGCTGGACCGACAGCACCTCGGCGCCCCGACTGCTGAGCGTCGCCTCGGTCCGGGCCAGCGCCTCGGCCTCCACGTCCGCCACAACCAGCTTCATGCCCTCGGCCGCGAATCGCTCGGCCAGCGCCCGTCCGATGCCGCTGCCCGCCCCCGTCACGACGGCCACCTTGCCCGTGAGATCCTGCATCGCGCGCCCCCTTCCTCCGCCGACATCGTACCCGCTCGCCATCCCGACGTCGGGGCAAGAGGCGCGGCGGCGCGGCATGTCGCGGCAACGGTCAGTCGCCGGGCGCCGCTGCCCCGCCCGCCTCCGTGCGCCACGGAGTACCAACAGGGTAGATCTTGACGTGCTTGCTCATCTCTTCGGCCATGAGATGACACCGGTCGAGCGCACCTTCGCCCTCATTTCCTTTGATCGACGCGTGGGCTGGATTCGGCCTGTCGATAGGTGCCTCGTCAGGCGTATGCATGACATGTATCTGGCCTGGGGCCAATGCTCTCGGGAAACCTGCCTCAATTGCGCCAATCCCCATGTTGGCCCTGTCCGCATCGATCAATGACTTCTCAGGCGTCGTCAGACGTGCCAAATCAACCGACACGTTGGGATCTGGCTCCCACTTCCTGCTCCGTGGATCACTCCTGCGCTGGAAGGCGTTGTAATGGACGCTGCCGTCAGCCTGACGGATGTTGTGGATGCCAAGCCGTCGATACAGCCAGTCTTCATCAGTGATTGGTTCGCGCTCGATAGTCATCAGGCGAACGCGGTTCCCATCGACTGGAAGACGAGTGCCAGGGCGTCGTCGTCAGATAGATCGTACCCCTCGGTGTAGTGACGCCCCTTCTCATCCCGCTCCACGAGCAGGTAGCTCCAGCCCCCCTCAGGGCACGCATTCATCCCTAACTCAATGACTGGATACCGCCACTCCAATGAGATGCCACCATCCGCAATCGGCATGATCTCGTGCGGTACCCCCTTCGTCCCCACCCGCGCGATGATACGGCTGACTAGCGTTCCGGCCGCTGCGATCGCACGATGCGATGGCGATAACGCATCATATGAGTCCCAATCTGGCTCCAGTCGGCTGAGCTCCAGTAGGCGCTCACGTGTGGCACTCGGCAATGTCGTCCCGGTGTTGGCGATCCCGGGCAACTCCGCCATCGATCGCGGCGTATTCACCGCCAGCGTGAGCTCCCAGAGGCCAATCCTCCCCAGGCAAACGGACGTATGGATGCCACCTACCCAGTCGAGTCGACGAACCGATTCGAGGTCATACCGTGAGGTTACATGGCTGTTCGATGTCGAAAAGCTCTCAGCCGAGATCATCGATCACCTCACCGAAGATTGCTCGGGTGGCATCCGTGATGGTGTGCTCAAATATCCATTCGATGTTCTCATGAGCGTCGTTCAAATGCTGCGCGACCATATCAAACGAGTCTGTCCCACCCAGCGGGATGACGTCATACAGGTCGAGTACGAACGCCTGAATGCTAGGAGTCTCGACGGGCGCCTTTCCTAAGGTGAGCAGGACGGTGTGCCCCTGCACCTTAGCCGGGAGCTGTAATCGGATCAGAAAGTCACCATGAGCGAGGCCAATCTCTTCCGGCATCTCGGGATAAACCCTGAAGAGCTCTTCCATCTGGAGATACACCTGCTCGATCTCGATACGATTGATATAGCGCATGCCTAGCCGCGAGACTGCCTTTGGCCTTGCGACTTCGCGATAGATGGCCAGCATTTCCAGAAGAACGTCACGCCAAGCTTCGAAGTGCGGGTACGGCTGAAGTTGATTCACCACCAGCGCATCAGGACCAACTTGTACGAGCTGCGTCTCGTCCTCGCTCTTGAAGACGGCGCGGCCTCCGCTGGAACCCATGCGGGCATTCGCGACTCCAGGGCCAAGGGAGACCTCGAAGGCAACTTGCTCCTGCTGCTGTTCCTTCGGGAACCGGTTCTCCACCCGCCCGTAGAACGAGCCTGGAGCAGTAACACTCCATGTCGCACCCTCGAAGTACAGTTCTGCGAGCGCCTCAACGACCGGTGGCTTCGTGTACCGCCGCCTTACGCTTGTCACAGGCCGCCACCATGATCGGTTCTAAAGACCGCTCGGCATGTCCGGGATGTATCGACATGCCTCGAATTGCGCTGCGAGACCAGTAGAACAGGCACCATGTCACATTCTACCTTCGCGGACACGTCCCGTCGCACCAGATTCAGCCTCCCGCTCCATCATCACCATCATAGCCCGAAATAACCAGTTACGGGAAGATGAACTCATTCCGAAACCAGCGACTCGCTGGGCGCTCGGCACTAGGTAGCCCAAGCAGTCCGTTCCATTCGGGGCCTGCTAGCTCTGTCGTGAAGGCAGGCTAGTGTCCGCTCTAATGATCCCCTCATCGCTCGCCCCCCATTTTGATGGAGAGAGGGCCGGTGCGTGGGGACTCCTTCTTCTGGCGTTTCCCGCTGCCCCTCCAGTCATCACGCCCCCCATTTATCGCGCCCGCTGGAGGTGGGAACCGTCGCCACGGGGTGCTAAGCTCGGGGGTCATCGTCCAACAGCACTATCCGCACCGTGGGAGGGGGAGCATCACCGTGAGCTACGAGAACATCCTGGTCCAGAAGGTCGAGGGCGGCGTCGGCGTCATCACCCTCAATCGACCGTCCAAACTGAACGCCCTGAGCTACGCCCTGGCAAGCGAGCTCGACGCCGCCCTCACCGGCATGGAGCAAGACGACGACGTCAAAGCCGTGGTCATCACCGGCGCCGGCGAGAAAGCCTTCTCGGCGGGCGCCGACATCCACGAGATGGCCGGCATCTCCCAGGACGAGCTCGCCGAGCGCCAGCGTCAGCGCGCGCTCTACACCTGGCACCTCGCCACCCTCACGAAGCCGACCATCGGCGCCATCAACGGCCTCGCCTACGGCGGCGCTGCCGTCCTCTCCAGCTCGCTCGACATCAGGATCGGCTGCGAGCGCTCCAGCTTCAAGTTCCTGGCCGCCTCGTACGGCCGCCTCAACTCCACCTGGAGCCTCCCCGTCGTCGTCGGCTGGGCGCGCGCCAAAGAGCTCCTCTACACCGCCCGCACCGTCTCGGCTGACGAGGCCGCCCAGATGGGGCTACTCAACAAGGTCGTGCCGTCCGACCAGCTGCTGGACGCCGCCATCGAGATGGGCCGCCAGATCGCCGGCAACACCCCCGAGATGGTCCAGGGCATCAAGCGACTGCTCATCGAAGACCTGGGCCGGGCCTGGCTGGAGATGTACGAGGCCGAGAAGAACGCCCTCAACTCCGATCTCAAGCCCAGCCCGATCCTCGAAGGGTTCAAGAGCTTCCTGGACCGCAAGCCGGTCGCCGGCGCGTAAGGAGTAGCCCCCTCCCCCAACCCCTCCCCCGTGCGCGGGAGAGGGGAGCAGGAATCTCGTCTCCCCTCTCCATCGCAATGGGGAGGGGGCTGGGGGGTGGGGCTTTAGCAAGGAGGACACGGCATGGCAGGCTGTCTGGACGGCATCCGCGTCCTGGAGCTCGCGCGCTACCAGGCCGGCCCGAGGGGCGGGATGATCCTCTCCGATCTCGGAGCCGAGGTCATCAAGCTCGAGAAGATCGGCGGCGAGGAGACCCGCAAGTCCGCGCCGCTCGTCAAAGGTCAGAGCGTCTACTTCAGCGTCTACAACCGTGGCAAGAAGAGCGTCTGCCTGGACATGCGCCAGGAGGCCGGCAAGCAAGTCTTCTGGGACTTGCTCAAGACTGCCGACTTCGTGCTGGAGAACTTCCGGCCCGGCACCATGAAGAAGATGGGCATGGACTACGAGTCCCTCTGCAAGGTCAAGCCGGACATCATCCTGCTCTCGGCGTCCGCGTTCGGGCAGTACGGCCCCTACCGTGACCGCCCAGGCTTCGACCCGATCGGGCAGGCGATGAGCGGCCTGATGATGCTGACCGGCCAGCCGGTCGGGCAGCCGCTGGGGACCGCATCCTCGATCGTGGACCGCTACACCGCGCTCCACCTCACCATCGGGGCGCTCGCCGCGCTGCGTCACCGCGACCAGACCGGCGAGGGCCAGCAGATCGACGTCTGCCTGATGGACTCGGCGCTCACCATGGTCGAGATCCCGAACAGCTACTACCTCGCCACCGGCGAGCAGGGCGGCGAGGCCGGCCGGCCGCCGTATAAGGCCAAAGACGGCTACGTCATCATCTCGGCCGGCCCCCGCGAGATGATGAAGAACCTGATGGAGATCATCGGCGAGCCCGTCGAGCTGCCGGCCGACGGCTCGCGCCCGAAGCTCTCATCTGGGCACCGCTCGTCAGCCGTCGAGAGCTGGGTCGCGGACCACACCGTCGAGGAGATCATGGACATCCTCGGCTCGAAGGGCATCGTCGTCGCGCCGGTCCGCTCCACCCCCGAGGTCGTCAAAGACCCGCACGTCTGGGAGCGCGGGATGATGGTCAAGATGGAGGATCCGCTGGCCGGCGAGATGTACCTGCCGGGCCTCACGATCAAGTTCTCCAAGACGCCCGGCAAGCTCGGCCCCGTCGCGACGCCCGGCCAGCACACCGACGAGATCCTCGGCGGCCTGCCCGGCTACGACGCCGACCGCATCGCTTCCCTGCGCGCCGCCGGCGTCATCTGAAGGTGGACGCCATTCCAAAGAAAAGAGAGAAGCCATGACCCATGACCACGTATGAGGGCCTGCCGGTCGTCGAGATCGCGCACGACCTCTGGCAGCTGCCCCTGCCGATCCACCGCCACTCGCTCGGCGGCGCCAACGCCTTCCTGATCCGCGATCGCGACGGCTACCTCCTCTTCGACTGCGGCGCCGAGGTCGAAGAGTGCACCGAGGCGCTCGACCGTCAGCTCGCCTCGCTCGGCGTGCCGTTCGACGCCATCCATACCCTGGTGCTCAGCCACGCCCACGGCGACCACGCCGGGCAGGCCAGCAGTGTCGCGCAACGGGCCGGCGCTCAGATCGCGTATCACCCGCGCGATGCCATCTACATGGGGTACCCCAACGCCGGCGACGCCGACCGTCACCAGTTGGAGAGCTGGCTGCATCGCCACGGCTTCCCCGAATCCGAAAGGGCGGCGCTGTTCGAGACGGCCCGCGTCAACGACCGTGGCGACCGCCGCGACCGCACCCTGGATGCTGACCGCTGGCTCGAAGGCGGCGAGACGCTGACGGTCGGCCGCTTCCGCTTCGAGGTGCACTGGACGCCCGGCCACACCCCCGGCCACATCTGCCTGGTGGACCGCCACCAGAGCATCCTCCTCTGCGGCGACCACATCCTGGAGATCGTCACGCCCAACGTCGGGCTCCACCCACTCATCGACGGCAACCCGATGCCGGCCTACTTCGCCTCGATCGACGATTTCGCGCGCCAGCAGTTCGCGGCGGTCCTGCCCGGCCACGGCCCACGGATGGCGGACCTGGCAGGGCGCGTCGCGGAGATCGAGCGGCGCCACGAGGACCGCCGCGACCAGATCCTCTCGCTGCTGACGGCGGTCCCACAGTCCCCGTATGAGCTCGCGACGCAGGTCTGGGCGAAGCCCGGTCGGCGCAACTGGGCCGGCCTGCACCCACACTTGCGCCGCAACGCCGTCGGGATGCTGGCCGCGCACCTGGAGCTGCTGGCCATCGGTGCATCCGGCGTGCACCTTCACGAGGAAGGCGGCATCATCAGGTACACGCGGTAACTCGCGGGAGAGGAGTAGATGACGGACGCGATGGCGAGGGGTATGGAATCAGCACGTACAGGGGAGGCGTCAGCTCAGGTGGCGGATCAGCCAGCATCGGACGAAAGAGTCCCGATGAACAGCAGCCTGCCGGCGCCGACTGGCCCGTTCCCGGTCGGGCGGGTTCCGAGCGACTGGCGCGGCACGGTCGAGCGGGCCGGCGACGGCGACGAGCCGGATCTGGTCCCGCGCGAGCTCGTCGGCTGGATCTGGTACCCGGCCGCGCCCGGCCCGGACGCCGAACCGGCCGCCTACCTCCCGCCCGGCTGGGAGGCGCTGGGCCAGCTCTGGGGTTTCGACCCGGCCCAGGCGTGTTCCCACGCGTACGAGGCGGTGCCCGTCACGAACGACCCGGTCCGCTTTCCGGTCCTGCTCTTCTCGCCGGCCGGCTTCCCGCCGCTCTGCCTCGCCGCCATTGTCGAAGAGATCGTGAGTCACGGATTCGTGGTGATCGGCGTCAACCACACCGACGAGTCGGCGGTCACCGTGCTGCCGGACGGCCGGGTCGTGCCGATGGACGCGGCCTGGATGCAGCCGGTCCTCGGACCGTTCGACGGCCCGCCAGAGCGAACGCTGCGCGCCCGCGCCGCCATCGCGGAGGCGAAGGCCGCGGACCTGGAGCTCGTGATGAACCGCCTCGTGGGGCTAGATGCCGGGACCGGCCCGCAGGCCCAGACCCTGGCGGGGCGAATGGCGGGCCGGCTCGACCTGGACCGCATCGGAGTGTTCGGGCACTCGCTGGGCGGGAACGCGGCCCTGGAGCTGGCCCGAACCGATGCGCGCTGCAAGGCCGTCGCCAACCTGGATGGCGGGATCTGGAGCTCCGTTGGGACGCTCGGGATCGACCGCCCCAACCTGCTGATGTTGGCGGACCACCCCGAGATGACGGAGCCGTGCGCCGACGTGGCGGAGCGTGGCGTCTATCCGAGCGTCGCCTGGTGCGAGGCCGAGCGGACGCAAAACTTTGGAGCGTGGCGCACGCTCTACGAGCGCGGCCAGCCGGGCTACGCGGCTTCGGTCGCCGGCAGCGGACACATCAGCTTCCTGGACGTGCCGTTCCTGCCGATCGCGCCAGGTTCGGCGATGGCGGGCGGCCTGGCCGGCGTCAGCATCGACAGCGTCCGGGCCTGGCGGGTGATCTGCGATTACCTGCTGGCCTTCTTCAGGCGCCACCTGGGCGATGCCTCAGGCGCGGCAGCACCGGCCGAGCCCTCGCCGCTGGACGGTCCGTCAGCGGCGTATCCGGAGGTGCGGGTCGGGTCACCCCCTGAGCTGCTGACTGGCCGAGACGCCTCCAGCTAGGGAGAGGATGGTCTGACACGCGACAGCCCCGCCCCCGACATCGGGGACGGGGCTGCGTGAGGACCGGAAGAATGGCGCGAGGCTCGGTCAGTGGCTGGCGGCGTAGTGCGCGGCCAGGATGTCCTCGCCCCAGTCCCCGGCGAACGTCCGCCACACCGAGTGGATGTGGTTCGTGTCGTTCTGGGTGTTGTCGTATTCGACGATGAAGGTCGGTCCCTGGATGGCGTAGTAGTGGCCGGCGCCCTTCTCGACCTTGCCGCCCCAGGCGAAGGTGATGCCGTCCAGGCCAGCCTGCTCGACCTTGTCCCACTCCTGACCGGCGACCTCGTCGGCGACCCGGCCGATGTAGTGCTTGACGATGCCGACCAGCTTCTCGCGCTGCTCGCCGTCCATCGCGCCGTAGCTCAGGCCGCGCGGAAGGATGAATCGGTCGAGCGAGCGGTAGGCGTCCGTCATGATGTCGGCCGGGGCGTCCTCGCTGAAGATGGCTTTGGCGCGGGCCTCACCCGTCAGGCTCTGGACCAGGGCGCGCGGCAGATCCTCTTCCTCGGGTAGCGCGCGCTTGCCGGTGTGCGGCCCGTAGCGTACCTGAGCGGGATTGGCGCCCAGGAAGCAGGGCGTCGATGCGACCATCTCGCGGTCCACGACCGTGAAGTGGAACGCGATGTGGTGTCCGCCGGCTCGCCAGGACCAGGGCGCGCTGCCGGACGGATCGCCGAAGACGGCGAACCAGTACAGCTCGCTGTCGCGCACGCCGGTGAACATCCGGCCCTCAACCCGCTCATGCTCGCGCAGGATGTTCTCGAGCGCCATGATCCAGCGGGCCTGCTCGGCGCTGCGCGTGCTCATCCCGGTGTCGATCAGCGCCAGCGCGAGCTGCTGCTGCTCGGGGGACATGTTGATGATCCGCAGACCCTTGCGGTCGAGGAAGCGCGAGTCGCCGCCCTGGGTTGGGCGATAGTTCCAGGTGTAGCGCTCGTCGCCCAGAAACGGGAGGCTGGCGGCGGCGCGCTGGGCCGGATTGAGCGAGTCGAGGAACCGGGTAGCGGCTTCAGACATGGCGCGGGCGGTTGCCGGCGCACGATACGACACCGAGAGATCGACGGCCATCGGAGAGCTCCCTCCTACTACCATGGCGCCATCGCCGCCGCCATGCGGCGGCCGTTCGAGTCCCAGATCACGCGGGTGATCCGTTGTGGACAGTGTAGCCGGCCGGGACGCCGATGTCCCGCGCTGTCACGTCTGCGCCGGCCGCCTACGATGACCCACCGCGGCCTACCCGAGGACGCGCGGCAGCACCTCGCGCATCACTCGCTCCAACTGCCCGAACTGGTCCCAGCCGGTGATCCGCAGCGTGACCTCGCTGAACCCGAGCTCCTTGTATCGGAGCAGGTGCCGCACGCACTCGTCCGGCGAGCCGGCCGCCGTCCACCCCTGGACGCGCTCAGGCGCGAACTCCATCGAGTAGTACAGCTCCAGGAACCGCTTTGACTCGTCCAGGGCGGCAGCACGATCCTCGTTGACGTTGATGTTGTGATAGAGGTGGGTCTCGAAGGCGTCGGGGTCGCGGCCGGCGGTGCTGACGCGTTCGCGGAGATCGCCGAGGCGCCAACGCAGGTCGTCCACGGCGAACAGCGAGGTCTCCCAGCCGTCCGCGTGATCGACGGCGCGCTGGTGCGTCCGCTCGATCAGCTCGCGGCTGCCGGAGGCGTTGTTGGCGATCCAGACCGGCGGGCGCGGCTGAGCTTTCGGCTTCGGCTCGATGGTGACATTCTCGCACTGGTAGTGCTCGCCCTGGAACGTGACGTTCTCCTCGGTCCAGAGCCGTTTGACCAGCGTCAGCCACTCGACCAGCCGCCCGACGCGATCCTTTGGGCGGACCCGGTAGAGCGTGCCCTCGATCCGGCCGCCCTCCTGCGGCACGATCCCGGTGCAGCCGACTAGCACGGTCCGGCCGCCTGAGAGCAGGTCCAGGCTGGCCCACTGGTACGCCAGCAGGACCGGATCGCGCAGCGGCAGGCTCGCCATGCAGGCCGGCCCGAGCCGAACCCGCTTCGTGCGTCCGGCGACCCCGGCCAGCAGCACCATCGACTCCATCCTGGGCTTGCCGAGCAGGCTGTCGCCCACCCAGACCGACTCGAACAGGTCAGACCGGTCGGCGATCTCGGCCATCTGCATCATCTGCTCTGGCGTGGTGACGCCGAAGAGTACGCCTCGGTTGGGCAGCGTCAGCCCGATCTTCATGAGTGTCGGCCTCCCATCTGCGCGCAGGGCATTGCGCAGGCAGGGTACCACCTTGCGCTCAGTGCGCCGACCTTCGCCTGAGAGCTCCGGCGTGCACGTGTGCCGTCAATCCTGGACGCGCCATTCGCCGAGCCAGCGGACCTGTCCGGGCCAGTCGGCAGCGCCCGTCTCACGCAGCATCCGATCGAACGCCGCGACGAGCTCAGACAGATTCATCCGGAATTGGTGGACTAGCACGACACGACCGTGCTGAGGAAACCGGCGCGCCAGTCGTACGAAATCGCCAACGTTGTGGGTGGCGATGACTCTGCCACGAGCCGTTGCCTGAAGCAGCTGGAGCTCGTCGCTGGCATCCTCTGCGATCCAGTCGTTCGGGGTGCGCGTGACGTCATGACCGCGATTCTGGAGGGCCTGATGCACGGATCGGCGGGAGATGTCGGCATCCAGGTGCAAGCGTGGTTCAGGCATCGTCTCGTACAGCCGCGGAGACGTCCGCCGAGCGCCCGTCGCTTGGGCGCTCGTCGCTCGCTCGGAGCTGACGGTCCCTGGCAACTATCAAAGGATCTCGACCGATGTGCTCGATTTCGATCTGCTCTTCGGCGTGGATGGCTGCGTCGATCTCCGCGCGATGGGCAGCGTAGAATGCGAGCGCTTCGGTTACCTCTCGCTCGCTCCGACCCCACTCCTCGGCGATCTCGCTGACCGACATGCCCCACGTGCGGGCAGCGACTACGAAGGTCTGGACGCGGATGCCGGTGCCCCGGATCACCGGGGTGGGCACGCGTGCCGCTCCGACCCGATACGTGATGCCGGGGAAGGCCGGATCGTCCAGCGTCCTCCGCAGTTCGCCAACCTTCTCCGCGACGGACCAGAGGATGAACTGGTTGAGCGAGACCCCCTGTTTGTCGGCAAGGCGGGCCGCTTCCTGGTGCAGATCGGCAGGCAGGTTGAGCGGATATCGAGCCATCACTCCTCCAGGACGCCAGCACCCCGTGTGACCACTGGGTATCACAGAGAGTATCGCATACGATGCCTCTGCTCGGGCGACACGCGGGACACAACGTGTCGAACGCAGGCCCGGCAGTCTGTGCGTCTCATTCACGCTAGCCTATGCATATGATCGGCCGGCGGCTTTGCTCCCATGTGAGCGCGCATCTAGAATGTCGGCGTCCAGGGCCGGCGGCGTGGACGCCTCCGTCTTGGACACGAGCGGCTGTGCGTGCAGCCGATTCCTAGACGGCGGCGACGCCAGCTCGGTACGCGTCGGCCGGTCGAAGTAGTCACACGAAGATGAAGGGGGACCAGGATGTCAACTACCGATGGACAGCCCCGGCGCCTGAGCCGGCGTACCGTCATTCGGAGCCTGAGCGCGGCGTCGCTGGGGGTGGCGATTGCGCCGTTCCTGGCCGCCTGCGGCAGTGCACCAGCTGCCGCCCCGACGGCCGCGCCGGCCAAGCCAGCTGAGGCCGCGAAGCCCGCCGAGGCTGCCAAGCCCGCCGAGGCCGCGAAGCCGGCCGCCGATGCCAAGCCCGCCGCTCCGGCCGCCGCCCCGGCCGCGACCACCGCCGCCGCCGCGCCGGCCCAGGCGGTCGCCAAGTCCACGGCCGAGATCCGGCTGCACGTCCGTACCGGCAACGAGGCGGACACGCTCAACGATCGGCTGCCGGAGCTGGAGCAGAAGACTGGCATCAAGACCAAGATCGAGAGCTTCCCGTCCGCCGAGTACTTCACCAAGCTGCAGACCCTCACCGCTGGCGGCCAGCTGGGCGACGTCTTCTGGGCGATCGCGCACCAGGGCTGGGGGGCCTACTTCATGTCCAACGGCGTAGCTCTGCCGCTGGACGACCTGGTGAAGGCCGACAACTTCGACCTCGGCCAGTACTACCCCGTCGCGATCCAGGCCGCCAAAGTCTTCGAGAACAAGCTGGCCGGGCTGCCGTTCAAGCTCCAGCCGTTCGCCATCGGGCTCTACTACAACGCGAACGCCTTCGCCGAGGAAAAGGTCACCCCGCCCACCCTGGACACGAAGTACGAAGAGCTGGTCGAGATCGCCAAGAAGATGACCAAGGTGGAGGGCGGCAAGACGACGCGCTTCGGGTACCTGCCGCTCCAGGTTGGCACGGCACAGGGCGGGTACGAGACGCTGGTCGTCACCACGCGCGCGTTTGGGGGAGACGTCACCGACAAAGAAGGCAAGAAGGCGACCGTCAACACGCCCGAGGCCATCGCCGGTGTGAAGTGGATCTACGACCTCGTCTTCACCCACAAGGCGGCGCCGAGGGTCCAGGAGTTGGGCGGCGACCCGGCAAACCCGCAGGACGCCATGTTCGTGGCCGGCACCGGCGCGATGTACCAGGGCGGCTCGTCCGCCAAGAGCCTGCCGACTCGTGTCAAGGACAAGTTCGAGGTGAAAGACACGATGCTGCCGATCGGGCCGGGCAAGAGCCGGGGATCGATGGCCGGCGTGGACTTCATCATGATGAACAAGGCCTCCAAGTTTCAAAAGGAGTCCTGGGAGCTCATCAAGATGCTCTGCGACAAGGAGACGGGCATCCGGCTGGGGGAGGGGCGCGGCGGTGCGTCCGGCACCTGTGGCGCCCGGCCCGACGCCTTCAACGACCCGCGCCTGATGGCGAACCCGCTTCACCAGGTCTGGATCAAGCAGGCCGAAGAGGCCGGGCCACTGTTCATCCCGGCCAACTTCCGGGGCGGTGAGTTGAACACGCTGATCGCGCAGAAGCTGAGCGGCCTGTTCAACGGTGACGAGAAGTTCGAGCAGAAGTTCTTCGACGACCTGAACACGCAGCTTCAGCAGGTGCTGGACAAGCCGAAGCCGTAGACCATGACGTGAGAGTGGAGAGCCGAGAGTGAGAGTGAAGATGAGTCTCCCCCTCTCACTCTCGGCTCTCCACTCTCCACACGAAGCGCGGGAGTCTCCGTGAAGATCACCAACGTCGAGGCCCTCTTCTTCACGTCCGGCGCCGCCGACGACTGGCTGTTCGTCAAGGTCAGCACTGACGAGGGGATCGTCGGGTACGGCGAGGCATCCAACGCCGCCCGCATCGCCGCGACGGCCGTCGAGGAGTACGGGTCGCGGCTGATCGGCAAAGACCCGAGCCGCATCGAGGAGCACTGGCAGGCGCTTTACCGCACCTGGCACAACGTCCGAGGCGGTCCGATCGCCACCGCCGCGATGTCCGGCATCGAGATCGCGCTCTGGGACATCAAGGGCAAGGCGCTCGGCGTCCCCGTCTACGAGCTGTTGGGCGGGCGCTGCCGCGACCGTATCCGAGCGTACGGTAACGGCTGGACGGACGGCGTCACGGACACGCCGGGCGTCGCCGAGAACGCCGTCAAGGCCGTCGAGCAGGGGTATCGTGCGCTGAAGTGGGACCCGTTCGGGCGGGTCACCAACATCGTCGAGCCGGAGCAGCTGCGCGCCAGCATCGCCCAGATCCGGGCCGTCCGCGAAGCGGTCGGGCCGGACGTCGAGCTGCTGGTCGAAGCGCACGGCAAGCTGAACACCAACAACGCCATCCGGGCCGGCCGGATGATGGAGGAGTACGACCCGTACTTCTTCGAGGAGCCGGTCGATCCCGAGAACGTGGACGCGATGGCGAAGGTCTCCGCCGAGATCAACGTGCCCGTCGCCACAGGCGAGCGGCTGTACACCAAGTTCGGGTTCCGCGAGCTGCTGACCCGGCAGGCGGCGGACATCATCCAGCCGGACGTCTGCCACACCGGCGGCATTCTCGAGACGAAGAAGATCGCGGCGATGGCCGAGTCCTACTACGTGCCCATCGCGCCGCACAACCCGTTCGGTCCGATCAACACGGCGGCGGCGATCCAGGTGGACACCTGCACCCCAAACTTCCTGGTGCAGGAGATGATCCTCCGCCACTTGCCGACCTACCGGCAACTCCTCCTCCAGCCGCTCGAACCGAGGGACGGCTACCTGGAGATCCCGGACCGGCCCGGCATCGGCTTCGAGCTGAACGAGGAGTTTCTGGCGCGCTCACGGGCCTGACCGGCCAGCAGGGCGCTCGCCGTTTGGAGGCAGCTATGGCCACTCTCGCGCAGCCTGCGCCTCGGCCTCGCAAGTCGGCGTTCGCGCGCCGCGAGGCGGTGGAAGGTCTGCTTTACATCTCGCCGTTCCTGCTGGGCTTCCTGATCTTCACCGCCTACCCGATGATCGCGTCGTTCTACCTCAGCTTCACCAAGTACAACATCATCACCGCGCCCACCTGGATCGGGCTGGACAACTACCAGGAAGCGTTCTTCCAGGACGCTCAGTTCTGGACCTCGCTCCAGCGCACGTTGTACTTCGCGCTGCTCAACGTGACGCTGGGGGTGGCGGGCTCGCTGGGGGCGGCGCTGCTACTGAGCAAGAGCTACCCCGGCACCACCACCTTCCGGACGTTCTTCTTCCTGCCCTCGATCACGCCGATCATCGCCTCGGCGCTCCTCTGGGTCTGGATCTTCCAGCCGACCATCGGCGTGCTCAACTATTTGCTCGGGACGGTCGGGATCGAGGGGCCGGCCTGGCTCCAGTCCGGCACCTGGGCGATCCCATCGGTGACCATCGTGAGCCTCTGGGGCACCATCGGGGGGAGCAGGATGATCATCTTCCTGGCCGCCCTCCAGAGCGTGCCGCAGGAGATGTACGAGGCGGCCGAGATCGACGGGGCGGGCGCCTGGAGCAAATTCTGGAACATCACCCTGCCGCTGATCTCCCCGACGATGTTCTTCAACGTGGTGCTGACCATCATCGGCTCGCTGAGCGTCTTCTCACTGGCCTACATCGCGACCGGCGGCGGTCCCAACTACGCGACCTACTTCTACGTCTACCACCTGTTCAAGAACGCCTTCGAGTTCTCGCGGATGGGGTACGCCGCCGCGATGGCCTGGGTCTTCTTCATCATCGTGCTGGTGCTGACGGCGATCCAGTTCAAGCTCTCGAACCGCTGGGTGTTCTACGCCGGCGGCGAGGCGAACGAGGGGGCGAACGATGTCAAGTAGCGCCGTTGCGCTCCCCAAGGCGACGGTCAGCCAGCGCGCGCGGACCGTCAGCCGGGTCCGGAACGCCGCCGTCTTCTACGTCGGCGTGGCGATCCTTTCGGTGTTCTTCATGGGGCCGTTCATCTGGACGGTCATCTCTTCACTGAAGGACGCCAGCGAGATCGCCACCTTCCCCCCGACCTTCCTCCCAAAGCAGCTGCACTGGGAGAACTACCCGAACGCCTGGAGCCGGGTGCCGTTCCTCAACTTCTACATCAACTCGATTCTGGTGACTGGCCTGGCAACGTTTGGGCAGACCGTCACGGCGACGCTGGTGGCGTACGGCTTCGCGCGATTTCGCTTCCCCTGGAAGAACGCCCTCTTCATGCTGGTGATGTCCACCCTGATGGTGCCGTGGGAGGTGACCATCGTGCCGAGCTTCCTGCTGTTCAGGACGCTCGGCTGGCTGGACACGCTGGCGCCGCTGATCGTGCCGCACTGGCTAGGTGGCGGGCCGTTCTTCATCTTCCTGCTGCGCCAGTTCTTCATGACGATCCCGCGCGATTATGACGAGGCGGCCAAGATCGACGGCGCCAACTCGCTGCAAGTGCTCTGGGAGATCCTGGTGCCGCTGTGTCGCCCCGCCATCACGACGGTGGCGATCTTCGCGGCGCTGTTCCACTGGAACGCCTTCATCGAGCCGCTGATCTTCCTGAACACGCCGGAGAAGTTCACGATCTCGCTCGGGCTGCGCTACTTCCAGACGGCCCCGCTGGACGCCGGCGAGCCGAAGGAGCACCTGTTGATGGCCGGCACCATCATCATGATCGTGCCGTGCGTGGTGCTGTTCTTCGCGGCGCAGCGGTACTTCGTGAAGGGGATCGTGCTGTCCGGCCTCAAGGGCTGACGACGAGTCAAGAGTGGAGAGCCGAGAGTGAGAGTGGGACGAGTCGGGAGGTCCGTACGTCCGGGCAGACGGCCTACAATCTCGGCAGGCTCTCCCGCCGGCACGCTGCCGCTTTCCACACCCTGGAGCGCATAAGACATGGCCGTCGATTTGAAGCGCATGCGGTTCACCCGCGCCGACTATCACCGGATGGCACAGGTCGGCATCATCAAGCCCGGCGCGCGGGTGGAGTTGATTGATGGCGAGATCATCGAGATGAGCCCGATCGGACGACCGCACAAGTCGAGCGTTGACCGAGTGAATCGCGCGTTCACCACGGCTGTTGGTGACGCGGCCATCGTCCGGGTCCAGAGCTCCATCGTGCTTGGCGACTTTGGCGAGCCGGAGCCGGATGTAACGCTGCTCCGATACCGCGCCGACTTCTACCGTGACTCGGACGAGGAGCCCGGTGACATCCTGCTGATCGTCGAGGTGGCGGACACGTCCGAAGGGTACGACCGGCGTACGAAAGCCCCGATGTATGCGCGCTTCGGCATCCCCGAGCTCTGGATCGCCGATCTGAACCGCGACCGGGTCACGGTCTACACCGACCCCACGCCGGATGGCTACGCGACTACCCGGGTGTTCCGTCGCGGCGAGTCGATGACGCCACTCGCCTTCCCGAACCTGACCATCCTGGTCGAGGAGATCCTCGGCTGACCACGAGGGATGAGGGGCGAGGGGCGAGGGGCGAGTAAGTCCGACTCGCCCCTCGCCCCTCGCCCCTCACCACTGGAGGGAACATGAAAGTTACCGGTCTGGAGACCATCCTCATCGACAACGTGCCGCCGTACCGGGGCGGTCGCAAGTGGCTGTTCATCAAGCTGAGCACCGACGAGGGCATCGTCGGGCTCGGCGAACGGGTCACCGGCGGCGTCACCGACCTCCGGTCGCAGATCGCGCTGCTGAACGAGCTGTTCGAGCAGTACGTCAAGGGCGAGAACCCGTTCAACGTCGAGCTGATCTGGCAGCGCATGTTCTCGACGCCGCACGACTATCGCCACCCGGGCATGAGCCGCACGCCGGCGATGTCCGCCATCGAGATCGCGCTCTGGGACATCATCGGCAAGGCGACCAACCAGCCGATCTACAACTTGCTCGGCGGGCAGTTCCACGAGAAGCTGCGCGCCTACGCCTACATGCCGGCGGATGGCGTCTGGGAGCAGCCCGAGAAGGCTGGCGAGATCGCCCAGCAGCTGGTTTCGGAGGGCTGGTCCGCCTGCAAGACCGACCCGTTCCGCCCGACCTTCCCGTACCCGCGTGACTGGCCGCTGAAGTACATCAACCATGCAGCAAAGATCTTCAAGGCCGTCCGCGACGCCGTCGGCGACGAGCTGGAGATCGGGATCGGCACGCACAGCCAGTTCAGCACGGCCGGCGCGATCCGAGTCGCCAAGGTCTTCGAGGAGTTCTACCCGATCTGGTTCGAGGAGCCGGTCCCGCCCGAGATGGTCGAGGAGATGGCGCGCGTCGCCGCCCAGACGAGCATCCCGATTGCCTCTGGCGAGCGCCTCGCCACCAAGTACGAGTTCGCGAACGCGCTGGAGAAGCAGGCTATCGGGATCGTGCAGGTGGACGTGGGCCAGTGCGGCGGCATCCTGGAGGCGAAGAAGATCGCCGCCATCGCCGAGTCGCACCACGCGCTGATCGCGCCGCACATGTACGTCGGCCCGATCGCGGCGGCGGCGGCGGTCCAGCTGGACACCTGCTCGGCGAACTTCATGCTCCAGGAGTTCAACGACGGCCCGCTCCATCGTGAGATCTTCGAGGAGCCAATCGTCGTGAAGGACGGGTACATCACGCCGCCGAAGGGGCCGGGCCTGGGGCTGGTCCTGGACGAAGCAGTGGTGAAGCGGCACCTGGCGACAGATTGACCCCTCGCCCCTCGCCCCTCGCCCCTCGCCGCTGAGCTATCCTAGGGGGCTGCGCGGAGCAGGAGCGCTCCTAGCTGGAGCTGCCAGCGCTGCGCCCGACAAGGAGGATCGGAGATGCGTCCGAACAAGGTCAAGCAGTTCTGGAAAGAGGGCAAGCCCCTCGCCATGGGTTGGCTGGGGAGCCCGGACACGTACCACGTCGAGGCGATGGCGAACGCCGGCTTCGACGTGCTGACGCTCGACATGCAGCACGGCATGGGGATCGGCCCCGACCGGGCGGTGATCGCGATCCAGACGATCAACACTACCGACACCCAGCCGATGGTGCGCGTGCCGTGGAACGACCCGATCTACATCCAGTACGTCCTGGACGCTGGGGCGTACGGCGTGATCGTGCCGATGGTGAACTCCCGCGCGGAGGCTGAGAAGGCCGTCGGCGCGACGAAGTACTTCCCACTCGGGTACCGGTCGAACGGAGCGAACCGCTCGCGGTACGTCGCGCCGGACGGCGACTACTTCGCGAACGCGAACCAGGAGATCCTCTGCTTCGCCATGATCGAGACGACGCAGGCGATCGAGAACCTGGAAGAGATCGCGACCACGCCCGGCCTGGACGGCTTCTACATTGGCCCGTCCGACCTCGCGATCACGATGGGTCTGGTCCCGAAGCTGGACCACGATGCGCCCGAGCACATCGAGGCGGTCCAGAAGATCGTGGACTGTGCCAAAAAGCACAACCTGATGGCAGGCATCCACACGACCGGCCCGGAGGAAGTGCTTCGGCGCTACAAGCAGGGGTTCAACCTCTGCCCGCTGGGCTCTGATGGCGCATTCGTGAACGCAGGCGCGCGGGCGGCCGTAGCGGCCTTGCGCAACGCGCCGGCGGCTGCCTCCAAGGACGCCTCGCCGTACGGCTGAGAGAGAAGCCCCACCCCCCAGCCCCCTCCCCACTGCGGTGGAGAGGGGGAGAACGGCCATCTGCTCTCCCTCTCCATCGTAGCTCTCCCTCTCCATCGTAACTGACGGGATGGCTCCCCCTCTCCACCGCAGTGGGGAGGGGGCTAGGGGGTGGGGCTTCTCCGTCTCCAGGATCTCGGGGTAACGTCATGATGGACGACGACAACGGCACTCCGGCGCGCCGTCTCTGGAGGCGCCAGGCATCGCGCGATCTCCGCCGTCGGTCCACCCCAAGCGAGCAAACCCTCTGGGTGGCGCTCAGGGGCCATCGCCTCGATGGCAAACAGTTCCGCCGCCAGCATCCGGTCGGCCCCTATATCGTCGATTTCTACTGCGCTCAGGATCGCCTGATCGTTGAAATCGACGGCGACATCCATGACACGCAGCGCGAATACGACGCCGAGCGGGATGACTACCTCAGAAGCCTCGGCTATGCGCTCATTCGCGTCACCGTCGATCAGGTTGTCAACAACCTCAATGACGTGCTCCGACGCATACGTGCAGCCAGTCTGTCTCCCCCTCTACTGTCCATCGCAATGGGGAGGGGGTCGGGGGGTGGGGCTAACTCTCGGATGCCACCATAGCCCGCAGTCGCCGCCCTACCGAAGTCGGATTCAGTTGCGCCCGCACGCGATCCTGCTGAACCTGCTGCCACTCATCCTGGATCTCGCGGTCGATCTCGGCCTGATGGTCGAAGTAGTAGGCCATCGCGGCGTACGCTTCGGCAGGCTGGAGATACGGATGCTGGCGGCACATCTCGTCAGGCGACCACCCGTGCGCCAGGTAGTCCATCATGATCTGCGCGACGCACTCTCCTGATTATGCACGTCTGCTCACCTGACGCTCTCCACAATCGCCTGCACCTGCCGGCCAACCGTGGCCGGGTCGAGGCGGGCGCGCAAGCCGTCGAGCCGGGCGTCAGGCCAGACCGGCGGCCCGTCTAGCGCTTCCAGTAGTGCCGCGCTCAGACGCTCGGGAGAGCGGGTGTCCGTCACCCAGGTGCCCGGCACGCCAGTGACCGTCTCCACCACCGCCGGCTGCTGGTGCACCACCACCCCGAGGCCCGCCGCCAGCCCCTCCACCACCGCGATCCCGAAGTTCTCTTGCAGGGACGGGTGGCAGAACACGCGGGCACGCGCGTAGAGGTCGAGCAGCTCGTCGAACGGCACGTGCCCGATGATGGATACGGTTGGCTGCCCGAGCGCCAGCTGGTTGAGCGCCTCTTGCTCCGGACCGTGACCGGCCAGCACCAGTCGGGCGTCAGGGCGCTGCCGAGCGACCAGGGGCCATGCCCGTAAGAGCGCCGCGTAGTTCTTGCGCGGGTAGGCGTGCCCCACCGCCAGCACCAGCGGCTCACGTTCTGATGGTGGCACAGACGGCAGCCGAGCCCGCCAGAGCCCGAAGTCGAACGGCTCCGGGACAACCTGGATCGTGTCTCGCTGAACGCCGTACCCCCGCGCCAGCCGGTCGGCGGCGTACCCGGAGGCCGTGATGACTGCCCGTGCCTGCCGCGCCCCCGCCGCCTCCCAGCCGGCCTGCACTCGCAATAGCCCTTGCCAGTACCGCCCCTCGAACGGGATCACGTCCGTCAGCACGGCTTTTGCAAGCGCCACGTACGGCGGGCGCGCATGCCGCCGCGCCCACAGCCAGCCCTCGCCGTCCACCCCGAACACGGCATCGTACCGATCCAGCTTCGGCATCCGGGCGGCATTGCGGAGATAGCGCCGCGCAATCCCGCGCCACGAGCTGGCGAAGCTGCTGGTGGCGAGCACCGTCAGGCGGGCGTCGGCTCGGGCCAGCGCGTCGGTCAGGCCGTGCTGCGCGACCGCCGTGCCGGAGCCGGTCGCCACCGAGGGCGGCCAGCAGGTCACCACCGCAAGCTCCATCGTCACGATTCCGTCTGGGACATGGTGCCCGTCGAAATCACCACCGTTCTCCGAGTGGCGAGCGCACGTTGCATCGATCTCCTCGCCGCCGATGAGCGTTCACCATTCTTTGAGATTTCTCGAGAATTTTGGGTAGACGCGGTCGAAGCGACCATGTATGATGCCGCCATTGTGGCCGAAGGTGGCCGTCCGCGTAGCTCGCCGGAGGTACGATCGATGTCCGGTCGGCAGGTGTCCCGGTTGTGCAGTGGCATGTTGTGCACGTTGCTGCTGTTAGTGGCCTGTACCTCGGCGGCGACCCCGCCCGCGACGCAGGCGCCAGCGAAGCCGGCTGAGGCTGCAAAGCCCGCCGACGCCGCCAAGCCCGCGGAAGCCGCGAAGCCGGCTGAGAGCAAGCCAGCCGCGCCCGCCGCTGCTCCCGCCGCGACGACCGCGCCGGCTGTCGCCGCCAAGCCGGCCGACGCCGCGAAGCCCGGCGGTGCGCCGGTCAAGCTGACCTTCATCGGCAATCAGAGCGACGACCAGCAGTTCGCGCTCACCGCGGTCCTGAAGGAGTACCAGAAGACCCACCCCGAGATCGACGTCGACTTCGAGCTGCTGCCGTTCGCGCAGCTGTTCCCGAAGATCCAGGCGAACGCCGCCGCCAAGACGCCGACCGACATCATCCTGACGGACGGCCCAAACCTCTGGAGCTTCGCCTACAACGGCATCATCGTCCCGATGGACGACGTCTTCGACAAGGCGTACATCGAGAAGAACTGGACGCCGACCTCGCTCGCGACCTCGTCGTACCGTGGCAAGTTCTACGCCCCGCCCCAAATGGAGTCCTGCTCGGTCATGTGGTTCAACCGCGACATGACCGACAAGGCCGGTATCAAGCCGCCAGAAGACCTGGCCGGCACCTGGACCACGGATCAGGCTCTGGACGCCTGGCAGAAGACGAACAACCCGCCCCAGGTGTACGGCATCCGCTGGGGGCAGGGAAACACCCCCGGCCAGGACTACGAGGCCGGCATCCTGCGGCGCGAGGCCGGCAAGAAGGACAGCAAGGCGTACAAGGGCATCTCCGAAGACGGCCTGACCATCAGCGGCTACTTCGACGATCCGCAGGCCGTGGCTGGCATGACCTTCTTCCACGAGCTGTACCAGAAGCACAAGGTCAGCGCCGTCGAGGGGATCGCGGACGCCTGGGTCAACCAGCGCGCGGCGTTCTTCGTCTCGCCCGACAACGCCGTCGGCACCTACAAGCGGCTGAACGCGACGTTCAAGTACGGCGCCTCTGGCATCCCGTATTTCAAGGACGGCGCCCAGGCGTGCCACACTGATAGCTGGCACTACGGCCTCGGCGCGAACAGCCAGCACAAGAAGGAAGCGGCCGAGTTCATCAAATACCTGTCCGGGCCAGCCGGGGCCAAGGTCTTCTACGACCGGTTCGGCCAGCTGCCAGCCCAGCTCGAGCTGTTGAACACGCTGCCAGACTATCAGCAGAACCCACGCAAGCTGCTCGCCGAGCAGTTCAAGGCGGCCGGTGTGCCGCGCATCCAGACGGTTGGCTTCACCGAGTACAACGGCCTGATGCAGGAGCTGGTGGGCAACCTCGTGGCGGGTCAGAACCTGGATATCCAGCAGTTGATGACGGCGCTCGCCAAGCGCACCGACAGTCTGACCGCCAAGTACAAGGACTGGCAGACCAAACCGCTTCCGTAGCTGTCATCCGCCTTTGTCATCCTGAGCTTGCGAAGGATCTCACAGACCCGACCGCGCACGTTTGGGAGATCCTTCGACTCCGCTCGCAAGCTCGCGGAGTTTACCCTGAGCTTGCGAAGGGCCAGGATGACAAGGGGAGCGCTCACGATGACAGTATCCCGCGCCCCGCGTTTGTAGCACCCCCGGAGGGCCGGATGGCCTCTCTCTCGATCCCGAAGCAATCGGCTCGGACCGGGCTGTTGTCGCTGAAGCAGCGGCAGTACGCCGTCGCGTTCCTCTTCGTGCTGCCGGCCCTGGTCAACTTCGCGATCTTCCGCTACATCCCGATCTTCATGGCCGGCTACTCCAGCCTGTTCGACTACAGCCTGTTGGGCGGCTTCGGGGACTTCGTCGGCACGAAGAACTACGTGCGTGCCGTCGAGGACGACCTGTTCTGGACCTCGATGTGGGTCTCGTTCCAGTATGCCCTGCTGAAGGTGCCGGCCCAGGTCGTCATCTCGTTGTTGCTGGCGATGTTCGTCTCGCGCGAGCTGCGCGGCATGAACGTCTTCCGCACGATCATCTTCTTTCCAGTCGTCACCTCGCTCGTCGTCGCGGCGATCCTCTGGCAGCTGATGTACAACCGCGATCTCGGCCTGATCCAGAGCTTCCTCGGGGCGTTCGGCCTGCACCACAACGGGTTCCTGAGCAACCCGACCCTGGCGCTACCGTCCATCGTGGTGATGATGGTCTGGAAAGAGGTCGGGTTCAGCATGATCATCTTCGTGGCCGGCCTGAAGGGCATCCCGGAGATGTTCTACGAAGCCGCCATGATCGACGGCGCCAGTCCTTTTCAGCGGTTCCTGCACATCACGCTGCCGCTGCTGAAGCCGGTCACGTTGTTCGTGATCGTCACCCAGACGATCTCGGCGTTCCAGGTGTTCGTGCCGATCTTCGTGATGACCCAGGGTGGTCCGTTCTTCGCCACCAACGCCATCGTCTACTACATCTACCAGAACGGCTTTGCCTACAACGACATGGGCTACGCCAGCGCACTCTCCTTCTTCGTGCTGGCGATTCTGGTGGCGATCAGCTACTTCCAGTTCAAGCTGCTCAGGGGTCAGGCCGAGTACTGAGACCGGGCGACGCGCGAGACTCCTCGTGAGGCGGAGGGACGATGCAGACGGCGAACGCGGCTTCGGTGGCGACCCCCGAGCGTCAGAGTGCGCTCAAGCTCGGCGCGATCGGCGAGCTGATCGGTCGGTACGTGCTGTACGCCGTGATCGCCATCGTGTTCCTGCTGCCGTTCATCTGGATGTTCACTGGCTCGGTGCGCGCCGAGGCTGAGATCCACGGGATGATGTTCCCGTTCAACTTGCACACCATCGTGCCGGTCCAGTGGACGATTCAAAGCTACTTGGATATCTTCGGGATCTCCGAGGAAGGCGCGAAGGGCGGATTGCGCTTCCACCTCGGGCTGATGAACTCGGGGATCATCGCGGTGGCCGTCGTCGCCTCGTCGATGCTGTTCAACACGATGGCGGCCTTCTTCTTCGCACGACTGCCGTTCCCGGGCAAGAAGTGGCTGACCGCGTATGTGCTGGCGACGTTCCTCCTGCCGTTCGAGGTGACGGTCGTCCCGCTGTATCTGGTGGTCAGTGCTCTCGGATTGCGCAACACCTACTGGGCGATGATCGTGCCGTTCTACGCCAGCCCGTTCATCGTGTTCATGCTGACCCAGTTCCTGGGCGGTATCCCGAAAGACCTGGACGAGGCGGCGCTGGTGGACGGCGCGAGCTTCTGGCAGATCCTCTGGAAGGTGATCTTCCCGAACGCGCTGCCCGCCATCGCGACGGCCGCTCTGATCGAGTTCCAGTTCATCTGGAACCTGTTCTACTGGCCGCTGATCGCCACCAGCTCGCTGGACTTGCAGGTGATCCAGGTGATGATCGCGGCCCAGACCTCGGACCGCCAGGTCTACTGGGGCCGGACCTTCGCCGGCCTCGTCTCCGCGACGCTGCCGGTGCTGATCGTCTTCCTGTTCGGCCAGCGCTACTACTTCCGGGGCGCCGTCCTCTCCGGCATGAAGTAACCCTGGTCGTTCACAGCGACAACCCGGGCCAGCTTGCTGCCTCCTCCTCACCTCGCCTGCGCCAGATATGGAGACCCGCCGAGCTGACACGGACGACGGTTCCCATTCGCTTCGCCTGGGTGTTGAGGCGCGGGTGACGGAGAACGCGGCGGATGTAGTCCCCGACTTGATTCTTGTCGACGTCTAGCCAGACCAGACAATAGGCCGCATGACAGAGTCGAGGATCGTGGAAGTCTCGATCGCGCGTGAAGAACGTCGGGCGCCGAAGCTGATGCAGAAACGGAATGATCGCTTGATCCTTGATCCCCTTCTGCGCGATGTCATCTCCGATCTGGCGAGTCGCGATCCGGTACCGTCTCAAAACCTCGCGTTGGTCAGCTCGAATATTCTCGTCAAGAATGTTCATGCACGCGCAGAGTCTGACCGCCGGGCCGGCTTGTGCTGTGCCACAAGTGCATCGGAGGCCAGGCGTATTGCCTCAGCGATCGCCTCTGGCGTGATCGATCCATGCCAGTGCTGGATGATGGTGTCCCAGTCCGTTCCGTCGGCGACGTCGTCGAGCACGAAGGCGACGGGGATCCGGGTGCCTCGGAAGGTGATCTCACCGTGGTGGATCTCTGAGTCCATGACGATGTGTCGTCCGAGCTCGCGTCGCATCACGCTACCTCCTCTCGCTAAAGGTTAATCCGGGGAAAGGTCCGGAGGCCGCTCGCCATCGCCCAGACCTCGCCGCTCGGGCGCTCCAGGAACGTGACGACCTCGTCGGCGGCCTCCAAGTAGAACGAGCCGGGGGCATATGGTCGGGCCAGCTGCGGCTCCGCGCCGCTCGCCACGTACAGTGCGCCGTCTCGCACGGTGACCTGCGAGATCGAGCCGGGCTGACCCTGGTACGCGCCGACGTAGCGTGCCAGCGCGCTCGGATTGACCGCATGCTCGGGATAGTCGATCCACGGCCCCTCGGGCGCCCGGCCGGCTGCCGCCAGGATCATGCCCTGCGCCAGCTTCGCGGCCGGGGCGTTCGCCAGGTTGGTCAGCGCCACCGCCGTCAGCCCCAGCTCCGGGACCGCCAGCACCTGCGTCGCGACGCCCTTGTTGCCGCCGCCGTGCCCGATGCTCGTTCCGAGACCGGCGATCTGGTCGATTCTGAGGCCGTACCCATACCCGCCGTGGCTGAGCGAGGCGGTCGGGATCGGCTGGTGGGGCACGGTCATCTGCCTGACGCCGTCTGGCGATATCACCCGCGTCCCGTGCGAAGCGCCGTCGGTGCGGTACAGCTCTAGATAGTGCAGCAGGTCGCGCGTGGTCGACTTCAGGCCGCCGTTCCCGAACATGGTCCCCTGGTCCCACCAGGCTGGCGAGGGAAAGACCTCGCGGGCGCCACTCCGGGTGTCCACCGCGAACGGGACCACCTCCGGCTCGTCAGGCGGCGTCTTGCGAGTGTACAGCCCGGTCCGGGCCATTTCGAGCGGGTCGAGGACGTGCGCTTGCAAGTACGCCCCGAATCCCTGCCCGGTGACACGCTCGACGATGGCGGCCAGCAGTACGAACCCCTCGTTCGAGTACGAGATGACCGACCCTGGCGGCCCCAGGACCGCGAAATCCTGGCGAGCCATCAGCGCCATCAGCTCCTCGTAGGTGGTGATGCGCTCCCAGGAGCGGATATCTGGGGGGACGCCCATCGGGACGGGATGCATCCGATTCAGGTCAGGGTCAGCGACGATGCTGGCCGCGCGTGCGTGGAGCAGAGACGGCTCCGGTGGGATGCCGGCCGCGTGGGTCATCAGGTGGTGGATCGTGACGCGCGGGGTGTACTCGGCGCCGGCCGCACCCGGCAGCCGAAACTCCGGCAGCCATGTCACGACCGGGTCGTGGACCGAGAGGGCGCCGGCCTCCGCGAGTTGGACGATGCACAGGCACGGGAACGACTTGGTGACCGAGCCGAGCCCGAAGCGGGTGTCTGGGGTGACAGGCAGTCGCCCCTCGGCGTCACGATGCCCAAAGCCGGCCTCGTAGATCGTCTCGCCGTTGCGGGCCAATGCCACTGCCGCGCTCGGGATGCCGCTCCGCGCGATCAGGTCAGCCGCGTACTCCTCGAAGCGCCGCTCCCAGCCGTGTGCCACCATCACTGCTCCCTCAGCCTCACGACGTGCTTGCCCGTGTCTGTTGCCAGTACGGTAGTCGATGCGGGGATCGCTCGGCACCGAGCGCCACACCGCTATTCCAGGATCGCGAGGCGAGCACGGAGCGCTTCCTCCAGGCCGGAGGGTAGTCGGCCGGGGTCGGCGGTCAGGAAGGTGGGCCGCCCGGCCATCAGTCGCACGTCCAGGAGCGCCAGCACGGACGCGGGGCTCGCCACATCCTCGCCGCCATGCTCCGGTACCCAGGCGCCTTCGAGATCCTGGACGAAGCAGGCCGCCTCGCGCGCCAGCGTCTCCCAGGCGCCCGGCGTCCTGAACGCGATGCCGAGCGAGCTCCCGGGCAGGTAGCAGAGCCGCTGCTTCTGGGCTTTGACGTTGCCTCCGCTGTCTCTGAGCGCGATGTTGGCGTCTCGAAGGGCCGCGCCGACCTTCCGGGCGAGCACCATCAGCGCCCGATGTGCCCCTGACTCTCCGTGGGCCAGAATCGCCACGCCCCGCCGGTCGTGGGTTGCCCGAGGCAGGTACGCGCGAAAGGCGGCCAGCAGGCGCTCGCCCAGCGTGCCAGCGTCGAGGTCGGCGTCCTGGATGCGGACGAGCTCGGGTGGCATCTGCACCAGCTTCACGCCCAGCAGTCTAGCGAGTCTTCGGCCGTGGACTGAAGTCCACGGCTACCATTGGTGCGTGGCTACGCCACGCCGGAGCTGGTGCATTCGTCGCAGAGCGACGACTGATTGTAGGCGTGGGTTTCAACCCACGGAAACCCATGGACGCAGGCTGGTGCCCCGGAAGCCGCTTGCTTCGCGCCGGCTGGCGCGGCATAGTGCGCGATGCAGCAGACAGGGAGGCACCAGGGTATGGCGATCGGATCGGCGAGGCGGCATCCGCTGGTCGAGGCGGCAGAGGCGCTTGCGCCGGCGATCTCGGCGAGCGCCGACCAGATCGAGCGCGAGGGCAGATTGCCAGACACGCTGGTCCGCTCTCTGGCCGAGGCCGGCGTCTTCCGGATGATGGTGCCGCGCTCGCTAGGCGGCGGCGAGGTTGACGCGGTCACCCAGATGGAGGTGCTGGAGGCGATCTCGCGAGCGGACGGCTCGACGGGCTGGGTCTCGGCGATTGCGTCTGGGACGGCCTGGACGCTCTCGTTCCTGCGCCCGGAGGTGGCCGCCGAGATCATGGCCGACCCGTACACGATGGCCGTCGGCACCCTGGCGATCCCGAGCGGCGGTCGCGCGGTGGCGGTGGACGGCGGCTACCAGCTGTCCGGGCGCTGGCCGTTCGGGAGTGGCGGGCGCCACGCGTCGTGGCTGATTAGCCGGACCGTGGTCTTCGACGGCGACGTACCCCGTCTGGACGCGAACGGCGGCGTGGTGACGCGCGTGCTGGTCTTCCCACGCGCCGAGGCGACGATCCTCGACACCTGGGACGTGATTGGAATGAACGGGACCGGCAGCAACGACTACACGGTCTCGGATCTCTTCGTGCCGGAGGAGCGCTCGTTCGAGCTGAGCGGGATGCCGGCCTACCACACTGGACCGCTGTTCCAGGCCCGCTGGTTCCTGATGGCGCACGGCGCGCACGCGCTCGGGGTTGCGCGGGCGGCGGTGGACACGTTGCGCGCGATGCTGTCGGGCAAGCGCCAGACCGGAGCGGGCGGCGACACCCTGGTCCGCGACCGAGGGTACGTCCAGACGGCGGTGGCCCAGGCCGAGGCGCTGGTCCGTGGCGGCCGGGCGTACCTCTGGGAGGCGACCCGCGAGGCGTGGGAGGAGGCTGTCACGACTGGCACGGTCGGCGCCGAGAACCGCGCCCTGGCCCGTCTTGCCAACAGTGCCGCCTTCGAGAGCTCGATGAAGGCGATCGACCTGGCGTACAGCATCGGCGGCGGCTCCTCGATCTATCGGACAGGGCTGTTGCAGCGGCACTTCCGCGACATCCACACCGCGTCCCAGCACTCGATCGTCTCGCCGGGCAGCTTCGAGCTGATCGGCAATGCGCTCCTGTCCGAGTCGGCGGTGGACCGCGCGACGGGCCGCCCGCTGCTGTAATCCGGCCACAGGCCATCACGCTGGGCCGCGCTGCCACCGCCGGTACTGGTCCTCAGCGGGTGCGCTACAATGGCCCGCGGGGATACGGACAGACGATCCCATGGCCGGCGATGACGACGGCCGAGCGTTTCGTATCCCGCGGCCATCCACGTAGCGACGCTACAGCATCCCGCTCGTCGATGAGGAGGGGTCATGGACGCACCCGCTCGCCCGGGTCAGCTCACCCGACGTCGATTCCTGGCGTTCGGCGCAGCCGGCGCCACCGTTGCGCTGCTGAGTGCGTGTGGTGGGAGCA
This sequence comes from Chloroflexota bacterium, assembly GCA_046328125.1. Lineage (GTDB taxonomy): Bacteria > Chloroflexota > UBA6077 > UBA6077 > JACCZL01 > JADZEM01. The sequence goes on from JAXLXF010000004.1 coordinate 210,106, forward strand.
CCACGCCGAGCACGCCAGCCAAGCCCGCTGAGCCAGCGAAGCCAGCGGAGGCCGCGAAACCGGCTGAGGCCGCCAAGCCAGCCGAGGCAGCCAAGCCAGCCGAGGCGAAGCCCGCCGCCCAGGCCGCGCCAGCCAAAGTCGCTGGCAACGTCACCATCACCTGGATCACCGCTGCCGAAGTTGGCCCCGAGCGCGACTTCTACACCGGTTTCGCCAACGACTTCATGAAGCAGAACCCGAATATCAAGGTCGAGACGAGCTTCGAGGCGTTCAACGACTACCAGACCAAGCTGCCGACCGTCATGGCCGGCGGTGCGATTCCGGACCTCATCCACCTGCACTGCAGCATCGCCCAGGACTACGGCTTGCGGGGCGCCGTCCGCGACATGAACGAGTATTTCAAGAAGGACAACGTCAGCCGAGACGCCTTCTTCCCGTTCCTCCTGGATCAGATGAGCGACTTCAAGACGAAGTCGAAGCTGTGGGCCGTTCCAAAGGACAGTGCTGCCTACGCCGTCTACTACAACAAGGATCTCTTCGACAAAGCCGGCGTCCCGTATCCGAAGATGGACTGGACGTTCCCTGACTTCCGCGAGACCGCCAAGAAGCTCACCATCGACAAGAGTGGCAATCCGTCAGGGTCACCCAAGTTCGATCCCAGCAACATCGCGCAGTGGGGCATGAACTGGGGCGACACGCCGCTCCCCAGCGGCGACATCTGGCAGATGGTCGCCTGGGGCCAGGCCGGCAACTGGTACAGCGACGATCTGAAGAAGGCCAACTTCGACGACCCGGGCCACGTCGAGTTCCTGCAGCAGATCGCGGACATGCGCTGCAAGGACCGCTCGATCCCCCAGGCCGGCGACAGCATGGGTCAAGGCGACGCCTGGCGGAACGGTCTGGTGGCGATGACGATCGGCCACCATTCGCAGACGTTCTTCTACAACCAGGAGAAGAAGACCTTCAAGTTCGACGTGGTCTACCCGCCGGCCGGCCCCAAGGGGCAGTTCAACGTCGTCGCGTGCAGCGGCTACACCATCCCGGTCAAGGCCCAGCATCCGGACGAAGCCTGGGCGTTCCTCAAGTTCCTGGTCTCGCCCGCCAACGTCACCCCGATGGTCAAGTTCAAGCGCTGGGGATCGCCGATCAAGGAGAGCGAGCAGTTCCTGCTGCCGGAAGACAACAACCCGGCCAACTTCAAGCCCGTTTTGTACGACCCGCTGATCGGGGAGTCGAAGGTCAAGTCGCTCCAGAGCGTGTACCCGCCGTACATGGGCGAGCTGCGCCAGATCTGGAAGACCGAGTACGACGACGTGATGAACTGCGGTGGCAACGGCGTCGCCGATGCCGCAAAGCGGGCGCAGCCGCAAATTCAGGCGTTGCTCGACAAGGCGTGGCAAGCGTGATCGTCATGCCAGTGCGCTCCAGGAGATCGGTCATGGCGGCCGACCTCCTGGAGCGCACTGGATGCGCGTGATCCGATGGATAGTCACCCATGAGTCAGTCTCAGTCGGTTCTGACGCAGTCCGCCGCCAGTCCGTCGGTGGTGGCCGCCCCGTCGGCAGTTGCTACCCCGCGTCGGCGGCGGGGCAGCGCGCTCGCCCGCCGCGAGGCACTCGACGGCTTCCTGTTCATCTCGCCCTGGCTCATTGGCTTCGTGCTGTTCACAGCCGGCCCGATGATCGCCTCGTTCACCCTCATCTTCGTGGACTGGGATCTCCTCAGCGATCCGAAGTGGGGTGGCATGGTCAACGTGCAGCGGCTGACGGCCGATCGGCTGGTGGGGCTGTCGCTGTACAACACGGCCTACTACACCCTGTTCAGCGTTCCGCTACGACTTGCGCTGGCGCTCGGGATCGCGATCTTGCTGAATGCCAGCGTACGTGGCCTGGCATTCTGGCGGACCGTGTTCTACCTGCCGGCCGTGGTACCGGCCGTCGCCAACGTCATCCTCTGGATGTGGATGTTCAACCCCACCATGGGGTTGTTCAACATGATCCTGACCTGGCTTGGGCTGCCTCGGCTCAACTGGGTCTGGGACCCGAGCCTCTCCAAACCCTCGCTGATCCTGATGAGCACCTGGACCATCGGCAACGTGGTGATCATCTTTCTGGCGGGGCTCCAATCCGTCCCCAGGAGCCTCTACGAGGCCGCCCAGATCGACGGGGGTGGCGGCTGGGCGCAGTTCCGCCACGTCACGCTGCCGCTGATCTCGCCGGTGGTCCTGTTCAATCTGGTGATGGGGATCATCTTCTCGTTCCAGGTCTTCACCAGCGCGTTTCTCATCACCCAGGGTGGCCCGGCCAACACGACCCTCTTCACCGTGCTGTACCTGTATCAAGTGGCGTTCGAGCAGTTCAAAGTGGGCTACGCGTCGGCGATCGCCTGGGTCCTGTTTGGCGTGATTCTGGTGTTCACGCTGGTGCAGTGGAAGCTGGCCGATCGCTGGGTCTACTACGAGGGCAAGACATGACCGCCGGGCAGCTGTCACTTGGGCGGGCGTCGGGCACGCTGGGCAGTGCCCCTCGTCCCTCTCTCCGCAAACGTGTCGGCAGCCTGGTGACCTACACGGTGCTCGTCGTGCTGGGCCTGATCTTTACGTTGCCGCTGCTCTGGATGGTGACGACGTCGTTGAAGGAGCAGGGCCAGGTGTTCCAGGTGCCGCCGGTCTGGATCCCGGATCCGGTCCGCTGGGACAACTACGCCGAAGCCACCCATCGCGCCCCGCTCTGGCTCTGGCTCCGGAACACGGCGACTATCACCGTGTTGGCCACCGTCGGGACCGTCATCACGTCGTCGATGGTGGCGTTCGGGTTCGCGCGGCTGCGCTTTCCGGGGCGTGACGTCCTGTTTGTGCTCCTGCTGGCCACGATGATGTTGCCGCCCGTCGTCACGCTGGTGCCGAAGTTCATCATGTTCAAGAGCATCGGTTGGAACAACACGTTCTACCCGTTGATCGTCCCGTCGTTCTTCGGCGTCAACGCGTTCAACATCTTCCTGGTTCGCCAGTACTATCTGACGATCCCGCTGGATCTGGACGAGGCGGCTCGCATCGACGGGGCCAGCAACTGGCAGATCTGGTGGCGCATCCTGGTGCCGATCTCGACGCCAGTGCTGGTGGCTGTCGCGATCTTCTCGTTCGTGCAGCATTGGAACGAGTTCCTGGATGCGTTGGTGTTCCTCTCGTCGGAGCAGAACAAGACGCTGTCGCTGGGGCTGCGCGCCTTCATCAACCCGAACGACGCCTCGTGGCACATCACGATGGCGGCCAGTATGTGGTTGATCGTCCCGATGATCGTGATCTTCTTCGTCGGTCAGCGCCACTTCATTCAGGGCGCGGCCATGTCCGGCATCACCGGACGCTAATACGAGTAGGCGGTAGGCGGTAGGCAGAGGGCAGTAGGCAGTCACGAGAGTTCGATTCGATGCAGTTGCCAGGACTTTGGGTGCCAGTTCGTTCTTCCTACCGCTTACTGCCTACCGCCTACTCATATAGGAGGTTCTGTGGACACGTACCAGATCGCCAAGAAATTCAAGTACTTTCGGACCACTGACGTTGTCGATGCGCTCGACGCCGTCGGGCGGGCCGACCTGACGCTGATGGACGAGCGTGTCAAGCCGCTCTGGCAGGGCATTCGCTTCTGGGGGCCGGCCGTGACCGTACGGGCGCTGCCGGCCAACAAGCGGATGCCCGTGCTCTCGCCGGAGGAGGCGATTCGCTCGCATGGGATCTGGTTCGCCGAGCACGGCGGGATGCTGGTGGGCGACGCGGTCAAGCCCGGCTGCGTCGTCGTCACGGCGACGGCAGGGTGCCCCGAAGTCGGCATCTGGGGCTCCAACAACACGCTCGCCATGATCGACAAGGGCGCGGTCGGCGTCCTGACGGATGGCTACTGTCGGGACACGGATGAGCTGATCCTCCAGAAGACGCCGATCGCCTCGCGGGCTCGCGGGCGTCCGATCATCCCCGGACGCTGCACGTTCACCGGCCTCAACGAGCCAGCTGCCGTCGGTGGAGTGCTGGTTCGCCCTGGCGATATCGTTGGCTGCGACGGCGACGGTGCGATCGTGGTCCCGATGGAGGTCGCCGAGGACGTCGTCGAGATCGCGAAAGGCATCCTGATCGACGATGCCCGCAAGCGCCGCCGCCTGTACGAGCGCCAGGGCATCCCCTTCGACGAGACCGTTGACGTCGAGGCGATCGAGCGGTTCTTCGCCTGAACGTCGGCGACGGTGGGTGCGTCAGCTCCGCGACCAGCTGTGCGGCGCACCCACCAGGCAACCACACCTGATGGATTCACCGACACTCTGTCAGAAATCGCCTCCAGACTACTGGCGGTCAGATGCCGCCGCGCGAGCTGTCGTTCTGTGCCCAGAGGCTTGTGATGGGGCACACGAAGCCTGGAAGCAGGGGTGAGGTCAGGGCATCGGTGTCGGTTAGTGTGGCGACGCGCCGGAGCTCGGCCCCGAGCCGGCGGTACACCTCTACGAGCCGGGCTCGCCAGTCCACGATCCAGTACTCGTCCACGCCCAATCTGGAATAGAGATCCAGCTTGACCGCGCGGTCGCGGAATTCGTTCGAGGAGCCCGGGGACAGCACTTCAACCACCAGCTCGGGGGCGACAGTCAGGTGCCCGGCATCGTCGAGCGCACCGCTGAGACGCGCCTTACTGATCCAGACCAGATCCGGAATGACGTTCTGATCGCCGGGAAAGACCAGGCCGGGGGTCGGCATCGCCTCGCCGAGTCGGCTCTCTTCGGACCAGTTGACGAGTCTCGCCGCGAGCATTGAGCTGGCGCGCTGGTGGTCCCAGTGTGGCGCGGTCGACACGTACAGCTCTCCGTCGATGATCTCGTAGCGAACGCCCTCAATCTGTGGCATCGCTTCCAGGTCTCTGGTGGTGAAGCGGAAGGCGGTGGTCACGGCGTCGCTCCCGGCTGGTGTGGCCCCGGCCAGTATACGCCCGGAAGCAACGCACACGATGATCCCTGGACACGCTGAGCAACTGGCACACGGCCACCCGGCCGGCGGATAAACAGTCCAGTCGGGCCGCCGGCCGTCTGGCGGCCGGAGTATCAACGGGCGACCGACAAGGGAGAGGATGACCGTGGCTGACGACAACAACGCGCGCTGGGAGCGTGGCGCGGCGACGATGAAGGCGATTGGAAACCCGGCCCCGGGACCGGGCCGCAACCGCTTCCCGAACCTGCCCCCCGATCAGGCCGACGACGTCCAGCGCAAGCTGACCGAGTTCTGTTTCGGGGACACCTGGGGCCGCGAGGGCTCGCACATCGACCTGAAGACCCGCCGCCTGCTGACCATCGCGGCGCTCGTCTCGCAGGGGAAGGAGCGCCAGCTGCGCGGCCACCTCGGCGGCGCGCTCAACCAGGGCATCACCCCTGAGGAGCTGACGGAAGCGATCGTGCATCTCATCGCGTATGTCGGGTTTCCGTCCGGGCTGACGGCGCTGGAGATCCTCGGCGAGGTGATCGGCTCCCGGAAGTAGCCGCCACCGCCGCACGAGCGTGCCCGCCCGATTCTGGCGGGCACGCTCGCACGTCCGTCGTCTCGACGACAAGGCTCGGCAGGCCGGACGCCGGCGTCCGTGAGCGCCCCCTTCTCCCGATCCATCACCCCGTTGCGCCTCGCCACGTTCCTACGGGTGAAAGCAATAGGTCTGTCGAAGGCACGCCTGACGGCACGCTCTACGTCTTGAACGATCGCGGTCTCTGGCCCACGCGTGCTCTACAGCCTGAGAGGAGCAGCGGCGGTGTCCTGGATCGGTCGCTGGTGGCCGCGCGACCTCGCGCGAACGAGGTCATTCGCGACGTCCGCCGGCGTGGTTGCAGTCGGCCTGTTCGCGGTCTTCGTCGCCTGGACCACCGAAGGGTACGTCCAGGACCGTATGGTCCGGAGCCTTGCCGCGCAGGCCGTTGGCCAGCTCGAGGGGCGGGTGCTCGCAGACGTCTCAGCCGTGGATCTCGCACCCGACGCTTCGACCGAGCCGAGCCAGCTCGTGGACCGGCTGCGCGTCCATCTGGACCAGGCGCGCGCATCTGGCGCGCCCGGCCTGATCCGGGTGAACGTCTATGCCCCGGACGGAACGGTCCTGTTCTCGGATCAGCCCGAGCGGATCGGGCGTAAGGTGCTGCCGTCGCGAGTCCCGAGACTCTCCGGAGCCCTGGCCGGCACGCTCAACACGCGCCTGCTCGCCCTCTCGTCCTCCGATGATGCCGATCTCACCGGCCGCTACACCGACGTGCTCGCGGTCTACAGCCCCCTGCAGCGCGACGGCCAGATCGTGGCCGCGGCCGAGCTGTACGCCGACCCGACGCCGATTCGCCTCGCCCGGCTCGCGACGTGGTTTGCGGCGATCGGGCCGGTGACGGTTGGCCTGCTGCTCTTCATCCGGAGACGGCAGGTCGAGCAGGCCGACCGCGTCGATCAGCTCATCGGCGACGCCTTCTTCGACTCGCTCACCGGACTGGCCAACCGCGCGCTCTTCAAGTTCCGCCTGGAGCAGGCGTTCCACCGCGCCGCGCGCCGCCGCGAGCTGATGGTCGTCATGTACCTCGATCTCGATCGTTTCAAGGCGGTCAACGACACCCTCGGTCACGCGGCCGGGGATCGGCTGCTCACCCTGGTCGGCGTGCGCCTGCTGGCGAGCGTCCGGCCGGAAGACACGATCGCTCGACTCGGCGGCGACGAGTTCACCGTCTTGCTCGAAGAAGTGCCCAGCCTGGACGATGCCCGCGCCATCGCGGATCGCATCCTCGAAGCGATGCGCAAGCCGTTCCTGCTGTCCGGTAAGGAGCAGTCGATCGGCGTGAGCGTCGGCATCGCGGCACGGACCACCCGTCACCTCGGGCCAGACGACCTCTTGCACGACGCGGACGTCGCTCTCTACCGCGCCAAATCCCGTGGACGAGATCGATACGTGGTCTACGGAGCTACCACGGACGATCCCGTCGCTACCGCCTCCTGACACACACAGGCCCCATTGACGTATGGACTCGCACGACCCTCGACAGGCTGACACAGCATCGGCAGATCGCGGCCCGGACGACGAACAGCGCCCCCACGAGCTGGGAAGAGTGGCTTCCCGTGCGCCAAGTACGCCGACGAGCGTTGCAAGCCGGCGGACCGTGACCGAGATCGTGTCTACGGTCGCCGTCATCCTGCTGCTCTTTGGCGTCACGGGCTACGCGAACGCCGCGCCGCTTGGCACGGCCGAGGACAACCTGGACGCCCTCTTCGCCGAGGTCTGGGACATTCGAGAGCCAACGGCCGGCCAGGGCTACGCGGCGATCCTCGACCTCGTCCGTTCGGCGCGCGACGACCAGCGCACACACCAGGAACCGCCACCCGCCGCGTCACCGCCAGCGACTCTGCCGGCGACTTCGCCGACGGTGCACGGTACCAGCGGACCGGCCCGCTCAGCAGGCACGACACCCGGCGCCGGTTCACCGTCGCGACCGTCCGTGGCGCTCGCAGGCCCGTCTGCGCTGAGCGCGGCCAGCCCCACGGCCAATCCCACGGCCAGCTCGATGCCAGCCGTCGCATCGCCGATACCAGCCGGTCTGTCCCCCACATCCAGTGGCCGTGTTGACACCGCCGCGCCCGCACTGGCACGACAAGGCGCCCAGTCGCCGAGTGCACCGGCTCGTTCTTCCCAGGCTCCGAGCTCGTCGTCACGGCCGGAAACCGGGCTGCCCGCTCGGCCCGGTACCCCGAGCAATACACCGCCAGAGACCGTTCCCACCGCGACCGGCGCTGAGACGCCCGGTCCCGAGCCCGTGGCGACGGTCGCCCAGACACCGGCCCCGCCTACCGTCGAGCCGCCGCCTGACCCGCCCACCGCCACACCGCCGGTCGCGGCTACTGTCACCCAACCCGACCCGGCGACCGCGACGCCGCCCGCACCCACACTGTCGACTGACCCGACCTCGACCCCGACACCCAGGAAGACCTCGACGCCGGCGCGGACCTCGACGACGACGCCCGTGCCAACCTCGACACCAACCACCGGGCCGAGCGCGACGCCCACGTCCGGGCCGACCTCGACGCCGGGTCCAACTTCAACGCCCACATCCGGGCCGACCGCGACGCTCGTCCCAACTTCGACTCCGGTCCCCACGCCGACCCCGGACCCGGTCGCCTTCGTCATCCGCACCGACGCGCCAGCGTCAGGTCTCATCGTCATGGCCAACGCTCGGCCGGGAGCGTGTCGAGCTTCGAGCGTCACCGTCTTCAACGCCGGACGGCTTCCGTTCCAGACGTACACCCTGACCACGTCCGCTGTCGGAGCGCAGACCCCCCTCTGGACCGATCCGACGGACGGTCTCCAGCTCACCGTCCAGCGGGGCGCCGCGCAGCTCTACGACGGGCCGATCGCGGTGAGCGGTCTGGACCTGGGCATCAGCATCGCGCCGGGCGACGTGGATGCGCTGACCCTCGTCGTCTGCTTGCCCGCGACCGCCGGAAACGCGATGCAAGGTCAGGCGCAGACGGTCGCCATCACCTGGACCGCCTCCGGTGGCTGACCGGCCGAGGCGCATCCATCACCTTTTTCATGACCGCGGCGTTTGGACACTGTAGAAGGCTGTGTCTTTCAGAATAATTTCATCAGACTGACGCCATCCAGCAGGCCACGGACGATGGGGAGCACGTGGATCGCGACGCCGCGGGGGAGGCAGGCGACGCCTGGCCCGTCAGTCGAGGACGACATCCGTGCGCGGAACACTCTTCTGGTCGCCCCCACTTCAGCTGCGGGCCGTGCTCTCCCTGACGCTGGTACTCGGCGTGTTGTCGCTGCTCGCGGGGCAGGGCACGCTCGCGTACTTCACGAGCAGCGCCACCAGCACCAATAACACGTTCACCACGGGCACCGTCGCGATGACGCTCAGCGACGCCAACGAGACGGACCTGAGCACCGTGACCGCCAGTTTCGCATCGGCGACCTTCCGCCCCGGCGACACGGTGGCCGGCTACGTGACCGTCAAGAACTCTGGCACGCTGTCGTTCGACTACGGGCTGAAGTACACGGCTTCCAACACCACGGGCACCCTCTGGGTCGCCGGCGCGACCGACCCCACCTTGCAGATCTACACGGCAGCCGCCACCGCCAACTGTACGTCCGCCAACGCGGCCGGCGCGAAGACAGGCCTGACGTCGATCGTGTCAGCGTCTGCCGTGTCCACCGCGGCGAACACGGTGGTGTTCGACTCCGCTGGCGGCAGCAAGCGCACCTTGGCGGCCTCGGCCAGCGACATCCTCTGCTTCGCAATTGTCTGGCCGAATGGCGCCGCTGGCGCGGAGAACGCCCAGATGGGAGCGGCCGGCGATATCGCACTCACGTTCGACGCGCGCTGACCGCTGGCGGCGAGCACAGCGCCGTCAGCACGTCCAGCCTTCTGGCCCACAACAGCTGTAGATTGACCATGAACGGCTTTCGATTGACTCTTGGCGCGATGCTGCTGCTCGGCGTGCTGACCGGGCTGGTGGACAACGGGACGGTCGCGTACTTCCAGCGGACCGGCGCCAGCACCACCAACCTGCTGACCGCCGGCACGGTGGACATCGCAAACAGCCCGACCACGGCGCTCATCTCCATTGGCGACATGGTGCCGGGCGAGACGGTGACCGCGCCGCTGTCCGTCACCAACGGCGGCTCGCTGACGATGCGCTACGCGATGGCGTCCACCGTGACCAATCCGGACGGCAAGGGGATCGGGGCGCAACTGACCCTCACCGTCAAGAGCGGCGTCACGACGTGCAGCAACGCTGGCTTCGGCGCCAGTGGATCCGTGGTGTACGGCTCGGCGGCGCTCGGCTCCTCCTCCTCCAGCGTCAACGTGATCGGCACCCCCGGCAGCTTCCCGAACGGCGGGCGCTCGCTGAGCCCGTCCTCCTCCGAGACGCTCTGCTTCCAGGTCGCCCTGCCAGCGTCAACCGACACCAGCTTCCAGGGCGCGTCCACCACGGCGACCTTCACATTCTCCGCGCAGCAGGTGTAAACGACGATGTCCACTGCACGATTGCTCCCGCACCGGCTCTCGAGCGTGCACATCTCGTGGCGGCCGCCGACACTGCTGCGGCGCCTCTTCTGGGCGATCCAGACCACCGTCGCGGCGGTGCTGCTGGTGCTCGTCGGCGCGCTGCTGGCCGGCGCCGCGCCGACCCTCGTCGGCTACGAAGCGTTCGTGGTGCTGAGCGGCAGCATGGAGCCGGCGCTGCGCGTCGGCGACCTCGCCGTGGTCGCGCCGGCCCGGCCGGAGCAGCTACGGGTACGGGACATCATCAGCTACCGGACGCCGGCTCGTCCCAACGTCGTCGTCACCCATCGCCTGGTCGGCATCTCGCGGACCGAGTCCGGCCGCCTGATGTTCGAGACGCGCGGCGACGCGAACGACAGTGTGGACGAGGTCGAGGTTGACGGCGAGGCCGTGCTCGGACGGGTCGTCTACGCCATTCCAGATGCCGGCTATCTGGTGGACTTCGCGAAGCGGCCGCTCGGCAAGGCTCTGCTGATCGGACTGCCCGCCCTCCTCCTGGTCGCAGATGCACTGATGAGACGGCGGGCGCCGCACGCACCGGAGCCAGATCCGGTCAGCCCGGCCGACGCGCTCGTGAGCCGGGCCTGGGTCGCGCAGAGGAACGGCAGGCGCGACGAGGCGCTCACCCTGATCGAGCAGGCGACTACCGCCGACCCGTCGTACGTGCCGGCCTGGCTCCTGAAGGCAGAGTGCTTCGACGACCCGGGGCGGCGGCTGACCTGCATCTGGGAGGGACTGTCCGTCAACCCAGGCTCTCCTGAGCTACGAACGGCGTCCGACGAGGCCGCCCGAGCGCTCCGCGAGCAGGCGACACCGCCAACGGTGCATCCGCTGCAGACGTACGGCCATGCCTCGGAGTGACCGCCAGCCACGGCGAGCAGCCGGGCAGCAGCCTCGGCTCAGCCTGGTCAGCAGCCTGCTCCTCGCGGTCATCCTGTTCGCGCTGGGTCAGACTGCTGGCGAGACCGCCGCGTACCTGACCGACAGCCAGGATGTCGGCGCCAACGCGTTCAACGCCGCGACGCTGTTCGCACCGACCGGTGTGGCCGCGAGTGCCGCCGGCACGACCATCACCGTTTCCTGGGCCGCCGTCCCGTTCAGCGTCAACGGCTACAACGTCTACCGCTCGACCAGCAATGGCGGTCCGTACACCAAAATCAACGGCTCGACGGTCGCCGGCGCCTCGTACCCCGATGCGGGCCTCGCCGCCGGCACCTACTACTACGTCGTTCGCCTGGTGAGTGCGCGCGGCGTCGAGTCGGCCACCAACTCCTCCCAGGTTCAGGCCACCGCCGATGCGACCGCCCCGACCTCCACCATCTCCTCGCCAACCGACGGCTCGACCGTGACTGGGAGCAACGTCAGCGTCACCGGCACCGCCAGCGACGACCGGTCCGGCGTCGCGCTGGTCGAGGTGAGCGACGACGGCGGCTCGACCTGGCACGCCGCGACCGGCACCACGAGCTGGTCGTACTCCTGGTCGCCCGGAGCAGACGGCAGCTTCACCGTCGCATCCCGCGCCACCGACAACGCCGGCAACGTCCAGTCGCCGGTGACCGCGGTCAGCGTCACCGTGGACCAGACCGCGCCGCACGTCGTCCCGCCGGTCTCCCCGAACGACGGCGCCACCGGCGAGCTCGTGAATCGGGCCGTCACGCTCAATTTCAGCGAGGAGATGAAGCAGGCGACGGTCCAGTCAGCCTTCGCCCTCAAACGGTGCACGGACTCGACCTGCTCCAGCTTCTCGGCAACCTGGACCGCTCCCACCAACGGCACGATCTCCTGGTACGGCGGGAGCAACAACATCATGCAGTTCGACCCGAGCTCGAACATGGCCGCCAGCTCCTGGTACCAGATCTCGGTTTCCACAGCGGCGACAGACCTGGCTGGCAACGCCCTCAGCTCCGCGTTCGCCGCGAAGTTCCAGACCGGCAGCACCACCGACACGACCGCTCCAAACGTGACGATCACCGCGCCCACCACGACCACCTACACCACCGCGTCCACGTACACGCTGGCGATGACCCTCGACGGGACGCTCGTCAAGGTGTACCGGGACAACGCGCCGACAGGCAGCTTCGGCGTCGAGGATACCCTCGTCACCACTGGCTACACGGCGATCGGCGCCACCAGCTTCTCGATCCCGGTCACCCTCACCAGCGGGTCCGCGAACCGCTTCGTCGTCACGGTCACGGACGCCGCCGGCAATGTCAGCACCCCCGATTTCGCCCCGATCGTCTACCAGGGCGACAACAAGACCGAGATCGTGGCCTGGGGCGCCTCAGAAGGCAACACCACCCTGCACGTCTACGCGCAGTTCGCCGGCGACGCCAACGGCAACAACGCCGCCACTGTCCGCTGGCGCACGCCGCCCACGACCGGGACGTACAACAATCCGGTCTCGATGACCCGTAACGCGGACCACTTCGTCTACGTCATGACCGGCCTGTCTGGCAGCACCAGCTACGAAGTCCAGGTCTCCTACAGCGATCCCGACGGCATTGGCTCGGGCACAGCCACCAGCTCCCAGACGTACGTTACCCTGGCCGGCGCCACGACCGGTCTGATCGCATCTGTCGGGATCGACCCAATTCGGCTGCCGTCGCGCGCCGGGCAATCGGCCACCTTCACCGCCAATGTGACCTCCTCTGCTAAATACGTGCAGTTCCAGGTGCTGACCGGCACCACGAAGACCTCGCCGTGTCTGACGCCGAGCAGTAACGTGGCAACGTGGGGCTGGGACGGCACCGACGGGTCTGGAGCTCCGCAGGCGGACAACCCGTACGAGTGGAAGGCCATCGCGTACCCGACGGGCGCGACCGGCTGTACCGGCTCCTCGCAGACGGTGGGGTCGTACGTCTACGTCACCAACGCCAACAGTGTCGCGATGTCTCCCCTGCCGGGCTCGGTGACGCTGGGCGCCGGGCAGAGCACCTGTATCACGGCGACCGTCCGCAATCGACAGGGCTACCTCGTGGAGGACGGCGCGCCGATCGCGTTCAGCTACACCAGCTCGCCGGCTGGCGGCAGCTACACCCTCACCCAGCCGGCGACGGGGAAGACCGGCAGCGCTGCCTCGGGCTGCTCGACGCCATCAGCCGACAGCGGTCAGGCCGTGGCGAAGCTCACCGTGAACAGTGCCGTCGCCAGCACTATCACGATCACCGCCTCCGTCCAGACGCAGCTGAGCGGGACGACGCTTACGACGGTGAGCGGCAGCACCACCGTGAACGACCCGCCCGACGCCCCCGACGGTCTGATGGTCACTGTCAGCGGCTCTGCCCCCCTGTCGAGCCCGACCGGTGCGCAGACCGCTCGTGCACTGACCACGGCCAGTGCGCCTGAGATCAGCGTGCACTTTCAGCCATCACGACGCCGCACCGTTGCAGGGTACTACCTGTTGATCGGCACTGCGCCCGGCGCCTATACGCGGAAGATCGACCTCGGCGCGTCCACCAGCGCCAACGTGGCGGATGGGCTCCTGCCGGGCCAGCACTACTACCTGGCCGTGCAGGCGTACAACAAGGTCGGCGTCACGAGCGCCCCCTCGCGAGAGAGCTCGGCGATCGCGCCCGCCATCTCTGACGTGCTGACGGTCACGACGACCCCCGTGCGGACGGCGACCGAGACCGTGTCACTCACGCCGACCGTGCAGCCATCGCCAACACTGGCGCCGACCGCGACGGCGATCTCGACCATGACCTCGTTGCCAACCGCAACCTCGGTCCCGACAGCAACGTCCGTCCCGACCGCCGCCCCGTCGCGGACGAGCACGCCGCAGCCGACATCCTCACCAGCGCCCTCGGCCACCACTCTGCCGACCGCGACCACGACTTCCCCGCCGACCCCGTCTCCAGCGCCCTCGGCCACGACGAGCCCGTCGAGCACGCCGAGGCCGTCCGTGACGCCAGCGCGCACGCCCTCGGCGGTCCCGACCCCGACCGCGCCGCCGACCGCGCCGCCGACCTCGCCGCCGACCGCGCCGCCGACCTCGCCGCCGACCGCGACCCTTCGGCCGACGACACCGCCGGCGACGGCCACGTCGGCGCCGTCCGGGCCGCGCACGCCGACGACGTCACGGGCACGCTGACGTTCCAGTCAGCCCGCGGCGCGGTCGCCGGTGGGATCAGCCGCTAACCACCGCGCAGCTTCTCGGTGGCGGCGGCGCCCAGCACGACCGCCGCTCCTGCCACCGTCTGGGCCGCCGGCACGACCAGGCCGAGCACGCCCGGCACGACCGCCAGACTGTTCAGCGACGGTCCGCCGCCGGTCGCCTGGCGGCGCAAGCTGACCGACCCGTTGACCAGGCCAGCGATACCTTTGGCAGCCAGGTCCGCGCCGGTCGCGGCCACGTCGAGCGGGCGGGTCAGCGGCAGCCCCGTGCCGGGCGGCCCGACGACGATGGCGTAGTGGCTCCAGGCCGGCATCCCGAACAGCCGCGCCTCGCGCCAATGCTCCTCGAAGCTCGCGTAGTCGAGCGCCTGCTGGAAGCCGTGCGGGTTGTACACGCCGATGCTGTCGCCGTCGAAGCCGACGATGCAGACCCAGTGCAGGTTGGCCGTGTCGGTCAGGTCGAGCGGCGTCGTGTCCAGCAGCACCATCACTGGCACGCCTTGCTCCACCAGATGCAGCGCCGCCTCCAGGTCGAACCCGTTGTACCCCTGGGCCACCAGCCCCTGCTGCCGCGCGTACGAGGCCAGCAGCGTCGGCGCGGAGAAGATGTCGGCGCGGCGAACGCTCCGGTCGATCTGGAGCCGGCTCGGCGCGTCCGGCCCCAACAGGTAGCGCAGCACGTACGCCAGCGTGGTGGTGCCGCAGGCGTTCGCGCGACCCTGGCCCGGCAGCCAGAGGGTCGGGTCGTTCGGGTCGCGCGGCAACGGCGCGTCCGGCGAGAGCCGGCCGTAGGCGCCCTCCGGCCCTGGCTCGCGGCCGAGCAGCAGCAACGGCGTCTCCGGCCCCAGGTACGGTTGACGATCGCCCAGGCTCGGCATACCATCCCCTCCTACCCACAGGATACCGCTCGAACGACCTGGAGACGAGAGATGCCCGACCCTGGCAGCCTGCGCCTGACGAACGTCCGCCTGCCGGACGGCAGCGGCCCGGTCACGATCGGGATCGAAGATGGCCAGATCGCCACCGTGGAGCCGTTCAAGCCATCAGGGGTGGCCGCCGCGCATGACGGTGCTGGCGACGATACGGCTACGTTCGACGGCCGGGGCCGGGTGGTGCTGCCGCGCTTCGTCGATGCCCACATGCACCTGGACAAGACGCTGATGGGCGAAGCGTGGATCGGGCTGCCGGAGACGCGCACCCTGGCCGAACGGGTCGCCGCCGCCGAGCGCCTGCTCGCCACACAGACCCGCCTGACCGTCGAGGAGCGGGCCGCCGCGCTGGCCGCGTCGGCGCGGGGGTTCGGGACGCTGGCGCTGCGCAGCCACGCCGACGTGACCCCCGGCCTCGGGCTGCGCTCGGTGGAGGCGCTGCTGGCGGTCCGCGAGCGTTTCCGCGACGACCTGGACATCCAACTGGTGGCGTTCCCGCAGGATGGCGCCATCACTCCGGGCGTCGCCGAGCTGCTGGAGGAGGCGCTCAGGATGGGCTGCACCGTCCTGGGCGGCCTCGACCCGGCCGGCTACGACGGCGACGTCGAGGCGCACTTGCGGCTGCTGTTCGAGCTGGCTCTCCGCTACGGCGCCGCCATCGACATCCACCTGCACGACGGCGGCACACTCGGACTGTTCGAGATCGGGCGGATCTGCCACTGGACAGAGCGGACCGGCTACGCTGGCAAGGTCGCCGTCAGCCACGCGTTCGCGTTGGGCGACCGCCCGGCGTCAGAGGTCCAGCCTCTCCTGGAGCGAATGGCCCGTGCCGGGGTGGCCGTCATCACGGCAGCCTCGGGGGCATCGGCGGTGCCGCCAGCGCAGGCGATCTGGCAGGCCGGCGCCACGCTCGGGATCGGCTCGGACAACGTCCACGATTCCTGGTCGCCGTTCGCTAGAGGCGACGTGCTGGAGAAGGCGTTCCTGGTGGCGTACCGCAACAACCTGCGCACGGACGCCGGCCTGACCCGGACCCTGGCCGCCATCACCGACGTGAACGCCCGGCTGGTCGGGCTGGAGCCGGGCAAGATCGAAGTCGGAGCGCCGGCCGACCTGGTCGTCGTGGACGCCGAGAACGGCGCCGAGGCGGTCGCCGCTCACCCGCCCCGTCTGCTGGTAGTGCGACGTGGACGTGTCGTCTCGGCCTGACGATGCGTGACCTGGCGCGATCCCCCTCTCAGGTCGCACTGACGCCAGTCGCCACCGTACCGCGAGCGTCAGCGGGTCGGACCTCATCCGCACCTTGGCCAGAGCTACGTCGAGGGTGGCCTGACCAGGAGAAGATTCTGTAAAATAGAACAGGAATTCTAGACCCGAAGGGTGGCGGTGTGGGCAATCGAGAACGTGCAATGGAAGTCTTCGCCGTCGCGTCACTGCTCGAAGCGCGGGGTGCCAATCCGTACCGTGTGCGGGCGTACCGGCGGGCGGCGGTGCGGCTGCTCTGGATGACCGAGGACGCCGCGACGTACCTCGACGAGCGCGGCGAGCTGGCGCTGCCGGGGCTCGGTCAGCGGCTGCGCCGGAAGCTCGGCGAGCTGGTCAGGACCGGCCACCTCTCGTTCCACGACGAGCTGGTCGCCGCCGAGCCGCGCCCGATCCGGACCCTGATGACGGTGCGGGGCATCGGCCCGAAGACGGCGGACCGGCTGGTCGGGGAGTGCAACGTGCGCGGTCTGAAGAGCCTGGCGCGGGCCGCCCGCCAGGGGCGGCTCCAACGGCTGCGCGGCGTCGGGCCGGCGCGGGAGCGGGCCTGGGGCGAGCTGGCCGAGCTGATGTTGACGACGGCGGCGCCATCACCCGAGCCGCCAGTCCAGGGCAGCCCACACCGCGCCGCATAGTTGGCCGTGGACTGAAGTCCACGTCTACCATTGGTGCGTGGCTACGCCACGCCGGAACAGCCTCATTCGTCGCAGAGCGACGACAGATTGTAGACGTGGGTTTCAACCCACGGACGTGGCGTGCGTGGGGCGTGCGATGAGCGAGTCGGGCGACGTCACCTATCAAGGCTACCTGCAGCTGAGCACGATCCTCGACGCGCAGCACCCGCTGGCCCCGCCAGAGCTCGGCGCGCAGGTTCAGGCCGCCGAGCACTTCTTCATCGTCGTGCACCAGGCGTTCGAGCTCTGGTTCAAGCAGGAGCTGCTCGATCTGCACTGCGCCGTTGAAGCGCTCGCGCCCGAGCACGACGACCCGGAGCTGGCGCTCGACCATCTCCAGCGGGTCGCGGCGATCCAGCGGCTGCTCGGCCAGCAGATGGTGCTGTTCGACCACCTCTCGCCCCGGAGTTTCCTGGCGTTCCGGTCGTACCTCGGGCAGGCCAGCGGCTCCGAGTCGAAGCAGTACCGCGATGTCGAGCGGGCGCTCGGGCTGCGCGGATCGGCCGGCAGCCCGATCTACCGCGCGTTCACGGCGGCGCGCGAGCGGGCTGGCCTCAGTCTCGAAGGCGTCTACCAGAGCCCGTCGAGAAGCGGTGTCCTGTATCGGCTGGCCGAGCTGCTGGTGGACATCTCGGAGGGGTTCTGGCTGCTGACCGCCGCCCACGTCCGGATCGCCGAGCGGACCATCGGCCAGAAGCCCGGCACCGGCGGCACGTCCGGGGTGGAGTACCTGGCCCAGGCGCTGAACCAGAAGGCGTTCCCCGAGCTATGGGACGTCCGTACCCGCCTCTGACCGCTCCGGCCGCGTCGTACAAAGCACGCTCTCGCGATCCGTCAGCGCTCGACCGGCAGCTCAGGCGGCGCGCTCCATCGCCTCCTGCTTGGCAGCCAGATGTGACGAAGAGCACGATTCGTCAAGACGGGATGCCAGAAGTCCGTCGCCAGGGCATGACCCCCTCGGAGCAATCCCCGCGAAGCTGAGCGTGTCCGACCCACGGAGCAGATCCGGCGGATCGACCAGCGCATCGCCGCTCGACAGGTCGATTTGAAACGTCACGAGCTCCAGGCCCGCGACTCGTGTCACGACCCGAACACGCAGTGACCCGCCGGGGGCGCCCTGCATCTCGTGGGCGATCTCGCCAAGCTCGAATGTACAGTTGTCGTCGATCGTCGAAATCGCGACAGACCGACGCAGGTAGTCTAACGCGATGGGCGGCGCATGTGCCGCGCGAAGGTCGAGATCCCTGGTCGGGCGCGCATCGAGCCCGTAGCGCACCTGGAGGGCGAAGCCGCCTTTCAGGATCCAGGTGCCGTCGTGCGGGAGCCGGGCCAGCAGGCGCTCGAAGGCGATTCGTTGCTGGAGGCGCTGAGCGGGGACGCCTGTGCGGAGCGCCTCGTTCCGCAGGCGCTGAAGCAGTTGCGCTCGGAACCCGGCCGGGGTGCTACCGCGCTCGCGTGGCGGCACCTGTCAACGCCTCCTCAATGAGTCGTCGGACGTCCCGTCGATGCTGGTTCGGATGGCGAACGGAGGCGGCTCGGAGCGTGTCGGCGCTCACCATGCCGCGATCGAGCAGGTCGCGCACCGCCTTGTGGATCTGGCTCGGGTCTGTCCCGGTCGCGGCAGCATCGACGATCGAACGAGCGGGGGCAGTCACACAAACGCCGTTGTACAGCTGGACCTCTCGCTCTGGAAGCGGGGCCAGATGCACCTGGAACGGAGCGGAGGTGCGATGGAACGGACGGGGCACGGTCACGTGGACGCGCGTCGGCAGGATGTCCGCCAGGGCATACAGGGCGAGCGCGCTCTCGTGAGAGATCGCTCCTCGGTAATTGGTCCAGATCCACGCCAGCAGGTACTCGTCGTACGGGCCGATCGGAGCCGTACCAAGCCGGTAGACCCCCGGGAGTACGCGCTCGAATCGGCCAGTTTGGGTATGGTAGGTCAACAACGCGTCTGTGATTCCATGGGCGAGAGCGTCATGACGGTCGAAATACCCGCCCTGACCGAAGGCGAGCACTTCCAGGCCGCTGAGATCGGTTCGCCGAGCCTGCCTGACCATACCTGCTACCATACCTATAATGTACTGATAGGTATGGTAGCAGGTATGGTCAGGCGAACGGCACGTCCGGGGTGGAGTACCTGGCCCAGGCGCTGAACCAGAAGGCGTTCCCCGAGCTATGGGACGTCCGTACCCGCTTCTGAGAAGCGCCATCGGCCAGGAGCAGACGACGAACAGATGGCCCGCGTCGGTCTATGTTCTGTATACTAGAACGTATGTTCTATTCCGTTCGATGGGCGCGCTGACGTGGCGACATTCGTCCGAGCTCGGCTCGCGGCCAGCCTCGCCCGCCGCCCGGCATCCGACGACGACGCCGACGGCGGCATCGTCGAGTCCGGCGACGTTCTCGACGCTCTCAGCCTCGACGCCTCCGATCCTGACTCGTTCGACGCCGAGACGCCGTCGCTCGATCCGGACCTCCTGGAGCGGTACGGCCTGCCGTTCGCGCCGAGTCTGACCTTCCAGGCCCGCTCGTACCAGCGCGACGCGATCCGCAACTGGCTCCGCAACGACGGGCGCGGCGTGGTTGTCCTCCCGACCGGCGCCGGCAAGACCGTCGTCGCGTTCCAGGCGCTCGCCGAGATCCCGGTCCGCACCCTGGTCATCGTGCCGACCATCGAGCTGCTGCGCCAGTGGCGAACCGGGCTGATCGAGAAGGCCGGCGTGCCCGAAGATCGGGTGGGCGTCGTCGGCGGCGGCGAGCGCACGGTCGCGGCAGTCACCGTGATGACGTACGACTCGGCCGCGATGCCGCGCCGTCGTCTAAACGAGTTCGGTCTGCTGATCGTGGACGAGGTGCACCATCTGCCGGCCCCGACCTACCGCGCCATTGCCGAGAAAGCGGCAGCGCCCTGGCGGCTCGGGCTGAGCGCCACGCCGGAGCGGTCGGACGGCGCCCACCACGATCTGGCGAGCCTGATCGGGCCGGAGGTGTATCGTCGCCGGGCCGCCGACCTGGCCGACGAGGGCCACATCGCGCGGTACCGCGAGAAGCGCATCTACGTCGATCTGACGCCCGAGGAGCGCGCCCGCTACGACGTCCTGATGGCCGAGTGGCGCTGGTACCTCGCCACCAAACGGAGCGTCCTGGGTAGAGGAGGTCTGTTCGAGCAGCTGGTCCGCCAGAGCGCCCACGACCCGGCCGCTCGGCGTGCGCTCCAGGCCCAACGGCAGGCCAGAGGGATCGCCCTGAACGCCGAAAGCAAGATCGACAAGGTGGCCGAGCTGCTGGCTCGCCACCGCGACGACCCGGCCATCGTGTTCGCCGAGCACGTCGCCACCGTCGAGGCAATCGGGCGGCGGCTCGTCCTCCCGACGATCACCTACCGGACACCGCCAGACGAGCGCCGGCTGGTGCTGGAGCGCTTCCGGGCGGGCCAGTACACCAAGCTCGCGGCCGGGCGCGTCCTGAACGAGGGCGTGGACGTGCCGGACGCGCGAGTCGCCATCGTGGTCAGCGGCAGCGCGGCGACCCGCGAGTACATCCAGCGCCTCGGGCGGGTGCTGCGCCCGAAGCCCGGCGAGGCGATCCTCTACGAGCTGATCAGCCGACGCACCACCGAGGGCAAGGCGGCGTATCGGAGGAGACAGGAGACGGGAGTCAGGAGCCAGTAGGGGCGCGATTCATCGCGCCCGTGCGAGTCCAGGCGTCGGCGCGAGTCCAGGCGCATAGCACTGAACACCGGGAGCGCAGTGACATGGCACTTTCCGTGAAGGACGTTCGGTTCACCACCCGGCGCGACGGCAACGCCGATCCGCTGCTCTACCCTCGCCTGCTCAAAGACCGTGCGATCCTGGCGAGCATCGACGTGGCCCGGCAGTACTTCGAGACGATGCTCGGCGAGGAGCGGCGGGCGCTCGATCCCGAGGCGCTGGTTCACTTCTTCGGCGACTACAAGGTCGCGCGTGGGATGGTTGCCAGCCTCGGCCGCACCTACCGCTATCGTGCGCCGAGGGTGGAAGAGGTCGTGTCGCGGACGGCGTGGCGGCGGCTCCAGCGGGCCGGGCTGGACGAGCCGGGCGCGCTGCGAGTGCTGCTCTGGGACGCCGCGAACGCTGACCGGTCTGGCTTCCTGGATGGCCAGCGCCGCCTCGACGTATTCGGGGGACTGGAGGGCAAGTACGCGCTGCGGGCCGGCCAGCTCGACCGGCTGGTGGCGCTGGACGCCCCCGAGTACGCCATCCTGACCCGCCTGGGCCATCCACCGACCGCCGCCGACGTGCTGGCCGAGTACCGGCGAGGCGCCGTCGCGGCGCTGCTGGCCCACGCCGAGCGCGTCGAGCTGACGCTCGGGCGTGGAGCGGTCGGCCAGTTGGAGCGGATCGGCGCGCTGGCCGAGATCGAGCGGGTGGACCTGGACCTCGTGGCCGAGGCCGGCTTTGCGCGGGTCGCGGTGCGGGGACGGCCGGACGCCTTCGGCTCGTGGGCACGGCAGGGGCGCCGGGTGGCGCGGTTCGTGGCTCGCCTGCTGGAGCGGCTCGGCCAGCACGTCGAGGATGGGACCGCGACGCTGATGGTGCGCGGTCGGCGAGCGCGGCTGCGCCTGTCCGGGGAGACGCTGGGATCGCTGCTGCCAGGACCGGACCGGGCGCCTCGCCCGGCCGATGGCTGGGACGTTGCTGAGGGCTGGGACGACGCGACCGTCGCAGCGGGGATCGGGCCGGGCCAGGCGTCGGTATCGGGCTGGCTGGTGCGCCGCGATCCGGAGCCACGCGCCTGGGCCAGCGGGATGCTGGTGCCCGACCTGCTGATCCGGCCAGCCCGGGGTCGGGCAGGCGGCCCGGCGGCGGGTCTGGATGGCAGGGGCGGCGTCTTCTTCTCGCCCACTCGCCTCGACCTCTCGGCCGGCGTGCTGGTTTGCCTGGTTCGGACGGACGCGCAGGCGCAGCGGCTGGCCGACATGCTGCCCGCATTGCGGGGCGGTGAGCCGTTGCTGTTCGCCGGTCCCGGCTCGCTGGTGGAGCCGTTGCGAGATCGGGGCGGCTGGACGGTGGAGCTGGAGCAGCCGGCCCTGGCGCCTATCGTGGCAGTGATCGCCACCCGTGCTCTGTCGGATGGGCCACTCGACGCCGAGGAGCCAGCTGCCGCCCGGCGTCGGCGCCGCGTCGCCTGACCGGGCTGACATCCGGACAGCGGCTTTGGGCCTTCCGGGTACACTGTGGCCTGCATGACGATGAGACGCGATCCCGCTGACCCACATCCGGTAGCCGGAGCCCACGTGTCCCCACGCTCGAGCGACGCGGCCGCCGTCCCGAGCTTGCCGGTCGGGACGGCGCTGTCGCTGATCGGTGGGCTGGCGCTGGTGGCCGCGTTCTGGATGCCGTGGCTCGGGATTCAGATGGGCACCCAGGGCGTGCTGCTCTCAGGCGAGGTGCTCGGGCGGCTGCTCGGCGGCACGGCGGACCTGCGCCAGTTCATTCCCGGCAGCAGCGGCAACCCGCTGGAGGCCCAGGCGCTACGCGCGCTGATCTTCCTGTTCCCATCGGCTGGGGTGCTTGCAGGCGTCCTGGCGCTGCTGGAGGGATGGCTCGGACGGCGGCGCTGGCTGGCGATCCTGCTGGTGATCGCCGGGCTGGTGCCGCTCGTCGGCCTGCTGGTCGGGCTGACGCGCCTGCCACCAACGGCCAGCCGCGAGCTCGGCCTCTGGGTCAACGGCGCCGGCAGCGTGGCAGTGGCGCTCGGGCCAATCGTGAACGGTCTCCTGGCTGGCCGGAAGCAGGTGACCTCGTCCTGACGCGCGCTAAACGGTCGTCTGGCCGGCGACGCCTTGCGGCGCGGCCCGAGCTTCCGGCACCGTTCTCGTACAACACGTACGCTCACACTGATGGACACGTACGAGAGGCGATGACAGATCCTTCGGCAGCGTTCCAGCCCTCGCGACCCGAGCGCCAGGGCGTGCACGTTCTTCCAACCAGGAGCCACGTGTGACCGACGGGGTGGAGAACGTAACGGCGAACGGAATGACGACATCCTCGGGGTCGGCGAGCAACGCCGTCGATCTGGCACGGGTTGAAGACGCGGCGGCACGCATCCAGCCGTACGTGCGGCGCACGCCCACCGAGCGTTCCGAGCCACTCGGCGAGCTGACCGGGCGAGAGCTGTCGCTGAAACTCGAGAACCTTCAGCTGACCGGCGCCTTCAAGATCCGTGGCGCACTCTCGCGACTGCTCGCGATGGCGCCCGAGGTCCGGGCCGGCGGCGTCATCACCGCGTCGGCCGGGAATCATGGCCTGGGCGTGGCGCTGGCCGCGCGGCTGCTCGGCATCTCGGCAACCGTGGTGGTCCCGACGACGGTGCCGCTCGCGAAGCTGACCGCTATCCAGCGCCAGGGCGCCGAGGCGGTCCTGGAAGGCCCCACCTACGACGACGCCCACGCGGCGGCCGAGGCGATGGCCCGTGAGCGTCAGCTGACCTACGTCCACGCCTTCGACGATCCAGACGTGATCGCCGGCCAGGGGACAGCCGCGCTGGAGCTGCTGGCGGACTGCCCGGACCTGGACGCCATCGTCGTGCCGGTCGGCGGCGGCGGACTGATCTCAGGGATCGCGGTGGCCGCCAAGGCGATTCGCCCCAACGTCCGCGTGATCGGGGTGCAGGCGGCCGGCAGTCCGGCCCTGGCCGAGTCGTTCCGAGAGGGCCGACTGATGACCGCGCCCTCCTCGACCATCGCGGACGGTATCGCGGTCAAGAAGCCGGGCGCGCTGCCGTTCGAGATCATCAACCGCCTGGTGGACGACGTCATCACGGTGGACGACGAGGCGATCGCCCGCGCGATCGTGCTGCTGCTGGAGCGCCACAAGCTGCTGGCGGAGGGCGCTGGCGCGGTGGCGCTGGCGGCTGTCCTGGAAGGCAGGATTCCGGCTCGGCTGCGGCGTGTCGGCGTCATGGTCAGCGGCGGCAACATCGATCCGAACCTGCTCGGCAAGGTGCTCCAGCAGGGGCTCGCCAGCGCTGGCCGCTACCTGGCGGTCCGCACCTGGCTCGACGACCAGCCGGGCCGCCTCCACGACCTGACCGGCCTCCTGACCGCCGAGCGGATCAACATCATCCACATCAGCATCCACCGGCTCGGGCCGTATACCGGCATCGGGAAGGTCGGGCTGGATCTGATCGTGGAGACGCGGGACCGCGCCCACGCGCTCGCGGTGCTGGACCTGTTCCGCCAGCACGGCTACCCCACCGAGGAGACCATCGCGGCCCACCCGCCGGTCAACCCGCCCGGCCCGGTCCCGCTCTAATCGCGGCCCCTACTGGGTCTTCGAGGCGATACCGGTACTCGCGGTCGTCCTCCGCGAGCGGTCTGAACGAGATCATGCGCCTCCCTCGAAGTGTCTGGGGAACGTCTGGCACACCAGATGCGTCAGAATGCGGAGCATGACGCACGCGGCATCGACCCCGCCACCCCAACGCGATCCAACCGTCGCGCAGGCCAGCCCGGCGGCCTGGCGCAGCTGGCTCGTCAACCTCCTGCAGTTCGGGCGGGGGCGGCTGGCTGCGCTCGGGCTTGCACTGGGCCTGGGGCTTGGCGTGGCGCTGCTGGCGTTGTACGGCTTCGCGGTGCTCGCCGACGAGGTGATGGACCAGGAGACGCTCCAGCTCGACAACGCCGTGCTCGCCGCGCTCCGAGCGGTTCAGTCCCCGGCGCTCGACCGGGCGGCCCGGCTCGCCTCCGCGTTCGGCGCCGAGCTGCTTGCCGTCTTCCTGGTGATCCTTCTGGGCGTGCTGGTCTGGCAGCGACGCTTCGGGGCGGCAGGTGGGCTGCTGGTCACCGTCGTCGGGGCGCAGCTGCTGAACGACGTGCTGAAAGACTGGTTCCACCGCACCCGGCCGGCCCCGCTCGAAGGGCTGATACCGGCCCAGGCGTTCTCGTTTCCGTCTGGCCACGCGATGGTGGCCGCGGCGTTCTACCTGTTCGTCGGGTACCTCGCGTGGCGGCTGTTGACCGGGCACTGGCGCATCATCTGCGCTGCCCTGCTTGTGCTGGTGGCGCTCGCCATCGGCCTCTCCCGCCTCTACCTCGGCGTCCACTACTTCACAGACGTGGTCGCGGGGTACATCGCCGGCATCGCCTGGACCAACGCCGTGATCGTCGGCGGCCACCTGCTCGGTCGCCGACGGGCCACGCTCAGCGCACCCAGAACTTGTCCAGCCGCACAAACCGCGACAGCGCCAACAGCACCACCACGCTGAGCAGCACCAGCAGCCGCCCGCCGACCCTGGCAATCCGCAGGCAGGGGTGTGCGTCAGAGTTTTGTGCTGAGCCGAACGCCTGGGGCGCGATGAATCGGGGCGCGATGAATCGGGGCGCGATGAATCGCGCCCGTACAAGGCGCCACCCCCTGGTACGGGCGCGATTCATCGCGCCCCAAGAAACTGACGCACACCCCGCGGGCAGCTCGAATTGTGCACGAGTGCCAGGACGCGCGATACCCTACCGGCGCCGAAGTTACAAACCCATGTCACGGGAGGATGGAGCGTGCCACTCGACCCAGAGGCGCAGGCGTACCTCGACCGGGTGGCCGCGCTCGGGATGCCGCCGGTCCAGACCGTCACGCCCCAGCGGAACCGCGAGGAGCGTCGGCGGGTGATGGCGCTCCGCCGCGAGCTCTCAGGCGCTCACGCTCCCGAGGCTGTCGCCGCCGTCGAGGAGCGCGCGATCCCGGCCCCGTCTGGCGACACTCAGCTTCGTGCCCGCGTCTACACGCCGTCCGGCGCTGGCCCGTTCCCGGTCCTGGTCTACTTCTTCGGCGGCGGCTTCATCATGGGCGACGTCGACGCGGTGGATGAGGTCTGCCGCATGATGGCGAACCGGGCCGGCTGCATCGTCGTGGCCGCCGAGTACCGCCTCGCGCCCGAGCACAAGTTCCCCGGGCCAGTTGAGGACGGCTACGCGGCTGTCTGCTGGTCTGCCGCGCAGGCCGCGACGTTCAACGGCGACTCGGACAGGCTCGCCGTGGGCGGCGAGAGCGCCGGCGGCAACATCGCGGCGGTGGCCTGCCACCTGGCTCAGACGCGTGGTGGCCCGAGCCTGTGCGCCCAGCTGCTGGTCTATCCGCCGCTCGACTTCGTGTCGGGCCGGACCGTCAATGCGCAGCTCGCGGGGCAGGCCACCCTCACCGACGAGCGGATGGCCTACTTCGACGGCCATTACTTCCGCACCCCGGAAGACGCCCGCAACCCGCTGGCCTCGCCGGTCCTGGCCGACGACCTGAGCGGCCTGCCGCCGGCCATCATCCTGACCGCCGAGTACGACCCGCTGGCGCGCGAGGGGGCCGCCTACGCCGACGCCCTCCGGGTGGCCGGCGTCCCGGTCTCTCACACCTGCTACGCGGGCATGATCCACGGCTTCTACTCGATGCCGGGCGTGCTGCGCGCCTCGCGTGAGGCCATCGACCACGCGAGCGCCGAGCTCCGCGCTCTCTTCTGGCCCTCGCCCCTGACATCCCAATCCGCCCACTCGACCTGAATCGACCCAGTAGGTCTGAATCGACCCAGTAGGTCTGAATCGACCCAGTAGGTCTGAATCGAAAGGACAGCAAAGTGCCCTCAGACCAGTCACTCTCCCTGACATCCGCCAATGCCGATAGCGATATGACGACAACTCACACCGATGGCGCGATCGGGCTCCGCTTCGTGATGGAGGTGCTGGTCGAGATCGACCCGGCGCTGGAGGTCGGACAGACGCCCACCGGGTTGCGACGGGTCATCCCGATCACCGGCGGCTCGTTCGAGGGGCCGGGGATGCGTGGTGCCGTGCTCTCGGGCGGCGCGGACTGGAACCTGCGGCGCTCGGACGGCGTGGCCGAGGTCTGGGCGCGCTACACCCTCCAGACTGACGACGGCGCGCTCATCATGGTGACCAACGCGGGGCTCGGGCGCGGCGAGCACTTCACGCCCGAGCGATACGCCCGCACGGTGCCCAGCTTCGAGGTCGGCCCCGGCCCCTACGAGTGGCTGGCCCGCTCGATCTTCGTGGGCACGCTCGAGCGGCGCCAGGACGGCGTCTCAGGGGTCAAGCTCCGCTTCTTCGAGGTCGTCTGATCTTTCCTCGGAGCGCGGCGATCCTCGCCGCTTCGCATCGTCCTACTCCGCCTTGCGCCAGAACGGCTCGCGCTTCAGTTGCACCTTCAGCAGCTCCTCGCGGAAGACCGGCAGCACGTACCCGTCCGGCTGGGGCGCCCGGTCCGTAAACCCGACGGCGAGCTGGACCTCCGGCAGCGTGTAGTAGCCGCGATAGGCGTGCGCCACCAGCGCCGAAAAGAAAGCCGGCGACGTCTCCTCCACCGCGCGGAGCACCCGCTCGCGGGTGGCGGCGTCCAGCACGCCGAAGTCCTGGCCCATCTGGCGCTCGCTCGCCACCTCAATCTCGGCGAGCCCGTCCAGGAAGAGGCGACGCAGCGCCGGGGTCAGCGCCAGGGTCCGATCGATGGATGCATCCACGCCCAGGCCGCCTGCGCCCGGCAGCGCGCCGTTCGGCGGCACGATAGTGTCCAGCACCGCCGCCAACAACTGCCGCTGCTCGTCGGAGAGGACGGTCGGCATCGGCGAGGTGGCGGCCGGCGCGACCGCCGCCTCGGACTGCGGCCCGGCCACGCTCGGCGCGGCGCCCGCCCGGTCATCTTGAGCTGTCATCTCGCCCCCTACCCGCGTGCCTGTTTGACGTAGTCCGCCGTCCGCAATGCCAGCGCCTGGATCGTCGTCGTCGGGTTCACTGCCGCGCTGGTCACCATCAGGCTGCCGTCCACGATGAACAGGTTCGGCACATCGTGGGCGCGCCCCCAGCGGTCAACGACAGAATTCTTGGGGTCGTCGCCCATCCGGCAGGTGCCCAGCAGGTGCCAGCCAGACTGCCTGAGTGGGTTGCGGATCAGCACTTTGATTGCCCCCGCCGCTTCCAGCGCCTCCCTTGCTTTCGCCACCGCGAGCTCCATCAGCTTGACGCTGTTCTCGCTCAGCCGGTAGCGCACCAGCGGAGCCGGGATGCCGTCGCTGTCAGTCAGGTTCGGATCGAGGGTGACCTCGTTGACGAGCTCCGGCAGGTCTTCGCCCATCAGCCCCATGTTGATGACGCGCCCAAACCGCTCGGCGAACGCCGCGTGGTGGCCGGCTCCCCACGGCACCCGCGTCGCCGTCGCCCCACCCAGCGCCTCGTTGAGCGGCCCGGTCTCGCGCACGACCTGCATCATGAAGCCTCTGATGAAGCCGCGCGACTCGTCGGTCTCGTAGAACTCGTGGCTGAAGATCGAGCAGCCAATCGGCCCCCGGAAGCTCTCGACCGAGTCCGGCAGCACCCCACTCGCCGTCCCGAACGGGTGGAACATCAGGCACTTGCCGACCATCCCGGCTCGGTTCGCGAGGCCGTCCGGAAACTGTCGCGATTTCGAGTTGAGCAGCAGCCTGGGCGTGCCGACCCCGTTCGCCGCGATGATGACCAGCGGCGCGCGCTGCTCCTGGAGCACGCCCGCGTCGTCGTAGTAGAGGACACCTCTAGCTCTGCCATCGGCGTCCACCGTGATCTCGCGGACGCGGCATCGTGTCCGCAGCTCCACCCCCAGCCGCAACGCCAGCGGCCAGTACGTCACGTCCGCGCTGGAACGGGCGCCAGTCGGACAGCCGAGGTCGCACGGGCCGCAGTTATTGCAGGCCGGGCGGTCGCCATACGGCGCGGTCACGATGGCCGAGTCGGACGGCCACCAGTGCCAGCCGAGCTTGTCGAAGCCTCTCGCCATTGCCTCGCCGAGTGGCCCGAGCGGGATCGGCGGTGTCTGACGCGGCGAGCGCGGCGGCTGGGACGGATCGCCGTTCCGCCCCGCGATGCCGATCATCCGGTCGTTCAAATCGTAGAACGGCTCTAGCTCGTCGTAGGTCAACGGCCAGTCGTCACCGTCGCCGTCCAGCGAGCGGACGCGGAAGTCGGACGGATGGTAACGCGGAAAGTGGGCGCTCCAGTGGATCGTGCTGCCGCCGACGGCGTTGTACATCAGCGGACTGAAGGTGGACTCGGCCTCGTTGACGGGGTAGTCTTCGATCGCGCCGCGCACGTTCGGGTCGGCGTTGAAGTCGGTCAGGCGGCGGATCTCCCAGTCCGCCTGGTGATGCGGCAAGGTCTGAGGGTTGACCCAGCCGCCCTGCTCCAGGGTGACGACCTTGAAGCCGGCCGAGGCCAGGCTCCAGGCAACGGCGGCGCCGGACGCGCCGGCTCCGACGATGACGACGTCCGGGTCGTCGTAGTGCGCGGTGGCTGCGCGCGCGGCCTCGATGCCCTGCACCGGCTGCCTCCGAGACGCCCGACCCGCGTGCCTGGACGCGTCGGGCGGGATCAGACGGGAGAGTGTAGCCGGAGTAGCGAGTAGCGAGTAGCGAGTAGCGAGTAGTGAGAGGCCCTCGGACAGCTTCCTTCGGGGGAAGTTGTCCGAGGGCCACGCCCGCCGGGAGACCGGTCGGCGGTCAGTGGAACGTGATGGTGTTCGTGGTGCAGAGGTTCACGTTCTTCATGACGCCCTCGCCACCTCGGTCGGTCACGACCTTGACGTCGTAGAAGCAGTTGCCGGAGCGAAACCGGCTGAAGGTGATGGTCAGGCGGTGGCCGGCCGGCAGGACGTCGTCGCCCAGCACGTCGCTGCCCCAGTCCGACTCGTACGTCGGGCTCACGTAGACGTAGCGGATGGTCGCCCCGGTGGCGTTGATCAGCGTGAAATCTCGCGGGTCGGCGGCCAGCGCCGTGGACGTGGTGCCCATGAAGATGACGACCAGCGCGGCCAGCGCGACCATCGCGACGTTGAGACGACTCACCAGCGTGCGACCCATCTTGTCACTCCCCCGACACTCTCGAGCTCTGCCCGGAGCCCTGTCCTGGCCTCACCACCACTCCGGCGGCGTGTGCTGCCTACCATTCGGCCAGCGAGCGAGAATCTCGCAGGGCCAGCGCGAGATCTCGGCCGACCGGCGCGGCGGGGGACTGGGGGCCAGGGGGCGTCCCGGAGTACCCTCTATCAACCGGGACCACGCAGCTGGAGACCACCATGACCGTCGGTGCCCCCGCGACCGAGCTGGACACCCCAGCCCTCCTCCTCGACCTCGACATCCTGGATCAGAACATCGCCCGCATGATCGGGACATTCCGCGAGCACGGCATCGGCTGGCGGCCCCACACCAAGGCGATCAAGATCCCCGCCCTGGCCCACAAGCTGCTGAAGGCCGGCGCGCACGGCGTCACCGTCGCCAAGCTCAGCGAAGCCGAGATCATGGCCCAGGCCGGCATCGAGGACATCCTGATCACCGGGCCGGTCGTCGGCGCAAAGAAGGCCGCCCGCCTCGCGAACCTCTCGAAGCAGGCCCGACCGATCGGCGTGGTGGACTGCGTCGAGCACATCGACATGCTGGACGCGGCCGGCAAGCAGTACGGCGTTCAGATCCGGACCGTCGTCGAGGTCGATCTCGGCATGCACCGCTGCGGCGCCCAGCCCGGCGAGGCCACCGTCAAACTGGCGAAGGAGATCAACAGCCGCGCGGGCCTGAAGTACGAGGGCCTGATGGCCTGGGAAGGCCACACCTTGCGGATCAAAGATATCGATGAGAAGCGCGCGGCGGTCACCCAGGCCGTCAACGCACTGCTCGACACCGCCCGACAGATCCGCGCCGCCGATATCCCAGTCAACATCGTCTCCTGCGGCGGCACCGGCACCTACCCACTCTCGGCGGCAGCCGGCGTCAACGGCATCACCGAGATCGAGGCCGGCGGCGGCATCTACGGCGACCTCGTCTACGCCAATTCGTTTGGGATCGACCACCCGATGGCGATGACGGTCATCGCGACGGTCATTAGCCGCCCGACCCCGACCCGGATCGTGACGGACGCCGGCTTCAAGACCCTCAGCAACCAGGGCGCCTCGCCGGAGCCGAAGGACGTCAAGAACGTCTCCGGCGTGCGGCTCTCGGCGGAGCACGGCACGATGGACCTGTCCGAGCCGAACACCGACGTCAAGGTCGGCGACAAGGTCTACTGGAAGGTCGGCTACACCGACGCCACCGTCATCCTGCACGAGACGATGTACGGCGTCAGAGGCGGCATCGTCGAGGCCGAGTGGCCGATCCTCGGGCGCGGGAAGCTGCAGTAGGAAGAGGAGTCGGAGAGAGTGACGGGGCCAGCCGCGTCAGGCCAGCGCATCGAGTGGGAGTCGCTGCCGGAGCAGGTCCGGGCGGCGGTCGAAGGGTGGCTCGGCAGCCCCGTCGTCTCCGCGACGACCCAACCCGGCGGCTTCTCGCCGGGCGTGGCGAGTCGGCTGGTGGCAGCGGACGGTCGCCGCGTCTTCGTCAAGGCCGTCAGCGCCTCGCCCAACCCGGACTCGCCACGCTTTCATCGTCGCGAGATCCGGATCGCCAGCGCCATGCCGGAGTCCGCGCCGGTCCCGAATCTGCTCTGGTCGCTCGACCAGGGCGGCGACGGCTGGGTCGTGCTGGTGTACGAGGACATCGAGGGCCGGCACCCGGCCCTCCCCTGGGTGCCCGAGGAGCTCGACCGGGTGCTGGGCGCCCTCGAACAGCTGTCGGTCAGCCTGACCCCCTCGCCGGTCTCCGAGGACGTGGCCGACTCGGTGGTTCGCTGGCTGCAGCGGTACGGGCAGGGTTGGAATCGCCTGCTGGAAGACCCGCTGCCCGGCCTGGACCACTGGACACAACGACACCTGATGGGGCTCGCCACCCTGGAGGGGCGCGCCTCCGCCGCCGCGAAGGGTGACACGCTGCTCCATTTCGACACCCGCGCCGACAACGTGCTGCTGACCGACGACCGGGTCTACTTCGTGGACTGGCCGCACGCCCGGCTGGGCCAATCCTGGGTGGACGTGGTCTTCTTCGCGCCGAGCGTCGCGATGCAGGGCGGCCCGAAGCCGGAAGAGCTGCTGATGCGCCACGCGGCGGGCCGCGCCGCCGAGCCACACGCCGTGTCGGCGGTGATCGCGGCAGTGGCCGGTTTCTTCACCCTCCAGTCGCTCCAGCCGCCGTCGCCCGGCATCCCGGGCATCCGACGGTTCCAGGCGGCCCAGGGCGAGATCGCGCGGAACTGGCTGGCGGACCGCGAGGACCGGCCGGGCGGGCTGCTGTTCATCCGTGGCGGGCAACAGCAGGGTCGGCGGGGGGCGATGTCCTGACGATGCCAGGAGACCCGGCTGCCAGACTGGAATCGGCCGGGCCAGAGTGGACTCTCTGGCTGCTCCGGGGAGACGAAGCGGCCAGGATGGCCGCGCTCCCAGGGTATCGCGTTCTACAGCGGCCAGGCGTTCGGGCCGCGCTGGCGGCGCTCCCTGAACACGGGCGCATCGGCCCCGGAGCGGCGCTCCAGGCGCACAGTCAGCCGACCGAACGGCTGGGTCTGAACGGCGATCCAGCCGGCCCGCACCAGATCGCGCAGGCACTGGCGGAAATCGTCGGTCGAGAGCTGGAACTTCCGGCTCAGGCGTTCGAGTGTCCCGGCGAGCACGACGTCCTCATCGGCGAGCGCCTCCAGGATGCGGCCCTCGGCGAGCACCCGTCGATCTGTCGCTGAATCGCGTGCATACATCATACTTAGACACAACGATGCATCGCGTTTCAGCGTGACATTACCGCTGGCCGAATCTCGTTGAGCTCTGGTTTCCGCACTGCCAACGAGCCAGTGTGACCCCGGTCACACGTTCTGCATCTGAACGCGTGCTATCCTGGCGCCGTCCTGCGAGGGGACAACTGGGGGAGCGGCGTGGCCGACGACGGCCTGACCAACGAGCAGCTGCTGGCCGAGCTTCGACAGGCGCGGGCCGAGATTGCCGCGTTGCGCGCCGACGCCGAAGCGCGCGAGCGGGCGCTGGCGGAGGCGTTCGAGCGGCAGACGGCGACCGCCGAGATCCTCCGCGTCATCGCAAGCTCGCCAACCGACGTCCAGCCGGTCCTCAATGCCGTCGCCGAGCGTGCCGCCCGCCTCTGCGACACGTATTTCGCCAGTGTCTCGCTGGTCCAGGGTGACCACCTGGGATCGGCGGCGCGCTACGTGCTCTCGTCAGACGGAACAGGCCCGACATTGCCGCCGAGCTTCGTCTGGCATTCCGAGCAGCTGCCGCGAACCGGGGTTCCCATCGCGGGATCGGTCGCCGGGCAGGCCGTCGCCGAGCGACGGACGATCCATATCCATGATGTGTCGAAACTGCCGGTAGACGAATATCCGTTTGCGCATGCGTCGTCGACCATAGCTGGCAATCGAACGGTGTTGGCCGTACCGATGATCCGCGAGGGCATCGCCATCGGCGCCATCGTCCTGCGGCGAATGGAAGTCCGCCCGTTCAGCGAGCAGCAGATCGCCCTGCTGGAGACGTTCGCCGCCCAGGCCGTCATCGCCATCGAGAACGTCCGCCTCTTCTCGGCACTCCAGGACGCCAACGCCCAACTGGCCGAGGCGAGCCAGCACAAGTCGCAGTTCCTGGCGAACATGTCCCACGAGCTGCGGACGCCATTGAACGCCATCATCGGGTACTCGGAGATGCTCCAGGAAGAGGCCGAGGAGATCGGGGAGGAGGCGTTCATCCCCGATCTTCAGAAGGTCAATGCCGCCGGCAAGCACCTGCTCGGCCTCATCAACGACATCCTGGACCTCTCCAAGATCGAGGCCGGCCGGATGGACCTCTATCTGGAGGACTTTTCGGTCAGTCAACTGGTCCAGGACGTCGCGGCCATCGTGCAGCCATTGATGGAGAAGAACGGTAACGAGCTCGTGGTGGTCTGTCCGTCTGACGCTGGGGAGATGCACGCCGACCTGACGAAGGTCCGCCAGACCCTCTTCAACCTGCTCTCGAACGCCGCCAAGTTCACCGACCACGGGCAGATCGAGCTGAAGGTTGCCCTCACCCCCCCAACCCCCCTCTCCCTGCCGCGGGAGAGGGGGGAGCATGAGGACGCCGGTTCCCCCTCTCCCGCGCACAGGGAGAGGGGGTTAGGGGGTGAGGGCCTTACCTTCGCCGTCGCCGACACCGGCATCGGGATGACAGACGAACAGCTGGGTCGGCTCTTCGAGGCGTTCTCTCAGGCCGAAGCGAGTACCCGAAGCAAGTACGGCGGCACCGGCCTCGGCCTCGCCATCTCCCGCCACTTCTGCCGGCTGATGGGCGGCGACCTGACCGTCGAGAGCGTCTTCGGCCAGGGCTCCACGTTCACCGTCTCACTGCCGCGTCAGGTGGCGGCGCCAGCGACGGCCTGATCGGCTGGCCGTCGCTGGCGTGCCACGCTCAGAACGAGAACGGGCCGCCGCCCACGAACGTCCGCCAGTCGCCGCAGCGGTCGCGGACCGTGAACGGCACCGTCGTCGTCTGCCACGCCGTCTGCCGCGTCACGACGAACGTCGTGGTCTGGACGCCGCCCAGGGAGACCTGTCCTCCCGAGCCAAAGGTCGCGCCGTTCACGTTCACGGTCGCGTTCCTGATCTGCCCGAACGTCAGCAGGTCCAGGCCATTGGTTGGGGTGGTCGGCAGCGTGCCGGCACGCACCGTCACCTCCAATCGTCCCCCGCCGAGACCGCGCGTCGTCACGGCCACCGGCGGCCTGGGCGAGCAGCCAATGGTCTGCGTGGACGTGGGTGTCGCGGTTGGAGTGGACGTCCGCGTCGGCGTCGCGGTCGGCGTGGGCGTGAACGTCGAGGTCGGGGTGCTCCCCACCGTGACGTACGCCGCGTAGCTGTTCCAGGTGTACATCTGGCCCCAGTTCTGGCTGAAGATGCCAACCTGGACGGTGTAGCTGCCGCGAGCCTGATTGGCCGGGACCGGCCAGGTGAACGTGAAGCTCCGGGTCTGGCCCGCCGAGAATGGCACGTTCTCCCAGTACCACTGGTACACCGCGTTCTCGGCGGCGTCGTGGATTTCGAGGTTCACCACGTAGGTGCCGGCCGTGGCGCTGGTGACATTCGCTGTAACCGAGGTCGTGCCGCCCGGCGCGACGGTGCTCGGCGCGGCGCTCGCGCTGGTGGTGAAGCCGTTCTCAGAGGTCGGGGACGACGTCGAGGTCGCCGTCGGCGTGCGTGTTGGGGTCGATGTTTGCGCGGGACCGGAGGTCTGCGTCAGGGTTGGGGTGCGCGTCGGGGTCTGTGTCGGCGTCTGTGTCGGTACGGACGTTTGCGTCGGCGTGGCGGTCGGCGCGCCGACCAGCGCCGCTAGTCGGGCCTTGTACCCCTGCCCGTACCCCTGAGACGGCGCCCCGGTCAGGTAGTCTGTGATCAGCCCGTAGTACGCCGACGAGCCGCACGGCTCGGTCCACCAGACCCAGACCAGATAGTGCTGCTGCTTCGCCTCCATCCAGTCGAGCACGGTGTCCAGGCGGTCGTGCGCGCAGCTGTTCTGGCCGGTTTCGCCGGCGACGATCGGGTACTGGGCCGCGATCGGGGCCAGGTACTGGTCCCAGCACGAGACGTTGGAGCACTGGCTGCCGGGCGGGTAGATGTGCACGGACGCCGCCAGGTTCGGCGGACTCATCGAGTCGGTCGGGAGAAACTCCATCCAGCGCGAGAGCACGCCGGTGTACGCCACGCCCGCGAGCATCACCACGTTGGTGGCGCCGGTCGCCCGGACCGCGTTCAACAGCTCCTGCATCCCGGCCGCCGTGTACCCGACCTGTGGACAGGTCCCCGCGCCGTTCGAGCCATCGCGAACGCAGCGCCAGGCGGCGGTGGTGTCGGTGTTGCCGTCAGGGTACGGCTCGTTGAACAGGTCGAAGATCACCGCCGAGTTCGTCTTGAACGTGCCGGCGACCGAGCTCCAGAACGCCGGCGAGTGGTCGCGGTTCGCCATCGGCAGCTGCTGGTTCGCCTTCTGGGTGCCCGGCGCGGCCCAGTGCAGGTCAAGGATCACCACGATGCCGGCCGCCGTCAGCCGGTTGACGTAGTCTGTCACCGCGTTGCGGTAGCTCGTGCCGACGTACTGACGGTCGATCCCAGTCGTGTTGACGTCGAGCCAGCAGTCCTCGTTGAGCGGGATGCGGACCGCGTTGATCTTCCAGGACAGCATCGCCTGGATGGCCGTGTCGTCGGTCGGCCCCTCGAAGATGCCCCAGTTCTGGATGCAGGCGTACTCGCCAGACGTCCGGTTGACGCCGCGCAGGCGAATCGGCTGGCCCGCCCCGTTCAGGATCTGGTTGCCAGAAACGCGCAGCCCGGCAATCGCCGGGGCCGGCGCCGCCAGGGCCGTCGGCTCAGGCGGAACCGGAGCATGCGTCCAGAGTAACGTGAGCAGCAGCAGGCTCACGCCTACCGCGCGAATGAACCGCAGCCAGGCCGGCCAGGGACCGCGCCGGTCCCGTTCCCGATCGATCATGCGCGCCCTCCAGGTCGGGTGGCGATGCACCGCAATCAGAACGAGTATCGAACGCGGCGCGGACCCGGGCGTGTGGGCGGTTTGACAGTGCAGATGTTCGCCAGCGAACAGCCGCGCGTCGCACTCAGACGACAGCAGACTGTGGGCAGAAGCCCCAATGCCATCCCCGTCTACCGGTGGACCGTCGCCACGCCACGAGGCGTGTGCTCCCGGCGTCGCAGCGCGACGCCATGATGGTAGGCGGGGCTTTCAAGCCCCGACGACCATATCGGCGTCGAGGCGCCCCGCGCCCACCACGTCCAGCGGCCGCCACGACAGCTCGCGCTGACCGATACCCGGGTTAGGTCCGGCTGGCGATCGCCCGCACGATGTCGGAACGGCTGACCATCCCTCTGATCGAGCCCCCGTTCATCACGGGCACGCGCTTGATCCGGTGCGTTGCCAGCAGCGTCGCGATCTCCTCGACGGTCGCCTCTTCGCCCACGCTGATGACGTCCTCGGTCATCACGTCGGCGACGATCGCGCCGATGTGCCCGATCACGTCCGCCTCGCTGACGATCCCGACCACCTTGCCGTCCGGGTCCTCGACCGGCATGCCGCTGATGTTGTGGTATGCCAGCAGCTTCGCCGCGTCCTCGACCAGCATGTCGGAGGCGACCGTCACGATCTCACGGGCCATGATGTCGCGCGCCTTGAGGCTGACGTCGGCGGCGGCTGTGGGCTCGACGTGCTCGGCGTGCAGGCTCACGCTCAGATCCTCGAAGCTGGTCGTGTCAGCGCCGACTGGCACCTGGAACGTCAAGACCCGCTCGTCCTCCAGACGGAGGATGCCCCGCACCACCAGCGCATCGGACTCGATCTGACTGTCTGCTGTGCCGCGCGGCACGACCGCGATCAGCTCCCCACCTCGGACCACGAGCGACACGGCCTCCTGCCCGTCATCGGACGGCAGGGCGGGCAAAGCCGGGGCGGGCACCCGCGCGGCGGCATCGGCGATGCTCTGTCGTTTCATCGATGGCACTCCCGTCGCGGCAGATCTTCGAGTCGGGCGGCGAGTCGAATGCTCGGCCTGCGCTGGCATGATGCTCGGCGCGAGGGGGCACGGTCAACCCGACCCACGGTGGCGGATACGCCTGCAACTGGCGTGCCGCGACTCTCGACTCTCCGGGGATCTCCGCGCGGTCGTGCGTGTCTGCTGGCCGTTCCTCAGTAGCACGATGCCGAATCGGCCGAGTCACAGTCGCCGAAGCTCTCGGCGTAGAGCGAGCTGTCCACGTCGGCGCCAGCCGCCCGCTGAAGGACCTGGGTCGCGTTCACGATCGTTACGATGCTGCCTACGGCGAAGGTCGCCATCCCCGCCACCACCAGCAGAAGTGCCAGCGCGCTGATCCACTGTCGCATCGTCGGTCCCCTCTCACGTCTGGCATGTCTTGGTGCCCCCAGGCGTGAGTCCAGCATGCGCCAGATTCCAGGTCATGACTGTGACGCGTAGCACCGAAGAAGTGTCGGCTTGCCGGCAGATCCGGCCCCTCTGGGAGCGCGGCCTCCCCGATCCTGGCCGCTTTGTCGTCGCACCCGGGCGGCCAGAGCCTGTTTGAGCGTGGCGAAGGAATGGCCGCGCTCCCAGGTCCGCTCCCAGGTGCTATGCGAGCGGCGTCTTGTCCAGGCCGCCGTAGACAGCGCGGAACAGCTCCGGCAGCCCCTCCACCTCGCGTGGCAGGACTGGCTGGTACGCCCCCACCTTTGACGTGCCGAGCCCGAGCCGTGCCACCGAGAGCGCCATGCTGACTCCTGCCGCCACGCTCTCCACGACCGGCGCGCCCAGGCTCTCGCGCAGCCGCGCCTCCAGGTCCGCCATGCCCGCGCAGCCCAGCACGATCGCCTCCGCGCCGTCCTCGCGGACCGCCCGACGCGCCTCTTCGACCAGCGTCTCGATGACCTGCTCGCGTGGCAGGGTGTGCAAGTCCAGCACCGACAGGCCCGACGACCGCACCGAGGCGCAGCGCGTCTGGTAGCCGTACTTCTGGACCGCGTCCTGGAGCAGCGGCTCCCAGCGCGGCGAGGTCGTGACGATGCTGAACCGGTGCGCGATCAGGCTGGCGACCGCCATCGCGGCCTCGGCGATCCCGACGGCCGGCTTGCCGGTCAGCTCGCGCGTCGCGTCGATTGCCAGGTGCGCGCTGAAGCAGGCGAAAACGAACGCGTCGGTCTCCGGATCGGCGCGCAGCACCCGCTCGAGGGTGCCGGGCAGGCTCACCGCCTCGTCGAACGCCCCTTCGATGCTGCGCGGCCCGGAAGTTGCCTGGACGGTCTCCACCAGCACGTCTGGACCGGCTGCAAGCTCGGCTGCGCCGTGAATGGCAGCCGTCATCTCGGCGCTGGTGTTCGGGTTGACGACGAGGAGGCGCATCGGCACGCCCCACCATACCAGATCACAGCGCGCCTCACCGTGCGTCTGCACCGCGTATTCGCACCTTGCATCTGCACCGCGAGCGTCAGCGAGCGGACCCTGTATCCGAAGTCCGCTCGCTGACGCTCGCGGTGCAGATGACGCGCTCGTCCCTCGTTGTCCCATACTCAGGGAATGAATAGAATTCATAGGTACCAGCCAGCCGTTCGAGATCGCGCGGGGCTGGATGGGGAGAAGCCGTGCAATTGATCCGCTGTACCGATGCCCAGTCGTTCGGGGCCATCACGCCCGGCTCGGTCCTCTGTCACGATGTCCGCGATCCTGAGCAGACCAGAAGCGTGGTCCTCAGGAAGGGCCGCCGCCTGGATCGTGACGACCTCGTCCGGCTGCGCGCGCTCAACCTGCCCGAAGTCCACATCGTGATCCCCGAGGCCGGCGACCTGCTCGAAGACGAGGCAGCGGCCCGGATCGCGGCGGCGGTGGCCGGCGACGGCATCCGCCCCACCGAGTCCCACTTCGGTCAGGTGAACCTCGTGGCGGCGCGACGGGGCTGGCTGCGCGTCAAGCAGTGTGGCGTCGAGCGGGTCAACCTGACCGAAGGCGCCCTCCTCTTCACCTCGATCGGCGAGCGCGCGGCTGACGAGGGCGAGACCGTTGGCGGCGTCAAGTGCGCTCCGCTGGTGCTGCCGGGCGCCGCCAGCGCCGCCATCGAAGCGCTCGCCACCGAGCACGGACCAGTGGTCGAGGTGGTCCCGTTCCCGGAGCGGAAGGTCGCCCTGATCGGGCTGGACCGGCTCGGCGCGACCACCCTGGATCGTGCCCGTGCCGCGCTCGGCGCGAGCGTCGCCTGGCATGGCTCGCGGCTCGACCCGGTCCTGTTCGTGCCAGCTACCGGTAGCGCACCCGCCGACGCCTACCGCCGAGCTTTCGCGGACGGCGCATCTGCGATCCTGGTCGCCGGAGCCAGCGCCACCGATCCGCTGGACGCCGCCTTCGAGGGCCTGCGTCAGGCCGGCGGCACCGTCGACCAGATCGGCATCCCGATCGAGCCAGGGACCGCCTGCTGGATCGGCCAGCTCGGCAGTGTCCAGGTGCTCGGCCTCGCCTCCTGCGAGCTGTTCGGGCGGCAGGGCGCGGTGGATCTTCTGCTCCCGCGCCTGCTGCTCGGCGAGCGTCTGGACCGCGCCCTGCTGGCTCGCCTGGCATCCATCGGCCTGGTCGAGTCACTGCCAGTCCACCGCGCCCTGACCGACTGACCCCCGCCCCGCTCGCAACTCGCAACTCGCAACTCGCAACTCGCCCTCGATTGATCCATTTCTGTACCCGTCTGCTCCGCTTCGCGTGCCTACCATGGGCTTCAGCGGCTCGGAGGCACACGAGATGCGAGGCAAGGTCGGGCGCGTGCGTGGGCTGGTTACCGTCCTGCTGCTCGTCGCGCTGTCCGGTTGCCTGCCCCAGCCACTACCTGAGCGATCGACACCTACCGCCCTGCTCGCCCCACCGACCCTGGCGAACCCGACTGCACCGACCATCTGGAGCCGGGGCCGTCTACCCGTCTACTTCGTCGAGAACCAGGGACAGGCCAACCCGCGTGTCGCCTACTACGCCAGCTCGCGCGGCGCGACGGCGTACTTCACGGCCGAGAGCGTCACCTACGTGCTCCGACGCAAGCCGGCCCGCCCGGCGCC
Source organism: Chloroflexota bacterium (assembly GCA_046328125.1). Classification (GTDB taxonomy): domain Bacteria; phylum Chloroflexota; class UBA6077; order UBA6077; family JACCZL01; genus JADZEM01. The sequence continues at coordinate 250,621 of JAXLXF010000004.1, forward strand.
GCGCGACGAGCGGCCACCCGCCGAATCGGCCGCCCCCGATGCTGGCTCTACTCCCACCGATTCGCTGCCCTCGCGTTGGGCCGTCCAGATCGACTTCCTCGGCGCGGACCCGGAGGCCCGCCCGAATGGGCTCGACCGCACCGAGGCCGTCTTCAGCTACTTCAAGGGCCGTCCCGACCAGTGGCACACCGGCGTGTCAACCTACCGGGGCGTCGCATACCACGATCTCTGGCCCGGCATAAATCTCGAATATGTCGGCGACAACGACCATCTGAAGTACTCGTTCGTCGTGCAGCCGGGCGCCGATCCGCACCGGATCGCGCTCGCTTACCGGGGCGCCGAGACCGTGCGCCTGACCGAACAGGGTGGTCTGGAGAGCGTCACGCCGCTCGGCACGATCCGTGAGGCGCCCCCGCTAACGTACCAGGAGCTCGACGGGCAGCGCACCGAAGTCCCCTCATCATATGTGCTGGACTCTGACCCGGAGCTGGGCGCCCACGTCGTCGGCTTCGAGGTCGGCCCATACGACCACGCCCTGCCGATCGTGATCGACCCGACCCAGGTCGTCTACGCCGGATTCATCGGCGGCTCAGACGACGAGATCGTCAACGGCATCGCGGTCGATTCGCAGGGAGCCGCCTACGTCGCGGGCGAAACCGCGTCCACCGAAGGCGATTTCCCAGATGGCGATCCGGACGCCGACAACCACTTCGAGGCGCCCGGTTTCGACCAGACCCAGAACGGCGGTGCTGACGCGTTTGTGGCGAAGGTCAGTCCCAACGGGTCCGCGCTCGTCTACGCCAGCTTCCTCGGCAGCAGCAGCGCCGACATAGCTGAAGAGATCGCCATCGATGGGTCCGGCAACGCCTACGTCATCGGCCGGACGTCTGGCAGCCAGACCTCCACCATCCCCTTTCCGATCTCCAACGGCGCCTACCAGCCCATCCACAACGGCATCACGAGCGATGGCTTCGTGACGAAGATCGACCCGGCCGGCACTGCGATCGTCTACTCGACCTACGTCGGCGGGTCCGATTTCGACATCGGGCTCGGCATCGCGCTGGTGCCGGGCTGCCAGAGCGCCTGTAGCACGTTCATCACCGGAATTACCCGGTCGGCGGATCTCTTGCCCGCCGGCCTGACGGGTCCAGATCCGACCTTCAACGGCACCGTCGCGAACCCCCTTAATGACGCCTTTGTCGCCCGACTGAACGCAGGTGGCACCGCCCTCGACTACGGGAGCTACATCGGCGGCATCAACTCGGACATCGGCGAGAGCATCGCCGTCGATCCTCAAGGCAACGCGTACGTTGCCGGCACCACGTCGTCGTCCGAGACCACGTTCCCCAACGGCTCCGGCATCGGGGGCAATCCCGGTCAGGTCAACGCCCCGGGCTTCGACCAGACGCAGAACGGCCAGACCGACGTCTTCGTCGTCAAGATCGTCGCGAGCGGCGCCAGCTTCGGTTACGTCACCTATCTCGGCGGCGTACTCGACGAGGAGGAAGTGTCGCTCATCAATCCTCCCAAAGCCCACATCGCCGTGGATAGCTCGGGGAGCGCGTACGTCACCGGCGCGACGGAATCCGGTTCCGGCTCGGTCCTGTTCCCGACCGCCGTCGGTCCGGACACGACCCACGCCGGCGGCTTCGACGCGTTCATCACGAAGCTCAACCCGGCCGGCACCCAACTGGTCTACTCGGGGTTCATCGGCGGCTCGAACAACGAGCTGCCCGGCGGCGTCGCGGTGGACAGCACCGGCGCGGCGTACGTCACAGGCTCGACCACCTCCACCACTGCCCAGGGCTTCCCGATCGTCAACGGCCAGGACAATACCCTGGCCGGCAGCAGCGACGTCTTCCTGGCGAAAGTGCTGCCGGACGGGACCGGCTTCAAGATGAGCACCTACCTGGGTGGTGACGACCTGGACCAGGCGACGGGCATCGCCGTCGACGCGGCGGGCAGCGCCTACATCGCCGGGGAGACCTTCTCTACCGAGTCAACCCACTTCCCGGTCAAGTCTGGGCCAGACCTGACCTTCAACGGCGGGCAGCGCGAGGGGTTCGTCGCCAAGATCGGTACGACCGCCGATCTGAAGGTCGCTCAGAGCGACACCGCCGATCCGGTCACTGTCGGCCAGAACGTGACCTACTCGCTGACGATCACCAATCTCGGCCCGGCCAATGCCAGCAGCGTGCAGCTCGTGGACACCCTCCCGGCGAACGTCTCCCTCGTCTCCACCAGCAGTCCGACCGGCGCGACCTGTGGCCCGAACGTCGCCGGCGTCGTCACCTGCTCTATCGGGACGATCCTCACGACGACCTTCTCCTTGATCACCATCACCGTCCACCCGAACACGTTCGGCACGTTCACCAACAACGTCTCGCTGACCTCGACCGAGGGTGACCCGAACCCGGCCAACAACGACGACCCCGAGACCACCACCGTCCAGCCGATCTGCACGCCCCGCCCGCCGGTCAGCGTCCAGACCACGCCGGGCGCGCCGGGCTCGGGGACGCTGAACGCGGCCATCAGCGCGCAGTCGAGCGCCGGCGTCCCCGGCAACTTCCTGAGCCAGATCCGGCTCACCTCCGTCGTCAACGCCCTGGTGGACCTGCTGGGGCTGACCGGCCTCTCCGGGGCCCAGACCCTCAACACGACTGGCAAACCGGCCACCGTCAACCTCACGGTCCACTTCGTGCCGCGCAACACGTTCTCCACCGTCCGGCTCGTCGCGGTGGACGGCTGCGGCGACTGGCCCACCCTGGTCGGCGCCGGCCCGAGCGTCACGCACTAGCGTCAGGAGGACCCCGCCCCACCTCCCAGCCCAGAGCCGAGAGTGAGAGTGGAGAGTGGAAGACGCTCTCGACGCTCACTCTCCACTCTCACTGGGGCGGGGGGTGGGGTCGTCCCGGCGTACAATGGAGTCATCGATGTTCGGCCCGTCACGCGGAGGCCGCGCGTATGACCGTCCCGATCCGCACCAGCTCTCCGTACCCGATGCTCACCGTCGCCGATGCGACCCGTGAGATCCTGGCTCGCGTCCAGCCGCTCCCGCCGGTGACGGTCGATTTTCGCACGGCGGCCCGGCTGGTGCTGGCCGAGGAGGTGGCATCGCCGGGCGACCTGCCGCCCGCTCGACGCGCGGCCGTGGACGGGTACGCCGTCGTGGCGCGGCCGGGGCGGCTGCGGCTGCGCGTCCTTCAGGAGCTGGCGGCCGGCCAGAGCGCTGACGTGCAGGTTGACACCGAGACGGCAGTCCGGATCATGACCGGCGGCGTCCTGCCGCGTGGCGCCGACGCTGTGGTGATGTTCGAGGACACCCGCGAGACGGACGGGTACGTCGAGATCCTGGCGGCGGCGCGGCTCGGCGACCACATCCAGGCGCCGGGCCTGGACGCGAAGCGCGATCAGGTCGTCCTGACGCCCGGCAAGCGGCTCGGGTCGCCCGAGATCGGGATGCTGGCCGCCGTCGGCCACACTCAGGTCCGGGTCCATCCCCGACCGCGCGTCGCCGTGCTCGCCACCGGCGACGAGGTCGTCGAGCCGGAGCTCGATCCGCCGGTCGGCTACGTCCGCGACAGCAACCGCTACGCTCTGATCGTGGCGGTCGAGGAGGCAGGCGGCGAGGTCGTCTGGTCCGGCCTCTGCCCGGATGACCCGGCCGCGCTGCGTCGTACGATCCAGGAGGCGGCATCCGTCTCAGACGTGTTGATCACCTCTGGCGGCGTCTCGATGGGCACGCACGATCTTCTCAAGCCGCTGCTGGAGGAGCTTGGCGAGATCCACTTCGGGCGCGTCTCGTTCAAGCCGGGCAAGCCGCTGACGTTCGCGACCATTGGATCCACCTGGGTGTTCGGGCTGCCGGGCTTCCCGGTCTCCTCGCTGGTGACGTTCGAGGTGTTCGTGCGGCCGGCCCTGCGCCGACTCCAGGGATTGGCCCGCCTGCACCGGCCCCGCGTCACCGTCGAGATCGAGCACCCGATCCACCCGAGCCGTGGCCGCCTCGAGTACCAGCGAGCCGTCGTCCACTGGCAGTACGGGCGGCTCGCGGCCTCCGCGACCGGCCGCCAGGCGTCCAGTCGGCTCATGAACATGGTCGGCGCGAACGCCCTGCTCGAGATCCCGTCCGGCGACGAGCTGCTGCCGTCCGGCGCGCGGGTGACTGCGCTGCTGACCGGCGAGATTCTGGACGGCCTCGACTGACACGCGCGGGAGGGTAACCACGATGGACGAGCTGCACGGTCGCGCCTACGCCTGCCTGCTGGCCGGGCTGGTTGGCGACGCGATGGGCACCCCGACCGAGAACCTCGAGCCGGACCAGATCGAGAGCCACTTCGGCTGGGTTAGCACGTTCGACGGCGTGGGGACCGACGACTCGCTGATGAAAGACCTGCTCTCCGACGCGCTGGTCGCCACCGACGGCTACGCGACGGCTGACGACTGGGCAACGCAGATCTCGGCGCAGCAGCCGCTGATCCGCGAGCGACGGGACAAGTTCTTCGCCTCGGTGCTGCATCTGGTGGGCAAGCTTCGGTACGGCTACCCGCCCCGCGAGCTGAGCGCGGGGAACATGCCCAGCTCCAGCTCGGCGATGGCGATAGCTCCCGTCGGGATCGTCAACGCCGGCCACCCCAGAGCCGCATCAGCCCAGGCCCAGGAGCTCGCCAGCCTGATCCACACCGGGCCGGTCGGATTCTGCCAGGACGGCGCGGCGGCCGTGGCGGCGGCGATCTCCGAGGCCATGCGCCCAGGCGCCACCCTGGCCGCCACGATCGAGGCCGCCACCGCGTACCTGAAGCCGACCAGCGGCGCCTTGATGCGCGGCCTGATCCTGGATGCCCTGAGCCTGGCCCGCGAGAGCGGCGATTTTCGGACATTCCGCGCGGCGTACCACCAGCGATTCCGCCAGACCATCGCCTGCGACTCTAGAGAAACGATCCCGGCCACCATCGCGATCTGTCTGCTTGCCAACGGCGACCCGGTCCAGGCTGTAGAGATGGGCGCCAACTTCGGCCGCGACAGCGACACGATCGCCACGATGGCCGGCGCGATCTGCGGTGCGCTCGGCGGGGCTTCCGCCATCCCCTCATCCTGGGCCGAGGGCGTCGGCGCGGAGACAGACGGTGTCCAGCGCGAGATGGCCGGCCGGCTGGTCGGCATCGCCCGCGCCAAAGCCCGCTCGGAGATCGCCGCCTGGCAGCCCCTCGCCCCAGGCGAATAGCGCCACAGCACGCCCGCGCTCGGGAATCACGTCGAAAGGCAAGCCCTCTGGGAGTGCGGCCATCCCTTCGCTGCGCTCAGGACAGGCTCTGGCCGCTTCGTCCGACTCCCCGCCACCGTCAACATCTCGCACGCCCGCCGACTCTTTTGCCATCCCGAGCGCGCTCGAGACCTCCTGATGCCGCCTCACACCTACGAATCAATCCGACATCGGGGCATGAGGCGCGGCGGCGCAAGACGTCGCGGCGAGCGTCAGTTGCCGAGCGCCGCCTTGCCACATGCCCGACCCTGCCAGCAGAGGAACGGCACGAGGCGGCCATGTCGCACCGACTGTCACTCGCCGGGAGGCCGCCACGTGCCCGACGGGCGTGGCCGCCGCCGTCCTCCGGCATCGCAACCCGTCAGCGAACTGAAGACAACCGAGCCCCCTTTGTCATCCTGCCCCCTTGTCATCCTGAGCCTGCGAAGGATCTCCCAGCCGCACCCCACAACTCCCGGCCATCCCCGAGCCGCGGCGGCGGCGTGGCGGCGCACCCGTGGCAGAGATCGTCAGCACCCGGGCGCCGCCGCGCCACTCGCCTCTCACTGCAGGTGAGCTGTAGATGGGCGCCAGGCAGGCTAACGACTCGCAAGCATGCAGCCAGGGCGTACACTATCGCTGCGATCATCGTTGTGGATTTGGACCGAGGAGCGACAGGTGGCGTCTTTGAACATGACCCATTTCGTCATCTTCTTCCTGACTGCCACGGTGGTTCTCTTTGCTGGTCGTCCTGTGGCCCGCGCCTCCGAGAGCTGTTCGCCAAGCCCTGAGTGGGTAGCTGGCACCGTCACGGTGGGCGAGCAGCCGGTCGGCGTCGCAGTTGATCCTGCCACCAGTCGAGCCTTTGTCCTGAACCGGGGGAACGGGACGATCTCGGTTCTCGACACCCAAAGTCTGGCAACTGTAGAAACCTGGGACACAGGCCCGGACCCCGTCGCTCTAGCAGCCAGTTCCAATTTGCGTGGCCCGTCCGTCTATGTCATCCGTCGTCATGACGCTCGCAGCACCTTCCTCACGCTAGATGGCCGAACCGGCGGCGTCAAGCGATCGAAGGAACTGGAGATTGTCGCTGCGGATATCGCCACCGGCCCATCTGGAGGGCTAGTCTACGTCGTCGGATGGGACGGCTCTCTTACTGCCGGTGGGGAGTCGTCAAACGGTGCGATCGTAGCCCTGGATGGCACTACCGGTCAGATCACTGCTATGCGCCTTTTTGGCGGACTCTTCTTCCGGCTTACGACCGTCGCAGTTGAGCCAACTGGTGGCAAAGTCTTCGTCAGATGGACCGCACGGTATGGGCACAATGGGATCGAGATGTTCGAAGGTATCCAGCTTGATCGTCTTGGTGCCCTCAATCCCTACGGTGACAATGGTTTCTCCGGGCTGGCGTTTGATGCGAACGGTCGGCGTCTCTTCTTGTCCACAACCTGGAAGTGGGTCAACGTCGTTGACCTCGACTTACCACCCGTTCGCCCGGGTGTGCGGACGGACAGCGACGTGTTGCTTGGTCAAGTTGACGCCGGCAGACCCGGGCCGATGGTCTACGACGAAGGTACGAAGCTCCTCTATGTCAGCCGCTGGCCGTTCCAGAGCTGCCTCGATGCAGGCCCAGGAGCTCGCCAGCCTGATCCACACCGGGCCGGTCGGATTCTGCCAGGACGGCGCGGCGGCCGTGGCGGCGGCGATCTCCGAGGCGCTGCGACCAGACGCCACCCTGGCCGCCACGATCGAGGCCGCCACCGCGTACCTGAAGCCGACCAGCGGCGCCCTGATGCGTGGCCTGATCCTGGATGCGCTGAGCCTGGCCCGCGAGAGCGGCGATTTTCGGACATTCCGCGCGGCGTACCACCAGCGGTTCCGCCAGACCATCGCCTGCGACTCTAGAGAAACGATCCCAGCCACCATCGCGATCTGTCTGCTTGCCAACGGCGACCCGGTCCAGGCCGTCGAAATGGGCGCCAACTTCGGCCGCGACAGCGACACCATCGCGACGATGGCCGGCGCGATCTGCGGCGCGCTCGGCGGGGCTTCCGCCATCCCCCCATCCTGGGCCGAGGGCGTCGGCGCGGAGACGGACACCGCCCAACGCGAGATGGCCGGCCAGCTGGTCGCCATCGCCCGCGCCAAAGCCCGCGCCGAGATCGCAGCCTGGCAGCCCCTCACCGCGGCCAACTGACGCAGCTCCGCGTTTGACCTGTCTTCCTGGTCGCCGACAGACTATCATCGGGGCACGCATGTGAGCGCCCAGGATGGGCGCGCGCAGGAGGGAACCGTGAAGCTCCTCTTCTTCGACGATTTCAAGCTGGGCGTCCTCAAGGGCGACTCGGTCGTGGACGTCTCCAGCGTCGTCAACGACATCCCCCACCTCGGCCCCCATGACCTCCTCAACGGCCTGATCGAGCGGTTCGGCGAGTACCGCCCGAAGATCGAAGCCGCCGTTGAGAAGGGCTCTGGCGTGGCCGTCAGCTCAGTCCGCATCAGGCCGCCCGTCCCCAAGCCGTTCACCATCGTCTGCATGGCCGTGAACTACATGGAAGACGGCACCCGCTCCGAGCCCGCCCCCATCAACGCCTTCCAGAAGTCCCCGAACGCCATCATCGGCAATGGCGACACCATGGTCCTGACCGACATCCCGGCCACCATCTTCGAGGGCGAGGCCGAGATCGCGCTCGTCATCGGCAAGCGCGCCTCCAACGTCAAGGCCGCCGACGCCTTCGACTACATCTTCGGCTACATGAACTTCATCGACGGCTCGGCGCGTGGCGTGCCAGCCTTCTACCAGATGAAGTCCCGCGAGACGTTCGCCCCCATCGGCCCGTACCTCGTCACCGCCGACGAGATCGCCGATCCCCAGAAGCTGCAAGTCAAGCTCTGGAACAACGGCACCCTGATGCAAAACTTCAACACCGACGACATGGCCCACAAGATCGCCCGCTGCGTCGAGTGGGTCACCTCGATCCACACCCTCGAAGCCGGCGACATCCTCGCGACGGGCACCAACCATCGCGGTCTCAACCCGTTCATGGACGGCGACAAAATCGAGATCGAGACCGAGGGGCTGGGCCGGCTCACCTTCAACGTCAAGGACGAGCTGAAGCGGACCTGGGCCAGAGAGACCCGCCTCCAGCGCCAGGAGAAGGGCTTCGACAGCCCCACCCCGCAGACCGGCGGCAAGTACGCCTGACGAGTAGCGAGTGGCGAGTAGCGAGTAGCGAGTAGCGAGTTGCGAGTGGCTAAGCGGCGAGTAGTGAGTCGTTCTCCTCTCGCTGCTCACTACTCACTACTCACTACTCCCTGAGGAGGACTGACGTGCCGAAGGTAAGCCGACTCGGTCACACCGGTATCTACGTCCGTGACCTGGACACCATGCGCAGCTTCTACCAGCGGGTGCTCGGCCTGACCGTCACCGACGAGGACACCGAGCGCGGCCTCGTCTTCTTCAGCTCCCGGCCGAAAGAGGAGCACCACGAGTTCGTCATCATGCGCGGCCGGACCGGCCCCGCGGATGCCCAGGTCGTCCAGCAGATCTCCTGGCACGTCGAGGATCTGAACACCCTGCTGGAGTACCACCGCGTCCTCCAGGCCGAGGGCGTGAAGGTCGAGCGCGAGATCACCCACGGCATCGCCATTGCCATCTACTTCCTCGACCCCGAAGGCAACCGCATCGAGGTCTACTGGGCCACCGAGCACGACATCCCGCAGCCGTTCGGCCGCCCCGTCGATCTCGACCAGCCAGCCGACAAGGTGCTCGCCCAGGCCGACGCCCTGATCGAGGGGCTCTCCCGCCAGCCGGCATAAGCAGGCAGCGCCCCACCCCCGCCGGCACTTCTGTCGCCTTCTGTCCGTTCCTAGTCCTGCGAGACTGAGCCCCGGCCCGTCACGTCGGGGCGACATCCGCACACCAGGACGGCAGAGGGTCACGGATGAACGACGGGCAGGATGCCCCGTACGCACACGCGTCGTCGCAGGACGACGCCGAGCCAGAGCACCAGACAGCAGAACGCGATGACAGCTCAGGGCAGGCCGGTCGGCCAGGGCGGCTCGCCGGCCGGCGCCGACAGCAGCTCGACGCCCTGACCGCCTCGCCCATCCCGGCCGAGCGCCTGGTCGCGCCCCGACCGCAGCTCCCCGATCAGCCGATCCTCCAGGGCCAGCGCGCCGCACGACAGCGCCTCCCCGAGCGCCTGCTCGAACACCCCGAACCAGATCGGCTCGTCCTCCCGGTCGTCCACGACCGTCCAGCCGCCGTCGGCCGGCTGCACCAGCACGACGTGCTCGTCGGGTCGGCCAGGCATGTGCACCTGGATCCGGGCACTCCGCGCCACAGGGTCGATCCAGACGGTCAGGCCACGGTGAACGATCGTCGCCAACATCGGGAAGTCCTCCAGACCGGTCGCTGCCAGCAGGATAGAACAAACGTTCCCACGATTTCCTTCCCGATCGCCCCGATCTGCCGCGCCGCCGCCGAGATCCGCCTGCTTCGCGAGGCTCGCGCGGTGCACGCCTCCCATCCGACACGGTCAGCCATTCCCGAATTGCGTCGAGCGACGGGAAAGAAGCGCTTCGGGCGCTCGGGCCGCCACGCGCTGGTGCCGGCGCTGCTGGCCCTGCTCGCCGTCCTGCTCCTCGCGCCCCTGGCGAGCGGGCCGGCCGTCGCCCAGAGCGCCGCCTGGATCGCCACCTTCGACGGCCGTCCCGCCAGCCCGCTCCCGTTCAACCCGGCCACCTGGGACGTCCAGGTTCACTCCCGCGACGTCAGCACCTGGACCCAGCTGGAGCCGATCGCGGCCCACCACGGCGCGAGCTGCTCGGCCCCGCCTGACACGCACGTGACGTCCAGCTACGAGGGCGCCGTCTTCCAGTGCAACGACCACGTCATGACCGCCATCGCCGCTGGCGGCTACGGCCTGGTCGCCCTGACGCCAGATCACATGGTCGATTTCAGGAACGGCGAGGCCGTGGTCCGTTTCGACATGTCAACCTTCCGGAGCAGCCTGCGCGACTGGGTCAGCATCTGGCTCAGCCCCTGGGACGACCAGATCCCGCTCCCGCTCGAAGAGTGGCTGCCGGACGGCGTCGGCAAGCCGCGTCGAGGGGTGCACGTCAGGATGGACATCGCGAACGGCGGCCTGTCGTTCTTCCGAGGCGCGACTATCGCCAGCTTCCAGGGGACCGGCCTGCCCATCGACGACACCCCGTACGAGAGCTTCCTGACCCCCAGCGCCACCCGCCGCGACCAGTTCGAGCTGCGGATCTCGCGAACCTCGCTCAAGTTCGGGATGCCGGCCTACAACCGCTGGTGGATCGACACGACCTTCCCCGATCTTGGCTGGGACCGGGCCGTCCTCCAGCTCGAGCACCACTCCTACAACCCGTCCAAGTGTGACGGCTGCACCCCCAACACCTGGCACTGGGACAACGTCAGCATCTCGCAGTCCGTCCCGTTCGTGATGCTCAAGGCCGACCTGCCCTGGGTCAGTCCCGCCACCCGACGCTGGGTCACCTTCCCAGGCCCCGCTCCGGCCAACAGCTCGCTCCGATTTGTCGGGATCGGCGACAGCCTGCAAGTCAGCTTCAACGGCGGCCAATCCTGGCAAAACGCCGTGCCGCACCCCGTCGAGATCGCGCCCGGCGACCATCTTCGGCCATTCTGGATGCCAGTTCCGACCGGCACCACCCGCGTCGATTTCCGAGGTAGCGGCTGGTATGGTGGCGACTGGACCGCGCGGGGCATCGCGATCTGGAGCCAGACCGTCCCGCTCCCGCCCCCCACCTCGAACTGTGCCACCCGACCTCGCGCCACGGTCACCACCAGGGCGCTCGGCGGCGGACGGCTGCTCGTCTCCGTCCAGGTCGGACGGCCCGCCACCGCTCCCGCCAACATCGTGCGCCAGGTCCGCATCGTCCGAGCGGACAACGCCCAGGTGGACCTGCTCGGGCAGACATTCGGGTCAGGCGGCGGGACGGCCGTGCCCACGACTGCCAGCCAGCAGGTGGACTTCGTGGTGACCCGCCAGCCAGCCAACAGCCAGGCGCCCGTGACCGTGCCGTTCGTGGTGACCGACGACTGCGGCGACTGGAACACGTTCGTCGGCGGCGGGCCGACCGCGTTCTAGGTCGCCTCGGCTCGCCGCCCGACTGTCACGCCACCCGCCTCCACTCGCCGGCGAGAGGGCTGCCTGCACCGCCCGTCGTCCTCCTCATTCGTTCTCTGAGACCAGGGGACAGCCAGGAGCGATGCCCGTCACACCACGATGCGCCACGGCTGCGTGCAGAAAATGCAGGCGACGTGTGCGCGCCGGCTGCCAGTCGCCGCTCACTTTTCCAGAAGTGGGCGGCCTCGACCGATTCGCCGTGAATGTGACACCGCCAGACCAGGCAGCTACCGACTGAAAGCTGACGCAACATCGCACGCCAACTGACGCGGCAGAGACCCAGAATCGTCACTCATATAGAACACACGACACAAGGCCGGCGTCTGTTCGTAGCTCTTCTAGATGAGCGCGCGGATAATGCGTCACGGCGTTTCCTTCCATTGCGTTGTTGTATCCTTGTTGACTCCTGATGCACGATTGACATATACTCGCGGCCGGGGGAAGGGATGCCCACCGGTAAGGAGTGCATGCGAGCCTCTTGGCGGGAGTGCTTGCCTGCGCAAACAGCGTAGAGGAGACACCATATGCTGCGGAAGCGCAATCTGCTCGCCCTGCTGATGGCCGCCATGCTCTCGATCGGCACCATTGGCGTCGCCTTCGCCGAGGATTCCGGCTCGGACTTCGTGCCGGTCCCCCACAACACCGACCAGCAGACCGACCTGAGCAGCGTCTGGGCGTAGCTCACGGATCGAGCACGGGCGCCGGAGCGTCAGACCTCATTCTCGAGACGCACCACTCCCCGACAACCAGAACGGCCCGCCACGTCATTGTGGCGGGCCGTTCTCGTTTCTGCTCGTCTGCACGACGACGCCAGCTCAGGATCTGGGTGTCGCTCGCTCTCGTGGTGGGGGCACGAGGTCGGCCGACGTGTGATCCATTGACGCGCCGTCGCTCACACGGCGCCCGGGGCTCAGCCGAGTGCGATCGGTGGGATGGTGAGGACAGCGCCTTCGACGGCGATCTTCAGCTGGTATGCGCCCTGGTCCAGAGGCGGCAGGCGGAATCCACCCGCGCGGTCGGTCGAGGTGGTCGCGTCGAGCTCGCTCCGGTCGAGTCGGACCGTCGCGCCCGGTAGCGGCAGCCCCTCGAACAACACCTGGCCGGCCAGCTCGTGCTGCTGGGTCTTGCGGTCCGAAGCGACTCGGAGGAGCACCTCGTACGCCGCCGCCTCGAACATCAGCCGGCGGCTGCCTTCCCGCACCACGACCCGCACTCCTGTCGGCAGGCCCTGGTCGGCGGTGTCGTACGCCAGCTCGACCGGGCAGTGCGGCGCGCTCCAGTCGGCGCTGTCGCCTTCTGTGTTCGTCCAGATCTCGTCCGGGCGATGGGCGTCGGCGGTCAGCCACGCGTCGAGGACTTCGGCGTGGGCCGGCCCGGTCTGTCGGTGGACCGCTCGGGCGCGCTCAGGTGCCAACGGTTGCCCGCTCATGGCTGCCCTTTCACTCGAGCTCGAGAGGCGTCACACTCAGCTGGCGCGAGGGCGTGTCGATCTGGAGGCTGTACTCGCCCCGCGGCAGCGAGCCGATCGTGAACTCGCCGTCTTCGTCGGTCTCGTGCTCGTCCTTCCGAGCCAGGCCGCGCAAGTTCACCGCCGCGCCCTCGATCGGCATTCCCTCGTCCAGTACCTGGCCGGCCAGCTTCATCCGGTCCGCCTGCTTGTCCGGCGCGATCTGGAGCACCAGCTCGGTCTCGTCAGCCGCGTACAGCACGCGCCGTGCCCGCTGCACCACCGCCCGCACGCCGGAGCTCAGCGGCTGTGCCTTCGTGTCGTACACCAGCCGTGCCTCGATCCGATCGCTCATTTGCCCACTCCTGCTCTCGATGCCCCGCGTCTGCCGCGTTGCATCAATCTACTCCTATAGTCTGTTCGGGGGAGAGGATTCGTACATTTACGAGCAAATGCAGAAATCAGTGCTTTTACGCGACACTATATCTGGTCGGCAGCCACCTCCCGACACCAAAATCCTCTCGGACTCGTTCCGACTCCTGCGGGTTATGCAGCACTCAAGACGTACCGTCCTCCGTCTCCTTTCGCTCTCTTTCTCCGGTCTCGCGCTCGGAGGACTGACCGGCTGTGCCATCGGCCTGGCGCCGGCTGTTGTCGGATCGCCGTCTGATCCGGGCGACCGTGACGGGCCACGCGCCGATCCAACCGCTCTCGCCAGCCAGCCGCCGACGGCCCCAGTTCTCGCCGAGCGCGAGCCGTCGACGCCTGCTCCGTCCGCCGCCGACGCCACGGCTGAGTCAACCGGCCTGCCTGGTACGTCTCTCCCGTCCGGCACGCCGATCCCGGCGCAGACCGTGGCCGTCCCGGCCACCCAGACCCCGGCTCCCCCGACCCCAATCCCCACGCCGACGCCACGTCCCCGCCCGACTCGCGCGTTGTTGACCGTGCCGTACTACAGCCAGTACGTCGGGCGGCAGAACTACTGCCTGCCCACCTCGATCGCGATGGTCGCCGACCGGTACGGCCGCCTCCCCGCCGACGTTGCCGGCACTGCCGACCGGGCGCCCCGCTTCGTGGCGGACATCGGCTATGGACTGGCGCGTCAGCGGATCGCCGCCCTGGACGAACACGACTTCAAGGAGTTGTGGGAGCAGATCGGGACCGACCCGCTCGGCGGCCTCATCTGGGACGTGTTCGCCTCGAACGGCCGCGACCTGGCGGCCGGTATGTCGCCGGCCCTCGCCTACCTCGTGCTGAGCTACGCCTTTGGGATCACGCCGGTCCTCGGCACCCTGGACGAGTGCATGGTCGCCCTCGCCGACGACGTCCCCTCGATTCTGTTCGGCACCTACGGGGCGCTTCGCCGTGCTGACGGCCAGCCACCAAACGTCGGCGGCTACACCGGAGACCACGCCTTCGTGCTGGTCGGCATCGACTACGACAAACTGCTGGTCAACGACCCGCTGCCGTCCGACAAGACCCGCTACTCGGGCGACCGCACCCGCTCGACGGCCTCGTTGCGCGCCGTCCGCTTCGACCTGGCCTCGGTGCGTCGGATGACCCGTGGCGACGGCGGCCAGCCGCGCGGCGACTGCTTCATGGTGCCACCACCGGACGAGTAGGCAGTAGGCGGAGGGCGGTAGGCAGTAAGAGACGACCGGACAGAAAGACGCCGGGAACAGTCTGCGGCGATCGGCTCGTCACCCCTACTGCCTACCGCCTACTGCCCTCTGCCTACTCGTCAGTAGTGGATCGTCAGCGGCGTCCCGATGCTGGCCCAGTCCCACATGAACTTGGAGCCGTCCATCCGCATGCCCAGGCACCCCTGCGAGCCTGGGTAACCCCACGAGACCGCCCACCAGTTGTAGTGAATCGCCGAGCCGTCCCCGTTGAAGTACTGCGTGAACAGCACGTCCTTCAACAGGTACTTGTGCGTCGCGTCGGGCACCGTCCGGCTGTCCATCGTCTCGTTCGCCACCCGGCGCAGGATCCGGTAGAAGCCCGGCTTGGTCCGTCGCTCGACGCCGGCCGTCACCAGATCGCGGAAGACCGGCATGTCCCCCTGCATCGCTACCAGATGCTGGAGCGGCGTCAGCGTCACGTCGATCCAGCGGCCGTCATCGGCGTAGTCCGCCCAGGCTGGCCTGCCGACCGGCCCGATCGCCTCGACGCCGATGTAGACGGTCCGGTTCTCGCGCGCGTCCCAGACCGGCACCCGATACCCTTCCTGGGGACCGTCCACCCGGAAGAGCCGCTCCTTCTCCACGCTCTCCACCGGCTCCTCGGTGTCGTCGGCGCTCGACCAGAGCTTGGTGGGCAGGAACGTCTGGACCCACCACGGCTCGAAGCTGGGCGGCCCGGGCGGCCGGAGGACGTTCCCCTCGGGAGTGCAGCGCTGGCCGGACGTGGCGTCAGGCTCGCAGGCCGCCGCCACGCGCGGCGTCGGGAGCGCCGGCACGATCGGCAGCGCCAGTGCCGCGCCCGCCGCGCCGACCGTCCGCAAGAAGCCCCGTCGAGTCATCGATATCGTCGTCATAGCTCCTGGCCCGTCCCCGACCGCGCGCTCGGCGACAACGTGCCCCGGCAGCGCAGCATCTTGTTGATTCTGTTCCTGACTCGCCTCGACGATCGCGCTCCCGCCAGCTCCGGGAAATCGCCACTGTCCAGTATCGCAGCATCCTCTGAAACCGTCGAGTGCCGCGGCCATATCGATCTCGTCACAGCGGTTAACGCGCACACCAGTCCGTCGGCTCTCTGCCCCATGCTCGTCGTCGTATATCAGCGGGAGCGAGAACGCGCTGTGTTACGATCGGCGCGAGCGGGCCGGACGGCAGGAGGATCGCACCAGATGGAACGAAGATGGCACGGGATGGGGCTTGGGATGGCCCTGCTCGCGCTCGGCCTGGTCGTCTTGCCACCCGATCTCGCACGCGGCGCCCCGAGCCACCAGCAGGCGCCCGGCACCTTCCTGGACACGTTCGACGGTCGCCCGGACGTTCCGACCCCCTGGCACGGCGACGGCTGGGACGTCACCGTCCACTCCCGCGACAAGGGCACGTTTGACGAGCTGGAGCCGGTCGCCGCGCATCACGGCCCGAACTGCTCGGCGCCGCCGGACGTGCACGTCACCTCCAGCTACGAGGACGCCGTCTTCCAGTGCAACGGCCACATCATGACCTCGATCGCCGCTGGCGGCTACGGCGTGATCTACCTCACGCCGAACCAGCTGGTCGATTTCTCAGCTGGCGAGGCGGTCGTCCGCTTCGACCTCTCGACGCTGCGAACCTCGCCCCGAGACTGGGTGGACATCTGGCTGACGCCGTACGAAGACCACCTTCAGCTGCCGCTCGACGACTGGCTCCCGGACCTGACCGGCGAGCCTCGACGGTCGGTCCATCTGAGAATGGACAGCCAGCCGGACCTTTCGATCTTCAAGGCCGCCATCTTCCGCGACACCACCGTCGAGGAGCCGAAGGTCAACACCTGGCGCGGCTATGAGAGCGTGCTGACTCCGAGCGCCGTCCGCCGCGATCCGGTCGAGCTGCGGATCTCGCGGACCTCGATCAAGCTCGGGATGCCCGAGTACAACTTCTGGTGGATCGACACGAAGATCGCCGATCTCGGCTGGGACCACGCGGTGCTCCAGCTCGGACACCACTCCTACAACCCGTCCAAGTGCGACGGCCGCTGCCAGCCGAACACCTGGCACTGGGACAACGTCAGCATCGCTCCGGCCGTCCCGTTCACGATCGTGCAGCCGGAGGACCGTCGCTGGGTGAACGACGATCTCGGCGCCAGCGTCACGTTCACCGCGCCAGCCCCACCGGACAGCCACCTCCGGTTCGTCGCCATCGGGTCCGGCATCGAGGTCAGCTTCGACGGCGGCGCCTCGTGGCAGCCGGCCCAGCCGCGCCCGGTCCGGGCCAGCCACGATCTGGGAGGCACGTTCCTCTCGTACTGGACGCCGATGCCGGCCGGCGCCACCAGCGTCAAGCTGCGCGGCGAAGGCTGGCGCGACGGCCCCTGGCGAGCGCGCGACTTCACGATCTGGTCGCTCACCCCGCCCGAATAACCGCCTGGGAGCGCTCCCCCGAACGCTCCTGACGACCTGTCGTCCGTCAGCCCGAGGCGATGGCCAATCGCCGGGGCTGAGGACCGGAAGGATGTTCAGCGCGTCTGGTTCTTGATCCCCCGCAGGCCGTTCACGCGGACCGTCCGCGCGCCGCCATTGCTGGCCGAGACGTCGTCCGAGGTCGCCTGGATCTGAGTCAGCACCTGGCTCGGGCTCAGGCCAGGGCTCCGCGCGCGGATCAGGGCGGCCTCACCCGCGACCCACGGCGCCGAGAACGACGTCCCCGAGCCGATCCCGAACAGGCCCAGGCCCGAGTAGGCCGAGATGATGTTGACGCCCGGGGCCGCCACCACGCCCGGCCGACCGTAGTTCGAGAAGCTCGCCCGGCGGTCGTTCTTATCGGTCGCCATCACCGAGATCACGCCCGGGTAGTCGGCCGGGTAGACGGCCGGCTGGCTCTTTCCCTCGTTGCCGTACGCCGCCACGACGGCTACGTTCTTGCTCAGCGCGTACTGGACCGCGTCACGCAGCACCCGGGTGTCCGTCGGCGTGTCCAGGCTCATGTTGATGACCGTCGCGCCGTGGTTGACCGCCCAGTGGATGCCGGCTGCCACCTGCGCCGTGCTGCCGCGACCGTCCGAGCTCAGCACCGTGACCGGCAAGATCGTGGCGTCCGGCGCGGCCCGCCGCACGATGCCAGCCACGAAGGTGCCGTGACCACGGGCGTTCCCCTTCGGAGGCAACAGCGTCGAAACCAGGCTGGACGTCGCCAGATCGAGGCCGGCCCGGATGTGGAGCAGGAACATCGGGTGGAGCGCGTCAACCTCGGTGTCGAGGACCGCCACCACCTGGCCGGCGCCTCGTCCCAACCGCTGAGCGTCGTCGAGTTGAATCCGATTCACGGCGTACTGGTTCGGGAGTCCGAGCAGGCCGGTGATCGGAATGATCTTGGCGCAGCTCTGGCCGTCAGAGCCGGAGTCCTCCTGGCTCATCGTCTCGGCCTGCGACGCCGGCATCGACTTCGGGCAATCCGAGCCAGAATCCTCCTGGGCGCGCGGGTCGTCCGCCGCGTAGTTCGGCTCGACCCAGGCGACCGTCGGAGCGGCCGAGCGGGCGTCCGCCTGCATCGCCGCGTAGGTCAGGTTGTAGGTGTTGGACTTGACGAGCGCCTGTTCGGAGCCGTCAAAGTCGATCTCGGTAACGGTCCCAAACTTCCGGTTCACGTCCGCCAGCGTCTTGCCAGGAGCCGGCTGGACCACCATCTCCCCGACGCTGTCAGCCGCGGCGATCGGGACAGACTGAGTCACCCCATTGAACAGCAGTGCGAGCGCCAACGCCAGAGCACCCGCCGACGAACGGGCGCGGACTCCAGCGCCGCGCCACGACCAGGAAACCATGTGAACCCTCCATCTCCTTGAAGCGACAGACCCCACAATCAGATCGCTTCAATGTGACTAACGACCCAAAATGACCACATGAGACGGTTCGGTTGGGGAGGGACGGTTAAGAAGCAGTTACCCCTGCGCGAGCAACAACGAGCATTCAGCGCGACAATGCGCGGAATTGGAGATGCAGGCGAGCGGTGTGCAGCGGCGGTTTGTGCCGAGCCAAACGCCTGGGGCGCGATGAATCGCGCCCGTACCAGGGGGTAGCGCCTTGTACGGGCGCGATGAATCTCGCCCCGAGAAACTGACGCACACTCTCTGCGACAGGATGGCGTGCTCCGGCGTCGCAGCGCGACGCCATGAGTGATAGGCGGGGCTTCCACGGCCCGGCGACGCTGGCACCCCCGGTATCGTTGGGTTTCTCTACGCAGTGTGCGATCACTTCTATACTGGGCCAACCTTCGGGAAGAGCTCAGGGCGGGGGCGGCGAGCGGGTGATTGCGTGCACAGCCTGCGAGACGGAGAATCCAGCTGTCGCCAGGTTCTGCAACGGCTGCGGCGCGGCGCTTGTCGCCGTGTGCGCCGGTTGCGGTCACCAGAATCCGCCGGCCAGCCGATTCTGCAACGCCTGCGGCCAGCCGTTGACCGCTGCGCGCGGTGCGTCCGCTCCCACCAGCGCACCCGCGTCACCACGACCGCCGGCGTCAGCTCCACGTGGAGATGGCCACACGCCTCGCCACCTGGCCGAAAAGATCCTGGCCGGCCGCGACGCCCTCCAGGGCGAGCGCAAGCAGGTCACCGTCCTGTTCGCGGACGTCGTCGGCTCGACCGAGCTGATTCGCGACCGCGATCCTGAAGAGGCCCAGAAGCTGCTCGACGGCGCGGTCCAACAGATGATGGCCGCCGTCCACCGCTACGAAGGGACCGTCAGCCGCTTGATGGGCGACGGCCTGATGGCGATGTTCGGCGCACCCGTCGCGCACGAGGATCACGCGGTCCGGGCCTGCTACGCCACCCTCGCCATGCTGGAATCCGTCCGTGAATTCGCCGCCGAGGCCCTGCGGACCCACGCCGCCACGATTCAGGTCAGAGTCGGCCTCAACAGCGGTGAGGTGATCGTCCGCCTGATCTCGGACGACCTGCACATGGATTACACGGCGATGGGTCAGACGGTGCATCTGGCATCTCGGATGGAGACGCTGGCCGCCCCCAACACCGCGTTGCTCACCCCGTCCACGCTGGCCCTGGCCGAGGCGTACGTCGAGACGCGCCCGCTCGGGCCGCGCGAGGTCCGAGGGCTGGACCGGCCCGTCGAGGTGGCGGAGCTGCTCGGGGCGGGCGTGGCGCGGACCCGGCTCGAAGCGGCGGTCGCCCGTGGCCTGACCCGCTTCGTGGGCCGCGACGACGAACGGGCCAGCATCTCGCGAGCCCTTGCACGTGCCCGGGCTGGCCAGGGACAGGTGGTGGCGCTGGTCGGCGAGCCGGGCGTCGGGAAGTCGCGGCTGGTCTGGGAGACGAACCGTGCCGCCGAGGCCGACGGCTGGACTGTGCTCCAGGCGGGAGCTGTCTCGCACGGCACCGCCGTCCCGTATCTGCCGATCCTCGACCTGCTCCGCTCCTACTGCCGGATCGAGCCGACAGATCGCGCCGAGCTGGTCGTGGAGAAGGTTGGGCAGCGGCTCCTCGCCCTCGACCCTGTCCTGCTATCGGCCCTGCCTCCGCTCCTGGCCCTCCTCGCCGTCCCCGTCGAAGACGCGGCCTGGCGGGCGCTCGACCCGGCCGGCCGGCGCCGTGCTACCCTCGACGCGCTCGTTCAGCTGCTGCTGCGTGAGAGTCGCGAACGGCCACTGCTGCTGGTCGTAGAGGACCTGCACTGGCTCGACTCCGAGAGCCAGGCACTCCTCGACGCCCTGGTGGAGAGCCTGCCGACCGCCCGGATCGTGCTGCTGGTCAACTACCGCCCCGAGTACACCCACGCCTGGGGCAACAAGAGCACGTACCGCCAGCTACGGGTCGAGGCGCTCGGAGGGGCTGGCGCGGACCAGCTGCTCTCGGCGCTGCTCGGCGGCGAGGCAGCCGTCGCCCCTCTCAAGCCGCTGTTGATCGCTCGCACCGAAGGCAACCCGTTCTTCCTGGAGGAGAGCGTCCGCTCACTGGTCGAGACGGGCGTGCTCCACGGCGAGCGTGGCGCCTACCAGCTGGCCCGGCCGGTGGACACGATCCGAGTGCCTGTCACCGTCCAGGCCGTCCTGGCTGCTCGCATCGACCGCCTCCCGCCCGAGCAGAAGCGGCTGCTCCAGACCGCGGCAGTCATCGGCAAGGACGTGCCGTACCCCCTGCTCCAGGCCATCGCCGAGACGCCTGACGACGCGCTGCGCTCCAGCCTCGCGCAGCTGCAGGCCGGCGAGCTCATCTACCCGGTCACCCTCTTCCCCGAGCCGGAGTACACGTTCAAGCACGCCCTGACCCACGACGTGGCGTACGGCAGCCTGCTCCAGGATCGCCGCAAGTCGCTCCACGCCGACATCGTCGCCGCCCTCGAGCGCCTGTACCCAGACCGCCTGGACGAGCACGTCGAGCAGCTCGCGCATCACGCCCTGCGCGCCGACGACTGGCCGCGCGCCGTCACCTACGCCCGCGCTGCCGGCCAGAAGGCGCTGGCGCGATCAGCGTACCGGGAGGGCATCCGCTGGCTGGAGCAGGCGTACGAGGTGCTGCCCCGCCTGCCGGATTCCGTCGAGACGCGGGAGCTTGGCGTGGATCTCCGGCTCGATCTCCGACACGCGCTCTCGCCGCTGTCCGCGCACGAGCCGATCATGAAGTACCTGCGCGAGGCTGAGAGCATCGCCACCTCGCTCGACGATCTCGGGCGCCTGGCCGCCGTCTACGCGGTCATGTGCCACCACCTGCGAAACCAGAGCCAGCACGTGGCGGTGCTCGCCATTGCCGTCAGGGCGCTCGACCTGGCGGCGGGTCTCGGCCACGACATGCTCGAAGCGTTCATCCGCTTTCAGATCGGCATGGCCCACTTCACGATGGGCAGTTTTCCAGAGTCAGCAGCGAGCTTCCGGGCCGCTGTCAGTCGTCTCGACACCCTCCCGCCGGTGGACGGCTTCGGGCTGAATCGCGCGAGCGTGCTCCCCGCCCTCTCCACGCTTGGCTCGGTACTCGCCGAGTTGGGCGACTTTGACGATGCCATCGTCTTCGGCGAGGACGGGCTGCGGGCCGCCGAGCTCACGCACGATGCGGCGCGGATCGCGAGCAACGCCACCATTCTCGGACGTATCTTCCAGATGCGTGGCGACCTGGAGCGGGGTAGGCCGCCACTTGAACGCAGCCTCTCCGTGGCCCGTGCCGCCGGCATCTCGAATCCGCTGGTCTGGAGCATGGCGAACCTCGGCGCGCTCGACGTCAAGGCCGGTCGGCCCGAATCCGGTGTGCAGCGGCTGAAAGAAGGAATACGCCTCGCCCATGCGACCGGCGACATCATGGGTCTGGCGGAGCGGCTAACCTGGCTCGCCGAAGGATATCTCGCGAGCGATCGCATCGACGACGCCCGCCGAACCGCCACCGAGGCGCTTGACAGAGCTGGCGCGCACCAGGAGCGCGCCAGCCAGGCCGCGGCGCTGCGCATGCTTGGGGACATCGCGACGCAGGCCGGGGCGCCAGACGCCGAGTCACGATACCATGACGCCCTCTCCCTGGCCGAGGAGCTGGGGATGCGCCCGCTGCAGGCCCACTGTCACCTGGGCCTCGGCAAGCTCTACCGGCAGCTCGAGCGCATCGACGAGGCCCGCGCCGAGCTGACCACCGCCGTCGCCATGCTCCGCGAGATGGGCATGGCCCTCTGGCTCCCTGACGCCGAAGCCGCCCTCGCCAGCCTAACCTGATCCAGTCTGGTGGACACTCGCGACCTACCGCCTACCGCCTACCGCCCTCTGCCCGCTCGCGCTTGCGCACGGCCGGGTGCCCGCTCGTCAGGCGCGGGTCGATGGCGTCCCGGACCGCGTCCCCCAGCAGGTAGAGAGACAGTACCGTCACGAAGATCAGCCCGCCCGGCCCCCAGACCAGCCACGGCGCCCGCGACATCGCCCCCGCCGCGTTGGTCAGCATGTTCCCCCATGAGGCCGTCGGCGGCATGATCCCCAGCCCCAGGAACGACAGCGACGACTCGGCCAGGATCATCGCGCCCACGTCGATGGCCGCCAGCGTCACCACCAGAGGCAGCAGGTTCGGCAGCAGGTGCCGCGTCATCAGTCGCCAGTCCGATGCTCCGAGTGCCCTGGCTGCGCCGATGTACTCCCGCTCCCGCAGCGACAGCGTCTGGCCCCGCACGAACAGCGCCGTCCCCTGCCAGGAGACCAGCCCGAGCACCAGCACCAGCACCGTCGGCCCCGGTTGGAACAGCACCGCCACCAGCAGCAGCAGGAACAGTGACGGCACCGAGCGCAGCGTAGACGCCAGCCACTGGAGCGTGTCGTCCACCCGGCCACGGTAGTAGCCGGCCGCCAGCCCGAGCACCACGCCGACCGTCAGGTTGAGCGTCGCCGCCCCCGCTCCCACTGCCAGCGAGATCCGCGCCGCGTACAGCAGCCGCACGATCTGGCTGCGCCCCAGCTCGTCCGCGCCCAGCCACAACGCCGGCACCGTCAGGTCCGGCCGAGCGTACCCGTTGCGGAGATTCTGAGCCGTCGGCCCGACCCCGAAGAAGTCCGCTGCGAGCCAATCCGCCGCGAGGCCAGCCAGCGCCAGCGCCAGCAGCACCACCGTGGCCGACAGAGCCAGGGGGCTGTGGCGAAGCCTGCTGAGAAGGCCCCACTCCCGGCGGGCGCAATGAATTGCGCCCCTACTAGGTCTGTCACTGTAGGGGCGCAATTCATTGCGCCCGCCCTATTGCGCCCGCCCTCACTGCGCTCCTCTCCGTGCCCTTCGCTCCCCCTCTCCATCGCAATGGGGAGGGGCTGGGGGGTGGGGCCTCGCGGTCCCGCCACGGCACCACCCTCCCATCGTCTCCTCCTCTCCCGCGCGCGGGGGAGGGGGTTGGGGGAGGGGCCTCGCGGCGCGCGGATCGCCATCAGCTTCGGCTCACGCGCGGGTCGACCACGCCGTACAGCAGGTCTCGCAACAAGTAGCTCAGCAGCAGCAGCCCGCTCGACAGCACCACCACGCCCATGACGACCGGATAGTCCTTGGCGCGGGCCGCCTCGAAGGTCAGCCGCCCCATGCCCGGCCAGGCGAACACCTGCTCCACCACCAGCGAGCCAGAGACTAACGTCGCCAGGATACCGCCCAGCGCCGTCACGACCGGCAGCAGCGCGTTCCGCAGCACGTGCAGCGCCGTCACCGCTCGCTCGTGGAGGCCCTTTGCGCGGGCCGTCCGCACGTAGTCCTGGGCCAGCACCTCCAGCACCTCGGTGCGGAGGTAGCGCGTGTAGTTGGCGATGCCGGCCAGGCTCAACGTCAGGACCGGCCCCACCAGATGCGCCAGCCGGTCGCCCAGATCCCAGTCACTCGCCCCGATGGACAGCATCCCGCCGACCGGGAACATCCGCAACTGCACCGAGAGCGTCAGGATGAACAGCAGCCCGAGCCAGAACGGCGGCACCGCGTGCCCGACCACGCTCAGCACACGGATCAGTTGATCGGCCAGCGAGCCACGCCGCATCGCCGCGAGCGTCCCGAGCGGCACGCCCACCAGCAGCGCCACCAGCAGCGCCAGCCCGGACAACTGCAGCGTGTTCCCGAGCGTCGCCCCGATCATCTGGGAGACTGGCCGCTTGTAGAGCAGCGACTGCCCCAGGTCGCCGACGAGCAGTCGCCCAAGCCATCTGGCGTACTGCTGTGGGATCGGATCGTCCACGCCGTACGCCGCCCGCAGCGCCGCCAGTTCTGCAGCCGTCATCTCCGACGAGCCGGCCACCATCAGCGAAACCGGGTCGCCCGGGGCCAGTCGCAGCAGCGCGAAGGTCAGGACGGTGATGCCGAGCAGCGTCAACACTGCCTGAACCAGTCGCCGCACGATGAACCGCGTCACGACAATCCCCCTCCCCCTGACCCCCTCTCCCTCGCAAGGGGGAGGGGGAACGTGCTGCCCATAGCCCCTCCACCGCGCACGGGGGAGGGGTTGGGGAGGGGGCCGCTGAGACGGTTTCCTACTTCACCCACCACTGCTCGACGTTCCAGAGGTAGCTGTTCTGGACGTTCGGGAAGGGGCCAGGGGCGACGCCCTGGAACTTCTTGTTCACGAACAGCAGCGTGTTCGCCGCGAACCCGAACGTGTACGGCTGATCCACGCTCAGCTGGCGGTTGAACGTCTTGTACGCGTCCATCCGCGCGGCTGGCTCGCACGAGGTCCGGCCGCTCTCCACCGCTCGGTCCACGTCCGCGTTCACGTAGCCGACCTGATTCAGGCCCGACTTGATCTGGCTGGAGTGCCAGACGCCGTACGCGTCCGGGTCCACGCCCTGGGCCCAGCCCAGGATCGCGGCGTCGTAGTCGTGGCCGCCCTTGTCGCCGTAGACCGGGTCTTTGGACTTGCCGACGCGGTCGTTCAGCGCCTCGAACGCCTCGGTGCGCGGCGTGATCTCCACGCCGATCTGCCTGTACTGCTCGGTCGCAACCTGGAGCAGCGCCTCGCGGGTCTTGTTGCCGGAGTTGGTGACAATCGTCAGGGAGAGCCGCTCGCCGCCCTTCTGGTAGATCCCGTCCGCGCCCATCGTCCAGCCGTCCGACTCGATCAGCTGCTTCGCCTTCGCCGGGTCGTACGGGTACTCCGCGAGGCCGGCCTTGTCGTACGCCCAGGAGACCGGCGGCGTGTGCGCGTACACCCGCTGGCCCTGACCCAGCAGCACGGTGTCGATCACCGTCTGGACGTCCAGGCCGTAGGCGAACGCCTGGCGGATGTTCTTGCTCTGGAGAAACTCCTTGCCGCCTCGCAGCTCGTTCCAGGCGATGTAGGTGTAGCCCGGCGCGAGGTACGAGAAGAACTGGAGGTTGTCGCTCTGCTTCAGGCTCTCCATGTCCTTCGGATCGACGCGCGCCGCGTCGATCTCGCCCGTCTTCAACGCCGCCGCGAGGGCCGTCGCGTCAGGGTGGACCTTGTAGACAAACTCGTCCAGGTACGGGCCGCCGAACGCGAAGTGCTCGTTCCGCTTCAGCACGATGCGGTCGTTCGGGCGCCACTCGGAGAAGACGAACGGGCCGGTGCCGACGGTCGGGGCGGCGTTCTCGGGCGCCTCGTCCAGGTTCTTGGAGACGTCCGCGCCGACGGTGTACTTCCCGAAGACGCTCTGCGGGATGATGCTGAACAGCCCGATCTCGGTGACGGCCGGGCAGAACGGCTTCTCCAGCCGGATCGTCAGGACGTTGTCTTTGACGCTGATCCCCTCGATGGAGGTTGCCTTCCCCTCGGCGAAGGCGCGCGCCCCGACGATGTCCTGGAAGGTGCTCTTGCGGACCGTCTTCTTGCTCCGCATCACGGACTCGGCGGTGACGCGGAAGTCGTCGCCGGTGAACGGCGAGCCGTCGCTCCAGGTCACGCCTGACTTGAGCCAGAAGGTCAGCGTCTGGCCGTCCGGCGAGACCTCGTACTTCTCGGCGAGGCGCGGCGTCGGTGCGCCGGTTTGCGGGTCGACCTTGAGCAGCGACTCGTAGACACGGCTCCAGACCTCGGCCGAGGGGACGTCGCTGCTCAAGACGGGGTTCAGCACCTTCGCGTCTGCGATCGCACCCACGACCAGCCGACCGCCCATGACTGGCGCACCGGCGGCAGGGCCGCTGGTCGGGCTCGGAGCCACCTTGGTGGGCGCGCAACCGGCCACCAGTAGCAGCACGGCAAGTAAGACAGTGACGGCCTGCAGGGCCGCGCGAGGACGACGTTGCGGCATCTGGGCTTTCCTCCTCACGAGTGCCCGCACGGCAGCTTCCCCCGCGCGAGTCTCGGCATCCTTTCGCGATGCACAGCGGGGGAGTCAGGCCGACGACGGGCACTCCTGGTGCGCTCGCCCCACGCCCTACCCCCATTCAGCCTAACGAGGCCGCCTCTCAGACAGTGACAAAAGCGTCATGTCCGTGTCACCCTGCGCACCGTGAGACACGGAACGCAGCGGAGACACCTCAGCCCCTCGACCGACGCCCCAGATGCCGGCCTGCACGTCCGCACCGCGAGCGTCAGCCAGTCGGACCCCCGGTGCTCCCATCCTCGTGTGCGACGGCCTGGGCGGCACCCACCGACATATCCCGAACAGCGGCATGAGGCGCGGCGGCGCGGGACGCGGCAGCAGTTGTCAGTCGCCGGGCGCCGCTGCGCCGCACGCCTCCTTGCAGTCACCCAACGACAGCCAAAGGTGAAGAGGATCGAATTGCACCTGTGATGCTGGCTTTCGACCGCCCCGGCGGACGACGGGTACACTATCGATCATGGTCATCTCGCTCGTCAGCCCGTCAGGCGCCAGCCCGGTGACGAGCGATCCGTATGCACAGGCGCTCGACGTTCGGGGCATCTGTCGCGCGCTACAACGCGAATATGGAAGCCCGCGCCATGGCAACCCCGACGACCCACTGGACGATCTGATCTACATCATCCTCTCCACGCGGACCCAAGATCGCCGATATGGAGAAACCTACCTACAGGTCAAATGTGCCTTTCCTGCCTGGGATACGGTGACAGCGGATCGACTCCCCGAGTTAGAAGCGATCCTGACGCCGGGCGGACTGGGCCGGCTCAAGGCACGTCAGATCGAATCGATTCTCGCGCGCCTGCGCGAGGATTTTGGTCAGACCACGCTCGTGCCTCTACATCAGATGAGCGACGGCGAGGTCGAGCAATATTTGACCTCCCTGTGGGGTGTTTCTCTCAAAGTGGCGAAGTGTGTCGCGATGTATACGCTAGGCCGCGAGGTGCTGCCAGTCGACGTTCACGTGCACCGCGTTGCAGGTCGCCTGGGCTTCCGAGTCAAGAAGCGGCCGGATACCTCGCAGGCGTGGATCGAGGCTGCCGTCCCCCCAGAGCTGCGGTACGGTTTCCACGTGAACGCCATCGCGCATGGGCGCGCCATCTGCCGCCCACGCGCCCCACGGTGCACCGTCTGTTGCGTGTCGTCGTGGTGCCAGTATCGGCGGGAGTCAGCCAATCGTGCATGATCGAAGGCGTCCCGTCGCGGTCGATCTGTTCGCGGGCGCTGGCGGGCTCTCGCTGGGCCTCGAACGAGCCGGGTTCGACGTGCGTGTCGCGGTGGAATTCGATCCGATCCATGCGGCGATTCATGAATTGAACTTCCCTCCCGGACATACCGCCACTATCTGCGAGAGCGTCCGCGATCTCGATGGTGACGATATTCGTTGCGCGGCTGGCATGAAGCACGAAGAGATCGACGCAGTCGTAGGTGGCCCGCCGTGCCAGGGCTTCTCGCTGATCGGGCAGCGAGTTCTGGATGACCCCCGCAACGATCTCGTCGATCATTTTCGTCGTCTTGTCGTCGAGATCCAGCCGCGCCTCTTCGTCATGGAGAACGTTCCGGGCATGGCGACCGGCCAGCATCATCGTCTGCTGGACGAATTGCTGGAGCGATTCGACAGGGATGGCTACGAAGTCCGTCACCAGATCCTCAACGCGGCGAGTTTTGGGGTTCCTCAGGATCGGCGTCGTCTGTTCCTGATTGGCTACCGACGCGGCGCCAGTCTGGCCACCCTTCCCAGGCACCCGGCACCGACGAGCCGTGTCCGAAGCAACGGACGGTCCAACGGTCATCGCTTGAAGCTCTTCGAGGCAGATCTGCCGGACTGCCCGAGCGTTTCAGATGCCATCGGCGATCTGCCGACGCTCGAAGACCGGCCCGAGTTGTTTGACGCCGACGAGTTGGCGGTGGAGCTGGTCGGCGGGTCCGACTACGCGCGTCGCCTGCGTGGTGATCTGGACGACCCCGAGGACTACTCGTACCGTCGTCAGTCCCTGCCCGGTCACCTGACCGGATGCCTGCGGGCGCGGCACACCGATCTCTCGCGGCAACGATTCGCCGACCAGGCGCCGGGCACCACCGAGTCGATCAGCCGCTTCTACAAGCTGTCGCTCGATGGTATCTCGAATACGCTCCGAGCTGGCACCGCCAGCGATCACGGCGCGTTCAGCGCCCCGCGCCCCATCCATCCCATCGAGCCGCGCTGCATCACCGTCAGGGAAGCTGCTCGCCTCCATTCCTTCCCAGACTGGTTCCGCTTCCATCGCACGATCTGGCATGGTTTCCGAGAGATCGGCAACGCGGTCGCGCCGTTCGTCGGTCAGGCCGTTGGGCGAGAGCTCGTGCGAGCGCTCGGCGTCCAACCCTTTAGGCCCGACGAGACGATACCGATGGGACCTGCCGGGCACGCGAGCTTCACCATGAAGGACGCCGCCGCGTACTACGAAGTGCCACGAGACGTGATCCCGCCACGGCAGCGGATTCTGCACGCGTAGCACGAGCGCACGTGAGACGAGAGCGGGAAGCACCCTCTGATGAGCGATCCTCAACCACGTAGCTCGGCTCGCCTGAATCGGTACGGCCAGATCATCGAGCGCATCTTCCTCGACCGATATACCGAGGGGGAGCGCGAGTTGACCTTCGAGCGGATCGACATCGAGCATGTGGCGAGCGATCTGGGCATCGTACTACCA
The DNA here is from genome assembly GCA_046328125.1 of Chloroflexota bacterium. Lineage (GTDB taxonomy): Bacteria > Chloroflexota > UBA6077 > UBA6077 > JACCZL01 > JADZEM01. The sequence continues at coordinate 279,591 of JAXLXF010000004.1, forward strand.
AAGAATCTTGGCGACCTACTCTATAGTTTTCGCTATCGAACGCCGCTTCCGCAGTCGATTCAGGATCGGGCACCTTCCGGTGAGCGCTGGATTATTCGTCCCGTCGGACGCGGGCGCTATCGGTTTGTTGCCACCGCACGGGCGCTCATCTTGCCGAACACGATGCTGGCAGAGATCAAGGTGCCTGACTCTACGCCCGGCGTGATCGCCAAATACGCTCTCTCTGACGAGCAGGCTCTGCTCGCCAAGCTCCGCTATAACCGTCTGGTGGACACGTTCACAGGCGTGACGTGTTACTCGCTCCAGAGCCACCTTCGCACCGCGGTCCGCGACATGGGGCAGGTTGAGACGGATGAGGTGTACGTCGGACTTGACCGGCGCGGCGCTCACTTCGTGTTCCCCGTGCAGGCCAAGGGTGGCTCGGACACCCTCAACATCGTCCAGATCGAGCAGGATTTCGCCATGTGCGCGGCGAAGTTCCCCGGCCTCCTGTGTCGGCCTATCGCGGCACAGTTCATGGCCGGTGAGGTCATCGCACTCTTCGAATTCGTCATGGACGAAGGCGAGGTCAAACTCTCTATGGAGCGGCACTATCGACTGGTGCCGCCAGACGCGGTCAGCGAGGCCGACCTCGCCGCGTATCGAGAGCGGTCGTAGCCTCCAGCATCGTCCACAACCTGTCGCCCAGACCCCGTATACTTCCCTCCTGGCATGTACGAGATCCCCCTGGCACTCACCTATGACGACGTGCTCCTCGTCCCGCGACGATCCTCGATCGCCTCGCGACGGGACGTCGATACCACGTCCAGGCTGACCCGCAATCTCAGTCTGGGCGTGCCGATCGTCAGCGCCAACATGGACACCGTCACGGACGCGCGCCTCGCCGTCGCGCTGGCGCACGAGGGCGGCATCGGCATCATCCATCGGTTCATGTCCATCGAGGAAGAGGCCGCCGAGGTCGCACGCGTCAAGCGGCCAGAGGAAGTTGTCGTCCGCGACGTCCACACCACCAGTCCCAACCGCACCATCCGCGAAGCCTCCCTCCAGATGGCCCGCAGCGAGGTCTCCAGCCTCCTCGTCGTGGACCGCGACGGAGCGCTGCTCGGGATCGTCACCACCCGCGATCTCCTGTTCGAGGATCACCTGGACCGCCCAATCACTGAGGTCATGACCGGCCGCGAGGCGCTGATCACCGCCCCGATGGGGACCGGCTTCCAGGACGCCCGCCGCATCCTCCACGAGCACCGCCTCGAAAAGCTGCCCCTCGTGGACGAGGAAGGTCACCTGCGCGGCCTGGTCACTGCCCGCGAGCTGCTCCGCCAGACCAGTCACCCTGGCGCCGCCCGCGACACGAAGGGCCGCCTGCTCGTGGGGGCCGCCATCGGCGCGGTCGGCGACTACATCGAGCGCGCGGAAGCGCTCGTCGAGGCCGGCGTGGACGTCCTGGTCGTGGACATCGCCCACGGCCACGCCGAGCACGCCATCCGCGCCACCGCCGCCGTTAAGAAGCGCTTCCCCAATGTCGAGCTCGTCTCGGGCAATGTCGCCACCGCCGAGGGCACCCGCGATCTGATCGAGGCTGGAGCAGACGCCATCAAGGTCGGCGTCGGGCCGGGCGCTGCCTGCACCACCCGCGTCGTCGCCGGCGTCGGCGTCCCTCAGCTCACGGCCGTTCTGGAGTGCGTGCAGGAGGCCGACCGCGCCGGCATCCCGATCATCGCGGACGGCGGCATCAAGGTCGCCGGCGACATCGCCAAGGCGATCGCCGCTGGCGCTGGCACCGTCATGATCGGCAGCGTCCTGGCTGGCACCGAGGAGAGTCCCGGCATGACCGTCGTCAGAGGCGGCGCCCGCTACAAAGTGTACCGAGGGTCGGCCTCCGCCGCCGTCGCCATCGACCGCCTCAAGCGCGAGCGTCCCGAAGAAGACCTCGACGAGCTTGCGGCCGGCGTCGTCCCCGAGGGCGTCGAGATGGTCGTCCCCCACAAGGGCACCGTCGCGCAGGTCGTCCAGCAGCTGGTCGGCGGCCTCCGTTCGGGCATGAGCTACCTCAACGCCCGCACCCCCTCAGAGCTCCGTCAGAACGCCCGCTTCGTCCGCATCACCGAGGCTGGCTGGCGCGAGAGCCTCCCCCGCATGGGCGGCGAGTAGCCTCCCCCTGGGAGCGCGGCCATCCTGGCCGCTTCGTCGTCCCTCTGGCCGCTTCGCCGTCCCCTGGCCGCTTCGCCGTCCCCTGGCCGCTTCGCCGTAACCCGGCTCTTGCGTCGCACAGCCAATCTCCCGGTCCTTCCTGCTACAGTTTGCAGCGTGGCGGCAGAGCGATTTTTCGGCAAGCGGCTCAGGCGGTTCGAGGACCCCAGACTCCTGCTGGGCCAGGGCGCCTTCCTCGAAGACCTTCAGTTGCCGGGGATGCTCCACGCGGCGTTCGTACGGAGCCCGTACGCCCACGCCGAGATCCGCGACGTGCCCGTCGATGCGGCTCGCGTCGAGGGCGTCGTCGGCGTCTTCACCGCCGCCGACTTTGACCTGAGGCCGACCCCCACCGTCATCCCCCACCCGGCCTACCGCCCGTGCAGCCAGCCGCCGTTGGCGCAGGGCAAGGTCCGTTTTGTCGGCGAGCCGGTCGCGGTGGTCGTCGCGGAGAGCCGCTACCAGGCCGAGGATGGCGCCGCCGCTCTCGCCGCCGAGCTGGATCTCGAACCGCTCGACGTGGTGGCCGGTATGGAGGCCGCCCTCGCGCCGGACGCCCCGATCCTCCACGACAGCCTCGGCGACAACCTGGCCGCCACCTTCGACGTCGCCATCGGGGACGTCGATGCGGCGTTAGCGCGGGCTGCCCACGTCGTCAAGGGCCACTTCACGGTCCAGCGCTACACCGGCACCCCGATCGAGACGCGCGGCGTGATGGCGAAGGTCGATTCGGTCAGCCGCCGCTACGAGGTCTGGAGCAGCACCCAGTGGCCGCACACCGTCCGGACCGCGCTGGCCGAGTCGCTGAACGTGCCGGAGCACCGCATCCACGTCATCGCGCCAGAGCTCGGGGGCGGCTTCGGGGTCAAGCAGGACATCTACCCCGAGGAGACGATCGTGCCGCTGGTGGCGGAGCGCCTCGGGCGGCCGGTCCGCTGGATCGAGACTCGCCGCGAGCACTTCGTCTGCACGGCCCACTCCCGCGAGCAAGACCACGAGGTCGAGCTGGCGCTGGATGAGCGCGGCGTCGTGCTCGGGCTGCGGGCGGTCGTCACCTCCGATCTCGGCGCCTACACGCGCGGCCTCGGCGTCCTCTGCCCCTCGATCACGGCCGGTTCGTTGCTCGGGCCGTACACCATCAAACACTACGCCGCGACGGTCCGCTGCGCCCTGACGAACAAGGCCCCGGCCGGCGCGTATCGCGGCGCTGGCGGCCCCGAGGCCGTCTTCGCCCTGGAGCGCACCCTCGACCTGGCTGCCCGCCAGCTGGGCCTCGACCCGGCCGAGATCCGCCGCCGCAATTTCATCCAGCCCGAGCAGTTCCCCTGGCAGACCGGGCTCGGCTCGGCCCAGGTGCCGATCACCTACGACAGCGGCGAGTACGAGGCTGGCCTGGACCGTGCGCTGGAGCTGGCCGACTACCAGGGCTGGCGCGCGAAGCAGGCCGCCGCCCGCGCCGAGGGGCGTTACCTCGGGATCGGGCTGTCGAGCTTCGTCCTGCTGGGCGGGCTCGGCCCCTACGAGAGCGCCGAGGTTCGCGTGGACCCGAGCGGCGAGGTCGTCGTGATGACCGGCGCTCACGCCCACGGCCAGGGCACCGACACCTCGATGGCCCAGATCGTGGCCGACGAGCTCCAGACCAGGCCGGAGCGCGTCTCCGTCCACCACGGCGACACCGACCAGATCCCGTTCGGGGTCGGGACGTACGCCAGCCGTAACGCGGTGGTGGCCGGCAGCGCCGTAGCCGTGGCGTCAAAGCTGGTGCGCGCGAAGGCCCAGAAGCTCGCCGCCCACCTGCTGGAGGTCACCGAGGACGACCTGGAACTGGTGGACGGCGCGTTCCAGGTGCGCGGCGCCCCGGAGCAGTCGCTGACGCTCGGGGCGCTGGCTTCGGCTGCCGCGCCGCACCGCCCCCTCCCCGAGGGGATGGAGCCGGACCTGTACGCCCGTCACTACTTCCAGGCCCCGCTCCCGACCTTCGCCAGCGGCACCCACATCGCCGTGGTCGAGGTGGACGCCGCCACCGGCCAACTGGAGATCCTGGACTACATCTCGGTCAACGATGCCGGCCCGCGCATCAACCCGATGGTGGTGGACGGCCAGATCCAGGGCGGCATCGCGCAGGGGCTCGGCGGCGCGCTGATGGAGGAGATCTACTACGACGAGACCGGCCAGCCGCTCGGCTCCTTCCTGGACTACGCCATCCCGCGCGCCACCGACATGCCGGACGTCCGCCAGGCTCACCTGGAGACGCCCTCGCCACTGAACCCGATCGGCGTCAAGGGGCTTGGCGAGGGCGGCACGCTGGCTCCCCCAGCCGTGCTGGCCGCCGCCGTCGAGGACGCGCTCGCGCCGCTCGGGGTGGAGGTGACCCGCACACCGCTGACCGCTCGGACCGTCTGGCAGCTGATCCAGGCCGCGCCGGGAAGCCCCACCCCCCAGCCGCTGCGCGGCGCGAACATCGGCTGCGCCGACGTCCCTCCACATTGCGATGGAGCCGGGGAGCAAGCATCTCGTTCCCCCTCTCCCGCGGTTAGGGAGAGGGGGTCAGGGGGTGAGGGCACTTCGGGGGTGGGGCTTTGACCGGGCGGCTGGCGGGCAAGGTCGCGCTGGTGACGGGCGGTGGCTCTGGCATCGGGCGGGCCATCTGCGAGCGGTTCGGGCAGGAGGGTGCCAGCGTCGGCGTGGCGGACTGGTACCGCCCGAGCGCCGAGGAGACCGTCGCGCGGATCCTGTTCGACGGCGGTCAGGCGATCGTGACCAGTGGCGACGTCGCGGAGCCGCTTGATGCCGAGCGGATGGTGCGGGAGACAGTCCAGGCGTTCGGCAAGCTCGACGTGCTGATCGCGAACGCCGGGCAGGCGCTCGTCGCCACCGCCACCGAGACCACCCCCGAGCAGTGGAACCGGACCATCGGCACCAACCTGACCGGCTGCTTCCTGCTGGCTCGCGCCGCCATCCCGTACCTGCAAGCGGCCGGGGGCGGCTCGATCGTGCTGACCGCCTCACAATTGGCGTTCGTGGGCGCCGAGCGGTTCGCGGCGTACGCGGCCTCCAAAGGCGGCGTGCTGAACCTGGCCCGCGCCCTCGCGCTCGACCACGCTCGCGACAAGATCCGCGTCAACGCGCTCTGCCCTGGCGCCGTCGAGACGCCGCTACTGATGAACCAGTTCGTGGGCCAGGATGGGCCGCAGGGCTCACTGGACGATCTCGTCGCTCTGCATCCGCTCGGGCGGCTCGGCCAGCCCGAGGAGATCGCCGCCGCCGCGCTCTTCCTGGCCTCGGACGAAGCGTCGTTCGTGACGGGATCGGCGCTGGTCGTGGACGGCGGCTACCTGGCCCGATGACCGGGACAGGCGATCAGCACTCGCTACCCGGCCCGCTGCTGGCCTCCGGCCGCGACGCCGACGTCTACGACCTGGGCGGTGGCCGAGTCCTGCGTCGCTACAAGGATGCTACCAAGAGCTCCGAGCCGGACGCCGGCATCATCCGCTCGGCCCAGGCGTGGGGCTACCCGGTCCCCGAGGTGTACGAGGTCAGCGGCCCGGACATGGTGATGGAGCGCGTCGACGGGCCGACGATGCTGACGGACCTGATCACCCGTCCGTGGATGGTGGAACGGCACGCCCGCACCCTGGCGAAGCTGCACCGGCAGCTTCACGGCATTCCGGCCCCGGACTGGCTCCCGACCTACGCCTCGCACCCGGCCTTCGCGGGGCTGGAGCTGCCGCCGCCGCCCCCTGGCTCCGTCCCCGTGCCGGACGCTCTGCTCCACCTGGACCTCCATCCCGACAACGTGATCCTCTCGCCGCGCGGACCCGTCGTCATCGACTGGCGCAACGCCCGGCGCGGCGACGGCAACATCGACGTCGCCTCGACCTGGCTGATCCTCGACACGTCGGAGATCCCGAACATGGGCGTCAAGGGCCGCGTGCTGGACGTGGTGCGCCGGCTGTTCGTGGTGGCGTTCCTGCGCCACGTGGACCGTGCCGCCGCGACTCGTCAGCTGCCGCTCGTGGCCCGCTACCGCCTCGCCGACCGCAACCTGCTCACCTCGGAGCGCCCGAACATCCACGCCCTGCTAGGCCGCAACGGCCTCTCGCTAGAGGTGCTCTCAACTCTGAGGTCACTCGACGAGAACCGCGATTGGCAATCGGTCCATTGAGTTGAACGCACGCCTGGATGAACGGCGACGGCGAGCTTCGCCGTCGCACCGAGCAGCTCTCGCGAATCTTGGACCACTGCCTGGTCTTTGAGGTAAGTTGTCCATCGTCTGGTTCGCAAAAGCTCCTGACGGAGGCTCCCGTGGGGGTCTGGAGCGCGCCAGCTTGGGAAGGGCGTCGTCGGCGACGCCCGGAAGCCGCCTTTCATACATGGAGGTATGGGCATGGTGGTTAGCGACCCCGTCAAGGGGCTCACCGACGTCGAGCTGATGGCTCATCTGTTCCGTCGGGCCGGGTTCGGCGCCACTCGCGACGAGATCGAGGCGGCCCTGGCCAGAGGCTACGAAGCCACCGTCGACGATCTGGTCCACCCGGAGCGCCAGCCTGAGCTGGATTATGCCGAGATCTATCGGTACTGGCCCGACATGCTCCAGGCGACCCGGGTCGAGGTCAACAACGCTCACTGGCTCTATCGGATGGTCAATACGAAGAAGCCGCTGGAAGAGAAGATGGCCCTCTTCTGGCACATGCTCTTCGCGACCGCCTTCAACAAGGCGAACAACGCCCGCATGTCGAACCGGCAGATCGCCATGTTCCGTCGGCACTGCCTGGGTGACTTCAAGACGCTGCTGGTGGAGCTGTCGAAAGACCCGGCCATGATCTTCTGGCTGGACAACCAGGAGAACACCAACAAGGTCCGCAACGAGAATTACGGCCGCGAGCTGTTGGAGCTGTTCTCGATGGGGATCGGCAACTACACCGAGGACGACGTCAAGGATTGCGCCCGGGCCTTCTCCGGCTGGGGCTACTCCCACATGGTCAAGAACGGCCCGTACGGCCGTATCCCCTGGGAGTTCGAGTTCCACCCTGAGCTGCACGATTACGGCGAGAAGACGTTCCTCGGCGAGACCGGCAATTTCGACGGCGAAGACATCATCGACATCATCGTCCGCCAGCCGGCCACCGCGCAGTTCATTGCCAGGCGGCTCTACCTCCACTTTGTGGCCGACGCGGTGGATCAGGAAGCGGTGGACGAACTGGCCGACGTGTTCACACGCACCGGTGGCGACATTCGTGAGGTGGTGAAGGCGCTGCTGCTGTCCGATGCCTTCCGCTCGCGGCAGGCGTACTACGCGATGGTGAAGAGCCCGGCCGACCACGTGGCCGGCGTTGTGCGCCTGGTCGGCGACCACACCTTCCCGGAGTACGGGATTCAGCGGGTGGCCGACGAGCTCACCTATATGGGTGAGATGTTGCTGAACCCGCCGAGCGTGGAGGGCTGGCACACCGGCAAGGAGTGGATCGACACCGGTATCCTGGTCGAGCGGATCAACTTCGCCGCCGGAATGGTGGCGGACCCGAACAAGCCGGGCGTCCGGGCGATCATCAATCGCCTCCAGGCCCAGGGTGAGCTGTCGCCGGAGCAGTTCGTCGACAACACGCTGGACCTCGTTGGTCCGCTGCCGGTGCGGGACAACACCCGGGCGACGCTGGTCAACCACGTCAGCCATCAAGGCCCGCTGACTTTCGGCGATGCCGATGCCGCGGATCGGCGAGTCACCGAGCTGCTTCAGCTCATTGTCGCGACCCGCGAGTTCCAGGTCAACTAATCCGCACGGCGGCAGTGGGCAACCAGGCGGTCGGCGGCAGGTCGGGAGCAGAGCTTCCCGATCTGCCACTTGTGCCTGCTGCTGGTCCCACCGCTCAGTTGGAGGTTACAATGGCTGTGAGCGTCGCCACCCGAGTCGTGCCCTCGCACTGCATTGGCCGCGGGGTTCAGAGCGGTCCTGGCTTCAATGTCCCGGTCTCCGTCGCGACGGCGCCGGGTGGTCGGATGTACGTGGTCTGCCGGTCGAACATGTTCCAGGCCCGGCGGAACTACATTCGGGTCACCATGTGCACGATCGACGAGGAGTTCCTCGGCCAGTTCACCACCTTTGGTCAGGGCGATGGGCAGCTCACCTGGCCCACCTCGGTCGCCGTGAGCGCGGACAAGGTCTTTGTCGCCGACGAGCACCGCCACGACGTCCAGGTCTTTGACCTGAACGGCAGCTTCCTGAGCAAGTGGGGCTCAAAGGGCACCGGCCCCGGCCAGTTCGATCGCCCGTCCGGGCTGGCCGTCGACCGTGACGGCAACGTCCTGGTCGTCGATAGCCTCAACCATCGGATTCAGAAGCTCACCCAGGATGGCGAGTACATCTCGGAGTGGGGCAAGCTCGGCAGCGGCCCCGGCGAGCTCAACAGCCCCTGGGGTATCACGGTCAGCCGCGTGACGGGGGATGTCTACGTCGTCGACTGGAAGAATGGCCGGGTCCAGCAGTTCGACGGCGACGGCAACTACAAGGCCAGCTACGGCGATCGCGACGGCCAGCCCCGCCTCGAGCGACCGGCCGGCGTTGGTGTTGACAGCCTGGGCAACGTCTTCGTCTCGGACTACACCAACAACGTCGTCCAGGTCTACGCGGCCGATGGCGGCCACCTCCAGACGCTGACCGGCGACGGGAAGCTCAGCAAGTGGGGCGCCGCCTACGTCGCAGTCGATCCCGAGATGACACAACTGCGCAGGGACCACGCCGCCGCGGTCGAGAAGTGGGAGACACCGTTCCAGGGTCCGACCGGTGTCACGGTCGACGACGAGGACCGTATCCTCATCTGCGAGAGCGTCGCAAACCGCATCCAGGTCTACAAGCACGGCTGACACGCTGAGCCGCTGGCTGGAGCAGTCCCGAAGTCCAGGATGGAGCCTTGATGGCCCCATCCTGGACTTCTCTTGGATGCCACGGCAGCCTGCGGCCGTCAGAAGCGGTCGCTGAGGCCCTCCGAGATCTCGCTGACCGAGCCGTCCTCGAAGATCGCCTTGATCGCGTGGGCGATGATCGGCGCCACTGACAGCACTTCCAGCCCTGTGAAGTAGCAGCGGTCTGGGATCGGGAGCGTGTTCGTCACCACGACCCGCTCGAACGGCGCCAGCGTCAGCTTCTCGACCGCTTCGCCCGAGAAGATCCCGTGCGTCGCGACCGCCCAGATCGCCGCCGCCCCACGACTCTTCAACCGCTCGGCAGCCGCGCAGATCGTGCCGCCTGTCGCGATCATGTCGTCCACGATGATGCAGGTCCGCCCCTCCACCTCGCCGACCACTTCCAGCATCTCGACCGAGTGCGCCTGCTCGCGGCTCCGCTTCTTGTGCAGGAACGCGATCGGCGCGCCGAGCCGCTGTCCGTACTTCTCGGCGGTGCGGACCCGCCCCGAGTCCGGCGAGACGATCGTCAGCTCGCCGCTCACGTGCGCTCCGACGTAGTCCGCCAGGATCGGCAGCGCCGTCAGGTGGTCGAGCGGCGCTGAGTGAAAGCCCTGGATCTGGCCCGCGTGGAGGTCCACCGTCACCAGGCGGTCGATGCCGGCCGCCTCGTACATGTTCGCCACCAGCCGCGCCGTGATCGGCTCGCGAGAGCGGCTCTTCTTGTCCTGCCGGGCGTACGGGTAATATGGCGTCACGGCGGTGATTCGCTTCGCGGAGGCCCGCCGTAGCGCGTCCACCATGATCAGATGCTCGATCAGCGAGTCGTTGATCGGCGGCCCCATCGACTGGATGACGAAGGCGTCCGTGCCGCGCACCGACTGGTCGTACCGACAGTACAGCTCGCCGTCCGCGTAGGTCCGGATCTCGACCCCGCCCAGCTCGACGCCGAGCACCCGCGCGACCTCGTCCGCGAGCGCCACGTTCGACCGTCCGCTGAACAACGCCAGCGTCTTCCGGTTCTCCGTCTCCATCACCGTGCTTCGCCGTGCGACTTCCACTGCCATGCTGCCGGTCCCCGGGCGCGCGCTCACCGCGCGCCCCACACCCAACAGTGTAGTCGGCAACGCGGCACCACCGTCGCCCACACCTCTATGGAGGTTCCTCCGACGAGCTTCCCGTTGATGAACCCGTGCCGGTGCAGATCGACATGCGGGCTCAGGGAATGCAGCGAACGTGTCCGTGGAGCGCGGCCATCAAGGCCGCCCAGGCGGTGTCAGACAACGACCCTGAGGGATGGTTGCTGCTCCGTTGGCGAAGCGGCCAGGATGGCCGCGCTCCACGTACGAGCTCCACGGATTCTCGAAGTCGTGGCCGGGGTCGGCACGAGGTGCTGGATGCGAGCTGTCACCGCCCTGTCAGAGCAGCATCACACCCCGTTCATCGGGGCCGAGTTTCCAGAAGTATGGACACCCACCACAGCGCGACCTCGGGCCGCTCGGGCAGCAAGCGGCCACTCGGCGAGCTCCACCTGCTGCTCCTCAGCATCGCGATCGGCTTTCTGATCGCGTTTGGCGGCAGCCTGCTCCTCGCCGAGCTGCTCCGCGACGACCTCCCCTGACGCCTACCTCCCAGCTCCCCCTCTCCCGCGGTTAGGGAGAGGGGGTTGGGGGGTGAGGGCCGTCTTACGCGCTCGCCGTGTCCAGCGTCGAGATCGCGTCCGCGTCCAGCGTCAGCCCGATCCCGCCGGCCAGCTCGTGCAGCTGCTCGGGCGTCGTCGCGCTGGCGATCGGGCCGGTCATCCCCGGCCGGGCTGCGATCCAGGCCAGCGCCACCTGGGCCGGCGTCGCCCCGAGCCGCTTCGCCACGCTCTGGACCGCGTCCAGCACCGCCCAGCCCTTCTCGTTGAAGTAGCGCTGTTGGACGCCAGACGCTCGACCGCTGTGCGGCAGCTCATGGTCCTTCTGGTACTTGCCGGTCAGGAACCCGCTCGCCAGCGAAGAGTACGTGATGACCCCGATCTCGTCCTTCTGGCAGAGCGGCTCCAGCTCCGACTCGTAGTCCGAGCGCTGGAGCAGGTGGTACGGCGGCTGGATGCTCTCGTAGCGCGCCCAGCCTCCCCGAGCCGCCACCGCGTTCGCCTCGGCCAGCCGTGCCGCGCTGAAGTTCGAGGCGCCGATCCAGCGCACCTTGCCCTGCTTCACCAGCTCGTCGAACGCCGCCATGATCTCGTCCAGCGGCGTCTCCTGGTCGTCGCGGTGGGCCTGGTACAGGTCGATGTAGTCGGTCTGGAGCCGCGTCAGCGACGCCTCGACGGCCTCCATCATGTACTTCCGCGAGAGCCCTTGCTTCCCCTCGCCCATCGGGCTGCCCAGCTTGGTCGCCACCACGATGTCGGCGCGGTTGCCGCGCTCCTTCATCCACTGGCCCAGGATCAGCTCGGACTCGCCGCCGGTATTGCCCGGCACCCAGCGTGAGTAGACGTCGGCGCTGTCCACGAAGTTGCCGCCGGCCTCCACGAAGGCGTCCAGCACGGCGTCCGACGCGGCCTTGTCGGCCGTCCAGCCGAACACGTTCCCCCCGAAGCAGAGCACGCTGACGTCGAGATCGGTCCTTCCGAGCCTGCGCTTCAGCATCCGTTCGACCCTCCTACAGATCCATCGCGACAGTATGGCGTATCGCGATGCACGAGCTGCATCGGGGCTTGAAAGCCCCGCCTACCATCATGGCGTCGCCCTGCGACGCCGGATGCACGCTCCTCGTCGCAGCGCGACGACATGACTGTCGCCGTGGGTTTCAACCCACGGCCCGGTCTAGCGTGCCACATTTCGACGGGCACCCCTCCCGCTGGGAGGGGGCCGGAGTGAGGGCAGGCGTCCTTACGATGCGGCCAGGAGCGATGGTCGCGATTTCGCGAGCGTCAGCAGCGCGTCGCGGATCTCTTCCACCGAGCGTGTGCCGTCCGCGCAGCGCAAGACGCCGAGCCCACGGTAGTAGTCGATGACCGGCGCGGTCTGCTCGGCGTACACCTCGACGCGATGCAGCACCACCTTCGGCGTGTCGTCCGGGCGCTGCACCAGGCGGTCGCCGCATCGTGGACAGGTGCCGTCCTCCGGCAGCGATTGCAGCTGCACGTGGAACGTGTCCTGGCAGCCGATGCAGATCCTTCTCCCCGACAGCCGCTCCACCAGCACCTCGGCCGGCACGTCGAGCAGCAGGGCCGCGCGCACGCCGCCGCCCCGCTCGGCCAGCTCGGCATCGAGCGTGGTCGCCTGCGCCAGCGTCCGGGGAAAGCCGTCCAGCAGCGCGCCTCGCATGGCATCCTGGCGGGACAGCCGTTCCACCATCATCTGCACGACGAGCTCGTCAGGGACGAGATCGCCTCGATCCATATACGCACGCGCGGTCAGCCCCAGCGGCGTCCCACGCCGACGATGCTCCCGCAGCAAGTCGCCCGACGCGACGTGCGGGATGCCGAGCGCCTGGCTCAACGACCGAGCCTGCGTGCCCTTACCGGCGCCTGGTGCGCCGAGAATCACCGTTACCGCGTACCTACCGCCGTCCACCTTGTCACTCCGCGCCGCGCAGACGTCTCCCAACGAGTCTTCGCGACACGACCAGCGTACTGCGCCAGTGAAGCGGCCGGCAGTGTCAGGTGTCCCGCATCCGGCCGGGACAAGGCGGACCGCTGCCAGTCCCCGCCGCGTCGCTTCACTCGCGGGCATGCCACGGAGACGCCCGTTTACGGACATCTCCCCCTCTTCCGATCGAGGGACCGTAGAGGGGGTTGGAGGACGATGGCGATATGGCGGGAGGCGGGGCTTCGACTACGACGCGGCCAGGGCCGGCACCCGCCGGTACAGCACGCCGAGCAGCTCGGACTTGATCTCGTCCACCTCGCGGTCGCCATCCACGCGATGCACCAGCCCGCGGGCACGATAGTGCTCCAGGACCGGCGTCGTCTGCTCCAGGTAGACCGAGATGCGCCGCGCCACCGCCGAGCGCTGGTCGTCGCGCCGCTGCACGAGATGATCGCCGCACTCCGGGCACGAGCCGTCAGACGGCAGGTCGTGCAGATCGACATGGAAGGTGCTCTGGCAGCCGTCGCACATCCTGCGCCCCGAGAGCCGCCGCACCAGGATGCTCGGCGGAACGTCCAGGAAGAGCGCTGCCAGCACGCCGCCGCCCCGGCAGCCCAGCTGCTTGTCCAGGGCGTCGGCCTGGGGTTGGGTGCGCGGGAAGCCGTCCAGCAGCGCGCCGTTTGCCGCGTCCGGCTGTTCGAGCCGCTCGACCACCATCTGGACCACCAGCTCGTCCGGCACGAGGTCGCCACGGTCCATGTATGCCCGAGCAGTCCGGCCGAGCGCCGTGCCGCGACGCCGGTGCTCGCGCAAGAGGTCGCCGGTCGCAATGTGCGGGATGCTGAGCGCTTCCCGAACGTAGCGCGCCTGGGTCCCCTTGCCCGCTCCCGGGGCCCCGATCAACAGCGTCACCGAGAATCTGCCCAACGTCACATGCCACCCCACATCGTCAATGATTTTGACCGTGCAGCGAACAGCCGTTACCGGGACGGTCCCACCGCCCGGCGCCACGTCAGAGAAAGCCGATCCGCCCTGACCCGGAATCGCGTGTCCTCATCGCCACGCCTCGTGACGGCCAATCGTCGCCGCCGCCGGAGGGCAAACCACGCTTCGAGCCACTCCTCGAGAGCCAGACGACGCAGCAGAATGCGTGCCAGGCATGTGACCCGTCGCTCACGCTCAGTCTACCACGCCGACAGTCCCGCGCGAACCCCCCAATGTTACAAATCACTTTGTTCCGCGGAGCTCGGTTTGCACAAAGCGGGCCGTTCGGCTCTCGGCTCGCCGCGCTCAGGTCGGATCTTGGGCGGGCGGCGCCGCCGCATGGCATGATGCCTGACGACGATCCGGCGCGGACGCCGTTGCCACGCGTCGGCGGGGAGGGCGCTCGCGGGATGACACATCACGGGACGACACGACAAAGGAGATCGCCGATCATGCTTCTCGGCATCGTGCTTGGCGCGGCTGTAGTGGCCGTGATGGTCGCCGCCTGCTCGCAGAGCCAGGCGCCGTCAGGCGGTGGCGGCCAGGAGGTCACCACGGCTTCCGGCTTGAAGTACACCGATGAGAAAGTCGGTACAGGCGCCGAAGCGAAGGCCGGCCAGAACGTCTCGGTCCACTACACCGGCTGGCTGACCAACGGCACCAAGTTCGACAGCTCCAAGGATCGCGGCCAGCCGTTCAACTTCCCGCTCGGCGGCCGACAGGTCATCGCGGGCTGGGACGAGGGCGTGCAGGGCATGAAGGTCGGCGGCGTACGAAAGCTGACCATCCCGCCGAACCTGGGCTACGGTGCGCGCGGCGCTGGCGGCGTGATCCCGCCGAACGCCACCCTCGTCTTCGAGGTCGAGCTGCTGGACGTCAAGTAGGCCATGGAGTCCGACGTCGGCGAGATCTTCGGGACGCTCGCGGCGACGCGGCTCGCCCGCCGCCGCCTCTCCAACCGTCAGTTGGAGGAGGAGGCGCGGATCACCGAGGCGCCGCCGACGCCCGGCCATGAGAAGAACCTGAGCGAGCACGTCCCCAGCTCGTTGATCTCCGTCCACGACCGGGTGCGGGCGCTCGCCGTCGGCGGCGCGCCCGCCTGGTCGCGCCGCCTGAAGCGCATCCACGACCTGACCGCTCTGCTGACCACCCGCATCCAGGGCGAGTGGCACCTTCAGGCCGTCGCCGCTAGAGGCAACCGGGCACGGTTCGCGGAGAGCTGGCAGCGCCACGCCGCCCAGTACGACTTCGCCCAGGTCAACGACCTGATCGAGAAGCACAACTGCTACTTCCCGATCGAGGCCAACCTGGCGATGGACGTCAAGACGCTGGACTACGTCTCGTTCGCCGGCGCCGACTACCGTCGTGTGCCGCTGGACGGCGCCTGGATCCTCGGGCAGTTCCCGCCGGACCTGGACGCGGCGCTCGCCAGCCCGGCCCCGCCGGACCCGAAAGCCGGTCATCAGCGACTCCGGAATCGGTAGCATCGCGCTAAGCGACTTAGCAGACATGGACGCCCGTTCGACGTACGCTCGACTCACACAACGGAACGCCGATCCGGGACAGGCAGTCGCCGGCGGCCTGAACGGGAGATCCCATGAAGCAGCGCGCACTGATCACCGGCATCACCGGGCAAGACGGCTCATACCTGGCCGAATTCCTGCTGGAGCAGGGCTATGAGGTCATCGGCCTGCTCAGGCGCACCAGCACGGTCAACTTCGAGCGGATCAGCCACATCCAGGACCGCCTGACCCTGGTCAGCGGCGACCTGCTGGACGAGATGTCGCTGGTCAGCGCGCTGCGCGAGCACCGCCCGACCGAGGTGTACAACCTGGCGGCGCAGTCGTTCGTGCTGACCTCCTGGACGCAGCCGGTCTTCACCGGCGAGGTCACCGCCCTCGGGGTGACCCGCCTCCTGGACGCGATCCGCGTGGCCGACCCGGACATCCGCTTCTACCAGGCGTCCACCTCCGAGATGTTCGGCAAGGTCCGCGAGGTGCCCCAGACCGAGACGACGCCGTTCTACCCGCGCAGCCCGTACGGCGTCGCCAAGGTGTACGGCCACTGGATCACCGTCAACTACCGCGAGAGCTACGGTCTGCACGCGTCGTCCGGCATCCTGTTCAACCACGAGTCGCCGCGCCGTGGGCTGGAGTTCGTGACCAGGAAGATCACCCACGGGGTGGCCCGGATCAAGCTCGGCCTGGACAAGGAGATCCGGCTCGGCAACCTGGACTCGCGGCGCGACTGGGGCTGGGCTCCCGACTACGTGCGGGCGATGTGGCTGATGCTCCAGCAGGAGCAGCCGGACGACTACGTGATCGCGACCGGCGAGACCCACTCCGTCCGCGACCTGGCGGAGATCGCGTTCGGGCGCGTCGGGCTGGACTACCGCGACTACGTGGTTCAGGACGAGCGCCACATGCGGCCGGCCGAGGTCGATCTCCTGATCGGCGATCCAGGCCACGCCCGCGAGCGCCTGGGCTGGCAGCCGACCGTCAACTTCCAGTCGCTGGTCGAGCGGATGGTCGAGGCTGACCTGCAGCTGGTGCGGTCCTTGCGCGCCCAGCCCATCGCGTATGGCGCCTGACGTGCCGGCGCCGGGGGAGACGCTCGGTCAGCGGATCGCTCGGCTGCGGGGCCTGCTGGGCTGGACCCAGCAGGAGCTCGCCGACCGGCTGGCGATCTCCCGAGTGGCCGTCTCGCACCTGGAGCTGGGGATCAGCGTCCCGAGCGAGCGGACGGTCACCCTGCTGGCGGGCGTCTTCCACCTGGAGCCGCCCGAGCTGGTCGAGGAGACGGCCTACCCCGAGGCGAAGGCCGAGCGCCTGCCTGCCGTCACCGCGCGCTACTCCGAGGTCGAGCTCCAGATTGCGCTGTTCCAGCGCGATCTGGCCTGGCTGGACCGGCTGGCGCGGGGCGTCGGCAGAATGGGTGCTCTGGGCGGTCTGGCTGGCCTGCCCGGGCGCTCGACAGCGGACGTCGTGCCGGAGCTCGCCGACCGGGTCTGCTCGGAGTGGCGCACCCGCCTCGCCGACCTTGCCGCGCGCCCGCTCGACCCGCACGAGCGGCGCCTGCTGGCCGAGGCGCGCGCCACGCTGGCCCGAGAAATCGGGCGGATGGGGCAGTCTGCACGACGCGTCTGACCCGCGAGGGGGCCGGTACGGGGACAGGCAGATGCCGGAGCCGTCTGTATTCGTGCTGGTTGCACAATCCTGCCCGAGAGAACATTGGCCGCTCTGCCCGTATGCGCCGCCTTGCCAGACCCGCATACTACTGCCATCCCCTTCTGTGAGGGACCGCCGTCGGAGCCGAGCCGGCGGCGGTCCCGCTCCCCAGGAAGCATGGGATCGCCAGCGGCCCTCCCCCGTTGGTAGCTGACGCGGCCGTGGACTCCCAACGCGGCCGCGTCTTTTCATGTCCTGTGCGCGCGCCAGGGTTGTGCCGTCCGCTCGCTAGCTGGCCGGCACCGGCGCGAGCTGCTCCTCTTCGCGGGGCTGGAACGTCATCGCGATCAGGAACGCGCCGACGCCGACCGCCCAGGAGCCGACGTAGAGCCAGGTGTAGCTGGCGAAGGTGTCGAAGACCATCCCGCCAACCAGCGGGCCGCTCGCCATGCCCAGGCTGCTTGCCATCGACATGCCGCCGAGCACGGTCCCCATCATCCGCAGCGGGAAGTTCTCCCGCGCGAGCACCGCGTAGAGCGGCATGATCCCCGAGTAGATGAAGCCGAACACCGCCGCTACGGCGTAGAACGCGCCCAGGTCGCGCACGAAGGCGTACGCCAGTGCACCAAACGCCTGCGCCAGCAGCCCGGCCACGAGCACTCGCTTGGCCCCGAGCCGGTCGCCCAGAATCCCGAAGCCGACGCGACCGAACAGGCCGGCCAGCCCCTCCACGCTGTAGATCGTGACGGCGGCCATCATCGGGATGCCATGATGGACGGCGTTGCTGACCGTGTGGAAGATCGGGCCGGAATGGGTGGCGCAGCAGGAGAAGAAGGTCAGCAGCAGCACGACGAACTGGGGCGACTTCAGCGCCTGACCTAGCGGCAGGGCCGGCTCGGACAGGTCGTCCGCCGAGCCGACGGCAGATCTCCGCTCCAGGGCCGGCGGGCGGCGCACCAGGAACGCCGCCGGCAGCATCAGGACGGCTGCGAGCGCCGCGATGAGGAGCAGCGTGGTCCGCCAATCGTAGATCGAGACGAGCCAGGCAGCGAACGGCGCGATGGTCATCGGGGCGATCCCGATGCCGGCCGAGACCAGCGAGACCGCCAGACTCCGATGGGTGTCGAACCAGCCGGTCACGCAGGCCATCATCGGCGAGAAGATCGCCGCCATCGCCGCGCCGATGAGCAGGCCGAACAGCAGCTGAAACTGCAGCAGCGAGGTCGCCCGACTCGCCAGCGCGAGGCTCGCCACCAGGATGGCCGAGCCGATCAGCACGACCGGGCGCGGGCCGATGCGGTCCGAAAGGGCGCCCCAGACCATGGCCGCGAGCGCCGAGGCGATGAAACCGATGGTCATGGTGCCTGACAGGCCCGTCGTGGACCAGCCGGTGTCGTCTGACATCGGCACGAGTAGGACCGGCAGCGAGAACATGGCGCCGACCGCGACGCAGCCCAGCAGGCCGCCAGCCGCGACGATCACCCAGCGGTACGATTCGTTGGTCACCGTGACTCTCCTTTTGGTGGGTCGCCTCATCCGTGGTTCACCATCAAGGCGTTCAGCGTGGCTGAACGGATGTTCGGTCGGGCCATTCGCGGTGCGCCGCTCTCAGATGTCGCGTACTGACCTGCATCATGCGCTACTCGGGCTGTTGGCGAACTGGGCGCCGGGGCGCCCGGGTCACCATAGAAATCGTGGCAGGGGACCGTCGCCTCGAGGCGACCAGGTGACTGCCACGGCGGCCGAAGCCGCGCCGACATCCAGACCCTGCATCCTCCTTTCTGGCGACTAGATACGATGCGGCTGTATAATGAGTGGCATGGCCCAGCCACGGTACGCCCACAACGCTGGCGCGGTCTTCTCCTTGAAGTACCACCTTGTGTGGTGCCCGAAGTACCGGCGTCCGGTGCTGGTCGGGGATGTGGCCTCTAGGCTGAAGGTGCTGCTTGCCGAGAAGGCTGCCGAGATGGGCGCGACCCTGCACGCGATGGAGGTCCTGCCCGACCACGTCCACCTGTTCGTGGAGAGCGACCCGACGCGAGCGCCGGCCAACATCGCTGCGCAGTTCAAGGGGTACACGTCGCGGGTGCTGCGCCGGGAGTTCGGGAGCCTGCGCTCCCGTCTGCCGACGCTCTGGTCCCGTTCCTACTTCGCTGCCACCGTCGGCCACGTCTCGGCAGCCACGATCCAGAAGTACATCGAGACGCAGTGGGAGCGGGCCTAGATGCTTGGGACGATCAAGACGGTGTCCGTCAAGCGGGAGGCCGGCCACTGGTACGCTCTGTTCTCGTGCGAGGTCGATCCTACCCCACGGCCGGCCTCTGACGAGGCGGTCGGCATCGACGTGGGGCTGACGGCCTTCGCGGTCCTGTCCGATGGCTCGGAGATCGCCAACCCACGCTACGCACGGAAGGCGGCGGCTGCCGTGCGCCGTGCCCAACGGAAGGTCGCCCGTCGCAAGAAGCGCAGCAACGGCCGGCGGAAAGCCATAGTGCTGCTCCAAAAGGCCCACGCCCACGTTGCCAACCAGCGCAACGATTTTCACCACAAGGCAGCTCGCGCGCTGGTGGACCGCTTCGGCCTGATCGCGGTCGAAGACCTGAACCTCACGGGACTGGCCGGCTCGATGCTGGCGCGGTCCGTCCACGATGCCGGTTGGGGCAGGTTCCTCGCTCGACTTGACGACAAGGCTGAAAGCGCCGGCCGTCAGCTCGTGCGGGTGCATCCCAACGGCACCACCCAACGCTGCAGCGGGTGTCAGACCACGGTCCCGAAGACGCTCAGTCAGCGGTGGCATGGCTGCCCCGTGTGTGGTCTGAGCCTGTCTCGGGATGAGAACGCTGCACGAGAAATCCTCCGGCTCGGACTGAGCCTTGCCGAGCAAACGTGGCCGGTTGCGGCGAGCGTTTCGGCAGAAGCCGTCTGCTTGACCTGACGGAGTAGTCACCGTGATGGACTCCGATCCACGGCGCGGAGTACGCTCACCGCGCGGCAAGCGGCGACGTTCCCGCTCGCCGACGCTCCACGATCGAGGTCGAGGCCGATGGCACGTCGCTGGCTCAAAGGGAACACCCACACCCACACCCGGTACAGCGACGGCGACAGCCCGCCCGAGACCGTCGTGGACTGGTACGAGGCGCACGGCTACGACTTCCTTTTTCTGACCGACCACAACATCCTGATCCCAGACGATCACCTGGCGAAGCTCCAGCGCGGCAGCCTGCCCGTCTGGCAGGGCGAGGAGGTGACGATGGCAGCCGTGCACGTCAACGCCCTCGGCGTGCAGGAGTTGATCGCGCCGCCGTGGCCCGGCAAGAGCCTGATGGAGCCCGAGGTCAAGGAGAGCCACACCGAGCGGCTGCGCTGGGCGCTGGCGCAGATCGCGGCTCAGGGCGCCGTGGCTCACGTCAACCACCCGAACTACCTGTACACCCTCACGATCGACGACCTGCTGGCCGCCGGCGAGGTCGGGCTGGTCGAGATGGCGAACGGGCACAACGCCGTCAACAACGAGGGCGATGAGAGCCACCCCTCGACCGAGGTGATCTGGGACGCGCTGCTGACGGCCGGCGGCAAGGTCTGGGGCGTCGCCTCTGACGACGCCCACCATTTCCAGACCTGGGGCGAGAACTACTCCAACCCGGGCCGTGGCTGGCTCCGGGTGGAAGCCGAGTCGGCGCGGATGGCCGACGTCCTCGAAGCGGTGCGGGCCGGCCGCTTCTACGCCTCCTCTGGCCTGGAGCTGGCAGCCTATGAGGCGTCTGGCTCGGAGCTCAGCCTGGAGCTGGCTGGCGACGCGGCCATCATCGAGCTGATCGGTCAGGGTGGCGCGGTGCTGGAGAGCGTGAACGCCGACCGCGCCCGGTTCGTGCTCGGCGCTGCGACCGGCCCGTACGCGCGGGTGCGCGCGACCGCTTCGGACGGCCGCCAGCTCTGGACCCAGCCTCTGTTCCGCTGACACCCCCTGGGAGCGCGGCCATGCTGGCCGCTTCGTCGTTCGGCCACGCCGCATCATCCTGAGGATTGTTCGTCAAGTCGCTGGACCGGGGCGGCCAGGATGGCCGCGCTCCCAGGTTGGTTAGCTCCGGCCGTTTGGCCCCTTGCCGACCTCGCGTGCCACGCTGAACACGTCCTTGACGCCTTCGAGGCGATACAGCACCCGGCTCAGCTTGTCCAGGCCGCTCACTTCGACGGTCGCCCAGACGGTCGCCGTCTGATCCTTGTGGACGACCGCCGTCTGCGCCGTCATGCTCAGCCCTTCGTCGGCCAGCAGCGCCGCCACGTCACGCGCCAGCCCGACGCGGTCCCACGCTTCGACGCGGATCGTGATTGGGAACATCTGCTGCCCGGTCCGGCCCCAGTCCACCTGGACCAGGCGCTCCTGATCCTGCTCGTTGACGACGTTCGGACAGGTCTGGCGGTGGACGGTCACGCCCTTGCCGCGCGTGATGTAGCCGATGATGTCGTCGCCGGGGACCGGGTTGCAGCATTGGGCCAGTCGCGTGAGCAGGTCGCCGACGCCGAGGACGCGGATGCTGTTGGGGCTCGGGGCCGAGGCTGGGCGCAGCGCGGGCGCCTCGTCTTCCTGCGGATGCGGCTTCAGCTCCGTCGAGAGACGCATCGTCACCTGGTGCGGGTGGATGTCGCCGTACCCGACCGCCGCCAGGAAGTCGTCCAGTTTGTCGTACTTGAACGTGGCTGCCACGTCGTCCAGCTTGACGTTGTCGATCGAGAGCCGCTTCAGCTCCTTCTCGACCAGAGTCCGCCCCTGCTGGACGTTCTCCTCGCGCTGCTGCTTCCTGAACCACTGTCGGACTTTCTCGCGCGCGTTCGCCGTGCGGATGTAGCCGAGGTTCGGGTTCAGCCAGTCGCGGCTCGGCCCCTTCGAGCCGCGCGCGGTGATGATCTCGACGATGTCCCCGTTCTGGAGACGGTGGTCCAGCGAGACCATTCGCCCGTTAACCTTCGAGCCAACGCACTTGTGCCCGACATCCGTGTGGACGCGATAGGCGAAGTCGAGCGGGGTGGCGCCCTCAGCCATCTCCTTGATCTCGCCGCGCGGCGTGAAGACGTAGACCTGATCCTGGAAGACGTCCGTCTTCGACCAGTTCGAGCAGTGGTACGCCAATTGCCGCGACAACGAGGCCCTCGATCACAAGACCAAGGCCCTGATCGGGATCGCGGTCGTGCTGATCGGCAACTGCGAGCCGTGCACCGAGCGCCGCATCCGAGGCGCAAAGCGCGCGGGCGCCACTGACGCCGAGATCGACGCGACGCTGGCCTGGACGATGGCGATTCGCGCTGGCATGGTCCAGTCGCTCTACCGTCGTGCCGAGCGCCACGTCCACGACTGACACCCGGTTGGTGGCGACGGTGTCATGAAGCACGCGCGGCAGACCATCTATCACGTGGCCGAGCGCGCCGGCGTCTCGCTGGCGACCGTCTCGCGGTTCATGAACCAGAGCGGCTACGTCGGCGCGGAGGCCCGCCGCCGCATCGAGAGCGCCATTCGCGAGCTGGACTACGTCCCGAGCCAGCCGGCCCGCGCGCTCGGGGGGCGGGGCAGCGGGCTAGTGATTCTGGGCGTGCGCCACCTCGCCAACCCACGCTGGACCGAGATGGCGCTCGCGATGGAGACGCTGCTGCGCGAGCACGGCCTGAGCCTGGTGCTGCTCAGCATCGGGACCGAGCGCGAGCGCGAGCTGGCGGCGCTAGAGCAGATGCGCCGTTTACGCGCCGAGGGCGTCGCCATCGCGATGGCCCATGCCGAGCCTGGCGACTTCGAGCGGCTGCGGCGGGCCGGCATTCACGTCGTCACGCTGGCCGGCTTCGTGGCCGATTCGACCACGGACGCCGTCTTCCCGGACCGGCCGCGCGGCGTCGAGGTCGCGCTGGAGCACCTGATCGGGCTCGGGCATCGGCGGATCGCGGTCCTGGACAGCACCGCCAACCAGCGGGCGATGGAGCTGCGCGTGGAGGCCCACCTGACCGTGCTGCGCCGTTTCGGACTGGCGACGGACCCACGTCTGGTGTTCGGAGTCGAGCAGGCCACGATGCCGGCAGCCGGCGAGCTAGCGCCCCAGATTCGCGACTCCGGCGCCACGGCGGTGATCGCGATCGGAGACGTGCTGGCGATCGGGCTCTGGCTGGGGCTGGAGAAGCTTGGCGTGGCGGTTCCCGACGACGTCTCGGTTGTCGGCATGGACGACATCGCCCTGGCCGGGGCGGTGCGATCTGGCCTGACGACCATCGCGTTCGAGCGCCAGGAGCAAGCGCGGCAGGTGGTCGAGTTGATCGTGGCCCGCATGAACGGCGAAGGACCGGAGGGGCCAGTGCATCGGCACCTGGCGCCGAGCCTGCTGGTCCGCGGCTCGACAGCGCCTCCTCCTTCGCGCCGCTGACCCGGCTCCACGCGCCGCTGACCCGGCTCCACGCGCCGCTGACCCGTCCACGCACGGGCCGATTGTCCCGTCAGGAACGGTCTGTTTGACCCGATGGACGGCCTCCGTTCGAGACCTATGATCGATCGTAGAGATCCCCTCGAAGCGGAGGCAGATTCGCGATGGACCCGGACACGTTCGATCCTGCCACGCCCGGCGTGGCGCGCATGACCCGACGCACCGTACTGCGTCTCGGGCTGTTCGCACTCGCGGCAGTGCCGCTTGCAGCCGCCTGCAGCCCGAGCCCGCCGGCTGTGAAGCCGACCGAGAGCACCGCCCCCAAGCCAGCCGAAGCCGCCAAGCCGGCTGCCCCGGCCGCTCCCCCAGCGGCCCCGACCGCCGCGCCCGTTGCGAAGCCAGCCGAAGCGCCGAAACCGACCCTTCCTGCGTCAGGGCAGGCCGAAGCCGCGAAGCCTGCCGCCGCTGCGCCGGCGAAGCCGGCGTCCTACGCCGAAGCACCGCAACTGGCCGAGCTGGTCAAGGCCGGCAAGCTGCCGCCCATCGCGCAGCGCCTGCCCGAGAACCCGCTCGTCGTCCAGCCGTTCGAGGAGGTCGGCCAGTACGGCGGCACCTGGCGCCGCGCCTTCACCGGCGTCGCCGACTTCCACGCATTTGGCCGCACGGTCTACGAGCCGATGCTGCGCTGGCCGCGCGATCCGAAGGGGCAGATCGGGCCGGGCGTGGCCGAGAAGTGGGAGTTCTCGCCAGACGGCAAGCAGCTGACGCTGACGCTTCGCAAGGGTCTCAAGTGGTCGGACGGCGAGCCGTTCACCACCGACGACATCGTTTTCTGGTGGGAGGACATCGCCAACGACACCAACATCTCGCCGGCCCCGCCCTCCGAGTGGGTGGTGGACGGCAAGCCGATGAAGCTGGAGAAGGTCAGCAGTGAGGTGATCCGCCTCACGTTCGACGCGCCGAACGGCATGGCGCTGCGGATGCTGGCGTTCCACGGCAACCAATGGCCGCTCAACTTCGAGCGCTTCGGGTTCTTCGCGCCGAAGCACTATCTGACCCAGTTCCACCCCAAGTACAACAAGTCGCTGACGGACTACAAGACGTTCAACGAGAAGGCTGACGACTACAACACCGAGCGGCCCACGATGACCTCGTGGCGCATCACGTCCTGGAAGCCGGGCGACCGGTTCCTGGTCGCCACGCGCAATCCGTACTACTGGAAGGTCGATCCGCAGGGGAACCAGCTGCCGTACATCGACGAGGTCCGCCTCGATCTGGTTGAGAACACCGAGGCGCTCAACCTGAAGGCGATCAACGGCGAGCTGGACATGCAGTTCCGCAGCGTTCAAATCTCCAAGTTCACGCTGCTTCAGGAGAACAAGCAGAAGAACGGCTATCGCGTCTACCGATGGCCGGACGCTAACGGCTCGCAGGTCGCATTTTTCGTCAATCAGACCTACGGCAATCCGGAGATGCGCGCGATCTTCCGCGATCTCAAGTTCCGGCAGGCGCTCTCGATCGGCATCAATCGGAAGCGGATCAACGAGGTCAGCTATTTCGGTCTGGGCAAGGAGCGGAATACGATCCTGATCCCGGACTCGCCGTTCTACGTGCCGGAGCTGGAGTCCCTGAACGCGCAGTACGACGCGGCAAAGGCGAACGGGCTGCTGGACGAGATCGGGCTGAAGAAGGGCGGCGACGGCTTCCGGACGATGTCCGGCGGGAAGCCGCTCGAGCTGACGATGGAGACGTACCAGACCAGCGGCAACGCCTTCGACGCGATGGAGCTGGTCCGCAAGGACTGGGAGTCGCTCGGCCTGAAGGTCGTGCTGAAGAGCTCGCCGCGCGAGTCGTACTGGCCGCGCGCCCAGGCGAACGAGGTCCAGATCGCCATCTGGGGCACCGACCGTGGCCTGGAGCCGTTCGTGGACCCGATCTACGTCTTCCCGTACGACAACCGCTCCTGGATGGCGCCGCTCTACGGCGACTGGTTCAGCAGCGGTGGCAAGAAGGGCGAGAAGCCGGAGGGCGAGTTCGCGAAGGCGTACGACCTGTACAGCCAGTTCCGCGCCACGGTGGACCCGGCGAAGCAGGTCGAGGTCGGCAAGCAGCTGATCAGGCTGTCCGCCGAGCAGTTGTGGGTGATCGGGACGGTCGGCGTGATCCCGTCGATCGCGGTGGTCAAGAACAACTTCCGTAACGTCCCCGAGCAGGCCGTCACCGACTGGATCTTCATGAGCCCGGGCAACCTCGACCCGGCCCAGTTCTTCTTCAAGAAGTAGTCAGGAGCCAGGAGCCAGGAGTCAGGAGGGGTCAACCCGCTGACTCCTGACTCCTGACTCCTGACTCCTGACTCCTGACTCCTGACTCCTATCATGTTGACCTACATCCTGCGACGACTCCTCGGGATGGTGCCGACCCTTTTCGTGGTGTCGGTGCTGACCTTCATCATCGTCCAGCTCCCGCCGGGCGACTTCATCACCACGCTCAGCACCCAGGCCGCCGTGGCCGGGAGCTCCATCGACGACCGTGCCATCGAGGCGCTGCGGCGACAGTACGGCCTGGATCAGCCGTACTACGTCCAGTACTGGGAATGGGTATCCGGGTTCCCGCGCGGCGACTTCGGCTACTCCGCCGAGTGGAAGGCGCCCGTCGCCACGCTGATCGCCAGCCGGCTCGCCTTCACGCTGCTGCTCTCGGGGCTGGCGCTGATCTTCATGTGGGCCGTGGCGCTCCCGATCGGGATCTACTCGGCCACCCACCAGTACTCCTGGGGTGACGTCGGGCTGACGTTCCTCGGGTTCCTCGGGCTGAGCGTACCGGATTTCATGCTGGCGCTGGTCTACCTGTTCCTCGGCGCGTTCGTCTTCGACGTGCCGGTCGGCGGGCTCGTCTCGTCGGAGCTCGAGAACGCGCCCTGGAACGCCACCAAGATCCTCGACCTGGGGAACCACATCATCTGGCCCACCATCATCCTGGGCGCGGCCGGCACGGCCCAGCTGATCCGCATCATGCGCGGCAACCTGCTGGAGATCCTCGGTCAGCAGTACATCACCACGGCGCGTGCCAAGGGCCTTGACGAGCGGGTGGTCATCAACAAGTACGCCGTCAGGGTGGCGATCAACCCGCTAATCAGCGTGATGGGGATGCAACTGCCGAACCTGATCTCCGGCGCCACCATCCTCGGGATCATCCTCTCGCTGCCCACCACCGGCCCGATGTTCCTGCACGCGCTCCAGAACCAGGACGTCTACCTCGCCGGCACGTTCCTGCTGATGCTGGCGCTGCTGCTGATGCTCGGCAACCTGCTCGCCGACATCTCGCTCGCCTGGGTCGATCCAAGGATTCGGTACGAATGAGCACCGTGATTCGTCCAGACCAGTGGGCCTACCCCGAGGACACCGGCGAGCTCGACCTCGTCCAGGAAGAGGTCAGCGAGGCCGACGAGAAGCGGTACGCGCGCACCCAGGCGCAGCTCGTCTGGCTGCGCTTCATCCGCAACCGCGCCGCGATGGCCGGCGGCGTCGTCATCGTCCTCCTGTACACGACGGCGCTGCTCGGCGGCTTCGTCGCCCCGTACGACGCCGACCAGCGCTTCGACTCGGCCATCTACGCGCCGCCCCAGCCGATCTACCTGATCGACGACGGGCGGATCTATCCGCACGTCCTCGGCCTGAAGATGACGGTGGACCCCGAGACCCTGCGCCGCGGCTTCCAGCCGGACCCGTACACCAAGATCCCGGTCCAGTTCTTCGTCAAGGGGACGCCGTACACCCTGGTCGGGCTTATCCCGCTGGAGACCCACCTGTTCGGCGTCCCGAGCAGCCCGGACATGGGCGTGTTCCTGCTCGGGACCGACCGCCAGGGACGGGACCAGCTCTCGCGGCTGATCGTCGGCAGTCAGATCTCGCTCACCATCGGCCTGGTCGGCGTGTTCCTGAGCCTGTCCATCGGCTCGGTGCTGGGCGTCGCGAGCGGCTACTACGGCGGCTGGATCGACGAGGTGATGCAGCGGGTGGTCGAGGTGATCCGCTCCTTCCCGCACATCCCCCTCTGGATGGCGCTGGCGGCGGCGTTCCCGCCCCACTGGCCGCCGCTGCAGGTGTATTTCGCGATCGGCGTGGTGCTGTCGCTGATCAGCTGGACGTGGCTCGCGCGGCAGTTGCGCGGCAAGGTGCTCTCGATCCGGCACGAGGAGTTCGTGCTGGCGTCAGAGCTGGCCGGCGGCAGCGACACCCGCGTCATCCTCAAGCACCTGATCCCGGCCGTCAGCGGTCAGATCCTGGTCGTCGCGACGCTCCAGATCCCGCAGATGATCCTGGCCGAGACCGCGCTGACCTTCCTCGGGATCGGGATCAGGCCGCCGCTGGTGAGCTGGGGCACCCTGCTCCAGGAGGCCCAGAACATCCAGACGCTGGCCTACTTCCCGTGGCTGCTGATGCCGGTCGTCCCGATCGCCGTCGCGGTCCTGGCGTTCAACTTCCTGGGCGACGGCCTGCGCGACGCGACCGATCCCTACTCGACGGTGTAGCCATGACGATCCCGCTGCCAGTTGCACCCTCGGAGCGGTGGACGACCGGCTCCCTGCTGGAGATCGCCGATCTCAAGACCCATTTCTTCATGCGCGACGGCGTCGTCCGGGCCGTGGACGGCGTGACGGTGGACATCAAGCCGGGCGAGACGGTCGGGCTGGTCGGCGAGTCCGGCTGCGGCAAGAGCGTCACGGCGCACTCGGTGCTGCGGCTGCTGCCGCCGAAGATCAGCAAGATCGTCGGCGGGCAGATCCGCTTCACCCGTCGCAACGGCGAGGTGGTGGACCTGACCACCGTCGATCCGCACGGCACGCTCATCAAGAGCATCCGTGGCAACGAGATCGCCATGATCTTCCAGGAGCCGATGACCTCGCTCTCGCCGGTCCACACCGTCGGGAGCCAGATCGCCGAGGCGGTGATGCTGCACCGCAAGGCCAGCAAGCAGGAGGCGTACGAGCGGACCGTCGAGATGCTGAAGCAGGTCGGGATCGGGAACGCCGAGCAGCGCTTCTTCGAGTACCCGCACCAGCTGTCCGGGGGGCTCCGTCAGCGCTGCATGATCGCGATGGCGCTCTCCTGCAACCCGCGCCTGCTGATCGCCGACGAGCCGACGACGGCCCTCGACGTGACGATCCAGGCCCAGATCCTGGAGGTGTTGAAGAAGCTCCAGTCGGACTACGGCATGGCGATCCTGCTGATCACCCACAACCTGGGCGTGATCGCCGAGATGGCGGACCGGGTGGCGGTGATGTACATGGGCAAGATCGTCGAGACGTCCGACTCGGTCACCGCGTTCAACCATCCGATGCACCCGTACACCATCGGGCTGATGCGGAGCCTGCCGAAGATCGGGCGGGACGTGAAGCGGCGGCTGGCATCGATCCCCGGCAGCGTGCCGGACCCGTTCAGCCTGCCGGCCGGCTGCAGCTTCTCGCCGCGCTGTCCGGCCCCGAAGCGCGAAGCGTGCCAGCAGGACGTGCCGCTGATCGAGGTCGCGCCCGGGCACTGGGTCCGCTGCACGCTGTACGAGCCGAACATGGGGCATGCGGTGGGGGTGACGCCATGACCGCCAATGGTACGCTGCCGGCCCATGAGGTTCTGCGCCTCGGCCAGCGCCAGCTCCTGCTGGACGTGCGGGACGTCAAGAAGTACTTCCCGATCCAGCGCGGGCTGTTCCGGCGGGTGGTGGGCAACGTCAAGGCGGTTGACGGGGTCAGCTTCCAGATCGACGAAGGGGAGACGCTCGGGCTGGTCGGCGAGTCCGGCTGCGGCAAGACGACGACCGGCCGGCTGGTGCTGCGGGCGATGCCGCCCACCAGCGGCGAGATCTGGTTCCGCTATCAGGACGACATGGTGAACCTGACCCCGATGTCGCGGCGGCAGCTGAAGCCGATCCGCCGCGACATGCAGGTGATCTTTCAAGACCCGTTCTCGTCGCTCAATCCCAGGATGACGGTGCTGGAGATCGTCGGGGAGCCGCTGGTGATCCACGGCGTGACCGATGGCGACCAGCTCCGCGACCGCGTCCGCGAGCTGCTGGAGATGGTCGGGCTGCGGGTCCAGCACATGAACCGCTTCCCGCACGCGTTCTCCGGCGGTCAGCGGCAGCGGATCGGCGTGGCGCGGGCGCTGGCGCTGGAGCCGAAGCTGATCGTCTGCGACGAGCCGGTCTCGGCGCTCGACGTGTCGATCCAGGCCCAGGTGCTCAATCTCCTGAAGGATCTCCAGACCCGGCTTGGGCTGGCCTACCTGTTCATCTCGCACGACCTGTCGGTGGTGGAGCACATCTCGGACCGGGTGGCGGTGATGTACCTGGGCGGCATCGTGGAGGTGGCGCCGGCCCAGCGCGTGTACGAGGAGCCGAAGCACCCGTACACCGAAGCGCTGCTCTCGGCCATCCCGAAGTCGAACCCCGAGCAGAAGAGTCACCGGATCATCCTGCCAGGCGACGTGCCGAACCCGGCCAACCCGCCGAGTGGCTGCACGTTCCACCCGCGCTGCCGGTACGCCCGCGACGTCTGCAAGACGGTGCGGCCACCACTGGTGGAGGTAGCGCCGGGTCACCAGGCCGCCTGCCACTTCGCCACCGAGCTGCCGCTGGTCGGCATCGAGCACTGAGGGTGAGCCGGACGGACGAACTGGGCCGTGGACTGAAGTCCACGTCTACCATTGGACCGTCGCTACGCGACGGGGAGCAGAGCCAGGGGCGCATGTTCACCACGCCTCAGCGCCAGACCGGCGTGGCGTAGCCACGCACCAACGGTAGACGTGGACTTCAGACCACGGCATACTTCGAGAACACGCTGAATCTGGGGGCCGAGATGAGCGGGGCGGTTGAGGCGATCTACATAGCCGAACAGTCGGGCCAGCCGATGCGACTGGTGACCGAGGTCGTCGGCGAGGCGGGGCGGGGGCTGCTCGGAGATCGTCACTGCCGACCCGATCCGGCCACGCGGCTCGACCCGTCTTGCGGCGCGGAAGCGCCACCCCATCACGAGGTGCAGGACGTCTCGCTGGTGGAGGCCGAGGTGCTGGACGTGCTGCGCGAGGAGCACGGCATCGAGCTGGACGGCGCCGAGACGAGACGCAACGTCGTGACGCGCGGCGTCCGCCTGAACGAGCTGGTCGGCCGCCAGTTCACGCTCGGCGGGATGGTCTGCGAAGGCGTGGAGCTGTGCGAGCCGTGCGTCAGCATCCAGCGGCGAACCGGCAAGCCGGTGCTGAAGCCGCTGGTGCACCGGGGCGGGCTGTACGCCCGCATCGTCGGGAGTGGTTCAGCCAGAGTTGGGGATGCCATCGCGGTGGTCGAGGCGGCGGCGCCCGCCTGAGCGAGGAGGAGATCGACGATGATTGCTCCGTACTACGGTCTCGGATTGCGGAACCGAACGCCGGTCTCGGCGCGAGCGCAGGCGGCTGACGTTGGCGAGCGCTTCGCAATGATGCGCGAGAAGAACGAGCAGAGCGTCCGCGAGCCGTTCAAGGGCATCACCACCAACGGCGAGATCGTGCCCGGCCTCTTTCCGATTCAGCGGACCGGCATCTCGACCGAGCCGATCCGACGCGCGGCGCTGGCGTTCCTGGACGTGCTGAGCCCCGAGCAGCGGCAGCTGGCCTCGTTCGACCTTGGCTCGGACATGTGGCGACGCTGGTGGAACATTCACCCGTACCTGATGCGCCACGGCGTCCAGCTCGACCACCTGGCCGACCACCAGCGCGAGGCGGCTCTACGCCTGGTCGCGAGCGCGCTCAGCGCGTCCGGCTTCGGGACCGCGCGGGACGTGATGCGGCTGAACCACACGGTTGGCGAGATCACCGGCAGCTGGACCGAGTACGGCGAGTGGGTCTACTTCGTCAGCGTGTTCGGGACGCCGTCCGAGACCGAGCCGTGGGGCTGGCAGATCGACGGCCACCACCTGATCGTCAACTGCTTCGTGCTGGGCGACCAGCTCTCGATTGCGCCGATGTTCCTCGGCTCCGAGCCGGTCGTGGCCGAGACCGGCATCTACAAGGGCGTCAGCGTGCTCCAGCCCGAGCAGAACGACGGACTGGCGCTCGTCAACGCCCTCCGCGCCGAGCAGCGCGGCAAGGCGGTCCTGTACGACTCGATCCTCTCGACGGTGCTGCCGCCCGAGCGCGGCATCGGCGCGGACGGACGGGTCCAGACCGCCGCCTTCCGCGACAACATGGTGATCCCATACGAGGGCATCCGCGCGACCGACCTGACTGCCGGCCAGCGCGAGCAGCTGCTACGGCTGGCTGCCCTCTACACCAGCAAGATGCGGGACGGTCACGCCGAGCTGTGGCACGAGACGGTCCGCCAGCACCTGGACGACACCCATTTCGCCTGGATGGGCGGCATCGGCGAGCACGACGTCTTCTACTACCGCATCCACAGCCCGGTCATCCTGATCGAGTTCGACCACCAGCCGGGCATCGCCTTCGACACGCCGGAGCCGACCCGGAATCACATCCACAGCGTGGTCCGCACGCCGAACGGCAACGACTACGGGATGGACTTCCTGCGACAGCACCACGCGCGCTACGAGCACGTCAACGGGGAGCACGTCCTCCGCGCCTGACGCCATCGCAGATACTATGCGTGCAGGGGTTGCCCTGGTGCGCCCTCGAGGAGAGCCGTCGATGTCGTCACATGGTGAGTCTCGACTGAGTCATAAGCTCCAGAGCAGCGGCGACGTGAGTCGTCGGCTCGACGATCTGGCATCCCTGCACGATGACTGGGACTCGTATGGTGGGGCGGCGCCGACGGCAAAATCCCTGGCGGTGGCTCGGGATCTTCTCGTCACTCTAGATGCCCTCCTGGCGAGCCAGACCGACTGCAAAGTCAAGCTCTTGCATCTCGGACCCCTGCCGACGGGTGGCGTCCAGATCGAGTGGCGACACGCAGAGGTTGAGGTGGAAGTCGAGGTCGATCCGCACGGAGAGCTGTCGTACCTCCTCGTCGAGCGGCAAGGCGACGAGGAGCGGTACCACGAAGAAGAGCACGTCTCGAAGCAAGCCATCGTCAACCTGATCGCGGGCCAGCAGGTGCTCAGTGAGCGGAGCTGAGATCCTCGCTATCGATGATGACGATATCTTGTACCGACGACTCGCACCGCATCATCTTCGAGAGGATGGCGCGGTGAGCTCCGCGGCCTTCAAGCGAGGTCGGAACCCGGACCCGGAAGTCTCGGTCGATCTCGCTCGGCTCGCCAGCCCGGAGGAGTGCCTGCGGCGCGCAGACAGGCCGACCCACGGGATCGGCTCACTCACCGCCGCGATTCCGCGCGCGATGGGCTTGACCGTTCGTCACGATCCGGTCGAAGGCAACGACGCCCACAGCGTGATCGAAGGACAGACGGATCGGAGTCAGCCCCGCCAGCTCGCGGCACGCGTGACCATCATCATCGTTCCCGCGCCTCTCCGCTCAGCGTCGAATCTGACCGATATCGACGCGTGAGACGGAGGACGTGAGGGCGAGAGCACTTGGGTCAGTACGGGATGCCCTGCTCCAGGTAGTCTGCGCGTGGCTCGTGGCCCAGACCCGGTGCGTCCGAGACGTGGAAGTAGCCGTCGTGGACGTCGAACGGCGGGTCCATGATCTGCTGATATTTCCGTAGCTCTGAGTAGGCGATCTCCAGCCGGAAGAAGCTGGAGGTGGACATCATCGTCTGCGCGCCGGCGATCAGGGTGATCGGGCCGGTCGCGTCGTGCGGCGAAATCGGCACGAAGAACGTCTCGGCCAGCGTGGCGATCTTCTTCATCTCCGAGATGCCGCCGGTCCGGATAATGTCCGGCATGATGTAATCCGCCAGCTTCTGCTCCAGGACCGGGCGGAACTGCCAGCGGGTATACAGACGCTCGCCGACGCAGATCGGCACGTCCGTCTGATCGCGGAATTGCTTGAGGGCGTCCCAGTTCTCCGGCGGGACCGGCTCCTCGAACCAGCCGATCCGATGGGCGCAGTCGGTTGGCGAGGCGCACGGCGGTCGGCAGGTTGAAGCGGCCATGCGCGTCGATGAAGATCTCGACGTTGTTGCCGATCTCGGTGCGAACCGCCTCGATGATGTCCACGGCGGCGTAGTCCTGGTCCGGCGGGTAGTTGGCAGCGTACCCCGCGAGGTAGGCGGCGCCCCGCTTGAACGGGTCGAGCTTGAGCGCGGTGTGGCCCTCGTCCACCGTCTTGTCGGGCCGCGCGCGCGTACCTCGGGCGTCTCGCAGCCCTCGAACCAGCCGTTGCTGTACAGGATCAGGTTGTCGTGGAACTTGCCGCCGAGCAGCTCGTAGATCGGCAGGCCGAGCATCTTGCCCCGGATGTCCCAGAGCGCGATGTCGATGCCCGAGATCAACGCCGAGACGAACCCGAGCGAGCCGAGCGAGTTGAAGCTGGCATAGAGCTTGTGCCAGATATACTCGATCCGCGTGGGATCCTGGCCGATCAGAATCGGGCCGAGCCGGCTGGCCGCCGCCGCGACCACGTCGCTGTGCGGGCCGCTCGATGCCTGGCCCCAGCCGTGAATGCCCTCGTCGGTGTCTACGCGGAGGAAGACCCACGGGTAGCGCGTACCCGGCAGGTGATAGGCGGTGACGTTGGTGATCTTCACCGAACAGCTCCCAGACGCAAGATGGCCGAGACCCGGCGCTTCGTCAGATGCGTCGCCCTGTTATCGCACACCCGGCGAGCGCGCCTGGTGCGGTCTGGGCCGCTCACGGTGGCCCGGACCGCACCGCCATGCGCCGCCTTCGAGGCTGTGTCCCTGGCACGCGCTGTGCAGGGATGGCCCCCCGCTGCCGGCAAACCAACCTCGGCAGTGCTGAGCATATGGTCGTCGAGCGGCCCGCGCCCTGCTCTGGAGGGAGGCGATGGCGGAGCCGGCGACGCTCGACCGGCCGTCGAAGAGGAGAAGGGCTCATGCAGCAACCGCGTCGTGTGCAGAGGTGGCTCACGCTGGCCGTCCTGGCTTCAGCGCTCGCCCTCGTGCTGACGCTCTCCGGATCGATGCTCTCCGTGTCGGACAGTGGGAGTGTTGCCGTCGCACAGTCCAGGCCGGACAACAACAACGCGAACGACAACACCGACGTGGCGACACCTACGGCGACCTCACGACCGTCCGTGGCGCCAGCCGGCTCGCCGGTGCCGCAGGTTCAGGCGAGCCCGGCCGCCCAGCCGAGCTCCGGCTCGCAGTCTAGCCCGGCGCCCAAGCCGAGCGGCAGCGCCGACACGTCACCCCCCTCGAACTGCGTGATGCCGGCCGGCAACATCACCGAGCGCCGGATGTTCAACCTGTACACGCCGTCGTGCCTGGGGCCGTCGCAGTAGGCCAGCTGTTGAGGGCGTCTGACCGCTGACGCCTCGACTGTGCGGAGGGGCTGCCGTGTCCGCGCGGCAGCCCCTGCTTTCTACTGGAAGCTGGTCCCGATTTTCATGACGTGTGCTGCGGACTTTCACGCAAAGCTCGCATGTGGAACCGGGATACTGACGTATAATCCTGAGCCCTGAGGATGGCCGCGAGCGGCCGACGTGGGCACGAGGGGATACGTTCGTCCTGATGGCCCGGGCTCGCCTGCTGATCTTCGGCGCGATCCTATTGACACTGGCGGCGCCAGGTCACGCACTCGCGCCGCTGAGCGGACTGCCGCTCGACCTGCCGGCGCTGGTGCTGCTGGTGCTGGCCGTGGCGTGGTGGATCGCGCTGCCGGGCGCGCCGCCGCGCGCCGGGCTGCTGGCCGGCGCGCTCGTCGGGCTGGCAGTGCTGAAAGTCGTGGTCTGGTCGCTGGCGCCTGCCTACGGCCTCGAAGCCAGCTACCGCATCGACAGCCCAGGCGCCGTCTCGCCGGACTCCGCGCCGGGCACGACCCGCGTGGACCGTGCCCTCGACTTCCGAGGCGACGCATTCCCGGTCCACTTCGTCAACGACATCCGCTACCTGAACTTCTACACGCCGGCCCAGCCGAAGCGCGATCTGCTGCCGTTCTCGGCGCGCTGGTCCGGCTTGCTGGTGGTGCAGCGCGACGGCGAGTACACGCTGACGCTGGAGTCGAACGGCCCGGCTACACTGGAGCTGGGGACCGGGCAGCGTGTGGCCATCGAAGGGGCTGGCCGCGTCCGCGACGTGACCCTCTCCACGCCGCTGCCGGCCGGGACGGTCCCGATCGCCGTGACGTACACCCGCCCCGACGAGGCGATGCCCTGGCTGGTCGTCCGTGATGGCGGTCAGGACGGGCCGGCGCTTGGCGGTCCACGACTGGTGCGAGCCGGCACGCCGCCGGCGCCGCTGGCGCGCTACGCCTGGCTGCCGCCGCTGGCGTGGGCAGTGGACGGGCTGCTGACGTTGGTGCTGGTGGTGGCGCTGGCGGTGCATGTGAGGACGGCCGTCAGTACCCAACCCTGGGGAGCCCCCTCCCCAACCCCTCCCCTTGCGAGGGGAGAGGGGCTTTGAGCTCGCTCCGTCTCCCCCTCTCCCTCGCAAGGGGAGGGGGTCGGGGAGGGGCCGCTCTGAGCGCGCCCTCCTGGCGCTCTACTTCCTGCTCGCGGTGGGCGGCGCGCTGGTGGCGAATCTCCACCTGTTCGGGCGGGCCGTCGTGCTGTCTGGCGGCAACGACTGGCTCGCGTACGAGAGCTACGCACGTGACGTCCTGGTCAACGGCCCGCTGATGACCGAGGGGCGGGCGCTCGGCCAGGGGCTGCCGTTCTACTACCAGCCCGGCTATATCTACGCCGTCGCTCTGAGCCATCTGGTGTTGGGCGAGAGCCTGTCTGCGCCGCTGTTCATGAACGCGGTGCTGGGCGTGCTGACGGCGCTGGGGCTGTACGCGCTGACGCGACAGCTGTTCGGGCGAGTGGCGGCGGTCGTCGCGCTGCTCCTGTTCGAGGTGTACCGTCAGACCGTCTTCGCTCAGACCAGCAGCCTGCTCCTCTCCGAGAACCTGCTGTTCCCACTGGTGCCGCCGGTCCTGCTGCTGCTGGCCCGAGTCGCCAGAACTGGCCGTCTCACCACGCTGGTGGCGGCCGGTGTTGCGCTCGGGCTGGCCGGGCTGGCTCGCACGACGCCGCTGGCGCTGCTGCCGCCGGCCCTGCTCGCGCTGCTGGTCGGCTGGCGGTGGCTGGGCCTCGGCTGGCGCGCGAACCTGGGCCGGCTGGCCCTCCTGGTGCTGGTCTGCGCGCTGACCGTCAGCCTCGCCACCATGCGTAACTACCTCGTCTCCGGCCGGGTGGTCCCGATCACCAGCAGCGCCGGCGCGAACCTCTGGGAGACCCATCGCCCGTCCTCGAAGGTCGATCTCTCGCGGATCGACCGCGACCCGCTCTACGAGCGCCTCGGGCTGGACCGCACGACCCGCGAGGTGCTGGAGTTCGCGCGACAAGACCCGGCCGGCTACGTCGGCACGCTGGTCCCGATGTTCCTGTTCGCGGTGGGTGTCCAGGGAGCGCCGAGCGGTAGCTGGGACGTCCAGCCGTTGCTCCTCGTAATGTGCCTGGCGTATCTCTTCGTCTCACTCCTCTGGCGGCCGGCCCGCGCCCTCCCGACGTGGTTCCTGCACGCGTTTGTCTGGAGCCACCTGGCCCAGATGACGGTCTTCCTCTCGAATCAGTACGGCTTCCGCCTGATCCTGCCGATGTACGTGGCGATGGTGCCAATCGTGGCCGGCGGGCTGGCCTGGGTCGGCGTGCGTGCTGTGCGGCTGCTGGCGCCGATCTGGACGCGAGCGCAGGCCGGCGCAGCCTCGCCGACCGCCCGGAGCATCACGCCGGCTGCTCGGGTGCTGGTGGTGGCCGTTGCGGCGCTGATGGGCGCGGCCGGACTGGGCGCCGGCGAGTGGCGCAGCCAGGATCTGGCCCGCGAAGCGTTCTACGGCCTCAACGGCGACGCCGGCATCGCGGCGCGGCAGGCGGCTCGCGACGAGCTGCTCCGGCAGGCCGACGTCGCCTACTTCGTGGGCGACGACAGCCGCTCGACCGACGTGGCGTACATGAGCGGCCTCGCCTACCCGACCTTGCGCTGGTTCGACGGTGCGCGCGGGCTGGTGCTGCCGCGAACGGACGAGCAGGCGCTCTACGTGGTGCCGGACCGCGCCGCCGCCGACTTCGCGAAGCGCTGCCTGGGCGAAGGCGCCTCGATTGGCCGCGAGACGGACCCGCGCCAGGGAGCAGGGCTGGAGCTGTTCCTGGCATCGGCTGGGGCGGGCGAGTGCGCGGCGCCGCGCGAGACCATCGGAGCGCCGTTCGCCGAGGCCGCCGATCCAGTGGCGCGCCTGATCGGGCTGGACGGCCCGGCCTCCATCGAGCCCGGCCGCCCGATGGACGTGCTGATTCACTGGGAGACGCTCGGGCGTCCTCGCAACCGGGCCAGACCGTTCGTGCGGCTCGTGGACGGCCAGGGGCGGCGCTGGGGCACCGCCGAGACGACCGTGTACCCGAGCTCTTCGTGGCGACCCGGCGAGCACGCCGTCGGGCTGGCCCGCCTGGACGTCGATCCGACCCTGCCGCCCGGTCAGTACCGGCTGCTCGGCGGGTTCAGCACCGGCGGCAGCACGCCAGGCTCAGCTGCAAGTGCCAGTACGAGCGCCGCGGGCAGCTCCGGGGCCGCAGCTGGTGCCGGGCAGGCCCGGCTCGTGGCCGACGGCGCCTGGGGCAGCGTCGGGCTGGGGCAGGCGCTCGGGCCGTCCGTGCGGCTGGTGAGTCGCTCGACGCCGCTGACGCTGGAGAGCCTCCCGTTGGACCGCCGCCTCGACGCGTCGCTCGGCGCCGCGAAGCTGATCGGCGTGGACTTCGACCGTGATAGCCTGCCGGCCGGCCAGCGGCTGCGAATGGGCCTGTTCTGGCAGAGCGCCGGCCACCGGCCCGACTCGGAGCAGCTGAGCCTGATCGTGCGGCGGCCCAGCGGCGAGACCCTCCAGGAGTGGCGACACGCGCCAGTTGACGACACCTATCCCATCGCGCAGTGGAAACCCGGCGAGATCGTCCGTGACACCTGGGACGTGGTGATGCCGGCCAGCCTGCCGCCCGGCGAGGTCGAGCTGGCCGTCGGGATCCCTG
Source organism: Chloroflexota bacterium (assembly GCA_046328125.1). Taxonomy (GTDB): domain Bacteria; phylum Chloroflexota; class UBA6077; order UBA6077; family JACCZL01; genus JADZEM01. The sequence continues at coordinate 317,877 of JAXLXF010000004.1, forward strand.
GGCGCGCAAGCCAGCCGGTCGACTACGTCGCGCTCGGGCGGGTGACGGTACAGGACGGCGACCGGCAGTTGACGGAGCCGGAACTGCGCGCTCGCCTGGACGCGGACTTCCTGTCTGGCGAGCATCTCGTGGGCGTGGATTACAAGAGCCGGCGGTTCAAGCCCGGCGACCTTGTGGACATGACGCTGGTCTGGCAGCAGGGCGGCACACAGGTGCCGGGCGACCACGTCCTGTCGGTCGCGCTGTTGGACGAGGCCGGCCGCATTCTGGCCCAGCAGGAAGGCGAGCCGGCTGGTGGGAAGCGTCCCACATCTGGCTGGACCGCCGACGAGTATGTCGAGGATGGCTGGAAGTTTCGGCTGCCACGTGACCTGCCGCGCGGACGGGTCCGGCTGGCCGTCTCGGTGGTCGAGCCGCTCAGCAATCAGCGCCAGATGACGGCAGACGGCCGGGCCTGGGTCGAGCTGCCGATCGAGGTCGGCGAGTGAGCGGACGCTGGCTGCTCCTGACGGCGGCTGCGCTCGGCTACCTGCTGCTCGACGGCCACCCCGAGAGCTGGCTCTCTGGCCTGCCCTGGCGGCCAGCGTCGCTGCTGGTGGCGGTGCTGGGCGGGATCGTGGTGTGGGTGGCGTGGCCAGCGAATAGCCCCAGCCCCCAGCCCCCTCCCCATTGCGATGGAGAGGGGGAGATGGTGACGGGCGCAATGTTGCGCCCCTACAACCCGTGCCCTGGTAGGGGCGCAATTCATTGCGCCCGCGTGGGAGAAGGTTTCCCGTCCTCTCCCGTTCCTCATCCTGATTCTGGCATTGGCAAAAGGCGTCGTCGGGTGGCTGGCGCTGCCGGCCGGCCTGCCCGGCTGGTACTACGATAACAGCCGGTTTCAGGGCGACTTCGAGCGCTCGACCGACTACCTGGGCGAGCCGTGGACCCGCCGCGAGCGCGAGGTCTACTTCGGCGGCGACGAGTTTCCGACGTACTTCATGAACGACGTTCAGCGATACAACTTCTACGGCGCCGAGGTCGAGAAGCGCCGCAACATCCCGTTTTCGGTGCGCTGGGAGGGCACGCTCTACGCGCCGGCGGACGGCGCCTATCAACTCTGGCTGACGGCCTCCGGGCCGGGGGTGCTCCGCCTGGACGGCAAGCAGATCGCCGCCGTGGACGCCGAGGGGCGCGAGACCGCCGCCGCCACCGTCCAGCTCACGCAGGGCTCACACCCGATCCGGATCACCTACGCGCGCCGCCCGCCGCGCTCGCCCGACCTCAAAGTCGAGTGGGATCTCGGTGGGCAGCGGCAGGCGCTCGCGGTGCCGTACCTCTTCCCGAGCGAAGTCTCGCCAGCACAGTGGTCCCGCGACCGTACACTGCTGACCGTCTCGTGGGTGCTGGACGCCCTGTACCTGATAGCCGTTGGCGCCGGACTGTTCGCGCAGGTGGCGCTGGCGGTGGCGCGAAGCTGGCGGGATTCGTCGGCGCGCTGGCCGCTGGTCGAGCGGGCGCTGCTGGGCAGCTGGATGGCCGCCATCTTCCTCCGTGCCTCCGTCCCGAGGCTGGACCGGGTAGACAAGCTGACCCTGCTCGGCGGCGGCCAGGATTGGCTGACGCACGAAACGTTCGCCCGAGACATCCTGATCGGCGGGCCGCTGATGACGCTCGGGAAGCCGCTCGGCGAGGGGCGCACCTTCTACGCGCAGCCGTTCTACCCGTACGCGCTGGCCGCCATGCACGCCCTGACCGGCGAAGACCAGTTCGGCGTGGTGGCGTTGCAGCTGTTTGGGTCTGCCGTGGCCGTGGTGCTCACCTACTTCCTGGCGCGACGCCTGTTCGGCGTGCGCGCGGCGCTGGCGACGTTCGCGCTGCTGGTTCCGCTCTGGGCCTGGCACCTGAAGTGGGTCTCCGAGCGCCTGATCTCGGAGGCGATCTATTTCGTGATCCTGCCGGCGTTGCTCCTGGTGCTCGTGCGCTGCCTGGACGAGCGCCGCCGCACGGACTTCGCGCTGGCGGGCCTCCTGCTTGGGCTCGCCATCGTGACACGCGGCCCGACGCTGCTTTACGTGCCGCTCGTTGGGATGCTGCTCTGGTGGGGGCTGCGTCGGGCCGGCCTCGAACGGGTCACGGTCGTCAGGCAGCTGGCGCTGTTGGCCCTGGTGACCTCGCTCGTCGTCGGGCTCGTGCCGCTCCGGAACGCCCTCGTGGCCGGGCAGCCGGCCCTGCTGGCATCGAGCGGCGGCGTCAACCTCCAGAAGCTCCACCGTCCGACCAACGGCGTCAGATTGTCGCTGGCGCAGGACCGCTGGTTCGCGCCGTACATCCAGGACGCCCCGACCCGCGAGACGGTCGAGTTTATGCTGCAAGATCCGGTCGGGTGGCTTCAGGCGAGCGTGTTGCTGGCCGAGTACACCCTCGGATACGGCGCGGCGGTCGAGGAGAGTCAGATCACGGTCTGGCCTGAGCTGATCCTCTTCAACCTGCTCTACCTTGCCGCGTTGCTCTTCCTGGCGCGGGCGCGCTCGCCGCGATCCGGACTGCTCCACGCCTTCGTCCTGGTCCACTTCGCGACGATGGTCGTCTTCGTGCCGTACGACTACGACAATCGCCTCGTGCTCCCGATGTACCTCCCGATCGTCGTGTTTGGCGGCTACGCGATCTCGGAGGCGCTGGGCCGGCTCTTCGAGCGCGTGCGCGGAGGCATCCCGAAACGAGAGATGCGGCCCGCCACCAGCATCGCCCCGACCCGGAGCGACGGGTGAGCCGAGCGATCGATGAATCAAGTATGGTCGCACGCTGATGGTGACTGACGTCCTCAAACGCGCGTTCGCGCCCGCCATCGCCGCGCCGCCGGCCGGGCTGGCGTCAGAGCGCGCGGCGCTGGCGACACGCCTCGACGTGCTGGTGCGAGCGCTCGCCGTGCTGTCCGGCGTCGGCTTCTTCGCCGTCACGACCTGGCTGGCGTTCGCGCGCCACGACGCCTTCCTGACCGGTCGGTTCGACCTGGAGATCTACACCCAGGTGGTCTGGAACATCGCGCATGGCTACCCGTTCCAGACGACGCTGCTCAAGTCGAATCTGAGCCACCTTGCCGAGCACGTCGCGCTGGTACTGGTCCCCATCGCCGCCCTCTACCGCCTTCTGCCCGATCCGAAGCTACTGATCGCGCTCCAGCAGGCAACTGTCGCACTGCTGGGCTGGCCGCTGTTCGTCGTGGCGCGGCGGGCGCTCGGGTCGGGGTGGCAGGCGCTGGTGGTGCTGATCTGCTTCTACCTGACGCCCGCGCTAGCTGGCGTGGCGCTGGACGATTTCCACGCCGTGCCCATGGCGTCGCTGCCGCTGGCGGCAGGGATGGCTCTGGTGCTGCTCGGCCGGCCGCGCCTGGGGGCCGGGCTGGCGCTGCTGGCGCTGCCGCTGGAAGAGGAGACGGCGCTGGCGGTCATGGGACTCGGAGCGCTGCTGTTCCTGCGCCGCGAGCGCCTGCTCGGGCTGGGGGTGGCGGCGGTCTCGGCGGCGTACCTGCTGCTGCTGGTGCTCGTCGTCATGCCGAGCTTCCACGATCAGCGCACGCTCGGCACCGTCGAGGGCAACCGGACCTTGAACCACTTCCAGGAGATCCGCGAGACGCCCCGCAAGGTGCTGGACCGCTTTTTCGGAGAGCGTGCCCGAGACGCGCTGATGCAGGCCGGCCTCTCGACGGGCGGTCTGGCGCTCCTCTCCCCGACGACGCTGGTGACGGCGCTGCCCTCGTTCGGCGCGCTGATGCTCCAGAACCGCGACGACACGTTCGGGCGACACTGGGTGGCGCCGCTGCTGGTGGGGCTGTGGATGGCGACGGCGCTCGGGCTGGCACGTCTGCCGAGGGGGCCGGCGCGGTACGCTGGCCTGCTGCTGCTGGTGCTTGGCACGGTGGTGGCGTACCGGCTGGCAAGCCCGCTGCCGGGCGGCAAGAAGTTCGACGACAGCCCGCTCCACCCGGACGAGCGGGCGCAGCTGCTGGCCCGTGCCGTGGAGCGCATCCCCGGCGACGGCGTGGTCGTCGCCAGCCCGAACCTCGTGGCGCACCTGGCGAACCGGCCGGAGGCGTACGTCTTCCCCATCGACAGCCACTACGCCGAGGAGATGGGCTGGCGGAAGAAGCGTCCGGACTTCTACGCCCTGGACCTGATCGACGAGCTGACGAACCGTGCCACCAACTCGGATCGCCTGAACCCGCTGAACGCCGACAAGCCGTATCAGGTCTGGTCGCCGGGCCACAAGGTGATCGTGCTGAGCGAGACTGCCCCGGCGCCGGCACATCCACTCGACGTGCGCTGGGGCGACCGCGTACGCCTGAAGGGGTACGACGTGGAGCAGGTGCGGGACGGCACCCGCGTCATCCTGTACTGGGAGCGGTTCGGCGAGGCCCGGGGCCGCTATGACCGCGAGATCGACGCCGTTGACCGCGACAGCCTGCCGGTGCTGTACCAGGAGGACATGGCGCTCTCGGCGGTCTACGGTCTGAACAAGTGGCGTCTCGGTCAGACCGTCATGGACGAGGTGCTGTTGCCGCCGGCGAATGGCCCGGTCAGGATGCGCCTCAAGTGGGTGGGCGAGGACAAGCGGACGCCGTTCAAGCTCCCGGACGGCTCGGATGCGTACGACTTGACGATCGACACGGGGCGCTAGGGTGCTGGCGCGAGCCCTTCCCGTCCTGGCGCTGGCGTATCTGCTGGCGCCTGGGCACCCGCTCTCGCTGCTGCGCGGCGTCCCACTGGACTGGCTGGGCCTGGCCGCGGTGGGGGTGCTGGGGTGTCTGGTGTTCGGGTTGTCAAAGGGAAGCCCCACCCCCCAGCCCCCTCCCCATTGCGATGGAGAGGGGGAGACACAGGCGGTGCGTGGCGGTGCGGAGCGAGGGGGTGCAGCAGGGGCGGGCGCAATGCATTGCGCCCCTACAGAGCCATCGTTGGTAGGGGCGCAATGCATTGCGCCCGCATTCATTGCGTCCACCGCAGCCAGGGTTTCTCTCCTTGCGACCATCCTCCCCCTTCTACTGGCCCTCAAGGTCGCGCTGTGGGCCGTCGCGCCCACCTACGGGCTGGCTGCCACCTACTATCCGCGCGCTCGGATCGGCGGCACGCCGGAGCAGTCCACGGAGTTTCGGTCAGCTCCGTATACGCGGATCGAGCGAAGCCCAGGCCAGCCGGGGTTCGCGCTCCACTTCTTCAACGACGTCGAGCGCTTCAACTACTACGAGCCGCCCGATCCGTCACGGTATTCGCTGCCGTTCGCGGTCCGCTACGAGGGGTATACCTACCTCGATCCAGCCACCGGGCCATCCACGCTGGAGCTGACGGCGCAGGGCGTTGCCGTCCTGGCGCTTGACGGTGTGCCGTTTCTGACGGTCGGCCGGAGGGACGCCGAGCAGACCGAGCGTGCGCCGTTCCAGCCCGCGTCCCCGTCCACGCCGGTGCAGTTGGACTATCTATACCAGGGCAGCGGCACGCCGTCGCTACGGGCGGACGCGGGCGTGCTGACCGTCGAGCCGGTGAGTGCGGACGCTCTGGCCCGAGATCGTGTGCTCGGCTGGTTGGCAACCGTGCTCGATCTCCTGGTGCTGGCCGGACTGGTTGGCGCGGGCGGGGTCGCGGTCTGGCGGCGACTAAGACTCGTCCTGGGGCTGCCGGCGCGACGTTGGCAGCTGCTGGAGCGCCCGCTGCTCGCCAGTCTGTTGCTCGTCGTCCTGGCGTACGCGCTCGTCACCAGCCGTGGACTTGCCGGCCGTGCGGTCATCCTGGAGGGCGGACAGGACTGGCTCACCTACGAGTCGTACAGCCGCGACATCCTGCTCAACGGCCCGCTGATGACGCTCGGGGAGCCGCTCGGGAAAGGGAAGCCGTACTTCTTCCAGCCGTTCTACCCGTACTACCTCGCGGCGATGCACTGGCTGACCGGCGAAGGTCTCTGGGGGCCAGTCGCGCTCCAACTGCTCGGGGTCGGGGTGGCCGGGGTGCTGGTCTACTATCTGGGGAAGCGACTGTTCGGGATGCGGGCCGGGCTGCTGGCGCTGACGCTCTACCTCGTGCTCGGGCTGAGCCAGCTCGACTGGATCGCCCGCAAGCTGCTCTCCGAGAACCTGTACTTCATCCTGCTGCCGGCCGCGATGCTACTGCTGGTGCGGGCCATCGACGAGCGCAGGCTGGTGGACGTGGTGTGGGCCGGGCTCCTGTTTGGCATCGCGGCGATCACCCGTGCTCCGACCTTGCTGGTTGTCCCCGGTGCGGCGCTGATCCTGGCGCTTGCCTGGCGTCGAGCCAGCGATCCGTGGCGACGCGCCCTGACCGCGTTCGTGCTGCTCGGGTTGTGTACGGCCAGTGTCGCGGCCCTGGTCCCGCTCCGCAACTACGTCGTCTCGGGCCGGCCAGCCCTGGTCGCCACCAACGGCGGCTCGACGCTGCTGCTGGCCCACCAGCCGACCGACAGGGTGCGCCTGAGTGGCATCGACCGTGATCCCCTCTACAACGCCCTCAAGCTGGACCGCCCGACCCGCGAGGTGGTCGAGTTCGCGCGGCAGGACCCGGCCGGCTACCTCTGGACGCTCGTGCCGCTCGGGCTGTACGCGGTCGGCATCTCGAACGGCATCGAGGGAAGCGGCCTCGTCGCGCCGGATGTGCTGACGATCACCGCGCTCTACGTCCTGGCCGTGATCCTCGTCCCCGCCACCCGGGCGCTACGGACATGGCCGCTCCACCTGTTCGTTCTGATCCACCTGGCGATCATGATGACATTCCTGCCGTACGTCTACGGCTACCGCCAGGTCCTCCCGATGCAGCTGCTGATGCTACCCTTCGACGGCGCGCTGCTGGCCCGGCTTTTCGTCTCCCTGGCCGGCCGACGCGGGGAGCGGCAGCGTCACGATGGGACCGGCCAGCCACTGTTGGAGCAGCGCACCACCGGCTAGCGCGACGGTGTCGAGCACGGCGTCCGAGGCCAGCGCGGTCCGCCCGTAGACGAACGACTGGCGCGTCTCGTCCAGCGAGGCCAGCGCGGCGCCCGTCAGCACGGCCACCGCCAACGCCAGCCGCCGACGCAGGCTGAGGCCAGCGGCCGGCGCGGTCAGGGCATCGGTGACGAGCCAGCCAAGCACGGAGTACACGAAGACGTGCCCGCCCTTGTTCACGAGCAGGTCGCGGAGATGCTGCCCGGTCTCCGGTGTCGAGGTCAGCGACGACGTGAAGAGGATCGCGGCGTACCACAGTCCGAGCGCCAGCCAGCGCCACATGAGCTATTCCACAGCCTCGCCTGCCAGGACGGCTGGCGGCCTGGCGCGATGGGGCGCCAGGTCATGTGGCGCGAGGTTGTCGGGCGCGATGTCGTGGGGCGCGCTGGCGTGGGGCGCGCTGGCGTGGGGCGCGCTGGCGTCGGGCGCGCTGGCGTCGGGCGCGATAAATCGCGCCCCTACCAGTGGGCGATGCCTTGTACGGGCGCGATTCATCGCGCCCCGATTCATCGCGCCCACTTCCTCATCCCGCGCACGTGGCTCCCCCGCTTCCGCTTGCCGGGACGCTTCCGCTTGCCGGGACGCTTCCGCTTGCCGGGACAACAGTAGAGGGGGTTGGGGGGTGACGGCTCGTTCCTCCGTACCGTCTCCACCCAAGCACCGCCAGCATTGCGAGCAGCGCGGCGGTCGTGTCCAGGAGCACGTCGGTCAGGCGCGGCTCGCGGGTCGGGACGAACGACTGCCGGAGCTCATCCAGGCCGCCGAACACGGCTGCCAGCACCACAGTCACCACCATCGCCATTCTGAGCGGCAGCTCCGATCCGCCGCCCCTGCCGGCCAGCGCTCGCAGCGTCAGCAGCGCCAGCACGGCGTACTCGAAGACGTGGGTCAGCTTGGCCGCCGTGAACGTCGTCTTGATTGTCTCGCCGGTCTGGGGGTTCGTTCGCACGGGCAGATCAGACCGCCCTGAGAGCGACAGGATCAGCGCCATCCAGACCAGGACCGGCAGCCAGTGCCAGATCAATCGACCAACGCGTCTCCCCCTCTCCATCACAATGGGGAGGGGGCCGGGGGGTGGGGCTACTTCGGCCACCTAGCTGACCGACGCCGTGTTGGACGGGTGAACCGCGATGATCCGCCGCAGCGACTCGTCCAGCGGCGTGTCCGGCGCGTAGCCGATGGTCGCCCGCAGCTTCGAGACGTCCGGCACGCGCCGGCGCATGTCCTCGAAGCCGCCGCTGTACGCCTGCTCGTACGGCACGTAGACGATCTCGGAGCTGGAGCCGGCCAGCTCGACCACGCGGCTGGCGAGGTCGGCAATGGTGATCTCGGACTGCCGCCCGACGTTGTAGACGTCGCCCCAGGCACTGTCGGTCTCGGTGAGCGCGATCACCGACTTGACCACGTCCCCGACGTAGGTGAAGCAGCGGGACTGCAGCCCATCGCCGAACACGGTGATCGGCTCGTTCTGGAGCGCCTGCCCGATGAAGCGCGGCACCACCATGCCGTACTGGCCGGTCTGGCGCGGCCCGATGGTGTTGAAGAACCGGACCGCGATGGTCGGCAGCTGGCGCTCCTGCCAGTACGCTGCCGCCAGCGCCTCGTCGGCGGCCTTGGCGGTGGCGTAGAACCAGCGGCTGCGCTGGCTGTTCCCGAGGACGCGGTCGTCGTCTTCCTTGAGCGGGCCAGAGTCGTTCTTGCCATACACCTCGGACGTGGAAGCGATCAGGACGGGCCGGCGGTGGCGGTCGGCAGCGGTCAGCACCACGTCGGTGCCGCGCAGGTTGGTCTGGAGCGACTCCAGCGGGCGCTCCAGGATCCACTTGACCCCGAGTGCCGCCGCCAGGTGGAACACCAGATCGGCGTCGCGGATCGCCTCGTCCATCACCGGCTCGTTCAGGACCGAGTCGATGGTCACCTTGAGCTTCGGGTTGCCTTCGAGGTGCGCCAGGTTCGCGCGGTTGCTGGTGGTCAGCAGGTCGACGACATGGACGTCGTCGCCGCGCGCCAGGAGCGATTCGACGAGGTGCGAGCCGATGAAGCCCGCTCCGCCAGTGACGAGCACCTTCATCGGGCGCCCACCGGGGTCGGCTGCGTTTCGGCGTCGATCTGGGAGCGGAAGAAGGCGCCAACGTCGCGGAAGGTGATGCCGCGCCGCCGGCACTCGGACAACAGGTCGTCAGCGTAGTTGTTGGTAGTCAGAACGATCTCCTCGACGTGCTCGCGCTCGACGACCTCGCCCAGCGCCGAGGACGGCCCCAGCACCCGCACGCCGTTGATCGAGCGGTCCAGCAGCCCTCGGTCGTCGTCCAGGAAGCCGACGACACGGTACGCCTTGGTGCGGCTGCGCGCCATCGCTCGCATCACCAGCTCGCCGGTGTCGCCCGCGCCGACGATCACCACCCGCACGAGGTCGCGCTTGCGGAGGCGGGCCAGCACGTCGCGGATCAGGCCGAACGAGAGCCGCGCCGCGATCAGCAGCGCGGTCACGACGATCCAGTCCACCAGGAGCGCGGCCTTTGGCGCGCCGCCCTCGCCCCGGAAGGCAAGCTGAATCGCGCCAGCCGCCAGTGCCGAGCCGACCGAGCTGGCGAGCGCCAGTCTGAGCAGGTCGCTGGTGCCCATGTACCGCCAGACGCTCCGGTAGACGCCCATCGCGAAAAGGGTGACCAGCTTGATGCTGACGATCCAGGGCAGGATCGTCGCGAGCTGCTCCACGAAGTGGCGCTCCAGGGTGCCGTCGAAGCGGAGCAGGTAAGCCGCCAGCAGCCCGAGGCAGATCAGCGAGAGGTCCAGCATCATCTCGGCGACCTGGCGCTTGTACAGCCACGAGCCGCCGAGCACCAGCTTCCCGACGATGCCGGGCTGCTTGGAGATCCGCTCGTAGTCCGCTTCGGTGTAGATGCGGACCTGGCCGAGGTAGATGCCGAAGAAGGCGATGCCCAGGATCAGCAGCGAGCCGAGCAGTAAGGTGACCGGGCCGCTCACGAAGTTCGAGGCGATAGCCAGCCCGCCAAACAGGATGCTGACCGCGTAGAGCACCAGCACCGCCGACCGCTCGTTGAGGCCGAGCGCCACCAGCCGGTGCGAGAGATGGTCGCGCCCGCCCTGCGAGATCGGGCGATGGTGGAGCGAGCGCACGATGGTGACCAGCGTGGTGTCCAGGATCGGGAGGGCCATCACGCCGACCGGCACCAGCAGGGTCAGTGCCAGCTCCGAGCCGGCCTTCGCGGCGCCGAGCACCACGATCCCGCTCAGCAGGTAGCCGATCAGCAGGCTGCCACAGTCGCCCATGAAGATGCGGGCCGGGTTGAAGTTGAAGATCAGGAAGCCGCCGCACGCCCCGGCGATCACGATACAGAGCAGCGCCGTCTGATGATCGCCCTGGACGAAGTTGAAGGCGAACAATGTGCCTGAGACGATCGCGGCGATGCCCGCCGAGAGGCCGTCCATGTTGTCCAGCAGGTTGAACGCGTTGGTGACGCCGACGATCCAGAAGATCATGATCGGCACCATCAGGACGGACCACGGCATGTACCGGGCGATCGGCAGGCTGGCGACCAGCACGCAGGCCGCCACGATCTGGCCGAGCAGCTTGGCGTACGGCGGCAGCGTTTTCAGGTCGTCGATCAGGCCGAGCAGGAAGATCAGGATCGCGCCGATCAAGAGCGCCGCGAACCGGTCGATCATGTGCGCCGAAACCGCTTCCGAGATCAGGAAGACGAGCGGCACGCTGCCCAGGAAGATGGCGACACCGCCGAGCAGCGGCGTCGGGGTGCGGTGCCAGCGGTCGCGCTTTGGGTAGGCGACCAGCCCGATGCGGCCGGCCACCCGGCCCACCAGCGGCGTCGCGACCGTGGCGATGCCGAGCGCCAACAGGCCCGCCAGCAGGTGGATCAGCCCGAACGGCTGTGCGATCACGCTGCCAGTCCCTTCTCGCGTGCGAGCGTCAGATACAGCCGCTCCACGTCTTCGACCAGGCGCCCGGACGAGTGGTGGGGGAAGACGGCGGCCCGCCCGGCCTGCCCGAACCGGGCCGCGCGGGCCGGATCTCGAAGCAGCGTCAGGATGCCCTCCGCGAAGGCGACCGGGTCGCGTGGGGGCACCAGCACGCCGCTCTCGCCGTCGTGCACGACGTTTGGGACACCGCCGACTCGCGTCGAGACGACCGGGCGAGCCGCGGCCAGCGCCTCGATCAGCGCGACCGGCGAGCCCTCGTTGTTCGAGCAGAGCGTCACGACGTCAAGATCCGCGTACACCTCGCGCATGTCTTCTCGCCAGCCCAGGAATCGCGTCGCACCGTCCACGCCCAGCTGTCGGGCCAGCGCCTCGAGCTCGGCTCGTCGCTCGCCGTCCCCTATGATAAGAAACGTGGCATCGGGGACGGCGGTGCGGATGATCCGCGCGGCTTCCAGGAAGATCTCGTGCGCCTTGATGGGAACGAGACGCGCCACGATGCCCACCAGCGGCTGATTGTGACCGATTCCGAGCTCCGAGCGCAGCCTCCCACGGAACCGATCGGCCTCCAGCATCGGCTCGATCTCCAGCCCGAGCGGGATGATCTCGATCTTGCGAAGCGGCGCGACGCCGTAGTGGGCGATGTCCGCCTTCTGCGCCTCGGTGATCGCGATGACCCGGTCGGTCGCCTTGCCGAGCGTCCGCTCGATCTCCAGGAAGATTCTGGACTTGACCGGCCCCCAATAACTGTGAAACGTGTGGCCGTGGAAGGTGTGGACGATAATCGGGACGCGCGCGAGGCGGGCGGCGAGGCGCCCGGCCGTGCCAGCCTTCGCCATGTGGGTGTGGACGATGTGGGGCCGGCTGCTCCGGATCAGGCGGTACATGCCGAGGGTGGCGCGCAGGTCGTTGAGCGGGCTGACCTCACGCCCGAGCTCGCGGAGGACGCGCGGCTGAACGCCGTGCCGTTCGGCGAGGTCCCGCATCGAGCCTTCACGGGGGCCTTCGAGGCCGGTCACCAGGGTAGAGGAGAACCGGTCGTTCTGGAGACCCTGCGTCAACAGGATCGCATGGATCGCCGGGCCACCGATGTTCAGGCGCGTGATGGCCCGAAGAACCCGCAGCTTCTCCGGCATGATCCCTCGACGAAAGCAGTCGCGCCCTGGCGGACGCGCCGCCAGAGTATAGAGCCGGATCGCCCGATTCACAAGGCGCGCGGGCTCGCAGGAAGCCGCGTAAGAACGTGTAAGCCGACCAGGGCCCTGGTCGGCCTAGCTCGCCTGCTGCCAGCTTGCGCCGCAGCGCTCGCAGCTCGTGGCCGTGCCGTCGAGCGGCGCCCAGCAGGACCGACACGAGAAGATGGTCGGAGCCACGCCGCGCTGCTCCTGCTCGCTGGAGTAGACGCGTGCTTCGCGCAGCCGCTCGGCCTCGCGCTCCGCCTGCTCGGCGCGCTCCGGCTCGCCGTTCTTGCGGTAGATCGCCGCCAGCCGGTCATACAGCCTCGGGTCGCGCACGCCATTCCTGATGTTGGTCTCGTACAGCTCCGCCGCCTCGTCGAACAGTGCCCGCTGCTCGCAGATGGCGGCCAGCCGATAGCGGGCGCCGATCTTCTCCTCGCGGGTGCCATCCCTGAGCAGCCGCAGCGCCTCGCCGATCTCCTCGTCCTCTGCGCGGGTTGCATCTTCCGCCGGCGCGTCTGCCCGGAGCCCCTCAGTCGTCACCGTCCCAGCCTGCCGATCGGGCCAGGTCGGGGCGGTGCCCTCGGCTCGCAGCCACGAGGTCGGCTCAGCTCGCCGGAGCAGCGCCACGCCGCCGACGCCGAGCAGCCAGACGATCGCGCCCACGCCGACCACCACGCCCGGCCCGAGCTCGACGTTACCACTCGCGCTGTGGGCAGCCTGGAGGTCGTCGTACGTCACCAGCAGCCGCAGCAGCGCCAGCAGGCTCGCCGACACCGTCACGAACGCCGTCGAGAGCTGGTCGGCCAGCAGGTACGAGGCGACCAGCACGGCGGTCCCGGTGAGCGGTACGAGCCAGAGACCGGGCTCAGCCTGACAGGTCTGCGCTCCCACCGCCAGGTCGAAGCCGGAGGCGCCCAACTGCCACAGGCCCGTCTGGCCCGCGACGAGCGCGCTGCCGTCGCCACATGAGACGGACGCCCACGGCAGAAAGAAGCCGACGAGCAGTGCGAGCGCGCCCATACGCGCAAGGTGTCGCCAGGTCACGACGAGGCCCCCGAGCCGCCGATCCGGCCGCCAGTGCAGCGGACCGGCAGCCACGATCCGTTCGGACCGCACAGCCAGCGTACTCCTGCCCGGAATGCGGGTCAACGCATCTGGCTGTTCGCTTGCTAACAGCCCGGCAGTCGAGGGCTCGCCCCCGGTGCTGGGTCAGCGCGGTGGGAGCGCGCCGCCCTCGCCGAAGACCCGGCCGCCGGGCGGCAGCACCGTCGCGCGGCCGGTGACCTCCTCGTCGAACGGAAGCGCCGTCGCGCGGCCAGTCGTCTCCTCGCCGGCCTGGAGCCGGGGCACCTGGCGGGTCACGTCGTCGGCTCCCGACTCCGAGGGCGAGTCGCTCCAGCCGAACACGGCCCACGGCGACTTCTGCCAGCGCGCGGCGCTCGCCGCGTCCTCCAGCTCCAGGTCGTGCTCCAACCATTCCAGGGCGGTGTCCACCGCCTGGTCCACCGTCATCTCGCGGCCGGCCTCCTCGGCCAGCACCGCCTCGGATGGCCCGAGCGCCCGCCGGGCCTGTTCGATCTCAGCCACGGTGATCGCGCGGGCCGGGCTGGCCCGCACCGTGCCCACCGACTCCGCTGCCGCCTGCGACGCGGCATCCAGGCGTACCGCCAGCTCGAAGTCGCCGCGGGCCTTTGCCAGCGTCGCCACCGCCGCCATCGCAAACGAGAGCCGCCGCACATTCCCGACCTCGCGAGCGACCATCAGCGACTCGCGGAGCGAGCGCCGAGCCTCGTCGTGGTCGCCCTGGAGCGCCGCCAGCTGCCCGATCATGTTCAGGGTCATCGCGATCAGGTGGCGGTCGCCGAACCGTCGCGCGATCGGCAAGCACTCCTCGTAGCGCCGCCGCGACTGGTCGTACTCGCCGTTGTACTGCTGGGCCAGTCCGAGGTAGACCAGCGCGTCCGCCAGCACCCGCAAGTCCCCGATCACCCGCGCGATGGTCGCCGCCTCGCCGGCCAGCGCCAGCGCCCGACTGAAGTCGCCTTCCATGAACGCCACGTACCCCAGCCGCGACAACACCCGTGCTTTCCAGGGCGCGTCCGCCAGCCGTTGGAACAGCGACAGGCTCTCCTCGAACAGCGCGCGGGCAGCGGTGGTCCGGCCACGCAGCACGTTCAGCCAGCCGAGGCTGGTCAGCACGTCCGCGACCAGCCGCAGCTCGTCCACTTCCCTGGCAATCCCGAGGCTCCGGTGGAGCAGGCGCTCGGCGGCATCGTAGTCTGACAGCTCGCGGGCCAGGATGCTCGCGCCGTGCAGCGCCTTCGCCTGGGCCGGCGAGGGCTGGCTCATCTCGGCCAGCCGCACGATTGCCGCGATTCGGACCCGGGCCTCATTGGCGCTGCTGCGGACCGCCCAGTAGTGGCAGAGCGCGGCAGACAGGCGCAGCCCGATCTCGGCCGAGGCGTCGTCGGACGCTGACTGGCTCCAGTCAAACGCCGCTTGCAGGTTCGCGGCCTCGCCGTCGAGCCGCTCGATCCAGTCCAGCTGGCTCGCGTCGAGCGCCAGGTGTGGCTCGGCCTCTTCGGCGAAGCGCAGGAAGTACTCGGCGTGGCGGCCACGGGTCTGCTCCAGCTCGCCGGCTGCCTCCAGGTGCTCCAGCGCCAGCTCGCGGATCGTCTCCAGCATGCTGAAGCGCGGCTCGCCGTCAGCCAGCTCCTCGCGTCGCAGCAGGCTCTTGTCCACCAGCGAGGAGAGCGCGTCGATGGCCCCGAGCGGGTCGTCGTCCACGCCGCAGATCGCCTCGGCGGCGTCCAGCGTCCAGCCGTTCACGAAGACACTCGCCCGCCGGAACACCGCCCGGTCGCGCTCGTCCAGCAGGTCGTGGCTCCAGGCGATGGTCGCGCGCAGCGTCTGCTGGCGGGCCGGCAGGTCGCGTGGGCCGCCGGTCAGCACCGCCAGTCGGCGGTCCAGCCGCGAGAGCAGCACCGCCGGCGTCAGGAAGCGGATTCGGGCCGCCGCCAGCTCGATGGCGAGCGGCAGGCCGTCCAGCCGCCGGCAGATCTCGGCGATGACCGGCGCGTCGGCGTCGGCCGCCACGAAATCGCGCTTCGCCTCACCCGCCCGCTCGACGAACAGCTTCGGGGCGGCCATCTCGAAGATCTGGCTCGGCGTGTTGAGGTCTGGCGGGGGGAGGTCCAGCGGCGGCACCGGTAGCTCGCGCTCGCCGGTCAGGTGCAACAACTCGCGGCTGGTCGCCAGGAACCGCAGGCGCGGACAGGCGGTCAGCAGGTCCGCCACCAGGGGAGCGGCGTCCAGCACCTGCTCGAAGTTGTCCAGCACCACCAGCTGATCGCGCCCGCCGAGCACGTCCACTACGATGTCTCGCGGGTCGCGGTTCGAGATGTCTCGCACCCCCAGCGCGTGCGCGATGCTGGACGCCACCTGGGCGGCATCGCCGACAGACGCCAGCGGCACGAAGCAGACGCCGTCCTCGAAGGCGTCGTGGGCCACCTCGGCCACGGCCACCGCGAGCCGGGTCTTGCCGCTTCCGCCAGGGCCGGTGAACGTCAAAAGGCGGGTGAACGGGTCGAGGAGCAGGCGTCGTGCGCTGGCGAGCTCGCGTTCGCGGCCGATCAGGGAGTGGTGCTGGCCGGGCAGTCGGCTGCCCACTTCGAGCGTCCGCAACGGCGGGAAGCCGGTCGGCAGGCCCGCGACGTCGATCTGGTACACCCGCTCGGCGAAAGCAAAGTCCTTGAAGCGGTACGACCCGAGCTCGGTCAGCGACAGCCCGTCTGGCAAGCTCGCCGAGACGAGGTCCGCCGTGGTGCTGGAGACCAGGATCTGGCCGCCGTGCCCGGCCGAGCAGATGCGAGCGGCGCGGTGCACGTCCAGGCCAGCGTAGCCAGCCGGCGTGACGGTCGGCTCGCCGGTGTGCATCCCGAGCCGCACCTTGACCGAGACGCCGTCGGGCCAGGGGTGAGCTGCCAGCGAGCGCTGCATCTCGGCGGCGGCCGCGACCGCCTCGCTGGCCCGCACGAAGACCGCGAAGCAGGCGTCGCCCTGCGTGTCCAGCACCCGTCCGCCCGCCCCTTCGATGGCGGCGCTCAGCAGCTGCCGATGCTGTTCGAGGACGGCCGGATACGCGGACCCGAGCCGAATCAGGAGCCGCGTCGAGCCTTCGATGTCGGTGAACAGGAGGGTGACGGTTCCGGCTGGCAAGCCGGTCATGCAGGACCCTTTCGGTACAGAAGCCGTCCAGGCTAGGCCAGGACGGCCATGTGGGTCTGGGATTCGAGCACGCTCGTCGACGCTGGCTGACTATACCGATTGCACACCACGGGCGTCAGCCGGCTGGACACATTGTCCCAAATACAGGTGGCGGCCTGTGGGGATTTCCGTGCGCGTTATGTCGAAGAGGTTACGCCCCACCATCCGCGGTGAGGATGTTGCCAAGCTCCTGAAAGTTCCGCACGACCAGATCGGGCGGGTAGGTTGCGTTGCCAAACGGTCGTCGCCGCCGGTCCACGAACGCCGTTCGCATCCCGAACGCCTTCGCGCCCACGCAGTCGAAAGCGTGGTTGGCGACGAACAGCACCTGCACCGCTTCCAGCCCGAGCAGCGCGCAGGCCGTCCGGTACGTCGCGACGTGCGGCTTGAAGGCGTCAGCCTCCGCCACCGAGATCACCCGGTCGAACAGGTGGGCCGTGCCAGAGAACGCCACGCCTCGTTCCAGCATGTCCGGGTCGCCGTTGGAGAGGATCACGAGCTGGAGGCCTCGCGCCTTCAGCCGTGCGAGCGTCGCCAGCACGTCCGGGAACGGCGACAAGCGCTCGATGGCCCCGACCAGCGCGGCGACTTCCTCGGCGGTGTGCGAGATGCCGGCCCGCTCCAGCGTGTAGTCCACGGCCTGCTCCCCGATCTGACGGTACGGCGTGTGCTCGCGCTGGAGCAGCGCGTCGATCATCGACGCCTCGAAGTGGGTGCGCCGCCACCACGTCACCACTCGGCCTGGCTCCAGCGTCGAGCCTTTGGCGTGCAGGTACGGGCGAATCGCCTCGGTCAGGCCGGACTGCATGTCCACGACCGTGCCGTAGAAGTCGAACATCAGCGCCGTGACGCCAGTCAACGGGTTCTCGGATGTCATGACCGGTCCACCCCGCACCGCGCCGTCGGTTGAAACCCACGTCTACATTCACACCGTCGCTCCGCGACGGACGACGTGGCCCCGGCGTGGCGTAGCCACGCAACGATGGTAGACGTGGACTTCAGTCCACGGCCACCTGCCTGTACACTCCCACCCGCCAATACTTCCCAGACCGATCATATGGAGCCAGCACGATGTCGCAGCCTACCGGCCAGGAGCTCAAGATCGCCGTCATTCCGGGTGACGGCATCGGCCAGGAGGTCGTGCCGGAGGGCATCCGCGTGCTCGACCGCCTCGCCGCCCTGAGCGACGGGCGGTTCTCGTTTGCGTACGAGCAGTTCCCCTGGGGCTGCCAGTACTACCAGGAGACCGGCCGGATGATCGACGAGGCCGCCCTGGAGACGCTGAAGCAGTTCGACGCGATCTACTTCGGCGCCGTCGGCTGGCCGGGCGTCCCGGACCACATCTCCCTCTGGGGTCTCCGACTCGCCATCTGCCAGGGCTTCGACCAGTACGTCAACATCCGCCCGGTCACCCTGCTGCCTGGCGTCGAGAGCCCCCTGCGCAACGCCACGCGCGAGAACATCGACTGGGTCGTCGTGCGGGAGAACAGCGAAGGCGAGTACGCCGGCATCGGCGGGCGCAACCTCTCCGGGCGCGGGCGCGGCAAGGAGATCGCGATTCAGGCCGGCCTGTTCACCGAGGAGGGCTGCGAGCGGGTGATCCGCTACGCCTTCAACCTGGCCCTGACTCGCAAGCGCAAGAAGGTCACCAGCGTCACCAAGTCGAACGCCCAGCAGTACGGCATGGTGCTCTGGGACGAGGTGTTCCGCCGCGTCAGCCAGGAGTTCCCGGGCGTCGAGACCGAGCAATGGCTAGTGGACGCGATGGCGGCGCGCTTCGTGCTGCGGCCGGACACCCTCGAAGTCGTGGTCGCCTCCAACCTGTTCGCCGACATCCTCTCGGATCTGGGCAGCGCGCTGGCCGGCAGCCTTGGGATCGCCGCCAGCGCCAATCTGAACCCTGAGCGCCGCTTCCCGAGCATGTTCGAGCCGGTCCACGGCTCCGCCCCGGACATCGCGGGCAAGGGGATCGCCAACCCGATCGCCGCCATCTGGAGCGCCGCGCTGATGCTGGATCATCTCGGCCTGCCCGGCGAGTCGGCGGCGATCATGGCGGCCGTCGAGTCGGTGACGGCGGCAGGGCTGCTCACCCCCGACCTGGGCGGCAGTTGCACCACCCGCGAGGTCGGCGACGCGATCCTGGCCGCGCTGACCGACGGGCAGAAGCAGGCCGAGCCAGTCCCGGCTCGCTGACTGTGGCCGACGACAGCCCCACCGGACGGGTCGTCCTCTCAGACAACCTGGCCGTCCTCCGCTCCCTGCCAGACGACTCCATCGACCTGATCTACGTCGATCCGCCGTTCAACACCGGCCAGACGCGGGTCATGGAGCGCCTCGAGACCACCCGCGACGCCGACGGCGACCGCATCGGGTTCAAGGGCCGGCGATACCGCACGGTGCGGCTCGGCCAGAACCGCTACGTGGACGTCCACGACGACTACCTGGCCTTCGTCGAGGAACGGCTGATCGAGTGCCGGCGCGTCCTCCAGCCGCACGGCACCCTCTACTTCCACATCGACTATCGCGAGGCCCACTACTGCAAGCTCGTGCTGGACCTGATCTTCGGGCGGGAGTGCTTCTTGAACGAGATCATCTGGGCCTACGACTACGGCGGCCGGACCAACCGTCGCTGGCCCGCCAAGCACGACACGATCCTGGTCTACGTCAAAGACCCCACCCGTTACTACTTCGACGCCGAGGCCGTGGAGCGCATTCCGTACATGGCCCCCTCGCTGGTCGGCGAGGAGAAGGCCGCGCGCGGCAAGCTCCCGACTGACACATGGTGGCACACCATCGTCCCCACCGCTGGCAAGGAGCGGACCGGCTACCCGACCCAGAAGCCGCTCGGGATCGTGCGGCGGATCGTCCAGGCATCGTCGCCGCCCGGCGGCCTGGTGGCGGACTTCTTCGCCGGCAGCGGCACGACCGGCGCGGCCTGCCTGGAGCTGGGACGGCGCTTCCTGCTGGTGGACGACAACCCCGAGGCGCTGGCCGTCATGCGCCGTCGCTTCGCCGACGTCCCCGGCATCCTCTACGAGTAGCCGATACTACACCGAATCACTACACCGAATCGGGTCTGTGCCGTCCGCGACGCTCGCGGTACGGTACGATGGCGCGCGTCGATCCGCCGTCACGGTGTCAACAGTCCGGAGTGTGCATATGGTGTCTCCTGTCGTCGGGTACGCCCTCGTCGTGGGGTACATTCTGGTCATCGTGCTGGCGAACTGGGCGATCCAGACGTTCGGGATCGTGCCGGTCGGGTTTGGACTGGCTGCTCCCGCCGGCGTCTACTTCGCAGGGCTCGCGTTCACCCTGCGCGATCTCGTCCAGGAGCAGCTGGGTCGGCGCTGGACCGTCGTCGCCATCGTGGTTGGGGCGCTGGTCTCGGCCGCGATCTCGCCCCAGTTTGCGCTGGCCTCGGGCGTCGCGTTCCTGCTGTCGGAGCTGGCTGACTTCGCGGTGTACACGCCGCTCCGCGAGCGCAACTGGCTGGCCGCCGTTGCCGCCTCCAACACGGTCGGGCTGATCGCGGACAGTGCACTTTTCCTGACGTTGGCCTTCGGAAGCCTGGAGTTTCTGGCCGGCCAGATCGTCGGGAAGCTCTGGATGACCGCACTGGCCGTGGCCGTGCTCTGGCTGGTGCGCCGTGTCGGCCCGTTGCCCGTCGGGATGCGCGGCGCGGCTGGCGGCTGACGCATCCCGTTCATGGCCTGCCACACGTTTGTAGATCGAAGCGCGTGAAGATATCGGCACGAGGTTGTGGAGAACCAGGACGCGGTGTTCGCGGCGAGCGGTGACGGGGAGAAGCCGTGCAACAGTCGATCTCGGCCGGCCTGATCCTCGAGGTCGGGCAGGCCATCCTGGCCGCCGACGGCCTGGAATCCACCATCGCCATCCTCCTGGACGCCGCCGTCCGGCACGCTGGCGCTGAGACAGCCGGCCTGCTCCAGCCCGTCGGGGACGACGGCTCGGTCTGCCTGACACACGCGGCCGGCCTCGACACCGAGAGGATGCTCGCCCTGCCCCCACTTGGACCCGGCGAGGGCCTCGCCGGGCGGGCCGTCGCGCTCAAACGACCGCTCCGCAGCGCGAACATTGTTGAAGACCCTGCGCTTCTCTTCTCGGAGGCGACCCGGCACCATCTCGCTCGCTCCACCCATCGCTCGGTGATGGCTGCACCGCTGGTCGTCAACGGTCGGGTGAGTGGGGCGCTGGTGGGGTACGGTCGCGCCCCGAGCCTGTTCACGGACGGCCACCTGGAGCTGCTGGCCGCGCTCGCCTCGCTCGCGGGCATCGCCCTGGAGAATGCGCGGCTCCAGGAGGAAACGCGCGCCCAGGCGCATCGCGCGCGCGTCGTCGCGGACATGGCCCGAATCATCAGCTCCACGCTGGACCTGCCAGACCTGCTCCGAGCGCTGACTCGCGAGATCCAGCGCATCGTGCCGTGCGTGCTCGCGAGCTTCGGCTTCTACGACTCACCCACCGGCACGATGACCTACCACGCCATCAGCGCACCAGACGCCCCGCCGACGCGTCCGTCCTCGACGGTACCGGCCCACGGCACGCTCGCCCTGCACGTCATGACGACCCGTCAGACCGCCGTCGTGGACGATTACCGACAGAGCCCGATCGCCCTGCATGCTGCCCGCGTCCGCGACGGCTTCCTCTCCTCTGTCTGTGTCCCGATCGTGCGCGAGCTCGACTGTCTCGGCGTGCTGAACGTCGTCAGCGACCGTGCACGCGCGTTCACGCCCGAGCATGTCGCCTACCTGGAAGAGCTCACCCCACACATCGCCGTCGCCATCGAAAAAGCGCGCCTCTTCGAGCAGGCGACGACGCGCGCCCGGCGCAACACCCGGCTGGCCGAGCTGAGCCGCCTGGTCACCGAGAGCCTGGACGTCGACCGGATCCAGCAGTTCGTGACCCAGGCCGCCGCCGACCTGCTGAACGCGGACCTGGCGCGGCTGTTCCTGGTGGACGAAACCGGCGATGCGTTGACCCTGAGGTCCTCCGTGCTGACCGACGACGGCTCGGGGAAGTCGGAGATCGCCGCCGTGGCGCGGGTCGGCCTGCACGACACCATCCACGGCCGCGCGGTCGCCAGTCGCCGCCGCCACTTCACGCGCGACCTCCAGACCGACCCGAACACCCGCTACCGGGCGTGGGTCATCGCGCAAGGCTATCGCTCCCAGTTCATCGTTCCGCTGATCGTCGGAAGCGAGACGCTCGGCACGTTGGACGTGGTGTACCGCACGATCCACGAGCCCAGCGCTGACGACATCGAGCTGCTCGAATCGCTCGGCGCGCAGGCTGCCAGCGCCATCCACAACGCGCGGCTCTACGACCAGGCCGTCGAGTCGTCTCGCCTCAAGTCCGAGTTCGTCGCCAACATGAGCCACGAGATTCGGACCCCGATGAACGGCGTGATCGGCATGACCGGGCTGCTCCTCGACACGGATCTCAACCCAGACCAGCGCGACTTCGCCGAGACGATCCGCTCCAGCGCCGAGTCGCTGCTCGGCATCGTGAACGACATCCTGGACTTCTCGAAGATCGAGGCGAACCACCTGGAGCTCGAAGTCCTGGACTGCAACATGCGCCAGCTGACAGAAGATGTCGCGGACTTGCTGGCGGCGTCCGCCCACAGTAAGGGACTGGAGCTGGTGACCGTACTGGAGCCAGACGTCCCGGCCATCGTGCGCGCCGACCCCGGCCGCCTGCGCCAGGTCTTGACGAACCTGATCGGCAACGCGATCAAGTTCACCGAGCACGGCGAGATCGAGCTACGAGTGGCGAGTGGCGAGGGCGAGGGTGAGGGACGAGGAATCCTTCTCGCCCCTCACCCTCGCCCTCGCCCCTGGTCTTCTCCGTCCGCGACACCGGCATCGGGATCGCTGCCGACGACCGGGCGCGCCTGTTCCAGCCGTTCTCGCAGGCCGACGGCTCCACCACCCGCCGTTACGGGGGGACTGGCCTCGGGCTGGCGATCTCACGGCGTCTCGTCGAGCTGATGGGCGGCGAGATCGGCGTCGAGAGCGAGCCGGGCCGGGGTAGCACCTTCTGGTTCACCCTGCAGCTCGAGCCAGTGCTCGACGCGCTGAGCACGGCTCTCAGCCGGCGCCCGGTCGATCTCGTGCTGTCCGCTCCAACCTTGTGCCCGGTACCGGCTGCAAACGTCCTGCTCGGCGATCCAACGGGCGGCCCGCGTCCGCGAGTGCTCGTCGCGGAGGACAACCCGGTCAACCAGCGGGTGGCGGTCCGCATGCTGCAACGGCTCGGGATGAGCGCGGACGTCGCGTCGAACGGTCACGAGGCGGTTCAGAGCTACGACCGCCAGCCGTACGACGCTATCCTGATGGACTGTCAGATGCCGGAGCTCGACGGCTTCGAGGCGACCGAGATCATTCGGTCGCGCGAGCGGAGCGGCAAGCGCACGCCGATCGTCGCGATGACTGCCTCGGCGATGCGCGGCGACCGCGAGCGTTGCCTGGCGGCCGGCATGGACGACTACCTCGCCAAGCCGGTCACGTTTGAGAATCTCCGAGTGGTTCTTGGGCGCTGGCTCGGATCCAGGGTGGACGGGCCGCCTGCGACAGCGGAGCCCGCCCGCGTCTAGCGCTTCAAGAGCTCAGAGCCGAGAGTGGAGAGTGAGAGTCTTTGGCTACTCTCACTCTCCACTCTTCAATCTCACTGGTCCGCGTTTACCGCCCGAGGATCTTGCCCGGGATGCCGAGGCCGGTCCCAACCGCGCCAGCGCCGATCTGGACGCCGCCCGCGCCGATGTTCAGGCCACCCTGGCCGGACGCATCGCCGGCCGTGTTCAGACCGCCCTCGGTCGCGCCGGCCGCTGTCTGAATCCCGCCGTTTACGGTCTGGATCACGAACGGGGCAATGCCCGGGTCGTGGCCGTCACCATCGTCTTCCTCGTCGGCGGCAAACGCGGGGACAGACGCGGCGGCCAGCGACAGGGCCAGCGCCAGGGTCGCGCCAAATCGGGTCAACGTGCGTGCAGTGCTCATTAATGCTGCTCCTTGGTGGTCGTGGTGGTGTCCACACTGCCCACTCCGCGCTCACTGGGCAGTATAGCCTCCGTCGATCGTGACAATCTCGCCATTGATCATCGCCGCGAGGTCGCTCGCCAGGAACGCCACGACGCTCGCCACCTCCTCCGGCTGCCCGAACCTCCCGATCGGGATTTTCGCGAGCATCGGGGCGCCGACTTTGGGGTCGCCCCAGACCTGCTCGCCCATCGGCGTCAGGATCACCGTCGGCGCGACCGCGTTGACCGTCACGCCGCGCGGCCCCCACTCGATCGCCAGCACCTTCGTCAGCAGCCCCAGCCCGGCCTTGCTCGCGCAGTAGACGGCGTGGTCGCGCAGCCCGACGATGCCGGCCTGCGACGAGACGTTGACGATCCGCCCGCCGCCGCGCTCCAGCATCCCGCGCCCGACCGCCTGCGCCACGAAGAAGGCGCCTTTGAGGTTCGTGTCCAGCACGTAATCCCAGTCTGCCTCGGTGACGTGCTCGGCCGGTCCGGTCCGCGCCACGCCGGCGTTGTTGACCAGCACGTCGACCGGGCCGAACGCCTCGGCCTCTGCCGCCACGTCCTCGGCCGCCGCCGCCGAGACGAGGTCGGCCACGCACGCGCCATATCTGACGCCGAGGGCGCGCACCTCCCGGCCGAGCGTTTCGAGATCCGCCTCGGTCCGACTGACGCCGAAGACGTCGGCGCCGGCCCGCGCCAGCTCCAGGCAGATCGCCCGCCCGATCCCCTTGCCGGCCCCGGTCACCACGGCCACCCGCCCTGTGAGGTCGATCTCCAGCGGCATCGCCCCTCCCCGCTCGCTATACAGAACGCACGAGTCGCATGCTGGCTTCGCGTCAGGGCTGTGGCACCCCAAGAGGCACGGTCAACTCGGCTGGTCCGGCCACCGTTGGGATCGGCAGCCCTTGCCGGTCAAGCACCATGACACTCAACGGCCCGGCCCCTTCCGCCTGGGCCGCGATCCGGAAGCTGAACGATTGAACTATGATCTCGCCAGACCGGAGCAAGCTCGGCACTGGCAATGGGCTTTGTGTTGAGAGTGTTTCTCGCACGCTCGACGGCCGTGGAGGAACGTTCGGCACCGGTGCTTGAGCGCTCGTGAGCGCGACGCGGACAGACGGGCCAAACGGCAGCGTTTCTGGGGCAGACGCCGACTCGGGCATGGCAGTCACCTGCCAGTAGAGCGAAAAATCGACCCGACTAGCGGTCCATGCATCGCGGCGTGCACCCAGAAGCGTCGCGCCATTCACAAAGCGACCGTCCGGGAAAGTCTGGACTCGAGCCAGCCAGTCCTCCAGGGTGCGCGGGCGTAGAGTCAGCAGCCGAGCGCCGGTGTCGGTTCCGGTCGATGTGAAGACGGCCACCGCGGACGATGGCCGCTGAAACTCGGCAGGCAAAGGCAAGGCAGTCAGCCCGTCGCCCGCTGTGCTGACGAAAACGAGATCCCGTTCGAGGGGCAGCATGGCAGCGTACAACGGTGTCCGTATGGTGATGCCGTCACCCACGACGGCCTCTAGATGGCGTGGCCAGCGCTGTCCCGTCAGCGCGTCTAGCACGATCACATTGTCTGCGGCGGCGCGTCCGGTCGCTTCCTCAATAGCATCGGCAAGTGCCGTGACGTCCCGGAGGCTTGGGACGAGAGCCAGCGTGCTGTAGAACGGGCTAACCGGTCCATCGACGATAACGCCGTCCAGGTCGCGATGAGCGAACACATTCGGCGTCCGATCCTGCTTCAGATCCAGACGCGCAGTCATTGCCATCGTCACAGCTGCCGCCACGAGGAGGTACGCCATCCCCACACGTCCGTACCAGCGCACGACGGGCTGCCGCGCGGTCATCGCGATGGCTAGCAGCAGGGCCTGCGGCGGCAGCACGACCAGTGGGATGTGCCAGTTGAACACCTGAGGCTCACCCGTCGTCAAACGGCTGTACGCCGTCGCGCCCAATTGCACCCAGGTCATGCTCAGCAGCCATATCGATCCCCAGATCGCCGCCAGGAGCGTGCCGCGCCGCCCGCGCCGCGCCTGCATGATCGCCACCACGACGCTGGCCACAACGAGGGGCAACGTCGGGTCCAGCACGCGCTGGACGATAGTGACAATCCAGTTGACGACCAGGTGCGCCGCAGAGGGAATCGAGATGCCAAGCTCGTACAGGCGCGTGTTGAACGGGTTTACGAGCGGATCGAAGAGCATGAACAACGGGTAGGCTGTGAACTGTGTCGCATGCCCGGCGATCCACAACGGCTCCAGCATCGACAGACGACCGTATCGCAGCACTTGCAGTTGGGCGAACAGGGCCGGGCCGGCCGCGAGCACCAGCCCGAGCGCCGTCACGCCCCCGGTCCGCCACGAGGCTCGCGCAGCAGCCAGCGTCGCCGCGCCGAGCGGCACCACCACCAGCCCGGCCGGCACGCTCCGCGCCAGCAGCCCGAGCAGCACCCCGAACGCCGCCCCACGCAGTAACGTCGGGCGCTCCAGCAGGCGCACCGCTCCGAGCAGTGCCGCCGCTGCCACCAGCGCGCCGAGCGGCCCGGCCGGGTCGCGAGCAGCGGCCCAGGCGGTCGGGCTGACAGCGTAGAGCAGCGCTGCCACGATGCCACCGGCCACGCCCACCACCGGCCGCGCCGCGAGGTAGAGCAGCGCCGCCCCGAGCGCGTCCAGCAGGCCGCGCAGCACCACCCAGGCCACGATTGGCGTCGGCAACACTCGCAGCCACGGCTCGAAGAGCGCGAGCGTCGGCAGAGACAGGTCGCCGTAGGGCGCGGCCCAGGAAACCGGCAGACGGCTACGCGCGTTCAGGACGTATGCAGCCTGGCCGTCGCCGAACGGCACCAGATCGGGCTGCCACACGCGCGGCGCGAGCGCCACCAGGAACAGCACAAATGGCACCGCCGCCAGCGCCACCGCCCGGACTCGTGCCTTGCGGAGCTGCGCCACGGTCGGCGGCAGCGGCGCAGCCCCGAACGGGTCGGTCAGGCGCGGTGGGGTCGCGTCACGCGAGCTGGCAGCCAGATCGCCCTCCGGCGCGGTGGGCTTCGCCCAGCGTCAGGCGCCGACTTTGACGCCGGCCGTCAGGCTGCCGCCGCCGGCCTGCCGGCCCTCGAAGCTCCAGGCCGGCAGCTCGATCTGCAACGTGTAGTCGCCGGCCGGCAGGTCGCTCGGGAGCTGGAGCTCGCGCGTCACCGGCGTGGCGTCCAGCGGCTTGACGTTCACCGAGATCGCCTCGGCCTCGACCACCGCCTGCTGGCCCTTCCCGAGCAGCCGCGTCCGGATCCGGGCCGTCGCGTACCGCGAGCTCTGGTTGTTGACCAGCACCTTGAGGGAGAGTCGGTCGCCGGGATGGTACTGCTGCGCGAAATCGCTCACCAGCACCAGCAAGTCGTCCTTCTCCAGTTGAAGGATCTTGCCGTCCGGGCCGTTGATCTCGCTGAAGCCTCGGTCGTTGCAGGCTGAGGTCAACCCAACCAGCCCGCTCGTCCAGATGCCGAGCGCGGCCCGCCTGTTCACGCGACGGGTGTCCTGGTCTGAGGCTTCGCGGCTCGGCATGGCCGAAGTATAGCCTCCCTTCGCCCACCCTCGCCCCCGATGCATCTCGGATTCTGGCCTGGACCCCGCCGTCACGAGGAGGGTCGGCACGGCCAGGACCGGTCAAAAGTGTTGCGTTCACCGCGCAGTCGTAGACAGTCGGGAGCTCCTGGCGTACCGTGGCCCACGAGCGGCCGGTTTCCCGACATTTCGGTCGTGGTCTGGCCTGTCGCTCCGAGCACGGCGCCGACGCCGAACGAGTCCAGGCCGGCCGCAAGACGTCGCCTGCGCGGCCCGCCGTCCGCCGACGCCACGGGAAGGAGGACGGGATGCCTCAGACGCCCGACGGCAGCGGCTACTGACTCGTCAGCCAGCGCGCCGATCGGATTTGACGCTGCTCCGCCACTTGCACCAGGATCGGCGACGAATCACGGTCGCGCGCTGACCCGGTACACCCCGAATCCAGGACCGTCGCGCTCGCCGCCCATCAGCGGCGTGAGCGTGAAGCTGCGCGCGAGCACCCGCACTTTCTCGCTGCTCAGCACCGCCAGCCGCGAGCTCTGGCCGCTGAGCGCGTTCTCCAGCGAGCTCTGCCGCGCGTCGATCACGGTGTACGGCACGCCGGTCCCGCCCAGCAGCAGCTCCATGCTCTTGAACGCGCTGCCGGCGGCCATGAAGAACACCCCGTCCAACCCGTAGTCCACCAGCACCACCTCGTCCGGCTCGCGAGCGGCAAGCACTGCTTCGTGCGCCGCCAGGATCGCGTGGTTGGTTCGCGCCGAGCGCTCGTACGCCGTCAGCGGCGCCAGCGGATACAGCGCCACCAGCGCGGTCAGCCCGAGCAGCACCCCGCCAGCCAGCGCGAAGTGGCGCGGCCAGCGCGAACGCAGCAACGCCAGCCCGTCCTCCACCACCAGCCCCACCGACGCGAACACCAGCGGCAGCACCGGCATCACGTACCGCCCGTTCAAGACCGGCTCGTACTTGCCCTGAAGGACGGGCAGCACCAGCAGGTACGGCACCGTCACCAGCAGCGGCAGCCAGCGCCCGCGCCGGGCCGCCCAGAGCACGCTCCCCACCGCCAGCGCCAGGTACCCGAGCGACAGTGGCTGAAGCAGCGTCTCGCCCACGAACCGCCGCTTCTCGACGGCGCCGCTCAGCACCCAGGCCGTCCCGAGCGTCAGCCGCCCGAGATTCTCGCCATAGGTGCCCGCGTCAACCCCGTCTTCCTGACCGGTGTAGTCCGAGAGGACGGCCTGCCCGCCTCGTAGCGAGCCGCCGGCCGTCATCACGTTGAACGCGATCAGGTTCGCCGTCGCGATGCAGAACGCCAGGATACCGAAGACGGCCCAGCGCGTTCGGATCAGACCCGGCCGTTGCAGCAGGATCGCCAGCGCGACCCCCGGCAGCAGGAGCACCGCCGTGACGTGCGTCTGAATGCCGAGCCCCAGGAAGAACCCGGCCCCGACGAGCCAGCGCCCGGATGGGGGCGCAATGAATTGCGCCCGTACTAGGTTCGTCCTGGTAGGGGCGCGATTCATCGCGCCCACCGACCGCATCGCGCCCACCGACCGCATCGCGCCCACCGACCGCATCGCGCCCACCGACCGCATCGCGCCCACCGACCGCATCGCGCCCACCGAGGAGAGTGGGGCTCCCCCCAGCGCCTTCAGCAAGCACGCAAACCCCAGTGTCGTCCAGAGCGGCGTCGTGGCGTGGGACCAGGCGACGTGGCTGTTCACCAGCACGTGCGTCGAGCAGCCGGCCATGAACAGCGCCGCCACCAGCCCGCCGATCCGACCGGCCACCACCCGGCCCAGCCACCAGGCCGCCGCGACCGTCGCCACGCCACACACGAACACCAGCAGGCGCGGCAGCCACGGATTGACACCCACCGTCCAGAACCCGAGCGCCAGCACCCAGTTCCAGAGCGCCCCGATGTACGGGTCCACGTTCGTCAGCGGGGCCGCCCGCCCGGCCGCGATGTCGTACGCGAGCTTCACCTCGATGGTCTCGTCGGTGAAGGTCGGGATCAGCCAGAGGCTCGGCCAGCGAGCCGCCGCCGCGATCCCGAGCACCAGCCCGAGCAGCACGGCGTTTTCGAGCGCGGCGGCGCGCGCCCGACTCAGCCGGATACGCGGGCCATCTGCTCTACCGGTCGCCGTCGCCGGGCCGGCCGGCGCCGCGACGCTCACCGTTCGGGCACCACCGTCCACTCCGGCCCCAGCTCGTAGCGCTGGATCCGGTTGCCGGGGGTTGCCCCCTCCAGGACGCGCAGCCGGCCTTTCCGCTTGATGTCTGAGTAGGTGTTCTGGATCTGCACGATCCGCTTCGACTTCAGATTGAACACCACCGCGCCAGCCCAGACCGGGCTCAGGCTCACCTCGCGGGTGCGGTCGTCCAGCACGCGGAAGACTGGCACCTCTTCGGGCCGGCACGAGTCGAACGCCGCGTGAATCCAGCGCACGTTCTCGCGGCTGTTGTGCTCGTCGAAGACGGCCAGCCCGCTCAGCACGCGGTCGCGGACCTCACGGACCAGCGGCGCCGCGCGCTCCAACAGGTCGGCGAGCGTGTCCGCGCCAGACGCGCACGCGGCCACCAGCGCGTGTAAGGCTCGGTCGGGGCCGATGAAGCTGACCGTCGACTGTGCATCGACGACGGTGAAACGCATCAACCCCATCCTCGCTCGCCCCCTCAGCTGGCCTGACTGGCGGCTCCTCGGCCGCCGGCCCCCGCTTCGGCGTCCATCCGCGTCATCCAGGCATCAGGGTCGCGGATCTCAGCCTCGGTCGGCAGCCACTCCGGCGCCTGCCACGCCAGATTGAGGAACGCCACGTCGCGCGCGTCAGCCACGCGCCCGGCGAACGTCTCGCCGAGCGCGTACTGCTCCATCTTCATCTTCAGGCCGGTCAGGCGCAGGAACAGCTCTTCGATCTGGCTCCGGTTCGCCTGCCGATGCTCGACGCGCTCGTGGATCTCCTCGTAGGACGGCAGCAGCCGCGCGCCGACCCGGTTCATGACATGGTTGGAGTACCCCTCCGCCAGCGACATCAGCCCCTGCAGCCGCGAGAGCATCTGGCGCTGGTGCGGCGACATCATCGCCTCGATCAGGTTGTGGCCGTTGCGCAGGTTCACCACCAGCCGCGAGGCCAGCCCGCCGATCATGCTGCCGGCCGGGCTCGTCAGCTCCTCGGCCATGCTTCTGAGATATGATTCGAGCTGGCCGTTCAGGTAGCCGCGCACCCAGGGGTTGACCTCGAACTCGTGGGCGTGGGTCGCCTCGTGCAGGGCGATCCACTTCCGGAGATCGCCGGCTGGCACCCGCAAGGAGCCTTCCAGCATCCGAATGTTCGGCTCTACGAAGTACAGCTTGCCGGCCTGGAGCGGCTCATGGCCGAGCAGGCTGATGTCGTACTGGCCGAGCACCTTCCTGGCCAGGAACCCGAGCAGCAGCCCGACCTGGCCCGAAAGCATTACCCGGCTGAGCTGGGTCATGCCGGGGAACGAGACGCCCCCTCGCTGGACCGACTCGGCGTACACCTCTTCGAGCGGCCGGAACATCTGCTCGAAGCTGGTGATGTTCGCCTGGATCCACTCGGAGCGATCGAGCACCCGGACCTCAATCTCGCCAAGCGGCAGGACCGTGCCAGTGTAGTCCGAGATCGGCCCTTCGATCTCGCGGACCATCGTCTCGTACTCACGCTGGAGCCGCGCGCGATCCGCGAACGGAATGTCGCCGCCGGCGCCGCTGACGCGCGACGCGATCTTGGCGGCGCGGTCCCAGTCGATTAGTCGAGTGTCGTCGTCGTCGGCGTACCGACGGGCAATCGCCCAGCCGACCGCCACAGCCCCACCAACGAGCACACCTCGGGCGAGCGCTCCTCGGAACGGCTGGCCGCCGAAGAGCTGGAGCGGTCGTGCCATGGGATCACCTCTGGGGGAAACAACCGTGACAGCCCGTCTCGGGCCACAGGACGCCAAACGGGCCGTCTCCGAGATTGTACCGGACGAGCGGGTGGCAGGCCGCTACGATTTGCTGCCTACCGCC
>JAXLXF010000040.1:0-69861 GCA_046328125.1 Chloroflexota bacterium
GTCAGCACCTGGGCGCGTATGGTGCGCGTCGGACGCGGCCAGGCCAGCGACGCCACCACCAGCGCCAGCACCTCGACGCTGATGAAACTCTTGATCGAGGCGGCGATGGTAATCAGGATCAGCAGGCCAGGCACCGTCAGCACGATGTCAACCAGCATCGAGATCGCGGTGTCCACCGCGCCGCCCATGTAGCCGGCCGTCAGCCCGAGCACCGTCCCGATGCTCAGCCCGACGATGCCGGCCAGGAACCCGACCTTCAGCGTGAGCGGCAAGCCGGCCACCATCACGGCCAGCAGGTCACGCCCCTGCGAGTCGGTGCCGAGCGGGTAGCGAGCGGACGGCTCCAGCTGCGGCACCGCTCGAGCGGCCTGGGCGTCGCGGACGCTCACGAAGAACGGCCCGATGAACCCGACCAGGATCAGCGCCGCCACGATGATGGTGCCGACCACCAACTCCGGATTGCGGCGGCAGTAGTCCATGATCTCGGCGGTGCGGCCAGCCTTGAGAGCGACAGGCTGCACCGGCGGCAGCGCGATTTCGTGGGTGGCCTCATACGCGTCGGCCATCTCACGACCTCCGATATGAGATACGCGGGTCGATCAGCGGATAGGTCAGGTCGAGGATGATGGTGGCGATGGCGATGGCAAGCACCGTCATGAACACCACGCCATAGATCACGAAGTAGTCGAGCGCCGAGATCGCCTGAAAAAGAAGCGAGCCGACGCCCGGGAACCCGAACACGATCTCCACCACCACCGCACCCGACACGATGGTGCCGAGCGAGAGCGCCAGCGAGGTGACCTGGGGCAGAATCGCGTTTCTCAAGGCGTAGTGCAGGAAGATGCTCCGGCGCGGGATGCCCTTCGCCTCGGCGTAGACGACGTAGTCCTCGCCCTCGGTGGTCACCATCATCCCACGCATGCCGATCGCCCAGAACCCGATGGCCGACAGCACGATCGACATCGCGGGCAGCACCGAGTGGTACACCGCGTCCACGAAGAAGCCCCAGGTTGGCGACGGGATGGTGCCGATCGTGTACCCGCCCGAGATCGGAAAGACGTGGGTCAGGATGCCGAACAGGTACACCAGCACCAGCCCGAGCAAGTAGAACGGGATCGCGGACAGGCCCATCATCGGGATGACGAGGTGGCGCACGAACTTCGGCGAGTACGGCCACGCCATCAACGCCCCGAGCAGCGTGCCCAGCACGAACGAGAGCAGCGTCGAGCACAACAGCAGGCTGATCGTCCACGGCAGCGCGGCCAGGATCATGTTGAGCACGCGGGCCGGGTAGCTGGCGATCGAGTAGCCGAAGTCGAGCATGAAGGCGTGCTGCAGGTAGAGCAGGTACTGGATCGGCAGCGGCTTGTCCAGCCCGAACTGCTCGTTGTACGCCCGCACCATCTCCTCGATGCCGGCCTGCTGGATGCCGCCGGTCGCCATCGCGTTCAGCAGGCGCTCGCGGACCGGGTTGCCCGGCGCCAGCCGCGGCAGGATGAAGTTGAGGGTCGCGGCGCCCCACAGCACGATGACGAACTGCAGGACGCGCCGCCCGAGATAGTCGATTCTCACACCTACCCTCTGGCCTTCAGGGTGATCAGCACCTGGCCGGCCGCTCCGCGGTGCCACATCGCCGGCGCGACGTACGGCGTCTTGGCATCAGGCCAGCCCACCCAGTCGGTGGTGCTGACCGGTACGATGAAGATCGACTGGATCAGCGGGATATCCGGCAGGTTCTTGAGCCAGATCTCCATTCCCTGCTTGTACAGGTCCATGAAGCCGGCCTGGCTCGGGTGCATCGTGCCCATCTTGTCCACGATGGCCGAATACTCGTCGTTCTTCCAGCGGTAGGGACGCTCGGCGGCCTGCCCGGTTGGCACCACGTAGCGGCCGTTGTAATGGTTCATCGTCTCGTACGGGTCGTTGACGGTGCCGGTATGGCCGTTGATGAACGCGTCGAGGTCGCCGGTCTGCTGGAGCGTCGCGGCGTCGGCCGGCGACTTGAACGAAGCGTCGAAGCCGGCGTCGCGCAGCTGAGTCACCACCAGCGGCGCGTAGTTCTGGAAGAATCCCGGCGGCAGGATGATGATCATCGAGATCCGATGGCCGTCCTTGACCCACAGCTTCTCGGAGTCGCGCTTGTACCCCTTGGACGTCATGATCTGCTCGGACTTGGCCGGGTCGTGGGTGCCGACCGGGTACTTTTCGAGCAGCGGCTTGACGGCGTCGAAGTACGGCAGCATCGGGGTGTAGTTCGGGAAGGGGAGCAGGGTCGCCTCGGTGTCGCCCTTGAACCCGATGTCCACGATCGCCTTGCGGTCGATGGCGTAGTTGACGGCCCAGCGGACCTCGGGATCGTCGAACGGCGCCTTCAGGCAGTTGAAACTGAGGCAGTTCGGGAACCAGTCCAGCCAGCCCCACGGCTTCGACTTGTCCGGCGTCCGGACAATCAGGTTGGCATTGCCAGCGAGGGCCACCTGGGCGTCGGTCGGCTGCTGGATGTTGTGGGTGGTGGTCACCTGGTCGGTCGCCAGGAGCTGGGTCAGCTTCGGGTCTTCGTAGTGCGGCAGCACGACGACCTTCTTGATGGCCGGCAGAGCGTGGAACCCGGTCTTCGCGCCCCACCAGTCGTCGCGCCGCTCGTAGATCTTCTGCTCCGGGCGCATCGAGACCAGCTTCCACGGCCCGGTCACGACCGGCGGCCCTTTCGCCAGGTCGAGGTTGGTGAAGGTGGTCGGGTCCTGCCCCTTCCAGATGTGCTCCGGCACGATCGGGAAGCCGGCGTCCTGGTGCCACTGGAGGTACTGGAACATGAAGCGCGGCGCCGGCCGGTTGAAGGTGATCTTGACAGTCAGGTCGTCCGGGGCGGCCAGCTCCTTAATCCACTGCTTCATGTCGGAGGAGAAGACCAGCTTCGGGGCGTTGTCCTTCATCATCCCGAGCGTGAAGACGACGTCTTTGGCCGTGAACGGCTGGCCGTCGCTCCAGGTCACGCCCTGGCGGATCTTGATAGTCAGCTCGGTGTTGTCCGCGTTGTACTGGTAGCCGGTCGCCAGGAACGGGGTCTCGCCGTCCTTGCCCTGGAGGCCGGGCGGCGCGGTCACCTCGGGCGAGAACCACGGGTTGTAGTAGTAGAGCGGCTCGTAGGTGAAGTGCCAGCCGGTCCGTTTCTGGCCCATCAGGAACGGGTTGAAGAGGGCCGTGTCCACGAACTGGTTGAGATCGTCCGAGACGCTCATGATGAGGGTCTCTTTGCGGTTGATCTCCCCCGGGGCGGCCCCGCTCGAAGCTGGAGCCTGGGCCGGCGGCGCGGCGGCAGCCGGCTTCGACGCATCGGCCGGCTTGGCGGCCTCAGCTGGCTTGGCGGCTGCGCTGTCGGCGGGCTTCGCCGCGTCGGCCGGTTTGGCGGCGGTGTCGGCCGGCTTGGACGGCGCCGACGGCGGCACCGGCACGGCCTGCGACTGGCACGCTGCAGTCAGCGCAACGGCGCTGATGGCCGTACTGCTCAGAAGAAGGAATCGCCGGCGAGAAAGTCGCTGCACCTGATACCCCCAGTCCCCAGTGACGGGTCGATCCTCCGGTCCGATCCGAAGGGCTGCTACGACGATTGCGCGAACGATGCGCACCCATGGCGCGTGGTCAGGAGTGGTCGTACTCGGGTCGTACCTCTCAGCAGAGTGTTGAGTCGGCTGGCTACCCCTTCACGGCCCCGGCCGCCAGGCCGGACACCACGAAGCGTTGGGCCAGGAAATAGAGGATCACTACCGGCAGCGCCGCCAGGATGGCGCCGGCCATGATCGCACCCCAGACGTACTGATCTCCAACGATCATCCCGGCCAGCTTGACCGGAACCGTCTGGAGGTCGGGCTTGTTGATGAACACCAGCGCCAGCAGGAACTCATTCCAGGCGCCGGTGAAGGTGAAAATCGCGGCGGCGGCCACACCGGGCGACGCGATCGGCAGCAGCACCCGCACCATCGCCCCGACCCGCGAGCAGCCGTCGATCATCGCCTGCTCTTCGAGGTCGGCCGGGATGCCCCGGAAGTAGCCCATCAGCAGCCAGGTCGCGAACGGGATCGAGAACGACAGGTAGGTGAAGATCAAGGACTGGAGCGTGTTGGCCAGCCCGAGCCCGTTCACCACCAGAAAGAGCGGGATGTAGATCAGGGTGGTCGGCAGCAGGTACTTGAACAGGATCAGCCGCGCCACCCAGACCCGACCGTGGAACCGCAGCCGCACCACCGCGAACGCGGCCAGCACGCTCATCGTCACCGAGATGACGGTGGAGGTCGTGGCGACGATCAGGCTGTTGCGGATGTTGATCCCGAACCGCTCTCCGACGATCACCCGCTGGAACTGCACCAGCGTCGGCTGCTTCGGGAAGTAGGTGAAGTCGTCGTAGATCTCTTTGTCGGTCTTGAACGCCGTCAGCGCCATGCTGTAGAGCGGGAACGAGACGAAGATCACGAGCAGCGCCAGCACGGCGACGGACGGCAAGGAGACCGCGAGGCGGGAGAAGCCCCACCCCCCAACCCCCTCCCCATTGCGATGGAGAGGGGGAGCAGACAGCCGGTCCCCCCCTCTCCCGCGGGTAGGGAGAGGGGGCTGGGGGGTGAGGGCCTCCCCGGACGTGACGGCCATTCTATTCGTCACGGCTCATCAACCCGCTGACGGCCACGATGAACAGCCCGAGCACCGGCAGGATCATCACCGGCACCGCCGACGCCTCCCCGAGCCGCATGTTGACGATGCCCATCTCGTAGGCCAGCACCGTGTACACGACCGTCGCGTCAGCTGGTCCGCCGCCGGTCAGCAGGTAGACCGGCTCGAACGAGTTGAACGTCCAGATCGTGGAGAGCATCAGGACGACCAGAATGACGTGACGCAGGCCCGGCACCGTCACGTAGCGGAACTGCTGCCAGCGGCCGGCGCCATCCACGGCGGCGGCTTCGTACGTCTCGGTCGGGATGTTCTGGAGCCCGGCCAGGAACGCCACCCCGAAGAACGGGAACGTCTTCCAGACGTCGGCCACGATGACCGCCCCGAGGGCAGTCTGCGGATTCCCGAGCAGCTCCAGGGGGAAGTGAATGATCCCGAGATCGGTCAGCGCGTAGTTGAGCACGCCCTGGAGCGGGTCCAGGAACCAGCGCCAGGTCATGTACGCCACGAACCCGGGCAGGATCCAGGGCACGATCAGGTACGCGCGGAACAGGTTGCGGCCACGGAACGACTGGTTGAGCACCAGCGCCATCGCCATCCCGAGCACGAACTTGAGCGAGAGCGCCACCACCGTGAACACCAGCGAGTGGCGCAGCGCCAGCCCGAACCGTGGGCTGCCGATGACCGTCGCGAAGTTGGTCAGGCCGATCCAGTTCGCCTCACGGCCGATCGACTTGTCCGTGAACGCGATCCAGATCGAGGTCGCGAACGGGTAGATCACTAGCCCGAGCATCACCAGCAGGGCCGGCGCCAGCAACAGCCAGCCGAGCAGCATCTCCTGCCGCAGCAGGGAGCCGCCACCACTCCGGCTGCTCGCGGGCGCCGTCACGCCCGAGGAGTAGGTCGCCACGTCAGGCGTTCTCGTACTTCTTGTAGATCTTGTCGATCTCTTCAGCCGCCGCCTGGAACGCCTCCTCCGGCTTCTTGCCGTCGCTGACCACGCTCGCCAGCATTTTCGGAACGATGAAGGCGTTCTGCATCTCGGCCCAGGGCTGATTCTGGAGATCCGGATAGGCGGTCGGCTTGCCGTTCTTCGCCAGGTCCACCCGCACCTTCAGCCAGCTCTGCTCGAAGGCCGGGTTGTCGTAGTGGGCTTCGGTCGTCGGCCCCCACTGCGACTTCGGCCAGTAGTCCTTGAAATACTCCTTGTCGTACAGGAAGTAGATCAAGTCCTTCGCCTTCTCCTGGTAGGCGCTGCCCTGCTTGACCGTCATCGAGACCGAGCTCACGCCCTGAACTCGCATCTTCGGGCCGGCGGGAATGAGGTACGTCCCGATGCCCGGCAGCATGTCTGGCTTGTTGTCGCGGATCCAGGCCGGTATGCTCAGCGGGTTGAACGCGAAGATCGCGCGGCCGGACTGGAAGGCGTCGTTGTCGCCGGTCTGGTCCCAGGTCAGGACGCCGGGCGGGAAGATCTTCTTGTTGGTGTAGGCGTCGGCCACCATCCCGATCACTTCAACCGCTTCCTTCTGGAAGTTGCCGAACGTCGCCTTCTTGCCCTTGTCGTCGGCGAAGCGGAGGCCGTACGCCTGGAACATGTCCACCCAGCGATTCGCGTCCGAGGTGTTGCTGATCGGCTGGGCCAGCCCGAAGTAGCGTGGCGGCTTCTGCGCCTTCGCCGAGTATTCCAGTAGATCCGCCCAGGTCTGGGGCGGCGGCGTCAAGCCGGCATCCTTCAGCAGGTCGTCCCGCGAGATCAGCAGGTTGGCCGACGTGCCGATCGCGATCTGGTACTGCTTGCCGTCCGGGAAGGTCGAGACGGCGGCTGCGCCCGGCGCGAACTTCTGCTCGGCGTCGATCTTCTTGTAGAGGTCGCTCAGGTCCGCGATCAGGTTGCGGCCCTGGAGCAGGATCGCCCAGTCGTCGCCGGCCTCCAGCACGTCCGGCATCGTCTTGGACTCGATGGCGGCCGGAATCTTCTTGCCGTAGTCGCTGGTGCCGATCTCGATGACCTCGAGCGGCACGTTCGCCTGCTTGCCCCAGAGCTGGATTCGCTCCGTCCGGTACTTGTCGAACGGATCGAGGCGGGTCTTGTACAGCCAGAAGATCAGCGGACCGGACGCCGCCGGCGCGGCCGGCGCCTGAGCTGCCGGCTTGTCGGCCGGTTTGGTCTCGGCCGGCTTGGCAGCGGCGGCGGGTGCCTCGGTCGGTTTGGCCGCTGCCGTCGGCTGGGCCTGGGCAGCGGGCGCCGCCGGCGCGGTGGTCGCCGCTGGCTTCGGCGCCGTGCTGTCGGCTGGCTTGGACTCAGCCGGCTTGCTGGCAGGTGCTGCTGCCTGTTGTCCACAGGCCGCCGCCAGCGGCAGGCTGGCCATCGCGCCGAGCATCAGCACCATCTGGCGGCGGGTAAGTCGTCGTCCTACACCTGGGCTGACGCCCCGGTCGTCGTGCTGCATCGCGAGAATCTCCCCGTCGTGACCGTGTGCCGGCCCCCGTTCGAGCAGCCGGCTCGCAAGAGCGTGGAGCGTCCAGACCGATCGTAGTCCAGACCATCCAGGAGCCCGGCCCGGCACACCCGGACGCCCCTCCTGGCGTGCAAACGATAGCAGCGCCCGTGAGCCATGTCAAAGGCGTTTGGGGCCGCAAAACGGGTTTAGCAGCGCCGCCTGACCGCGGGCTTGGACCTCTCAAAATCGTATCCAGACATTGCGGCGCGTGCGTGCGGTACCATGCTGAGAATCGTTTGCACCCGATCGGGCTGCCTGGTCCTCTGCGCCAGATCGAATGTCCAATCCCCGAGCCTGACCGGTGATCCTGACGTGTCTGACGGGAGTGCTGTGGCGAGCGGCGCGGACATCGACCTGGCACCAGATACTGACGCCCTGCTGGACGGGCGGCGGCGTCACGTCACCATGCGTGAGGTCGCGGCGGCGGCCGGCGTCTCGGTCAGCGCGGTCTCATACGTCCTGAACGAGTCCCGCCCGGTCAGCGCCGACAAGCGCGAGCGCGTCCTCAAGGCCATCGCCGATCTGGAATACGTCCCGAACGGCATGGCGCAGGCGCTCCGACGCACCCGCAGCGGCCTGCTCGGCATGATCCTGCCGGACCTCTCGACGCCGCCGTACGGCCTGCTCGCGAAGCACGTCGAGGCCGTCGCGCGGGCGGCCGGCTACCTGACGGTGGTCTGCAACTCGGCGGGCGACGAGGACGCCCTGACGACGGCGTACGTGCGTGGCCTCCAGGGACTGCGCATCGACGGCCTGATCTTGCGCACGACCCGCGCCCAGCACGAGCTGCTGCCGGCGGTCATCCAGGCCGACATCCCGGCCGTACTGCTGATGTCGGATCCCCCGACGGTTGGGCGCAAGCTGGATCGGGTGCTGGTGGACAACGCGCTCGGCGTACGGCTGGCCGTGGCGGAGCTAGCGCGAGCCGGCCACACGCGGATCGGGCTGGTCTCGACCCAGGATCTTTCGCGGCCCACGCTGGTCCGGCTGCAGGGTTTTCTCCAGGGTATGGAGGAAGCCGGCTTGCACGCCGACATGGGCCACGTCCGAATCGGCGCCGCGAACGCCAGCGCCGGCGAGGCGATGACCGCCGATCTCCTGGCCGGACCGAACCGTCCGACGGCGTTGATCGTGGCGCAGAGCCGGTTGTCGCTGGGAGCGCTGCGGGCGCTCAACGCCCACCGCCTGCACGTCCCAGACGACCTGTCACTCGTCGTCTTCGGCCGCCGCGACTTCTTCGACCTGTACCCCACGGACCTGACGATCGTCGAGCTGCCGATGCCCGAGATGGCATCGACGGCCGCGCGGCTACTGATCGAGCGGCTGGAGCACGGCAACGGCGCCAACGGCAGCCACGCCGACCTGCCGCCCCGCCAGGTCATCCTCGAACCGACCCTGCACCGGGGGGCGTCAGTCGGCCCTCCCGCCAGCGCCAAATCCACCGTGTGAGGTCGCTATGAAGATCACCTCCGTCGAGCCAATGCTAGTAGACCGCTACCTGTTCGTGAAGATCGGGACCGACGCCGGGTTCGTCGGCTACGGCGAGTCCGGCACCTGGGGCCACCTCGAAGCGTCCGCCGCCGCCATCGCCAAGTTCGGCGACTATCTGGTCGGGCAGGATCCGTCGCGAATCGAGCACCACTGGAACGTGATGTACCGCTCCGGGCACTTTCGCGGCTCGGCCATCATGGGCGCGATCTCGGCCATCGACATCGCCCTCTGGGACATCAAAGGCAAGTCGTTCGGCGTGCCGGTCTACGAGCTGCTGGGCGGCAAGACCCGCGACAAGGCCCGCGTCTACTACCACGTCAAGGGTCCGACCGTTGACGCCCAGGTCGAGAAGTGCATCGAGGCGCGCGAGAACGGGTACACGGCGGTCGGGCACCTCAACCCGTTCCTGGACGTAGACCGCGCCGAGACCTACTTCCAGACCCACGCGGCGAAGATGGACGGCGCGATCAACGCCGTGCGCCGCTACCGCGAGGCGATTGGCACCGACGTGGACATCTGCCTGGAGATCCACCGGCGACTCTCGCCGGCCGAGGCGATCGTGCTCGGGCGGGCCATCGAGCCGTACCATGTGATGTTCTACGAAGACCCGATCCTGCCGGACAACATCGACGCGATGGCCGAGGTCGCCAGTCAGATCAACATTCCCATCGCGACCGGCGAGCGTCTGATGGGCATCCACGAGTTCATGATGCTGCTGGAGAGACGCGCGACCCAGTACGTCCGTATCTGCGTCTGCGTGGCCGGCGGCATCTCCGGCGCCAAGAAGATCGCGGCGCTGGCCGAGGCGCACCACAAGTTTGTGATCCCGCACAACCCGCTCTCGCCAATTAGCACCGCCGCCTGCCTCCAGCTCGACGCCTCGATCCCGAACCTTGGCATCCAGGAGCTGCCGGACCACGCCGACGAGCTGCCCGACCGCGAGCTGTTGAAGGAGCGCCTTCGCGTCGAGAACGGCTTCCTGATCATCCCGGACGCGCCCGGCATCGGCGTCGAGCTGATCGACGACGCCCGCGAGCGGTTCCCGGTCAAGCCGCGCCGGATCGGCACGCGCCTCAACGTGGATGGCTCGGTGGTGGATCAGTAGGGCTGGCCGTGGAGACGCTCGTGTGGCGAGCGTCTCCGCATACGCCGACGCGCGCCGTGGACTGAAGTCCACGTCTACCGTTGGTGCGTGGCTACGCCACGCCGGAGCCACGCTCGGTCGTCGCAGAGCGACGATGTGATTGTAGGCGTGGGTTTCAACCCACGGCGCGGTCTACCCGGCCTTGACCACCGTGATCTTCGTCAGCGTCCGGAAGCCGGGCGGCAGTCCGTTGAACGGCTGACCCGGGCGCTTGACGACTTGATCCACGATCCGCTGGTGGCCATCCGCGTCCACCACGCCGATGACGAGCTCGTGCTGGAGGCCGGCCGGGCCGCCGATCTCGAGGTCCGCGATCTCCCAGCCGCCGTCGCGGTCGGCGATGATCTCACGCTGGTGGGTCCACCAGAGATCGGTCGGCCCCTGCGGGTGGATCAGCAGCCAGACGTGCTCGTCTGGCCCCTGCAATCCACGCCGCACCCCCTTGATGTCCGGCCGTGCGGAGACGCGGTCGCCGTTCACGGGCTGGATGAACCCGACGAACAGCGGCACCTGGGCCGGGTCAGGCCGCGGCGGTCCCGACTGCAGCACCGGTTCAGAAGTTGGAGCGACCACGACGTCATTGCCCGGTGACGGCGCCGGGGCAGGCGGGGCGGCGCTCACGGGCGCTGGAGCGGGCGGAGCGGCGCTCCCGGGCGCGGCGGCGGCCGGCGAGCTGTCCGCTTCGGGCGACGGCGCCCCGGCAAGGCGCGGAGCGGGCTGAGTGAGGCCCAGGCCGGGCGATCCGCTGGCGACCGGCGAGCCGGGCGGCAGTGGGAGGCCGGCCGCCGCACCCGGCGACCCGGCCGCTCGCGGTGTGGCCGTGGCGCGGTTCTCGAACGGGGCCGGCGTCGGCGAGACCGAGCCCTCCATCATCTGGCGCGCCCCGACGAACAGCACCACGAACACGGCGCCCAACGCCAGCAGGATCGCGGCCGGCGCGACCGGGCCGCCCTGGCGCGATCCCCCTCCATCGCCGCCAGACGACGGACTCGGCGCCTGGGGCAGACGAGGAATCTGCATCGTCTCGCGCCCGTCGAAGCCCGGTCGCTCGCCGTCGGGCACGTTGGGCGGCTCAGGTCGCACGGGTCTCCAGCGCCTCCCACATCGACGGGATCGAGCTGTAGCCCAGGGCGATCTGGGCGGTCTGCAGCCCGGACGCCATCACACCGACGACCCCGCCGCCGGGCTGGGTCCAGTGTCCGGACAGGAACAGTCCCCGAATCGGCGTGCGGTGCCCGAGGCGGTTCCGGCCAACCTGCTCCGGCGACTGCTCCCAGCCGTAGATCGCGCCGGTCGTGTTGAGCGTGTACCGCTCCATCGTGCGCGGCGAGGCGCCCTCGGCGAACGTGATGTGGTCCTTGAATCCCGGGATCACGCTCTCGACCTGATTCAGCAGCGCTTCGGCGTGCTGCTCCTTCTCGGCCCGCCACGACGCAGCCAGGTTGTACGGAATGAGCGTCATCGCCGTCAGCAAGTGCTCGCCAGGCGGGGCCACCGACGGATCGAGCAGGCTGGGGATGGTGATCGCGAGACAGCCCGGCGTGCCCGTCACGAGGTAGTTGTAGTTCTCGTCGTGGTTCCAGGATGCCATCTTGATCGCCTCATGCCCGAAGCCGAACGCGCTCGGGTCGAGGTCGGTCGCGGTGTACAGCACGACCGCCGAGAGCGATGGCCGCATCTGCCGCAGCTCGCGCATGAACTTGCGCGACAGGTGCTCGGTCCCCACCAGCTCCTCGAACGTCTGGGTGGCGTCGGCGTTCGAGACGACCATCGGCGCCAGAATCCGCTGACCGTTCTCCAGCATGATGCCGGCGACTTCGCCGTCGTTCACCAGGATCTTGCGGACGCTGCTTCTAAGCAGCACCTCGCCACCGTTGTTCGCGATCGAGCTGATGAACGCGCCGATCAGCTTCTGGAACCCGCCCTGGCAGTAGTACGAGCCGCCCTCCAGGTAGCTCATCAGCATGTTGGCGAACATGATGAATGACAGCCTCGACGGCGGCAGGCCCTGGTAGCCCCACAAGGTGCTGAAGACCGTTTTGGCGCGCTCGTCCCTCAGAAACTCGCCCATCGCGTCGGCCAGCGTGGCGTTGCGGTAGCGGAACACCTTCGGGAAGCGCCGCGGCATCGTGATCAGGTTCCAGAACGCCAGCTCGGATGGCATGCTCCGGATCTCGGTGTTGATCTCCTGGCAGAGGGCGATCAGGCGGCGGAACCCGTCCTTCTCGGCGGGGAAGCGCTCCTCGTGCGCCTGCACGAACGCGCCAACACCCTGCGGCGCCACGAAACGCTCGTCAGGGTAGAGCGCGGTGTACATCTCCTCGCAGGGGAGGAACGTGACCTGATCGCGCACGCCGAGCAGCCGCAGCAGCGCCTCGACGAAGCCCCGCTCCTGGGAAGCGTCCGGGTCGCAGTCGCCGATCATGTGGACGGCGGCGTCGAAAGAGTACTTCTTGCGCTGGAACCCGTGCGCGTAACCGCCGGGCCGGTCGTGGCGCTCGACGACGAGCACCTTCTTGCCGGCCTTCGCGAGCAGCGCCGCCGCCGACAGCCCGCCGACGCCACTGCCGATGACCACGCAGTCGTAGATTTCGTCGTGCGACTCACGACGGACGTTCATCGCGGTGCTTCCTCATCCCCGGTTACGTCGACCGGACGAGATCCTCATGGTTTCGGGCGAAGTTGGCGAGCTTTGGAGCGGTGTCGGCGGCGAACGTGTCCAGCTCCGGGTCGATCTGGCGAACCAGCCCAGTCAAGACCCGTCCGGCCCCGACCTCCAGATACGACGAGCAGCCTTCCGCGATCAGCGTCCGCACGCAGCTGACCCACTGAACCGGACTGGCGATCTGGGCGATCAGCGCGGCGCGGATGTCTTCGGCGGTCCGGAGCGCCCGCGCCGACGCGTTCGACACCAGCGGCGCCGTTGGCTCGTGCCAGGTCACCCCCTGCATCTCTTCAGCCATCCGCGCCTGGACCGGCTCCATCAGGCTGCTGTGGAAGGCGGCCCCCACCTGTAGCCGGACCGTTCGGTCCGCGCCGGCCTCGCCGGCCAGCTCGATCAGACGGTCCACTGCCGCGTCTTCGCCGGAGACCACGTTCTGGCTCGGCGTGTTCAGGTTCGCCAGCGAGACGACGCCGGCATCCGACGCTTGCGCGCACAGCTCAGTCAGCGTCTCGGCAGACAATCCGATGACGGCGGCCATCGCGCCGGGCCGCTCAGATTGGATCTCGGCCATGAACCGGCCGCGCCGGCTGACCAGCTTGATGCCGTCCTCGAAGGAGAGCGCGCCGCACGCGACGGCTGCCGTGTACTCGCCCAGGCTGTGGCCGGCCACGTAGTCCGGCGCCAGCCCTGCCTCGCGCGCGACTTCGGCCAGCGCCAGCGAGAGCGAGAAGAGGGCCGGCTGCGCCACGTCCGTGCGGGTCAACGACTCGATCGGACCTTCCAGACAGAACTGCCTGATTGGAAGTCCCGATGCAGCGTCCGCTGCCGCGAGGTACCGGTCGAACAGCTCCGGGTGGGACTTCAGCAGCTCGGACCCCATGCCCACCCGCTGCGACCCCTGCCCTGGAAAGAGAAATGCCAGCGTCCCCATCGTTGCTCCGTTCCGCCGCGCGCCGTTTTCGGCCTTGGCGCCCATACTCGCCAGGTCCGTGGACTGAAGTCCACGTCTACCATCGCACCGTCGCTACGCGACGGGGACATGCACCGGCGTGGCGTAGCCACGCAACGATGGTAGACGTGGGTTTCAACCCACGGCTCGCGACTCCTTCCCAAAGATCCCGTTCATCCTGTCCAGTCATTTCTCTATGGCTCGGGCGGCTCGAAGTGCGGGATCGGCTCCCCGAGGCCAGCTGCCGCCGCGACCATCCGCGCCACGTGCATCCCCGAGACGATCACCCTGAACGACCCGCCCGGCTGGGTCCAGTGCCCGGACAGATACAGCCCGCCG
This sequence comes from Chloroflexota bacterium, assembly GCA_046328125.1. Classification (GTDB taxonomy): domain Bacteria; phylum Chloroflexota; class UBA6077; order UBA6077; family JACCZL01; genus JADZEM01. The sequence goes on from JAXLXF010000040.1 coordinate 13,752, forward strand.
ACGGGAGCCTGGTGGTTCAGCCGACGGGTCGCCATCTGGTCCGGCGCGTTCTCCCAGCCGTACGCCGCACCATGATAGTTGAGCGTCGCCTGCTGGAAGGTGTGCGGCGTGAAGCACTCCGTGAAGGTGAGGCCAGCTCGGAAGCCGGGGAAGACGCACTCAACCTCGTCGAGCAGCGTGTCCCGATATCCGTCAGCGGCCTGCTCCCACGGGATCTCGGTCTGGTACGGCGCCAATGCCGTCACGGTGAGCAAGTGCTCGCCAGCCGGCGCGAGCGACGGATCGAGCACGCTCGGCGCGCTGATCGAGATGGCACCCGGTACTCCCGCGAGGATGTCTCGGTAGGTCTGCTCGTGGTCCCAGTGCCGGTAGGCGAGCGTCTGATGAGCCGGTCCAAGCGCCCTCAGATCTAACGTGCTGGCGGCTGCAAGCACGCACGCCGACAGCGATGGCCGCAGTCGCTCGACTCGCCGCGCGAAGCCTTTGGCAACATGCTCCGTGCCGACCAGCTGCTGAATCGTCTGGCGGGCGTCGGCGTTCGAGATGACGACCGGCGCGGTGATCTGGCGCCCATCTCTCGTGACGATGCCAGTCACGCGCTCGTTCTCGACCGCGATCTGGCTCACCGACGTGCCGCACAGCAGCTCGCCGCCGTGCTGCTCCAGCCCGGCCACGAACGCATCGACCAGCCGACCGAAGCCGCCTATCGACGTGTAGACGCCCTGGACGATGTTCGTGAGCGCCTGCGCGAAGAACAGGAACGAGCACTTCGAGGGCGGCAGGCCAGTGTACGGCCAGATCGCCGTCACCGCCGCGCGACACTTCGGGTCTGCAATCAGCTCGTCCACGACCTCCGCGACGCTCGCACCGCGGTACTTGAACAGGGCCGGGAACTTCTCGATCGCCTCGTCCATGCTCTGGATCGAGATCTGCATCGAGACCTGGTGCGCCTCGCGGAACACCTGCGCGCACAGGTCGTAGAACTGGCGGATCGCCTGGGCCTGCTCGGGGAACGCCCGCGCGTGGGTTTCGATCCACGCCTCGGCCCCGCATGGCACCCGCAAGGTGAGGTCAGGGAAGCGAACTTCGTACAGCTCGGGAACCCTGACCAGCGTGCAGCGGTCGCGCGCCCCGACGAAGCGCAGGATCTCGTCGACCGGCTGACCCGCGCCGCCGTGCGCCGTGACGTGCACGGCCGGGTCGATGGTGTACGGGCCAGACGTGACCGCCCGCGCGTAGCCGCCGGGGCCATCCGCCTGCTCCACCACCAGCACCTTCTGACCGGCCGTCGCCAGCATCGCCGCCGCCGACAGCCCGCCCAGCCCGCTCCCGACCACGATGACGTCGTAGTCGGTGGCGCGCGGTGTGGGCTGGCTCGGGGCCGGCGCTACCGGCCGCTCGATCCCGAACGCCTCGTTCGGATCGGGCGCGAACAGGCCCATCAGCCGACGGTAGAGCGCGCGGAAGATCATCGTCGTGTCCATCCCGCGAGGCAGGCCCGTTCGTGGGGGGCGCGATGAATCGCGCCCGTACCAGGGGACGCTGCCTTGTACGGGCGCGATTCATCGCGCCCCCACGATCGAGAGCTCCCGTTCATGCTGTCCCCGGCGTCGGCGCGGTCCAGTCCACGACGGCGCCCGCGTAGATCCACTTGGTGCTCTCCAGGCCGACCAGCATGATCCGGTCGCCCACCTTCACCTGGCCGTTGCGCCAGGCGTGATCCAGGAAGAGTGGCACCGCCGCGCAGCCGGTCGCGCCAGACTGGGCCAGGTTGTCGAAGATCTTGCCGTCGAGCGCGGACCAGTCCGCCGTGGTCAGGCCACCTTCTTCCATGCTGTCCAGCATCCAGCCGACGTTCCCCTCGGGGATCAGGCAGAGATCCACGGTGCTCACATCGGTGTGGGCTTGCTTCAGCGTCTCGCCGATGGCCTGGGTGATCATGTACGGCGTGAACTTGCCCGCTTCGAGCACGTCCACGCGCAGATCCACCAGCCGGCGCGCCGCCATCTGCTCGGCAATCGGGGCGTGGGTGCCACCGCCGACCGCGTGGATGCCCGGCTTCTTGCCGCCGCCCACGCACGCCATCGCCGAGCCGACGATGCCAGGAGCGCCCTCCTCGCCGGCCCGCACGACCATCGCGCCGGCCCCGTCCCCGAACATGTAGAGCGGCATCCGCTCGCGCATCCGGACGGCGTCGGGGCTCCTCCCGAGGTAGACCGGTACCAGCACCGGCGAGATCGTCTCGCTGCCGATGATGAGCGCGGTGTTGTAGGTGCCGCGCTCCAGGTACATCCGCGCCACGTCGAGCGCCTGGACCGCGCCGGCACCGCCCGAGCGCAGCTCCATCGTCGCGATGGTCTCGATCCCGAGCCGGTCCTGCACCAGATTGACCACCGGCGGGAGCGGGTAGTCCGGCGTGCCGGTCGCCAGGATGATGAGGTCGAGCTCGCTCGCCTCCACACCCGACGACTCCAGCGCCTGCTTCGCCGCCTTGTACGCCATCTCGGAGTTGTTCTCGCGGTGCGCCCCCGTCTCCGGGTCCACCATCCAGAATCGCTGCTGGATCGAGATGCCCTCCATCACGTCGTCCGGCAGCGGCCCGACCAGCCGCTCGATCGTCTCGTTGGTAATCGGGTCACCGGGCAGGTAGCCGCCGGTGCCCAGAATCTGTACCGATCTCATGGTCGTGTCTCCAGAGTCCGCGCGGGCGGCGTTAGCGTGCGCCCAGCACGATCGAGAAGTTGGTGCCGCCCAGCGAGCAGCTGTTGATCAACGCTGGCTTGCCTCGGGGCAGGTCGGCGTGGCCGTGCTGCCACGCTTTCAGCGCCAGCACCGCGTTGAGCGACGCGCCGGCCCCGACCGGCTCGCCAAACAGGAGCTTTGGCGCGTAAAGGCGCGGTCCTGAACTGCCATCCAGCGCGCCGTCGCCGAAGACCCGGTTGATGGCGGCCCGCTCGGCGGCGTCGATGCCGGCGTGGCCGTCCAGGCCGGTCCAGATCGCGCCGATATCGCTCGGCTCCAGCCCGGCGCGCTCCAGAGCCAGCCGCATCGCACGCTCCAGACCCTCGCCTTCGGGGTCGTACCGCCCGACGCCCTTCGCGTCCGAGGTGACCGCGTGCCCGAGCACCTCGCCCAGGATCGTCGCGCCGCGTGCCTTGGCCGACGACTCCCGCTCCAGCACCAGCGCGATGCCGGCCTCGGAGAGGGCGTACCCGGACGTCGAGTCGTCGTCGCCCGACTTCGCGAGCACGCCCAGGTTGCGATAGCCACCGATCACGGTATCGGTCAGGGTGTCGGCGGCCAGCGCGACCATCGCGTCAGCCTGGTTGGAGACCAGGAGGTCGTAGCAGTAGGCAATGGCCGAGCCGCCAGCGGCGTGGCCGGCCGTCACCGCCGAGGCCGGCCCGAGCGTCCCGAGCGCCATCGCCACCTGCCCGACCGCCGCGTTGTACACCGTGTTTGGGAAGACGGCGGGATTCGCTCCCGCTGCGCCCTCCTCGATGACGGGGCGGGTGAACCGCTCCAGGCTCTCCATCGGCCCGACGCCGGTCCCGAGAATCACGCCGACTCGCTCGCGGTTCTCGTCGGTCAGCTCCAGGCCGGCGTCCTTCAGCGCCATCGCCGACGCCACCACCGAGAAGATGCCGAGACGGTCCATCCGGCGTCGCTCGCGCGGCGAGAGGAACGGCGAGGGGTCCAGCTCGACTCGCCCGATCCGCACGCCGTTCTCGTCGGCGGTGCAATCACGCCCCGCCACGAACGCGCTCCAGACCTCCTCAGCGTCGCAGCTCGCGCTGGTCAGCGTCGAGAGGCCGGTGATGACGACCTTGTCAACTCGGGGTGGAGCTGGCGTCCGCTTCAGCCCGCCTCGCCCGAGCACCAGCGAGGCGTTCGCGCCGCCAAAGGCGAAATTGTTGGAGAGCGCCACGTCCATCGCGAGCGACCGGGCCACGTTCGGCACGTAGTCAAGGTCACACTCGGGGTCCGACTCCTTGTAGTTGGCGGTTGGGGGTGCGACCTGGTGCTGGAGCGCCTTGACGGTCACGATGCACTCGACCGCCCCCGCCGCCCCGAGCAGGTGCCCGATCATCGACTTGGTGCTGCTGACTGCCACGTTCTTCGCGGCGTCCCCGAGCGCCAGCTTGGTCGCCTTCGTCTCGGCCGGGTCGTTCTTGGGCGTGCCGGTGCCGTGGCTGTTGACGTAGCGGACCTCGGACGGCTCGACGCCAGCTGCGTCGAGCGCCGCTTTGATCGCCCTCGCCGCGCCCTTCCCTTCAGGGTGAGGGGCTGTTGGGTGGAAGCCGTCCGCCGAGAGCGAGTACCCCAGAACCTCGGCCAGGGCCATTGCGCCGGCCCGCTCGGCCACGTCCTCGCGGCAGAGCACCAGCATCCCGCTGCCCTCGCCGAGCGAGAGCCCCTGTCGGTCCTTCGAGTATGGCGCGGCCGGCTCCGGCGACAGCGACTCCAGGCAGTTGAACCCGGCGAACAGGACGTCCGACAGCGCGTCGGTGCCACCAGTCAGGACCGCGTCAACCTGGCCGGAGCGGATCAGCTCCGCCGCGTAGCCAATAGCGTTCGCACTGGCAGCGCAGGCCGTGTCCACCGAGAGGACCGGCCCCTTCAGGCCGAACGCCGCGCTAATCGCCTCGGCGATGGCCTGCGGCGGCACCAGCAGCACCATCTCCGGGTCTGGCGACTGCCCGGCGAGGGTCCGGGCGTACCACTCCTGGCCGCTCAGCATGCCGGTGTTGCACGTCCCGATCACTACGCCCCAGCGCTCGCCGGGCACCTGCTCCAGGCTGATGTTGGCCGACTTGAACGCCTCGTCGCTCGCCTTCAGGGCGAAGTCGATGACGCGCTCGCGGAAGCCACTCGGGTGGCGGTACTCGTGGGTCGGCTCGACCTCGTCCTGAACCTCGCCGCCGATCCGGGTCATGTACCCGTCCATCGGCAGGCGCTGAACGGGACGGATCGCGACCCGTCCAGCCTTCACACCTTCCCACAGCGCATCCGCCGTCGGCCCCTGCGACGTGACCGCCCCGACGCCGGCGACGACGACGCGAGCAGGCTCCTGATACTGACCCACCATCTTCGAGTGCTCCTGTCAATCCGACGTTTCGTGTTGGGGCGGTTCCGAGGCGCGGGCCATCCGGCGTCCGCTGCCTCTGCTTTACGACACCGCGCGCAGTGCCAGCGCGACGTTCTGTCCTTCGAGGCCCCGAGCCAGCGCCAGGGCATACTCGGTCTTGACCTCGCGGGCCTCGCCCGGCACCCAGTCGAGCGCGCAGGCGGGGTCTGGCGTGTCGAGGTTGAGCGTTGGCGGCGCTTTCTGGTCCCGCAGCGTCAGCGCCGCGACCGCCGCGTTCAGCGCACCGGCTCCCGCCACGAGGTGCCCGGTCGCGCCCTTGACGCTGCTGGCGCAGAGGCCGCCGTTTGCACCGAACAGCTCGCGGATGGCGTGCGCCTCGCTGGCGTCACCAGCCACCGTGCCGTTTCCCTCGGTCGCGATGTAGCCGACCTGTCCGGGCTCGATCTGGGCCTCGCGCAGCGCCGACGCCATCGCCGACGCCAGCCCGCGCCCCTCCGGGTGCGGCGTCACCAGCTTGTAGCCGTCGTAGCCACTGCCGAACCCGACGATCTCCGCATAGATCTGCGCGCCGCGCGCCTTCGCGTCCTCGTACGGCTCCAAGATCAGGCAGGCCGCGCCCTCGCCGAGCACCATCCCACCACGGTCGCGGTCGTACGGGCGGCAGGCCGCCGCGCCCAGCTCGTTGCGGTCGGTCAGGATGCCGAACGCGTCGAACTTGGTCATCGTCCACCAGGAGATCGCGTCGTCGAAGCCGCCGGCGATGGCAACGTCGGCCTCGCCGCGCCGGATCGCGCGGTACGCCCGCCCGATGGCGACGGCGCCGGCCTCGGCCATGCCCGCGAAGTAGGTGTTGGCTCCTCTCAGGCCGTACGCCTGCGAGATGTAGAACAACGACGCCGCCTGAAGCCCCTCCACGTAGAAGAGGGGGTAGAACGAGGAGGCCGCCGACTCGCCGAGCTTCCGCACGTCCACCGAGCCGTCCTCGGCGCGCGCCACGAGGGTGCCCTCCAGCAGGTGCATCGGGTTCGAGATCTCTTTGTTGCTGCCGACGAACAGCCCGGCCCGGTCGGCGGTCCGATCGGTGATCTCCAGCCCGGCGTCCTGCATCGCGAGCGTCGCGCCGGCCACCGACAGCTGGTCGTTCGGGGTCATCATTCTCAGCGAGCGCCGGTTCTTGACGAAATCCTCCGGCTTGAAGTCCGCGACCTCGCCGCCGACCTGCGTCTTCAAGGTGGACGCGTCGAACTTTCGGATCGGCCCGACCGCGCTCTCGCCGGCCAGCATCCGGTCCCAGCTCACCCGCGTCCCGATCCCGAGCGGGGTGACCAGACCCACCCCAGTCACAACGACCCGCCTCATCGGTCTCCCCCCGTCTCAGTGCGCGCGGTCTTCGGGACCAGCCGCAGCAGCCGCGCCGTGGTCATCGAGCGGCCGTCCACCGTGACTGTCCCGCTGAAGGTGGCCGTGTCGTCGGCCAGCGACTTCAGGCTGACCGTCAATTCCATCTGGTCGCCCGGCTGAATGAAGTGTCGGAAGCGCACCTGCTGCGCCTCGGCCAGCCGCCACGGCTTGCCCGTTCGCTCCTTCAGGAGCAGGCCCGCCAGCTCGCCCAGGCTGCCCAGGATCAGCACCCCGGGCAACACCGGCCGGCGCGCGAAGTGGGTGTCCAGGATCGAGAGGGTGTGCGGCACGTTGCGGAGCGCCTTGCCGGTGTCGCCCTCCAGGCTGACGATGCGGTCGAGGCCCGTCCAGCGGCTCATCTCAGGCATCTCCCAGCAGGTCCGGCGCGCACGCCACCAGCGAGGCGTTGGTGCCGCCGAAGGCGAACGCGTTGACCATGACGGCCTTCACCTGCCGCCCACGCGCCACGTTCGGCACGTAGTCCAGGTCGAGCTTCGGGTCCGGGTTCTCGTAGTTGATGGTGGGCGGAACGACCTGATCGCGGATCGCCAGGACACCGGCCAGCAGGTTCAGCCCGCCCGCCGCCGAGGTCAGGTGCCCGGTCATCGACTTGGGCGAGCTGACGGTCAGCTTGTAGGCGTGCTCCCCGAACACCTCGCGGATTGCGACGGTCTCGCAGAGGTCGTTGCCGGCCGTGCCGGTCCCGTGCGCTACCACGTAGTCGATCTGGTCTCGATCCAGGCCCGAGTCCCGCAGTGCACTCGCCATCGCCAGGATCGCGCCGCCGCCGTCGGGCGGGGCATCCGTGATCCGGTAGGCGTTCATGCTGGAGCCGTAGCCGGCCAGCTCGGCCAGGATCGGGGCGCCGCGTGCGATGGCCGACTCGCGGTCTTCGAGCACCGCCACCACCGCGCCCTCGCCGAGCACGAACCCGGACCGCTCGCGGTCGAACGGGCGCGAGGCCCGCGTCGGGTCGTCGTTGTACTCGGTGGTCAGCGCGCCCAGCAGCGAGAAGCCGAGCACGTCCAGCCAGGTGGTCAGCGCGTCGTAGCCGCCGGCGAGCATCAGCTTCGCCTCGCCGTCCTGGATTCTGCGGAACGCCTCGCCGAGCGCGTGCGCCGAGCCAGAGCAGGCGGTGCTGACCGAGATCATCGGCCCCTGGCAGTTGCCCATCAGGGCGATGGCCGCCGCGCCGACGTTCTGGTCGCGCACGAGCACGTCGGAGGGCGCCTGCCGGTACAGCTGGTGCCCGTCCGTCGAGTGGATCAGGTACGACATGTCGGCCAGCTCCTGAAGGTCTGCCCGGCCGACGCTGCCGCCCATCGAGACGCCGCGCTCCCACGGCTCGTACAGGTCGGGTGCGACGTGCGCGTCCGCCAGCGCCTGCATCGAGGCCGCCACGCCGAAGCCGGCCGCCCGCGAGAGGTGCCGGCGCAGGCCGCGGTCCTTCACGTACTCCCCGACGTCGAGGTCTTTGACCATCCCCGCGATCCGCACCGGAAAGGTGTCGGCCGGGAAGGTCGTGATCTTGCCGACGCCGCTCCGACCGGCCTTCAGCGACGCCCAGGTTGTCGCGGCGTCGTTGCCGATCGGGGTCACCGCGCCGAGGCCGGTGATCGCCACACGCCGATCCATCACTTCTCCCCTTCGCGGGTGATCTGCACTCGGAGTCGCTCGACCTCGGCGGGGTCCGTCAGGTCGCCCGTCGCGATCAGCGCGCACATGATCTCGTCGGCTTCGAGCACTGGCCGCCCATCGACGGTCACCCGCCCAGACAGCACCGCGACCTCGTCGCCCATCGTTTCGACGTGACCTTCCAGGATCAGGACATCACCGGGCCACACGTCGTCCAGGAAGCGGACCGCGCCGACCGAGAGGAGCGCCGCGCGCTGCCGAACCTCGGTCGAGATGATGACCAGCCAGGCGCCGGCCTGACAGAGCGCTTCCAGGACCAGGGGCGGCGGCATCATCTCGCCGTCGCCGGTGTCCTCCCAGTACTCCTCAGCCCGCGACGTGAGCTTGCGCGCCCGAACCGACTGGCCGGGCTCGTAGGCGTCCACGCGGTCCACGAGGTAGAAGCGCACGTCACTCGTCCTTCTGTCCATCCAGGACCGCGATGACCTGGGCTATCGCCAGCTCCGCCGTGTGCGAGAGCGAGATGTCCAGGTCGCTCAGTCCGTTGCGTTCAGCCCAGGCCGCGACCTCGCCGTGGAGGTGTACGCGCGGCCGTCCCAGTACCGTGTTGACGATCTCGACATCGGTCCAGCGCATCCGCTGGCCCATGCCGGTCCCGAACGCCTTGAGCACCGCTTCCTTGCCGGCGAAGCGCGCCGCCAGGTGCTCGTACTGCCGGCGCTTGCCGAGGCAGTAGGCGCGCTCGCGATCGGTGAACACGGTCTCCAAAATGCCCGGGTTCTCCGTCGCGAGGCGCTCCACGCGAGCGACTGGGACGATGTCAACGCCGACGCGGTAGCGAGCCTCAGGCGGCCGCGACGCTGACACGCTGCTCGACCATGTCCACCAGATTCTCGACGGTGAAGAGGCTCATCACCTTCTCCGCCTCGAGCTTACCCGCCAGGGCGTCCGGGTCGATCTGCGGCATGACCTTGTGCAGCTGCGCCAGCCCGACCGGCGTGATGATGCCGGCCTCGTCGCCGAACTCCTCGTCCGGGATCCCGCCCTGGACGTGCGCCGCCAGGTCGGACGCCTGGATCTTGACCTTCAGCTTCCGCTCGATGCGATACAGCACGTCGAGCAGGTCGATCGACTCCGCGCCAAGGTCGCCCATCAGGGTCGCCTCGGGGGTCGCATCGCTCTCGTCAACACCAAGCGCGCCAGCGATCGCGGCCTGCACGGCCTCGAGAATCTCGTCCTTCGTCGCAGCCATTTCCTCATCCCTCCGTCGGCGTTTCCGCCATGAGCCTGTTGCCTTCCCCATGATGGCGGCCCGGATGATTTCGCTCTGTCGCGCGCCTGACTGGGTCTTTGTTCCTCCCCTAACACGGCTGCGATCTTCGACGAAGCCCCCTCGCCTACCGCATCGGCGTCCCGAGCCCGAGCGCCGTGCTGGCGCCGCCGTCCACGGCGATCATCGCCCCAGTCATGTAGCTGGCGCCGGGGCCGGCCAGGAACACCACCGTCTGCGCCACCTCTTCCGGCTTGGCGAACTTGCGGAGCGGGATCTGCCGGCTGATGCCGCGCCCGCCGTCCTTCTGGATCAGGTCCGCCACAAGGTCGGTCGGGGCGAAGCCCGGCAGCACGGCGTTCACCCGGACGCCAAAGCGTGCCAGCTCCATCGCGGCGCAGCGGGTGAAGGCGTTCACTGCCCCCTTTGACGCGGCGTAGTTGGACTCGCCGATCCAGCCGCGCTCGCCCATCACCGACGAGACGTTGACGATGACGCCGTCGCCCTCGGCCATGAAGTGGCCCATCACCGCTTTGGTGCCGTTGAACACGCCGCCGAAGTTCACCTTCATGACGTCGAGCCAGTCGTCCGGCTGCATGTAGTGGATCAGGTTGTTCTTGGCGATGCCGGCGTTGTTGACGAGGATGTGGAGGCCGCCAAGCGCCGTGATAGTGCTCTCGACCATCGCGGCGGCCTGGTTGTACTCGGCCACGTCGCCAGGGATGGCGACTGCCCGGCCGCCCGCGGCTTCGATCTCACGCACGACCTCGTCCGCCTGCGCCGCGCTCGACCGATAGTTGACGCCGACAGCGGCACCCTCGGCCGCGAGAGCTACCGCGATCGCGCGCCCGAGGCCACGTGAGGCCCCGGTAACCAGGGCGATCCGCCCTTCGAGGTTCATCGGACACTCCTGACGGGCGCTCGCACGGCGCATTGAAGCGGCTTCGCCCCAGATGGAGCCAGCGTACGCCGAGGGTTATGACCTGTCAAGCAAAGCAAGGTACGGGTAAACCCCGATTCTCGCCCGTATCTCCGCCTGACGAATGGCGTGCGCGCAATCGAGGGTGCTAGGTAGAGAACAGTCCCGGTGTTTCGCGCGCTGCATTCACCACGATATTCCCGTGGTAGCGTGGACGCATCGGGATTCATCAGGGGATTCTCAAGGAGTGATGGAGATGCCCTCTCTGACGATGGCGCCGTCACCGATTATGGCGGGCAACCACGAGATCGTGGACGTACAACAGACACGCTGCTGCATCGTGGGCGGCGGACCGGCCGGCGTTGTGTTAGCGTACCTGCTGGCTCGGCGCGGGATTCCGGTCACGCTGCTCGAAGAACACCTCGATTTCGACCGCGATTTTCGCGGTGACACGCTCCAACCGGCCGCCATGGAGCTGATGGACGAGCTGGGATTCGCGGACGATCTGCTGGCCCTTCGACACACAAAGGTACGGGTTCTGACGGCGAATACGCGCGTCGGTCCGGTCACTTTATTCGATTGTGGACTGCTGAAGACGAAGTTCCAGTTCTGCACGGAGCTGGCGCAGGTCTCGTTCCTGAATTTCTTCGTGGAGCGGGCGAAAAAGTTTCCGAGCTTCGTGCTCCACATGGGCGCCAACGTCCAGGATACGATCGTCGAGGATGGCGTCGTGCGCGGCGTCCGCTTCCGCTCGAAGGACGGCTGGCACGAGGTCAGGGCTGACCTGACCGTGGCAGCCGATGGTCGCAACTCGCGGCTCCGGCATCAGGCCGGCTACCAGCCGGATCAGATCGCGCCGGAGATCGACGTGCTCTGGCTCCGACTCCCGCGTCGCGAGGGCGAGCCGGAGGAGCCGTTCATCACGATGGGCGAGGGTCGGCTCGTCTTCGGCTACGCCTATCCCGAGCACTGGCGGGTGGCGTACGTCATCCCGAAGGGCGCCTTCCAGCAGCTTCGCGCGGCTGGCCTGGACGTGCTGAGAAGCTCGGTGGCCCGGCTGGCGCCGCGGTTCGCCGAGCGGCTGGGCCACCTCCGTGACTGGAAGCAGTCGCCACTGCTGTCAGTCCAGACGAACTGTCTGAAGCAGTGGTACAAGCCCGGCCTGCTCTTCATCGGGGACGCCGCCCACGCGATGTCGCCGGTCGGCGGCGTGGGGACCACTTACGCGATCCAGGACGCCGTGGTCGCCGCCAACGTGCTGTGCGGCCCGCTGGAGCGCGGCACGGTCACCCTGAACGACCTGAAAGAGGTTCAGCGCCGGCGGCACTGGCCGGTCAAGCTGATCCAGGCGTTCCAGTGCATGATCCAGAAGCGGATGGTGGCCGGCGTGGTGCTCGACGCCGAGAAGGCGTCGGCGCGCCAGATCCCGCCGCGCTTCCTCCAGTGGGCGCCCATCGTCAAGATGTCCACCTACTTCATCGCCTTCGGGCTCTGGCGCACCCACGTCGAAGTGTAGGCCCAACGCCACACCGGTCGGGAGGACAGGTTTCATCATGCGACAGGGGTTTTTCCCGTCACTTGGGCAGGCCGTCGTGCGCCACGCCTGGTGGGTGGTCGTGCTCTGGCTGGTCCTGGTCGCCGTGAGCATTCCGGTCCTCCCGCTGGTCGTCGGGGAGCTGAAGGGGCCAGAGACGGTGCTGCCGGACCGCGAGTCTGGCCGCGCCTCGGCGATCCTCGAAAAGGAGTTCGACCGCACCCCGGTCCGGACCGCCCTCGCAGTGTTCACCAGCCCGACCCTCAAGGTGACCGATCCGGCCTACCGTGAGTTTGCGATCGGCGCTCTGGACCGCGTCTCGAAGGTCAAGGGCGTCAACCGGGTCGTCTCGTTCTACAACACGGTCGATCCGCGCACCGGCCAGGGCCTCGCGCGCTTCGCCGGCTCGGACGAGCGCACCACCTACGCCGTCGTGCTGCTTTCCGGCACCGCGGACGACGCGGTGGACGCCGTGGTAGACGTGCGGAAGGCGCTGGAGCCAGAAGAGGGCAACAAGGCGGATGTCACAGCCTACCTGACCGGCCTGCCCTCGCTGGTCCACGACATCCAGGAGGGCAGCCAGCACGACCTCGAACGGGCGCACCAGATCAGCATTCCGATCATGCTGACGCTGCTGGTGCTGGTGCTCGGCACCATCGTGGCGGCCGGCCTGCCGATCGTGCTCGGCGGCGTGGCGGTCATCGTGACGCTGCTCCTGATCTACCAGCTGGCGCTCCGCACCGACGTCTCGATCTTCGCGATGAACACCGCCACGATGCTCGGCATGGGCCTGGGCATCGACTTCTCGCTGCTGATGACGACCCGCTTCCGCGAGGAGCTCGCGAACGGCCTGTCGCCCCATCAGGCGACCGTCAAGTCGGTCGCGACGGCCGGGCAGTCGATCTTCTTTTCGGGCCTGACCGTGATCCTCGGCCTCTCGGTGCTGATGATCTACGACCTGGTGACGATCCGCTCCATCGCCGGCTCGATGATGCTGGTGGCGGCGGTCTCGGTGCTCGGCGCGGTGACGCTGCTGCCGGCCCTGTTCGTCATCTTCGGCACGAAGATCAACGCCCTGAACGTCATCCCCGGCAGCTCGGCCGCGAAGCCGTCCGTCGGGCGGGGCCGCTGGCACGACCTGAGCATGGCGGTGATGCGCCAGCCGTGGCTCTACCTGATTCTGTCGCTGGTGGTGCTCGGCGCGTTGGCGGTGCCGTCGCTGGAGCTGTATCCGTTCGGCGCGGGCGGCTACCACGGCATCGCGAAGGAGGCCGAGTCACGCAAGGGCTCCGAGATCCTGGCGAAGGCGTTCCCGGCTGGCGAGAGCCTGCCGATCACCGTCATCGTCTCCACGAACCGCACCGACGGCGCCTGGGACGACCAGGTCAAGGAGGGCGTCTTCCGCCTGACGCAGAAGCTTCAGGATGACGAGCGGGTGGCGCGCGTGGACTCGATCGCCACCTTGAACCCGAACATGACCCTGGAGCAGGTCAAGGGTCTCTCGCCGCAGGCGATCGCCCAGAACCCGAGCCTGGGCCAGGCGATCGGCCAGTTCGTCAACCTGGACAAGAAGTCGAACGTCCAGCTGCTGACGGTCGTGCCGCGCGGCGACGAGATGGCGACCGAGACGGTCGATCTCGTCAACGACATGCGCGACAAAATCATCCCGGACCTCCGAAATCGCGAGCTCAAGTCGGCGGACGTGCTGATCGCCGGCGAGACCTCGCACCTGATCGACTACCACGACAAGCTGTACAAGCCGCTCCCGCTGATGATCGCGCTGGTGCTGCTGATCACGTTCGTGGTGCTGCTCCTCTTCTTCCACTCGTTGATCCTGCCGCTCAAGGCGATCCTGATGAACGTCGTCTCGATCGCGGCGAGCTACGGCGCGATGGTGCTGGTGTTCCAGCACGGCTGGCTGGACAAGCCGCTCAACTTCGACCACCTGGGACACGTCTCGCTGTTCCCGCCGGTGATTCTGTTCACGATCCTGTTCGGGCTCTCGACGGACTACGAGGTGTTCCTGCTCAGCCGCGTCAAGGAGCTGTACAAGAAGGGGTACAGCAACGAGGCGAGCGTCGCCGAGGGCCTGGAGCGGACGGCCCGCCTGATCACCGCCGCCGGCGCGATGATGCTCGGCGTGTTCGGCGCCTTCGCCCTGGCCGACATCCTGATCATCAAGGAGATCGGCGTCGGGCTGGCGGTGGCGGTCTTCCTGGACTCGACCATCATCCGGATCATCCTGGTCCCGGCCTCGATGAAGCTGATGGGCGCGACCAACTGGTGGCTGCCCGAGTTTCTGAGCTGGGTGCCGGAGATCTCGGAAGGCGAAGAGGACGAGCCGGGACCGCACGCCGCGCGCGCCTACTCGATGACCGTCTGCTCGGCGTGCGGCGGGCGGCTGCCGACACGAGCCCAGTTCTGCGGGCGGTGCGGCTCGCGGCTGGCGGCCCCGGCCGCGCCGTCGCCGAACGGTCACGCACCTGCCGCCCACGTTGCGGCATCGCAGGGGCGCGCCGCTCACGGACCGGACGGCCGAGCCCGGGTCTACACCGGCTACGGCGCGCCGGCCGCCAACTCGGTCACCATGGCGGAGGGTCCGATCTCGGCGCAGGAGCCAATCGTCTCGCCAGTCCGCCCGGTCACGGCCCAGCCCGATGCCCGGCCAGCTCCCGCCGCAGCCGGCAGCCATATGATCCAGGTCATCCTGAAGCTCGGGCAGCAGCGACGGCGCGGCTGGGTCCGCCTCCGTGACTGCGACGTCGAGATGAACACGACGACCGGCGAGACGCCCTCCATCGCCATCGACGGGATGCAGATCGGTCCGCGTGAGAGTGGCGGCACCCCCGAGATCCAGGTCGTCAACGCTCGAGTGAAGCTGTAGGTGGTGGGACGGAATGACCATGACGACGCGTGACGCGAACCCAGCCGACCTCGCACCGCCGGCCCCATCGTCCACCAGCTGCCCGTCGTGCGGCGCGGCCCGGCGCGGCCAGAGCGCCTACTGTGAGCAGTGCGGCGCGGAGCTGCCCGTCCTGGAGACGCCGTCGGCGACCAATCGCGGGCTGGTCACCGCGCTGGTGGTCCTCTGGATCGTCGGGCTGATCTGGCTGCTCGTCTGGCTGACCGGACACACGCTACTGTTGAAGTGATATGGCTCGGGCGGATGCCTGCCCGAGCGTACGCACCCTCCACCGCTCCATTCGATCCGACAGGCGCTGCGAAAAGGGAGCCTCGTGCCTCATCCGTTGCTGCCAGGCAGTAGTCCGGTCTTCCACGATCTCGCGCAAGATGCGATCGAGCAGATCGCCGGGCGGCTTCACCCGGAGTCGTTTCAGACGGGGCAGGTCGTCTTCCACCAGGGCGAGCGCGGCCGGTGCCTGTACATCGTCCGGTCCGGGGTGGTCGAGGTGCGCCTGGACGCGCGCGACGGCGGCGCCCCGATTGCGCGGCTGACCCGGGGCGACTGCCTGGGCGAGATGGCGCTGATGACCGGCCAGCCGCGCTCTGCCACTGCCGTGGCCGTCGCGGACTGCCTGCTGCTCCGCCTGGACGAGGAGGACTTCCGCTGGGCGATGGCCCGCTTCCCGACGCTCTCGTACAACATCGGCCGGATCCTGAGCGAGCGCCTGCTCGCCACCACCCGCCGCGAGTACACCACCCACAAGCGTGGGCGGGTCTTCCTGGTGGAGGAGCGCCCCCGAGATGTCGCGGCGACGCTCGGCGCAAACCTGGCACGGGCGCTGGCCGCCCAGACCGGGCGCTCGGTGGCCCTGGTGGACCTCCACGGCAGCACCGTCCGCGCGTCCGACCGCTACCACTTCCGCCGGCTAGCCCGACTGGTCGTGGTCGGGCAGCGGCGGCGCTCCGCGACCCGCGACGACGTAGACGGTCAGGTCTGGGCGACCCGCTCCGAGCCGTTCGGGCCGGGCGGCGTGCGCCCGGACGATCTGGTGGCCGGCCTGAACTGGCTGCGCGAAGCGTTCGACTTCCTGGTCGTCAGCGTCCCGCGTGGCGGCCCGCCCATCGGCGCGCTGGTCAGGCCCGAGCGCACCATCGCCGAGATCGCGGCCGACGAGGACGCCTCCGTCATCTCCGCTGACGCCGAGCCGCTGGTCACCACCGCCGCGTCCCTCCCGACCCTCCGTGACCGCGCCGACGTCGAGCAGCGCCTCGGGCGGCGGCCGCTGGAGCTGGTCGCGCTCGCGGAACGCGACCTGTCCGCTTCGCTGAACCGGGGCACGCCGCTCTGGGATCTCGCGCCGGAGGGGGCCACGAGCCTGGCGCTCGGGCGGATCGCCCGCGACCTGGCCGGCCTCAAGGTCGGTCTGGCGCTCGGCGCTGGCGGCGCCAAGGGGTTCGCCCACATCGGCGTCCTTCGCGTGCTC
Source organism: Chloroflexota bacterium (assembly GCA_046328125.1). Classification (GTDB taxonomy): domain Bacteria; phylum Chloroflexota; class UBA6077; order UBA6077; family JACCZL01; genus JADZEM01. The sequence goes on from JAXLXF010000040.1 coordinate 29,988, forward strand.
CAGCAGGCCCGTGTGCCGATCGACATCGTCGCGGGGACCAGCATGGGCTCGCTGATCGGGGCGGCCTACGCTTCTGGCCTCGCGGCCGACGAGATCGACCACCTGCTTCGCGGCCTGTTCACCCCGGACGCCGTCCAGCGCCTGTTCAACTTCACGCTGGGCGGCTCGACCGACGCCGGTGGCCTGGAGCTCGCGGCCATCCTGGCAGCAGCCGTGGGGGACCGTACCTTCGCCGACCTGACCGTGCCGCTCCTGGTCGTCGCCACCGACCTGGAGGAGCGGCGCGAAGCGATCTTTCAGCAGGGGCGTCTGGAGGAAGCGCTCCACGCATCCTCGGCCCAGCCGGGCGCCTTCCCGCCGGTCGAGATCGACGGGCGGGGCTACATCGACGGCGTGGTGCTCGCCCCGGTCCCGACCGGGCCGCTGGAGGAGGCCGGCGCGGGCGTCGTGATCGGGGTGAATCTGTACGGACGGGATCAGCTTGTCAGCTGGCCCGACCCGGCCGCCGAGCCGGTCAACCCGGCCCCGCTACGCATCCCCAGGATGCTGGAGAGCCTGTTCCGGACCCAGGATCTCCAGCAAGTGGACCTCAGCGAGCAGTTGATGAAGAGGGTGGACGTGGCCGTCACGCCCCGCTTCGGGCCGTGCACCTGGCGCGACTTCTACCGCGCCGACCAGTTCGTCGCGGCCGGCGAAGCCGCCGCCGAGGCCGCGCTTCCTCGGGTGAGGGCGCTTCTGGCCGGCACCGCATCGCCCGGCGCCTGACGCCTGGCTCACCGGACCTGCAGCGCGTATCCCTGGCCGCGGTGGCTCGCGACCGACAGGGCTACGGCGTTGGCGGCGTGCAGCTTATCGCGGAGCCGCCGCACCAGGCCCTCGACGTTGGCCGGCGTGGCGGCGCCGTCGTACTCGGGCCAGACCTCACGGCTGATCTCGCCCACGCTGACCGGCTGCCCGAGATGTCGGTAGAGCAGCTCCAGCAGTTGAAACTCCTTCGCGCTGAGCGGCAAACGCTGCCCACTGCTCCAGGCCACACCGGCGCGAACATCGACCATCAACGCCGCCGGACCGTCGCCCTGGAGCGTCGAGCTCGGATCGTGAAACGTGAACGTCGAGTTGCCGAATCGGAGCTCGTCGCCGTGCTCCAGCACGTGCGGCTCGGTCAGGCGGCGACCGTTCACGAACGTGCCGTTCCGGCTTCCGAGATCCTCGACGACGTACCGATGCCCGACCGCCGAACCCGAGCGAATCCGTGCGTGCCGCCGCGAGATCAGCTGGTCCTCGATCATGAACGTACAGTCCGGCGCTCGCCCGACGATCACCTCGGGCGCTTCGAGCGCCAGCCGCCCGGCTCCTCCGGCACTCGACGCGGGGACGAGGGCGGCAACCTCCCTCGGCATCGCTCCCTCCTCACGATCGCGTGGTGGCTGTGTAACACACCCGTACGGGAGCTCGCCATTTCATACCCTCCGAAGCCAGGGCCGTGGGTTGAAACCCACGTCTACAATCTGTCGTCGCTCCGCGACGGGGCAGACGGCTCCGGCGTGGCGTAGCCACGCACCAACGTAGACGTGGACTTCAGTCCACGGCTCGCGTCTTGACCGGCGACGGCGCCGTGTCCGATCACTCGCTCGTTGAACGGTCAGATGGTGCAGCAGACGGTGTCCGACATTCCCCGCCCAGTCGAATCGAGGCCGAGGCACACATGACCCGGCGACGCATCCGAGCCTGGATCACGCGGCTCATGCTGGTCGTCGCCGCGCTGGCTGTCCTGACGACGACCATGCTCGGTGTCAAGCTGTTCGACCACGCCTGCGACGGCTCGCTGGAGGGCCTGCGTACGCTCACCAATGTGCGGCGGCAGATCGTCGCGGCCACCGCGCCGCCTCCCGCGCCGGCCCCGGCCACGCCGACGCCAGCGCTCGCCGCCTCACAGCCGGCCCCTCCGACTCCCACGCCGCCGCCCGGCCCTACCGTCACTCAGCGCGTGGTCGCGGGCGCGGGGGCGGCCGGCGACGCCGCCATCGCCGTCATTCTGAAGTTCAAGCAGTCTGACGTCGTCGCCTACCCGGCCCACATCGCCGCCGCGTACACGTTGGACGCCGCCGGCTGCGGCAAGGACGCCGTGCGGCTGCAATGGCTCAAGGCCGGCCTGCACACAGCCCGTGAGGACCGGCTCGCCTGGATCGCCGATCGGCTCCGCGCGAGCGCCACCGGCCCGGACGACCTGGACGATCTACGGCGGGTGGTGCGGGTCTGGTCCGAGCGGGCCGGCGAGAGCGTCGCGTTACGTCGCGTGCTCTCAGCGCTGGAGGAGCAGCCCTCGTAGTCTGCCAGTGGTGGCCGGGTCGGCCGGCGCCCCTACGGGAGCGGCGGGCCGGCCACGCCTACCTCGGTGCGGGTGATGTGCCAGCGGCCCAGGTTGCTATTGAACAGCTCAGTGCCCCGGAAGGCGCAGTTGGTCGGGTGGCAGAGCATGTGCGCCTCCGGGTCGTCGATCAGGATCTCCAGGCGACCGTCGGCCTCCACGCGGCAGATCCGCGATGGCTCGTAGCAGGCGATGTACAGCCGACCCTCCACGTCCAGGGCGAGGCCGTCCGGCAAGCCGGGCACCTCGGTCACGAACGGCTGCGCCTCGCCGGCTGAGCCGTCCGGCAAGATCGGGATGGTCACCACCCGACGCGCGAACGTCTCGGCGGCGAACAACGAGCTCCGATCTGGTGAGAGCGCGATCCCGTTCGCGAACCGGAGCGGGCGGTCGTACCAGAGCGAGCCGGCCCCGCTGTCCAGGTCGAACCGCCAGATGCCAGGACCGGCCTGGTGGAAGTCGTAGCTGTCCGAGACGTACAGACAGTTGCGCTGCACGTCCACCACCGGCACGTTCGGCACGCGCAGGCCGTTCGTGCCGTCGCCGGTCGCGAACCGGGTCAGCGACTTACTGGCCGGGTCGAACCGGAAGACCGCCGCGTGCTTCAGATCGCAGGTGTACAGCCGCCCCGCCGCGTCGAACGCCATTCCCAGCGTGAAGCCGCCGGTGCTCGCCATCAGCTCGATGTTGGAGCCGTCGGCGGCGATTCGGAAGATCTCGCCCTCCTCGCCGCCGCACCAGACGTTCCCATCGGCGTCGATCGCCAGCCCCTCGGGGTGGTTGAGGCGCGGCGTCGTAAAGATGCCGTCGAAGAAGACCGACGACCGCTCGAACGGGATCAGCGCCGCCACGGTCGTCCCTCAGCTTTCCAGCGCCGCGTCTACGCTCAGCGCCACGTTCCCCTTGAGCGCCTGCGAGATCGGGCAGCCGTCCTTGGCGCCCTCGGCGGCCTGCTTGAACGCGGCGTCGTCCATCCCTGGTACGCGGCCGCGCACCGTCAGCGCGCTCGACACCACCTTCCAGCCGCCGTCCACCTGATCGAACGTGACCTCAGCCGAGACGGACAGGCGCTCCGGCGGCGATCCCGCGTTGCCGAGCCCGAACGAGAACGCCATCGCGAAGCAGCTGGCGTGTGCCGCCGCGATCAGCTCCTCCGGGCTGGTCTTGCCATCCGACCGCTCGGTGCGTGACGCCCAGGTCACCGGCAGGTTGCTGAACGCCTGACTGCTCGCGGCAGTCACCGTACCTGAGCCACGGGCGAGCGTACCTTCCCAGACCACCTCAGCACGACGGATCGCAGCCATCCCGATCACATCCGAGCGGCGAATGCCCTTTCGTCAGTCCCTCGGGAGATCGTAGCGCAGATGGACGGTGCGGCGACCAGAAGCTCAGGCGTCCAGCGTGCGCATCCGGCGGATGTCGGGGAAGAGCAGCATCCAAAGGAACGCCACCGCCACCGTGCCGATGCCGCCCAGGATCACGGCCGGCACCACGCCAAACAACGCCGCCGTCACCCCGGACTCGAAGTCGCCTAGCTGATTCGAGGTGCCGGTGAACAGCGAGTGGACGGCGCTGACCCGGCCGCGCATCACGTCTGGTGTGCGCAACTGGACGAGCGAATGGCGGACCACCACGCTGATCACGTTCGAAGCGCCCAGCACCGTCAGGGCCGCAATCGACCACAGCATGCTCGTCGAGATGCCGAACACCACCGTGGCGAGTCCGAAGACGATCACGGCTCCGAACAGCAGAGAGCCCACCCGGTTCTTGATCGGATACACCGCCAGCACCGCTGACATCGCCAACGCCCCGATGGACGGGGCCGACCGCAGCAATCCGAGGCCCTCCGGGCCGGTCTGGAGGATGTCGCGGGCGTAGATCGGCAGGAGCGCGGTCGCACCGCCGAGCAGCACCACGAACAGATCCAGCGAGATCGCGCCCAGGATGACCGGCGTTCGCCAGGCGAACGCCAGCCCGGCGAAAACCGACTCCAGCGAGACCGGCGCGCGGAGCTTCGTCTTCTGCTCGACCCGGATCAGGATCGCGAACAGCGCCGCGACCAACATGCCAGCCCCCGCCACCAGATAGGCGACGCTCGGGCCGAGCAGGTACAGGAGACCGCCGAGGGCCGGGCCGGAGATGCGGGCCATCTGACTCGCCGTCGAGTACCAGACCATCGCGCGGGGAAACTCGCGGCGGGGGACGAGCCCCGGCATCAGCGCGGCCATCGTCGGGTCTTCGAACGCCTTGACGGCGGCCACCGCCGCCACCGTCACGAAGATGGTGCCTGGCGAGAGCCAGCCACCGGCCGTGCCCAGCGCCAGCAGCAGCGCCCCGAAGCCCTGCACCAGCCGGCTGACCGCGATGACGAGGCGCCGCTCGAAGCGGTCGGCAACCTGCCCGACGACCAGCGTCAGCGCGAGCATCGGCACGAACTGGAACAGCCCCACCAGACCGAGGTCGAGCGGATTGTTCGTCAGGTCGTAGAGCTGCCAGCCAACCGCGACGCCGACAACCTGGAACGCGACGACTGACACCAGCCGCGAGCTCCAGAGCAGCGCGAACGACGGGTTCCGTGTGATCGAGCTGGCGAAGTCGCGCACGAGCCTCCTCGACCGACAGCGGTCGGCCTAGCGTAGCAGGACATGAGGGACCAGATCAGGTCAGATCGGCAGCGTCAGGGCCCGAGAGCCCCGCCCACCGTTCATGGCGTCGCGCTGCAACGCCGAAGCACGCTATCCTGTCGCAGCGCGACAATTGACTGTAGGCGTGGGCTTCAGCCCACGGTCCGGTGGCCTGTATGCGATTGCCCTGGCACAAGATCATACTCGCGCTCAAACGCGAGGCGCCGATGAAGCATTTCGACATCGACAGTCCGGCTCCGCGCGAGTTGCCCTTTGGCCCACCCGGCCATAGCGGCTTTCACCACACGTCTGAGCGCATCGACGAGATTCTGAACGACGAGTGGGGCGACGCTCGCCGTCGTTGACGCCGGACTGCTCCAAACCGACCTCGAAGCCGACGACCGGAACCACCAGCGCTCGATCGAGGTACTGCAGCGCCGCGATCTGGAGCTTGTGATCCCCGCCCTCGTGGTGGCGGAAGTCACGTACCTCGTGGGCCGTCGGCTGGGGCCAGCCATCAAGGCCCGTTTCCTGAGTGGTCTGGCGTCACTCCAGGTGGACGCGCCGATGGTCGACGAGTGGTGACGTTAGCTGAACGGTTCGAGACCGACCTGATCGTGACGCTCGGCCGCCGGCACTTCGGCGCGATTCGTCCGCGTCACTGCCCTGCTTTTCAGTTGTTGCCCGCCTGAGCGCGACCGACTGCCACGCTTCGAGTCGCCGCGTCATACGAAAGATCGACTGATGCGCGAGGTCAGCGGCTCGCCAGACCGTGAGTCGGCATGTCGAACGTCGCGCGGACGACCTGGCGGGCGTTAGGACCGTAACTCCAGCGCTGCATGCAGCGAGACAGAGAGATTCGGGCATCGGTGAGATGCTGGGTCCAGATCGAAAGCAGACATGCAGCGCGCCAGCAAGCGCCAGCGCACAGGAGCGTACGATGACCCCCCGACATCTCACCTCCCACATCGCCCAGCGCACCTCGAAGACACTCAGCATCGCTGCCCTCGCCATTGGGCTCGCCGCCACCACGCTCGTCCCAGCGTCCGCGCTCGCCGCACCGGCCCACGACGATCGGGCCGATCTTGTGCTGACCTACGACAAGAAGTACGAGAAGGGGCCATCGCAGTGGTTCGGGTCCCGCGACGCCGGCATCCACGCCATCGTCACGAACACCGGCAGCGCAACCGCCGAGACCATCGAGGTACGTTTCGTCTTCCCGCCCCAGGTCATCGGGAGGAACCTTGCCTACAGGACCGAAGGCGGCGCGGACGGATGGACGTGCGGGAAACTCGAGCAAGCCGTGGAAACCAAGAACCGGAGCATGTACTGCCGCACCCGGGGTCTGGGAGCTGGCGAGAGCAAAAGCTTCGACATCCGCGGCATGTTCAATGAAGACGGCGACTTCTGGATCGAGGCTGCCGTTGACCCGAATGGGCTGATTCCCGAGAGCGACGAGGCAAACAACACCCTGACTGTCACGTTCTGAGAGAGAAACGTCGGCAGTATCCGAGAAAAGAGGGGGCCAGGCGTGAAGCCTCGCCCCCTCCGTCGTGTCCGAAGTCAGCTCGCCTCGGCGAACGTCGTCCTGACGACTCGAAGTCGGTTAGCACCGGAACCGCCCCGCTGGGTGGTGCGCGACAGTGAGATTTCGGCCAGGGTGAGATGCTGGCTCCAGAACGGACACTCACTGAACGCGCCAGCGAGCGCGAGCACTGATGGAGCGAACGATGTTCCCCCGACTGTTCGGTTCCTCGATCTCCCTCCGAACCCTCAACGCGGCCGCCCTGGCATTCAGCCTCGTCGCGACGGTCGCCGTCGCGACCCCAGCTGCCGCGAAGGAGGAGGTTCCGGACTTCACCTCAGGCGCGGCTGATTCCCAGAAGCCGCTGGTCCTCGGTCAGCGTGCGGTGTTCCCGGTCGTCATCGAAAATCACGGCGTATCAGCCGCGGGACCGGTGATTCTTCAAGTGATGGTCGGATCGGGGCTGCGCGAGCCGACGATCCAGGGTGCTAACCGGCAAGATTGGAGCTGCGTCCAGGCCTCGGGAACGATGTCGAGCACCTGGCAGACATTCACCTGCACCACCTATGGACTGGAGACGGACAGCCACAAGGTGCTCTTCGTTGGCGCCGACGTAGTGGACTACTCGGACTCGTGGATCAAGACGGTCGCCGACCCCAATCGCTGGATCATCGAGTCCAACGAAGAGAACAACATCGGTCGCAAGATCGTCGGGCCGTCGTCGGAGGTCCGCTCGTGGATGTTCTATGCGGGCTATACGAACTGACCTACGTCAGACGACGCCACGGCGGCCACAAGAGCGCGGCGGGGACGAATCAGTCCCCGCCGCGCTTTGCCAGTCTCGGGTCGAGCGCGGTCCGCAGCGCATCGCCCAGGAAGTTGAACGACAGCACGGTCAGGAAGATCAGCAGTCCTGGGAAGATCGCCACGGCGGGGTTGAGCTCCATGTACTGGTAACCGGAGCGCAGCTCCAGCCCCCACGACGGCGTCGGCGCCTGGACCCCGACGCCCAGGAACGAGAGTGAAGCCTCGGTGATGATGGCGGTGCCCAGCCCGAGGCTCGCCTGCACGATCAGCGGCGCCGCGATGTTCGGCAGGACGTGGCGGAACAGGATGCGGGGCGTGGTGGAGCCGAGCGCGCGGGCTGCCAGCACGAAGTCCAGCTCCCGCGCGGTCAGGGTAGACGCTCGCGAGAGCCGCGCGAAGAACGGGATGCCGACGATTCCAATCGCGATCATCGAGTTGACGAGGCCCCGCCCGAGCGCCGCCGTGATCGCCAGCGCCAGCATCAGGGCCGGGAACGTCCAGACGGCCTCGGTGCAGCGCATCAAGACGGCGTCAGTCTTGCCGCCCATGTAGCCGGCCGTCACGCCGACCGCCACGCCGAACACCAGCCCGACTCCGACCGAGATGAAGCCGACCGTCAGCGAGATCCGCGAGCCGTGCACCAGCCGGCTCCACATGTCGCGGCCCAGGTAGTCGGTACCGAGCCAGTGCGCCGCCGACGGCCCCTCGTTCGCCTCCGAGTACGACTGATCCTCGATCGGGTCGTAGCGCTGGATGACGTTCGCGAAGATCGCCATCAAGACGAACGTCCCGAGAATCACCAGCGCCAGCGGCGCAAGCCGCACCCGCATCACCCGCCGTGCGACGTCGAGCGGGACCGAGCGTGTCGCGCGCTCGGCCGGCGCGGCGGTCGACCGAAGCGTTGTCGTCGTCATGCTGTCTCCTCGCCGCCGCTCAACGATAGTGAATGCGCGGGTCGATGTAGGCGTAGGCGATGTCGGCCAGCAGGTTGGCGAGCAGCACGCTCACCGCCATCACCAGGCTGATCCCCTGCACCACCGGGAAGTCCCGCTGCTGGATCGAGTCGATGGCCCAGCGGCCGATGCCGGGGATCGAGAAGATCGTCTCGGTGATGACCGCGCCGCCCATCAGCAGCCCGATCTGGAGCCCGATGACGGTGACCACCGGGATCAGGGCGTTCTTGAGCGCGTGGCGAAGCACGATCACCTTGTGGCCGAGCCCCTTGGCGCGGGCAGTCGTCATATAGTCCTGGTGGAGCACTTCGAGCATGGACGAGCGCGTCTGCCGCATCAGGACCGCCGAGAGCCCGAGCCCAAGCGTGATCGCCGGCATCAGCATCCGGGTCAGGTTCTGGACCGGGTCTTCCGAGAACGGGACGTACCCGGACGGTGGCAGCCACTTCAGCACCACCGCGATCAGGTAGATCAGCAGGATGCCGAACCAGAAGTTGGGCAGGGCGATCCCGCTAAACGCCACCAGGCTGGAAACGATGTCGATCTTCGAGTTCGGCTTGAGCGCCGAGATGATGCCGGCCGGCAGCGAGATGCAGAGCGCCAGCAGCATCGAGAGGCCGGCCACTTCGAGCGTGACCGGCAGCCGCTCCCGGATGCCCTGCGTCACCGGCTGGCGGTCGCGCGTGGAGGTGCCGAGGTCGCCGGTGACCGTCCGCCCGAGCCAGTCCAGGTACTGGATCGGCAGCGGACGGTCCAGGCCCAGCTCGGCGCGCTTCGCCAGGTAGACCTCGCGGTTGTTGGCGAGCTGCTCACCCAGAATCAGGAGAGCAGCGTCGCCGGGCAGCAGGAAGATGATCGAGAACGAGATGATGCTCGCCAGCACCATCACCGGGATCATCTGGAGCACGCGTTGCAGGATGTAGGTGCCCATCGTGGCGTCAGGAGAGCCAGGTGTCGGCGAACCACCACTGGTTCGTCGCCGGCTCCTGGAAATTCTGGAGCTTCTTGTTGAACGCCCAGTTCCAGTTCTGCTGCCAGAGCCAGCCGTACCACGCCCCCTCGAACGCCTTCTTCTCCATGTCCAGGTACATCTGCTTGCGCTTCGCGGCGTCCAGCGTCGAGGCGGCGTCGTCGATGTTCTTGTCCCACTCCTTGTCGTCGATGTGGGCCACGTTGAACGACCCTGACGAGTAGTAGAAGGTCCGGAACTGGCCGTCCGGGTCGTCGGCGGTGACCGGGTTGCGCATCGACGCCATGTCGAACTTGCCGCCCGGCTGGTCCGGCCGCTTGACCAGCTTCGCGGTCCAGGCTGCCCGCTCCAGCGTTTCGAGCGTGACGCTGAACCCGATCTGCTCGGCCATCTGCTTGATCATCTCGGACTGCGCCTTGTCCACCGCCCGGTCGATCACCGAGAAGGTGAACGCGATCTTGCCGTCAGAGCCGGCCAGCTTCGGGTTCTCGGCGAGGGCGTCCTTGACGAGCTGCTGGGCCTTCGCCTTGTCGTAGGCGTAGAACGGGATCTTCTCGGACTCGTCGTACCCCATCGAGCCCTTCGGCAGCAGGTACTTGCGCGCCAGCCCGGAGCTGAACCCGAGCGTCTTCGCCATCGCCTCGCGGTCCAGGCCGTACAGCATCGCCTGGCGCAGCTTCAGGCTCTTGTTGAACGGGCTGTCGGCGTTGGTGGAGTCGAAGATGACGCGGTAGTTGTTGCCCGAGACCGGCGACTCGACGAAGTTGAGGGTGGACTCGCCCTTGATGCTGGCGACGTCCTTGCCCTGGATCAGCTCGGTGAACTGGGCGTTGCCGCTCTTCAGCTCCAGCAGCCGCACCGAGTCGTCGATGATGAGCCGGTAGACGATCTTGTCGAGGTACGGCAGCGCCTGCCCGTCCGCGCCTTTCTTCCAGTAGTCCGGGAACTTGTCCATTGTGATCGAGTTGGAGGTCTTCCACTCGGTCAGCTTGAACGGCCCGGCCCCGACCGGATTCCGTCCGTAGGCGTCCTTGCCGGCCTTGTTGTACGCCTCGGGGGAGATCGGGCTGGCGGCAGCGCCGGTCAGCGAGAACATGAACGAGGCCGACGGCGCCGCGAACCGGATCCGGACCGTCATCGGGTCCACGATCTCGACCGCCTTCGACTGGTAGGTCAACGCGCCGTTCGGGTCGGCCTTCATCTTCGCGAGCGCGTCGGCGTCCTCCTTCGAGACGTCCACCGCCTTCATGTTCGCCTTGATCGTGGACATCGGGTGGAGGATCAGCCGGTCCAGGTTCCACTTCGCGACCTTCGCATCCCAGGCCGTGCCGTCGTGGAACTTGACGCCCGGCTGGAGCTTCATGGTGATGGTGTCCGGCTTGACGTCCCACTCCGCGACCATGTCCGGCACCGGCCCCCAGGTCTCGGTCTTGGGGTCGCGCAGCAGTCTGGCCCAGGTGCCGTACAGCATGTTCAGGCCAGTGGACTCACCGGTGTTGAACAGCGGGTCGAGCGAGATCCAGTCGTTCTGGACGACAACGGTCAAGGTGCCGCCTCGCTTGGCCGGTCCGGCGGCCGGAGCCGGCGCCTGGGCAGCTGGCTTGGCGGCATCAGCCGGCTTCGCCGCCTCGGCCGGCTTGGCAGCATCAGCCGGCTTCGCGGCCTCGGCCGGCTTCGCGGCATCCGCTGGCTTGGCGGCGGTGTCGGCGGGCTTCTGGGCGGCTGGCGCTGCCGGCGAGCACGCCTCCAGCAGCGTCATGCTGGCGGCGGTCACGGCCCCCACGCCAAGGATCTTGAGCAGTTGTCGACGGTTCATACAGTGCCTCCCTGCAACGGAGCTCGGGTCGGGCTTCGACGCCCGGTGCCATGTTGGGGCGGCGCCGCCTCCCGACGACGCCGGCCCGTCAGAGTCGGATCAGGAGAGCCAGACCTCCGGGAACGAGTTGCGCCCGGCGACCGATTCGCGGACGCCCTGGACTTTCTTGTTGAAGACGTAGTTCCAGTCCTGTTGCCAGAGCCAGCCGTACCAGGCTTCTTCGAACGACTTCTGATCCAGCTCGCGGTACAGCTTGACACGGGCGGCCTGATCGGGCGTCGTCGCCGCGGTGTCGATCGCCTTGTCCCAGGCCGGGTTTTCGAGATGAGCAACGTTGAAGCTGCCGGTCGAGTGGAAGAAGGTCCGCCACTGACCGTCCGGGTCGTCCGAGGTGACCGGGTTGCGCATGGTCGAGACGTCGAACTTGCCGCCCGGCTGGCCCGGCCGCTTCACGAGCTTGGCCGTCCAGGCCGCGCGCTCCAACGATTCGAGCGTCACGTTGAACCCGACCGCGTCGGCCATCTGCTTGATCATCTCGGCCTGGGCCTTGTCCACCGCCCGCTCGATGACGGAGAGGGTGATCGCGATCTTGCCGCCCGTCGCGATGGACGGGTCTTTCGCGATAACGTCCTTCACCAGCTGGGTCGCCTTCGCCTTGTCGAACCAGTAGTTCGGCGTTGCTTCGGTCGTGTCGTAGGCGAACGAGCTCTTCGGGAGCAGGTACTTGCGGCCGGCCCCTGACCCGAACCCGAGCGTCTTCGCCATCGCGTCGCGGTCCATCGCGTAGAGCATCGCCTGCCGCAGCTCTTTGTACTTCGACAGTGGGCTGTCCGGGTTGGTCGAGTCGAAGATCATCCGATAGTTGTTACCGGAGGCGGACGACTCCAGGATCGAGAGCGTCGAGTCGGCCTTGACGCCGGCGATGTCCTTGCCCTGGATCAGCTCGGTGAAGTGGGCCGCGCCGCTCTTCAGCTCCAGCAGCCGCGCCGAGTCGTCGATGACCAGCCGGTAGCGGATGCCGTCCAGGTACGGCAGCGCCTGCCCGTCCGCGCCCTTCCGCCAGTAGTCGGGGTTCTTCTGGAGCGTGATCGACTGGCCGGACTTCCACTCCACGAACTTGAACGGCCCTGCCCCAACCGGATTGCGACCGAACGCCGTCTTGCCCTGCTTGTTGTACGCCTCCGGGCTGACCGGGTTGGTCCACTCGATGGCGCTGCTGATGTTGGTGATGAACGCCGGCGCCGGCAATCCGAGATGGATCTTGATCGTGCCGTCGTCCACCACTTCGATGGCCTTGGACACGAAATTGAAGTGCTCCGGGTCGGCCTTCAGCTTGTCGAGCTCCGCCTGATCCTCTTTCGAGCGGTCGATGCTGCCAAGGAACGACTTCAGGCCCGAGGTCGGGTCGAACGCGGCGCGGTCCAGGTTCCACTTCGCGGCCTTCGCATCCCAGGGCGTGCCGTCGTGAAACTTGATCCCCTTCTGGATCTTGAGGGTGATCGCGTCGGGCTTCTGATCCCACTCGGCGATCATGTCCGGGACCGGCCCCCAGGCGCCCTTGTCGTCCTTCTCCCAGCGGATGTAGTCGCCGCAGATCATCCCGGCCACGCCCGAGCCAGACGTCGAGTAGATGGCGTCCATCGTGGTCCAGTCGTTCTGGACGACGACCTCCAGGGTGCCGCCGCGCTTGGCGGCCCCGCCCCCAGCGGCTGGTGCCTGGGCGGCCGGCTTGGCTGCTTCGGCAGGCTTGGCTGCTTCGGCAGGCTTCGCGGCATCCGCCGGCTTGCTGGCCTCGGCTGGTCTGGCTGCGTCGGCTGGCTTCGCGGCACTGGTGTCAGCCGGCTTACTCGATTCAGCCGGCTTCGCGGTGTCCGCCGGCTTCTGAGCGGCCGGGGCGGACGGCGAGCATGCCTCCACCAACGAGAGGCCGGCCACACTCAGCGCGCCAACGCCCAGCGCCTTGAGGAGCTGTCGCCGATTCATCCTTCCCCTCCCACTCAGGACACCGCCGTCCGAGCACGCTCCCGCGCACTGTCCCTGGCCATGCGCGGCCGGTCCGCCACGACCGCCGAGCGCGCACGCCACAGTGCCCGTGCATCTACCCTCGGCCACCAGCGCCGAGCATTCTCCCACACCATGTGCGCTGTCACGCACTCGATTCGTGCCGCCCGCCCGCGCGAAGCGTGCAGCCAACGGCAGTTTGTTCTTGTTCTTGTTCTCGTTCTGTTCTTGGCTTACGATAGCCACGTCCGATTTCGGATGTCAAACGATGGTCTACGCCGCTCGGCGGCATTCCGTCGAGAGACGCTACTCCTATCCTTTCGATTGCGCGGCCCGACTGTGGCGCGCTTGTTGGAGGCAACTGGTCGTGGGCGTCCGACCGACGATGCGCGACATCGCCCGAGCGGCCGGAGTGCCGGTCTCGGCGGTGCCGCTCGTCCTCGCGAACAAGCCGGGCGTCTCGCCGGCCCGACGCGCGCGCATCCAGGACGCCGTCGCGGCGCTCGGCTACCAGCGACCCACGGGGCCGCCCCGTTTGTCCCGGCGGCATCGCCTGGGGCTGGTCATCGAAGCACGCGGTATTCCGATCTTCTCCGACTTCTACTACGGCCACATCCTGGTCGGGATCGAGGCTGAGGCGAAGCGGCTCGGGCTCTCCGTCTGGCTCCATACGTTCGACCCGGAGCTGGAGGCGATCGAGGACGTCGCCCGCTCGGCGCGCGACGAGGTTGACGGGCTGTTGATCGTGAGCGGCGGCGACATGACGGACGCTCGGATCGCCCACCTGGAGCGGACCGGCCTCCCGACCGTGCTGGTGGACAACTTCCTGGTGGATCATGCCGTTCACGCCGTCGTCGCCGACAACTTCGGGGCCGGCGCCATCGCCACGCGGCACCTGCTCGACCTCGGCCACCGGCGGATCGCGATGGTGGCCGGCGCGCGGACCTACCGCAAGTTCACGCAGCGGTTGAACGGCTACCTGGACGCGCTGGCCGAGGCCGGCATCACGCCAGACCCGGCCTGGCTGCCGCCACCCCCACTCGGCGAGGAGCGCCCCGGCGAGCCGCGCCCCGGGGAGTGGCAGGTGCGCCAGATCCTCGCCCTTCCTCCAGAGCAACGCCCGACCGCCCTGGTGATGACGAACGACCGGCTGGCCTCGCGGGCGCTCGCGTTCCTGCACCGGGCTGGCGTCCGCGTCCCACACGAGATGTCGGTCGTCGGGATCGGCAACGCCGACGAGGCCAGCTCGACCATCCCGCCGCTGACGACCGTCTCGGTGCCGCGCCGCGAGATGGGCATTCAGGGCGTCCAGCGGCTCGTTGACCTCCTGCGTGGCACGGCGCCACCGCCGTACAAGACGGTGCTGTACACCCATCTCGTGGAGCGCGAGTCGGCCGGCCCACCACCGTCAGCCTGAAACAGACCCGCACGAGAGCTCCGGACATGCGCTCCACGATCGTCCGTCGTGCCACCCCAACGGCCTGTGTTCGGTGTGACCGGATTTGCCCGCCGGTTGGATGCCGTATCCTCTTATGGACGGAGGCGCGGCCATGTCCGATCAGAGCCATCGGCGAGCGGCCCCTGCAGCCCTCACAGACGAATGATGCCGTCGATCTCGCCGTAGGTTGAAACCTACGTCTACAGTCAGATGTCGCTCTGCGACAAAGGAGCGTGCGTCGGCGTCGCAGCGCGACGCATGAATGTAGGCGGGGTTTTCAAGCCCCGACGAGGCGACGGATCTCCTCTCGCCCTGCGCGATCACATGCGAATGAGGACATGGTGACAGCGATTCAGGTACGCGACGACCAGGACGGCGTGCGGTGGATCACGTTCTGGCGGCCGAAGAAGCTGAACGCCCTGCTGCCGGAAGACCTTGATGCCATCACGCACGCGCTGTCAGAGCAGACCCCAACGCCGCGCGCGGCCGTCCTGACCGGCAGCGGCGAGCGCGCGTTCTCAGCCGGCATGCACCTGGACGCGTTCCACGGCTTGAATCCGGCGACGGCAAGGCGGCTGATCGAGCAGGTGCGGGACTGCGTCGGGAGCGTCCGCAAGGCCCCGTTCCCGACCGTCGCCGCGATCAACGGCCATTGTCTGGGCGTCGCGTTCGAGATGGCGCTCGCCTGCGACCTCCGAGTCGCCGCTGACCATGCAACCGTCGGCCTGCCCGAGATCAAGGTCGGGATACCGTCCGTCGTGGACGCCGCGCTGCTCCAACAGCACGTCGGACTCTCCAAAGCGAAAGAGATGATCCTGACCGGCGACCTCTACCCCGTGGCCGAGCTGGCGCCGCTCGGGCTGTTCAACGCCGTCGTGTCACCCGAGCAGCTGCTGGAAGCCACCCACAAGATGCTGGCGCGGGTCACGCCGTGGACGCCGACGGTTGTCGCGGCTCAGAAGCGCCTGTTCGAGATCTGGCAGAACACGACCCTGCAGGACGGCATCGAAGCCAGCGTGGTGGAATTCAGCCAGGTCTTCACCTCGTCAGAGACAGCCACCCAGATCGCCGAGCGGCGCGCCAGCGTCGGGCGCCGCCAACAAGCAGAACACGAAGAGGGAGTCGAACGTGAGCGCTGACCACCCGAGCGAGACGCGGGCCGATGAGATCGCACGCAGGCTTCCCGCCGACTTCATCTGGGGCGCCGCGACGGCCTCCTACCAGATCGAAGGCGCTGCGAAGGAGGACGGTCGGGGCGAGTCGATCTGGGACCGCTTCAGCCACACCCCCGGCATGGTCCGCGACGGCGACACTGGCGACGTCGCCTGCGACCACTACCATCGCTGGCGCGAAGACATCGCCATCATGCGCGAGCTCGGGCTGGCGGCCTACCGGTTCTCGATCGCCTGGCCGCGCATCCTGCCCGACGGCACCGGCGCGGTCAACGAAGTCGGCCTGGACTGGTATGAGCGGCTGGTGGACGGCCTGCTGGAGGCCGGCATCCAGCCGTGGGCGACGCTCTACCATTGGGATCTACCCCAGGCGCTCCAAGATAGGGGCGGATGGCCGGCCCGTGAGACCGTGGACGCGTTCGTGCGCTACGCCGACATTGTCGCGCGGCGGCTGGGCGACCGGATCGCCGGCTGGATCACGCACAACGAGCCGTGGGTGGCCGGCTTCGTCGGCCACTACCAGGGACGGCACGCGCCGGGCATCACCGACCTCGGGGCGGCCATCAAGGCCTCCCATCACATCTTGCTCTCGCACGGACGGGCCGTCCCGGTCTTGCGCGCCGCCACGCCGAACGTGCCTGTCGGGATCACCCTCAACCTGAACACGATTCGGTCGGCATCCAGCTCCCGCGAGGATCAGGCAGCCGCCCGCCGCGACGACGGCTACCTGAACCGCTGGTTCCTGGACCCGATCTTCGGGCGCGGCTACCCGTCCGACCTCGTCGAGGCGTTTGGCGGCCTGATGCCCAAGATCCCGGACGGCGACCTCGCCGAGATCGCGGTGCCCATCGACTTCCTGGGCATCAACAACTACTTCCCGAACTACGTCCGCGCCGTCGAGCGCGGCCCCGGCCACGAGCTCGGGATCTCCCACCTCCGCGAAGACGAGCTGCGCCAGCGTGGCTTCGAGATCACCGAGATGGGCTGGCCGGTCGCCCCGGACGCATTCGGCGAGCTGCTGGTGCGCGTCCATCGTGAATACCGACCGCCCGCCATCTACGTCACCGAGAACGGCTGCGCGTTCGCTGACACCGTCCAGGATGGCGCAGTCCACGACGACCGCCGAACCGCGTACCTGGCGGGCCATCTCGCCGCCCTGACCGGCGCCGTCGAGGCCGGCTCGCCGGTGCGCGGCTACTTCGTCTGGTCGCTGCTGGACAACTTCGAGTGGGGCCACGGCTACAGCAAGCGATTCGGCGTCGTCCACGTCGATTTCGAGAGCCAGCAGCGGATCGTGAAGGACAGCGGCCGCTGGTACCAGGGGCTGATTCGGGCACACAGCAGCCGTGCGTAGCCTCGTCGGGGCTTGAAAGCCCCGCCTACAGTCATAGCGTCGCGCTGCGATGCCGGGAATATGATCCTCGTCGCGTAGCGACGCACCAACGGTAGACGTGGACTTCAGTCCACGGTCGCGACGCGATGTGCTATGACATCCTGTGATTGGGGGAACCGAGATGGAGGGCGCCGGGGCAGCCTCTTCGACGCGCTCGCTCGGCGAGCTCGTCCTCGCACGACGACGCTCCCTCGGTCTCAGTCAGGCCCGGCTGGCATCTGCATGCGGCGTCAGCCAAAAGACCATCTCGCTGATCGAGGCCGGCCAGACGAAGGAGCCGCGCCTCGGCCTGCTGGAGGCGCTGGCGCGCGCACTTCAGCTTCCGAGAAGCGAGCTCGAACGGTGCGCGCTCCGTCATGACGCGCCTGTCGCCGCCACCGCGTCCCCTGACATCGTGACCGCGACGTCGCCGCGTTCGGACGCTTCGGTCGCCAGTGGCGGCACGGCCGTTCATCGGTTGGCGCGCGAGCTGCTCGGCCGCCTTTTGGGCCAGGCCGTCAACCATCGCGGCGGCGACGTGGTCGATCTCGTTCGGCAGACTGCCACTTACCTCGCCGTCGAGTACAGCGGGGCGCACCGCTCGGACCGCGCTTCGATGGAGCTCGCCATCGACAGCGCCTGGATCGTCGGCCGGACCTACGCCAACGTCCTCAAGCGTCGCCTGGACGACGGCGACGCCTACTTCGACCGCGCCGCCGCGATGGCCCGCGAGATCGGGGATTGGGACCGCTGGGCACAGGCCGTCTGGCGCAAGGCGAACCATCATCGCAAGCTGGACGACCTGATCGTGGCGCACGACCGGAACGCCGCCAGCGCTGCCAGGACCGATTACGACGTCGCGCTGGTCTGGCTGGAGAACGTCGTTGACAGCAAGGCCGCTGACGCCTGGCGCTCGGTCGCCCACGCCGAGTGCGCCAAGATCGCCGTGAGCACCCATCGGGAGCGCCTGTTCGCGCAGCACATCCAGGCTGCACGGGAGCTCGCCGCCCGCGCCTCGACGGCAGGCGATGCACCCACCTGGCCGCCGTTCCTCCAGGAGTACGCCGAGGTGCTCTGGCGTGACCGCTACCTGCTCGGCATGGCCGTCTTCGGCGAGGGCTCGGACGCCGAGATGCGCCGCCTCCTGGACGAGGCGCGCCAGTTCCGAAATGGTCTGACCGCGCCGTTCGACCGCGTGATGCTGCCGCTCTCGCAGACCCTGCGCGACGTTCGCTCGTCAGACCGCGAGGAGCGCGAGCGCGGCGCCCGACGCGGCTGGCAGGTCATCCTGCGAGCGCGGGCGATGGGACTGGACAACTTCGCCGGCATCGCTGCGCGCGCCCTCCGCGACGCTGGCCTGCTCGAAACCGGGCGCCAGCTCTACGAGGCGGAGACGCGATCCCGAGCGCGAACCTGACGCAACTGCCCGAGCCAGCCGAGCCGTGGCCGATTCTCAGCACACATGGCAGAGCGCATGAAGATGGGCGTGAGAGCCGGCCCCACGGCCCCCACGCCCAGCCAGATGCCCGAGTCGGGCCTGGAGAGGATCAGCCCTTGACCGCGCCAGCCGTCAGGCCGCTGACGTACTGCTCCACGAAGAACGAGTAGATGACCGCCACCGGCACCGAGCCGAGCACCGCCGACGCCATCAGCGAGCCCCAGAACAGCACGTCCGCCTTGATCAGGTCGCTGACCGTGCCCACGGGGATCGTCTTCATCGCGCCGTTGCTCATGAACACCAGCGCATACAGGAACTCGTTCCAGGAGAGGGTGAACGCGAAGATCCCCGCCGAGAGCACGCCTGGAATCGCCAGCGGCAGGATCACCTTGACCAGGATGCCCAGCCGGCTACAGCCGTCGATCATCGCGCTCTCTTCCACCTCCGGCGCGATCGTCTTGAAGTAGCCCATCAGCGTCCATGAGGCGAACGGGATCAGCTGGGTCGGGTAGGTCAGGATCAGCGCCCAGTACGTGTTGTACAGGCCGAGCTTCGCGACGACCTGGGCCAGCGGCAGGAACAGCAGCGTCGGCGGCACGAGGTACGCCATGAAGATGGCGATGCCCATGATGTTGCTGCCGGGGAAGCGCAGCCGCGCCAGCGCGTAGCCGATCAGGATGCTGCAGATCAGCGAGATCGCCGTCGAAGCGGTGGAGACGATCAGCGTGTTCTTCACCCAGGACAGGAACGCTGTCTCCTGGAACAGGTACGTGTAGTTGTCCAGGGTGAACGTCTTGATCAGGAACGGGTTGTTGTGGACGTCGAACAGCTCGGTGGTCGGCTTGAAGGAGACTGTCGTCATCCAGTAGAAGGGGAACAGCAGGAACGACAGGAACAGGACGAGCGGCAGCCACAGGCCGAACAGTCGCCGGCCAGAGGCCATACTCCCGACCATGGCTACTTCTCCTCTTTCCGCAAGTAGATCAGCAGGATCGTCGCGAAGACGGCCAGGATCGGGAACATGTAGAGGGCGATTGCCGCGCCCTGCCCGATCTCGGTCGCGTTCAGGCCGACCTGATAAGCGTAGGTGCCAAAGATGTGGGTCTGGTTCGCCGGCCCACCCTTGGTCAAGACGTAGATCAGCTGGAAGTCGGCGAACGTCCAGATGATCGAGAACAGGGTCGCGATCATCACGATGCCCTGGATCGCGGGCATCGTCACGTGGCGGAAGCGGTGCCAGACGCCGGCGCCATCGACGGCAGCCGCGTCGTGCAGCTCCGGACCAACGGTCTGGAGACCGGCCAGGATCGTGATGGCGAAGAACGGGATGCCGCGCCAGATGTTCGCCAGCGCGACGGAGGCCACGGCCAGCTCGCGATCTCCGAGGAAGTTGATGTTGTGGGTGATCAGCCCGGCCTCTTTCAAGACCCACGAGATCGGGCTGAAGACCGGGTCGAACAGCATGAACCAGCCCAGGCTGCTCAACGCGGTCGGCACGATCCAGGGCAACAGGACCCCGGCTCGGACGGCGTTGCGGAGCGGCAGCTGCTGGTTCAGCACCAGCGCCAGGGCCAGGCCCAGCACGAGCTTGAACGGCACGGTCACCAGTGCATAGATGAACGTGTTGAGCGTGGTCTGACGGAAGATGCTGTCCGTCAGCAGGTCGTTGAAGTTGCGGAGTCCGATGTAAGCGCCCGGCATACCGATCCGACTGTCCGTGAGCGAGAGCCAGATCCCCAGGAAGAATGGGTAGGCCATGAACACGAGCAAAAGCAGCACGCCCGGCAGCATCAGGGTGATGCCGAGGGGTGTCGGCCGCTCCAGGAGCAGTCGGGGGTCGAGGTTCAGGCGGCGCCGAGCGGGGGGCGCATAACCGATGGCGCCTTTTGTCGTCGTAAGCATGCTCGGGACACTTTCATGCGCGGCACGGTCAAGCTATGACCGCGCCGCGTCGGCACGAGCCCAGGTGCACACGGATGGGGAGGCACGCACCCGGCGGTGCGTGCCTCCAATCGCCTCAGGCGATCAGCGGTAGATCTTCTGGAGCTCGTCGGCGCCCCAGCTGATGGCGCCCTGGACGTCGCCAGATTGGACCGCCTTAGCGAACGTGTCGACGATGATGTACTTGGACCAGGCGAGAGACGCCTTCTCGGTGCCAGGCCCGGCGTAGCCCTGGTTCCGCCCGTACTTCGGCTGGTCGCGGAAGGGCGCCATCTTGGGATCCTTCTCCCACATCGGGTCGGACGCCCACTTCTTGGAGTTCTGGAGGAAGTAGCCCTCCTGCAGGTGGAACCAGTCGCCGTACTGCTTGTCCTCGAACCACCAGGCGAGGAACGCCTTGGCCGTGTCCACGTTCTTGGAATTCTTGAGGATGGCGAACGTCCTGGTCTCCAGCAGGTAGAAGCGGCCGGTTGGCCCGCTCGGGATCAGCATGTGGTGCGTGTCCTGAGCGATGTCCGGATTCTCCTTCTTGGCCGTGAAGTAGATGCTCGAGCCGTTGTAGGTCGAGGCGATCTGACCGGCCAGGTAGGCGCGGTTGTTGTTGCTGTCGTCCCAGGAGGTGCCGGTCTCGTCGTAGCCGTCCTTCCAGGCCTGAACGAACCGCTTCATGCCGTCCACGAACTCGGGCTTGTTGAACGCGACGGTCTTGCCATCCGACTCGAGCTCCATCGCGCCGTTCGCCCACATGTACGGATAGGTGAACCCTGGCGGGTCGCCGGTGCTGTGGCCGAGCGCCTGCCCGAACGGATGCCCCTTCGCCTTCAGCTTCTTGGCGACGTCGAAGTACTGATCCCACGACAGGTCGAGCTTGGTGCCGTCCTCGGCGTTCGGAACGCCAACCTCCTTGAACCAGCTGACGCGGTACGCCATCGAGGCGTTCGACGTGCCGTGTGGGATGCCCAGGTACTTGTCGCCGACCTTCGCCGAATTCTCGACGTACGCCTCGTAGCCACCGCCGCGCTGCCCGACTTCCTGGGCCATGTCCGTCAGATCGACGAGGTTGTCGCGATACAGGTAGTTCCAGACCGGCCACAGCTCGACGATGTCGAGGCCACCCGCCTGGATGGCGGCCGCGATCTTCGGCTGGAGGTCTGGCCAGTTCAGAAAGTCCGTGTTGACGGTCACGCCGTTCTGGGTGCCCCACTCTTGGGCCTGCTTCTTGTAGAGATCCTGGCCCGGTGCGATGAAGTAGGTGCCCTGCAAAATCGAAAGCGAACTGCCCTTGACTGCCGCCGGAGCCTTCGCGGCGGGTGCGGCCGGCTGCGCAGGTGCGCCATTGGGGGCGGCGCCGGCGGCCGGCTGAGAGGGAGCCTTGCTCGGGGCTGGCGCTGACGTGGAGCACGCGCTCAGCAGCGAGCCGGAGGCTGACAGCCCCGCGACGAGCAACGCTCCTCGAAGAAACGTACGGCGGTTCATCGAGTCGTTGAAATGCAGGCCGAACATAGACGTTCCTTTCTCCTCGCTGGGAGCGCTTCAGACGATCTAGTGAGAAGCAAGCAGATGCCAGGCGATAGCGCGTGCGGTCATCCTCTGATAGCGTATGCCCAAATCAGGACAGCGCCCGATGACGACTGTCCCGGGAGCTCCGGGACAAACGTCCGCACGCTGCCGGAGGCGTCCTGGCAGACGCAGAAGCAGCGGGCGTACCGGTGCCAGGCCGACCCATGCGGCCCGTCCGAGGCGGCCTCACCAGGCAGCACGTGCGTGTCCAGGACGGACCACTGAAAATGTGCGGGCGCAGAATGTGGGGCGCGGCTGCCCTGGTCGGCCCGATGGTGTCACCAACCGGGGCGGCCAGGATGGCCGCGCTCCACGAGCACGTTCAGGTCATTCCCGAGCTTGAAACCTGGATATGCAGTAGACGCTGGCGAGCGTCTGAGGCTACTCGCCGACCCAGGCCGGCTTGCGCTTCTCGGCGAACGCCGCCAGCCCTTCCTTGGCGTCCTTGCTGACCTCGACGCGGTTCGCGATGGCCCGCCCGATCTTCAGGCGCTCGCCGAGATCGTGGCCGCGCCCACGCAGCGTCGCCTCCTTGATGCCGCGCACCGCGAGCGGGGCGTTGTCGCGAATCTTGGTGGCTATCGCCTCGACGGTCGGCATCAGCTCTTCCGCCGAGACGACTCGATTGATGAGCTGGTAGTGGAGCGCCTGCTCGGCGGTCATGAAGTCGCCGGTCATCAGCAGCTCCATCGCCACGTGATGCGGCACCTGCTCGGTCAACATGCACGGCCCGCTCATCGAGGAGATGCCGCGCTTCACCTGCGGCCAGCCGAACTGCGCGCTGTCCACCGCGACTCGGATATCCGAGAGCAGCGCCAGCCCGGCCCCCTGCGCGAGGCAGAGCCCGTTGATCGCCGCGATAATCGGCTTGTAGTACTGCGAGAGGTACAGGTACAGGTCGTCGGTGGTGCGCTCGCCGGGGCCGCCGCCGGGGATCGCCCGCGCCGCCATCGACACCAGATCGTGGCCGACCGAAAACGAGCGCCCCATCCCCGTGATGATGACGAGCCAGGCATCCGGGTTGCGCTCGGCGTCCTCGAACGCTTCAAACAGCTCGGCGCGCAACTGGTTGTTGATCGCGTTCAGCTTGTCCGGGCGGTTCATCGTGATGCGCGCGATCCGGTCCTTGACCTCGTAGATCAGAAACTCCATCGGTCCACGATCCTTTCTTCAGCGCCGAAGCTGGCCGTACCGATACAGGTGCCCGAGCACGCGCAGCGCGTCCTCGATCCCGGCGAAGACCGGCAGGCCCACCGCCAGCGCCCGCGCCCGTTCGGCTCGGACCACGTCGTCCTGCTCGGCCTCGCCGCTCGAGCGCAGCACCAGGCAGATCGGGCGGTCCGTGCGCGCCTTCAACGCGATGACCGCCGAGACCATCGCCTGCACGAACGCGCCGGTGATCTCGATGGGCGCCAGCGCCAGGATCGCCACCAGATTCAGGTGGACCACCAGCGCGTGAACGTTCGGGTCGTTGACGGCGCAGTCCAGCACCCGCCCGAGCACCGCGCCGCCCTCGATGCGCAGCACGCTGGCCGGCACGTCGAGCGGGTTGACCAGACTGGTGCCCGGCGGCAGTCCCAGTCCGACCAGCGCCTCGACGGTCGAAGGTGCAAACGGGGCCACCTCCAGACCCTGGCGGTCAGCTGCGTCCGTCGCGGTCACGCTCGCGCCGCCGCCCGGCCCGATCAGCGCCACCCCAGAGCCGAGCATCGGCGGCAGCAGCTGAAACCCGAGCAGCGTGTCCAGCATCTCCTCGATGGTCTGGACGGCGCTCACGCCGGTCTGCCGGAACAGGCCCTGCCAGATCGCGAAGTCGGCTGCGAGCGCGCCGGTGTGGCTGGCCGCTGCCCGCAGACCGCTGCTGGTCTGGCCGCCCTTCAGGATCACGACCGGCTTCTCGGGCAGGGCCGCTTCGAGGGCAGCGCGCAGCTTGCGACCGTCGCGGATCGACTCCACGTATGCCCCGAGGACGTGCGAATCGGGATCGACGGCGTAGTAGGCCAGGAAGTCGGCCACGTCCAGGTCGATGGCGTTGCCGATCGAGATCGCCTTGCTGAAGCGGATGCCCTGATAGCCGCCGCGCCGAATCATGTCGTTGGTCAGGCCGCCGCTCTGCGAGACGACCGAGACGTGGCCGGCCTCGCGCGAGGCGCCGGCGATCATCGAGATGCCGTTGGCGGGCGCGTAGGTGCCGATCGAGTTCGGACCGACCAGGCGCACGCCGCCGAGGGCCGCCCGCGCCAGCAGATCGCGCTCGGCCTCTCGGCCCGCGGCGTCCAGCTCGCCGTAGCCGGACGTGTAGATGTGGGCGACCTTGACGCCCTTCGCCACGCACTCGTCGATGGCGCCCGGCACCGCTTCAGCGGCGATGGTGACGATGGCGCGCTCCACTGGCCCGGGCACGGAAGCGAGGCTCGGGTACGCGGCGCGACCGTAGACCTCGGCAGCGCGCGGGTGCAGCGGGTACAGCTCGCCCGGGTAGCCAAGATCGACCAGATGCTTGACGGCCCTCGCCCCCAGCTTCAGCTCGTCGGTGGACGCGCCGACCACGGCAATCGACCGGGGAGCGAAGATCGCGTGCATCGCCTCCGACAGATCATCGTGGGCGGGGACGTTGGCCGCGTCGTCCGCCGGCACGTAGACGACGCGGGCGTCCGCGACGACCGCGCCGTCGGCATACGCGAACACCGGGTTGAGGTCGAGCTCTTCGACGACCTCGCCGTTATCCTGGCGGGTCGCAAGGCCGTCTGGTCCGGCCACCACCACGAGCAGGTCGGCCAGCGCCTTGCGGTCCACTGGCGGCGCACCGCGCACGCCATCCAGCAGCCGCGCGCCACGCAGCTCCCCGAGCATCTGGAGCGCGTCGGTCCGCGAGATCGGCGCCATCCGAAACGTGACGTCCCGCAGCACCTCGACGAAAATGCCGCCGAGTCCCAACATCACGACCGGGCCAAAGACTGGATCGCGGAACAGCCCGACGATCAGCTCGACGCCGCCGGGCGGGCACGCCGCCTCGACCAACGCCGCCTCGACGCGGGCGTCAGGGCGGGCGCGGCGGGCGGAGCCGATCACCCGCTCGAACGCCGCGCTGGCCTGCTCGGTCGAAGTGATCCCGAGCGCCACGCCGCCGACGTCGCTCTTGTGGAGGATGTCGGGCGACGCGACTTTGACCACAACCGGGAGACCGAGCTCCTCGGCAGCACACGCGGCCTCGTCGGCGGATCGCACCACCCGCGAGGCCGGCACCGCGAGCCCGAGCTCCGCGAGCTGCCGCTTCGCCTCGACCTCGCCGACCACCCGTCGTCCGGCCCGTACGTCGACCACGCTGCCGACCTCCGCCTTCGAGCTCGCTGACCCGCACCGGTCATCGTCGTGCCGTCTGAGGATACCCGCGAGCGCACCTGCGCCGCGAGCACGGCGTGAAGGGGGGGTGTGCGTCAGAGTCTTGTGCCCATCCAGATCCGGGGGCGCGATGAATCGGGGCGCGATGAATCGCGCCCGTACCAGGGACGCTGCCTTGTACGGGCGCGATTCATCGCGCCCCCAAGGATCTGACGCACACCCGTGAAGGGGCGGGAAGCGTACCGTGGACTCGCCCGGCCGCGGCCCGCTCGCGCTACTCGATGTCGACGGCCCCCGCGGAGAGGCAGTCGTGAGGCCGTTTCCATTGACGCGCCGTCCGGCAGACGGTACGCTCACCGCATAGCTCCGGCCGGGCCGGACACCTGGAGGCGGCACGTGGGTCGGACCGCGCGCGTAACCACCATCCTGCTGCTCGCCTGCCTGCTCCTGCCCGTCGTGGCAGCGTGCACCCCCACGCCACCTGGCACGCCGGCAGGGAGCGCGGCCAGCGCGCCAACCGCCGCTCCTGCCGCGCCGACGGCTGGTGCGGCCGCGAACCCAGCCGCTGCACCCACCTCGGTACAGGTGCGGGACGCTATCCCGACACAGGGCCCGCTGCCGACCGCTCCGGTGACCGCCGTCGCCGCCGCGAAACCAGCCGCCACGCCGGCCGGCAAGCGGGGCGGCAGCATCGTCATCGCGTCCACGGCGGACGGCGTCACCTTCCACCCGTACCTGCGCACCGACACCGCGTCCGGCTCGTATCAGGCGCTCGTCTACGCCGGCAGCCTGGTCACCTACGACCCGAAGACGCTCGAATCGATTCCGGAAGCGGCGAAGAGCTGGTCAGTCTCGGACGACAAACTGACGTACACCTTCACCCTGCGCGACGACCTGCTCTGGAGCGACGGCACCAGAATGACGTCCGCCGATTACAAGTGGACGTTCGACCAGGCGAGCAAGCCGGACAACAAGTACCCTTACATCTCCAATCTGGAGCGAATCACTTCGTACGAGGCGCCGAATCCCTCGACCATCGTGGTCAAGCTCAAAGACCCGATCGTCGTCGGCCTGGAGACTGCCGACGCCGTGACCCCGCTCCCAAAGCACATCTGGGAGAAGCTGGACTGGAGCGACCCCCAGAAGAACCCCGAGATCCTGGCGCCGACGGTCGGGTCCGGGCCGTATCTCCTCAAGGAGTGGCAAAAGGACAACAAGGCCGTCTTCGTCGCCAACGACAAGTACTACGACGGACGGCCACTCATCGACACCGTCACCTACCGGATCGTGCCGAGCAGCGAGATCGCCTACCAGATGCTGAAGACCGGCGAGGTGGACATCTCCGGCTTCACGCCGGACAACTACGAGGACGCGAAGAAGCTCCCGAACGTCACCGTGTACGAGTGGTGGCCGGCGGCAGCGTCCTGGACGTACCTCGGGTTCAATATGCGCCGCGAGATCCTCAAAGACGTCGAGATGCGACGGGCGCTCTCGTACGCCATCGATCGCGAAGCGATCGCCGAGCACGTCCTCAACGGCCTCGCCCGCCCAACCTATTCGGCGTTCACGCCGTCCAGCTGGGTGTACAACCCGGACGTGCCCAAGTACAGCTACGACCCTGAGAAGTCGAAGGCAATGCTTGACGCGGCCGGCTGGAAGCCCGGTCCGAACGGCATTCGCCAGAAGGACGGCAAGCCGCTGAAGCTCCGACTGATCTACGGGCCGAACACGAACAAGACCGCCGAGCGGATCGCGACGGTCGCGCAGCAGGCCTGGAGCGACGTCGGCGTCCAGGTGGACGTGCAGGGGATGGAGTGGGGCACCTACCTCGCGCAGCTGCGCGGCGAGCCGTTCGACTGGGACGTCAACTTCGGCGCCTGGAGCTCCACTATCGAGCCACACTGGATGAACCAGATCTGGCGCGAGGACTCGATCCCGTCGTTGAACGCTGGTGCGTACGTGAGCAAGAAGGTCGAAGAGCTGTTCAACCAGGGCGTCCGCGAGTTCGACCGCGAGAAGCGCAAGGCGATCTACCAGGAGATCCAGGCGATTCTCTCGACCGACTCGCCGTACGTCTTCCTGACCTTCAACCTCTCCTACACCGGCGTCAACAGCCGAATCGGCGGCATCGAGCCGACGCCGGTCGGGATCACCTACAACCGCGAACGCTGGTACATCAAGTAGCGCGCGCCAGACTGCCTATGAGCTCCGGCCTGACCCGCTACGTCGTCCGCCGCCTGATCCAGACGGTCTTTCTGATGCTGCTGATCACGGTGTTGAACTTCGTCATCATGCGGCTGGCGCCCGGCGGCCCAGCTCAGTTCGCCGAAGACCCGCGGATCGCGCCCGAGTACCGCGCCAGGATGCTGGAGGCGTACGGCCTCAACGAGCCGCTGCCGATCCAATATCTGAAGTGGCTTGGCAACGTCGCGCGGCTGGACTTCGGCTACTCGTTCATCGACCGCCGGCCGGTCCTGGAGAAGATCGTCGAACGGATCCCGGCCAGCTTCCAGCTTTCGGTCGGCGCGTTCCTGTTCGGATTGCTCGGCATCCCGCTCGGCGTGTACGCGGCGCTCAACCGGGGCCGCTGGTCCGATCAGCTGGTGCGCCTCTTCACCGTGGTCGGCAACGCGGTGCCGCACTGGTGGCTCGGCCTGATGCTGCTCGTGCTGAGCGCCACCTACTTGCGCGTCTTCCCGCTCGGCGGCATGTACACCGAGGGGAATGGCTCGATCCTCGACCGGCTCTGGCATCTGGCCCTGCCCTGGACCATCGGCGCGCTGAGCGGCTGGATCGGCTACAGTCGGTACGTGCGATCTGAGATGCTGGACGTGCTCGGCCAGGACTACGTCCGCACCGCCAGGGGGAAGGGGCTGGACAGCCAGGCGGTCCTGTACGGACACGCGCTCCGCAACGCCTTGATCCCGCTGATGACAATGCTCGGGCCGAGCATCGTCGGGCTCCTGTCCAGTGGCGTGTTGTTCGAAGTCACGTTCTCCTGGCCCGGCCTCGGGCGAATGGCCGTGGACGCCGCGTTCCAGCGGGACTTCCCGGTCCTGATGGGCCTCGCGACGATCTTCTCGTTCCTCGGCATCCTCGCCAACCTGTTCTCCGACGTGGCGTACGGCTGGGTCGATCCGCGCGTCCGCTATGAGTGACCCGGAGCTGCCGGGTGGCCCGCAGGGGTCGCCCAGAGTGGACTTCACCTCCCCAGCCCGCCTCTCCGGCGTGGACAGGACGGAGCAGGAGAGGGGCGCGATAAATCGCGCCCGTACCAGGACGGACCTTGTACGGGCGCGATTTATCGCGCCCCAGGGTGGTAAGATTGCGCCCCAGAGTGGTAATATCGCGCCCCAGAGTGGTGGGGTAGACTCCGCGCCTCACCGAGTCTCGCATGCTGGCGGCTACGTCGCGACGACGTTGCGGCGGCTGCGGCGTGACCGGCTCACGCTGGCGGCCATCGGGCTGCTCGCGGTCATCGTGGTCCTCACCTCGATCGGGCCGTGGCTGGTGCAGGAGCTGCTCGGCCTCGACCCGTACCGGCAGGTGCTCACCCGGCGCTATCAGCCGCCCTCGGCCACCAACCCGTTCGGCACCGACGACCTCGGTCGGGACGTGCTGGCTCGCACGCTGATCGCCGGTCGCGTCTCCTTCTCGATCGGCACGATCATCGCGCTCGTGTCGCTGGTGGTCGGCGTGCCGGTCGGGCTGGCATCGGGCTACTACGGCGGACTGTTCGACGACGTCTCCAACGCCGTCATCCAGACGCTCTACAACATCCCGAGCCTGTTCCTGCTGATCCTGCTGGCGGCGCTGTTGCGCTCGTCGCCGCTCTCGGACGCGATCTCGTGGACGGTGGTGATGGCGATCATCATCGGGCTGCTCGGCTGGATGGGCACGGCGCGCCAGGTGCGCGGCATGTCGCTCTCCGTCCGCGAGCGCGACTACGTGCGGGCTGCCGAGGCGCTCGGGGCGTCCAATGCGCGGATCATCTTCCGCCACCTGCTGCCCAACGTCTTCTCGATCGTGACCGTGATCGCCGGCTTCGGGATCGCGGGCGGTATCCTCGCCGAGTCGGGCCTGAGCTACCTGGGGCTGGGCGTCCAGCCGCCGACCGCCTCCTGGGGCAACATGCTCGGCGGGTCGCTGGAGACGGTCACGCGGGCGCCCTGGCTGGTGCTGTTCCCGGGCCTCGCGATCTGCCTGAGCACGCTGGCGATCTTCCTGATCGCAGACGGCCTGCGCGACGCGATGGACCCCCGCCTGCGCTCCTGACCGTGGTTCTCGACGGCGCGAGCCTTTGCTATCCTCCGCACACGACCGTCCGGTTCTCGATCATCGCCTGAGCGACGCCGATGCCACCTGACCTGATTCGCGGCGCGCGCACCATCCTCCGCCCGGTCACCCCCGGCGACCTCGACCTGCTCCACGGCTGGCTCAACGACCCCGAGGTGTACCGCTACTGGGGCGGGTTCCCCCACTCCCGCGAGCAGGTCGAGGAGCAGTACACCGGGCAGCGCGCGCCAGACGTGGCCGGGTTCATCGTGGAGGCGGACGGAGTGCCGATCGGCTACCTCCAGTACTGGCTCGCCGACGAGAAGAGTGGCGGTCTCGACATGTACCTGATTCCGTCGAAGCGCGGCCAGCGGCTCGGGCCAGACGCCGCCCGTGCCGCCGTCCGCTACGTCATGGACGAGCTCGGCTGGCAGCGGGTGACCGTCGATCCGGCCGCCGACAACCACGGCGGCATCCGAGGCTGGGAGCGGGCCGGCTTCGTCTACGAGCAGGACTGGCCGGACCACCCGGACGGCCCGGCCGTATTGATGGCGATCGAGCGAAGTACGCACGCGCCCGAAGATCGAGCGGATCGAGAGGAGCCCTGATGCGGCTGGCGAACATGATCTCGGCGGTGGACACCCACGTCTGCGGAGAGCCTGGGCGGGTGATCACCGGCGGTGTCCTCGACGTACCCGGCGCCACGATGTTCGAGAAGCGCCTCTATCTGGAGCGCCACGCCGACAGCCTGCGCAAGCGTATGCTGCGCGAGCCGCGCGGCTACCCGGCCGCCAACTGCAACGTGATTTTGCCGCCGACGCATCCCGAAGCTCAGGCCGGCTATGTGATCATGGAACAGGTCGAGTATCCGCCGATGTCCGGCACCAACACCATCGCGGTGACGACCGTCCTGCTGGAGACCGGCATGATCCCAATGGTCGAGCCGGTGACCGAGCTCACGCTCGAATCGCCGGCCGGCCTGATCCGCGTTCGCGCCACCGTCGAGCAGGGCAAGGTGATGGGGGTCACGTTCCGCAACGTGCCGGCCTTCGCCATCCACCTGGATGCCCAGATCGAGGTGCCCACCCTCGGCACGGTGACGGTGGACGTGGCGTACGGCGGCATGTGGTACGTGATGGCCGAAGCCGCGCGGTTCGGGCTGCGGCTCACGCCAGACGAGGGCCGCGACATTGTCCGCGTCTGCGAGGCGGTCAAGGCGGCCGCCCGCGAGCAGCTGCCGGTCGTCCACCCGGAGAACCCCCAGATCGCGGGCGTCTCGATCGGGCAGCTGTGGGGGCCGCCCACTCGTCCCGAGGCCGCCTACAAGAACGCCGTCGTCGTCTCGACGGGCGCCTTCGATTGGGAGCGCCCGGCCACCTGGACCGGCGCCATGGACCGCTCGCCGTGCGGGACCGGCACCTGCGCCCGGATGGCCGCGCTGCACGCCAAAGGGCAGCTCGCGTTGGGACAGGACTTCGTCCACGAGGGTATCCTCGGCACCACGTTCACCGGCCTCCTGCTCGAAGAGACGGTCGTCGGGTCGCACCGGGCGGTGGTGCCCACGATCACCGGCCGCGCCTGGATCACCGGCATCTGCCAGTACGTCCTCGAAGCGGACGACCCGTTCCCCGAGGGCTACACCGTCTCCGACATCTGGCCTTAGCCGGACGTCAGGGTCTTGCGGACCAGCGCCCGCGTGGCGCCCCAGTAGCCCGTCACGAGGTCCGGCGCGTACGGGTCGCCGCCCTCCGGAATCAGCATCCAGCCCAATGCCGGGTCTTTGAGGATGCCGTCGCGCACCTCTGCCGTGACGCCGGGGTTGTCGTTCAGGGCCGGCTGATCCCGAATGTTGTGGACCCGCCGGACGCCGCCGTCCCCGAAATACGGATCGTGAATGACGAGCTGGGCGTTGGCCCGAATGGCATCGGACTTGAGCTCGTCGAGGCTGCGCACGGTCGCGAAGCTCTCATAGCCCTTCCAGAACAGCCGCTTCAGCCAGTACCCCCGCGAGAACAGATCCAGCGCCAGCGCGCGGAAGTCGTCCCACTCGAACACGAGCTGTCCGGAGCGCTCCTGCTTATCCAGGAACATTCGTAGCTCGTCCAGGAGGGTGTTCGCGAACGGATTGGCGTTGTTGGACAGGTCCTTCTGGACCAGCGGCTGCGCCTGCGCCAGGATCGCCTTGAAGAGGACCATCTTGCGGTAGCTCCGCTCGTCCTGCTTCCCCTGCGGTTTCGCGTCCTCGGCCAGGATGTAGCGCATCGCCTCGGCGCTGGTCATCTCCTGCGGCCCAGCCTCGATCCGCGTCCCGGCCGGGTAGTCCACGCCACCCAGGCGGAACGCCGCGAGCGTGTGCGGCTTGTCGACCGGAATCGAGAGCTTCCGGCCGGACTTCTGGATCAGGAAATCGACGAAGTCCTTGACGAACACGTCTTTGAACAGCACCTGATGGTCGATCAGCAGGCCGGTCATGCTCTCGACGACCGTGCGCATCAGCTGGAAGCCGCCGACCTTGGAGTCGATGCCGGCTCGGAACACGCGTCGCAGCACTTGCGGAGAGGTGCCCGAGACGCCGAGTACGCGCTCGATCTCCGGGGTCCGGATGTCGCGGCTGAGCGAGATCGTGTCGATGGCGCCGGTGGCGATGTTGAACGAGAGCACCGAGATCGAGCCGCCGAGATCGGCGTACGTCTCGCCGTGCTCCTCGCCCCAGCCGAACACAGCCACGCTGTAGCGGCCCCGGCTCAGCGCCTCGTCCACGCGTCGGGCCGCCGCCGGATCGTTCTGGAACCGACTGGCCCGCCGCTGCCAGGCGTCTTCGAGCAGCGGCCGCGAGGCGATGTCCGCCAGCGTCACCGCGCGCCTGTCGGTCGGGACCGCCGGCGGATCCAGGTTGGGCGCGGCCGAGCGTCGAGCCGACGCCAGCGCGGCCACGCCACCCGCCAGCGGCGCCACGCAGACGCCCCCAACCACCAGCGCCAGGAACCGCCGCCGCGAGGTCGAGAGCCGCTGGATCGGCGGCGCGTTCGGCGGCGGCGGGACGCCGTGCACCTGGCCGGGCGGAGCGTACGGCAGACTCGGCGGAGCGTACGCCTGCCCGTCGAAGCGGACCGGTCGCGGCGCGGGAGGCGCCAGCGGCGGTTGCGGCTGAAGCTCGATCGGCCCGGTTCCGGCCGTCACATTCACGCCACCGGTTGGCGAAGGCGGCGAGAGCGAGGGCAGAGAATCCAGCACCTGAGAGTGGCCGGCGGTCCACGGTTCGCCGAGGGGCGGCGCCGCGCTGCCCCGATCGCCAGCCCCCGGACCCCGGCGCACGACGAACGAGCACCCGTCAACCGTGGCATCGCTGGCGAAGCTGTGCCGAACCCGCACCGATCGACAGCGCGCGACGAGCTCGGCGAACACCTGTGGGTACGGTGTCTGCACCTCGACCCGCACCTGATGAGCCCGACCGTCCTGGCCGCCCTGCACGAGCGACTCGACGGCGGCGACCGCCAGCTGCGCGCCCTCCAGGCTGGCGCCGGTGACGACGACGAAGTCCGGCTCGGGGACCGCCACCGGGCGCCCGTCTCCGATCGGGCCGGTGAGCGGCGGGCCGACGCGGATGCCGCGTGGCGTCAGGACCACGCCGGATCGACCATTCGGAGCATCACGCGACACCACCCCCCGCCGCCAGAACCGTGGCTGTCTCGGACGATCGTCCCACACACCGCCGGCTCTGACCGTCGCCGACGTGACGCTCCGGGCGTTCTCGAGCCTGCACCCTGACTCTGGGACATTCTACCCACGCCGTGCGATCGAACCAAGCATCTCGCAAATCGCGGCGTGCAGACACATCCATCACGACCGAGATGTCACTATCTCGCGGGGCCACCGAAGCCGACAATCAGCGTTGGAAGCAAGCCGCGAGCAGTCACGACTTCTCCAACGGTTGCGCGTAACAAAAGCCTCGCGTATCATGACGCTGCCTCCGACCGACCAGGAAGGAGGCTGCATCGCTTCGAGAACCGGGTGCAGCTCCGAGTACGGCGTTTCACGATCTGACTGGCGCGTCGCCCCTGTCCGATCGCCCATCAGGGATCTCGTGCTCGCGACCACTGCGACCCGGCCCGGGACCGCCGGGCCGGCGATCCTGGAGCGGCGGATGGCACGGCAATACGGGGGTACCACCTACGCGCCGCGGCCGGCGGACGATCCGCACTCGTGGCTGGCCTACGCCGGCCGCCAGGTCGGGCCGTTCCGTCTCGAACGGCTCCTCCACGTCGCGGGTCAGATGGCGTTCTTCGCGACCACCCATCCAACGTCCGGCGGGGCTCGAACCGCCCGCGTCGAGCAGGTAGCGCCCGGGACACTCGCGCTCCGGCGCGCCCAGGTCGAAGCGACGGCCACACTGGCGCTCCCGGACGTGCCGGCAACGTATCAGGTGGACGTGATGGACGACATGCTCGTCGTCATCACCGATCCGTTCGACGCTCGCCCGTTCGGCGAGCTAGCGTCCCTGATGCCGCTGCCCCCCGAACAGGCGATCCAGCTCGTGTCAAAAATGGCGACTACGATGGACGCGGTGCACGCGCGCGGCTTCTTCCACGGCCGGATCTGGCTCCGCCGCGACCTGTCGCCCGCCTTGTTCGACTGGACGCCGGCGCCGGGGCCGTTCGCGCCGCCCGGTCTGAGCCGCGAGTTTCACGTCGGCCGGCTCGACTGGGTGCCCGGCGCGGGGCAGGAGAGCGCAGACCGCCGGTCGGTTGACATCGTCGCCCTGGAGATGATCGCCTGGTGGCTGCTGACCGGACGCGACAGTGTCGCCGGGGCAGTCGGGCGCGGTCACGCGCTCGGCGCGGTCGCGGCGGCGCTCGACCGCCAGTTCCGCTCGGCCACCGAGCTGGCGGACGCGTTCGCCGGGGCCGTCCGCGGCGCTGCGCTGGGAGAAGGCATCCGCACCGACCGGCTGGCCCAGGCCGGCTGGCGGCCATGGCCGGAGACGCCGGCCAGTCCGCCCAGCCCGATCGGCTCTCTCCCCCAGAGCTTCCCTACGCCGCCGCTCTCGAACAGCCCGGTCTTCACGTCTGCGCCGCTCTCCAACAGTCCGATCTTCACCCCGCCACTGTCGAACAGCCCGGTCTTCAGGTCTGCTCCGCTCTCGAACAGCCCCGTGGTCGGCGCCCTACCGGCCGCGCCACTCTCAAATCCGCCGCCCGGCTCGACTCGGTCCTGGCCGAAGACCGAGGCCGGAGCGTTGGTGCTGGCGCCGACACGCTCGTCCCGCCTCCACACGTTTCTGAGCGACCGACGAACGCTGGTCGCCACGGCGGGGTTGGTCGCGCTCACCATGCTGATCGCGGTTGCCACCATCACGCTACAGGTCGTTCAGACGATCGACGGCTCGGGGGCCGCCTCATCCACCCCCGTCGCGGGTCCGGCGACTCCTGCGCCGCCGATCGCGCCAAACGCGCCAGCACAGGGTGCGCTCGTCGCCCCCCCGCCGTCATCCGCCGAGATCGCGGAGGCGAGCGTCGGTCAGACGATCCTGGAAGCGGAGGCGTTGGTTGCGCCCGCCAACCCGCGCCCGGACCCGGACGAGGCGGTGAGCAAGCTCGATCGGGTGCGGACCAGTCTGGCGGCCACCAGTCCATCGCGACCGCGCGTCGAGGATCTGGAGACGCGGATCTTGCTGGACGACGCAGCCAGGCGCACGACCGACGCCCTGGTGCTCAAAGACCGGCGCGTACTGAACGAAGCGGGCGATCGCTACGAGCAGGCCCGCGCGATCCGGCCCAACGACGAGCGTATCCCACCCGGCCTGGCCAAGGTGCAGGTCACCGGCTGGTGGCTCGACTTCCAGAATGCGTTCGCCGAGCACGACAGCGACCGCCAGATCGACGCGCTGCAGAAGATCGTCAAGGCCGACCCGGAATTCCGCTCTCCTGAAGGCCCCGCCAGAGAGAAGCTGTTCGCCGCGCTGGTCGGAAAGGCCGAGCAAGCCTGGGCTGCCGGGCAGCCCGAAGCCGCCGGCTCCCTGCTCGACCAGGCCGACCAGCTGATGCCAGATTCGCCCGCCGTCCGCGACCGCCGCGCGATGTGGTTCCCCGCCCCGACGGCCACGGTGGTCGCTCAGGCGACGAACCGTCCGTTCCCGACGCCGGTGCCGCAGCAAGTCGTGCCTCAGGCTCCCCGCACGACGGCGATCCCACCGACGCCACCCCCGACACAGGCGGCGGTCCAGCCAACGCCGGTCCCGCCGACCGCGACCCGTCCGCCGCCACCCACGGCGACGCGCATCCCGCCCACACCGATCCCGCCACCCACCGCTGCCCCACCCCCACCCACGTCGGTCGAATTCATCGCGACGCCGCCGGCGCTCAACCAGCCAAATCGCTCCAACAGCGGCGGCAGCAGCAATCGTGGCTCGCCCGGGTCCGGGAAGCGCTGACGGACGCGAGTGGTGCGGGTGCCGAGTGCGCGCCGGTGAGTCACGCGTCGCTGCCGGCGCCAGCGCCGCCTACGATCGCGCGCGAGCCGCGCAACGTGCCGCCACTGCCCGGCGGCACGATCGAGGTTCCGACCCTTCCGCCCACGCCGGTGCCGCCGCGGCTCGCACTGCCGTCGCTCGTGATGCCGCTCTTCTTCAGCCTGGCGTTCGTCGGGGCGGTCGTGCTCGCCGTGCGCACGCTCGAACCGTTCAACGTCCTTCTCGCGCTCCTCGCGTGCTGCATCGCGGCGGTCACCTCGATTCCGCCGGCTCTAGGCTACGCGCTGGAGCGACGCCGCTTCGGCAGCGCGTCCCGTGAGCGGGTCACGACCTATCAGGCCGTTCTCGCGCACGCGCGCGCCGAGCTCACCAGACGACGTCAGCAGCAGCAGGACACGACACGCCAGATCGACCCGGACCCGGCCGAGTGCCTGTCACGCGTGGAGCGACGGGATCGCCGGCTCTGGGAGCGGTCGCCGGGCGAGGCCGACTTCCTGGCCATGCGCGTCGGGACCGGTCCTCAGCCGTTCGCCACGACGGTGCGCACGAGCTTCCCCGTCCAGGCAAGCGAGCGCGACCCCCTCGCACGCGAGGCCGCAAGGTTGCAGTCCGAGTTTGCCGCGCCGCTGATCGGGCCGGTGCTGCTGCCGCTGGGGCGGGCTCGTGCCGTGGCCTATACCGGCGATCGGCAGTCGCTGGTCGAGGCGGCGCGCGCGCTCGCCGTCCAGATCGCGACGCACCACGCACCAGACGAGGTGAAGATCGCCGCGATCTACCCGCCGTCGGAGACTGCTGAGTGGGCGTGGCTCCGCTGGCTGCCCCACACCTGGGCTGAGGGTCGCGAGCATCGCTACCTCGCCGGCGATCCGCGGTCTGCCCACCAGCTCCTCGCCAGCCTGAACGACGTGCTCGAACGACGGCGACAGGCCAGCCGTCTCGGGCGCCCGCACGAGGAGTCCGGACCGCCCACGCTGGTTTGCTTCCTCGCAGACCCCGACCTTTGCGATGCGGTGACGACCTTTCCTCGCCTGTTCGATACCGACCCCGCTGGTGGCGTCGTCACGATCTGGTTCGGCGAGGCGCCGCGTCAGGTCCCAATCACCGTCCAGCTCGCGCCCAACCGGGCGCAACTGGTTCCGTCCGATCCCGCCACGCCTCCCGCGTCCTTCGAGCCGGACCGCGTTCCGCTCCAGCTGGCCGAGCAGCTGGCACGGTCGATGGCGCCGCTCCGGCCCGAGCGTTCACGGGAGCCGGAGGACATAGCACAGCAGCCGCAGCGTGCCCTCGATCTCGCCACCCTCCTGGGCGTCGACCGTGTCGACCTGTTCGACGTGCTCGGCGCCTGGCGGGAGAGCCAGACGCGCCAGGTGCTGGACGTCACGTTGGGGCTTGCGCCGAGCGGCGGCACGGTCAGCGTGCCCATCGAGGTGAGCGCCGGCGGATCGAACTGCCAGCACATCCTGATTGGCGGTGCGGCTGGCAGTGGCAAGACCCAGATGTTGCGGGGCGTTGTCGGCGCCCTGGCGGCCCGACATCATCCGCACGACCTGAGCTTCATCCTGGTGACCGCCTCGAGCAACGGCCTGTTCGAGCATCTTGCCGATCTGCCCCACGTCACCGACTGCCTGGCTGGAGAGTGGCAAGACGGTCGCCAGGATCAGGCGCTCGACCGCCTGCTCGCGGCCGTCTCGGCCGAGCTCGCGCGGCGCCGTGCGACGGCGGCCGGACAGGTGCTCCAGGACGGACGCCGCTCGGACCGCGTCTCACAACTGATCGTGGTGGTGGACGACGTGGACGCCCTGGTGGACCGTCACCCGCGTGGCGACGAGATCCGTCGGCGGATCGCGGACGTGGCTCGCCAGAGCGGCGGCCTCGGGGTCCACCTCGTGCTGGCGGCGCAAGACCCCGCCGTTTCGGTGGCGGCGCTCGTCGGCGACCCGCGCACCGCGTGCCTCGCCTTGCGCATGGGATCGTCGGCCGCGAGCCGAGCTCTGATCGGCTCAGACCTGGCGTACAGCACGACTGGCACGGCGACACATGGCCGTGGCTACCTCCGAGCCGCCGGCGGCTCGGCCGTCGAGCCGCTCGTGACGGCCTGGGCGGACGCGCCACAGCGCTCGAACGGGCGCGCATCGGAGCGTGTGCACGAGGTCGCGGCGGTCGGCCTGGACGGGACGCGCCGAAGCCCACGTCTCGCCCAGGCACCGGAGCCGGCGCAAGCATCGTCGACGCAGCTCGCGGCACTCGTCGCGCGGATCGCCGCCACGGCCCGGCAGGCGGGTGTCGGTCGGCTCCCAAAACTCCTGTCCGGCCCGGTGGATCGACTGTGAGCCGAGCTCACGTCGGCTCGAACCTGGACGTCGCCTCGGACCGAGCGCGGGCATCCCGTTCGGGCCGCGCCGTCGGCGACGGGCCGGCGTCTACGAGCGAGAGCGCATCTCTGGATATCATGGTCGCGCCCGCGACGCGGCATACCAGTGGCTGACGACCACACGAGGAAGGCGCAAAGGGACCGATGGCCTTTCAACCGAGAGTAGGCGAGGCGCTCGAGATCGACGGAGTGTCGCTGCGCGTTGTCCCGCATCCGATCGCGCCGCGGATCCCGTACGGACAGGAAGGCCGGCAGGGCACGGTCTACTGCCTGGACACCGGCGCTGGCCTGCGCGCGCTCAAGGTGTTCGCACCAGCGTATCGGCAGCCGTCTCTCGCCGAGCTGGCAGACCAGCTGCGGGCGTTCGCGCAGTTGCCGGGGCTGGCCGTCTGCGACCGCGTCGCCCTGATCCCGCAGCGCCACGCCCAGGTCCTCCAGCCACATCCGGACCTCCTCTACGCCGTGCTGATGCCCTGGATCGTGGGACCAACCTGGTTCGACGTCGTCGTCGAGCGGCGCGCGCTCACCGCCGAACTGAGCTCGACGCTCGCACAGGCACTGGTGACCATGCTGCTGGCGATGGAGACGAATGGCGTCGCGCACTGCGACATCTCCGGGCCGAACGTCATCCTGCCAGGGCTCGCCTCGCCGCCGACCGTGGCCGCCGGCAGCACGTGTGCGCTGGTGGACGTCGAGCAGTTGTATGCACCGATGATGCCCCGCCCACTCGCCGTGTCCGGCGCCTCGCCCGGCTATGCCCATCGGACCGCGGGGGCTGGCATCTGGGAGCCGGCCGGCGACCGGTTCGCCGGCGCGATCGTGCTGGCCGAGATACTGGGCTGGTCGAACGATCTGGTTCGCTCGTCCGCTGCCGGCGAGGCGTTCTTCGACCAGTCAGAGCTCCACACCGAGTGCAGTCGGTATCGTCTGCTCCGCAAGGTGCTCGCCGACGACTGGGGTGAAACGACGGCCCGACTGTTCGAACGGGCCTGGCAGAGCAGCACACTGCGCGAGTGCCCGCCACTTGCCGAGTGGGGTGCGGCCATCCAGTCATCCGGGCAGCGTGCCCAGGCCGGCAGCTGGACCGACCCCGGCACCAGCTATGGACCGATTCAGGTGAGCCAGGGCACCGAGCCGTGGGGCGCCCAGCGGCCGCCCGAGGCCGGCTGGCCGCCGTCGTCCGCCGCCGACGCCTGGCCGTCGCCGGACTTCCCAGGAGGCACGGCCGGCATACCGGCGGCGGGTCAGTACGAGCCGTGGCAGCAGCCCGGTGCTTACCAGGGCTGGCCAGATGCGTACGGCGCCACGCACCCCCGAAACGCTAGCGCCGGAGCGTGGATGCAGCCCATGCCGGGCGTTGGACCCGCTTCGCAGGCGGCCGTCGCTCCCGGATCGGTTCGGGACCGCGCCTTGGCCCTGTTCGTGGACGTGC
>JAXLXF010000041.1:0-68140 GCA_046328125.1 Chloroflexota bacterium
TGGCCTTGGCGAGCGCAACGAGGTGAAGTCGGCGGCGAGACACGCCGTCAGGAGGTTACATGGCGAAAAGTCAAGCTGTCGAGGTCGAAGGCGTCGTGACTGAGGCGCTGCCGAACGCGACCTTCCGCGTCGAGATGGAGAGTGGGCATCAGGTGCTCGCGCATGTGAGCGGCAAGATGCGCAAGTTCTTCATCCGGATCCTGGCTGGCGACCGTGTCCGCATGGAGCTTTCTCCGTACGATCTGACGCGCGGCCGGATCACCTATCGCTTCAAGTAGGCGCGGCTCTCGACCAGCCGATTCAGGCTGAGCCCGGCGCGTCTCGACGAGGCGGTACCGTCAGCCGACGAGGGCGGCCCGCAGCTCCGCGACGAGTGGCGTCGGGTCTAGCCCCGCGAAGCCGAGGAATCGCGCGAGCTCTTCGGCGGTGTACCGCTGACCCTCGCGCCAGCGGTCGATCAGGAAGCGGCCGGATCGGACCGAGCGGTACCACTCCTCGTCGATCTCCTGTTCGAGGAAGTTCCCGAGTTGTGCGCCAAACAGCGACGCGCGCAGGTGACGGGCGCTCGCAAACGGATCGTCCGTGACGTCCAGGAACTGCTCGCGGAACGGGCGAACGTACAGCGCCTCGGCCAGCCGGTCCACGTACTCCTCTTCGAGCGCGTCCGGCTCCTCGGCCTTGCGCACCTCGACTTCGTACAAGTGGAGGGCCGCTGCGCGCCGCAGGCGGTACAGGCGCTCGAACGCCCGCAGTCGGATCGCGTCGCGGGTGGCTTCCGCTTCCAGCCGCAGGGCCAGCCACTCCGGTCGCCCGAGCAGACCGCTGAACAGTTGACCGTATCCCTCGACCACCGCGCCGTCCCCGAGCCGACGGTAGACGATCGACTGGGTACGGTCCGCGTGAGCGTGTCGCTCGGCCTGCCCGACCGTCTCCATGAGCGCCACATAGTCGTAGATGCCGCCACGCGGCGCCAGCATCGCGACCACCTCGTCCGGCACGCCGATGGGGGCGCAGTAGGACCGTGTGATCCGATCCGGCAGGTCGTCCAGGTCGAGGCGGACGTTCGCCTGGTCTTCCAGGCGAATCTCCATCTCCCACAGCACCCGCGTCACGGTCGGCATCAGGCGGTGCGCCACGAAGATGCGGTCGTACTCTTCGCCCCGGAACAGCCACTCCAGATCGACTTCCCAGCTGTCGCCCTCGTCCAGGCGGTAGTGGACGAGCTGGTCTCGAAGCGCGTCCAGGTACAGCTCCTTCGTCTCCTTCAGCACCCACTCGGCCAGCTTCGAGACCTCCTCCACATTCACCCCGCCCACCGCCGACCAGAACCCGAAGTCGTCGTGCGGGTGGTCGTACTGCTCGACTTCGGCGATCTTCGCGCGGGTCGCTTTGACGCGATCCAGCCGGATGTGCGCGAGCGGTCCGGACGCCGCCCGGATCGCCTCGTCGAGCTCGTGGCGGGGGCCACGCTCGGTCTCGACGTTCGCGAGCTGCTTCGCCAGCCGCCACGGTAGCACCTGCCCGCCCCACTCGACGGTCAGGCTCCGCTCGGCGGCAACCAGGCGCTGCTCGTGGCGCGCCGCCGCGCTCTCGGCGAAGAGGGTCAGCACCATCCGGCGCAGCCCATCCCCGATCCGGTCGTCCACATCGGCGTCGAGCAGCTGCTCGTACGCGTCGAGCGAGTAGACATCTGGAAAACGCTCGAGGGCCGGTGCCAGGCTCAAGTAGGGCCAGCGACCGCTCGCCTCCAGGTAGCGCGCTCGGATGAGCCCGCTCAGTAGCGCGTCAGCCTCTCGCTCGAACAGCTCTAGCAGCATCGCGTGTCACCCACGCCACAGCGTCTCGGAGAATCGGAGATCACGGGTGACTGGGCGGGTGGCGCGTCGAATCCTGTGCATCGTCCGGCGGCGCGAGTATAGCATTGGCGAGTCCGGGAGGGGCCATCATGCAGCCGTCCGTCCAGCGCGTGGCCGACGCGCTCCACGCCGCCGGCATCGACGCCGAGATCCACGAGCTTGCCGCCAGCACTCGCACCGCCGAGGAGGCAGCAGCCGCGATCGGGACGACGGTGCCGAAGATCGTCAAGTCGCTGGTCTTCCTGGCGGACGGCGAGCCGATTCTGGCGCTCGTCTCTGGCTCCAATCGGCTCGACACCGAGCGCCTGGGCGCAACGCTCGGGCGGCGTATCTCTCGCGCGAACGCCGCCACGGCCCGTGCCGCGACCGGCTTCGCTATCGGCGGTGTGCCGCCGCTCGGCCACGCATCGCCGATCGAGATCGTGGTGGACCGTGACCTCCTCCAGTTCGACCTGATCTGGGCGGCGGCCGGCACGCCGCACGCCGTCTTTCCGATAACACCGGACGCGCTCGTGCGAGCCACCGGCGGCCGCGTCGTCGATCTGAAGGTCGAGGAGTAGACGGGCGGCTACGAGACCTCGACCACCATGTACACCTGCGCGGCGAAATTCCCCGGCAGCGCCGCCACCCCGACCGTCGAGCGGGCATGCTTGCCGGCCTCGCCGAAGATCTCGACCATCAGATCCGAAGCGCCGTTCATTGCTGCCGCATGACCGTCCGCGTCTGGTGCGCTGTTGACGAAGCCGTGCAGGCTGACGATCTGCTGCACGCGGTCCAGTGAATCGACGACCGTCAGGAGCGCAGCCAGGCAGTTGAGTGCGCAGGCACGGGTCGCCGCGCGGGCATCCTCCGGGCTCAGGTCGGCGCCGAGGTGGCCCTTGTACTCGGTGCCGCCGAACGACGGGATCTGGCCGGACGTCGTCACGATGTTGCCGACGCGTTTGGCCGGCACGTAGCTCCCGAGCGGTGGCCTGGCAGCTGGCAGGTCGATCCCGAGCTCGCGGAGGCGCTCGCCAATTCGTCCAGTTGTCGTCTCGTCAGACATCAGCATCCTCCGGCGCAGCGTGCGCGCTCGTCTGGCGGCCGTCTGGCGCGGCCGATCGCAGTCAAGGAACACTCGTGTGAAGGGTAAGACGCCGGAGGGCGCCGGAGCCACCGGCGCCGCAAATCGCGGGCGGTACGGCATCGTGCACGCCGACCTGAGCACTGTAGGTTGATGGCGTTTGAGGGATTACCTCAGCATGAGCTCGAATCTGTGGAGACCCCACCCCCCGCCCCCCTCTCCACATCAGTGGGGAGGGGGGCGGGGGGTGGGGTCTCTGCCTGCCGAAGTTCTTCGTCAAACGCCATCAACCCACGGCTCGTGTCAAACCGCTCGATTACGTTACGTTGACCGACTTCCTGGACGAGTTGTTCGCCTCGTCTGACTCCACGATCCAGTTCGGACTGTCTGCGAAGGCGTCGAAGAGGTACGCGCCCGGGCTGGCCGTCGCCTTGGCTAGAACTTTGAACGTCGCCGTGACGGACGCGCCCGGTGCCAGCGGCGCCGTGGACACACAGGCCCAGAGTGGATGTGGCGGCTCGATCGCGATCTGCGCGCTGTTCTCGAACGCGCAGGAGAACGCCGGGTTGTTCACCTTGATGTAGGCGATTGCGAACTGCTCCCGCATGCTGCCGTCGAACGTCAC
Organism: Chloroflexota bacterium; assembly: GCA_046328125.1. Classification (GTDB taxonomy): domain Bacteria; phylum Chloroflexota; class UBA6077; order UBA6077; family JACCZL01; genus JADZEM01. Next base: position 3,545 of record JAXLXF010000041.1, read on the forward strand.
GCGCTGGCCCGCGGTTGTTGGCCCGGCCCCGGCGTTGACCAGCGTCACCGTGTACGGAAATGCCCGGCCGTGCGGCACGGTCGCGGCTCCGCCGGAGACAAGTCGAAGGTCGGAAAGTGGCGGCCCCGGGGCAGCGTCCGACACCGACGGCGCCAGAACAAACGAGGCTGCCGCGAGGCCGATCGCGGCGAACACCGAGGAGGCACGTCGAAGCGAAAGGTCGGACATGGCGGATCCTCCCTGGTTCAGGCACGTCGGGGGCCGCTGCGAGTCTTCGCGGTCGTGCGTCGATGGCTCACTCTAGTCGCCGGGCCGACGACGAGGCTGTCGTTCGGGCGACACGGTAGCTGTTCGCGACCTGACACAGGCCCACGCCACGACGCCGTCTCCAGGAGCTACGACACCCTCCGCTACAATTCAGGTGCACGACGCTTGAAGAAAGGGCTGAGCCGTCCGAATGGGTCTCGGCGCTCGGCACGAGGTGGGGACCGTGGCGGAGCACGACGTCGACGTATGTATCATCGGGACCGGCCCTGGCGGGTATATCGCCGCCGTGCGGGCCGCTCAGCTCGGCCTCAAGACCGCCGTGGTCGAGCGCGAAGAGCTCGGCGGCATCTGCCTGAATCGCGGCTGCATCCCCACCAAGGCGATGCTGCGCTCGGCCGAGGTGCTGCACACACTCCAGCACTCCGCCGACTACGGCATCAGCGCCGACAACGTCTCGGTGGACTTCGGCAAGGTAGTGGACCGCCGCGAGCGCGTCGTCAAGCAGTTGACGACCGGCGTTGGCGGCCTGCTGCGGAGCTACGGCGTGGAGGTCGTGCGGGGCAGCGGCCAGCTGGTCGAGCGCGGCAAGGTCCAGGTCACCGGCCAGACGGACGCGACCATCAATGCGAAGAACGTGATCCTGGCGACCGGCTCGGTGCCGGCGAAGCTGCCGATCCCCGGCGGCGACGGCCCCGGCGTCATCGACAGCGACGGTGCCCTGGCCTTGCGCGAGATCCCAAAGAGCATGCTCATCATCGGCGGCGGCGCCGTCGGCAGTGAGTGGGCCTGCGTCTTTTCGGCGTTCGGCACGAAGGTCACGCTCGTCGAGATGCTGCCGACCCTCCTCCCACTCGAAGACGAGGACATGGGCAGAACCCTCCAGCGCTCGCTCGAACGCCAGGGGGTCAAGGTCCGCACCGAGGCGAAGCTGGAGGAGATCGGCGTCCAGGACGACGGCCTCAGCGTCGGCGTGCTCACCCTCAAGGACGGCACGCAGGAGCGGGTCGCCGCCGAGAAGGTGCTGGTAGGCGTCGGGCGCCGCCCCAACACGTCGGGGCTCGGCCTGGACACCGTCGGCGTGACGACCGACCGGCGCGGCTTCGTCGAGGTGGACGACTACCTGCGCACCAACGTCGGCAACGTGTTCGCCATCGGCGACGTGACCGGCAAGATCCTGCTCGCCCACCTGGCCTCGCACCAGGGCGTCGCGGCTGTCGAGATCATCGCCGGCAACAACCACGCGATGGACTACAAAGCCGTCCCGGCCTGCACCTACACCCACCCGGAGGTCGCCTCGGTCGGCCTGTCCGAGAAGAAGGCCCGCGAGGCCGGCTACGACGTGCGGATCGGGCGGTTCCCGTTCCAGGCGAACGGCCGCGCCCTGACCTACGGCGAGGCCGAAGGCATGGTAAAGGTAGTCGCGGACGCGAAGTACGGCGAGCTGCTCGGGATGCACATCATCGGGCCGACCGCCAGCGAGCTGATCCCCGAGGCCACGCTGGGCATTCGGCTGGAGGCGACGCTCGAAGACATCACCGGCACGATCCACGCCCACCCGACCCTGGCCGAGGCGATTGGCGAGGCGGCCTGGGCGGCGTCCGGCGGCGCGCTGAACCTGCCGAAGCCCCGCGAGCGCTCTTCGTAGGAATCGCGTACGAAGCAGTTCGTCTCGGCCGTGCATGCGCTGAGGTGGAGGTTCATCGTGGCACGGGCTCCACGCGGGCTTGACTTGCTGCTGCACAAGGCGGGCACCGCCGAGGCGAAGTACGCCATCCTGCACGACAACGGCTGCTTGACGAGGCGAGGGATGAACAGGAGGGATGCGATCGTCGCCGGGATGGAGGCGCGCCTCGCGCCTTCCGGCGTGCGGACATACGGGGCGACTGACGACCAGCACATCATGGACGACCTTGCTATTGGCGGATACTTGAGTCGGCGCGGCCTGGCCCTGATGAAGCTCAACTACGAGCAGTTCCAGACCTGGTATGAAGGGGGGCGCGGCCCAGTGCCGAGGGTAGACGAGCACGGCAGGCTGATACCGCCGTGGCCGAGGCGCTGGTGGCCGATCTGGTGGCGCCGGGGTTAGCAGGTATGCCGCATGAGGCGAGCGCTTCGACGCGCCCTACGACCAGCTCGGGGGGCGAGGTCTGGCGGCTGGACCTGGGCCGCGTCGAGTACGGCGCGGCCTACGAGCTCCAGCGCCGTCTCCAGGCCGAGCGCGACGCCGACCGCGTGCCAGACCTGCTGCTGTTCGTCGAGCACCCGCCGGTCATCACCCTCGGGCGACGTGGCACGCGCGACGACGTGTTCCTCGCCGACGACGAGCTCGCCGCGCGCGGCATCGGCATCTACGAGACGAATCGCGGCGGCCTGGTGACCTACCACGGCCCCGGCCAGGTCGTCGGCTACCCGATAGCCCGCCTGCGCGCCCTGGCCGGCGACGCCCCGACCTACGTCTGGCGCCTTGAAGAGACCATCGTCCAGACGCTGGCCGAGCTGGGCATCGCCGTGCGCCGTGACGCCGGCAACCGGGGAGTCTTCGCCGAGGGCGGCAAGATCGCGGCTATCGGGGTGGCGGTCACGCACGGCGTCACGATGCACGGCTTCGCGCTCAACGTCTGCCCGGAGCTCGACCACTTCAGCCTGATCGACCCGTGCGGCATCGGCGAGCTCGGCGTGACCTCGGTCGAGCGACTACTTGGCCGGGCGCCGGCCCTTCAAAATGTGTGCGACCTGCTCGCCGGGCGCTTCGCGTCGGTCTTCGCGCGGGCGGTCGTGCCGGCCCCAACGGCACTCTGGGAGACGATCGGCAGCTGGGGTCTGTTGGAGCCGCCGCGCCTGCCAGCCGAAATCCGACCGATCTACTCCTGAATTTGCTCGACTTCGGTACAATACTTCTGGTGCCTCGCGCACTACCCCTTCAATTCTTGCAACGAATCACCGCTGTCCTGTGTGACCCTCATCTCGTCGCGACCCCTGGACAGCCTCGCCTAGAGGAGTAGACCCACGATGTCGTCTGACGCTCGCCGCGAGGACGTGCTGCGCGTGCTGCGCACCGTCCAGGACCCGGACCTGCACCGCGATCTGGTCACGCTCGGGATGATCAAAGACCTCGCCATCGACTCGGATCGGGTCAGCTTCACGATCGACCTGACGACACCGGCCTGCCCGGTCCGCGACAGTTTCAAGGACCAGGCCGAGCAGGCCGTCAAGGCGCTGCCGTGGGTGCAGGGCGTCAGCGTAGACATGCAGGCGACCACGCGGACCGGGCGCGGCCCAGGCAACGAGCAGTTGATCCCGCACGTCAAGAACGTCATCGCCATCGCGAGCGGCAAGGGCGGCGTCGGCAAGTCCACGACCAGCGTCAACGTGGCGCTCGCCCTGGCCGACACCGGCGCAAAGGTCGGCCTGCTGGACGGCGACATCTACGGCCCGAACATCCCACTGATGATGGGCCTCAAGGAGAAGCCGCAGCTCCAGAGCGAGGGCGGCAAGATCATCCCGTCCCGCAGCTACGGCGTGCGGCTGATGTCGATCGGCTTCTTCCTGGACGAAGACAACCCGGTCATCTGGCGCGGCCCGATGGTGCACGGCGCGATCCAGCAGTTCCTGCGCGACGTGGACTGGGGCGACCTGGACTACCTCGTCGTCGACCTGCCGCCGGGCACCGGCGACGCGCCGCTCAGCCTCTCGCAGCTCATCCCCCTCTCCGGCGTCGTGATCGTGACGACACCGCAGGATGTGGCGCTCCAGGACGTGGCGAAGGGGATGGCGATGTTCCGCCGCCTCGAAGTGCCGGTCCTGGGCGTGGTCGAAAACATGAGCTACTTCATCTGCCCGGGCTGCTCGGAGCGCCACGAGATCTTTGGACAGGGCGGCGGCGAGCGCATCGCGGCGCAGTTCAAGGTGCCGTTTCTCGGCAAGATCCCGCTCCAGCCGGCGGTCCGCGAGGGCGGCGACCAGGGCCGTCCAATCGTGGTGACTCAGCCGGAGTCGCCCGAGGCGGCCGCGTTCCGCGAGGTCGCTGGCGCTATCGCCCGACAGGTCAGTATCCTGGCGGTCGCAGGGCAGGGGGCGTTCGTCCCGGCCATGACGTTGACGATCAAAAAATAGGAGGCTTCTATGGGCGAAGCCGCTTCGGCGCTGTTCGCCTTCGGGCAGCAGGTGCTTCAACAGCAGCAGGGTGGGGATCAGCCCACCGTCTGTTTCGCGATGGTGCCGCTGCTCATTCCCGCTGCATTCATCGTGCTGACCACGGTCGGACGCAAGATCAGGCGCTTCGCCGGACGCCCGGCCTGAGCCAGACGCTCGGGGTCACACTCCTGGTACACTTTCTGGTGCGACGGAGGAAGGGCGACCGCTTGCATCGCTTCGGCGGTGTGAGAGGAAAGTCCAGACAGCGCAGAGCGAGGTGCCCGGCGCAAGCCGGGGTCGGGTGACCGACAGTTAGAGCCACAGAGACCAATGCCCACGCCGGCCCTCGCGGCCGGCGTGGGAGTGAAAAGGGTATTCCTCCCTGCTGCAACCCCAAGCACGGTCGTCGATGCTGCTCGCGGAGACCGGGGTAGGGGGCACCCCGAGCGATCGGGGGTCCGGTGCGCAAGCGCCGGGCAGATAGATGGTCGCCTAGAACAGAATCTGGCTTACTCTCCTCCGTCGCATCTCACTCACTCCGGACCGTCCGGCCTACGAGCCGGCTGATCCGATGATCGTGCCGAGCGAGCATCGGTCGATGGTCAGGTGGCGCTCCAGTCGGCGACGAGCGCGTGACTGCCACGTTTCGCGTATTATGCCGCCGTGTTTCGGACCGTTGCGCGACTGCTGACAGGCTGGTTGATCCTCGCTTCCCTGTTGGCTCCGGCAACTGGAGCCCACGCACAGGGAGCCTCGCCGCCCGCCGCGAACCCGCCCACCATCGCTCCAGGGCCTCCCGCGCCGCCCGCGCCCCCTCCGATACCGCCGACCAACGGTCAGCGTGTCGGCGTCCCCTCTCCGGAGGAGGACTACGCCATCCCCAACGGCCACTTCTTCACCCAGGCCGCGCCCGGCCAGCAGGGCAGCGGCTACCGCGTCGCCAACGAGGCCGGCATCCCCTTCTGGGACGCATTCCAGGCCGAGGGCAGCGTCCAGAGTCTGGGCTATCCGCTGACGCGCCGCTTCACCTGGAACGGCACCACGGTCCAGGTCTTCCAGAACGGCGTGCTGCGCTGGCTCCCGACAGAGTCGCGCGCCGAGGTGCGCAAGCCGGGCGAGGTCGGCACGCCGCCGGCCGACGCCAAACGCGCCGAGCTGCCCCTCTCGTTCAGCGCCCAGGCAGCGCGCACTCCCTGGTCTGGCTGGTGGTGGCCTGCCAACGATCTCGTCGGCGGGCCGCGCCTGTTCGACTTCGACGGCCCGCTCGCGCGGTACGACCAGCTGGTCGAAGCGCTCGGGCAGCAAGACCCGAACACGATGGAATGGGAGAAGGCGGAGATACGCTTCTCGGGACTGGCCTGGGCCGGCCACTGCAACGGCTGGGCGGCGGCCGCCCTGCTGGAGCCGGAGCCGACCAGGCCGCGCACCGTGAGCGGTGTGACGTTCAGCGTGTCCGACCAGAAGGGCCTGCTGACCTCCTACCATTTCGCTGACGCGGCGGCCTGGGCCGTCGGCAGCGAAACGACCGACATGACGCCGACCGAGTTTCATCGCGAGGTGCTCCGTTGGATCGGCGCCCAGCGCAAGGGCGTCGTCTTCACGTTCCGCCCGAGCGCCCAGAACGACGAAGTGTGGAGCTACCCGGCGTACAAGCTCGAGACCACGATTGGCCCAGACCCCACCGAGCCGGACCTGTGGCACGTTCGGACCGTCGTCTGGCTAGTGGACAACGACGTGCCGTCCGGCTTCGTCGGTGCGCGTCCGTGGCCGAGCGCGGATGGCAAGGTGATGGAGTACACGCTGTCCGGCCCCGATCCGTACAACCCGAAAGGCGGAGCCTGGAGCCCGAGGTCAAGCGGGCCATTCGGGCGGCCGTTCATGGTCTGGTACCCGGATCCGGCCCACCGCAACATCGACCGCCAGCTCGCGAGTCCCGCGTTAGACTACGCACTGCTGCGCCGAATCACGCGCGGCGAGAGCCAGAAGCCACTCTTCGACCCGCGCATCCGGAGGAGTTGACGCCCAGCCGGGGAGACACCCGGCCAGGCGTCCTCCAGGTCAGGTCCGCGCTGGCGCTCGCGTCAGCACTTCTGAGTTGACTGGCGTCGGCGGCGGCTCGCCGCGCAGCGCCGCGACGAGGTTCCTGGCCGCGAGGACCGCCATCGCGGTTCGCGTCTCCAGGCTGGCGCTCGCGATGTGTGGCACGACCACGACGTTCTCCAGCTTCAGGAGCGGGTGGTCGGCTGGCAGCGGCTCGGGATCGGTCACGTCGAGCGCCGCGCCGCCGAGCCGCCCGTCCACGAGCGCCCGATACAGCGCCTCGGTGTCGACGATCGGGCCGCGTGCGGCGTTGACCAGGTAGGCCGTCGGCTTCATCTTCGCCAGCGCCGTGGCGTCGATCAGTCGGTGCGTGCCCGGGTTCAAATCCACGTGCACGGAGAGGAAATCAGACTCCCTGAGCAGCGTGTCGAAATCGACGTACTGATAGCCGTACTGGAGCTCGAGGTCAGGTCGTCGCCGAACGTCGTAGTAGAGCACGTTCATGTCGAAGCCACGCCCGCGCTTCGCCATCTCGTGCCCGATCCGGCCCAGCCCGAGGATCCCGAGCGTCGCGTGATGGATGTCGCGGCCGATGAACAGCGAGGGGCTCCAGGTCTTCCACCTGCCTTCTTTGACGTAGTCGATCCCAGCGCCGACGTATCGCGCGGCTGCCATCATGATCGCGAACGCCAGGTCAGCGGTCGTCTCGGTCAGGACGCCCGGCGTGTTGGTGACCAGGACGCCCCGCCGCGTGCACGCCTCGACGTCGATGTTGTTGTAGCCGACGGCCATATTCGCGACGACCTTGCAGTGCGGCGCGTGGGTCAGAAACTCCTCATCCACGCGCTCGGTCAGCAGCGTCAGGACGCCATCGGCATTGGCGATCTCGCGGAGCAGCACGTCGCGAGGAATCTGCTCGTCCCGATCCCAGACCTCGATCGTGTTGACGCCCTTCGTCAGAATCTCTAAGCCTTCTGGGTAGATTTCGCGGGTGACATACGCTCGCGTCATCGACGTGACCCTCCGAATGACACGCATAGGAAGCCGAATAAGCATTCCCGGTCATTCTGGGCTACATCGTCACTCGGAGGACGTGACAAATGTCCCCACGAGCGCCCCGACAGCCGTCCCGATCACGTTGACCGCGTCGTTGGTGACCCAGGCGCGCCCGCGAACGAGCCGACGCGGCCAGCCGCAATGCTCGCCCGCCGCTTCGAACGTCGCGCCGCAGGTCTCGCAGAAGTAGGCGGCCTGAATCGTGGCGCCCGCCAGCGAGTCGGCCAGCGACCCGCAGAGGCCGGCCAACAGCGCGCACAGCACGAGAGACGGCCGTCGGCGGGCCGCGACCGTCCAGGCCGTCCCGACCGTCAGCGCCCCGGCAGCAGCCGCTCCCCACCCGAGCAGTGTGACGCCTCCCGACGTGCCGGGCCGCACCACCTGGCCGGTCACGATCGAGCGCGGCGGCCACGGCGAGCGGACGCCGACCTCACTGGCCCAGGTGTCGGCGGCGGCGGCGGCCAGCGAGCCGAGCGCCGCGCCGCCCATCCGGGGCAGCCCGAGCTCGCCGGCCGTCAGCGCCAGCGCGGCGATCCCACCATTCGCCAGCACCTGGACGGCGTCACGCCGTGAGCCTCGGGCCGACGACAGCTCGCCGTCTGCTGCCTTCCGTCGCGAGAGCGCGCTGCCGGTCAGGAAGAACGCGATCAGGCCGAGGCTGGCCGGCAACCCGCCAAATCCGAACGTCGCGGCGCCGACCAGCGTGGCGGCGGCAGCGCCGTCGGCGGTCAGCGCCCGGCGCCGCCAGCCGGGGATGGCGATCGCGCAGCCGAGCAGCAGCCCGAGCAGCAGCCGCCAGACTCGGCCCCGCGACCGGCGACCATCCACGCCCAGACGCGTCAACCGCCGGTCGGTCCCGGCGGCGGCACCGCCCCAACGAACGGTCGCCCAGGCATGGTGTTCTTCTCGGCATGCTCGATCAGCTCGGCGAGGGCGGCCCGTGCGATGGTGACGTGCTCGGCGCTGTAGGTGCCGACCGCTAGCTCCTCGAACTCGTCCTCGTCCAGCACGAGATACCGCATATCCGGCCAGACCCAGAGGTCCAGCGCCAGGTCCACGAACGTCAGCTCGTCGTCAACCTGGGCCGGCTGGGTGACGTTGCAGTACCAGCCCTTGAGCGTGCCGTCCTTCGAGTAGACCTGGAACACATTGTACCAGCGGTCGAAGTAGTAGTACTCGTAGAAGACGTCGCCCTTCTCGAAGCGGACGTACCCCAGGTCGCGGCCGTCCCGCTCGAACACCGCCGTAAAGAAGAGGTGGTCGTCGTCGCGGTGGATCTCGCGGCCGACCCAGCGATAGCTCTTCGAGCCATCGTACATCAGCTTCTGGACGACGAGCGGCCTGCCGCCGACCAGCGAGTCCACACCGTGCGTCGGCTCGCTCATCGCACCGCCTCGCCGGCGACAGCGGCCGCTCGGGCGGCGGCGACGCGGTTGGCGATCAACGCGGCCGTCGCGCCGGCCCCCACGCCGTTGCCGATGTTCACCACGGTCAGCCCCGGCGCGCAGGTCTGGAGCATCGTCATCAGCGCCGCGACGCCCTCGCCGCCGAGCCCGTAGCCGATCGGCGTCGGCAGACCGATCACCGGCACGTCCACCAGTCCGCTCACCACGGACGGCAACGCGCCGTCCATGCCGGCCGCCACCACGATCGCGTCAACGCCCTGCTCGCGGAACGTCCTCAGTGGGTCGGCCAGGCGATGGATGCCGGCCACGCCGACGTCGTAGAAGGCGGCGACCGTGCAGCCCATCTCGCGTGCGACGACCTCGGCCTCTTCGGCGTACGGGACGTCCGAAGTACCGGCCGTCAGGACGCCGACGTTTCCGCCCGGAGGCGGCGGGCGAAACGAGGCGCGCTTCAGCACCACGATGCCGGATCGGCCCAGCACGTCGCAGGTGCAGTCGGCGTGCTCGGCCCGCAGCTGCTCGATCAAGCTGTCCGGGGTCCGACTCAGAATCGCCCGCCCGCGACCATCGAGGAACGCGCGGACGGCCAGCAGCGTGTCCTCCGGTCGCTTGCGGTCGGCCAGGATCACCTCGGGCACGCCCTTGCGCGACTCCCGCCCGACGTCGGCCCGCACCGTTCCCACGTCCACAGTCAGGTCCGGGGCAACACCGTGCACCCCGGCGAGCAAGCGGTCCAATGCATCGCTCATGGCGGGCAGTATAGCCCCGGGGCCTCGTCGGGGCTTGAAAGCCCCGCCTACATTCACATCGTCGCGCTGCGACGAGGGCGACGCTCCCGGCGTCGCAGCGCGACGCCATGACTGTAGACGTGGGTTTCAACCCACGGACCCTCCGCCGACACCCAACCGCCCTCTGTCTGACATCGACACGCGAGCGAGGGCCGGGATGTTACATTGTCATCTGCCGGCAGAAGCGACCGTGTTTCAGGGGGTCTGCTACACTTGCCGGCGGATCGCTCACGCTGCACGCCGTCAGGGAGAGTCGCCCATGGTCTTCAGCCCGATTTCCCCGTCCGAGCTGATTCAGCAGGATCGCGAGCACCTGATCCATCCGCTCTACCATCCGGACGAGCACGAGTCGCCGATCATCTTCGCGCAGGGCAAGGGCGCGATCCTGACCGACGTCGAGGGCAACGAGTACATTGACGGGCTCTCGTGCCTCTGGAACGTCGCGGTCGGGCACGGTCGCACCGAGCTCGCCGAGGCCGGCCGACAGCAGCTGCAAACCCTGGCATACGCCAGCAACTACACCGGTTTCTCGAACATCCCGGCCATCCAGCTCGCCAACGAGCTGATGAAGGTGGTCTACCCGAGCCTGCGCGCCGTCTACTTCACGAGCGGCGGCGCCGAGTCGAACGACTCGGCGTTCAAGACGGTCCGCTTCTACTGGCGGTCCAAGGGGCAGCCGGACAAGATCAAGATCATCTCGCGCCAGTGGGGCTACCACGGGGTCACCATCGGCGCGATGAGCGCGACGGGCATCCCGGCCTACCACAAGATGTTCGCGCCGATGGCGCCCGGCCACGTCCACATCCCGGCCCCGTACTACTACCGCGCCGACACCACGGCAAACTGGGAGGAGTACGGCGTCGAGGCCGCGAACGAGCTAGAGAAGGCGATCCTCCGCGAGGGTCCGGAGACGGTCGCGGCGTTCATCGCCGAGCCGGTCCAGGGTGCTGGCGGCGTCATTCCGCCCCCGCCGACCTACTTCCCACGCATCCGCGAGATCTGCGACCAGTACGACGTGCTGTTCATCGCGGACGAGGTCATCACCGGATTCGGTCGGACCGGCAAAATGTTCGCCCTGGAGCACTGGGGTGTCGAGCCGGACATCATGAGCTTCGCGAAGGCGATCACCAGCGGCTACCTCCCGCTCGGCGGCATCGTCGTCAACGAGAAGGTCCACCGCGCGATCCTGGACGTGCCCGCCTCCGACAAGTGGATGCACGCCTACACCTACTCCGGTCACCCGACCTGCTGCGCTGTCGGCCTGGCGAACCTCCGCATCATCGTGGAGGAGAAGCTCACCGAGCGCGCGGCGGTGATGGGCGAGCGGCTAATGAACGGCCTGAAGGCGTACGCCGATCATCCGATCGTCGGCGACGTGCGCGGCCTCGGCCTGATGGCGGCGGTCGAGCTGGTGTCTGACAAGAAGACGAAGGCCGGCTTCGATCCGTCGTTGAAGGTTCCCGACCGGATCACTAACGAGTTCCGCAACCGTGGCCTGTACACCCGCTCGCGCGGCGACGTGATCGTGATGGCTCCGCCGCTGATGATCCCCGAGGAGACACTCGACAAGGCGGTCAAGATCATCGGCGACACCATCGACGCAGTCTACCAGGCCGTGAAGTAGGGGGCCGGGACTGACTGCTCAGCAGTTGCTCGGCCGCCCGGTCGCGGACGCGATCTGGATCGACGTGGAGAGGCGCGCTGCCAGCCTGACCGCTGGCGGCGCGCCGGTGCCATGTCTCGCCATCGTCGAGGCCGCCGACGATCCCGCGTCGGCGGCGTACCTGCGCCAGATTCAGCGCGCCTTCGAGCGGCACGGCCTGACCACCGTCCGCCGTCAGCCGGAGCGGGTCGATCAGGCGGCGCTCGACACGTTGCTGACCGAACTGGCCGCCGACACCTCCGTGCACGCCATCCTGATGACCCAGCCGCTGCCCACACCGCTGGATCTGGCACGGGCGCTGGAGCATCTGCCAGCCACGAAGGACGTCGAAGGCGTGCATCCGGTCAACGCCGGGACGCTGGCCCAGGGCCGGCCGAGCGTCGTCCCGAGTACGCCGCTCGCCGGTATGGAGATTCTGAAGCATGCTGGCGTGCGGCTCACCGGTGCGCACGCGGTCGTGGTCGGCAGGAGCCCGATCGTCGGCCGGCCGCTGATCCAGCTCCTTCTCTCAGAACATGCCACCGTCACCGTCTGCCACACCCGCACCGCCGATCTCGGCGCGGTCACCCGGCAGGCAGACGTACTCTTGCTGGCGGCTGGCCGGGCCGGTCTGGTGAACGGCGCGATGGTGAAGCCGGGCGCAATCGTGATCGACTTCGGTATCAACGTGGTGGACGACAAACTGGTCGGCGACGCGGACTACGAGAGCGTGAACGAGGTCGCCAGCGCGATTACGCCGGTGCCCGGCGGCGTCGGGCCAGTCACGACCGCCGTCCTGGCCCGCAACCTGATCGAGCTGGCTGAGCACACCCGCCGTCACTGAGACGTCGTCCGTCGAAAATCTCAGTCTCTGGTGGGTCGTGCGCGTACCATTTCGGTCAGGAGGCATCCCGGCACCATGCACCACCTGACCGCTCGGCGGCTCACCGCGTTGTCGCTCGCGCTGCTGACAGCCCTGTCCCTTTCCTTCGGACCCGGCGCACTGGCCGCGACGACCTGGCCCGCGCCGTCGTCGGCGATCGTCGGCGTCCGCGCCGACAGTGCGCCATCGTTCAGCGGCTCGGCGGCGCTCCAACACGTCAACGAGCTGAGCGTCGGGATCGGCAGCCGGGTGGCCGGCTCGCCGGCCCAGGACAGCACCCACCAGTACCTGACGACGCAGTTGCAGGGGATGGGCTACCAGACCGTGCTCCAGAGCTTCCCGATCACGGCGTACCAGGATCGTGGCTCGAAGCTCACGCTCGGCGGCGCGCTCGGGCAGTCGGTCAGCGCCAACACCCTGGTCTACTCGGCGGCTGGCGCTGTCGAGGCCGAGCTGGTCGAGGCCGGACTCGGACGCCCCGAAGACTACGAGGACGCCAACGCCTCCGGGAAGATCGCGCTGGTCACGCGCGGCGACATCCGCTTTGCCGACAAGGTTGACGCCGCCGCGAAGGCCGGCGTCCTCGCCGTCATCATCGCCAACAACGTGCCCGGCAGTTTCAACGGCAGCCTGATCGGCATGTCAGCCATTCCGGCCGTGGGCGTGTCCCAAGAGGACGGCGCCGTCCTGCGTCAGGCGATCCGAGCGGGTGGCGCCACCATCCGCGTCGAGGTGAACGCCACGTCGGCCCAGAGCACCGGCGCGAACGTGGTGGCGACGCGAGCGGGCGGTCCAAAGACGCTGGTGATCGGCGCGCATATCGACTCGGTGGCGGCTGGCCCGGGCGCGAACGACAATGCCTCGGGAACCGCGACGGCTCTGGAGCTGGCCCGGGTGCTCGCGAGCCGCCCGACGCCGTACACGGTCCAGGTCGTCGGGTTCGACGCCGAGGAGGTCGGCCTGGTCGGTAGCTCCTACTTCGTGTCGCAGCTCTCGGACGCCGAGAAGCAGGCGATCATCGCAATGCTGAACTTCGACATGGTCGGCGTGGGCACGGAGAGCCGCGCGGGCGGCACCGACTCGCTGGTCCGGCTCGCGCAGGCGGCCGGCGCCCAGGAAGGCGTCAGCGTCGGACAGCTTGGCGACGGCCTCGGCGGCGCCAGCGACCACGCGTCCTTCATGCGCGCGGGCATCCCAGCCCTTTTCGTCTACCGCTCGAACGACCCGAACTACCATTCGCCCAACGACCGCTTCGAGTACGTGGACGCGGCCAACCTCCAGATCGCAGGCAACCTGGCGCTCGACGTGATCGCGGCGCTGGAGCGCGGGGAGTAGCCGACCTCAGATGACGCAGTCAGGTCGGGCACGGGTGCACGTCTGGATCAGCGGCCGGGTCCAGGGCGTCGGCTTCCGCTACTCGACGTGCGAGCAGGCGGAGCGCCTGGGTCTGGGCGGCTGGGTCAGGAACCTGGGCGACGGGCGCGTCGAGGCCGTCTTCGAAGGGCCAGCCGCCGAAGTCGCCCAGGCCGTCGCCTGGTGCCGCCAGGGGCCGCCGGGATCGTGGGTGTCCGACGTGCAGACTGAGACAGAGCAGCCGGTCGGCGAGTCCGGCTTCCGCGCCCGCCCGAGCGGCTACCCGTGAGCGCGACCGTCCGTCACGGCACCTGGCCGCCGCTGCCCGGCGCCGAGCCGTTCGAGTATCCAGGCGACCCTGACCTCGGCGCCCTGCTGGTGCACGGCTTCACCGGATCGCCGGGCGAGCTCCGCCCGGTCGGTGAAGCGCTGGCGGCCGCCGATATCGGCTCGGCGGGCGTGCTGCTGCGCGGCCACGGCACCCACCCGAACGACATGGTCGGTCGAACGTACGCCGAGTGGATCGAGGACGTCGAGCAGGGGCTGGAGCGCCTGCTCGAACGGCACCGGCGGGCCGTCGTCGTCGGGCTGTCGATGGGGGGCACGCTCGCGCTCAACGTCGCCGCCCGCCGCGCCGACGATCCGCGTCTGGCCGGCCTCGTGACGATCTCGGCGCCGCTGTTTCTCTCGGACTGGCGACTCGGGCTGGTCGGCGTCATCTCGCGGATTGTGAAGTGGCAAGCCTGGGGGAGACCCGACATCAAGGACCGGCGCGTGTGGGACACGCACGGAGCGTACCGCCGGATCCGCACCGCCGCTATCCCGCAGTTGCTCGGGCTGATGCGCGAGACGAATCAGAGGCTGGCACGCGTCGGGCAGCCGATTCTGGTCGTCCACGCTCGCGAGGACCATATCGTGCCGCCCGGCAACCTCGACCGGATTCGTGACGGCGTCGCGAGCCGCGTCAAGAGCTCCATGCTCCTGGACAACTGCTATCATGTGAGCACCGTCGATTTCGAGGCGGAGCGGCTCAACGCCGAGATCGTCCGCTTCATTCGAAACCTCTGACGCCCGCATTGGCGCCTCGCCCCCGCGTACGCTGAGCGAGCTGACGGAAACCGATGCTTCTCCATCTCTCTGGCACTGTGGTGCGTCGTGTGCTCGCTTCAATTGCCGCGGCCTGTGGCGTGGCCGGCTTCGTCGCGCTGGTCGGCGAGTACGGTCATCGTCAGATCACCCATGCCTACCGCAACGACTTTCGCGACGACCCGAGCCGCTGGGGTCTGGGCGCCGGCGAGGAGATCGACATCCTGGCGCGCGACGGCGTGCGGCTGCACAGCTGGCTGTTCCAGTCGCCACAGGCCGCCGCTTCGGTGATCGTGCTGCACGGCCACGGCGGCAACAAACACACGACCCTGCCCCTGGCTCAGATGCTGTATCCCGCCTACAACGTGCTGCTGATCGACCATCGCGGCCACGGCGAGAGCGACGGCGTCCGAACCACCATCGGGTACGAGGAGCGCCTGGACGTCCACGCGGCTGTCGACCTGCTGCTGGAGCGAGGGCTCGGGCCGGTCGGCATTTTCGGCATGTCGATGGGCGCGGCGACGGCGATCCTGGCCGCGGCCGAGGACCGACGGATCGCGGCGGTCGTCGCGGACAGTCCGTTCGCACGCCTGCGCTGGGCCGTCGCCCAGTCGGCGGTGCTGCGCGGCTACCCGACCGTCATCACGCCCATCATCGCCTATCTCGGCTGTCTCGCGACCTCGCTCCACCTGCGCAGCCGCATGTCCGCGTTCGACCCGGTCGAGGTGGTGGATCGGATCGCGCCCCGCCCGCTGCTGCTCATGCACGGCGTCGAGGACGAGATCGTGCCGGTCGCGAGCGCTCGCGCGCTGATGGCCCAGGCCGGCGAGCCGTTCGACGTCTGGCTGATCGACGGACTGAAGCACTGCCGGGCGTTCGACGAGGCGCACGCCGAGTTCACGTCACGCGTGGTTGGCTTCTTCGACCGCTGGCTGGCGCCGGCCGCCGGCGGGGCATCGGCGAACGGTCTGTCCGAGGGAGCGACCCTGGCGCGCGGCTAGCGCGTCGTCCGTGTCGCCCTGGCGGCGAGCGAGTCGGCCAGCCAGCCACCGGTGCAGGCGCCGAGCAGGTGGACCAGATCGCCCAGGATCAGGCCGCCCATGTCCATGGGGCCGAGCACCTGCGGTCCGAACTTCGTCGCGAGGTCGATCTCGGTGTACGCTTTCATCGAGGCGCCGATCAAAATGAAGATCACCGCCATCGCGACGCCCTGAATGACGCCCATCCGTCCGGCGATCTTGCCGGCGACGAGGCCGCCCACGAACATCGACGCGAACAGCATCGACGCCTGCGCCCCGAGGTTTGTCTGCAAGGCGCCGGCGGTCAGCCGCCCGAGCGTCATGCTCAGCCCGAGCGCCACCAGCGAGCCGATGGCGACGCCCTTCCACGAGATGACGCTGACGAGATTCTCGTCCGCGCCGGAGGCTGGCCGTGTTGACTGAGACATGAGGCGCTCCCGCTCCCTGACCGATCGGCGACAGGTGGGATCGTACCATGCGGTGGCAGATGTCGGGCACGAGCACCGGTGTGACCCGCTGAATCCAGGACACAATCTCTCCAGGATCGCATCATGCAACGTGGTATCATCCCAGGCCAGATGACGCCACGGCGTCCTTTCGTCGGCCGGCTGCCGCACGCGATGGCGCCGCGAAATCTGGCCGCCTCGCATCGTCTTCCCCGGCTGCCCCGACGAAGCTACGCTGTGCCCCCGGATCCGCCCACTCGGAGCACGAAATGAAGATCGTCGTCACCGTCAAGCAGGTTCCCGATCCGGACATCCCGCCGACGCACTTCAAAGTGGACGAAGCTGCCCGCAAGGTCGTGCCGCCCGCCGGAGTCGCGCCCGTGATGAACGGCTACGACGGCAACGCCCTCGAAGCCGCGCTCCGACTCAAGGAGAAGCACGGCGGCAGCGTCACCGTCATTAGCATGGGCGGACCGGAAGCTCGCGACACGCTGAAGCGCGCCATCGCGATGGGTGCTGACGCAGCTGTCCACGTCAACGACCCGGCCCTCGCGGACGCCGACAGCGCCACCACCGCGGCCGTCCTTGCCGCCGCCATCAAGAAGGTCGGCGACTACGACCTGATCCTCTCGGGACGGCAGGCCAGCGACACCGACGCCGGCCAGGTGCCGCTCGGCGTCGCGGAGATCCTGGGGCTGCCGTCGGTGGCGCCGGTCGTCGCGATTGAGCCGAGCGGGGCTGGCCTGAAGGTGAACCGGATGATCGAAGACGGCTATCAGGTCGTCGAGGTCGGCTTGCCGGCCCTGCTCGCGGTGTCGAGCGAGATCGGCGAGCCACGTTATCCGCCGCTGCGCGGGATCATGGCGGCCGGGCGCGCTCAGATCCCCAACTGGACGGCGGCCGACCTCGGCGTGAGCGTCGGCTCCTCGAAGCGGTCGACGCTCCGCCGCCTCTACGTCGAGCAGCGCGAGGCACGCGTCGACCTGATCGAGGCCGACACGCCCGAAGAGGCCGGGGTCGCCCTCGCCGACCGCCTGCGCGACGCAAAGCTCATCTAGTCCAACCGACCGTCCCGCCGTCACTGGCGGGTCCGCTCCACACAGGAGGCTCTACCAATGTCCGAGAAGGGCGGCGTCCTGGTCGTCGCCGAGACCGTCGATGGCGCGCTGGCGCCGATCTCCGCCGAGCTGGTCGGCGCCGGCCGGCGCCTTGCCGACGCACTGGGTGTCAGCGTTTCCGCCGCGCTGCTCGGGGCTGGCCTGGACGGCGCCGCTGGCGAGCTGGCGGCGCTCGGCCCGGCGCGGGTGCTGGTCGGGAACAGCCCGAGCCTGGCAGACCTCCAGACCGATCCGACTGTTGCGACGCTCGCTGCACTGGTCGCCGCCGAAGAGCCAGCGGTCGTGCTGTTCGGCCACGCACCAACCTACCGCGAGACCGCGATTCGGCTGGCGTATCGGCTTGGGACCGCGATCGCGACCGACTGCACGGCGCTCCGAGCCGAGGACGGCCAGGTCGTCATCACCAAGCCCGTCTTCGGCGGCGCGGCAATCGCCGAGTACGCCAGCGACGCCAGCCCGACCGTCGCCACGCTGCGCCCGCGCGCGTTCGCGCCGGCCGAGCCCGGCGGCGCGTCCGCGCAGGTCTCGGCAATCGAGCTGCCGGCCGATCTCTCGTCGCGCACGAAGGTCGTGGAGACGGTGAAGGAAGCCGTCAGCGCGGGACCGCGCCTGAAGGACGCCAAGACGGTCGTCTCGGGCGGACGCGGCGTCGGCGGCCCGGAAAACTGGCACTACGTCGAGGAGCTGGCCGGCGCGCTCGGCGCAGCAGTTGGCGCCAGCCGCGCCGTGACCGACGCCGGCTGGGTGCCGCCCACCCATCAGGTCGGCCTGACCGGCACCACGATCTCGCCCGACCTGTACGTCACCATTGCGATCTCGGGCGCGGTCCAGCACATCGCCGGCTGCTCGGGCTCGCGGAACATCATCGCCATCAACCGCGACCCGGACGCCAACATCTTCCGACACGCGCGCTGGGGGGTCGTCGGCGACTATCAGAAGGTCGTGCCGGCGTTCACCCGTCGGGTCAAGGAGCTGCGCGGATAGGGCTGCTGGCCGCTCGTCCGTGCTGGCCGCGCCGCGAGTGGCTTGTCCGCCTCGCGGTGGCGGCGCTCCTGCTGGCTTCGTGCTCTCGCCCTGACCCCCGCCCAACTCAGCTCACCGGGGTCGTGGTGGACGTCCAGGCCGCGTCGTTCGTCCAGATCGCGTCGTTCACGCTGCGCACCAACGACGGCCAGCTGGTCCCGATGCGCGCGGCGGAGGGCGACATCGGGATCACGCAGAGCCACCTGCGCCAGCACATGGCGTTGGCCGAGCCAGTCGCGGTGACGGTGCGCTACGACGGCGACGAGGTGGTCGCGCTGCGCGTGGACGACGCGCCGCCCTGAGAGCGACGGTTGACGACGGCCAAAGCGGACAGGATGTCCGCGCTCCTAGGGGGGACTCGTCAGACGATCTTCGCGATCCCGCCCTCGATCTCGTCGGCCGTCGCGATGCCGTCGAACCGCTCGCGAATCGTGCCGCCACGATCCACGAAGAAGATCCACGGCTCGCTCGGCAAATGCCACTCGGTCACGGCATCGGCGAGCACGCCGTTGCGGGGATCTTTGTAGATCTCGACGTGCGAGAAGTTGACGCTGTCGCCGTACTTCGGACGCAGCCCGAGCACCACGGCAAGCTGCGGTGCACAGGTCTGACTGGAGCAGAAGCCCGGCGACGCGAACACGATCGCCGTCGGCTTGCCGGTCGCCAGGAGCTCGTCCAGGCTGGTGGTGTGCAGCTCGCAGGGCGGCGCTGCCGTGCACAGCTCTGACGGGTCTTTCACGTCGCGGACCGTCAGCGTCTTCGAGCGGATCGCCTGACTGCCGATCATCGGCGCGGTGCTGGCCGCCTTCACCTCGAACGGCGAGCGGATCACCTGTCGATTGCCGTCCCACTCGACCACGGCTTCCACACCCCACCGGCCCGGTGCGTCGAACTGGACCGGGGCGGTGTAGATGCCGCGCGTCTGCTGGTCCACCCAGCGGAACGTCGCGGGCGACTCCGAGCGCTTGACGCCGTCGCTGCCGGAGAGCTGGAAGAAGCCGAAGGTCACTTTGGCATCGACGATGGGCTTATTGGCACCGTCGATGATTCCGACCGCGAACCGATTCGGACCGACCGCCAGATCCGAGGTCGCCATGACCAGCGTCGGTCCGGCTGGCCGGGCCTCGGGCGAGGGCGTGGGGGCGGGCGCTGCCTGCTGAGGCGTGCAGCCGGCCAGGGCGAGCGCCGCGAACGAGCCTCCGACCCGAATGAGGGTACGGCGTGTGATGCGATGGTGCTGAGAAGTCATCTGGTGTCCGGTGTCCAGTGAAGCGGGCGGGTGCGGCGCTGCGTTCGTGCGCGAAGCGCGGGCAGCGCGTACGATACGGGCATGTCGAGCTTCGCCGATGAAGTGTACGCCGTCGTGCGCTCCGTGCCGTCCGGCCGCGTCACGACCTACGGCACGATCTCTCGCCTGCTGGGCCGCGTGCGCGGCGCGCGCCAGGTCGGCTGGGCGATGCACAACTGCCCGGACGACGTGCCAGCACATCGAGTGGTCGGCGCGGGCGGTCATCTGAGCGGCGGCTGGGCGTTCGGACACCCGAGCATTCAGCGCGAGCTGCTCGAAGAGGAAGGCGTCCACTTCGTGGGGCCAGAGCGCTGCGATCTTCGAGCGCACCTCTGGCCGGACTCGGAGAGCCTCGGAGAGGACGCCGCGTTCCCGTCCCCGCCGTCCTGATCCGCATGACGATTCTGTAACACGGTCGTTGCATCCCGACCGTCCCGCGCCTTCTGTCCACTGCGTACCATAGACCGCACGCGGACGCCGACCGACCGGCGTCAGAACCTGATCGCGAGCCTTGCCTCCACGCGCTGGCACGCTCGCTTCGGAGGCCGCCTTGCGGAACGTGGCAACCCTGGCCGCCACCGCGATCGTTGGAGCCACGCTCCTGCTCGCGCCGTTTCAAGCACCCTCGATCGACGCATACGCTCCCTCGGCGCAGAACGACAACGAGGCGCCGACGCCGATCGCGCTGCCGTCGCCGTCGCCGAGCGTCCTGCCGGTCCCGACCGTGGCAGCGGGGCCGAGCCCGTTCCGCGCGAAAAGCCCGGAATACGGCATGAACGTCTTCGTGTGGGGCAACCCGAGCACGACCGACCGCGATCTCGGACGCGTCCGCGACGCCGGTTTCAGTTGGCAGAAGACCCTGTTCAAGTGGCGCGATCTCGAACCGTCGCGCGGGCAGTTCAACTTCAGCGAATCGGACCGGGTGATCCGGGCGTCCGCCGCGAACGGCATCAAGGTGATCGCCCGACTCGACTTCCAGCCGGACTGGGCACGCAGCGACGGCGCCCACAACGGTCCGCCGAACAACTACGACGACTTCGGGCGGTTCGTTTCCGCGCTGGTTGACCGGTACCGCACCGACTCCCCGATCGGCACCCTCCAGGCCATCGAGATCTGGAACGAGCCGAATCTCGCCCGCGAATGGGGCAACGCCCCGGTCAATGCCGGCCAGGCCGGCGACTACGTACGCCTGCTGAAGACGGCGTACCAGGCGGCGAAAGCGGCCGATCCGAACGTCGTGGTGATCACGGCCGGCCTCTCCCCGACCGGCTGGAGCGACGACACCGCGCGTCCTGACGACCAGTACCTTCAGTGGATGTACGACGCTGGCGCCGCGCCGTACTTCGACGTGCTCGGGGCGCACGGTCCGGGCTTCAAGGCGCCGCCAGACGTCAGCCCGGAAGAGGCGGCTTCGACTCCGCTGTACGGCGGCCACCGCTCCTTTACGTTCCGTCGTGTCGAAGACCTTCGCCAGATCATGGTGGACAACGGCGACGCCGCGAAGCAGATCTGGCTGCTGGAGTTCGGCTGGACGACGGACCTCGTTAATCCGGCCTACGCCTGGCACCGCGTGACCCCCGAGCAGCACGGCGAATACCTCGTCGGCGCCTACCGCTGGGCGCACGACAACTGGTCGCCCTGGATCGGCGTGATGTGCCTCTGGACGCTCCCAGACCCCAGTTGGGGACCGGAGCGCGAGGAGCTCTGGTGGGCCGTCGGCAACCCCGACGGGTCAGACCGGCCGGCGCTGACGCGGCTGCGGCAGGCGCGCCAGGATGGCGAGCTCCCGTAACGATCTCGTCCTCGTCAGGCAGCAATTCTTTCCAGCCCTCGGCGTCACGGGAGTGCTACAATCGGGCGGCACACCCACGATCGAGGGCTGGATGCGCTCCTACCGGCTTCTGGACGAAGCGCTTGACGAGGACGACGAGTACCCCCAGGTCGTCTCGATAGGAACGGCACAACGTGGCCGCTCCGGTGGCACTGTCGGGCTGGGCCGCCGTGCGCCCTGGACCCCGCGTGACGGTGTGGCGCCGTCGGCGTCTCCACGTCGTGCCGAGACCATCGTCGTCCACGAATCGCGGGGGTTCACCCGGACCCATCAGTGGATGATCGCGATCTTCGCCATCGTCTGTGTAGGCATGGTGTTGGGCATGGTGCTCGTCCGAGTCTGGGACGAGGCCAGCCGCGCCGTCGCCGCGCTTCCTCCAGACGGGCGCCCGGCAGTCGTTCAGCAACCGGCGCCGACGCCCGCTCCGCCGCCGCAAGCGGCACCCGCCGATGCCCCACCGGGCGCTGGTCCGGTCACCACCGAGATTCGCGTGCTGGAGCCAAACTACACGGTCGCGCCGGGCGATTCGCTCGGGATCATCGCGCGACGGCACGGCACCAGCGTGGACGCCCTCGCCTCGATCAACAACATCGACAATCGGAACTCGCTGAGCGTCGGCCAGAAGCTGATCATCCCGTAAGGGGTGCCCGTCGCGCACGCGTGGGGGGCCTCGGCGAGGTCTGGTCGAATCGTTCCTGACAGCCATGACCTCACATTTGTGTGCGCTTCGTGACGTGACGAAACCTGCGCTGGCGGCTATACTCGCATGGCCCGGTCGGCTGCGCGGGAGAACTGCGCGTCGCCGGTGTCACGCTCGACCGCCAGCCTGGAGGTCTCGTGTCGCATAGCGTTGCACGTCGCCGCTCGGTGCGCATGCGATCCTCGCAGGAACGAGGGCCGGCCGCCGTTCCGCGATCGTCCGTGCGAGCCGTCCCACCTCGGGGCGCGCGACCCGGCCCCACGACCGGTCTGCGGCGGCGCTCCATCGTGGCAGCGCTGGTCGCGTACGTGTTGGTGGGGGCCTTCATCGGTCTGGCGACCTGGAAGCTGACCGAGACGGCGGTCGAGACGGTCCAGGCGCCCGCCGCTGCGCCGGTGGTGACGGCGCCACAGCCCGAGGTCGTCGCGGCACAGCCGCCGCCGGCCGGACCAGTTGGTCCACATGCGGACGCCGCGCTGCAGAGTGTGCTCGAACGGCAGTCAGCGCCGAGCGGCTTCGTCGGGCTGTTCGTGCGTAATCTGACCACCGGCGCCGAAGCGTCCGTCAACGCCAACCGGGTCTTCCCAGCGGCCAGCCTCTACAAGCTGCCGATCATGGTTGAGACGATCCGCCAGATCCGCCTCGGGCGCATTTCACCCGATCAGCAGATGGTGGTGCAGCGCGCACATCTGGTGCCGGGCTCGGGCGTGCTCCAGAGCCGCGTGGGCGACAGCGTGCCTGTCCGCGAGATCCTGCGGCTGATGATCGGCGAGAGTGACAACGTCGCCGCCATGATGCTGCTCGACCTGACTGGCCTGAACAACGTGAACCAGACGATGCGCGGTCTCGGGATGGAGGGCACCAAGCTTCTGGACTACCGTGCTCCCGGGGCCTACAACGGCAACGGGCCGTACTTCACCAGCCCCGGCGACATGGGTCTGCTGATGGACACCATCGGGACCGGTCGGCTGGTGGATCAGGAAGCCTCCGACGAGGCGCTGCGTTTGATGGCCCAGAAGCAGGCCAGCGACCTGCTCGGCGAAGCGCTGCCCTGGAACGTGAAGGTGGCCCACAAGTGGGGCGAGATCCCCGGCGCCCGCCACGAGACCGGCCTGATTTTCACCCCGAAGTTCCAGTACGTCGTGGTCATCATGACCGAGAGCATGGACCCGGCCTTCTCGCCGACGTTCATCAAGAACACGTCGAAGGCGATCTACGACTACTTCGACCAGGGCTCCTGATCCCGAATCTGCCTGACGGCTGCCATGCTGGCCGGGGCCGAGCTCAGACGAACGGGTTGCCGACCGTCGCCTGGATCACGTCCAGCACCTCGGTGACGTCGAACGGCTTGCCCAGCAAGTATGCCAGCTTCTTGCGGTCTCCGGCCGGCAGGATCTGGGTGAAGGCCGAGATCACGACGATTGGGATGTCGCGCGTCTGTGCGTGCGACTTCAAGTGCGCGAGCACCTGATGTCCGTCCGTGCCGGGCAACGCCAGGTCAAGCGTGATGAGGTCCGGTCCGATGCTCCGGGCGAGCTCGATGGCCGACTGCCCGTCGAAGGCTGGCACCGCCGCGAAGCCGCGATCTTCGAGGAGTGCGACGAGCAGGCTGCTGACCGCCTCGTCATCCTCGACCACCAGGACGGTCTTCTTGGGAGCCGACGCGTCAGCGGGGGCACTGTCGGATGACGGCACGTCGCGATGCCAGGGCTCGGACAGCTCCGTAGCGTGCAGCTCGTCGCCAGATCCGTGATCCACTCAGCTCGCCTCTCCGAGAGTCACATCGTCCGCCCTGGGCTCGCAACTCGCCAGGAGACCGGCGAATCGACGGAGCGTGTGGTCCTCGATGGGTGGCGCATGTGGTGCCGAAGGGGGGACTCGAACCCCCACGAGGTTGCCCTCAACGGTTTTTGAGACCGTCGCGTCTGCCATTCCGCCACTTCGGCCTGTGGCGTATTGTACCGAACCCGGCGCACCCGCGTGGTAGCTTCGTCGCCTGGACGCGCCAGGGTGGTGAGCGCCGCTCACCGCGCGCCCGGCGGGCGCTCGGTCGAACGTGGCTGGGGCGGTGGTGGCTTTGACTGCTCCGCGCTGTCCGTCGCGATCTCGTCGTCCTCGTAGTCGTCGTCGTCTTCCGCGTCCTTCGAGCGCCGACCGGTCCAGACGATCACGAGATAGGCGACCACCAGCCCGACCGCGACCATGATGACTTCGTCCCAGCCACCCTCGTGGAGCCAGAGCAGCGCGAGAGGAGCCGTGTCAGTCACCGCTCGCACCCGCGATACCGGCCGGTGTCAGGCGCCACTCCTCGCCGTGCCGGGCGACCTTGCCCTCGTCTTCGAGCTTGTGCAGGTGGGCCTGGACGTTGCGAGCGGCGTGCCCGACCAGGCCCGGCACGATCCCGACGTAGATCCGCTCGACCAGGGCGGTGATGGTGGCTCGTCCGGCCGCCAGGCCGGACAGCACCTGCTCCTCGCGCTCGGCGCGGTGGTTGACGTACTCGTCCAGCTTGGCGCAGGCGTCCGGCACCGTCGGTCCATGGCCGGGGAAGATCACCTCGGGCTGGAGCCCCCGCAGCAGCGCCAGCGACCGCAATGAGGCCGCCAGCTCGCCGCGCCCCGGCCCGACCACCAGGCTGCCGTAGCCGGCCACCAAATCGCCCGCGAAGATCGCGCGCTCCTGTTCGAGAAAGTAGCAGACGTGGTCCCAGGTGTGGCCCGGCGTGTGCAGCGCCCGCAGCGTCGCGTCGGCGAGGCTCAGCACCTCGTTATGGGCCAGTGGACGGTCAACGCCGGGCAGGTCGGCGTGCCCTGCCACCGGCATCCCAAGACGCTCGCGCAGTCGAAGGGCGGCTGGGAGATGGTCGTCGTGGTGATGCGTCACCAGCGCCACGGCCGGCTTCCCGAGCGCCTGGAGCGACCGCACGATCGCGTCGACGTGCTCGGGCAGGTCCGGGCCGGGATCGACTACGGCGATCTCGCTCCTGCCGATCAGGTACGTGTTGGTCCCCGTCAGCGTCATCGGCGACGGATTGGGGGCCAGAATTCGGCTGACGAGCGGGCTCAGCCGCTCACGCTCCCCGCTCATCGTGCTCGATCCTCCCAGCACCAGTCTCGGCGTCCGCCGTCGCTTCGTGGATCACCAGGGCGCGCCGTTGGCGCCCAGATCCCAGCCATCCGGTCGACGCCTCGCCCGAACGGACCGAATCGGCTTGGTCCGAGCGAACGCTAGCAGCTCCGCCGTCGAGTCGAATCTGTCCAGCACCCGGAGATGATCGACGGTCACCGAGACGAGCTGGATCTCGCCGGCCTCGAACCGCCGCACTGCTTCGCCCGGCGCGATCCAGGCGCCGTCGATCGTCTCGACGCCGCAGTGCGACGCGGTCTGCCCTGGCAAGTCCTCGATCGTGAAGAAGCGGGTGTCGAATCGGCGCGGCGACGACTCGGGCGTGATCCAGTGTGAGAACGGGATCAGCTCCTCCGGCGCCAGCTCCAGGCCGAGCTCGCCAACCACCTCGGCCAGGTCGCGGCGGCCACTCTGAATCGCCGGTCGCAGCTCGCCGAGGGTCTGGCAGGTGTCGGCGCTCAAGGCTCGCCGCTCGCGAGCGTCGGCGTAGCGCGCCAGCAGGATGCCAGCCTCCTCGAACAGCTCCCGAACCGCCGCGACGTGCAATGCCAGGCTGAGACGTGGGTCGTCAGGCGCGTCGCCGCCCCGCTCGGCAATCCTGTGATGCGCCGCCTCGACGGTCAGGCCGGAGCAGGGCGGTACGCCGCCAGGGAGTCGGTCGCTCGGCTGGACCGCCCCGCCGGGAAAGACGTAGGCGTCAGCGGCGAATCGGCTGTTCGGGTCTCGATGAACCATGAACGTCTCGGGGCGCCCGTTCTCGCCGTCTCGCACCACGATCACGGTTGCCGCCGGACGCGGCACGACCGGTCCCTGGCCTGGACCTCCCCGCTCAGCCGACGGCGACGAGGATCTGTCCATCTTCGACCTTCACAGGGAAACACATGACGCGTCCGTACCCCTCCGGCCACCGGGCGCGTCCATTGCGCGCGTCGAACTGCCAGAGGTGCCACGGGCACCAGATCACGCCGTCCTCGTCGAGCCGCCCGCGCCCGAGCGGGCCGCCCTGGTGCGGGCACTGATTGGCGAGCGCGTGCAGTTGGCCGTCGAGGTTGACGACGACGATCTCGACGTCCTCGACGACGTACTCGCGCATCTCGCCACTGGGGAGAGACGCGGCAGCGCCAACCGCGACGAAACGCGGCTCTCGCTTCATCGGCAGCTCCCGGACCGTCGGAACGTACGCTCGGCCACGCCCGTAGTATACGTGCGCTCGCCACTGCCGTCCGCGAATAGACTGCCGGCCGTCAGGCACCGGCTGGAGCCTGCTATCATCGGGCGTTTGCCGATGCAAGCACGGAGGACGTCGATGATCTACGAGCTCCGCATCTACGAGCTGGTCCCTGGCAAGCTGCCGGACCTGCACCGCCGTTTCGAGACCATCACCTGCAAGATCTGGGACCGCCTGGGCATCAAGCAGGCCGGCTTCTGGACCGCCGACGTCGGCACCAGCAACGAGCTGATCTATCTGCTCGCCTGGGAGAGCCTGGCCGAGCGCGAGGAGAAGTGGGGCAAGTTCCAGGCCGATCCGGAATGGAACGAGAAGCGGGCGCAGACCGAAGCGAACGGTCCAATCGTCGCGCGGGTCCGCAACAGCTTCCTGCGACCGACGCCGTACTCGTCGGTCCAGTAGCAACGTAGCGTCCCCAGTGGGCGCAATGAATTGCGCCCCTACAGCTCATGATGCTGTAGGGGCGCAATTCATTGGACCCAGGTGAGCTTCTACACGTTCTCGCGCGGGAAGATCTGGACCCGTCGGTACGGCTCGCGGCCCAGGCTCCGCGAGCCCAGGTTGTACCGCTCCGCGAGCTGGTGCTGAAGGCGCCGGATGTACGAGCTCTGCGGCGACAGCTCGATCGGCTTCGACTGCTCCAGCACGCTGCTGATCGCGTCCTCGGTCTCCTGGAGCGCCGAGGTGGTCGCGGAGGTGGCCGCCGAGCGGTCCATCTGGGCGATCCGCGCCAGCCCCTCCTCGATCTGGCCGGCGCTGTTGCCGCGCAAGACGTAGATCGGCGTGCCACTCGCCTCGGCGTCCCGGAGCGGCTGTGGCTTGCGCCGATAGTAGTTCTTGAGCGTCAACACCACGTCGGCGTCAGTCGGGTCGTCTGACACGACGATGGGCAGGTGCATCGCCCGCACCATCTGCTCCAGGCGCGAGCGGTTCACACCGTAGGCGTAGACCCGGGCAACGCCACCGCTCGCGGCCGGCGCGGCCGGCTCGCGCGTGAAGCGCGGCGCATCCGATTCCACGTCGCGGATACGTCCACGCGTGAACGGCGTCGGCGCCACGGGAGCATCCTCCGCGACCGCCAGGTGAGGCGGACCACCGCGGCGAGCCGGCGGACGTTCGACCTGGATCTCGCCTCGGTCGTCTCGGAAGCGCGTGACGGCCGGCCGGGCGTGACCCCGCAGGATGGCGTCCACCACCTCGGCCACGTCCTCGTGGACGGCGACTCGGTTCCAGTTCTGGATCTCCACGACGACGTCGAACGTCGGCGGCGCTTTCCGTTCGAGCACCGACTTTTGCGTACCCCGCCGTCGGGCCTCTTCGTCGCCAAGAGTCACGGTCTGGATTCCGCCGATCAGATCGGCCAGCGTCGGGTTGAGCATCAGGTTTTCCAGCGTGTTGCCGTGGGCGGTCGCGATCAATTGCACGCCGCGCTCGGCGATGGTGCGTGCCGCCTGGGCCTCCAGCTCGGTCCCGATCTCGTCGATGACGATCACTTCCGGCATGTGATTCTCGACCGCTTCGATCATCACGCCGTGCTGGGCCGTCGGCGTCGGCACCTGCATCCGCCGGGAACGCCCGATGGCCGGATGCGGGATGTCGCCGTCCCCGCCGATCTCGTTCGAGGTGTCCACGATGATGGTGCGCTTGCGAAGATCGTCCGCCAGCACGCGAGCCGCTTCGCGCAGCATCGTCGTCTTGCCGACGCCGGGCCGCCCCATCATCAAGATGCTCTTCCCGGAATCGACGAGGTCTCGCAAGATCGCGATGGTGCCGTACACAGCGCGACCGACCCGGCAGGTCAGGCCGATCACGCGGCGGTCGCGGCTCCGGATCGCCGAGATGCGATGAAGGGTGCGCTCGATGCCCGCCCGATTGTCGTCGCCGAACGCACCGATGTGCTCGATGACGAAATCGAGGTCGTCAACGCTCACGACCTCGTGGCTGAGGATGACCTCACGACCTGGGAGCCGCGCTTCGGGCATACGGCCAAGATCCATGACCACTTCGAGAAGCTCTGCCTGGTCCGGCATCGCCTCAATTGGCTCGCGAATGCGCGCTGGCAACACCTCCAGCAACAGGCCCAGGTCGTCGGTCACCTGCAACTGTGGCTGCGCGATCGGTTGTTGCGCTCGGTCGGCCATTATCCTCCGACGATGTTCGCGGGAACGAGGGTCCGCTCGGGAACGCGGACGCTCAACTGTCGCACGTAGACGTCGTACCGCCCGCCAACCGCGAAGCCTCGGCGTTCGAGCGACGCACCGAGCACCATCTGGTACGGACGGACCGACACGTAGACCGGCGCCTTCTCGCTGACCTGCTTCAGCGCGAACGCCACCATCCGATCTACCATCGACTCATACTTTGGGTCGATAAGGAGGTCAAGGTACTGGCTCTTCTGCCCGTACACGACTTCAAGCCAGCCCGCAAGCGACGCACCAACCTCCCACACATATTGATGCCGATCTCCGATCAGCGTCGGCGACCACTTTTTCCGTCCACGATGCAGCGCCGACCACTCGTCGTAGGTGAGCGCTTCGGCCGCTCGGACGATCTGCGGGACGGCGGCCCCATACAGGTTGAACAGTGGTTGTTCGTCCACGCGCAGTCGGGGCCGGCCATCCAGCGTTTCGAGCCCCGGCAGCTTGAACGGCGCCGATAGCTTGTACACCGTGGTGGTCGTGTACTTCTCGTAGCCGGCCTTCCGGGTCAGCGTGGCGCTCGACTCGTCGTCCGGCACCTCCAGGAAGACGCGACGACCGCCACGCGTGACCGCGTGCTGCCCGACCGTCTCCAGCAGTGACTCGGCGATACCTGCCTCACCGCCCGTCGTCAAGAGGTGCTCGACGTCCCAGACCAGTCCGCCACAACGCGGCCGGCTGACCACCAGCCCGACAACCGCGCCGGAGCTCACCGCCACCCAGGCATGCTCCCACGACATCCCGACGGTTTGCCAGATGGCGGCACTCGTCGGCAGGTGGCCGGTCTCCGGCTGGACGCGCGGCCAACTGTGCGACGTGAGCTCCAGCGTGTCGCCGCGCCGCAAGAACAGGCCGGCGCCGACCAGCTCGGGCAGGCGCAGCACTCGAATCATCGGCGAGCCGTCCAGATGGGCAGACATGCCCCTTGATTGTACAGGACGACGGACGCCCCGGCGCGCGTTCGTCAGATTCGTCGGGAGGAGATCGTGAGACGCCTATAATCGACACCAGAGTAGGAGCTACGAGAGGTACGGCCACGGCACGTCGAGACGCGCTCCACGGGACAGGAACACGAGCTCCGGCCACGGGGGCACGGTCCCGATGACGATGGTTTCGGAGAGACTCGCGGGGGAGCTGCCGGCCGATCATGGGTCCGCAACCAATCGGCCAGTCTGGGTCTCCTGGGCTCAGGCGCCCTTCTTCGCGTTGCAGTTTCTGACCGTCCTGCCGCCCACGTTCGTGCGGCGAGTGCCAGACTACGACGATTTCGGCCGAAGCGACGCGTTCTTCCCAGCTGTCGGCCTGCTCCTCGGCGCGATCCTGGCCGCCGCCGACTGGCTGCTGGCCCCGTACCTCGCCGAGAGCGTCCGCAACGTCGGGCTGGTGGCGCTGCTTGCCGCGATGACTGGCGGCCTCCACCTCGACGGCCTGATCGACACCTTCGACGGCCTGTTCGCCGGGCCGGATGCTGCCCGCCGCCTGGACGTGATGCGCGACCCTCGGGCCGGCTCGTTTGGGGTGGTCGCGGTCGTGCTTCAGCTAGGCTTGAAGGTCGCCGCGATCTCCAGCCTGCCGCCACCCATGCGCGGCCCGGCGTTGATTCTCGCGCCGTGCCTCGGACGCTGGGGCATCGTGCTAGTGACCGGCGCCTTCGCGTACGCGCGCCCAAGCGGCATGGGGCGCTCGTTCAAAGACTCGATTCGGTGGCAGCACGTGATGGTAGCGAGTGGAATTGCGATTGGCGGAGCGCTCGCGATGGCCGGCCTCGTCGGCGCGGCGCTGTGGCTCGGCGTCAGCCTGCTGGTGCTGGCTGCCGGCGGCTGGGTCAGCGGCCGTCTCGGCGGTCTGACCGGCGACGTCTACGGGGCCGTCTGCGAACTGGTCGAGACGAGCGTGCTGGTGGCACTCGGCCTGAGGCTTGGGGGTGTCGTCTGATGAGCAGACTCGCCGAGGCTGTTGCACACATCAGTCCCCCTGACGGCGTCGCCGCCGCCGAGGCCCGCGCTCGCCAGAGTCGCCTGACCAAGCCGGCCGGCAGCCTCGGCACGCTGGAGCGTCTCCACGTCCAGCTCGCGTCGATTCAGCGGGCGGCACTCCCGAACGTCGCGAGCCCGGTCGTGCTGGTGCTGGCGGCGGATCACGGCGTGGCCGACGCCGGCGTCAGCGCCTATCCGAAGCAAGTGACCGCCGAGATGGTCCGCAACTTCGTGCGGGGCGGCGCCGCCATCGACGTGCTGGCCGACGACGCGCACGCCCGGCTGGTCGTCGCCGACCTCGGCATTGACTGGCAGGGCGCCGAGCCGCCGTCGGGCATCGTGCGGCTGCCTATCGGACCTGGGACGGCCAACCTGGCGGACGGCCCCGCCATGTCGCTGGCCCAGGCCGAGGCGTCGCTGGACGCCGGTCTCCAGCTCGTCTCGCAGCTCGTCGCGGAGGGCGCGGATCTGATCGCGCTCGGCGAGATGGGCATCGGCAACACGACCGCGTCGGCGGCCCTGATCGCGGCGCTGACCGGCCGACCGCCGCGCGACGTGACCGGCCTCGGCACCGGCGTCGATCCGGACGGCTGGCAGCGCAAAGTCGCCGTCGTCGAGCGGGCGCTCGCGCGCAGCCAGGCCGGACCACACGATCCGGTCGGCGCCCTGGCCGAGCTCGGAGGGTTCGAGATCGGCGCGCTCGCCGGCGCGACGATCGGCGGCGCTGCTGCTGGCGTGCCTGTCGTTCTGGACGGCCTGATCGTCGGAGCGGCGGCACTGCTCGCCGTGACGATCTGTCCGGCCGTGCAGCCGTACCTGATCGCCTCGCACCGCTCGGTCGAGCCGGGCCACCGGATCGTGCTGGAGCTGCTCGAATTGGAGCCGCTGATGGATCTCGGACTGCGGCTCGGCGAGGGTAGCGGCGCGGCGATCTCGCTGCATCTGATCCGTCTCGCGTGCCGCCTGCCCCGAGAGATGGCGACCTTTGACGAAGCCGGCGTCTCCGACCGCGCGGACGAGCCGCGGGCCGCCGCTCGTCGGGAGCCGTGAGCCGGCGATGAGCGAGCGACCGGCGCCAGTCCTGATGGTCCAGGGGACCGCGTCGCACGTCGGCAAGAGCACGCTGGTCGCGGCGCTCTGCCGGATCTTGCGCCAGGACGGCTTTCGCGTGGCCCCGTTCAAGGCCCAGAACATGGCGCTCAACTCATTCGTCGCGGCCGAGGGCGGCGAGATCGGGCGGGCGCAGGCGCTCCAGGCTGAGGCCGCCGGCGTCGATCCCTCGATCGACATGAACCCGATCTTGCTCAAGCCGGAGGCCGATCACCGCTCCCAGGTGATCGTGGACGGCCGCTCGATCGGCTCGATGGCGGCCGGCGAGTATCAGCGGCGCAAGCTCGAGCTCTGGCCGAACGTCACGGCTGCGCTAGATCGCCTGCGCGCTCGGTACGACGTGGTCGTCGCCGAGGGCGCCGGCAGCCCCGCCGAGATCAACCTTCAGCACGCCGATCTCGCCAACATGCGGATCGCCCGCTACGCCAAGGCACCAGTTCTGCTGGTCGGCGACATCGACCGAGGCGGCGTGTTCGCTTCCCTGCTCGGCACCCTGGAGCTGCTGGAGCCCGGCGACCGCGAGCTCGTGCGCGGCTTCGCGATCAACAAGTTCCGCGGCGACCCGGCCATCCTGGCGCCAGGCCTCGACTTCCTGGTCGAGCGAACCGGGGTGCCAGTGCTCGGAGTCGTGCCGCATCTGCGAGACCTCGACCTGCCGGAGGAGGACTCACTGGCACTGGACGAGGTGTTCGCGCGTCGGCAGTCGGGATCGCGCACGACCGTGGACATCGCCGTCATTCGCCTGCCCCGGATCGCCAACTTCGACGAGTTTGCGCCGCTGGCCGCCGAGCCAGCTGCGACTCTTCGTTACGTCGAGCGCTCTGAGGACCTCGGCCAACCTGATTTCGCCATCATTCCCGGCACCAAGACCACCATCGCCGACCTGGAATGGATGCGCGCGACTGGCCTGGCAGACCGAATCATCAAGTTGGCCGGCGCTCATGTGCCGCTGCTCGGCATTTGCGGCGGCTACCAGATGCTCGGGCGCCGCATCCACGACCCCCACCAGAGCGAGTCGGACCGAGGATCTGTGGACGGGCTCGGGCTGCTGCCCGTCGAGACCACATTTGCCACCGTCAAGCGGACCGTCCGCGTCCGAGGCACCCTCCTGGCGGAACAGGGGCTCCTCGCCGGCGCGGCCGGCCGCGAGATCGTGGCGTACGAGATCCACCTGGGTCGCAGCGAGACCGACGGCACGCTCTCGCCACTCGTCCAGATTCACGAGCGCTCCGGCGAGCCGACATCCGAGCTCGACGGCGTTGTCTCCGCCGACGGTTGGATCATCGGCACGTACCTGCACGGCCTGCTCGAAAACGACGTGGCCCGGCACGCCCTGATCGACGCCCTGCTCGCGCGCCGCCTCGGTCGTGACCATGATGATGTGAGTCAACCGGACATCGCACGCCATTCCTTCACTGCCAACCGCGAGCGCGAGCTGGATCGGCTCGCCGCCACTGTCCGCGCCTCGCTCGACCTCCGGCCACTGCTCGCTGCGTGCGGATTGGGCTGACTGCAGCCACCGTACCGAGCTCCGCACCCGGCCCAGCCGTACAATCGTTCTGGTCCCGGGCAGGTCGTTCCCCTGTCCATGCCCGCGCTCCAGCAGACCACATGAAGGCGTCAACTCCTGTGACCGTCGCGCCAGCCACCTCGAATCGCCGTGACCGCGCCCGCGGCGAGCAGCTCGCACCCGGGCCGGTGATTCGTGCGCTCGGCATCGACCCCGGCCTGACACGCAGCGGCTGGGCGCTGGTCGGCGTCGAGCGGGGCCAGTACCGTCTGCTCGAATCTGGCGTCATCGCCCCGCGCTCCGATGCTGGCGCAGACGATCTGCCCGGCCGTCTCGCCGACGGCTACCAGCGGCTGGTCGGCGTGCTGGAGCTGACCCGCCCGACGCTGGTGACGGTGGAAGACCTGTTCACCACCCCGCGCTTCCCGAAAGCCGCGCTCAAGATGGCGCACCTGCGCGGGGTGTTCTGCCTCGCCATCGCCCAGGCCGGCATCCCGATGCTGGCCCTGACCGCCACCACCGTCAAGCAGCGCCTGACCGGCAACGGCCACGCGTCGAAGGAGCAGGTGCAGCGGATGGTCTTCCAGTTGTGCGAGGTCACCGCCGCCAACGTGCCGAGCGACCTGAGCGACGCCATCGCGCTGGCGATAGCCGGACTGCATCAGGTCAGCATGACGGCACTGGGCGGTCGAGGCAGACGATGATCGCCGCGCTCAGGGGCACCTTCCGGGGGCGCACCGACGACGGGATCATCCTGGACGTCGGCGGCGTCGGCTACGAGATCGTGCTGCCGCCGATCGTCGAGCAGTCGCTCGGGGCGCTGGCCGAGGGGCGGGCGCTCGACCTGCGAATCGCCTACGTCGCCACCCGCGACAACCCGATCCCGGTCCTGTACGGCTTCGCGCGCGACGAGGAGCGCAAGTTCTGGGATCTCCTGCGCTCGGTCTCGCGGGTCGGGCCGAAGAGCGCCGCCCGCGCGATGGTGCTTCCGATCAACCGCATCGCCGAGGCGATCCGCGACCAGAACACCCACCTGGTGGACAGCCTGCCCGGCATCAGCGCGGCCGGCGCCGAGAAGATCGTCGCGACGCTCCGCAAGAAGGTCGGGCTGTTCGCGGAGCTGGAGGAGGCGGCCGCTCCCGAAGCTCCGCCCTCCGGGGACGAGCTCGAACGGCTGGCCGTGGAGCTGCTGGTAGAGATGGGCATCCGACGCCCGGACGCCCGCAAGGCCGTGGTTAGGCTGCTGAAGGAGAACGACCAGCTTCATGCCGTCGAAGACATCATCATGGAATACTTCAAGCAATGATAGAACGGGTGTGCTACAGTGAGTGACGACGAGCCGGGCGACGAACGGGGACAAGGAGGCCGCGCGATGGTGTTCGACAGAGTGGTCTCGCCCTGGCCCGACCCCGAAGACGAGGCTGGCTCCGGCTCGCTGCGGCCGTCGTCGCTCAGCACGTTCGTCGGGCAGGGACGGCTGAAGGAGCGGCTCGCCATCGCCATCGGCGCGGCCCAGGAGCGCGACGAGCCGCTGGAGCACGTGCTGTTTCACGGCCCGCCCGGGCTCGGCAAGACGACGCTGGCGCACATCATCGCCGAGGAGATGGGCGGCAAGCTGATCACCACGTCAGGCCCGGCCCTGGAGAAGACCGCCGACCTGATGGGCATCCTGACCAATCTCCAGCCAGGGGACGTCCTGTTCGTGGACGAGATCCACCGCACGCCGCGCACCATCGAAGAGTATCTGTACCCGGCGATGGAGGATTTCGCGGTCGATTTCGTGCTGGACAAGGGGCCGTTCGCGAAGGCGATCCGAATCCCGCTCAAGCGGTTCACGCTGGTCGGGGCGACCACGCGGGCCGGCCTGCTCGCCTCCCCGCTGCGCGACCGGTTCGGCCTGCTCTTCCATCTCGACTTCTACACGCCAGAGGAGCTGGAGGCGATCGTGCGCCGCTCGGCCGACCTGCTCGAAGTCGAGATGGCGCCGGAAGCCGCGTCGGAGATTGCGCGGCGCTCGCGCGGTACGCCACGCATCGCCAACCGGCTGCTTCGCCGCGTGAGAGACTACGCCCAGGTCAAGGCGCAGGGCGCGGTAATCATCGACACCACGCGCGCCTCGCTGACGCTCGAAGGCGTGGACGACGAGGGCCTGGACGAGCTGGACCGGAAGGTGCTCCAGGCGATCATCAGCCGCTACAACGGCGGTCCGGTCGGCATCGAGGCGTTGGCCGCCACCCTCCAAGAAGAGACCGACACCCTGACGGACGTGGTCGAGCCGTACTTGCTGCAACAGGGCTTCTTGATTCGGACCTCGGCCGGCCGACGCGCCACGGGCCGCGCGTACGAGCATCTCGGCATCGAGCGGCCCCGGTCGAGCAACCCGGACCAGCCGACGCTATTCTAACCGGCCCACCCTGCCATAGGGATCGCCCCACCGATGACCGACTGCCTGATCTGCAACCGGATCGCCATGATCCAGGCCGGAACCAACCCGTACTTCGTGACCGAACTGCCGACTGGCTACGTCGTGATCGGCGATCACCAGTTCTTCCGGGGGTACACGCTCTTGCTCTCGCGATGGCACGTCCGTGAGCTCCACGATCTGGACTGGGATCGTCGAATCGCCTTCCTCCAGGACATGGCGTTGACCGCTGAGGCTGTCTGTCAGGCGTTCGCGCCGCGCAAGTTGAACTACGAGCTGCTGGGAAACGCCGACGAGCACTTGCACTGGCACCTGTTCCCACGCCACGCCGACGACCCGAAGCCGACCGGCCCGGTCTGGGAGATCGACCCCGCCCTCACCCGCGCCGACGCTGCCCGCCCGTCGCCGGACGACCTTCGCGAGCTCACCGTTCGACTCCGCGCCGAGATCGAGCTCTTGAAGGCATCCAACCCGACGCGAAAGGCGTGAGAGCAGGCACCCCTTCTCGCCGCGAGCATCACGGCGTCACGGCTGCACCACGACCTTCACCGCGCCGGAGGCCCGCTTGTCGTCGGCGGCGCGGAACGCCTCCGCGATCTCTGTCAGCGGGTAGCGATGGGTGATGAGCGGCTCGGCCTGGACCCGGCCTGACGCCAGCATGTCGAGCGCGATCTGAAATTCGCGCTGTCCGTGGAACGTCGAGTAGCTGTTGCACCAGCGCAGGTCGAGCTCCTTCCGGTTCGCCGCGCGATACGCCACCGCCACGTCGCCCCAGAACGCGCCGATGATCCCGATGCGCCCGCCGAACGCCGCCGCCTCGATCGCCTGGGCCAGCGTGTCCTCGGTGCCGCCGACCGTCTCGAACACCGCGTCGCACAGCTCACCGCCAGTTAGCTCCGCGACGGGCTCGGCCAGGCTCTCCACGGACTGGTTGTTCACGACGGCATCGGCTGCGCCGACCTTCAGGGCGAAGTCGAGCGGCGCGTCGCGGCGCCCGATCATGATGACCTGCCGCGCGCCGGCCGCCCGTGCCACCTGCCCCATCGTCAGGCCGATCGGCCCGGTCCCGACCACGCAGACATGCTCCATCGCGCGCAACGGCACCCGGTTGATTGCGTGGACGCCGCAGCCGTACACGTCCAGCAGCGAGGCCGCGTCGAGCGACACCGACTCCGGCAGCGGGTAGACGTTTTGGGCCACCACGAGGTCGAGCTCCGAGAAGCCGGCGCTCCCACGACGCTCGCCGTTCCGCATACCGCGCGTCGGGCAGACGTGATAGTCGCCCCGGCGGCACTGCCGGCAGCTGCCACACCCGACCAGATGCATCGGCTCGACGCCGACGCGCTGCCCGACTTCGAGGCCACGGACACCGTCGCCGAGGGCTGCCACTGTGCCCGCCAGCTCGTGGCCGGCTCGGCGGGGCCAGCTCGCGTCGGCACCCCACGGGTTCGCGCCACGGTACGGATGCAGGTCCGAGCCACAGACCCCAGCCGCTCTGATCCGGATCAGCACCTCGCCCGGCCCGGGCAGCGGATCGGGGAGCTCTTCGACCCTGATGTCGCGACCACCATAGAACTGGGCAGCCCTCATCTCAGCACATCTCCCCTGGGGTTACTGCGCAGACGGTACGCACCTGGGCGCGGCTAACGCGGCAACAACCCCCGCTCTGCTAGGAAGGCGGCCACCGCGTCTGCCGCCACGGCATTTCCTGCCACAGTCCAGTGATAGTCGCCCGCGATGTAGTACGTGGTCAGCCCGTCCGCGGCGACCCGCGGCCTGAACGCCCCGCCCAGGTCGAGATGCGGCAGCTCCAGACGATCGGCGATCTCGTCTAGCAACTGAACTGGCGCGTCCGGGCCGCCCTTTCGGCTTTCTACCAATCGCTTGTTGTTGTCGCGCTGCCAGTACGCCTCGTCGAGCATGCGCCAGGCGGGAACCTCGACGACCGCCAGGCGCGCGCCCAGCGCCGACGAGCGGTCGCGCAATTTCTGGATGATGGCCTCGGTGATCCGCCAGCCACGACTCCACTCGCCAGTCGGTGTCGCATCGTACTTGCCGCGCACCGGGTCGAGCAGGCCGTCGATCCCGTTGAACGGCTCCAACGGATTCTGCAGCTCGAACTTGTAGACCACTCCCGTCTCGATGATGTTGTAGAGCAGCGACGTGTCGCGAAGACGCTGGCGGATGTTCGTTTGTGTGCTGGGCGGCGGCGGCGGAATGAACCGCAGTGTGTCCTCGTCGTTCGCCAGGTCGTAGTACGGCTTCAACGCCCGGCCGAGGTCAGCGTCGATGAGCTCCAGACGGTAGTTGTTGTTCGCGACGTCGTTGCAGTGACAGAAGAAGAGGAGCACGACATCCGGCTGATACTGTGCCCCAAGCTCGTCCAGGAGCAAGTACTCCTGGGCCGTGCCGTAGCCGAACACACCGCCGTTGATCACTTCGACCGGTCGCCCGGTCGCCTCGGTCAGCCTCCGTTCGAGAAGCGCGGTCGTCATCTGGTTCGCCTGAACCTGTGAAGCCTCGACGTATGAGTCCCCAAGTGCCAGAATGCGATAGGTGCCGGGCGCTTTCGCATAGGACTGGCGCGGGTCCCGGAACCCCATCCAGTTCGTCCGCAGCTCGGTCGTGAACTGGGGCGTTTTCGTCCAGCCGTGGTAGTTCGGCACATGATAGTGACCCAGCGTCGGGTGTCGCCGTACGAACGCCCCGGTGTCGTAGTTGCCCGGCAGAAACGGCCCGAACAGACGGATCGAGATTTCGAGAAGCAGGAGTGGCAGCAGCAGGCCGAAGACGACCGCGAGCGCCCTGGCGAATACGGTCTGCCACGGAGTTGTTCGTCGTGAAGGTCGCCTGGCGGACCGATCTGAGCGGACGGCAACGGTCCCGTCTCCTCGCGTGCTCGCCACACTCAGTCCGCCTTGCACGTGCTCTGTCATGTCGGTTCAGACACTCCAAAGGTCGGCGGCCGGCGTCCGCCGGTGCGAAGTCTACCAGCCTCACTCGAACCCGAGCAGCCAGGCACGTCGAGAAGTGGCACACATACGGTCCCGGAGGTATCCTTCCCCGCACGCTCATTCACAACATGACAAGACGCTGCTCGGGTGGCCTCGCAGGCGGACACGCGCCGCCGAGGCAGAATAGGGAAGGCGGTGCGAATCCGCCGCGGTCGCGCCACTGTGAGCGAGGAGTCGTCGGCATCGAGCCACTGCATCGGCTGGTGCGGGAAGGCGCCGACGACGATGATCCGCAAGCCAGGAGACCTGCCCGAGATAGACGGGTTCTCGCTCTCCGCGCCAGGGAGCCGCCCGACACGTCAGCCTCGCGTCCAGTCCCGGACGCGACAGGCGCCGTGCCGGCTCGACGCGGCACCGCGAGCGACCGGAGCTCATGTCCTGGAGGCATGGGAGAAGGACGAGGCTGATGGCGCGCGAACGGAAATCGACCCGCGGGCTGGTGGTCGTCAACACTGGCGACGGCAAGGGCAAGACGACGGCCGCCCTCGGCCTCGCCGTCCGAGCGGCCGGCAACGGCCTGAAGGTGCTCATCATCCAGTTCATCAAAGGCCGCTGGAAGACCGGCGAGTCGCAGTCGCTGCCACTGCTGGCGCCGAACGTCCAACTGGTCAGGATGGGCATGGGCTTCACCATCGAGCGGCTGCGCGACCCGCGCATTCCGATGGAAGAGCACGAGGAGGCCGCGAAGCAGGCGTTCGAGCGCGCCCGCGAGGTCGTCCTGGCTGACGAGTACGACATGATCGTGCTGGACGAGATCCTCGGCTCGATCAAGGCCGGCCTGGTATCCCTCGACGACGTGCTGGGGCTGATCCGCGACAAGCCAGAGCGGCTGCATCTCGTGCTGACCGGGCGCGGAGCGCCGCCCGAGCTCGTCGATGCTGCCGACCTCGTCACCGAGATGCGGCTCGTAAAGCATCCGTATCAACAAGGGATCGCCGCTCAGCGCGGGATCGAGTTCTGATGGCGCAGGATGGCCGAACGCCACCCCCCGACCGTCGTGTCTTCGGACGGCCGGTGTTTCCATTTACCGCGCTGATCGGGCAGGAGCGGATGAAGCGCGCCCTGATCCTGAACGCGGTCAACCCACGTCTCGGCGGTGTGTTGATCCGTGGTGAGAAGGGCACCGCCAAGTCCACAGCGGTCCGTGCCCTGGCCGGCCTGCTCCCAGAGATCGAGGTGGTCGTCGGCTGCCACTACGGCTGCGACCCCGCGAGTCCAGACGATTGGTGCGCCGACTGCCAGGAGCGTCCGGCACCGCTCCCGACGGCCAGCCGCCGCGTCCCGATCGTCAACCTGCCGGTGGGCGCCACCGAGGACCGCCTCACTGGGACCATCGACATTGAGGCGGCAATAGCGGAGGGTCGGCGGCGCTTCGAGCCGGGCCTGCTCGCCGCCGCCCATCGCGGCATCCTGTACGTGGACGAGGTGAACCTGCTGAACGACCATCTCGTGGACGTGCTTCTGGACGTGGCGGCGATGGGCACGAATTACGTCGAGCGCGAGGGCATCTCGCTCTCCCACCCCGCTCAGCTGATCCTGGTGGGCACGATGAACCCGGAAGAGGGTGATCTGCGCCCACAGCTGCTCGACCGGTTTGCGCTGGCCGTCGAGGTGCAGGGTCTGGACGACCGCGCCGCCCGCGCCGAGGTCGTGCGGCGCCGAATCGCCTTCGAGAGCGACCCGCTCGGTTTCGCGGATCGCTGGGGCGCCGCCGAGGCCGAGGAGCGCGGGCGCATTCTCGCGGCTCGCGAGCTGCTGCCGTCCGTCGTCCTGGACGACCAGATGCTCGACCTGATCACGCACCTCTGTACGGATTTCCAGGTTGACGGGCTGCGCGGCGACATCGTCATGTACAAGACCGCGACGACATTAGCAGCGTACGCCGGCCGAAACCGGGTGGTCGAAGAGGACGTGCGCGCCGCCGCCGAACTGGCCTTGCTGCACCGCCGTCGGCGCCAGCCGTTCGAGCAGCCGCGCCTGGACCCCGGCGACCTGGACCGCTCGATCGAGCGCCACCGCGCGCAGGAGCCGCCGGCGCGCGAGGCGGACCAGCCGTCGAGCGCCGCGCCGCCGCCCGAGCAGACCCAACCGGAGCAGCCCCAGGATGCCTCGGGCCAATCCGCGCCCGACGAGCTCGTCGTCGCCGCCGACGACCCGTACCGCGTGAAGACCCTCGCCCCGGCCGTTCCGGCCCGGAAGGAGCGCTCGACCAGGGCCGGCAAGCGCAGCCGCGTCCGCTCCAAGGACGGTCAGGGCGCCTATGTGCGCGCAGCCCTGGCAAGGCCCGAGACTCGCGACATCGCCCTCGACGCGACGCTGCGCGCAGCCGCCCCGAACCAGCGCCGGCGACGTGAATCTCAGCCGGACGGGCCGGCCCTGCTGGTCAGGCCGTCCGATCTGCAGGCAAAGGTCCGCGAGACGCGCGCCGGCAACGTCATCCTTTTCGCCGTCGATGCCAGCGGCTCGATGGCGGCCAGGAAGCGGATGGCGGCGGCGAAGCAGGCAGTGCTTTCGCTGCTGCTGGACGCCTACCAGAAGCGTGACCGAGTCGGCCTGATCGCATTTCGCGGATCGCAGGCGGAGCTGCTCCTGCCGCCGACCACCTCGGTGGACCTGGCCGAGCGTCGGCTCCAGTCACTGCCTACGGGCGGACGGACCCCGCTCGGACATGCGTTGCAGGTAGGGATGCTCGCCTTCGAGCGGCATCGCGCCAATCATCCAGAAGACGTGCCGCTCCTCCTCGTCGTCTCCGACGGCCGAGCGAACGTGTCGGTCGGCCGGGGTGACCCGGCGTCCGAGGCCCTGGCGCTCGCCGGCGAGATCAAGGCGCGCGGCATCGAGACAGTGGTGGTGGACACTGAAACCGGACGCATGCGGGTCGGGATCTGCGGACCGCTGAGCGAGGCGTTGGGCGCCACCTACTTGCCGCTGGAGCAGCTGCGGGCCGGCGAGCTGCTGACGGCGGCCAACATCGGGCTGGGGCGGGCGTGAGGACGGCCAGATGATCGGGATGGTGTTGGGCGGGACGGCTAGCGGTGTCGGCAAGACGACACTGACGCTGGGCATCGTCGGTGCGCTCAGACGGCGTGGCCTGTCAGTCCAGCCATTCAAGGTCGGCCCGGACTACATCGACCCGAGCCAGCACAGCCAGGTGGCCGGCCGATTGTCTCGGACGCTCGACTCCTGGATGGTGCCGGAGGCGGGCCTCCGCGAGCTGTTCGCTCGGTCCGCCCGCACCGCCGACGCGGCGGTGGTCGAGGGCGTCATGGGCCTGTTCGACGGTCGCACGGGCGCCGGCGAGGTCGGCAGCACGGCCCAGGTGGCCCGACTGCTCGGGCTGCCGGTCGTGCTCGTCGTGGACGCCGCGAAGGCCGGGCGAACGGTCGCGGCGACCGTGGCGGGGTGTAGGGTCGTGGACCCTGACCTCGAGCTCGCCGGCGTGATCCTCAACAACGTTGCCAGCGAACGCCACGCCGAGATCTGCCGCGACGCGGTCGAGAGCCTGACTGGCCTGCTGGTTCTGGGGTGTCTCCCGCGAGATCCAGGTCTCCGGCAGGACGAGCGCTACCTCGGGTTGGTGCCGGCCGCCGAACGTCGAGTCGCTCCCGAGCTTGTCGAGCGCGTGGTCGCGCAGGTCGAGGCGCACGTCGATCTCGAACGGCTCCTCTCCCTCACCCAGATCGACGCGCCGACGGTGGTGCCGTCCGGCCTGTTTCCAGACACGCCGATTCTGCCTCGGGTGCGGATCGCGCTGGCCCAAGACGAGGCGTTCAACTTCTACTACCAGGACAGCCTCGACCTGCTGACGGCCTGGGGCGCGGAGCTCGTGCCGTTCAGCCCGCTGCGGGATACGTTGCTCCCGGAGCGCATCGGCGGCGTCTATCTCGGCGGCGGGTTCCCGGAGCTGTCCGCCGGTGCGCTTGCCGCCAACCGCCCGATGCTCGGAGCGATTCGTGGCGCGGCGACTGCTGGCCTGCCCGTGTACGCCGAGTGCGGCGGTCTGATGTACCTCCAGGAGGGTCTGGTGGATGCCGACGACGTGCGCCACCCGATGGCCGGCCTGTTGCCAGGCACCAGCACGCTGCTCGGCGCTCGGCTTGCACTCGGCTACCGTGAGATTCGGGCACGGCGAGACACCTTTCTGAGGTCGGTGGGCGCGCCATTACGTGGCCATGAGTTTCACTGGTCCCGTTCCGATCCGCCGCCCGCCGAGATGGCCGCGTACGACGTAGAGGACGGCTCCGGCCGCACCGAAGGCTTCGCCGCCGGCAACGTCCTCGCCTCCTACGTGCATCTCCACTTCGCGGCAGACCGAGCGCTCGCGCCGCGCTTCGTCGAAGCCTGTGCCGCCGCGCTCGCGGCATCCGACGCACATTCTGCCCTGCCGGCGCCGGGACCGCTGCTCGTCCAGTACGGACTGCCGCCGGCCGAGATCGAGCCGCTCAGCCGCCGGCGCATCGAGGAGCGCCTGGGCGACCGTCTGCCTGTCTCCGAACCCGAGCGCAGCCTTACCGCCCGCCTGGTGTACGCCGGCGGCGATCCCGAGCTGGCCGAGCGGGTCGCCATCGTCGGAGACCCTGTCTCGGCCGCCGTCGAGGCACTCCAGCGAGGAGCCGCACTGGTCGTGGACGTCGAGATGGTCGCGGCCGGCATCGCGCGCGGGCCGCTGGCCGAGCTCGGTTCAGATCTCCACGTGGCGATCCGCGCAGACGGCATCGACGCCGTCGCACGCACGCATCGCATCACGCGGTCGGCGGCCGGAATCCTGGCGCTCGCGGACCACCTCGACGGCGCGGTCGTCGCCATCGGCAACGCCCCGACCGCGCTACTGGCGCTGCTCGACCTCGTCGCCAGCGGTAGTGTTCGGCCGGCCGCCGTCGTCGGGATGCCGGTCGGGTTCGTCGCCGCCGAGGAATCGAAGGAGCACTTGCTGGCGTCGGGCCTGCCATGCGTGGTCGTCCGTGGGACGCGCGGCGG
The DNA here is from genome assembly GCA_046328125.1 of Chloroflexota bacterium. GTDB lineage: Bacteria > Chloroflexota > UBA6077 > UBA6077 > JACCZL01 > JADZEM01. Next base: position 47,186 of record JAXLXF010000041.1, read on the forward strand.
GTCTGGGCTGGCCGCCGCCGCTGTCAACCTGCTGCTGAAGGCGGCGGTGGCGGCCCGCCACGCCAGTACGACCAGAAGCTAACCGATGGTGGCGATGGACCTCAGCCAGTCAAGGGCCTCGTCGACGGTGGTCACGTGTGTCGTCGATCCAGCGGGCGGACGGGAGACCATCACGACGGGCACTTCCAGCATCCTTGCGGCGTCGAGCTTTGGCACCGTCGCGGGGCCGCCGCTGTCGCGGGTGACGAGTACGTCGATGGCCCAACTCCGCATCAGCGCCAGTTCGCCGTCGAAGGTGAACGGCCCGCGCGCCAATTGGAGCTCGTGGTGGGGCGGACGCCGTTCGTCTGGCGCCTCGATGCAGCGGATCAGAAACCAGGCTGTGTCCACGCTGGCGAACACGGCGACGTCCTGCCGGCCGATCGTCAGGAGAATGCGCTGTCCGATTGTTGGAGCGAGCCTCGCGGCGGAGCTCAGGTCGGGCACGCGCAGCCAGCGGTCGCCCGGTCGTTCGATCCAGCCGGACCGCTCCAGCCGCAGATGCGGGACGCCGGCCCGGGTGCAGGCGGCGAGCGCCGACTCGGAGATTCGCGCCGCGAACGGGTGGGTCGCGTCGATCACGGCGGACACTCGCTGCTCCGAGAGCCAGTCGGCGAGCCCGTCGGCGCCGCCGAAGCCGCCGATGCGTACCGGGCCGGCTGGCAATCGTGGCTGAGCCAGGCGTCCGGCCAGCGACGACACACACGGAATGCCGGCGCGCTCCAGCAGCAGGGCGAGCTCGCGCGCCTCGGTCGTGCCGCCGAGCACCAGCACCGGACCTGCATGCCGTTCCAGGCTCACGTCCGGCGGCGTCGGAGCAAATACGTGTCCATGATCCAGCCGTGTCGCGCTCTCGCCTCAGCACGGACCCGCTCGATCTCGTCGGCCACCTCCGACAGCGGCCCCGACACCAGCAGCTCGTCGTCCGTGCCGACGTACGCGCCCCAGAAGATCTCGACGTCCGGCTCAGAGACCGTGTGAAACGCCCGCTCGGCGTCCAGCATCACGACCACGTCGTCGGCGTCGGCCGGCAGGCCGCGAGCGAGGCGACGGCCGGTCGTGACGGTCACCGAGCCGCCGACCCGGTTCAGCGTCGTCTTGTGGCGGGCCGCCAGCGCCTGGACGCTGCTGATGCCGGCGATGACCTCGTACTCGATGGGTGGATCGCCGCGCGCCGCCACGTCGTCCAGGATCGCCAGGGTGCTGTCATAGAGAGACGGGTCGCCCCAGACCAGCAGCGCGCCGCACTGGCCGTCCGCCAGGTGGTCGCGGATCGCGCCCTGGTAGGCGTCGGCGCGCCGGCGGCGCCAGTCCTCGACCGCCTCCCGATACGCGCCGGCCGTCCGATCGCGCACCGGGTCCTCGATCTGGACACTCCGGTATCGAGTGTTGGTGACGTAGCGGTCGCAGATCTCGCGGCGCAGCTGGACGAGGCCATCTTTTTCGCTGCCCTTGTCCACCACGAACAGCACGTCGGCCCGGTTCAGCGCCTCGATCGCCTGGATCGTCACGTACTTCGGGTCGCCGGCCCCAATCCCGACCGCCAGCATCGTTCGCATCGACTGCCGCCTCTCCGTCCGAGCGCGCGACTTCTGGGTGATGCCCGGGCCTATCATTCTGCCCGACATGGCCGAGACGACGACGATGGCTGATACTGGACAGGTGGCAGTGTATCCTGTCCTGGTTGTCGGCGTGGGCGACGACGGACCAGCCGGGTTGCCACCGGCAGTCCTGGCGCGCGTCATGTCGGCGGACGTGCTGGTGGGCGGCAGGCGACACCTGGAGCTGTTCGAGGACACGGCTGGGGAGCGGGTCACCATAGCCGGCGGCCTCGACCCGGTCTTCGACGCCGTCGAGTCGTCCGCCCGAACGGGACAGGTCGTCGTGCTGGCGTCGGGCGACCCGTGCTTCTTCGGGATTGGACCGCTGCTGGCCGCCCGACTCGGCCGCGATGCCGTCGAGATCGTGCCACACGTCTCGTCGGTGGCCCTGGCGTTCGCCCGTCTGGGCGTGAGCTGGCACGATGCCCGGGTCGTCTCGGCCCACGGTCGCGACCTCGACGCTGCCATCCAGGCCGCGCACGGCGCCGAAAAGCTGGCCGTCCTGACCGACGACACGAACACGCCAGGCGTCATCGCAGGTGCGCTGCTGGCGGCAGGCGCCTGCGACGCCGACGCCTGCGTGTTCGAGCACCTCGGCGGCTCCAGAGAGCAGAGCCACCGTGCTCGCCTGTCCAGTCTCAGCACACGCACATTTGCCGCGCTGAACGTGCTGGTCGTGCCGGCGCTCTCCTGGGGAGCCGTTGAGGAGGGTGAGCGGGCGCTCCGGGTCGCGGGCTTCGGGCTCCCGGAGACGGAGTACGCACACGCCGCCGGCATGATCACCAAACCCGAGATCCGAGTGGTCGTCCTCAGCAAGCTTCGCCTCCCCACGGGTGGCGTGCTGTGGGACGTCGGCAGCGGGTCCGGCTCGGTCGCCATCGAAGCGGCGAATCTCGTGCCGGGCTTGACCGCGTTCGCCGTCGAGCGGTCGGATCGCCAGCTCGCGCTGCTGTCCGAGAACGTCCAGCGCCACGACGTTGCCGGGGCCGTCCAGGTCGTTGCCGGCGAGGCGCCGGACGTCCTCGCGTCACTGCCCCAGCCAGACGCGGTCTTCGTCGGCGGCAGCGGCGGTCAGCTGCTGGAGATCCTGTCGTATGTCCGAAGCCGGATCAGGCCAGACGGGCGCATCGTGGTCAATCTCGTCACGTACGAGCACGTCGGTGAGGCGCTGGCCTGGGCCAGATCCCACAAACTAGAAACCGAGGTCGTGCAGGTGAGCGTGGCGCGCGGAGCGGACATCCTGGGCCTGACTCGCCTCCAGGCCGAGAACCCGGTCACCATCGTGACGGTGCACGCATGATCCAGGCGATCGTGCCGTCACGCCCGTGCCTGACCGGCGTGGGCGTCGGGCCGGGCGACCCCGAGCTGCTCACGCTGAAGGCAGCGCGCGCCATCGACGAGGCCGATGTGATCTTTGCGCCCACCCGACGCGCCGGCGGACGAAGCATGGCGCTCGACATCGTGCGCGACCGCCTGGACGAGCGCCGCAAGCGAATAGTTCTGCTCCCGTTTCCTGAAGGCGGCCACGAGGGCTGGCGCGCTGTCGCCGAGCGGATCGTGGCCGAGCTCGGCGACGATAGGCACGGCGTCTTTCTGACCGAAGGCGATCCGCTCCTCTTCGGAAGCTTCGGCCACGTGATGTCGGCGCTCCGAATGCTGGCGCCGAGCCTGACCGTCCACGTCGTGCCCGGCGTCTCCTCGATCACCGCCTCGGCCGCTGCCGCCGGCATCCCGCTGACCGACTACGAGGACCGCCTGGCCGTGGTGCCTGCCACTGCCGACCTCGCCGAAGTGGAGCGAGCACTCGGGGAGTATGAGTGCGTGGTAGTCCTGAAGGTCGGCTCGGTGCTGCGCGACCTGCTGGCACTGCTGGGCCGTCTCGACCTGATGCGTCAGGCCGTCTACGTGCGGCGCTGCGGCTGGCCGGAGCAGGAGATCGTCCACGACGTGCGGACGCTCCTGTCCGAGCCACCGACCGACTATTTTGCGCTCTTGATCGTGCGTCCGGATCGGGCGTCTCGGAGGTGAGGGTGGGAACGTTTCGTGAGCCGCGCGGCGGCATGGTCGTGTTCGTCGGGGCCGGGCCGGGCGACCCGGACCTGCTCACCATCCGGGGCCGTCAGGTCATCGAGCAGGCCGATCTGGTCGTCTGGGCCGACTCGCTGGTCCATCCCGGCGTGGCGGCCCTCGCCCGACCGGACGCCGAGACGATTGGCAGCAGCACCATGACGCTGGAGCAGACCAGCGAGCGCATCATCGCAGCCGCCCGCGCCGGAAAGCTGGTGGCCCGCGTCCAGAGCGGCGATCCGTCGGTCTACGGCGCGATGCACGAGCAGATGGTGCTCCTGGAGGCCGCCAGCGTCGATTACGCGGTCGTGCCGGGCGTCAGCGCCGTGTTCGCGGCTGCTGCCGCCCTGAACGCCGAGCTGACGGTGCCGGACGTGGCCCAGACTGTCATCCTGACCCGCCTGCCCTCGCGGACCACGATCCCCGAGCAGGAGAAGCTGCGCGCAATGGCCGCGCACGGGGGGACCATCGCGCTGTTCCTGACCGTCACCGCGATCGACCGCGCCGTGGCCGAGTTGATCGCTGGCGGGTACGCGCCGGAGACGCCGGCCGCCGTGCTGCATCGCGTCTCCTGGGAGGATGAGACGATCCTCAGAGGTACGCTGGCGGACATCGCGGCGGCGTCGCGGGCGGCCGGCTTCACCCGACAGGCGCTGATCCTGGTCGGTCGGGCCATCGACCCGGAGCTGCGACGACTCGCCGTCGCCAACCGGTCCAACCTGTACGACCCGACGTACAGTCACGTCTTCCGACTGGCCGAGGGCCGGGGCCGCCGGGCTGCGTCCGCGTCGCTCGCTCCGGCGACCGAGGCGGACCGTCCGTCGTGAGGGCCACGTCGCGGCGCTCGGGCATCGCGGTGCTCGCGGTGACGCGCCAGGGGACCATCCTCGGCGCGGAGATCGCGGCGTCCCTGGCGTCGGCGCAAGAAACGGTGAGTGCTGACGGCGATGTCTCGCTGCACGTCAAGTCGGAGTGGCTCTCCGTGGCCCCGGCCGGCGCGCTGCCGCTGGATAGCACGCTGCGAGACCGTGTCGCCGAGCTGTTCCCGCGCGTGGAGAGCTTCGTCTTCGTGCTGGCAGCTGGCGCGGCCATCCGGCTGGTCGCGCCGCTGCTCGGCGCCAAGCAGGACGACCCGGGTGTCATCTGCGTGGACGACGACGGGCGCTATGTGATTCCGCTCCTGGGCGGCCATCAGGCCGACGCCAACCGCCTCGCCCAGAGGATCGCCGACGCCATCGGCGGAACGGCTGTCGTCACGACCGCGAGCGAGACGGCTGGCCTGCCGAATCTGGACCGTCTGGGCCTGAGCGAGCGCTGGCGGATCGAGGCCACGCCAGAAGCGTTGAAGCTCGCCAGCACGGCCTTGCTCGCCGGCGCCGACCCACTCGTCTACGAGCAGTCCACGATCTCAGGCTCCCGCTCCGAGATCCCGTCGTCATGGCAGCGCGCGCAATCGCTGGAGCAGCTGCGCGGCTGGCCGGGTCCGCGCATCGCCGTCGCCGACAGCCTGCTCGACCCTGACCTCGCTGCGGACGGAGGACCGCTGCTCGTCTATCGTCCGCGAACGCTCGTCGTCGGAGTGGGCTGTAGCACCGACGCGCCCCCGGACGAAGTGGAGGCGCTGGTCTGCACCGCCTTGTCCGAGGCCAGGCTGTCGTTCGCGAGCATCGCGCGCATCGCGACCATCGACCGGCGGTCCATGCACCCCGCCATCACACACCTGGCCGTGTGTGCCGACGCTGTCTGTGATGGCTTCAGCGCGGACGACCTTGCCTCCGTGGCCGACGCTCCGAATCCATCCTCCGAGGTGCAGCGCCACGTCGGGACGCCGGGCGTCTGCGAGCCGGCCGCGATCCTCGCCAGCGGCGGTGGCACGCTGCTCGTGCCGAAGCAGAAGTCCGCGCACGCCACCGTCGCCGTCGCACGGCTGGCCCGTGCAGCGTCCAGGCCGGGGAGACTATGGCTGGTCGGGATGGGGCCAGGCCCCCTCGACCTGATGACACCACGTGCGCGCACCGCCATCCGCTCGGCAGATCTCGTGGTCGGCTATCGCGGATACCTCGACATGCTCGCGCCGCTGGTGTCCGAGTCCCGTCTCCGACGGTACGAGTTGGGCCAGGAGCGCGAGCGCGCTGCCGAGGCGATCGAGCGGGCGCGGGACGGCAATCGGGTGGCGCTGGTGTCGAGCGGAGACGTCGGGATCTACGGGATGGCGGGCCTGGTGTTCGAGCTGCTGGCCGACGAGGGTCGGACGGGCGTCGCCGGGTCCAGGCGTACCGCAGGAGCAGAACCGTCCGTCGAGGTGGTGCCTGGGGTAACTGCCGCCAGCTCCGCTGCTGCCATCCTCGGCGCGCCGCTGATGCTCGACTTCGCGGCGATCAGTCTGAGCGACCTGCTGGTGCCGTGGAGCTCGATCCGGCGGCGGCTCTTGGCCGCCGCCGAGGGCGACCTCGTCGTCGTGCTCTACAATCCGGCCAGTGCCCGTCGTCGGCAGCCGTTCGAGGAGGCGCTCGCGATCCTGCGCCAGCACCGCGACCCAGACACGCCAGTCGGCATCGTCCGCGACGCCTACCGCCCCGGTCAGTCGGTAATCGTCATGTCACTGCGCGAGCTCACCGTCGGGCACGTGGACATGCTGTCGGTCGTCGTGGTCGGCTGCTCGCGGACCGAGACACTGGATGGTTGGATGGTGACGCGTCGAGGCTACCTGGAGCGTGACCCGCGATGAGTCAGTCAGATACGCCAGCCCGGAGCGACGACGGCGGCATTCGGGTCTATGCGCTGGTGCTGGCCGTGGCCGTCGTGCTCGGCGTCGGCGTGCTGCTCTACGTCGCGGCGTATCGCCAGGAGATCGTCGCCATCGTGACCCAGTCGCCCACCTGACGCGCCGGGCGTCAGGCGGCGGCTGACTCGATTCGGTTCGCGCTTACGGCAGCTTCTCGAGCTCTTCGAGCACCTGGGCGTAGTGGCCGGGATCGCGGGTGTCGAACGTCGCGTTGACGAACCGCAAAATCCCCTCTTCATCCACGATGAACGCCGAACGGATCGGACAGTTCCGCTCCGCGTTGTGCACGCCGTACAGCTTCGTGACGGCCATGCCCCAGTCCGCGAGCAACGGGTATGGCACGCCGTCGAGCATCTTCGACCAGGCTCGATGCGCCCAAATGTGGTCGCCGCTGATCGCGAGAATCTCTGCGCCGTACTCGCGAATCAGCTCGTGTACGTCCCTAAAGGACGTCACTTCGTTCGTTCACCCAGGCGAGAAATCGAACGGGTAGAACAGGATCACGACCTTCTTGCCCCGCATCGCCGACAACTGGACCTCGCCGTCCAGGTGCGACGGGAGGGTGAAGTCGGGAGCCACCGACCCAACCTCTGGCACCGCGCTCATCGACACCCTCCGGGCCGCGGCTCGTTTCGCGCTCTGGCGAACGCCTGGCCCATCTGCTGCTCTCCGTTCAGGCAGTAGCGCAGCCTGATTGTGCTGGATTTCTTCGGGATCGACAATGGTCTGGGCGGCGCTGGCACCGAGGCTGATGCGCCCGTAGTCCCGTTCGGCGGGCGTGGTAGAATCCCGCCTGAGGCGGCCCGGCGCGTCGGCGTTCGGAGGGGATGCCGCCAGTGCACCGTCGTGGTTTCGCCACGCCCATCGGGAGACGATCGCAGGATGGAGACGCTCGAAGTACAACGGGTCCGAGGGATGAACGACGCCCTGCCGCCGGACGACGCCCGGCTGCGCGGCCTCTCCACCGTCCTGCGCGACCATTTCGAGCGCTTCGGCTACCGTGGCATCGACACGCCGGTCCTGGAGAACCTGGACCTGTTCCTCCGCAAGTCCGGCGAGGAGATCGCCGCGCGGATGTACAGTTTCACCCACTGGAACCGCAAGCTGTGCCTCCGTCCGGAGATGACCGCTTCGGTGATGCGGGCTTACGTCGGCCACCTGCGCGACCGCCCGCTGCCGGTCCGCGTCCACTACGCTGGCCCGACGTTCCGCTACGAGAAGCCTCAGCGGGGGCGCTACCGCCAGTTCACGCAGGTCGGGATCGAGTGCATCGGCGCGGCCGGCCCGGCCGCCGATGCCGAGGTGCTCGCCGCGGCGTGCGGCGCGCTCGAACGGATCGGGCTGGGCGGCTACCGGCTGGTCGTCGGACACCTGGGCGTGGTGCTCCAACTGCTCGCGCAGCTCGGCATCGACGAGCACGGTCAGAACCTGATCCTCAGCAACATGGAGAGCCTGGCTCGGCGCGGCGCCGACCCGGACGAGGTGATCCCGCGCGTCCTCGCCCTGATGGGCGTCGGCGAAGGGTCGCAGCCGGAGCAGGACTCCGACGAGGACGGGCCGGCCGCGAGCCTGCTGCCGTCGCTGCTCTCCGAATTCGGCTCCGAAGGCGCCGCGCACGTCGCCTCCGACCTGCTGGCACGGGCGAATCTGGTGCTGGAGGGCGGGTCGCGCACGCCGGCCGAGATCGTCAGTCGGCTGGTCGCGAAGGCCGGCCGTCCTGACCCCACCGACCGCGTCTCGCGGGCCGTCGACTTCATCCTCCAATTGCAACGGCTGGCCGGTCCGCCGGACGAGGCGCTCGGGCGGATCGGCGCGCTGCTGGCCGAGCACGAGCTCGACCCCTCGCCCCTCCGCGAGATCGAGCGGGCGCTTGTGCTGCTGCCGAGCTACGGCGTCCGCCGTCCCGAGGTCATCGTCGATCTGAGCCTCGGACGCGGCCTGCGCTTTTACACTGGGCTGGTCTTCGAGCTCCACGCCACGGCGTCCGGTGGCATGAGCAGCCAGATCGGCGGCGGCGGCCGCTACGACGAGCTGGTGCGCTCGCTAGGCGGCCACGACTCGATCCCGGCCTGCGGGTTCAGCTTCGGCCTGGAACGGCTCAAGCTGGCACTGGACGCCGAGGGCACGTCACTCGAAGGCGACCGCACCGTTGACGTGCTGGTCGCGCCGATCGAAGAGCCCGACGAGGCGACCGCCGTGTCGATCGCCAGTCAGTTGCGCCAGGCCGGCCTCGACGTGGAGCTGGACGTGCGGCGACGAGGCGTCAAGGCAAACTTGCGTCACGCCGATCGCGAGGGCATCGAGTACGTCGTCATCGTCGGGGAGCGCGAGCGGCAGTCCGGCCAGCCGTTGCTCCGGGACATGCGCTCGCGCCACGAGCGCGCGCTGGACGCCGACGCGCTGGTCGAGGCTGTGAGGACAGGACGATGACCGCGATTGCGCCGATCCCATCCCGGCGGGACCAGCTACGAGCCCGCCGCAACGGCACGCCCCCGCCGATGCTCCGATTTGCGCTTCCGTCCAAGGGGATGGAGCAGCAGACGCTCGACTTCCTCTCGACCTGCGGGATGCGGGTCAGTCGCCCGAACCCGCGCCAGTACCGCGCCACGATCCCGGCCCTGAGCGGCGTCGAGGTGCTGTTCCAGCGCGCCACCGACGTCTTCCAGAAGGTCGCGGAAGGAAGCTGCGATCTCGGCATCACCGGCTACGACATCGTCGCGGAGCACCGCAGCGAGGGCGACGGCGTGGTGATGCTGGAGAAGGAGCTCGGGTACAGCGGCTGCGCCCTGGTTCTGGCCGTCCCGGAGGGCTGGATCGACGTCAGCAGCGTGACCGACGTGGCGGAGATCTCGGCCGAGTTCAGGCGCCATGGCCGAGACTTGCGTGTCGCCACGAAGTACCCAAACCTCGCGCGCCAGTTCCTCTTCGACAACGGCATCAACTACTTCTCCGTGGTCGAGTCTGACGGCGCGATGGAAGCAGCCCCGGCCTTGAACGCCGCCGACGTGATCGTGGACATCGTCAGCAGCGGGGTGACGCTCCGCGAGAACCGGCTCAAGCGCGTAATCGGCGGCACCATCGTCGAATCGCAGGCGTGCCTGATCGGCAACCGGGCGGCGCTGCGCGAGAGCGCCGACAAGCTGGAGATCGCGCGGCAGGTGTTGGAGCTGGTCGAGGCGCAGATGCGCTCGCGCGACTACTACAGCCTGACCGGCAACATCCGTGGCGACTCCCCAGAAGCGGTCGCGCGGCGCGTCACCAGCCACACCGAGGTTGCCGGCCTGCGCGGCCCGACCATCGCGAAGGTGTACCCGAAGCTCGGCGGCGAGGAGGGCTGGTACGCGGCGACGGTCGTGGTGCAGAGCAAGCTGCTGCTCCAGGCGATCGATGCCCTGCGCCGAGCCGGCGCCGGCGACGTCTCGGTGGCGCAGCTCCGCTACATGTTCCAGAGCAAGAGCTGGAGCTTCGAGGCACTGCGCCGTCAGCTTTCGGAGCGAAACGCCGATGTGTGAGGGGTTTCCTCGATGATCGGGCCGCTGATCTCACGTTACGGATCGGTTGACGAAGCGCGCGAGGCGCTCCTGAGTCATCGTGCGCTCGGCGACGCCGAGTTGCCGGCCCCGGTCGTCCAGAAGATTCGCGAGGTGTTCGGGCGCGACCTGTCGGCCTCCCAGGTCGTCGCGAAGATCGTCGGAGACGTCCGAAGCCAGGGCGACGCCGCGATCCACCGCTACACGCAGGCAATCGACGGTCGACAGGTCAGCAGCCTCGTCGTGAGCGAAGCCGATCTGGACCGTGCGGTCGCGAGCGTCTCGCCAGAGGTGCTGGCCGGCCTCGAAGTCGCCGCCGACCAGATCCGCCGCTTCCACGAGAAGGCTCGCCGCAACAGCTGGCTCTCGCACGATGGCGACGGCGCGCTCGGACAGGTCATTCGCCCGCTTCGTCGGGTCGGCATCTACGCGCCGGGCGGTCGGGCGCCGTACCCGTCCACGGTGTTAATGGCGGTGATTCCAGCCCGCGTGGCCGGCGTCAAGGAGATCGCGCTCGCCTCGCCGCCCGGTCCGGACGGAGAGATCGCGCCGGTCCTGCTGGCAGCGGCCAGAACGGCCGGCGTGGACACGGTCTACCGTGTCGGCGGCGCCCAGGCGATCGCCGCCCTGGCGTACGGCACGGAGTCGGTCGGTCGGGTGGACAAGATCCTCGGCCCGGGCAACATCTTCGTCGCGCTGGCGAAGCAGCAGGTGTTTGGCGCGGTCGCCATCGACGGTCTGGCCGGCCCGACCGAGTGCCTGCTGGTGGCCGACGAGACCGCCAATCCGACCTTTCTGGCTGCTGACCTGATCGCGCAGGCCGAGCACGACCCGATGGCTCAGCCGCTTCTCTTCTGCACCTCGCGTCAGGTGATCGAGCGCACGTTGGGCGAGGCCGAGCGGATGATCGAGGAGGCGCCGCGCGCCAACATCATCCGCGAGTCGCTGGCTGGCCGAGGCGCCGTCGTCCACACGCCGACGGTCGAATCGGCCATCGCGCTGGCGAACGAGTACGCGCCCGAGCACCTGACGCTCTGTGTCCGCGACGCCTGGTCCCGGCTGGGGCAGATCGAGAACGCCGGCGGCGTCTTCATCGGCGAGTGGTCGGCCGAGGCGATCGGCGACTACGCGGCCGGCCCGAGCCACATCATGCCGACCAGCGGCACCGCTCGCTTCAGCTCGCCGGTCAACCTGGACGACTTTCTCAAGATCACGTCCGTCTTCGCGTTCGGGCCGGACGACGTTCGGCGGCTCGGCCCGCCCGCCATCGCCATTGCGCACGCCGAAGGGCTGTACGCCCACGCGGCGGCGATCGAAGTCCGCCTGAGGGAGCTCGATGAGCATCCAGCCTGAGGTCCGCCGCTCCAACGTCCGCGCCTGCATCGAGAACATCTCGGCCTACCACGGGCCAGAGGATCCGGAGTACCTGGCGAAGCGGCTCGGGCGGCCCGTCGAGAGCATCATCAAGCTCGACGCCAACGAGAACCCGTACGGACCGTCGCCGCTGGTGCAGGAGATGCTGAGCACCTACAACGGCTACAGCGTCTACCCGGACGCCGACCAGCGCTCGGCGCGCACGGCCCTGGCCGAGTACGCTGGCGTCCCCGAGGACACCCTTATTCTGGGGAACGGCGCCGACGAGCTGATCGACCTGCTGATGCGGGCCTACCTCGACCCGGGCGACGAGCTGGTGGATTTCCCGCCGTCGTTTGCGATGTACGCGTTCAACGCCCAGCTGCAGGACGCGCGGGTCGTCTCGGTGCCGCGCAACGACGACTTCAGCATCGACGTGGACGCGGCGCTGGCTGCGATCACCGACCGCACGAAGCTGATCCTGTTGACCTCACCCAACAACCCGACCGGCACCGTGATGCCGACCGCCGACGTGCGCCGCATCCTCGACACCGGCTACCTCGTGGTGCTGGACGAGGCGTACTTCGAGTTCGCCAACGCCGACGGCCAGGGCTTCGAGACGATGATCGGCGAGGTCGCTAGCTACCCGAATCTGGTCGTCTTGCGGACGTTCAGCAAGTGGGCGGGGCTGGCCGGCTTGCGGATCGGCTACGGCGTCTTCCCGCACGAGGTCGGCCAGCACATCTGGAAGCTGAAGCCGCCGTTCAACGTCAACGTCGCGGCGCTGGTCGCGATGCGGGCGGCGCTCTCTGACAAGGCCCACCTGATGGAGACGGTTGACAAGATCGTGGCCGAGCGCAACCGACTTCTCGCTGAGCTTCCCCGGACCGGGCTGGTCCGGCCGTACCCGACTCGCTCGAACTTCATCCTGTGCGAGATCGATGGGATGGACGGACGCACGCTGACGAACCGGCTGGCCGACGAGGGGATTCTGGTCCGCCACTACGGCACACCGCGCCTTCAGAGCTGCGTCCGGATCTCGGTCGGGCGGCCCGAGCAGAACGACGTGGTGCTGGCAACGCTGACCCGAATCGCCAGCGAGCTGCGCGGATAGCAGGACTACCCATCCCTTGGCGCGTCACCCTTCGCGCGCGACGACGATGCCGTAGACCCGACTGGCGCCCGCCTGCTTCAGCGCCTCCGCGCAGGCGCTCAGCGTGGCGCCGGTCGTCATCACGTCGTCCACGACCGCGACTCGGCGCCCCACTATGCCCTCACCGTTCTGGCAGGCGAACGCTCCGACGACGTTCGTCTGCCGCTCGGACGCGGACCTGCCAACTTGACGCGGCGTCTCGCGGATGCGGGTGAGGCCGGACGCCAGCAGCGAGACGCCGAGCCTCGCGCTAACTGCCGTTGCCAGCAGCTCCGACTGGTTGAAGCCGCGCTGACGGCGGCGGGCGGGAGCGAGCGGCACCGGGACGAGCACGTCCACGGCCAGCGGGCGCGCCTCGACGGCTTCGGCCACGAAGCTCGCGAGCAGTCCGGCTCGGCTGCGGATGCCTCGATACTTGAGATCGTGGATCGCGGTCCGCACCGCGCCGTCAAAGTGGCAGGCCGCCCGCACGCCGTCGAGCGTCATCGGCTTCGCTCGGCACCGCTGGCAGATCCGTGCGAGTCGGCTCGGAGCGGCACAGAGCGGGCAGACTTCGCCGCCCAGGCGCGGGACGTCTGCCGCGCATGCCTCGCACAGCACCACGCCGCGCAGCCGGCAGCCGATACAGCGGTCCGGGAAGAGGAGTCCGAGCAGCCGTTCGACCGGCGACGAACGTACCTGCTGCATCGCCGTGTCTCACGCCGAGCCAGACAATCTGTCTACCGAAGGAATGGCGACGGCGATGGCGACGGCGACGGCAGCACGGACGGCGACGGCGATGGCAGGGCAGTTGGTCCGGGCGTCAGCACCGGTGTTGCCACCTCGGTTCCGCCACCTCCCGAGAACAGCCCGACGAACCACGATACGCCGTTGAAGATGGCGACGAACATGTCGCCGATCAGGCGCGGGATGAACGTCCACCAGATCAGCCAGGCGAGGAGCAGGGCGACGCCGACGACCAGCAGCCCGAGACGCCATTCGACCACGCTCAACTGGCGCGGCTGAAACAGCAGCCGCGCCCAGAGCTTCGTCGGTCGTCCCTCTTCGTCCATCCCGGCTCCTCACCTATTTGTCGCGCTAGTTCCGCCTCGCCGAAATCAGTCGGTAGATCGGCGCCGGTGTACTAGCAGCGGATCAGCCGCCCGTTCTCGACCTCAGCCACGCCGTCCTTGAACACCCAACGTAGCTTGCGGATGTCCGAGATGTTCTTCGACGGGTCTCCTTCGACGACCAGGAAGTCGGCTCGTCTGCCAACCTGGAGCGACCCGAAGTCGTCGGAGCGGTCGAAGCACTGCGAGCCGGTGTACGTCGCGGCGGTGATCGCCTGCATCGGCGTCAGTCCGAGCTCCTCCACCGCCGCTTCCAGCTCACCTGGCATCGAGTCGAGCGGCACGTTCGCCACGCCGGCGTCGGTGCTGCCGATGATTTTGACCCCGCGTGCCAGCATGTCGCGCTGCGCCTCGCGGATCTTGGGACGCATGTTCCGGACGCGCTCCCGGACGGCGGCGAGGTGCGGATCGGCGCTGGCGGGCGCCGGCGCCACGCGGGCCGGGCTGATCGTCGGGCTCAGATACGTGCCCTGCTTCACCATCTGGTCCGCCACTGCCGAATCGTAGTCCACCACGGTGTCGTCCCACTCGGCGACCCAGGTGCAGTGCTCGATGCAGTCGATGCCCGCCGCCACGGCGTTGCGGATGCCGGCCGTGCCATGTCCGTGAGCGGTCGTCTTGCGCCCGAGCCGCTTCGCCTCCTGCACCAGCGCGGTCAGCTCCTCGACCGTGAACTGGGCGGCGGTCACGTTCGTGTTCGGCGTCATTCGGCCGCCCGTGGACATCACCTTGAAGAAGTCAACGCCACTCTTCGCGAGGCCGCGCGCAAGCTGCCGCATGCCATCGGCCGAGTCCACCTCGCCGTTGAAGAAGTAGCAGTGCCCGCCAGTCACGGTGATCGCCGGACCTGCTGCCAGAATGCGCGGCCCGGGGAGCACGCCAGCCGCGATGGCGTCGCGCAGCCTCAGCGGCATCAGATCGCGCCCGCCGCAGTCTCGCACCGTCGTCACGCCGACGCGCAGCGCCAGTTGGGCGTTGTGCACGGCGCGCAGGAGGATACGCGGATTGTCCTCGCCCAGGATGTCCGGCAGCGCTGTCGGCAGGGCGCTGAAGTTCAAATGGACGTGTCCGTCGAGCAGGCCCGGCATCACCGTGTTCGCGGAGAAGTCGATGACCTCAGCGTCGCCCGAAGGCTTCTTCACCTCGCTGGCCGGCCCGACCTCTCGAATCCGCTCGCCCTCGATCACCATGCGGGCGTTGTCGATTGGCTCGGCGCCCGTCCCGTCCACGAGGCGTCCCGCCTCGATCACCGTCAGCCTCGGCATCCATCTCCTCCGGTCTGCCTCATGAGCACATGCCTCACAGAGAGGCGGGGATCGGCCGCCCCGCGGCGTCGGCGCGGCCGCGACCACCTGGCCGCCGACATTCTAGGCGAGGCTTCGCAGTACGGCCAGCCAATAACCACGAGCGCGGCCCATTTCTGGGCCGCGCTCGTCTCGAACTTCAGCTCCACTGTCTCGAGTGATGTCAGGGTTGCCGAGTCGCCGTGACTGGCGTGCCGTCCGACAGCACGTCCAGCGCCGACACCGCGACCTCCTCGCCGACCTGCAGCCCGTTCGTGATCTCGACCTGGCGCCCGTCGTTGATGCCGACCTGCACCTCGCGGGCCTGCGCCCTGGTCGTGCCCGTGTTGTCGGCGGCGATCACGAAGACGATGTTGCGGCCAGAGCGGTTGACGATCGCCTGGACTGGCACCAGCACCGCCTGTCGCGCCGGCGTCTGGAGCCCGACCTGCGCGAACATGCCGTCGCGAAGCCGGCCGTTCGGGTCGTTCGGGTAGACGCGCACGGCGAAAGTTCGGCTCCGAGCGTCGGCGGTGGGCGAGATGCTGGCGACGGTGCCGGGGAAGACCTCGCCCGGGAACGCTGCCACGCTGATCTGGGCCGGCTGGTTCCGCGCGACCTGCCCGATCCGTGCCTCTTCCACCTGAAGCACGATCTCGGTCTCTTTCGAGACCAGGCTCACGATGGGCGTGTTGGTGCCGACCGTAGCGCCCGCGCTGATCAGCCGCTGCGCCACCACGCCGTTGAACGGCGCGCGGATCGTCGATTCGGCCTGGTTGACCCGCGCCGCTTCGAGTGACGCCGCCGCCTGATCGACCTGGGCCGCCGCGATCTGGATGTCCTCCTGGGTTGGGCGCTGCCGTGACTGCAGCGTCGCGTTGGCCTGGTCGAGCGCCGCCTGGGCCGCCCGCACGTCGTACGGGTTGGGGTTCACCAGACGGGCCAGGTTCGCGGCCGCCTGGTTCACGACCTCCTGGGCGTTGCGCACATCCCACTCGGCCGGATTACGAGCCGAATCCGCGCGGGCCTGCGCCGCGTCGAGGCCGGCCTGCTGCTGCTCGACCGTCGCCTGCAACCGGTCGACGTCCGCCTGGGCCTGCCCGTATCGCAGCTCCAAGGTCGCCAGATCGGTCGTGCCGCCGAAGCGCGTGCGCTGGAGGGTCGCCTCGGCCTGCCGAACCGCTTCCTCGGCCTGCGCGATGTCGAACGGTGTCGCTCCGTTCTGGGTCTTTTCGAGCTGGTTCTGGGCCTCCGCCACGGCGATCTGGGCGGCGTTCTTCTGGTTCCGGAGCTGATCCTCCTGGGCCGAGCTACAGCTCGCGCGCTGCTGGCTCGTCGTCGAGGACACGACGCCGGTCTGGTCGTTTCGGGAGCGCGACTTCGACGTCGTCACCGTGTGGCCACACGCTTCGAGCGCCGCGTCAGCAGCCGCCAGGTTGTTCCTGGCGCGGTCCACCGCGAGCTGGGCCGCGCGCAGGTCTTCTGGCCGCGACCCCGCCCGCAGATTGTCGAGCCGGCTCCTGGCCGCGTTGAGCGCCGCCTGTGCTGCCGCGATGTCCTCGGCCCGGGTGTTCGGGCCGCCCAGGCCGGCGCGAGCCTGTTCGAGCCGGTAGCGAGCTTCGGTGAGCGTCGCCTGTGCCGATGCCAGCTGGGCACGCGACTGATCGACCTGGGCACGAGACTGGTCGATGGACGCGTCAAGAGCGGTCGCGTCATCAGGCTTCGGCCCGCCGAGGAGCGCGTCCACACGACTCTGGGCCTGTCCGACCTGTGCTCGCGCCGCCGCGATCTCTTCAGCGCGTGCGCCCGAGCGCGCCTGGTCGAGTCGAGCTTCGGCGGCGCGGACGGACGCGGCCGCCGCCTCGATGTCCTCAGCTTTCGAGCCAGCCTGCACCTGCGCCAGCCGGGCCTGCGCGACGCTGACCGCCGCCTCCGCCTGGGTCACCTGGGCATCCAACGCCGCGCGGTCGAGCTGCGCGATGATCTCGCCCTGCCTGACCTCGTCGCCGATGTCCACGAACAGCTGCTCGACGCGGCCGGTGATCTTCGGGACCACGTTCACCTGCGAGCGGGCCTGAACGTTGCCGCTATACACCAGCGTGGCCGCGATGTTGCCCTGCGTGACGAGCGCGCTGGTAATGGGAATCGCGGCCGGCGCGAAGTCCTTGCCGGTCGGCTTCGGCGGCGTCTGGGCGGCGGGCGTACAACTGACCACCGCGATGACGAGGAGCAGCGCGATGCCGCCGAGCCGTCGGTGCATCTGGCCGCGACTCAGCGGATCGAAGGCGAGGCTCCGCCCGAGGGAGCTCAACCAGTGGGCTAGGCGCATGTGGTGTGTCCGGCAATCACTTTGATGGCCCCAAAGCAATTCATTGCGCCCCCGAGTCTACGCTCGCGGCACTCTACTGTCAAGCGCGTCGCGACCAGAGAAAACGTGACGAATTTGTGATCTCGGTCGATGATGGAAGTAACCCCGAAGATCTGTCGCTCACGAAGCGTCATCCCAGGGCGAAACGGCGCGCCGCCCCTGCACGATTGGTGCCACATCGGCGACACGAGAGGTCTCCGTCTCGTTGACACTCTCCCAGGAGACGGTGTATTCTCCAGATACCAGCGACGTTGAAGACGCTGGCCGGGATGAGCGTATTGGCTACGACATCTGCGGTACCCGACAAGACACAAGCTCGATCACGCCAGTGTGCGCTTGCACACTGGCGTTTGTGTTTTGTACGGCACCGGAGTACATGAGGAGGGCTCACCAATGCAGTCGAGTCTGATTGGTAAGATCCAGAAGGCAAACCTTTACGCGCGCGAGCCCGATCGCGTCACTTTCGGCGAGTTTTCGGCGACGTTCCGTGGCGACAACGACAGCCACTCCGTCGCGTTTCACGACAACCACTGGTCCTGCGACTGCGGTTTCTTCGGTGGCAACGACATTTGCACCCACGTCATGGCGATTCAGAAACTGCTCGGCACGATGCTGCCGGGTGAGGCACGCTACTGGCCCCATAGCGCAGCGGTTGCCGGCGGCGCCAACGGCGTGACGGTGTAGCGAGAGTCACAGTCTTTGGCGTCATGTGAACCCCCGGCTGGCTCCAGTCGGGGGTTTGCTCTTCCCCATTCTTCGCCCGACGATTTCGCCTGATGCGGTGCTCACACCCGTTGGTCTTACCTCCTCGCCCGTTCGCGATCCCGGCTGCGCTGGCGCTCGACGCCATCCTTGGCGAGCCGCCGGCCGCGATCCATCCGGTCGTCTGGATCGGACGAGCGGTCGCGCAGCTTGAACGGCGAGCGCCTGAGCCGCCCGTGCTCGCCTTCCTCTACGGCTCCATCGTCACGGCTGGAGTCGTCGGCGGCGCAGCGCTGGCGGGGACATTGCTCGCGCGTATGGCTCGTGCGCTGCCGAGGCCGCTTGGCCTGCTGCTCGAAAGCTGGCTTCTGAAGGCCACCCTGAGCGTGCACAGCCTGGTCGAGGCGGGACACGACGTCGAGGCGAGCCTGGAGGCCGACGACCTGCCCGGAGCGCGTCTCGCAGTCACCGCGCTGGTCAGCCGCGATGCCCGAGCACTCGGCGCCTCGCAGCTCGCCAGCGCGGCGGTCGAATCGCTCGCCGAGAACACCGCCGATAGCATCGTCGCGCCGCTCCTCTTCTACGCCCTGGGCGGGCTCCCTGGCGCGTTGGCGTACCGGGCCGCCAACACGCTGGATGCGATGATCGGCTACCGTGGAACGTACGAATACCTGGGCAAGTCCGCTGCCCGCCTGGACGACCTGATGAACCTGCTGCCAGCGCGGCTGAGCGCCGTCTTGCTGCTCGGAGCGGGAGCCGTCGGCGGCGGCGACCTTCGAGGCGGGATCGAGGTGATGCTCCGAGATCGAGGGCGCACCGCCAGTCCGAACGCCGGCTGGCCGATGAGTGCGATGGCCGGACTGCTCGGCACGCGCCTCGAAAAGATCGACCACTACGTGCTTGGCGACCCGCTGCCACCGCCGGACCTGCCGGCGATCGACCATGCCGCCGAGCTGGTGAAGGCCGCCACACTGCTCGCGGCGCTCGTCACGACCGGACTGGCCTGGATCGCCGGGCGCACGGTCGGTGAGCGTCGGCCAAAGGACGGCGACTGATGGCAGGGTGCTCGCTCTCGACCGGGCTAGCTTGATGTCCGAGCCTGACGCTACACCTTTCGAGCAGGCGGACGGTCGCCCGATCCTCCTCGTGCACGCGCCAGCGAAGGGACGGCAGCTCGTCGAGCGGCTGCGCGGACGGCGTCCACTCTTCGTCTGCACGGTCGCCCACACCGAGACCGCCGAGATCGACGGCCTGTCGGGAGCGGGCGCCACAGCCGAGCTCCGGCGACTGACCGCCGCCGCCGACGTGGAGGCGCTGGAGCACGGCCATCCGCTCTGCATGGACGGCGTGCCGTCCAACCCGAACGGCGCGCCCGGGCCGGTCATCATCACGCTGGCCGGTCTCAGGATGGCCGGCCTGGAGCACGTCTCTATCGACGCCGGCCTCCGAGTGAAGCCCCAGGCTGCGACGATGGTCGTCGCGGACCGCTGGGGCGCGTCGATCCTGACGGGCCGTGCCGTGCCCCACGCGCCCGACCTGTTCGCGCGCGGCCTGGCGCTGGCGCCCGAGCTGGCTGCGCGCGGCGACTACCTGGTGTTAGCGGAGAGCGTCCCTGGCGGCACCACGACGGCGCTCGCTCTGCTGTGCGGTCTGGGCATCGACGCCTGGGGCAGAGTATCGAGCAGCATGCCGGAGAACGCCCACCCGCTAAAGACGCGCGTGGTTCAGGCCGCGCTGGCGGCGGCCGGACTCGATAGTGGGCGCGCTTCCGCGTCCGCGCTCGACGTGGCCGCCGCCGTCGGCGACCCGATGCAGCCGTTCGTGGCCGGCCTCGCGCTCGGCGCGCTGCCACGGTGCCCGGTCCTGCTGGCTGGCGGCAGCCAGATGGCCGCCGTCCTCGCCCTGATCGTGGCGCTGGCTCGCGAGCGCGGCGATGACCTCGACCTCGACCGAATCGGGATCGCCACCACCAGCTGGGTGGCCCGCGACCCGACCGCCGACCTGGCCGGGCTGGTTGCCCAGATCGCGGACGTGCCGGTCCTCGCGAGCAGCCTCAGTTTCGCACGGTCGCGGCACGCGCCCTTGCGCCGCTACGAGGACTTCCTGGTCAAAGAAGGGGTCGGCGCTGGCGCGGCGGCTGTCGTCGCGTCGCTGGTCACCGATGCCGACCACGCCACCCTGCTCGCCGCCGTCGAGCGCGTCTACGAGGAGATCTACGGACTGGATGTTGCCGCTTCGTGACGGAAGACCGCCGCTGGAGGCTGATACAATTCGTCGGTGAGACAGAAGGAGCGCATGGGATGACCGTTCGGCCGATCGTGGCATTGGGCAACGCCGTACTTCGCAAAAAGGCGAAGAAGGTCTCGCGCTTCGACCCGTCGATCCGAACGCTGATCCAGGACATGATCGAGACGATGCGCGACGCGCCCGGCGTCGGGCTGGCCGCGCCGCAGATCGGCGTCCCGCTCCAGGTGGCCGTCGTGGAGGCTGAGAAGGATCAGATCCACGTCCTGGTGAATCCGGAGATCGTCAAGCTCGACGGCGAGCACATTCTGGACGAAGGCTGCTTGTCTGTGCCCGGCTACTGGGGCAAGGTGAAGCGCGCCGAGAAGGTGACCGTCAAGGCGCGCGACGGCTCCGGCAAAGAGATTCGGATCGTGGACGCGGAGGGGCTGCTCGGGCAGGCGCTGCAGCACGAGATCGACCACCTGAACGGGATGGTCTATGTGGATCGGCTGGACAGTCTGGACGACCTTCAGCGGACCCACCGCCGCGTGCGCACGCGCTCGGTGGACGAGGCGATCGAGGAAGAGTGAGCGAGACCGGGCGCCGTCTGTCGCTGCTGCGTCGCCCCGTCTCACGACGGCGAGCGCTGGGCGCGTCTGCCGCGCTCCTGACGACGCTCCTGGCAGCCTGCCAGGGCGCATCCAACGATGTCGCGCCGCCGGTCGCCACGTCCGAGGTG
>JAXLXF010000042.1:0-66984 GCA_046328125.1 Chloroflexota bacterium
CAGGCACTGGCGGTGGACCAGGCCCAGCTGCGCGAGCTGCTCGGGGCCGCCGAGCTCCGCGAGCTGCTGGACGGCGCCGTCCTGGAGGAGATCGAGCTCGGGCTGCAGGGGCTGACGCCCGGCCACAAGGCGCGCTCCCCGGACCGCCTCCACGACCTGCTGCTCCGAATCGGCGACCTGTCGCTGGCGGAGATCGAGGCGCGGACGGAGGAGCCAGGAGCCAGGAGTCAGGAGCCAGAAGGGAGAGAACGGCACGAGGAGGAGGGCGCGATGAATCGCGCCCCTACGACGGATGAATTGGTAGGGGCGCGATTCATCGCGCCCTCCGGGTGTGGTGCTCCCCGCTGGCTCGCGGAGCTGGAGGCCGAGCGGCGCGTCATCCGCCTGCACCTGGGCGGCGAGGAGCGGTTCGCGGCAGCCGAGGATGCTGGCCGCTTCCGCGATGCGTTCGGGGCGCCGCCACCGCCCGGCCTGCCGGCAGCATTCCTGGAGCCGGTCCCGACCGCGCTGCGAGACATCGTGGCACGCTACGCCCGGACCCACGCACCGTTCCGCTCGGCTGACATCGCACGGCGGTACGGGACCGGGGAGGCGCCAATCCTGGCCGCGCTCGGGACGCTGGTAGAGCGAGGGCGGGTGCTGGAGGGTGAGTTTCGGCCGGGCGGCAGTGGGCGCGAGTGGTGCGACGCCGATGTCCTGGCCAACGCGCGCCGCCGCTCGCTGGCGAAGCTCCGCAAGCAGGTCGAGCCGGCCGAGCCAGCCGCGCTCGGCCGCTTGCTGGTCGAGTGGCAGGGTGTCGCCACGACGGTCACGCCGCGCACCCAGGTTGGCGGGCCAGATCGGCTGCTGGACGTGGTCGAGCAGTTGCAGGGCGCGGCGGTGCCAGCGAGCGTCCTGGAGACGGACGTCCTGCCGTCCCGGCTTCCGCGCTACCGCCCGCGCGACCTGGATCTGCTCTGCGCGGCCGGCGAGGTCGTGCTGGTGGGAGCCGGTCCGCTCGGGGAGCGGGACGGCAAGATCGCGTTGTACCTGACAGATGCCTTGCCGCTCCTGTACCTGCCCCCGTCTGACCGCCCAGACGGCGAGTATCACCAGCGCTTGCGGGCGCACCTCGGACGGTACGGCGCGAGCTTCTTCGCGGAATTGCAGCAGGCGGCCGGTGGGCCGGCCGGGATGGTGCTGGACGCCCTCTGGGATCTGGTCTGGTCCGGCGAGGTCACCAACGACAGCCCGGCGGCGTTGCGGGCGTATCTCTCAGGCGCGGCGGTGGTGCGGGCGCTCGGGCGGCGTCGGGCCGGGCCGTTCCGCTCGCGGCGGCAGGCCCCCCCGAGCGCGGTCGGTCGCTGGAGCCTGGTCAGTGCCCTCACCCCGACCCTCTCCCAGGGGGAGAGGGAGCAGCAGCTCGATGGATCACCCTCTCCTGACTCCTGTCTCCTGACTCCTGTCTCCTCGACCCAGCGCGCCCGCGCCGTCGCGGAACAGCTGGTGGTACGGCACGGCATCCTGACCCGGCAGGCCGTGCTGGCCGAGGGCGTCCCCGGCGGCTTCGCGGCGCTCTATCCGGTGCTGGCCTCGCTGGAAGAGGCCGGCCGGCTCCGACGCGGCTACTTCCTGGCCGGGCTGGGCGGGGCGCAGTTCGCGCAGGCCGGCGCGGTGGACCGGCTGCGGACCGTGAAGGCGAGTGTCGTCCAGGACGATCCGGACCACCTGGCCGCCGTCGTGCTCGCGGCGAGCGACCCGGCCAACCCGTACGGCGCGGCGCTGCCGTGGCCGGTCCCGGCCGTCGCCTCCGCCCCGAAACCGATGCGCAGCTCTGGGGCGCGCGTGATCCTGGTGGACGGCATGCTGGCGGCGTTCGTGAGGGGCGACCGCGACGTGGCGACGTTCCTGCCAGCTGACGAGCCGGCCCGCTCGGCGGTTGGGCGGGCGGCGGCAGCAGCCGTGGCACGCTGGGCGGTCGCTACCGGGCGCGTCCACCTCGGGTGGGCGACGGTGGACGGCGTGCCAGCTGGCCGTGGTCCGTTCGGCGACTACCTGACGACGGCCGGGTTCGCATCGTTGGGGGCCGGCTTCCGCCTGGTCGCGTCTGGCGGCGACGGCCCCGACGACGAAGACCTCGCGGAGCATGAGCCGCCGCTTCGTCGCGGCGGCTGATCTCCGTCGATGCCCAGGCCGGGCAGCCAGAGCGTGAACGTCGTGCCGCGCCCCAGCTCGCTCGCGACGGTCAGCCGTCCGGAGTGGGCCTGGGCGATCCAGGCACAGATCGCCAGCCCCAGACCGGTCCCCCCCGTCACACGGGCGCGGGCGGCGTCCGCGCGGTAGAAGCGCTCGAACAGGCGCGGCAGGTGCTCGGGCGCGATGCCGGGGCCGGTGTCCGAGACGGTCAGCGTGACGGCGCGCGTCTGACGGCTGTCGAGCGCGGTGCCTGCACCGTGCGCGCCGTTCGCGGGGGGCGTCTCGATCGAGCCGAGCGTCTCGGTTGGGCCGGACTCGACGTTCGCGCAGGCCACGGCGATCCGTCCGCCGGGCGGAGTGTGACGCAGGGCGTTGTCCAGCAGGTTCAAGAGCAGCTGAGTCAGCCAGGTGGCATCTCCCTGGACCGGGCAGCGCTCGGAGGCCGAGAGATCCAGCGACACCCCCTGCTGGGCGGCGCGCACGGCTATCCGCTCCACGGCGTCCACCGCGATCTCGTCCAGGTCGACGGGGTGGAGCGTCAGCGGGTTGCCCTGGTCGGCGCGAGCCAGCACGAGCAGGCTCTCGATCAGCCGGCTCAGCCGCTCGGTCTCCTCGGCGATGCTGGCGTAGACGCGGCGGTCGTACGCCTCGCCACGCGGCGAGGTCAGCGCCACGTCCACCAGCGAGCGGATCGTGGAGAGCGGGGTCCGGAGCTCGTGCGAGGCGTCGGCGGTGAACCGGCTCTGCCGCTCGAACGCGCGCTCCAGACGTTCCAGCATCGCGTTGAAGGCGGCCGTCTGGCGGCCAAACTCGTCATCCACGGTCGGGGCTGGGAGTCGCAGGGAGAGGTCGCGGACGCCCATCTGCTCGGCGGCGCGGGTGATCTCGTCCACGGGGCGCAGGGCACGGCCGGCCAGGAACGAGCCGCCGAGCCACGCCACGGCGAGTGCGACGACGAGCCCGGCGACGCTCGCGCTGCGCAGCTGGGTGATGACGGCGTGGATCTCAGCTTCCGACTTGCCGATCTCCAGCACCCCGACCGGCTTGCCCTTTCGCTCGACCGGCTGGAGGTACAGGCGGTAGGTGTCCGCACCGAAGCTGACGGTCTCGAAATGGTCGGGGCCGGCCAGCACGGCGTCGCGCGTGGCTGGCGCGACATCCGGGAAAGTGGCGCCTGGCCCCTGGTCGAACACGACCATGCCGTCTGCCCCCCAGACCCGCACCACGTCGAGCCCGCTGGCGACGGACGGCATCACGTTGCGTGGGCCGTCGTCCGGAAACTCCAGGCGGCCCTTCTCCATGTCCACCTCGGTGCCGACGGCGGCGGCCTTCGAGCGCAAGACCTCGTCCTGGCCGGCGTAGAGGCTCCGCAGGGTCAGCCACTGGCCGATGCCACCCAGCACGATCAGGGTGCCGGCCAGCAGGGCGACGTACCAGAGGGTGAGTCGGGTCCGCGCGGGCAGCCGCGACCACTGACCGGTCACGGACGGGGGCAGAGAGCGGCTCAGAGACAGGGAGCGGGTCATGTGTCTGGCTCACGCAGGCGGTAGCCAGCCCCGCGCACGGTCTGGATCAGCGGCGGCGCCCCGACCTCGTCCAGCTTGCGCCTGATCCGCCCGACGTAGACTTCCACCAGATTCGACGTGTCCGGGAAATCGAAGCCCCAGACGCTCTCGATCAGGGCGTCGCGGCTGACGATCCAGCCCGGGCGGCGCATCAGGGTGTCCAGCACGCGGTACTCACGGGCGGTCAGGTCGAGCGGGTGTCCCTGCCAGGCGACGCGCTGGGCGGCCGGTTCCAGCGCCAGGTCCGAGACGTGGATCGTCGCCTCCTTGGAGGGCGCCTCGCGACGGAGCAGCGCCCGGATCCGGGCCAGGAGCTCGCCGAACGCGAACGGCTTGACGAGGTAGTCGTCGGCGCCCGAGTCCAGGCCGGCGATACGGTCGTCGATGGCGTCACGGGCGGTCAGCATCAGGATCGGAGTGCGGAGGCCATCGGCGCGCAGCCTACGGCAGACCTCCAGACCGCTCAGCTTCGGCAGCATCACGTCCAACACGATGACGTCATAGGCGCCGACGCGCACGAAGTCGAGCGCCTCCTCGCCGTCGAGCGCCAGATCGACGGTGTATTGCGCGCGTTCGAGCCCCTCTTCGAGGGTCGAGCCGAGCTTGAGCTCGTCCTCGACCAGTAGCAGCCGTGCCATCCTGACGTCGCTCCGCTTCGAGTGTACCAGCGGCTCCGACAGGCCGGGCGTGAATTCATCTTCGGTTCAGGTTCGAGTCACGGTCAGTTCATGGTCCGGCGGTAGGCTGGAGCCATACCAGCCGCGCGACGCGCCAGACCGCGTTGAGGCCGCGCGGCGAGTCCAAGCTGACTGAAGGACGAACAGACCATGATGATCTCGATCGACGAGCTACGAGCACGGCGCAGCGGCGGGCACGGAGCTATCGCGCGGCACCGCCAGCAGACCGAGCAGGCGATCCGCCAGGTCAAGGAAGACGCGCTCCTGAGCGAGCGCGAGCGGATCGGGCGGATCACCACGCTGCTGGCCGAGGCGAACGGCCGGGCGCTGGCGCTCTGGGATCGTGGCGCCTGAATGCGCCCGCCGTTTCCCCCGACGACGATCGGGGCGCCCGACTCTTCGTCCTTCGAGCCGTAGCCTGGGCTAGCATTCCCCTTCAACAGGAGCGATCTCGCGGCGATGGCGGGATCGGAGGGGGATACGACGATGGCCAACCTGTACGGCAAGACCTGGACTCGCGCCGAGCTCTCACGGTACGTCGCGGACATGGGCCAGCTGGCCGGCATCCGGCCGGTCACCTACACAGACGGGCCGGAGGCCGGCGTCCGGGCGCTCGAATTCAGGACCGGGGCCGGCCTCAGCTTCACGGTGCTGGCCGACCGCTGCATGGACGTGGGACTGGCCGAGATCGACGGCGTACCGCTCTCCTTCATGACCGGCGTCGGCTACGCCCATCCGGCCTACTACTCCGGCCACGAGTCAGACTGGCTGCAAACGTTCCCGGGCGGCCTGTTCGTGACCGGCGGCCTGGACACCTACGGCCAGCCGGGCGCTGACGAGGGCCAGCAGTTCGGGCTGCACGGGCGGGCGACGGCGCTGGCGGCGCGCGGCCTCTCCTGGGACGCCGACTGGGACGGCGACGAGTACGTCCTGAAGGCGCGGGGCAAGATGAAGCAGGTCTCGTTTCACGGCGAGCATCTGCAGCTGACCCGTGAGATCACGGCGAAGCTCGGGGAGAACCGCTTCACGATCCACGATGTGGTGGAGAACCTGGCCGGCCGCCCCGAGGCCCACATGATCCTCTACCACTTCAACGTCGGGTTCCCGCTGCTGGACGAGGGCAGCGTGCTGGAAGTGAACGCGACCCGCACGGACGGCCTGGACGCGCGGGGCGAGGCCGTCGTGGAGCGGGCGCGCCAGGTGCAGGGGCCGGTCTACGGCTACCAGGAAGAGGTCGTCGTCCACGACGTGGCACCGGACGCGGCTGGCTGGGCGACGGCCCGGGTAGTCAACGGGGCGTTCGGGGGCGGGCGTGGGCTGGCGCTGACGATCCGCTACAAGAAGGACGAGCTGCCGTACCTCTGGCAGTGGCGGAACTTCAAGGAGCGCGCCTACGTGATGGGCGTGGAGCCAGGGAATGCCCACATGCACGGCCGGGCGTACAACCGCCAGCAGGGGACGCTGCCGATCCTCGCGACGGGCGAGCGGCGGGAGTACACGCTGGAGGTGGAGGCCGCACTCGGCCTGTGAGCGGCCGGCCGTCTGGCGACTGGCCCCCAAGACGGCCGGCCGCTCAGGATAGCCGGTGTCAGCTGGCGGCTGGCTCGCCGGCCGGGAAGCGCTCCGCGAGCCACGCCTGCCAGATCGGCTCGGCCTGGGCTGCGGCGGCTGACGCATCATCCCCGTAGAGGAAGAGGCGGATCGAGAGGTAGATCGTGCCGCCCATCGGCATGGCGAACAGGTGGGCGATGCCAGGGGCGGGATCTGCGAGGCGGATCAGGAGCGAGGGAAACTCCGGCGGGCCAGCCTCCTCCACCACGCCGCCGAGCGGCGGCGCCCCGGCCGGCGCGCGGACCGACTGGCCGTCCTGGACGCCGGTGAGGCCGAGTGGCTCGACCAGCGACGCCCAGGCCGACGCGGCAGGCTCCGGAGCGATGGCGTTCAACTGGAGGAGCGTGCAGGGCTGCCCGGCGAAGCGGGCCAGGTACAGGCGCAGGATCTTGAAGAAGCCGATCCAGCCGTAGGTGTGCCCCTCGAACTGGCCGTCCCAGTCGTCAGTGCTGGCGAACCAGCTGTGGACGACTCGCACGGTGCAGGTGCCGCCGTCGCGGGCCTCGACGATCCACTCGGTGGCGACCGGGCCGAGGCTGGGGTCGTCGTTGGACTCGGCGGCGAAGCGGTGCGGTGGGCTCCACTCGGTGATCTTCGCGACGGCGTCCATGCTGTTGCCAGCCCCGAAGTGGGAGACGGTCGTGCCGCCCTCGCGCTCCTCGACCTCGGAGGGGACGAACCAGGACGAGATGCCGGGGCCAGTCGCGATGGCCTGCCAGACCTGCTCTGGCGTGCCGGGGACGATCGCCTCGGCGTGGACGGAGCGGCGGCCGTCTGGGGACTTCTCTACGGGCATGTTGGCTCCTTGTGGCCCTCACCCCCCAGCCCCCTCTCCCTGTGCGCCGGGACAGTAGAGGGGGAGCCGGGGTCTGGAGAGACCGAGTGATCGGGAATGGGGGTGGGATGCGGGGTCGGGAGGGGGTGGGCCAGGACGAGCAGGCGGTGGGACCGGCCGCCTGGGGCAGTTGCGTCGTGGTAGCGGGCGACCAGGCTGGCGATACTCTGGGTCAGCTCGGCGGTGAAGGCGGCCCGCTCGGCGGGCGAGCGGAAGCGGATCTCGGCGTCCACGGAGAGGGTCGGGAGAAACTGGTTGGCAGCGCGTGCGCGGCGCCAGAGGTCGCCGACCTCGCGGACGGCCCGAGCTGCCAGCGCGATCAGGTAGCTGGCCGAGAGGCGATCCACCGTGCGGGCAGGATCGGAGGCGGCCGGGCCAAGCGCGTTGGGCGAGACGACGTACGACGCAGCTGTGGCGACGAGGCGGCGTTCGGTCAGGCCGCCCCAACGCCGCTCCGACGCGACCCGGACCAGGCCGTGGCGTTCGAGGGCGCGCAGGTGGTAGTTGATCTTCTGGCGCGGGATGCCAAGCCGCGCGGCCAGAGCGGCCGCGGAGGCCGGCTCGACCAGCTCGGCCAGGAGCCGGCTGCGGGCCGGGTCGAGCGCGACCGTGGCAGCGGCCGGGTCTTCGATGACGTCGACGTCGAGCATGGGCGCAGTCTACCCATTGACAAGAAGAGTTGTCAATGGGTTGGGGTGACGCTCAAGTCTGGGGTGGCGCCAATCGGTATGGTATGAATCCTCCGAGCGGCCTTGCAGTCGGTCTCGCCGCCATCGCTGCCGGCTCTGACGCGGCCCATCCTCGTCTTTGGCCCGGCCCCAATCCTCGGGCCTGAAGACCCGAACGGTGCGTGCTTGATGACTGACTCCTCGCCTCCCCCGGTTCCCTGCGACCTGCTGGTGACGGCCGCCGGCGTGGTGACCGTCGATCCGAGCGACACGATCCTCCGCCCCGGCGCACTGGCTGTCAGCGGCGACCGGATCGTCGCGGTGGGCGCGCCCGACGACCTGGCGCGGCGGTACGCCCCGAAGAAGCGGATCGACCGCCCGGCCTGCTGGATCTTCCCGGGCCTGATCAACACCCACAACCACCTCTGGCAGACGATGCTGAAGGGGTTGGGGGACGACATGGGCCTGATCGACTGGATCAGGACGCTGCTCGTCCCGACCATGCCAGTGCTCGACGACGAGCAGGCGTACCTGGCCTCGGCGTTGGGGGCGCTGGAGTCAGCGAGAAGCGGCTGCACCACGATGCTCGACTTCATGCACCACTTCCCGCGCCTCTCCCTGTACGACGAGACGATCCGCGCCTTCGAGGAGATCGGCGGCTCGCTGGTGATGGCGCGGACAGTCCGCGACAACGTGGCGACGACGACGGCCGGCTACGCGGCGGACCTGACGCTGGACCAGCAGCTGGCGCACATCGAGAGCCTGCTGGAGCGGCACGGCCGGGATCGGGTCTGGGTTGCCCCCGGGACGGTCTGGGGGATGACCGTCGACGGGCTGAAGCAGGTGCGGGCGTTCGCGGACCGACTCGGCCTGCTCATCACCATTCACATGAACGAGGTCGCGTTCGACAGCGAGGAGAGCGTTCGGCGGTTCGGGATGCGCTCGGTGCCGCTGCTGGCGTCACTCGGCTTCTTGCAGGACGACGTGCTGCACGCGCACGGCGTCTGGAACGACGACGAGGACATCAAGATCCTGGCGCGGCACCGGTGCGCGGTCTCGTACAATCCGATCTCGAACATGTACCTGGGCAGTGGCGTCCCGCCGATCGTGAAGATGCGCGAGGCGGGTGTACGCCTCTCGCTGGCGACGGACGGCGCGGCCAGCAACAACAGCCAGGACATGATCGAGGCGCTGAAGTTCGGGGCGCTGCTCCAGAAGGTGGCCCACAAAGACTCGACGGTGGTGACCGCCCCCGAGATCCTGCGGATGGCGACGGTCGGCGGGGCGGACGCGCTGCACCGCGCGGACCTGGGCTACCTGGCGCCGGGGATGCAGGCCGACTTCTTCCTGTTCGATCCGCGCCGCCCGAAATCCACCCCGCTGCACGACCCGATCTCGACGCTGGTCTACACCGGTGGCGAGCAGAACGTGGTCACCACAGTGGCAGCTGGCCGGGTGGTGCTGGAGGACGGCGAGATCGTGACGGCGAACGAGGCCGAGCTGCTGGAGCGGGCGCAGCAGGCCGCCGAGCGGCTGGCCCGGACGGCCGGGGTGCGGGGGTAGGCTACCTCACCCACCAACCCCTTTTCCGTCGCGGAGAGGGGAGAATAGGCAGTTTGCTGGCAACAGAGCCACCCCGTGCATCAGCACCCGTGTGACCGTCGTGCGAGGATGGATCAAGCGTACAGGTCGTCGAGGGAGACGAGGCGGACGCGCTCCCGGTCGGCAGCATCCACGAGGCGCGGCTCGAACGACCGCCCGAACAGCACGAGCTCGGTCCGGTCATCGGCGCCAGGAACGTGCCGCACGACCTGCCGCAGATGGTTCAGGACACCGAAACCGACCCGCTCGACGGTCCACTTCACCTCGCCGGCCAGGATGACGCGCTTGCCGGCCGCCCCGACAACCTCGATCTCGCCCTCGGTCTGACGACGTGGCTCGCCGGGCTGTGGATCGGGGATCGGTCCCCACCACGCTCCGACCCGGTCGACGCCGAGCCACTCGCCCCGGTTGACCCGGTCGAGAACCCAGGCGCGGCAGACGTCTTCAAAGACGGGCTTTGCGACGAAGTGGTCCAACGCTGGCCCGACGACGGTCTGGTAGACGCGCTCGGCGCTGCCGCCATGCTCCAGTTGCGCCTGATTGGGCAGGACGAAGCGGAACCAGAAGCGCAGGTACGGATCGGCGATGGTCCAGATCCCGCGTCGGACGCTCTCTCCGACGACTGGCCGGCGGTACTCGGTCAAGCCGAGCTCCTGGAGCGTGGCGAGATAGGACGCCAGATTGCTTCCGCTGGCGGCGCCCTGAACGTGCGTGGCGATCTGGCTCTGGCGTGTCGCGCCGCCACTGATGGCGCGCAGCATCGAGAAGTAGACGCGCGGCTCACGCAGCTCCTCGCGAACCAGGAGCTCGGCGTCCTGGTAGAGCACCGCTCCCCGGCGCAGGACGTTCTGCTGGATGTTCCAGGTGAGTGGCCGGCTCGGATCGAACTGGAGCAGGTAGTGCGGGACACCGCCGACCACGGCGTAGGCGCGGATCTGATCCTCACGAGACCAGGATGGAAAGAAGAGGGCCGCGTCACGATACGAGAGTGGCTTGAGCTGGAGCGCGCCGGTGTTTCTCCCATAGGCCGGGCCGGTCAAGACGTTCTTGACGAAGAAGCGCACGTAGCTACCGCACAGCACGAGGTAGATCGGCAGATGGACGGCCTGGCGAGACCACCAGCGTTGGAGTCGGCTGGCAAGCGTCACATCGGCTTCGGCGGCGTACTGGTACTCGTCAAAGATGACCAGGAGCGGGCGCTCGGCCGCCATCCGGGCCAGGTAGGCGAAAGCTGCGTCCCAGTTCGCAAGTGGCGCCGCGCGCAGGACCGGATCGTCCTGGCAGGTCAGAATCGCCTCGGTCAGGTCTCGCAGTTGATCCGCGATGGTGCCCTCCACGGCCTGGTAGAGCACGTGGCGCTTGCCGGCGGCAAACTCGTCGAGCAGCGCCGACTTGCCGACCCGACGCCGACCATAGAGGATGCGCAGCTCCGCTCTGCCGGAGCCCCAGCTATCGGCAAGCCACGCAAGCTCGGTCGCTCGGTTCAGGAACACCGTCATCACAAGCTAAGGCAGATTAGGATAATCTACTATATCTTGAGCTGACTATGCCTTTGGGGGCGCGGGGGCGCGATGAATCGCGCCCGTACAAGGCAGCGTCCCTGGTACGGGCGCGATTCATCGCGCCCCGATTCATCGCGCCCCCAGATCTGGCTGGGCACAAGACTCTGACGCACACCCTCATGAGTCGGGTGCCCAGCGGTCTTCTGCACCTAGTTCGTGTGGGGGCAGGTTGGGAGAGACGACTCGGTCTAGCCGGCCAGCTCCTTGCGGACGATCGCGGCGCCGGCCGCCAGCGCCTTCAGCTTCATCTGGGCCACCATCCGCGCCAGCGGCTTCATGCCGCAGTCCGTCGTCAGGTAGACCCGCTCGGCCGGAACGACCGCGATCACCTTCCGGATCCGGTCGGCGATCTCCTCGGGCGTCTCGACCATGCTGGTCCGCACGTCCACCACGCCGACGGCGACTTCCTTGTCCTTCGGCAGCGACTTCAGCGCGTCCACGTCGATCATGTCGCGGTTCGCGAAGTCGAGCACGAACTGGTCGATCGGCAGGTCGTAGAAGTAGGGCAGCACGGTCTCGTAACCAGCCGGGAAGATGCCGGAGAGCCGATTGCCCCAGGCGTTGCCGTAGCAAAAGTGCCAGGCGATCTTGGCGTCCACGCCGTCGAAGCACTGCTGGAGGACGTCGGCGATCCAGGTGTAGTCGTCCTCGTTCTGGGTGAACAACGGCAGCCAGGAGCCGAGATCCTCGAACTGGAGGAAGGTGGCCCCAGCCGCCACGAGATCCTTCATCTCCTTGTTGAAGATCGGGGCCAGCGCGTACGACAGATCGCGTGGGTCTTTGTAGTGCTGGAAGTAGACGTGCCAGGCCAGGTTGACGGGGCCGGCGCCCACCGAGACCTTGAGCGGCTTCGTGGCGTAGCGGGCGGCGATCTTGTACAGGTCCACCAGCCGAATCGGGCCGTGGCTGACCGGGCCGTTGTTGATCACGCCGCCCCAGTCCGAGAGCAGCGCGACCTCCTTGGTCATCGTGGCGGCGCCGACCGCCGAGGGGTGCTCCTCCTTGGCCGGGTCGAAGCCCCCGATTCGCTCGTACATGTACCAGCAGAACGACCCGATCACGCCCACATAGTCGTCGAAGCACATCTGGCCGTCGGTGATGATGTCCAGGCCGGCCTCTTCCTGATCGTGGATGGCGGCATGGGTGGCATCGGCAAACGCTTCGGCGTGACCGACGTTCTTGAAGGCGACGCGGACGTCGCGGCCATCCAGCTGATGCGTGAACCAGTGCGGCCGTGGGTACGAGCCGACCATCGTCGTCGGCAGGATCGTGTCGACGATCTTGCGCATGGCGATCCCCTTCTGCTGTGCTCGGGCGAGTGTGAGCCACAGGCAGGATAGGCGCGAACGACGGTCAGCTTCCAACAATCAGCCGGCGAGGCACAGCCTCGGCCCGCCACGCTCGCAAGGACGAAGCCCTCGCCGTGCTGGCGAGGGCTTCGTGAGATCGGGCCGGAACGGGCGCCTTAGTTCGTGATCTCGAACGAGGCGCCGCCGACGCCAGCGCTGCCGTCGTTGGCGAGAGCGCTGACGCCCACCCCGATGAACCCGGGCGAGCCGGTCGGCTTCCAGGTGACGGTAGTCTTGCCGTTTCGGTCCGTCGCCGAGGCCGAGGGGGTCTCGCCGGTCGGGCTGGTCTTGACGGTGACCTGTGCGCCCGAGACGGGCTGGCCGTTCTTGGTGACGACGATCTCGACAGTCTGCTCCTGGCCAGACTTGACTTTGGCCAGCTTCACGTTGACGTCCACCTTCAGGACTTCGCTGGACGTGGACGACGACCCGGACGAGCCCGAGGAGCCCGTGGAGGTAGACGGCGTTGACGAGGGGGTAGTCTGGGTGGAGGAGGCCGGCTGCGTGGTGCCGGTCCCGGCGACCGCGACGACGTAGTTGGCGGCGACCCAGCCACGACCGTCACCAGGGGCGCGGACGTTCTTCCAGGTGTAGCCGTCCGCCGTGCGGTCCTCCCCCACGACTTCGAGGATGGTGCCCTCGGCGAGGCGGGCCGCGATCTGGGCCTTCAACGACGGCTCGACGCGCAGCCGCACCCCGACGCCGCCGGTGTTGGCGACCTTGACGCGTGGGCCGCCGCTCCCGATGCTGGACGACCCGGTCGAGCTGCTCGTGGGCGTCGAGCCGCTGCCGCTCCCGCTGTTGCCAGCCCCGACGGCATTGGAGGACGGACGCTGGGTGTTCAACTGGCGAGACTGCTTCGGACCGGTCTGGCTGCGATAGCTCGGGTCGATCTTTCTTAGGACGATGGCGGCGATCGCCTCGGCCTCGGACATGCGGGTCGGCTTGGTCAGGCCGGCGACCGTGATGCCGACCACCATCGCGCCCTTGCGGAACAGGAACAGGTGCGCGACGGCTGGCCCCTCGCTGGAGGTGCCTTCCATCGTCAGCCCGGTCGACTCGTCGCCGAGCTTCGCCACGCGCGACTCGACCCAGGCTGGCGAGGCGGTGGTCAGCGCCTGCCGCGAGGACGTGAACTGCTCGGAGGCTTGCTGCTGATTGGCCGTCTTCGCCACCAGGCTCTTGATCTCGATCGGCCCGTTGGCGAAGTTCTCTTTAGTCTGGTCGCGGGTGAAGTCGGCCTCGTACACGATGATCCCGGGGACCGGCTCGCGCTGCTCGCTCTTGTCGGGGACGAGCTGGAACCCGGCCCGGAGGTCCGAGGCGGTGGGCGAGACGGCCTTCGGGTCGGCCGAGAGGTCGTCGGCGAAGGCGACGGGCGTCGAGAAGAGGGCGGACGACGGTGTGACCGGCCCGACCACAAGGGTCAGGACGACCAGCACCAGCGCAAGTCGCCAGCCGGCAATCGATAGACGGGTCATAGTTCAGGCCTCGTCGAAGACTCCGATGCGTCGATACTTCACGAATCGATCGTGAAGCAGGCGATCAGCGTCGAGCGCTTCGCCGCAACCGTACAAACGGTCAAGCTCGGCGAGAGTTGCACGAAACGCCTCGCCGAGCGCGGCGGCAGCGGCAACGGGATCGGTGTGAGCGCCGCCGGGCGGCTCGGGGACGATCTGGTCGGCGATGCCGAACCGCCAGACATCCTCGGCGGTGATCTTCATGGCGGTCGCGGCCTCCGCGACCAGGCCGGCGTCGTTCCAGAGGATCGACGCGCACCCCTCTGGTGAGACGACGGAGTAGACCGCGTTCTCCAGCATCAGGACGCGGTCCGCCACGGCGATCGCGAGGGCGCCGCCACTGCCACCCTCGCCGATGACGGCGGTGATGACCGGCGTGCGCAGCCGAGCCATCTCGAACAGGTTGGTGGCGATGGCCAGGGCCTGCCCGCGCTCCTCCGAAGGAAGGGTCGGGTCGGCGCCGGGGGTGTCCACCAGGGTGATGACCGGGAGCTTGAACTTCTCGGCCTGCTTCATCAGGCGGAGCGCCTTACGGTACCCCTCGGGTTGGGGCATCCCGAAGCGGCGGTGGGCGTTCTCGCGAGCGTCACGCCCCTTCTGGTGGCCGATGACCATGACCGGGCGGCCGTCGAGGCGGGCCGGGCCGGCGACGAGCGCGGCGTCGTCCGCGAAGAGGCGGTCGCCGTGCAGCTCGACGTGCTCCTCGAAGATGGCGCCGATGTAGTCCAGCGTGTAGGGCCGTTGCGGGTGGCGGGCGAGCTGAACCCGCTGCCAGGCGGTCAGGCCGGCAGACCCGGACGGGCTGTCGGCCGGCGCGAGGCGGGCCGGGCCGTCTGACTGGGCCAGGGGATCTCGGTCCGTGAGACGCTCCTCGGTGCTAGCCAGGGTCAGGCCCCTTTCCAGCCGACAGCGGAGGGCTGGCCGGTGTAGAGCCGAAGCAGGCGGCCGATCGTCATCCGGAGGTCACGCCGGTGGACGACGACGTCGATCATGCCATGCTCGAGCTGGAACTCGGCGCGCTGGGTGCCGGGTGGGAGCTTCTGCTTGGTGATCTGCTCGATGACGCGCGGGCCGGCGAACCCGACGAGGGCGCCCGGCTCGGCGATCATCACGTCCCCGAGGCCGGCGAAGCTGGCGGTGACACCGCCGGTGGTGGGATCGGTCAGCAGGCAGATGAAGGGG
The DNA here is from genome assembly GCA_046328125.1 of Chloroflexota bacterium. GTDB lineage: Bacteria > Chloroflexota > UBA6077 > UBA6077 > JACCZL01 > JADZEM01. Next base: position 14,747 of record JAXLXF010000042.1, read on the forward strand.
ACGCCGGCATCGGAGAGGCGCGCGAGGGCGGCGGAGGTCTTCGCCATCTGCATCAGGGAGTAGATGCCCTCGTGCATGCGGGCGCCGCCCGAGGAGCAGACGGCCATGAACGGGACGCGGTCCTCGATAGAGCGCTCGATGCCCCGCGCGATCTTCTCGCCGACGACCGAGCCCATGCTGGCGCCCATGAAGCTGAAGTCCGCGACGGCCACGCGGACGGGCGCGCCTTCGATGGCGCCGGTGCCGCAGGTGACGGCGTCGTTCAGGCCGGTCCGGGTCTGGACTTCGGCGACGCGATCCGGATAGCGCTGGCCGGCGCTGACGAACCCGAGCGGATCGCCGGCCCGCAAGCCGTGATCCTCTTCCTGGAAGGTGCCTTCGTCCAGCAGCATCGCGATCCGCTCGGCGGCGGAGAGGCGGCCATGGTGCTGACACTTCTGGCAGACCCGCAGGTTCTTCTCGAATTCACGGATGTAGATCAGCTCTTTGCAGCGCTCGTTGCCACAGCGGACCCAGAGGTTGGCCGGGACGTTGCGCTGGCCGATCCAGGCGCGTGGCGAGAACCGCGAGCGTGGGGGAGGCGGAGGCGGGGTGTCGGGCGCGTCGGCGGGGGCTGCTGGGCGCGGCGCGGCGTCACTCGACTCGACAGCTCCAGGAACGGCCTGGCCGGGCTGGGAGCTGTCGTCGCGATGCTCGCGTCGGAAGAGGTCACGGATCGGCACGATTCACGTCATCCAGTCAGGCGACACGCACGAGTATCGGCGGGCGCGCGGCCGAGCGATCCGTCCAGGAACGGGTGAAGCATCCGGTCCACCCCCAACGGGCCGGCGAAACGACAGCCGGGCAAGCGAAAGCGCAGCCACGGCGTCGAGGCACTGGGGCAGTCTACCAGCCGTGTTTGACCAGGGTCAAGGATCGGACGGTCATGACCAGGGCCATCGCAGGTGCACTCAGGCGCTCAAACTGTCATGGATCGGGCGGAGAACGGCACCGCTCCGCGCGAGGGGAAGACAGTATCCCTACTTGACGAAACTGCACGCGCTTGCCCTGGGGTCGGGCTTTCTCCCGAGGTACGGCTCCGGGCTATGATCGCTCCAAAGCCTGACCTGGAGGACACGCCGTGGCTACCACCGTCCGCGTCACCCCTGACACCCTCCGCGAGACCATCCCCCAGTTAGACGGGACGGTCCGCCTGCCCGGCCTCGACGGCCCCGTTCAGGTGGTGCGCGACAGCCTCGGCATCCCCCACATCAAGGCCACCACGACCCACGATGCCTTCATGGCCCAGGGCTACGTCCACGCCCAGGACCGCCTCTGGCACATGGAGTATGACCGCCGCCGCGCCACCGGCCGCTGGGCCGAGTACGTCGGGCAAAGTGGCGTCGATCAAGACCGCCTGATGCGGCAGGCCGGCCTCGCCACCAGCTCCCAGCGCGACTACGGCGTCCTGAACGACGAGACCCGTGCCATGCTCGACGCCTACACCGCCGGCATCAACGCCTTCATCCAGGGTACCCCCGTCCTCCCCATCGAGTACCGCCTGCTGGAGGCCACCCCCGAGCCGTGGGAGCCCTGGCACTCGCTCGCCGTCTTCAAGGTCCGCCACGGCCTGATGGGCTCGTTCGGCAACAAGCTCTGGCGACTCCGCATCCTCAAGACCCTGGGCGCGGAGTGGATCGACAAGCTCCGCGCCAGCTCCGGCGAAGAGATGCCCGTCGTCGTGCCGCCCGGCGTCACCTTTCGAGACCTCCCAGACGGCATCGGCGAGGGCGACTTCCTCCAGAGCATGGTTCTCGCCCTCCACGACGTCGATGGCGGCAGCAACAACTGGGTCATCCACGGCAGCCGCACCGCCTCTGGCAAGCCGCTCCTGGCCGGCGACCCCCACCGCGCCATCGACGTCCCGAACGTCTACTACCAGAACCACCTGACCTGCCCCGAGTTTGACGCCATCGGCTACTCGTTCGTCGGCACGCCCAGCATCACCCACTTCGGGCACAACCAGCACGTCGCCTGGGGCGTCACCACCGCCGGCAGCGACTCTCGCGACTTCTTCGTCGAGAAGCTCTCAGCCAGGAATGGTTCGCTCCACTACGAGTACAAGGGCGAGTGGCTCCAGGCCGACTCGCACACCGAGACGATCTCCGTCAGAGACGGCGCCCCTGTGGACGTCCAGGTTACCGTCACCCGCCACGGCCCGATCGTCGTCGGCGACCCCTCTTCTGGCTACGCCCTCGCCCTGGCCTACCCCGCCGTCACCGAGCCGAACCACACCTTCGAGTCTCTCCTGCCGATGCTCCGCGCCACCACCGTCGCCGAGCTGGACGAGGCGAAGCGTCCCTGGGTCGATCCCGACAACAACTTCGTCATGGCCGACACGAGCGGCACCATCGGGTATCTCACGCGAGGCCAGATCCCGACCCGCCCCGGCCAGAACGCCAACGCATGGCTGCCCGTCCCCGGCTGGACCGGCGAGCACGAGTGGACCGGCACCGTCCCCTTCGAGGAGATGCCGAGAGTCCGCAACCCCGAGCAGGGTTTCATCGCGACGGCGAACCAGCGGATCGTCCCCAAGGAGTTCCCGCACTACATCTCCGCCGACTTCTCGCCGCCGTACCGAGCGTCCCGCATCAACACCCGCCTGCGCGCCCTGACCAACGCCACCCCCGCCGACATGCCGACCATCCACGCCGACAAGGTCTCGATCCCGAGCGCCGCGTTCGTCGAGCTGGCCCGCGCCCTCACCCCGTTGGACGCTGCCTCCACCGAGGCCCGCGACCGCCTCCTGGCCTGGGACAACACGATGGCCCCGGACAGTGTCGCCGCCGCCATCTACGCCGTCATGCGCGAGCAGGTCTCGTCCATCGTGCTGGCCGGTCCGCTCTTCGAGCCGCTGGCAGCTGCCGCCGGCCAGTACGACATCCAGCCGAACCTGCCGATGCCGCTCGCCCAGCGCCTCCGCAACGTGATCTACGGCCTGCTGAAGGCCCGCGACGCCAGCATCCTCCCGCCCGGCCAGAGCTGGGAGTTGGTCGGGGCGCAGGCGCTCGCGAACGCCGCCGTCTGGCTCACGGACACCCTCGGGGCGGACCAGTCCACCTGGCGCTGGGACCGCATCCACCGCACCGGGCCGCGCCACCCGCTCTCGGCCTCCTTCCCCGATCTCGCCGAGCTGTTAGACCCGCCCTCGGTCGGCGTCGGCGGCGATGGCGACACGCCCCAGGCCGCCGCGTTCGCCTGTGCGGACGGGCACGACTTCACCCTCAGCTCCAGCTCGGTGACCCGCTACTGTTTCGACCTCTCCAACTGGGACAACTGCGGCTGGACCAGCCCGCTCGGCGCCTCCGGCCACCCCGGCAGCCCCCACTACGCCGACCAGACCGCCGCCTGGGCCGAGCAGCGGCTCCACCCGATGCTCTACGCCTGGGACAAGATCCTTGCCGACGCGGAGTCCAAGCAGTCGCTGGAGCCCGGCGAGTAGCGAGGGGCGAGGGGCGAGAGGACTATCACTCGCCCCTCGCCCCTCGCCCCTCACGTCTCCCGCTTCGCCGGCCGCGTCGCCGAGATCAGCGCGCCCAGCAGCGCCATGGCGCTGGCCGTCGCGAAGCCCACGCTCACCGCGTGTACCACATACGTGGACTCCGTCAGCTCCGCGCCAGCTAATGCCGTCGTGAAGATCGCCCCCGCCAGTCCGAGGCCCAGTGTGTTGCCCAGCGTCCGCGCCGTCGAGAGGATCGCGGCGGCGATCCCCCGCTGCGAGCCCGGCACCGCCCCCATCACCGCGCTGCTGTTCGGCGAGCCGAACATCCCGATCCCCACGCCCACCGTGATCTGCGCCGCCACCACCCACGGCAACGGCGTCTCGGCGCCCAGCCGCGAGAGCAGGAACAGCCCCGTCGAGAGGAGCGTCATCCCGATGGTCGCCGGGATGCGGGAGCCGATCTTGTCCGAGAGCGAGCCGCTCAAGATCGTGATCGAGGCCATCACCAGCGGCTGCGTGATCAGCACTACACCCGCCTCAGACGGCGCCATGCCCCGACCCAGGATCAAGTAGAGCGGCATCAGGAACACGATCGAGCTGGTGCTGATGAAGTTCAGCACCCCGCTCAAGATCGCCGCTGAGAATGACCGCTCGCGGAACAGGCTCAGGTTCAGCATCGGGTACCGCAGGCGCGGCTCCAGGAAGACGAACCCGGCCAGCAGCACCGCTCCTAACGCGATGAACCCGATCACCGGGATCGACGCCCAGCCCCAGGCGTGCCCTTGATTCAGCGCCACCAGCACCGACATCAGCCCGAGCACGTAGATCGCGGCGCCACCCAGGTCGAACCGCTCGCCACGCCCGGCCGGCTCGTCCCGCTGGATGAACTTGACACTCAACGCCAGCGCCACCAGGGTCACCGGGATGCTGACCCAGAAGATCGCGCGCCAGCCCAGGTACCCCGCGATCAGCCCGCTCAGCGGCGGCCCGCACGAGTTCCCCAGCTGCACCATCATCGACTGGAGCCCGAGCGCCCGGCCTCGCTGGCCGGCGGGGAACGAGTGCGTCAGGATCGCCGCCGAGTTCGCCCAGATCGCCGCCGAGCCGAGCGCTGTCACCGCTCGAGCCGCGATCAGCAGCCCCGCCGTGGACGTCATCGTGCAGAGCGCCGACCCGACGATGAACACCGCCAACCCGCCGCAGTACACCAGCTTGTGGCCGTGCAGGTCGCCCAGCCGCCCGAACGTCAGCATCATGCCGGTCTGGATCAGCATGTAGATCGTGAGCAGCCAGTTCGTCGTCGAGATGTCCACGCCCAGCTCGCGGGTCAGGACCGGCAGCATCGAGTTGACCATGCTGCCGTCCAGCGGCCCCGCGAACGCGCCAATCGCCAGCCCCGCGAAGGCGCTGTAGGCGCTCAGCCGGCCCAGCCCCAGGCGCGGCGTCTCTGGGGAGGCCGCCAGCGCGCCCGCCGGCTGCCGGCCAGATTCCAGCGTCAGCTGCCGCTCAGACACGTGACTGGCTCGGCGCCGCGTCGATCCGATCCTGGGCCACGTCGTCCAACGCGGAGAGCAGGCAGACACCACTCGCTCCGGTCAGCGCGACGCGCAGCATCGCGGACCAGAGCGCCATGTGCAGGCCAATCGGGAGATGTGAGAAGGACGGCATCCCGTCAGGGCTGGCGGCGCAGGCGGTTGCCGGCGCCGCGGATCGTGTGGAATCAGGCGACTGCGTCCACCGGCTTCGAGCTTATCACGCCGCCGCCTGAGGTGCACGTCGGTCGGGTTCGAGGCACCCGCGTCGGCGGCACCGGGGTGGCAGTCGGCTGCTGCGGCCGCGGAGGCTGTGCTTGCGGAGGCCGCGGTGGCTGGGGCGCCGTCGCGACGCCCAGTGCGTGGACAGCGCAGGTACGCGATCGCACGAAGGTCCCCCAATCGCCCATGATGTCGGGACCGGCTACGAGACCGTGAACGGAATCGGTGGCAGATCCTCGAAGAGGAACGCCAGCGGGCCGGCAAGTGCCGAGACGGGAATGGGATACGCAAAGCTGTACGTTCCCGTGGCGCCCCGCGAGAGGGCCTGGAACGAGACACACCGCATGCAGTTCATCGCACCACCGACCGGGCCGAGCCCGTCCGCCTCCTGTACCGCGCCAGACGGCAACATCAGCTTCGCTTTCAAAGTGGAAACCATGCCGTTGGGCTCCGTGCCGCTGTACGACAGCTCGGCGTCAACCAGGAGGATCGTGTAGCCCGGCTGTGCCGATGCGCTCGTCTGCCCCAGGCCCGAAATGCGTACCTGATTGGTGGCATGTGCACTCAGGACGCGCGCTCGCCACGGCGAGGCGGTCGTCGGAGCCGGGGGCGGAGGCACCGGCGTCGGCGCGAGGCCGACCGCCGTTGGCTGAGGCACGGCCGGTTGCTGGGGCGCGGCCGGTTGCTGAGGCGGCGCCGTGTTCCGCGCACCGGCCGGTGGGGTCACGACGACCGCCGGCCCGGACTGCGGATCTGATGGTGGCGGAGCCAGGACGACGGCTGTCGGCTGAGCTGCTGACGGGTCGGCGACCGCCGTCGCATCGGCGGGTGGATCGAGGGCCTCGCCATCCCAGGTGACCAGGCCGGCCGGCGTCAAGGCCCAACGGTGAGCACCGTCGGTGAATGTTGGGGTCGAGGTTGCCGTCCGGACGTAGGCCAGGCCGGTCGTCGTGGCCTGGACGGTGTCGCCAGACGACGCGTCCAGGTGTGCGCACTCGGCCGGCTCGCCCATCGTCGCCGCGAGGCGGGCCTTGAGCAGCGCGAGCTGACCCTCGAAGGCTGGCGTCGCGGCGCCCTCGCAGAATGGAGCGAGTGGTGTGGTGACGGCCTGCGCATCGGTCATCGCCGCCCAGGACAGCGGGCCAGTCTCGCAGGGCCGCCCGCCGGCGTCACGGCCACTGCTAGAGCTCCAGCGGACGGTCCCTTCTGCCCGCTGCGCGCCTGGGAACGCCCCCTCGAATGTCGAGCCATCCGAGGTCTTGCTGAAGCGGTGATCTTGAATCGGCATCAGACCAGCGGGCTGATAGCTGGTCTCCTCCAAAGACAGCGTCGTATTCGGGCAGTTCTGGCTCCTGATCTGCTTCACGGAGAAGCTGGCGATGCCATTGCCATCCGGCGTCAGCGTCAGCGACACCGAGCCGCCGGCAGACGTCTGTCCGGTGTAGGTCGCGCCGGGGATGTGATCCGCCAGGACCGAGGGTACGGCGAGCATCCAGAGCAACAGGGCGACGCCGATACTGTGCGCAGATCGCGATCCGAAGCGAGAGCCAGTAGCCGATCTCATGCACATCCCTCCAGCGACGATCGATAGACTGTCCGCACGGGATCCATCTTGGATTTCTCGTCGCATCATCGTCACTCAGCCTGCTGACGTCAAGGGGCACGTCGCCGGGGGCGTGCACTGCGCACCAACGCCCACTCCGGTCTGACCGTCACCACCGCTTCACCCCCGGGGACGTGCCAGACCGGGCGACCCCGCCAGGTCGGCGGGGACTAACGGTCAGCCGCGCGTGGCGTCTGCGGGCGGCGCCCCCGTGAACCACGCCAGCGCCTCCTGCACGATCTCCGGCGGGACGACATGCGGGCCGTCGAACTCGCGGTACGTCACGTCGTAGCCGGCCTGCCGCATCATCGGCACCAGGACCCGGCTGCACCGGTCGATCGGCAGGATCTGGTCGCCGGTCCCGTGCGACACGAACACGCGCGGCTGCCCCGCCCGGGCCTCGGGCGCCGCGAAGCCCGGCGAGAACCCGAGGATGTGGCTGAACAGGTCGCCGTTGGCGATGCCGATCGAGAGCGCGTACGACGCTCCGTCCGAGAACCCCTCAACCGCCACGCGCGAGGCGTCCACGGCGTACCGCGCGAACGTCTGGGCCAGCGCCCGATCCAGGAACGCTACGTCCGGCCCGTAGCCGCCCAGCACCACGTCCCAGGTGCGCCCGCGCGAGTCCACCGCCAGCAGGAGCAGCCCGAACGCATCGGCCAGCCCGAGCAGCGGCTCGATGCCGCGCCGGGCATCTCGACCGGCGCCGTGCAGCGTCAGCACCAGCGGCGCCGGTCGGTCCGGGCGGTAGCCGGTCGGCACGTAGAGCAGGCCGTCGCGCTGGTCGCCCAGCCCCAACGGCTGGAGGCCGGTCGGTCCGGCCTCGCCCGTGGCACTGGCATCAGTCGGCGAGCCGGGCCGCGCCGAGAGGCGGCCGCTCGCAGCGTCGCTCGCCCACGCCCGCCCGGTCTGTGCGTCACCCGTCATCATGGTCTCCAGCAGCCGTCCGGCCCCGTACCCGGCCGCGCTCAGGGGCAGCAGCCCCGCTGCCCCGAGCATCAGCGCCCGCCGTCGCCCGATGCCTGGCATACAGCATCAGGCCGGTACGGCCACCCGCGCCAGGATCGCCTCCATCACGGCGTCGATCCCTTCGCCGTCGCGACAGTTGGTGAAGAGGAACGGCCGGCCCTCCCGCTGAATCGTGGAGTCGCGCGCCATCACCTCCAGGCTGGCCCCCACGTACGGCGCGAGATCGGTCTTGTTGATGACCAGCAGGTCACTGCGGATCAGGCCCGGGCCGCGCTTGCGCGGGATCTTGTCGCCGCCCGCCACGTCGATCACGTAGATGGAGTAGTCCACCAGCCGGCGGCTGAACGTCAGCGTCAGGTTGTCGCCGCCGCTCTCCACCAGCGCCACCCGGGCGGTCGGGAAGCGCGCCCCCAGCTCTTCGAGGGCGGCCAGGTTCATCGTCGGGTCTTCGCGGACGGCGGTGTGCGGGCAGGTGCCGGTCTCCACGCCGACGACCCGCTCCGGCTCCAGGATGCCGGTCAGCGTCCGCCGGACGTGCTCGGCATCCTCGGTCGTCACGATGTCGTTGGTGACCACGATGGTCTCCAGGCCGTGCGCCAGCAGCCTCGGCACCAGCTGCTCCACCAGCGCCGTCTTGCCGGAGCCGACCGGACCGCCAATCCCGATCCGGAGCGGCCGGCCCTGCTGGCCGTGCCCGTGGCAGTCGCGGTGGTCGAGCAGCCGGTCGTGGTCGTCCTCGTGGTCATGGTCGTGGCCGTGGCCGTGGATGCCGCACATCAAATCGCCTCCTCCGCGCGCCACCATGCGCCGTCGCTCGGCCGCGCCGCCGACACGTCGAGAGCTGGACTGCCGCCCCAACGGTACCGGGCTCCCCAACTGTACTCGGATCGCACTCAGGATAGCGACGGAGGCGGGCACCGGGGCGCGATGAATCGCGCCCGTACAAGGCAGCATCCCTTGTACGGGCGCGATTCATCGCGCCCCCAAAGCACTGACGCACACCCGGGCGCCGGCGCGTTCGCCGCCCGCCCGCCTCCGAGCCAGTCACGGCATCCGGTCGTGGTCCACCCAGCGCTGCCCCTTCTGGCCACTGATGATGTTGACCGCCACGCGCGCGCCGTCGCCGGCTGTGATGATGGTGTGGACGCTCTGTCCAGCCACCACGCCGGCCGCCCAGACGCCCGGCACGCTCGCGCGGCCCTCGCCGTCCACCGCGATCACCTCCGCGATCCGCGGCTCGGTGCCAGCTTTCGTCTCGATGCCAGCGGCCTTCGCGAGCGCCAAATTTCCCCCGAGCGTCAGCAGCACCTCGCGGGCCTCGACGGTCTCCCCGCCCTCGGTCGTCAACACGAAGCCGTCGTCGCGCTTCTCCAGGCCGGTGACGTCGGCCTTCATCCAGGTGGCCCCGGCCTTCTCCGCCTGCTCCTGGCCTTTGTCCACCAGCTCCGGGCCGGTGATCCCCTCCGGGAACCCCAGGTGGTTGTAGAGCATCGCCCGCCGCGTCATGCCCTTGTCGCCGTCGATGACCACGGTCTGGAGCCCGGCCCGCCCGGTGAACGTCGCCGCGCTGGCGCCGGCCGTCCCGCCGCCCACGATTGCCAGGTCGTACATGCTGCTGAGCCTCCTCGATTCGGCGTCGCCCGCCGACAGTGGCGAGCCTGAGAGGAAGCATAATCTCGCGACCTGTCAGGTGGCAGGCTGGACCGACGATGCTCCCAGGAGGCTCCCATGCGATTGGTAACTTATCGTGGCAAGCACGAAGCTCCCCGCGCGGCGCGTGCCGGCGTGCTCGTCGAGGACGGCGTGATCGACGTGAGTCGTCTGGTTGGGCCGTTGCCAATAGATGTGCTGGGGCTGATCCAGGGCGGGCAGAGCGTGTTGGACCGGGTCCGCGAGGGCGCAACCCGCGCGAGAGCTACCCCGCTGGCGGACGTCAGGCTGCTGGCCCCGATCCCCCGCCCCCCGAAGATCGTCTGCATCGGCGTCAACTACGCCGACCACGCGGCCGAAGCCGGCCGGGCCTTGCCGCCCCGCCCGAGCATCTTCCTGAAAGCGCCGTCAGCCGTCATCGGCCCCGGCGACCCGATCGTCAAGCCGGCCACCACCGAGCAGCTCGACTACGAGGTCGAGCTCGCCGTCGTCATCGGCAAGACCGCGAAGGCCGTCTCGCGCGAGGACGCCCTCTCGTACGTCGCCGGCTACACCATCATGAACGACGTCAGTGCGCGTGATATGCAACTGGCGAAGGACGGCGGCGTCATCCTGGGCAAGAATTTCGACCAGTTCTAGACACAACTGGTTCTTCCAGCGGGATGTTCGCCTCGATTCGATAGCGCGGTGAGTGGTCAGATCGCCAAACCATGACCCGAACGCCCAATGCGTCTAGTGCCATTCGCTTCTGATCGTGAGTGAGTTGTCCGAGTCTGTCGGCGACACTCCGACACCAGGTCTCCAGATCCGCCATCCGCTCTTGCGCCCGGCGCAGCTTCGTCGTGGTCCGAGGAATTCACGTGCTCAAGCAATTCAGGTTATGGGTCGGCACCGCGGTGACGCCAAGTCAGCCAATCATGGCGCCCGTGCATGTCCCATGAGGGCCGACGCTGCCCACCGTACCCCGACATGGCAGCGAACGCGTCGAGGGCGGCGCCGACCCACTGGCGGACTTCAGCCCAGCTACGCCCACGTTGCTGCGTCGACTGGCGCACTTCAGCAACGCCGGCGACATCGTCGTCAACGGTGCCGTCGATCGTGAGACCGGCGCCGTGATGGGTTTTGACAGCCTGGTCGGAGCCTACGGCGGCGTCGGTGGCCTCCAGGTGTGGCCTTTCATGATCTACCCATCTGACTCGGTCAACGGAGATCCGGTCCTGGTGGGCTCGCCGGCTGTCCACCGGCGCCTCCGCCGGTTCATACACCACACGGCCACGTGACCAATCCTGAAATGCCATCGCGCCATGCATGGTGACAAGGCCAGCGCCATCCGTGCCACCGTTCGCCATCGGCTCCGACCAGGCAGCCAGGACAGATCCCGAGATCTCGGGAACGAGCTCGAGCGCACGGCCGAAGCGACACGACGCATACCTGGGAGTGGGCTTCCGCGGCTGCGCCGATACGGCCACCAGATCCGCCCAAAGACATCACGAACGCGTCACGGCGCGGGCTTCCCAAGATCGAAGCGCGGGTCTAGACTCGGGTGGAGTAGGGGACTTGGCAATGCGACCATTGACGCTCGCGGCGTGCGTGCTCGCGCTCGTGCTGCTGAGCCGGTCGGCATGGGCCCAGGTGGCCGCGCCAACACCCTCGGATGCCTCGTCGACGACACCGGCCGCGCGCACCGTGATCGACGCGGTGTTCTGGGCCACACCCGGGGAAGACAACGTGACGTGCCTTCAGCTTCCTCCGGGACATCTCATGCTGATCCTACGCCTGGAAGCCGTCGGCGAGTCGCTACCGGTGCGGTACCGGTTCGCCCCATACTGGTACCGAGCGACCGACTCTCCACCGGAGATCGACATCGAGGTGACGCGCGCCCCTCGGACGATCGAGGCGACGCTCGCCGGAGGCCGCTACTGCTACGCGTTCAGGAACGAAGGCGGGCCGCCGACGGACACCGATGTCAGCAGGTCGATCGGTCAGGCACAGCTCGTCGCCCTCAGGATGCTGCTAACGCCGTAGTCGGGCCGTCACGGTTAGCCCTGGCGACGAAGTGCGATGCCTGGCACGCAGTGCCACCTATTCTCCGCGAGCATACGCCTGGATCGCCATCAGCCTGTGCATGCGGCTACTCTCCTCAAGTGGGGGTAGCCGCATGCATCAACCTCGGATGGCAGCGACACAATGGAGCATCGCAGCCATCAATGTGCACGTCAGCTCGTTACCGTGGACTTCACACGGCACATCAGCTGGCGGCGTCGTTAGCGTCCTCGACCCGGGTTGTTCTGCGAGATCGTGATCGGTGCCCCGGTCGTCGGACACTGGATATCCTGGGCCGTGCCACTCTGATCCACCTGAGTCGCGATTGCCGAAACGTTCGCGGTGACGGCCGGACAGACGCTCGCGACAATCTGGGCGGCGACGGCCGCATTGACGTCTCGAACATCGATCAGGTCAGCGGCAAAGACGTTGACCAGACCATCCTGGGTGACTCGGCCGGGCGGCGTCTCAGGTCGCCCACGGTCGCCGGGGTTGTTCTGCGAGATCGTAATTGGTGCACCCGTCGTCGGGCAGTCGATGTTCTGCGCGGTGCCACTCTGGTCGACCTGGCTCGCGATGGCTGTGACATTCGCCGTGATGCCAGGGCAGACTGCTGCGATGACCTGGGCCGCCACTCCTACGTTGACGTTCTCCACGTCAATGAGGTCGGCGGCGAAGACGTTGACGAGCCCATCCTGCGCGACGGATCGCTGGGCATGAGCATCGAGCGGTACCGCCGCGAACGGTGCCGCAAGTGCAGCGGTCAATGCGAGTGAAGCTACAAGGTTGCGCATGAACTTCCCTTTCCTGTCAAGACTTGTGTGGTCGCCAATACTGCTGTGCGTTCTCAGACTCTCGAATCATTCGTCTTGATACTGCTGGAGCCTCGCGCGTAGAGGCCCGCTTCGGCGGGCCTCGTAATGTCATTGGGTCAGAGCGAGGAATTAGTGGCGATTCCCTGCATGCGAACGGTCGCGCATCTCGTCGGCTACGTCGTCTGCCGCATCCTTCACCTTGCCCGCCGCCTGCTGAGCCTTGCCTTCCATCTCAGTGCTCTTGTCGTCGGTGACCTTCCCCTTGATCTCCTTCGCCTTGCCTTTGACCTTGTCTCCTAGACCAGCCATTGTGGCTACCTCCGATGTAGTCTCGATCCGAAACGGCCAACGGATCCGCTGCCCATTGCCCGTCCGGACGGAGGAGACTCGACCTCGATTGCGCCGATCAAAGAGATCGAAAGGCGCCTTCCCACGCTCGTCTCACCACAGGAGATGATGTGCACGAGGGGTGCCGCACGCTGCGGGTGTCGCGTACGGATCGCGCACGAATCGCAGAAGGCAATCGAGTGTGGGACTCCAGGCTGGGAGCAGCTCGCTCCGGCTCTACGCCCGGCTCATGGACGTCAGCCATTCGTTCGGCGGTCTTCCCTGCCTCGTACGGCTTCGCGCTCGGGATGTGTTCGCTTCATGCGATGCCCTTGCCGGGAGCGTGAACGATCGCCGAAGCGCTCTCGCACCGGCGTCCGCAATGTCCGCCACGTCGATGGAGGAGTCAGGAGACGACAGATCGCAGCGTCGCTGGGCGCGAGCCTGATCCTGTGTTGCGCCTGCAACTCGCCACCGCCGGCCTCCCGACCGCTCGACGGGGCGCAGCCACTCCGGCAGCGAGCTCTGCCTGGTCAGTGGCTCCGAAACCGTGAGCGCACCGGTATGTGGAGCGGTCAGACGGGTCAGCCCGGCGTGATGAGTTTCGGCGAGACCTCGGCACAGTTCTGTGTGTTTGAGGAGCGCGACCAGCGTGGGGACAGGCTCTACGTGTTTAACCCTTACACCCAGAATTCCTGCTGGATCGATAAGACGGCGGCCGAGCCAGTGGCGAGACCAGAAGTACGGCCATACCGGTCTAAGCCGGCCGGCCCGAATTGTGCCGACGCCGTCTTCGAAGAGTAAGCATCGATGATGCCGCGTACGGTTCGTGCTCGATGAGTGCCGGCGCCCGGACGGCGCGTCGCACCGTGTGCCACCGGTCAGGTTGTCTGGCGGCCGAACGACCCCGGTGCGCCACCGGTGATCCATGCGACGAGCGTGTCGAGAAGTGACCGTACCAGTGAGGAGACGGTGTCAAACATCATCTGGAACAGGCGCCGGACGATTCCGGGTAGGCTCCGGCACACCTCCTCGACGAAGGCGACCGAGGAGGCGAGCTGATCGCGCTCCATGTCGGAGAGGCGCGCGTGCCAACGACGGACAGCGTCCTCGCCGCAGTAGTCGGCTAGAAAGCGTGCTTCAGCGCTCAGCAGATCTCGTCCACGAAATTCCATGACTGCACCGTACTCAATATCTACGTTGGTGGGCGTCAACGAAGACGGACGGACCCCTCACTCCGTCGCCTGCGCCATTGTCATGTCACTTCAGCGAGGATTGGACCGCCGCCTCCACCTGCTGTCGCAGCTCCTGACGAACGGGCTCCAGTCCCTCGTCGATCTGCTGCTGCAACTGCTGCCGAATCGGGTCCAACGCCTCGTCCACTTGCTTGAGGAGATCCCGCCGGACCGGCTCCAGGGCCAGGACGACCTGCTGGCGCAACTGCTCCCGAATCGGCTCCAACGACTGGTCGACTTGCTGCTCCAGTTGCTGTCGCACCGGATCGAGCACCTGATCCATCTGCTCCAGGACAGCGTGCGCGACCTGACGCTGGACTTGCTCCAGGATGGGGTGGACCGCCTGGGCGACCTGATCCTCGAGCATCTGGTCGAAATTGACCTGGGGGCTCCGTTCCTTGACGTTGTGCGCAGCACGCGTCCCATCGTGCCCGGTCTGCTCCTCCGGCTCGTCCTTCCGCGCCTGCTCGCGCTTCTCACCAGCCTCGGAATGCTCCGCTCGCGCCCGGGTGTCGTGCTCCCGATGATCTCGGCTCGAGGACGATTCTCGCTTGTCGTCAGTCTCACGGTGGGCATCACGAGTTGTCTCGTGATCGGCATCGTCTGCCTCTCGGCCGCGCGACTGCGCCGCGGATGGCTTCTTTTCCTGATCTCGCGCTGAGGCGTGCGATCGTTGACGCTCGCGCGACTCACTGGACGACTGCTTCGGCTTGGTGGCCATCGGTGGCTCCCTCCCTGAAATACTTGCTAGCTGTTGGCCAGGCACGATCCGCTCCATGGCCTGGCTTCGGGGCACGATGCTGATCTTCATGACAGCATGCTCGAGATGCTCAGAACACCGAGGCCGTGCGCCTCAGAGTGCATCGACGTGACCTCCACTGGTGGGGAGCGTGGGTCTCATGAGTCTGTGTCATCGTGATGCGGTTCTGGACGATCGCGCCGAAGACGACCGCTCTGAGAAGGATCGTCCTGACCCTGGCCGCGCCGTGGCTGGCCGCCCGGTGGACGGGCGCCCGGACGATGTCCGACCAGTCCGACGGTCACCACCAGGTTCGTTGTCGTCCGCGTCATCCTCACGCTCTCTGGCCCGTGGTCGCGGCCTGTCACGCTCGCCTTCGTCGTCATCCGTCGTCTCGTCGGCCTGCCTGTCCCGCGCCCGAGCTGTATTCCCTCCCTCACGCTCGTCAGCCGACGGGGAATCGGCTTCCTTCTTGTCTCGGTCGCGCCCTGGCGTCGTTGCCAGCGATGTGAGCGTGTCCTTGAGGATCCCAGTGAGACGAGGCTGCACGAGCGCAAGGACTACCCTGGTGAGGAGCTGTACGAGCTGGTCCCAGCACTCTCGCACGACGGCTATCAGGCCCTCGACCAACGAGAGCAGCATCTCCTGGGCCTGCTCGACGATCGACTTGATGTCCGGATGGAGGAGCGATCCGATCGCCTGGTGTCCGCGTGCCTTCAAATCGTCGCGCACGTCATCCGAGAACAGCTTGTCGATGGCCGTTCCCACCAGGCGCTCGACCGTCTGTTCTGACCTGGCGCTGAGCTCCTCCCGGGTTGCGCGATTCGAGACGAAGCCGATGCCGATGCTGACTATGTGCTGAAGCAGCCGCTGTACTTCGTGCTCGAGGGACGCACGTGCCAGGTCCGAGAAGAGGAGGTCGATGCCCCGGTCGAACTGCGTTAGCAGCCACTGTTCGCCTTGTTGCTCCAGGATCTCCGGCAGCGCCGCAAGGAGTGGCTTTCCGAGCAGGGAGCGCATGGTCGAGCCGTCGCGCTTCTCCGTTTGATCGGAGTCCTTCGAGTCAGAGTCCTGGGAGCTCGCGCGGTTTTCCGAGCGCGGCGCATCCTGGCCCGATGGCTCATCCTCCTCTGTTCGTTCGCTCGACCTGGCCCGCTCCGTATCTGCTCCCCGTGGGCGATCTCGGCGAAGCGTCTCGTCGAGCTCATGTCGGACGGTAGCGGCCATCTGCTCTCGGAAGTCGGCCATGGCTGGTTGGAGCGCCTCGCTGATCTGCGCCTGCAGCGTCCGACTCAGCTCCGGACTGTCGATAGACCGTGAAGCCGCGCTCTCGTCTCGATCCGAGTGACTCGGTTCGTCCTCGTCGTCCTCTCGTCTCGCCGATCTCTGGCGCGGCGCATCAGTCCCGCCCTCCGAGGGGCGCTCTCCAGATCGAGCTGACGGCGACTGGACGGACCGCCCGTCATGCTGGAGCTTCCCCTCGAGCTCGCGTCGGACGGTGGTTGTGAGCTGCTCTCTCAGGACTGCCATGGCCGGCTGAAGCGCCTGACCGATCTGATCCTGGAGCGCCTGTCCCTCGACCGGAGCAGCGTCTGCCCTCGGCTCAGCGTCCCGCGCGCCCCTCGGGGCCGGCTGCTGGTCCCTCGTACTCACCTGTGTCCTCCAGATCAAGGCACTTGTTACGGCGCGCGTCGTCTCGCTCTACCGCCGTCCAGCACGTATTCAAGAGAGACACCCCTCGGCCCGTGTCAGGCTGAGAGGCGAGAGGTCCCGACACCGCCGACGAAGACCGGTCTGAGCCGAGCCCCATCGAGACCGCATGTCGGGGACGGAAACGTGACACCGTGGCGCCGGCCAGCACGCGGCCGGCGCCACGAACGGGGCTTTATGTGGCCGCGGCGCCGGTAACCTTGTCGACGAGGCCGCCGACGATACTCCCGATCGGGCTGAGCGCCGCCATCGTGCCCTCCTTGAGCGCGACGATGATCAGCTTGAGCAGGGCCGCGACTGTCTGGAGCAGTCCCTTGACCGTCTGCAACAGCTCGCGGAGCGTGTTGACGAGTCGGGTGAGGGTCTCCTTCAGGGCTAACCCGAGGGCCGTGGACGCCGAGCCAAGCGGCGTTTGATCTTTCGCCCCCTCCCCGGCCTGCTTGCCGGTGTCCATGAGACCCTTCAGGCCCGCGCCAACCATGCCGAAGAGGCCACCGGACGAGCCGGAATCGCCATCATCCTGCTCTTCGTCGTCGCGGTCGGCGGCGCCTCTGCCGCGGCCTCCCTCGCCACGTTGTCCCCCTTGTCGCGGCTGCTGCAGTGTCTGCTCGACCTGATCCTGGACCTGCCGACGCAGCGGCTGCAGCGCTTCGTCGACTTCGCCCTCGATCTCTTCTCGGGTCAGCTGGAGCGCCTGCTCCATCTGCTGGCGCACCGCTTCGGCGATCTGGCGCTGCAGCTCGCCGAGAACCGGCTGGACGGCCTGGCCGATCTGCTCCTGAAGCGCCTGCCCCAGATCCTGGTCGGCATCGGATGATCCTCGTCGCTCGCCACCGTCCCGGGCCCCGCGGTCACGACTCTCTTGCCGATCGTCCTGCCGTGTCCCTCGGTCCTGGCCCCCGCCTTCGGATTGCCTGGCCCGCCCGTTGCCCTGCGCACCACTCTCACGGTCTTCGGTGCGCGAGTCACGCTCTCTCGTCTGCCCTCGCGGCTGGTCATCGTCTTCCGATTGCCTCGTCCGTCGTGCCTGCTCGACAGCCATCACGCCTCCCTACTCTACGGCGACTCTCGGATGTCATCATGCGCCGCTTCCGCGGCTAGAGCACCCCCTCCTCCAATGGTGGAGTCTGTCGGTCGCATTCGCCGTTTGTTGCGACCATACACTTCACGATATGACGCACCAAACAACGCACGATCCATGCCAGATAGTATGTATCTATATTTCCAAAGTCAATGTACCATTGACTGATACTGTTGTACTCAGGAATCTTCTATAGAGTTGTGACCTCGATGGTATGAATCGTCATGCTGTTCGATTTCGACCTCGCTTCCTTGCGGGTTTCTTCTCCCGATCCGCTCCATTTCTTTCGGGACTACGCTCCTGCTCCATTTTTGGCTCTCCGTCTCGCAACGCGACCATAGCTTCGAGGCGTTCGAGGCGCTGTTTCAGGTCGTCCCGTTCCTCTTCCAGCTCCTTCGCCTTCGACGATAGGGCAGGGTCGGACTGCCACCAGTTGATGCCGATCTCCTGAGCTTTGTCGATCGAGGCGATGAGCAGTCGAATCTTCAGTGTGAGAACCTCGACCGTCCCGAGCGAGAGGCTGATGTCGCCGGCGATGACGATGCCCTTGTCCAGGACTCGCTCCAGGAGATCGGCGAGGTTCGCGGGCTGCGTCGGGCCGACGATCGGCCGACTGAGACCGTTCGCCGGCCGATGGCTCATGGTCGGTACTGGGCCACCCTCGTTCATGCTTGCTCCTTCGGCCCCGGCACCACGCTCCACCGTCTCTCTCTGCTCCCGCGCGATCGGCGTCCGGGCTATGCGTCTTGAATGAGATCCGCGATAGGGCCGAGATTCAGATTGAGGTCTCCATCCGTCAGGCTGAATGTCGCCTTCAGCTCGTTCATCTTTCGCTCGAGTCTGAGGAAAGTCTCCCCCATCCGCTCGATCTCCACTTCGGAGAGCGAGCCGGCCTCGATCCGCCGCAGGGCCTGCTTTTCGAGGAGCCGTCGGAGGAGCTCGATGAGGCTGAGCACGAGCTTGGCCAGGCCCTGCTCCACGGTTGCGGGGTCGGCGTTGAGTCGCCCTCCGAAGTCCGCTCCCTGTGGATCGAAGGGTGCGGCGTCGCCGTGGCCCACGCTGACCGGCGAGGCTGATGGGCGCCCCGAATCGAGCCGCGACAACTCCCTCGCGAAGTCGTCGAGCGACGTCAAATCGCCGCTGAGCCGTCGCTCCAGATCCAACATGCCGATGCTGTCCATCGTGACCTGGCTTTCACCTGACATTGGCGGACGGCTCACCACAGAAGCCCGAGCTTGTTGAAGATGTTCAAGGCGGCGTAGTACCGGCCCTGCTGGGCCAACTGTTCCGCCAGGATCAGCAGCTCCTCGGCGGCAGCTTCGGCCGCTCCGGTCTGGGGATAGCGCGTCAAAACCTCGGTGTACGCATGAATCGCCTGATAGACGCTGCCAGTCTCACTCCAACTTCTGGCCAGGCGCAGGAGGCCGACTGGCACGGCACGTCTCGGGTCGAAGATCTCTCCCTGGGCGACGCGATTCCGCGGAGCGGGCCGACGTTCTGATGCACGCGTCAGCTGGCGGCTCGACGACCTATCGTCGTCGCCCTCGTCGCGCTGATCGGAATCCTCCGCCTCGTTCCACTGATCGCGCGTGTCCCCGTCGTCTTCCTGTCTGGTTCGGCGAGCTTCTCGGACTGCCATCAGATAGCCTCCTCGTTGGTGTTGCTTAGACAGTGGACCGGCGCTCAGTTACCTCTGGTAGAGACCGGCGAGTACTCAGTGCGCTCGCCGGCATCTACCAGAGGCATGAAGCACCGGCCGATGATGTTCAGGGATGTGGCGAGCGGGTCTCGATCGCCGCCGGGCTCTCGACTGACGAAGCTGTATGGCGACCACGGGCCGCTCACCAGGACGCGAAGGTCCGGATGTCGCTCACGAACCTCGGCGATTGCATGCCGACACGCATCGAATCGGATCGGCTCGATCAGGAAGGCAGCGCGGATTGCCAGTCGCTCGGTCGGTGCAAGCGAGCACCGTCGATCCAGCACGAGCGTGCCGAGTGCTGCGTCGAGCTCTCGGACGATGGTCCTGGCGATCTGGCGCCGGGCCTCCTCTCGACGCGCGACAACCAGGCGCCTGCGAAGGTAGCGAGCGCCCGGACCATGCTCGGTTCCATCGTCGTCAGGTGAGCCCTTCGAGCGAGGATCATCGTCGTCGGGAAGATGGTCCCAGAGCACCGTCAGGCCAATCTCGACCTTGTCTCCGAGCCATGTGAGAGCGGAATACAACTCGGGATGGCGCTCCTCGAGGGCGCACACCACAGCCTCGGCGTCAGGCACGACGGTCCCAAAGCGGACCGGCAGCGTCGGACCACACTGCTGCAGCGCCTCGACGATGGCTCCATGGCGCAGGACGCTCTCCGTGCTGCGCTGGAGGCCACCCGGAGGAAGCGGGCCGGCGACGGCGGCGAGCCTGCCGGACGCGACCGTCGAGAGCTCGCTGTCTCCCAGGCCGGTCAGGCCGGACGGCAGCACGCCGTCGTGTCGGATGATGGCGTAGACGTACCATCCGGCACTCATGCCAGCGCCTCTCGCCGCGTCTGACCCCGCCGCAGCTCTTCGGCGCGCTCGACAGATGTGAGCATCACCCGCAGACCCAGGTAGATCAGGTCAACGTCCGCGACCGAGATCGTGATATCGCCGGCGATCACGACGCCGTTGTCGACGACACGGTCGAGGAGCTCCAGGAGGGCGACCTCCCGACCCTCAGGCATCCTGGCGCTCATCGTCGTCCCTTTCGGTGGTCGCGACGAAGCTGTACGGCGGCCAGGGTCCACTACAGGTGCACTGATACCCTCGCTCAGTTTCGCCACACTCGCGCACGGCGGATACGAAATCCTCGGCCCGCTCGCGGCGAACCAGGAATGCCGCTCGGAGCACTTCGGCCTCGCCGTCGGGGTTGCCGGATGAGCTGACGGGTCGTGTGGGGATGCCGTCCACGGCCAGACTAGCGAGCCGCTGGTAGGCAGCCAGGGCAAGCTCGTCGCCGGCCTGTGCGGTCTTCGCGGCGAGTCCCTCCTCCCACTTTCGCCCGAGGAGGTACGCGCGGCCCGGGCTGACGGTCGCTAACTGCTGATGCACAGGATCGAGCGCCTGGTCGGCAAGGATCGCCGCTCGCACGGCCTGTTGATCCACGGAGATGTGGACCGCCCACTCGTCGCAACCGTCAAGCCACGAGAGCTGTGCTCTCAACGCGTCCGAGCGCCGGTCGATCTCGGCTGTGACGTCGTCGAGGTTCGCGTAGACGGCGCCAAACCTGGCCGGCAGGATCGTCTGCTGCTGGTGAATGGCATGGATGACGTCGTTGTGCATCTGCACCGCCAACCTGAGCATGGACGGGTCGCCGAGTCGAGCCTGTAACGCTTCAGCGCTGAAGTCGGCCAGCGGGACCAGACCAACCACCGCCGCCAGGTTTCCACGCTTGAGCAAGTACACACGCGCGTGGTCTAGCCCGAGGTCGAACGGCGCCTCCACGATATCGAGTGGTGCCATGCCAGTCAGGATCGGCTCACGATCTTCGGAGCTGATGGCGGTGACGCCGTACAGGTAACAGCCGTCCTCAAGAGTTGCCACAGCCCTGGCAGAGTCCGCGGGCGCGCTCGTTGTGCCCTGGTTGGTCGGACCGATCATGACGCGTCCTCATCGTCGGCGGGGACGGACGCGACCTCGGCTTCGACAAGACTGGCCTTGTACGCGCGAATCGCGTTCAACTGCTCCAACAGGAGAGCCTCCTGCGACGCGTATTCGTCGTCGGTGATCTCGCCCATCTCGTGCTGTTGGCCAAGGCTCATCAGATTGGCGATCACCTGGCTCTCGTCCAGCAGCTGGGCGTCCACCTGTGCCTGGATCTGCTCCAGGACGAATTTGAGCCCATAGAACGGGCCGGTGACCGGAAAGAGCAGCAAGCCGGAAAGGAGACCCATCGGGCTACTCCTCCCAGCTCACGTTGACGCTGACGAAGCTGTACGGAGGCAGCGGGCCCACGTACTGGAACAGGAGTCGGTCAGCGTGGATCTCACCAAGCTGCTGGACTCGGACGTCGAACTCCTGGATCTGCTCTGCCTGGACCAGGAACGATGCGTTGAGGATCATCATGTCGGCCAGGAGCCTGTTCAGCTCCATGTCGACGGCAAGAGGACGAAGCTCCGCCAGGATGGCCTCTGCTTCGAGGTCTCGCTTCTCCCCGATGGCCGCGTTCGTGAGCTCGCCGAGCTGGATGCGCTCGTAGTAGGCCGAGTCCGGCGGGCGACGGGCGACCGCGTCTCGCAGCGCGCGAATGTCGTCTCGCTCGGCGACGATCTCCTCGAACAGGCGGTCCCGGTTCCACAGAACCTTCAGCGTGAGCTCCGCCCGACCCTCGACGTACGCGAGATACTCTTTCAGTTCGTCATGCTCGCGACGCAGCAGCTTCTCACGCACGTCCCGATCGTTGCGTGCGACCGTGCCAAACGCAACGGGCAGCACCTCGGCGTCGCGCATCGACGCCTCGACCACGCGCTGGTGCGCCATCAGGTTGTCGCGGGAGATGTCGTAGCCATTCACCGGAGCATCGCTCACGACGGCTGCCAGGTCGTCGTACTCGACCGTACGGACCTCGACGTCTGGCCCGCCGACCCCGTGGCACCCCAGGGCAGGGCGACTCGGGCCGAACGAGTCGGCAGCTCCAACGCAGTAGACGTACGTACCCACGCTTCGCTCGACTTCCTGGCTCCCCACCTACTCTTCGTCGGCCGGGAAGTAAAGACCGCGCTTTCCGTCCTGGCGTGCACGACCGTCGTCGACGAGCTCTTCGACCACGCGGCTCATCTCACGGCGCGGAGCCTCGAAGTACGCGGACATCTCGCCAAGGCGGGCGCCTTCCGGATGGTCTTCCAGATAGCCGAAGGCGTCATCAGGCGATGGAAGCTGTTGGTTCGAACTGCGCCCGTTCTGACTGTGCCCATTCTGGCGGTCCTCAATGGCCGGCTGTGTCGGCGGGGGGGCGGCCAGCGCAGTCAGGCCGATCGCCTCGGCGTAGCGCAGGTAAGTCTCGACGGACGCCACGACCACGCGAGCTTCAATCGTCAGGATCTCGATCCCGACCACCGAGACGCGGGCCCACGCATCGATGACGATGCCCTTGTCGAGGATGATGTTGAGCAGCTCAGCCAGACTACCCGGACCCGGCTGCCGCTGTACCGGTGGTCGCGGAGCCGGCCCTCTGTCGTATGAAACTGCCATGCTGATCTCCAGTGACTTTCGCTCGGACTTTGTCCGGCCCTCTTGCCCAGATGGCCACGCAGAGTGTGTGCCAACAAGCCTCGCATCATTCGTCAGGCATGCTCGTGGATGGAGCATCAACATCGAGTGTAGTTTGATGAATGTCTGGCTCGATATGGGCAAGAATATTCAGGTCTCACCCGACTATGGGCATGTCGATAGCATGCATCCATTCAGATATCGGAATGGACACGAATGCGCGCAGGTTGCAGCATAACCGGCATGGTTCCGCTGCGCCGATCGTCTGCTGCGCAGCGTGCGACACTCGTCAGCGGCTCCCTTCTGCACGTCGCCGGGTCATCGACGGTGGCTGTCCCGATGGCGGGCGACCAGACGGCGGCCGTCCACCTGGGGGCCGCACCGAGGGTGGCCGCATCGAGGGCGGCCGTCCGGTCGGTGGGCGTCCAAACTTGTCTCCGTTGGCGTCGCCCTTGACAGCCGATTGGAGTCCCTCCGCTACGCGCTCCTTGACGTTGCCCACCTCCTCTTTCACGCGGTCACGGAGCTCCTCCAGACGCTCGGTCAGACGCTCGCGGAGCTCTCCTGCCTTCTCTTCGACCCTATCTTTCGCCGTCTCGGCTTCCTCCTCGATCTCCTCGACCGGTACGGGCACCAGGCTCGCCAGTCCTTCCTTCAGGAGCGCCCCGATCATCTCCTTGGCGGCCTTGAGGAGGAAGTGGAGCAAGTGGTGGAGCAAGCGTCCCCATTCATCCTGCGCGGCTGAGAGGATGGCACCGAGCAGCACGCGGACCACCGCCCAGACCTCCTGCAGCATCGTGATGAGGTCGAATCGGACGAATGCATGGATCGCCGCCTCAGCGTGCTGCTGGAGATCGTCCAGGAGTCGCTCCGAGCAGAAGCGATCGAGGGCATCCTCGATCAGCTCGTCGAGCGCATCCTCCGTCTCCTGTTGCAATCCCCGGCGGGTCGCCTCATCTGAGACGAGCTCGAGGCCCGCTTCGAGCAGGGGATAGAAGACTCGCTCGATCGACCTCCGGATGTCAGTGCGTACGGACTCCGAGCAAACGGCGCCCCGTCCAGCATCGATGCCCGACCGGATCCACTCTGCGCCTGCCTCGTCGAGCGCTCCCAGGACCGATCCGGAGAGCGCTGACGTCGCTGAGCTGTCCTGCGAAGACGTATCCGACTCGTCCTCCGAATCGGACTGCTCCATGCCTCGCTCCGCCGGCGATGCCTGTTCGGCTTGCTGTCGGAGAGCCAGCATAGACTGCTCACGGAAATCGTCCAGGACTGGCTCGATGGCCTGCTCGATCTGCCGCCGAAGCGCGTGCTGCAGTTGCGGGTGGAGTGCCGGATACCTGGCGTCTCTTTCCGCACCTTCCGATCGGGTGTGCCGCTCGTCGACGACGGTCATGCGTTCTCCGGAGTGGCGCTTCTGAGCTCTGCTGTTGAGGCCGCTCTGTCCTGCTGTATTCGCCGGGGCCTGATGAAGACCTCGGAAGGCTCACCAACAACCGGGCAGCCATCTGGCAGAAACCGGACCTGAAAATCTCGTCGGAGGGGCCATCCGGCGAAAGAATTGCGTACGGTTTGGAGAAGGATGGCGTAAGAAGCCACCGGTGGCCGTCCAATGACCCACCGGTGCTGGGTCGTGATCGCTTGTTCTGGTCAGCCTGCGAGTCGGCCAACGATGCGGCAGCGCTGCCGCATCGTTGGCCGACTCGCAGGATCACGAGAGCGAACCTCGACCATCGAGAGGGGCGGTGGCATGAATCTGCCCCGCGCCCCATCGGTCGAGAGCGAGACGGATCCGGTTCGTGGATCCCCCCGCCTTACATGTCCGGGATCCAGCTCGGCCGCTCGTCCCAGCCCATCTCGCCAAGCTGATCCTTCTTGACGTTCAGCGTAACGCGGATGCCCTTGACGTCTGCGATCGCGCTGGTGGGAATGAAGAGCTCCTTGCCGAAGCCGAGGAAGCCCTTCTTGATCCTGAAGTACGGCTCGGCCCGCGCGGCCTCGACGTGAGTGGATGCAGTCGTGCCGGTCGAGGCAACGGATGCGGCCGGGCGGAAGAGCCCGTCCACCGCGCCAATCGACTCGCCGTCGATGTCGTAGACGTCCATACCGTCCGCAAGCTGCACAAAGTAGCGGTCTTCCATGCGTACATCCGTCCTTTCGTTGTGCCCGGGGCCAGTAGGTGCGTGCCCGGGGCCAGTAGATGCAAGCTGAGGGCCGTCAGACAGGGATGGTGGAGCGTCGATACCGAAGGGTCACGTACGGGTTCCGAACGACTCGCGTACGTCGGTGACCTCCGCCACGGCTGGCGTCCGACGGGTTCGGCGCCATCAGGTCGGCATGGAACGCACCCCGCCCCAGCGGCCGCGCCGTACTTCTTCGGGGCCATCTTCGGCGGACCGTACGCGAGTCGTACGTTTCCGTGCGATCCGTTGGAATGGACGCTGCGAGGTCCACTCGCCGGCGGGGTTATCCGCCCCGACTCTCATCACATGAAGGAGCCAGAGATGGCCGGCACGTGGGAAAGGGTCTTGCGAAGGATCGCGTCACGAATGCCGCGGCGGCACCCGGACTCGATCTGGCCGACGCCCCCTCTCCAGCGCAGCGCGCCATTGCGTGGGCCTTTCGGGAACGGTACGTGATTCTTTGGCGTCGCGATCGGACCGGCCGGGTCCAGCGGGCCAGGAATTGCACTGATGGTACGTAGGCCCCGAGATCTCCTCGGTGCCGTCATCTGCAAGCACACCTGTGCGCCGGGAGGTTTTCTGTGCCGTCCGAACGGAATGACGAGCGCGCATCGGGGGCGACCGGCGTTGCAAGGCGGGTCGGGAAGCCGCTGGGCGGGTTCAAGAAGTTCCTCTTACGCGGGAACGTCGTCGATCTGGCCGTTGGCATCGTGATTGGCGCGGCGTTCACCGGTGTCGTTCAGGCGCTGGTCAAGGACATCATCAATCCGCTGATCGGCCCGTTTAGCGGTTCTGGCGATCTTTCATCCTGGGCCGTCTCGGCGGGTCCAAGCAGATTGCTGGTCGGCGATTTCCTGAGCGCTGTCCTGTCGTTCTTGATCGTCGCACTCGTGGTGTACTTCCTGGTGGTGGTGCCGGTCGGACACCTGATGGATCGCTACCGGTCCGAGCCGGCGCCCGCGCAGACCAAGGAGTGCCCTGAGTGCCTGAGCAAGATCCCCGAGCTGGCCCGCCGCTGTTCGCAGTGCACCGCCCAGATCGCTCCGCCCTCTGAGGCCGTGGCGGCGGCGATGCGCAGCGTGGCCGCTCCCTCCGGCGAACACGTCGCCGACGAGGCCGCGCGGGTGCTGGTCCAGCGACTGCAGGGGAGCAATGGATCGGGCCATCGGACAGATCTGGGCAGTCACTCAGTTCCGGGCAAATGAGCGGAGGCCGTTCTCGGACGGTCTGGCGTGTTGGAGGACCTACACATGGCAGGGATGAAGGAGCGCATGGCCGGTCGGTTCATGCAGTGGGAAGGGAAGGTCACGGGTGACCCGATCCGGCGGACGGAGGGCAAGCTCGTGGCGGCATTCGGTCGGTTCAAGCAGGCGGTCGGCAGCGTACGACGGCGGCGCGCTGCGCGTCCCGTCGATGCCAGGCCAGCCGCCGACCGGAGCTCCCGGACCTAGACAGCAAGATGGAGGCATGTCATGAAGACAGTAGCTGGACTCTTTGACTCTCGCACGTCGGCCGAGCAAGCGCTACAGGATCTGCGAACGGCCGGGTTTGACTCACAGCGGGTCAGCGTTATGGCACGCGACCCCGATCGTGCCCGTGACGTCGCCAAGGAGACCGGCGCTGAAGTCACGACCGGCGCGGCCACCGGGGCCGGCCTGGGAGCGATCCTCGGCGGGGCCGCCGGCTGGCTCGTCGGCATCGGAGCGTTGGCCATCCCCGGCATCGGACCGATCGTGGCGGCAGGCCCGATCGCGGCGGCGCTCGGCGTGGCTGGCACCACGGCAGCAGCTGGCGCAGGAGTGGGCATCGTCGCTGGCGGCCTCGTCGGCGCCCTCACTGGCTGGGGCTTCTCGGAGTCTGAGGCTCGCGCCTACGAGCAGGGCGTCGAGCGCGGCGATATCTTGCTCGCCGTCGAAGCGCCGGACGATCAGGCCGGGAGCATCGAGGACGTGTTCAAGCGGCGCGGCGGCGACCGAGTCAGCACGGGCACAGCGCGTCGCTAGCCCACGTCCTCCCGCCCCGATGGCAGCACATTGAGCGGGGGCGTAGACCCGACCCTAAGAGCCGGACAGGGTGAGCGGACTTCGAGCATCGGAGGATCTCGCGATGAATCAAGTGAACGTCAACCCCGGTGGTCCGCCGGTCCCCGAGGAGACCGGCGATCGAACCAGCGCAGCCGGCATCAACTTCGCGACGATGATCATCGTCCTGGGGATCGTCGTCGTCGTGCTGTGGCTCCTCTTTAGCGGCCCCATCGGCACCTTTTTCCGAGGGGGCACCACCAATGTCAACGTGAACACACCGAGCAACCCGCCAACGCAGACGCAGCCGGCCAAGCCGACATCGCCACCGGGCGTGATGAGCCCTGACTCCGCCAAGCCGAGCAGTAAGCCGTAGTCCGCGAGGTTGTCGCTTCTGCCGAGGCCCGCTCTGAGAAGAGCGGGCCTCAAGGCATCTGGAGCGGCCGTTGAAGCTGCTCGTCGAGCAGATCGTGTATCGCCACCGACCCTGCGGATGCCTGTCTTGTGCGACCGTCGGGATGCGAGCTCTGTCGGATGGTTGACCGAGTGAGTCGCATTGATGCCCTGATCTGACAGGAGGACGCGCGCTGATGTCAGGCTGGCACGCGCAATGCCAATGGTCGGGTGAGCGCCGCCATGAACGGAGAGAAGCAGGTGTCCACCCCAAGTACCGCTCTCAGCCCCCTACCGCCAGACCTGGCCTCGCTACATGGTGGGACTACCCAACACGCCATCATCCTCTTGATTGAAGATGACCCGATACTTGCCGAGATGCTTCACGGCAGACTTGGCGCCAGAGGACACACCGTCTGGCGTGCAGCGAGTGGAGCTGAGGCCGAGGCCATTGGCAATGAGATTCGGCCCGACCTGGTGATCATCGATCTCGGGTTGCCTGACGTCAACGGCCTCGTGCTTTGCGCGAACCTGCGTGAGCGCTGGCCGGTTCCCATCATCATCTGCACAGCGTCCATGCGACCGGAAGATGCCGTCCTCGGTTTTAAGCTCGGTGCCGACGACTTCGTGCGGAAGCCGTTCTCCACCGACGAGCTCGAAGCACGCATCGAAGCCGCCCTCAGACGTCCGTCGTTGCAGGCGCCCGCCGCGCCAACGAACGACGACGCGCAGGTCGTCGGTCCGCTGGTGATCGATCGGGCGCGGCATCTGGCGGCGGTTGACGGGGAAGAGGTGTACCTGACGCCAATCGAGTTCCGGCTGCTCAGCGCACTGGCCGATCCGCCCAATCACCTGCACTACACGAGGGATCTCGCGACGCAGGTCTGGGGCGAGCACGACCCCGGCATCGGCCGGTCACTCCAGGTGCACATCCGACGCACGCGCTCCAAGTTGAAGGCGGTAGGGCGCGGCTCGCCGACAATCGTGTCTGTGCGGGGGCTTGGCTATCGCCTGATCTGGGAGACTACCCTCTCGAGCCCCGCTCCAGCGGTCTCCTAGCGAGGCTGGCGACACGCTGCAACGAAACGCTCGCCGAACAAGATCAACCACCAGCGTCGGTGGGTTCTCCTGGCTCGACCGATGAGTCCGTCGACTCGAGCGGCAGCGAGACGCGAATCGTGGCCCCCTGGCCGGAGCTGGGCTCGACCCAGATGCGG
Source organism: Chloroflexota bacterium (assembly GCA_046328125.1). Lineage (GTDB taxonomy): Bacteria > Chloroflexota > UBA6077 > UBA6077 > JACCZL01 > JADZEM01. The sequence continues at coordinate 43,203 of JAXLXF010000042.1, forward strand.
CCACCGTGGGCCTCGACGATGCCGCGCGCGATGTACAGGCCGAATCCGCCGCCCGTCGTGTCCTCGGCCGCCTCTTGCTCCAGGCGGCGACCGGGCTCGAATACCGTCTCCGCGAGCTCCGGCGGAATCCCCGGGCCCTGGTCACGCACTGTGAGATTCGCCTGCGCCTCGTCGCCGTACAACTCAACTCGGATCTCGCCTCCCGGGGCGTACTTGACGGCGTTCGTCAGCAGATTCGAGAGAACTTGCGCGAGTCGATGTCTGTCACAATCGATGAGCAAGCTCGGCGGCGCGTCGAGGATGATGGTGTGGCTCGTCGTGCGAGCGCGCGTGAGCTCGACTTGCTCCCGTGCGATCTCTGCGAGGTCACAGGCCAGTGGCCGAATCTGGAACTGGCCCGCGATGACCTCGGCGGCACTGGTGAGGTCAAATGCGAGACGGGCCAGGCGGTCGGTCTCTGAGACGATCAACTCGCGAGCACGCTCTTGTTGCTCTGGCCGTAGGCTACCGCGACCCATCATCTCGGCATAACCGCGGATCGAGGTCAGTGGCGTGGCCAGGTCATGTGCGATCATCGACACGAACATGTCGCGCTGTTGGCTCAACTCCTCGAGGCGTTGATGGGTCTCATGGAGCTTGCGGCAAGCGAGCTGCTCTCGATGCAATGCCTCACGCAGCTCGACGGTACGCTCTTGAACGCAGGCTTCGAGCTCACGGGTGTGCTCCAGCAATTCGAGCCGTTTGGTCTCGACGTTTCGCGCGAGTCGCTGACACTCGATGGCTCGATTCAGGCACGACACGAAGTACTCTCGGTTGATCGGCTTGGTGACATAGTCGTACGCGCCGAGGCGGAGCGCGTCGACGGCCAACTCGTGGTCGCCGTGGCCAGTGATCAGAATCGTCGGCGTGTCTGGCCGGACCTTCTTGACCTCCGACAGAAGCTCCAGCCCGTCCATGTCCGGCATCTTGATGTCGATGACGAACGCGTCATAGTCCACCTCAGCAATCCGGCGCAGCGCTTCGCGGGCGGAATCGCTCGTGTCGGTTTCGAGATCGTCGATGCGAAGACGGAGTGCCTCAGGCAGCGCTTCGAGGAGAGCCTGGTCGTCGTCAACGATCAAGACGTGTGCGCTCGTCATGTCCCGGCCTCCGACGCGTACTCCCGACGCGCGAGCGGGAGCTCGATCACGAAGGTGGCACCCTCTCCTGGCCGGTTTTCGAGCCTGATCGAGCCTTCGTGATCCTTGACGATGCCGTACGTGATGGATAGCCCCAGGCCGGTACCGGCGCCAACATCCTTGGTCGTGAAGAATGGGTCGAAGATACGATGCTCGAGCTCAGGAGGCACGCCAGGCCCGGTGTCTTCGAAGACGAGCATGACCGAGTCAGATTCGATGCGGGAGCTGATCGTAAGACGCTTCTTCGAGCTATCGGCCAGGGCGTCACGAGCGTTCGTGAGTAAGTTCATGAAGACCTGTTCGAGACGGATAGGATTCCCCATCACGGTGGGACTACTTCCGTCCAGATCGAGCGCCACTTCGATAGAGCGCAGCTTCAACTGCTCGCGCATGAGCGACAGCGACTGGTCGATCACGTCGTTGACCTGTGTGGGCTCGTGACAGACCGGAGTGGCCCGCCCGAATGTCCGCAGATGCGTGATGATCTCCGTCGCCTTCTGGACTTGCTGCATGGCATTGCGTAGCCGTCTGAGCGTGGAGGACTCGTCGGCGCGACCGATCTCCAGTGAATCGATCACGTTCCCAATGAACAGGCCAATGTTGTTCAGTGGATTGTTGAGCTCGTGCGCGACGCCGGTGGTCAGTTCGCCGAGCGTCGCCAGTTTAGCCGCCTGAACGAGCTGTTCTTGCTTCTCACGGAGCTCCTGCTCGCGCCGCTGCATCTCCCGAGTCGTGTCTTGAAGGTCGCCCATGATGTGGATCATCGCTTTGCGGCTCCGTTCGAGCCTCTGGTTACTCCGGTGGGCGTCCTGGAGGATGTGGAGGAGCGCACGCCTCGTGTTGCGCAAGCGCTCAGTCTGGCGTGCCAGTTCTCGGCGATCGCTCTCGTAGTCGCCGAGGATATGGAGCATCGCCTTACGCTGTTCGGACAGACGACGGTTGGCGTCGTTCATGTCGACCATGATGTGGAGCATGGCCCGGCGCCGCTGCTCACCCTTGCGAACGAGCCGCTGCATCGTATCGAGCTGCGCGCGCAGGCGGGTGTTCGCCTGACGTAGATCGTCGCCTGGGGCGACCTCTTCGCCCGGACGCCGGGGCTGATCCTGTACTTCTCGTGGCTCTACGACTATCACCGACATCCCGTCATCGCTCTCGGCCGAGGCTGGCTTTGGCCTGCGCGTTCTCGTTCCGAAGCTTCTCGGCTTCCTTTTCGAGGGCGATCATCTTCAGCTCGCGGCCGACGACCACCTCCTCGAACTTTTCGAGATCGAGGATCTTTTCTTGGAGCTCGGCCTTCGACTCTTCGAGATCACGGACAACCTTCAGGTACTCGCGCATGTCTCTGAGGATGCCGATGGCGCCGATGACATTCCCGTCCTGGTCGCGCAAGGCGGAGGCGTTCAGCGTGGTCGGGATGACCTCACCGGAGGCGCTGCGTGGGTTCAGGCGGGCGTTACGGGTGACGCCACGCTCCACCACCTCGCGTAGCGCCGCCGTGAACTCGCGCGCCTCCTCATGGCTGATGAAGCGGGAGAGCGACTGCTCGACCAGCTCAGCAGGACGGAACCCGAGGAGCTCGGATGCGGCGTCGTTCGCCTGCAGGATCTTGCCCTCGAGGTCCGACACGAACACGGGGTCCGGCGCGTTCTTGATCAAGCTCTCGGCGTAGGCGCGCGCCTTGTCCAGCTCACGCATATCACGCAGGATGCCGATGACGCCGATGACACCCTGCCCTGGATCGCGCAGGGCAGAGGCGTTCAGCGTGGTCGGGATGACCTCACCGGAGGCGCTGCGTGGGTTCAGGCGGGCGTTGCGGGTGACGCCACGCTCGACCACCTCGCGTAGCGCCGCCGTGAACTCACGTTTCTCTTCGGCGCTGATGAAGCGTGAGAGCGACTGCTCGACCAGTTCATCCGGCCGGAACCCGAGCAATTCGGAGGCTGCGTCATTCGCCTGGAGGATCTTACCCTCGAGGTCCGACACGAACACGGGATCCGGTGCATTCGCGATGATCAGGTTCGCATCGAGCGAATACTCGGCTCGAGATCCGTCAACACCGTTGCCATAGAGGCTGATCGTCTCATGCTGCACGTGCGTCATCGAGGACTCCGGAGGCGGAGCGGCAGCCAACGCACGCGGTCGCTTTGCATGGCCTTCGCACCGCAAGTCTGCACGTTCCCAGGGACTACCCGTCAGGGAAGAGTGATCACATCGACCGGGGGCCTGTGCAGGATTGTCTGCTCGATCCGACTGCCTTCCGGGTCAGACGACCACAGCCGGCGAGACGCACGATCTATGCCGCAAGCGCGACATCGGGCGTGTAGCCATCGCATCTTCTCGTTCGACGCATGCGCTGATAGAATGCCTTGTCCCTGATGGGACACGTGGTCGATGAGTGTTGCGAGCACTGCGCCGATACGCCGCTCCTGGAGTTGACGGCAAAACTCCATCACCTGGCCTGTCGGCGGAGGTCGTTCCGCTCAACCCAGGGCGCGATCTGACTTCGGTCCGTCACTCCCAGTCCCACAGGATCTGGGCACTCGCCGTCGTCCAGGATGAAGCCGCCGGCAAACACGGCATGGTGACGGAGCAAGGTCTGCTCAGGGATTGAGAAGCCGGGCCGTCCGTTCACGCCTCCGGGCGCGCCTCGACGTGAGGGGCATGAAGCGCGGCTTGCCACGACATCCACGTCACAATCTCGGCGCGGCGGGAGAAGCCGAGCCGCTCCACGATCCGCCCCACCTGCGACCCGACACGGCCGGGCGTCATGCCCAGCCGCTCGGCGATCTGGACATTGGTGTGACCCAGCGCGAGCAGACAGAGGACGTCCCGCTGCTGTCGCGTGAGCACCGACGCTCGCTCCGGCATCCAGACAGCCACTGTGCTCATTGCGTTTCACCACCCTCAATGCCGCATGGACACTCCGAGCATCCCTGATGCAGCAGGACCGCCCCGGCGGTCGCGGCTTGGAAGCCATCTCGTCGATCTGCCATGCTCCGATCTATCGGTCGGACATCCACACCACAGCCGACACCCGCAGATCCGCGCGTTGCTGCACAACGACCAGCAGCAGGCGCGTCAATGTGAGCCGAAGACCGCCATCGCCTCAAGGGGTACCCACGTGTTCTGCTCCCCGTGGACGATTCCCCGGAGCCCATCCCTGCGGTCAAGGCGATTCTCCGGCCGGCTACGGCGCTTATAGAACGTCGTGCCGCAAGCTCATTGCCGCATGACACGATCCGAGCTGCGGCGTGCTACGGCTCGGTGGCCCTCCATTCAATCGTCTCGATTTGATTGCGACGGTGCGGGCAACGGCGTTCGTCTCGGCCCGTTGCAGCTCGCCTTCACAGAGCACACCGCGCGATCGACGATCCTCGCGGGGGCGTCCTCACTACAGGTCGTCGTCAACCAGTCGGCGATCGAGGTTGCTTCGTCCGCGTCGAGGCGTCCGTCCACAAGGTCTTGCATGATCCGTGGGGTTCTGCCGCCAACGCTGAGGACGGCTCCGGCGGCGACTGCTGCCTGTTGGAGATTGACATCCATGGGGTGGTTTCCTCGTGCTGGGCGAGTAACGCATACGACGCGGGTTTCTCATCGCCGGATGTGTGACGGTGTCGAAGTCACGGCGACACCTGGCACGATCCGTTCCTGCATTCAGAGCTGACCAGATTCTTGGGCAGGCGCTCACAGGCCCATACGTTTGAGCCAGCACGCCTTTTCACCTGCTGGCCAGGTCGACCCAGAGAGGATCGGGACTCTGCTGAAGCCCAGAGCCGAGCTCCATGGAACGTGGACCCGATCTTTGCATGGACCGTACGCCGGCTGTACGGAAGCGCGAACGCCGATGGCCCATATCTCGCAGTCTGTTCGAGGTAGCAAGCGTCTGGCCTGACCGCTCCCTGGATGGGTGACTGCATCTCCCAGAACCGTCGCGGCCCCGAGAGTTGATCGCCGGACGCGCATCTTCATCCCGACAGCAGGGCGGTCGATCACGCTCGTAGGGAGTCCCATGACGATCGTCGTGTTCGCTCTGACCCTGAGTAGCCTGCTGGCCGTAGGCACGCCGGAGCTCGGGGTAGCGATCTCCACGTCGAAGTCGGGCGCCGTCACTCTCGACCCCGGCGCGACCGGCGAGCTACCCTCTGGTCCCGGCCCGAGTTGGGTGGCGCCTCACGCCGAGACGCTGCTTTGGTCTGCGGCGGGACCGCAAGCCGAGGAGATTGGCCCCGCCCACCGCTGGGCACCGCTGGAGGTGATCGGTCAGGCGACTGACGGGCGCCTGCCGGTTCGGGATCCCGGCGACGGTCGGCGGGGCTGGGTCGACGTGGCCGATGTCGGCCCGATCGACCCGACGCTGGCGGGTGGCGCCGACGTACCGCCGATCGGACGACCGGTCGTCTGGAGCGGCCCAGCCTCGGTCACGATGTACACGTGCGTCGAGTTGGGCGGGTGCAGAACGACGGCCTCGGGACTCCAGCCGCAGCTCGGCATGGTCGCCGTCGATCCGTCCGTGATCCCACTGGGATCGACGGTCTGGATCCAGGGGCTCGGTATGTTCCTGGCAGCGGACACCGGCTCACTGGTCCGCGGGACGCACCTCGACGTCTTCGGGTCGAGCTATCAGGAAGCGATGGCGTGGGGCATCCAAGAGCGATCCGTCCTGGTCTTCGCCCCGCGGTGACTCGGGTCGCCCATGTCGATGTCCTACGCTGCTACCGTCTCATGAAGAGCGCCCGGCTAGGCGGACGGTACCCAAATCGACCAGATAGGTGGGCCGGAAATTGCTCAACACTCGGTATGCGACACCGAGGAGAGCTGACCGACCAGGAGTGGGAGCGGCTGGAGCCGTTGCTGCCGGCCGAGAGGCCGGAGCGGGGTCGGCCGAACGCCGACCACTGACGGATCATCAACGGGATCTTGTGGCGAGCGCGGACCGGAGCGCCGTGGCGCGATCTGCCGGAGCGGTACGGCCCGTGGTCGACGGTGTACAGCCGGTTCTGGCGGTGGCAGCAGGCCGGCATCTGGGATCGGGTCTTCGCCGCCGTCCAACACCAGGCGGACGCGGCCGGGGAGGTGGACTGGAGCGTCCACTTCGTCGATGGGTCGGTGATCCGCGCGCACCAGCACGCCGCTGGTGCAAAGGGGGGGACCCAGAAGCCGAGGCGTTGGGGCGCAGCCAGGGTGGCTTCTCGACCAAGGTGCACCTCAAGGCCGATGGCCAGGGCCAGCCGCTGACGGTCCTGCTCACTCCTGGTCAGCAGCACGAATCGACCGTCTTTGAGCCGCTCATGCACCAGGGCGCGATCCGGCGCTCGGGCCGCGGACGGCCGCGCGTCCGACCGTGCCGCATCGCGGGCGACAAGGGCTACACCGGACGCCGCCATCGCGTCGCCCTCCGTCGACGGGGCATCCGCCAGACCATCCCCAAGCTCAGCACCGAGGATCACGCCGGTCCCTTCGATCATGACACCTATCACCGTCGACACCTGATCGAGAACCTCTTCGCTCGCTGCAAGCAGTACCGCGCTCTCGCCACCCGCTATGACAAGCGCGCGGACTCCTTCCGCCCCGCCTGGGTGATTGTCATGACTATCCTCTGGCTACCTGGGTAGCTTTTGCGCACAGGCTCTAGGCCCCCGGCCCGTCGTTGACAGTGGGACTGTGAGGACGCATAGTCTCGACGCTTGCCATGTCGGCAGGTCAGAACGACGACGATCCCAGGAGGTCTCCATGCGATTGGTAACCTACCGTGGCAAGTACGAAGCTCCCCGTGCGGCGCGTGCAGGCGTGCTCGTCGAGGACGGCGTGATCGACGTCAGTCGCCTGGTTGGGCCGTTGCCGACGGACGTGCTCGGGCTGATCCAGGGTGGGCAGAGCGTGTTGGACCGGGTTCGCGAGGGCGCAACCCGCGCCAAAGCTACCCCGCTGGCGGACGCCAGGCTGCTGGCCCCGATCCCACGCCCCCCGAAGATCGTCTGCATCGGCGTCAACTACGCCGACCACGCGGCCGAGGCCGGGCGGGCCTTGCCGCCCCGCCCGAGCATCTTCCTGAAAGCGCCGTCCGCGGTAGTCGGCCCCGGCGACGCCATCGTCAAGCCGGCCACCACCGAGCAGCTCGACTACGAGGTCGAGCTGGCGGTGGTCATCGGCAAGAGGGCGAAGTCCGTCTCGCGCGAGGACGCCCTCTCGTACGTCGCCGGCTACACCATCATGAACGATGTTTCGGCGCGTGACCTGCAACTGGCGAAGGACGGTGGGGTGATCCTGGGGAAGAACTTTGACACGTCTGCTCCTCTTGGCCCCTGCATCACCCTCGCCGATGAGATCCCCGATCCAAGCAGCCTGGGCATCCGAACCTGGGTTAACGGCGAGCTGCGCCAGAACGGCAACACCCACAACCTGATCTTCGACGTATCGGCCATCATCGCGTTCCTGACCCAGCAGCTCACCCTGGAGCCTGGAGACGTCGTCGCCACGGGGACGCCATCCGGCGTGGGGCTGGGCATGCGGCCTCAGGTCTGGCTCCAGCCCGGCGACAACGTCCGGATGGAGGTGGACGGGATCGGCGTGCTAGAGAACCACGTCGTGGCCGAGTAGCGAGGGGCGAGGGGCTAGAGGCGAGAGGCAGGGCTGACAACACGGCCCTGCTTCTCTTACGGTTTCAGCAATGGGTGACGAGTCTCACTCGCCCCTCGCCCCTCGCTCCTCGCCCCTCGTCCAGGCTATGCGCCCCGGAGCTGCACCCGCAGCCAGCGCTCGGGCGCGAGTTGCCCGTCGATCGCGAAGCTCTCGACCTCGTACGGCCCCAGCGGGTCTTCGAGGACCGCGTGGTCCCCTTCGCGCACCCACTGGACGCGCATCCCGACCGCGTACTTCTGCCCCGTATCCGGCACCCAGACCACCGGGCGCTTCCCAAAGTCAGACACCTGCTCTACCCCCAGTTCCCACGCTGTCGGGACCACCGTCCCGTCAACATCCGGCCACCCGCACCGTGGCCGGTCAAACTGTGTCAGATCCCGGTCGAGGCGAGCATCAGCACGCCTCGACCGGGTGAAGTGGTTGTTTCTGCACGGGTCTGGCCCAGGGTCAGACCATCTCCTCCAGCTCGCGGCTCTGGTCGCCCCACCGCACGGAGTCGGCGTACAGCTCCGGCACGCGCCTCGGATTCAGGCGCAGGCTCCCGATCAACTGATCGGCCGCCGCCCACTGGCCCTTCTCGTACACCCGTGCCAGCTCCAGGATCTGCCGATACTTGCTCGGCCGGTTGTCCAGCAGCGCAGACACCGCGTCCTTGCAGAGCGGCAGCGTGCTCAGCGCCTCGTCCATCGGACGACTCGTCAGCACGTCGATCATCGAGAACAGGCCCATCAAGAAGAGCTCGTCGCACTCGGCGCCCATCCGAAGCTCCATGCCGACCAGCTCGCAGAACCGCGCCCGCGCCACGGACGTCACGACCACCTCGGACGGATGATCTCCGCCCAGCCCCGCCAGGATCACCACCGAGGTCCAGGCCCGCATCCCGCGCTCGCCCAGGATCGTGATCGCGCGCCAGATCGACGTGATCCGGCTCCGGAACGAGAAGGCCGCCGAGTTCAGGTGCCGCAGCAGCTTGTACGACAGGTCCGGGTCGTGGCGGAACAGATCCTCCACCTTGCGGAGGTTTGGATCCTCCTTGCGCAGCTCGTTCAGGATCTCCAGCCGATTCGCTCGCAATGCCGGCGCCTGGCGAGTGACCAGGATCTCCGGCCGGGCGAAGAAGTACCCCTGCAGGTAGGTGAAGCCGAGTGAGAGCGCCTGACGCGCGTCCGAGCGCGTCTCGACCTTCTCGGCCAGCAGCGCGATGTTCTTGCGGTGCCCGAGCTCTGTCGCGTGCCGCTGGCGCTGGTACTCGTCACACGCGCCGAAGTCGATCTTCACGATGTCGACGAGATCGAGCAGCGCCTCGATTCCCGGGTGCTTCTCGCGGCGGTCGAAGTCGTCCAGCGCGATCACGTAGCCGTGCTGCTTCAGTCGCTGGCAGGCTGCGATCACCTCCGGGTCCGGCTCCACGTCCTCCAGGATCTCCACGACGAGGCAGTCGCGCGGCAGGGCGTATGCGTAGTCGTTCAGGATCGTCTCGCGCGTAAAGTTGATGAACGCGCGCGCTTCGCCGGCCAGCGCCCCGATCCCAAACACGAAGAAGCTGTTGGCGATCACCGAGAGAGACGCCTGCTCGGCATCCGTGGACTGGAAGCGGTTCTCACGGCTGGACCGGAACAGCAGCTCGTAGCCGAACACCTTCGTACGGGTGTCGAAGATCGGCTGCCGAGCGACGAATACGTCGGGAACAGCCGGTGCTATCTCAGGTGCACTTGCCACTTCACACCCCCACGACGGCCGGCCATCTCTCTACTGCCCCAGAAAAGGGTAGGCCGGTACGCCCTTCACGGCCCCACCCGCGCGGAGCTGCGCGATCGTCGTCGTGGGTGCCACTGCGTGCGAGCAGCCGCTTCCGCTCTGCTCTCTGTCAATCAAAACGTCACGGAAGCGAGAAAGGGTCGAGATTTCTGGCGGCCCTTGCATATTCCTTGCAGGAAACCGTCAAGCTCCGCTCGTTTGCGCGAGAACGCGATGCTCGACCAACCTGGGACGTGACGGCGAGCGCGGGAATGAACCGCCCGGCGGCGCGGTTAACCCGTCCCAGACCGTTTTCAAGCTCAGACACCAGCCAGGGGCAGGAGGGTGAACGTGGCCGGCCAGCGAACGATGCAGCTTGGTGTCGTCTTCCCACAGACCGAGATCGGCGCCGACGTGAGCGGCGTGCGCGCCTACGTGGACGCGACGAAAGACCTCGGCTACCAGCACTTTCTCGCCTACGATCACGTCCTCGGCGCCGATCCCGAGCATTACGCGCCCTGGGACCGGCCATACTCGGCGCACACCCAGTTCCACGAGATCATGGTCCTGTTCGGGTACGTGGCTGCCGCCGCGCCCGGCCTGGAGCTGGTCACCTCGGTCGTGATCCTGCCGCAGCGTCAGACCGCGCTGGTCGCCAAGCAGGCCGCCGAGATCGACCTCCTCACCGGTGGGAAGCTGCGCCTCGGCGTCGGGATCGGCTGGAACTTCGTCGAGTACGAGGGGCTCGGCATGAATTTCAAGAACCGGGCCCGCCGCTACGAGGAGCAGATCGAGCTGTTGCGGCGCTACTGGCAGGAGCCGGTCTTCAGCCACAAAGGGCAGTACGAGTCCGTGACGGCGGCCGGCATCAACCCACTCCCGATCCAGCGCCCGATCCCGATCTGGATCGGCGGGTCAGCTGAGGCGGCCCTCAAGCGCGCCGCCGAGATCGCGGACGGCTTCTTCCCCCAGCGCCCGCTCGAAGGCGGCTGGGCGGCTACTCTGGCCCAGATGAAGGCGTGGCGTGAAGCGGCCGGCAAGGACTGGTCCAGCTACGGCCTCGAAGCGCGCGTCAACGCCGGCACCGGCAGCCCGGACGAGTGGCGCCAGACCTACGACGAGTGGCAGGCGCTCGGCGCCACCCACATCACCGTCAACACGATGAACGGCGGACTGGTCGGCCCGGACCAGCACATCGCCCGCATCCGCGAGGTGAAAGCCGCCCTCGCCTGACCGAGGCGGCAGCTATCGGCTGTCAGCCATCAGTCTGCGACGGCTCAGTCAGCAGCCGTCAGTCACTCGTCGGCTGCTGGCTGAGCCGCCGCATCTTCGGCCGGTGGCGGTGGAAGTAGTGCGCCACGCCCAGCACGCTCAGCATCATCGCGGCGATCAGCACGTACGTCGCGAGGGTCGGCTCGCCCACCAGCCCCTCGACGATGCTGTCCTCGAACATCATCTCGGCGCCGGTCCAGGCGATGACCGCGCTCCCGAGATACGCCAGCCACCAGAAGCGGTCGATCATCGAGGCGATCAGGCTGCCGCCGATCATCACGACGACCATGCTGAACGCCAGCCCGAAGATCAGCAGCGCCAGGTCGCCGTGGGCGGCAGCGGCCACCCCCAGGATGTTGTCCACGCTCATCACGAAGTCGGCCACGATGATGGTCGAGATCGCCTCGTAGAAGCCCTCGGCTCGCCCCGTGCCCTCGTGGACCTCTTCCTCCTCTTCCAGGAGCTTGAAGGCGATCCAGAGCAGCATCGCGCCGCCGATCAGCCGAATCCAGGAGAGCTGCAGCAGCAGCGTCGCCACTGCCGTCAGGACGACCCGCAGCAGAATCGCGGCGGCCGACCCGAGAAAGATCGCCATCCGCCGCTGCCGTTGGGGCAGGCGATGCGCCGCCATCCCGATGACGACCGCGTTGTCGCCGCTCAGCACCAGGTTGATCAGGATGATGCTGAGGCCAGCCATGGCCCACTCCACGAATGCCGCCCCTTCCGTCCGCCTCGCGAGGCCGCCAGATGGCGCGACCCTCGCGAGCGCTGGATGCTCTCGAGATGATGATCGACGGCCGGTGGGTGGACGGTACAACGGTTCTGGAGCGAGTCTCGGCCGGCCGGGCGTGCGTGCCAGGCCGGAGCGCCGCGTCGCCACGCACACTCTCGTCCTCCGGAGTGTACTGGCTGTCATGGCGTGGTTGACCAGTCAGGGCACCAGCGACCACCCTGGCGGCGCGGGCTAGTGCCATCTGGCTTTTGCAACCTTGCCGTGCGCCGCCCGGGCTGCGACGATACCGGTCCGAGGAGGGGCCATGACTACGCTGACCACGCTGCTGGCCGATCTCGCCGCCGGGCGCGTCGAGGTGATCGACCTGACGGCGCCGCTCTCCGACGACACGCCGGTGATCCAGCTTCCGCCGCCGTTCGCCAATACCAACGGCTTCACGCTTCAGGAGATCAGCAACTACGACGAGCGCGGCCCGGCCTGGTACTGGAACAACTTCACCGCCGGCGAGCACGTAGGCACCCACTTCGACGCGCCGGTCCACTGGGTCAGCGGCAAGGGCGGCCTGAACGTAGCGGAGGTGCCGGCCGCTCAGCTCGTCGGGCCGGCCGTGGTGGTGGACAAGAGCGCGGAGTGCGCCGCCAATCCCGACTTTCTGCTGGAGATCGAGCACCTGGAGCAGTGGCAGCAAGAGCATGGCCCGCTGCCGGCCGGCGGCTGGGTCCTGTACCGGACCGGCTGGGACGCCCGCGCCGACGACCAGGCTGCCTTCCTGAACGCCAACGAGACCGGGCCGCACACGCCGGGCATCTCGGTGGCCTGCGCGCGCTGGCTGGCCACGCAGCCGATCCTCGGCGTCGGCGTGGAGACGGTCGGCACGGACGCCGGGACGGCCCACAGCTTCGACCCGCCATTTCCCTGCCACTCGTTCCTGCTGGGAGCCGGCAAGTACGGCCTGACCCAGCTGGCGAACGTCGCGCGGCTCCCCACCACTGGCGCCGTGCTGATCGCGGCGCCGCTGCCAATCGTCGGGGGATCGGGGAGCCCGGCCCGAGTGCTGGCGCTGGTCCAGAAGTGACGCCATGGTGAACGTCGCGGAGGCGGTCGGGCGGACACTACGTGGGCTGGGAGCCGAGCACGTCTTCGGGGTGCTCGGAAGCGGCAACTTCGTGGTGACCAACGCCCTGGTGGAGCACGGCGTCACGTTCCTGGCCTCGCGCCACGAGGGTGGCGCCATCAGCATGGCGGACGCCTACGCCCGCGTCAGCGGCAAGGTCGGGCTGTGCAGCGTCCACCAGGGGCCGGGCCTGACCAATGCGATGACCGGCCTGACCGAGGCCGCCAAGAGCCGGACGCCGCTGGTCGTGCTGGCCGCCGACACCGCCGCCGCCGCGATCCGCTCGAATTTCAGGATCGAGCAGGACAACCTCGTGCGGGCGGTCGGGGCCGTCCCCGAGCGGCTGCACGGCCCGGCCAGCGCCGTCGCGGACACCGGGCGGGCGTGGCGGCGAGCCGTGGTGGAGCGGCGGCCCGTCGTGCTGATGCTGCCGCTGGACGTCCAGGCTGCCCCCAGCCCGCACGACGGCCGCGACCTGCCTGACCTCTCCACACTCCTCCCGGTCCGGCCGGCTCAGGCATCCGTCATCGCCGCTGCTCAGCTCCTGGCAACCGCTCGGCGCCCGCTCGTCATCGCCGGGCGTGGCGCGGTGCTGGCGGACGCCCGCGAGCCTCTGGAGCAGTTGGCCGAGCTCCTCGGGGCGCTGCTCGCGACCTCGGCCAACGGGAACGGGCTGTTCGCCGGCAATCCCTGGTCGCTCGGGATCTCCGGCGGCTTCGCTTCGCCGGCCGGCCTGGAGCTGATCGACCAGGCGGACGTGGTGTTGAGCGTCGGGGCTGGCCTGAACATGTGGACGACCCGCCACGGGCGGCTGGTCAGCCCGACGGCGAAGGTGATCCAGATCGACCACGAGGCGGACAGCATTGGAGCGCACCACCGGGTAGACGTGGCGGTGGTGGGCGATGCTGGCGAGGCCGTGCGGGCGCTCCTCGCGGAATTGGAGATGCCCTCACCCCCCAGCCCCCTCTCCCTGCCGCGGGAGAGGGGGAGACATACGGGCTGGCGCACGCCCGAGGTCGCGGAGAAGATCCGCACCGGCACCTGGAAGGCGACGCCGTACGAGGACGCCAGCACCGACACCCAGATCGACCCGCGCACCCTCTCGGCGGCACTGGACGACCTCTTACCCGCCGAGCGCACGCTGGCCGTGGACTCCGGCCACTTCATGGGCTACCCGCCGATGTACATGCGGGTGCCGGATGCCCAGGGCTTCGTCTTCACCCAGGCGTTCCAGGCGATCGGGCTGGGGCTCGGCAGCGCGATCGGGGCGGCAGTGGCGCGGCCCGACCGCTTGACGGTGGCGGCACTCGGGGACGGCGGCGCGATGATGGCCCTGCCGGAGCTGGAGACGGTGGCCCGCCTCGGCCTACGGATGCTGATCGTGGTCTACAACGACTCAGCCTACGGCGCGGAGGTCCACCACTTCGGGCCGATGGGCCACCCGGTCGAGCTGGTCCAGTTCCCAGACGTGGACTTCGCGGCGCTGGCCTGGGCCGCCGGCCTGGAGGGCGCTACGATCCGCCGCCGCGAAGATCTGGAAGTCGTCTCCACCTGGCTCAGCCACGGGGGGAAACCCGGCCTGCTCCTGGACGCCAAGGTCGTCCCGACAGTGGTGGCGGAATGGCTGGAGGAGGCGTTCCGAGGGCATTGACCACTACTTCCGTTTCCTCAGCGCCTTCGGGACGCGCAGGATCTCGATGCTGACGAAGCGGTCGCCGTCCAGGCCCACCAGCACGCCCTCGCAGTGGCGGACGGTCCGACCCCAGGTAACGTGATCCGCGTCTGGGAAAGCCGCGACGGCCGCTGCCTCGATCGCGCCGCCGTGCCCGACGATCAGCGCCCGCCCCCCGTCTGGCAGGCGCCGCGCGATGGCGCGCCAGGCAGACAGCTGCTCGGCGGCGAACGCGGCGAGCTCGGCGCTCTGAGCCAGGCGGCGCGCGAAGCCCGCGTACCCCGCGTCCCAATCGTCGTCGGCGATGCCGGGGACGCTCTCACCTCGGCCGTCCGCGCCGGTCAGCGCCGGGCACTCGTCGTCCACCGCGAAGCCCATCGCGACGGCCGTCTCCACGCACCGTGCCAGCGGGCTACTCACTACGAGGTCGAACGGCCCCAGCTCCGATCCGAGCGTCCGGGCCATCTCCACGCCGCGCTGGATCAGATGCTGCCCCGGGCGTTCGCGGCGGGCGTGGCGTCGTACTTCCAGCATCCGCATCGTCTTGCCCCCGGGCCGTTCTCGCACCGGCCGCGCGATTCCCACGCCCACGCGCACTGTCCGACGTGACGGGAATCGGCATGTCGCGTCGGCGTCTACACTTGAGATGATGATGCCGCTCATCTCGTCCTGGCGCTACCCAAAGGACAGTCGGCGCGACAGCCGGCTCGACTTCCTGCGGGGCTACGCCGTGTTCGCGATGATCTGCGACCACGTCGCGGGGATCTCCTGGTTCTCGCCGCTGACGGGCGGCAACCGGTTCGTCACGTCGGCTGCCGAGGGATTCGTCCTGCTGGCCGGGCTAGTCATCGGCATGGTGTACGGTCCCCGCATCGCCCGATCCGGCTGGCTGGCGGCGGCCGACCCGATCATGCGGCGGGCTTCGCTGCTGTACGGCGTGACGGTCGGGCTCACCCTGGTGTTCGTGGGACTGTTCGAGTTTACCGGCCTGAAGCTGTGGCTGGACCGCACCTACGGCCTCGGGCTGACCAACCCGGTCGAGCTGGTCGTCGGCACGCTGACGCTCCACTTCGTCTACCACGGCACGGACATCCTCCTGCTCTACTGCGTGCTGATCGCCGTTTCGCCGCTGCTGCTGCTGGCGCTCGCAAAGGGAAAGTGGTCGCTGGTGCTGGCCGGCTCGTGGCTGGTCTGGCTGGCGCACCAGTTCTTCCCGGCCCAGGTCGCCATCCCCTGGACCGTCACGAACGCCTACTACTTCCCGATCGCCGGCTGGCAGGTCATCTTCGTGACCGCGATGATCGTCGGGTACTACCGAGAGCAGGTCGCACGGGTCCTGGGGCGCCTGCCGATCGCCGGCTGGCTGGCCGTGTTCTCGCTCGGCCTGGAAGTGCTGATCCTGATCCAGCGCGCCCATGACACCGGCCGCCTGGCCTCCTGGCCGTTGATCGGGCGGCTGGCCGGCGACATGTACTTCGTGGTGTTCGACAAGCCGTCCGTGGCGATCGGGCGGCTGGTGGCGACGGTCATCGTGGCCGGCTTCACCTACTCGCTGGTGACGATCTTCTGGGGGCTGCTCCGCCGCGCGCTCGGGTGGCTGCTGCTGCCGCTTGGGACCAGCTCCCTGCGGGCGTACGGCACCCATCTGCTGATGATCGTGGTGGTCTACAACATCGACGTGCTGGCTCGCCTGTACGACCGCTCGCGGACTGGCAACACGCTTCTCCAGATGGCCACGGTCGGCCTGACCTTCCTGGTGATCGTCACCTGGAAGCGGCTGGAGGAGGGCGTCGGCTTCGATCTCGGGCCGGGGCTGCTCCCGAGCGTACTACCGCGTTCTCGCCAGCGGATGCTGGCCGGGGTCGCCGCCGCGATGCTGGTGCTCCTGGCCGGGGCGACCGTCTTGCTGGCCGGGCCGGTTCGAGCCTCGCGCAGCGCCAACCCCGCCGACATGACGGCGGACGCCGGGCTGCTTCGCTACGTGCCGCCGAACGTGCCGGCGAACGAGCCGTTGACGGTGCTGCTGGTGCTGCACGACGAAGGCTCGACCGGGCCGGAGACGGCCAGGCCGCTGCTGGACGTGGCGGCCCGCAACCATTGGGCCGTGATCGCGCCGACCCTGGCGTACGGTGACTGGGCAGATTCGGAGCACGTCGTGGAGGAGATGCTGACGCAGTTGCCGCTCCTGCGCGATCTGGTGAAGCAGGGCGATGATTGGGGTGAGCAGCAGCTTGCCGTGCGCGTGCTGATCCTGGGCGAGGGGCGAGGCGCTCACACCGCGACGGCGTTCGCGCTGTTCTACCCGGAGAACACCGCGGCCGTCGCGACGCTCGGGCCGGCGCCCTGCATCGTCCCGAGCACCGAGCAGCTGGCGACAGCCGACACGCCGCCCCTGCCGTTCCCGTACGGCGTTGACGACCTCGACCAGTACGTCGGCGACGACCTCCAGACGGACGAGCTCGGCTCGCTGGCGGTCTGGATGGGGCTAGTCCCCGGCGAGGACACGCCGGCCAGCACCTGCCCGTGGGGCGCCCTGGCCGACCGCACACCGAAGGAGCGCGCCGACCTGTTCCTGTCACTGCTGCGGCGCGCGGGCGCACGCGTGGAGGAGGCCGAGTACGCCCAGGCCGGCGACGTCAACGTCGGTCGCAGCGAGGCCGTCCAGTTCCTGACCCGAACCACGCCGTAACTGGCACCATATCGCCACCGGGAGGACGGATCGGATGGGGCAGGTCACCACGCGGCTGTACCTCGTGCGCCACGGCCAGAGCGAGGCGAACGTCAGCTGGACGTTCTCGTACAAGCGGTTCGACGCACCGCTGACCGCGCTCGGGGTGCAGCAGGCGCACGCCACCGCCGAGCACCTGCGCTCGTTCGAGGTGGACGCGCTCTACTCCTCGCCGATGCTACGGGCGGTCCAGACCGCCGAGATTTTCAAGACGTCGCTCGGGCTGGAGTATCAGACCATCGAGGAGCTGCGCGAGGTGAACGTCGGCGAGCTGGAAGAGCTGCCGTCCAGCCGCGAGACCTGGGACGTCCACAACCAGATCCACCACGACTGGGCCAGTGGCAAGCTCGACTCGACGTTCCCCGGCGGCGAGGACTATCACGGGCTCTCCGGCCGGGCGCTGCGCGCGTTCGCGAAGATCGTGGCCGAGCGGCCAGGACAGGCGAGCGTGGTGGTGGCGCACGGCATGATCTACATGGCGGCCGTGACTGCGCTCTGTCCGGGCGTCCAGATGACGGACCTGATGCAGATCCCGAACAGCAACTGCGGCATCACGACGGTGGACGTGCAGACGGAGCTGAACGGGAACGGCGCGACGCTGACCGGCGTCATGGACGGCTGGGCGCGGCGCACCCACCTGGAGCACCTGCCGAATCTCCGTCTGCCGCCGCCCTGGGAGCGCACGCCGTGAGTTGTCCATTTTGCGCGCTGGACCCAGCCGAGATCGTGCTGGCGGGCGAGCGCTGCCTCTTCGTCGAGACGCGCGATCCGGTCCTGGCGGGGTCTGGGATGATCGTGCCGAGGGCGCATCGCGAGACGGTCTTCGACCTGACTCCGGACGAGTGGCAGGAGACGTACGCGCTGCTCCAGCAGGCCCGTGCGCTGCTGGACGGGCAGCTCCAGCCAGACGGGTACAACGTCGGCTGGAACAGCGGCGCGGTGGGCGGCCAGGAGGTTTTCCACGCCCATCTCCACGTGATCCCGCGGTTCGCCGACGAGCCGCTGGCCGGCAAGGGGATTCGGTACGCGCTGAAGCAGCCGAGCAACCGCCGCCCGGGCTGACCTCCAGATCCGTCCGCGACACCGGCCCGGCCTGGGGCTTTCCCGGGACGAGTCGTAGAGCGCGTTCGGCGCATTCCGGATGTAGTCGGCAGGCGTAAGCCCTGGGGCACCTCTGTGGGTGCTCCAGGGCTACGCCCGTTGGCAGGAGCGTCTGGGCTCAGCTGGCCCGTGAGACGTAGGCGGTCTCGGCGTCGGCGGCGGCCCAGTCTTCCGCCCGGCGGCGGGGCACGAACGACTGCTCGTCCTGCTCCGCCCACGCCTCCGCGCCGTCGTCGTAGGCGGCGTCCACGTCCACCTCGGCGTTGAAGCGCGCCACCAGATCCTGGAGCTGCTCGGCGGTGCGGGCCAGCTGCTCGGCCTGGACGGTCACCGCGTCCACCTGGGCGCCCATCTCCTCGGCGGAGGCCAGCACTTCCTCGGTGGCGGCGCTGTTCTCCTCGGCGATGGACGCGATGCTCTGGGTGGCGTTGGCGACCTCGACGGTCTGCCCCGAGATCTCACGGGTGGCGCCGGCGCTCTGCTCGATGGCCTGGCTGATGCTCTCCATCGCGTCCACGACGCTGCGGGCACCCACCGCCATCTGCTGAGCGGCCGAGGCGATTTCGGTGACGTCCTTGACCGTCACGTCCACGGCCTCGAGGATCTCGTCCAGCGCCTTGCCAGCCTGGTCGGCCTTCTGCGAGCCGGCCTCCACCTGGGCCGATCCGCCCTGCATCGCGGTGACGGCGTCCCGAGTGCCGGCCTGGACGTCGCGGATCAGCTCCGAGATCGCCTTGGTCTCACGCTGGGAGCGCTCGGCCAGCTTGCGGACCTCGTCCGCGACCACCGCGAAGCCGCGCCCATGCTCGCCAGCTCGGGCCGCTTCGATGGCCGCGTTCAACGCCAGCAGGTTCGTCTGGTCGGCGATATCGTCGATCGTCTCGACCACCGCCCCGATCTTGTCGCCCAGCTTGCCCAGGTCTTCCACCCGCGCGGCGGCCTGCGCCACGACGCTGGTGATGGCGTGAATCGACTCGACGGTCTCGCGGACGGCGCGGGCGCCCTGCTCGGCCGAGACGCGCGTCTGGTGGCTCGTCTCGGCCACCCGGCGCGCGTTGGACGCGACCTCTTCGACGCCGGCGGCCATCTCGGTGGCCGTCGAGGTCGCGGCCTGGACCCGCTGCTCCTGATCCAGCGCGCTCTGGGCGATGCTGTCCACGGCGCCGTTGAGCTGGTCGATGGCGAGGATCGAGACCTGCGCCGAGCGGCTGGTCTCCTGTGCGCCGCCGGCCACGCCCTGCATCGACGACGCGACTTGCTGGACGATCTCGCTGGTGCTCCGGGCGTTCTCTTCAAGCTGGGCGCTCATCTCGTTCAGCGAGTCGGCGTTGCGGGCGACGTCCCCGACGAGCTCGGTCAGGCCCGACACGAGCTTGCGGTTCTCCTGGAGCTGCTCCTGGTTCTTGCCAAACTCCGCGTTGAAGGCGCCGGCCAGCTGGCGCAGCTCCAGGGTGCCCTGGGGTGCGAGTGCGAACGCCTCATCCTCGTGCTCGGAGCGCCGGCGGAGCGCCGCGACGTACTGGGCCACCGGCACGCCGAGCATCTTGTGGAGCAGGAAGAGGATCGCGCCGACGCCGACCGGGATCACGACGGCGATGACCCCGAGCGCCTTGACGGCGAACGTCGTGTTGGCGTGGGCGCTTACGACGTCGGCCTGGAGGCGCGCGTTCATCATGCCCTGGAACTGGTTGACCAGGGCCAGGACCGCCTGCTTGTCCTTGTCATACTGGGCGTCGAAGACGAGCGCGCGGGAGCGCTCGAGCTTCTCTTCAGGCTTGAGCGAGCTTTCGAGACCGCGCAGCTTGTAGGCCGCCACGGCCGCCGGCATACCGGCCGAGCCTGCGAACGTGCCCTTCCCTTCCAAAGCCAGCCGCATCGCGCGGACCTCGGTGTCGGCCAGACCCTCGGACTTCTTCTGGGCATCGGCGATCAGCGCCAGCTCTTCGGGCGGCGTCTGGAGCTCGACGAGCCGCTTCGTGACACGCTCGTAGGTCTTCGTCTGCTCGACTTCGCGCCAGTAGCTGTCGAGCGCGGCCTTGTCGTTGTTGATGACGAACTTGCGAGCGTCGTCGGACAACTGCATCGTGACGTTGGCAAGGTCGAGTCCCAGCTGGCGCGATTCGACCTGCCAGCCGACGGCGTTCTGCTCCTGCTCGATGGAGCCGCTGACGAAGTAGACGCCCCCTCCGAGGAGCGTCGCGAGCACGAGGAAGATGCCAGCAGCAACAATACCGATCGTGGACTGTTTCACGGCCATGCTGAGCTCGGAGCCCCCCTGCCATCAGGCGTGCGATCTCGTCCGTACCGCCGTCCACCCGGCCACCCATACGGGCTCCCCTGACCGGGCGACGAACGGTACGCCTAGACTAAAGAACGTGGCCCCAACGACGAGGGGGTCGCATTTTCGCGCCATCCAACGATGATAGAGATATGTAATGCGCTGTCATCGACGTGCGCGCTCCTGCCGGGCGCGGGAGACGAGCTCGCTATACTGGGCCACCACCTTTGGCGACGATGCCACCCGGACAGGGGCCACACCAGGAGAACAGTGCATGGCGCAATCTCAGGCGCTTCTCTACATCCAGTTGAACCCGCCGGCCGGCAATGAGGCAGCCTTCGACGCCTGGTACGACGAGCACCAGGCGCGGCGGACCGAGATGCCCGGCTTCCTGAACGCCCGCCGCTACCGGAACACCGACGGCGACGGGCCACGCATCCTGGCGATCTACGACCTGGCCGATGCCTCAGCCCTGACCAGCCGGGCGTACCAGCAGCTGCGGGCGCAGGAGGCCGAGTCGGCACACGAGCGCGCGATGCTGGGCAGCGCCGAGGTGGTGGCACGGCGGGTCTACCGCTCGATCGACACGGACGAGCCGTGGGCGGCGGCCTGGACGGACCACGCGCCATACGTGATGTCGGTCGCGCTGGAGCCGCCGCCGGACAAGGTCGAGGATTTCCACGCCTGGTACCGCCAGGAGCACTCGCCGATGCTGATGAAGGCGCTGGGCTGGCGGCGGATTCGGCGCTACGAGCAGGCTGAGGGGAACGGGCCGCGCTTCATGGCCCTGCACGAGCTGACGACGCTCGACGGCTACCAGACCGCCGAGTACCGCGCTGCCCTGGAGACGCCGTGGCGGATCGCGGTGACGACGGCGGTGGTGAAGCGCGAGCGGTACATCTTCGAGCTCGTGCGCGGGTTTACTACGAGGGGTGAGGGGCGAGGGGTGAGGGGCGAGAAGACACCTACTCGCTACTCGCTACTCGCTACTCGCTACTCGCAGAGCGCTCGCGGGCCACTTCGGCCAGGCTCTCCCCAAGGTGCTTCCAGGTGCTCGCCAGCAGGTCGAAGTCCGAGCGCCCCAGCACCAGCACGTCCACCGGCTCGACGCAGCGGACGGTGGCTGTGCGGCGGCGGTGCTGGAGCAGCCCGAGCTCGCCAAACGATTCGCCGTCGCTCATCTGGGCCAGCACCGTCTCCTGGCCGTTCTCCTCGCGGACGACCTCCACCTTGCCCTTGACGATGACGTAGAAGGCGTCCGCGAGCTCGCCCTGGCTGACGATCGCCTCGCCGGCCTCGAAGTGGGCGTGGGTGACGCGCTCGGTGCGCTGGACGGAGAGCTGCACCAGATCGCGCGAGAAGAGGCGATCCAGGTTCCAGTCCAGCCAGACCCGGACCTTGCGCTCCAGGCCCGGCAGGCGCATCAGGTAGAAGGTGCGCCACATGATCCAGGCGAGCGGCCCGGCCAGCTTGATCCGCCCGAACAGCTCCGCGACGGCCGCGCCGCTCCCGAGCGAGACCATCTCGCCCAGGCCCGAGAACTTGAACGGGACGGGCGGGCGGCCTTCGATGGCAGCGGCGATGTTCCGCGCCGCCGCCTTCCCCTGGCGGAGCGCGAACTGGGCCGTGGGTGGGGCCGGCTTGCCGGTCTTCGGCAGCGGGACGGCGGCGCAGTCCCCGAGCGCCCAGACCGGTGAGCGGTCCGCGAGCCGCATCGTCTGATCCACGACGATCCGGCCGTTCTCCAGCGGCAGGCCCAGCCGCTGGATGACGGGATTGGGGCTGGCGCCGATGGCGACGACGAGAGTGTGGGTGTCGATGCGCTCGCCGCTCTCGAGGGTGACGTGGTCGGCGGTGGCAGCGGCCAGCCGAGCGCCGAGCCGGACCTCGACGCCCTTCTCTTCGAGCTTGCGGTGGGCGAACCGGGCCAGGCTCTCCGAGATCTCGGGCAGGATGCGCTGGCCGGAGTGCAGCAAGATAACCCGCACGTCCTCGGGCTGGATCACGGGGTACGACTCGCGCTCGGCCTCGCGCACGAAGTCGTTGATCTCGGCGGCGGTCTCGGCGCCGGAGTAGCCGCCGCCGGCGATCACGAAGGTGAGCATCCGCTTGCGCAGCTCGGGATCCTCCGTGTTCTCGGCGGCCTCCAGCATCGCGACGGTCCGGTTGCGGATCTGGAGCGCGTCGCCGATCGTCTTGATCGGGAGGCCGTGCTGGGCGACTCCGGGCAGACGGGCCAGGTTGACGACGTTCCCCATCGCGATGACGAGGTAGTCCCAGGGCAGTACCTGCTCGCGGTGGGTGCTCGGATGGGTGGTGGTGACGGTCCGGCCCTGGACGTCCACCGACTCGACGTTCTCGATGCGGATGCGGGTGTTGCGGAGGAGCTCGCGGAGGGGGCTCAGGATGTGTGTGAGCTCGACGCTGGCGGCAGCTGCTGACGGCAGCATCGGGACGAACAACAGGTAGTTGGACTGGCTGACGAGGGTGACCTCGACCGGGCGGTCCAGCTTCGGGACCAGCTTCTCCAACTCCTGCGCGACGGACACTCCGCCGAAGCCGCCACCGAGGATCAGCACGCGAATCGGATCGACCATGCCCGACCACTCCCTCTGCTCCGCGCCCAGAGCCCACGTTGCCAGCGCGTTCGCCTCGTTCCATCGTACCGGTTCGGCGCCGAACGGCGACTGACATGCGCGCAGCCAGCCATCCCGCACGTCATGTACCGTGAGGAGATTGGTGGCCGTCCGCGTTCGCGCGCTATACACAGCGAAGACGTGGCATCCCGACGTGGTCTGCCGACCGACACTCGGCGGTGTGCGAGAGGTGGTGTCCTCATGCAGGGGGCACGGTCGCGCTCGGCGGCGCGGCGAGCGGAGACAACTGGTGGGCGCGCACTCGTACCGGTCGCCCGGGGGCGGCAGGACAACCTGCCGGCCGCGCTGACTGGCCTGGTTGGCCGTGCCCGTGACGTCGCGGCGCTGACGGCCCGGCTGGCCGAGGCCCGCCTGCTGACGCTGACCGGGGTCGGCGGCGTCGGGAAGTCCCGGCTGGCGCTCGAAGTCGCCCGGGCCGTGCGCGATCGATCGGTCACCGAGGTCTGGCTCGTCGAGCTCGCCGGGGTCGTGGAGCCGTCGGACGTCAGCAGTGCCGTTGCCGCCGCTGTCGGCGCGCACGACAGTGGCGGGAGGCCGCTCGTCGAGACGTTGATAGGCAGGCTGGCCGACCGTGACGTGCTGCTGGTGCTGGACAATTGCGAGCACCTGATCGACGCGGCGGCCGAGCTCACGCTCACTCTGCTGCATGCCTGCCCGAACGTGCGGGCGCTGA
>JAXLXF010000043.1:0-63886 GCA_046328125.1 Chloroflexota bacterium
GTTCGTAAGCGGGGTGTTGGCCGCGGGTCACCGGCGCTACGATGTGCCGTTCAGTGCCGCTGACGGCTGAACGGGAGAGATGGTGATCGAGTTTCACAGCGCGACGCGCGGGATGTTGCCGCCCTTGCGAACCGAGGTGCTGGTCGTCGGGGGCGGCGGCGCCGGGACCGTCGCGGCGCTGGCGGCCGGCCGGAACGGCGCGCAGACGCTGCTGGTCGAGTACCAGGGCTTCATCGGCGGCATCTCGGCGACGCTGACCTGGCTCGGGTTCCACGACCAGGAGTATCGGCTCGTCGTCAAGGGCATCCCGCTGGAGATCGTGGAGCGGCTCCAGGCGAACGGCGACGCCGGCCAGTTCGCGCTGGACCCGAAGTGCAGCTCGGCGCTGAGCCTGGACAACCACGCCTTCAAGTCGCTGGCCATCGAGATGCTGCGCGAGGCCGGCGTCGAGATCATGCTGCACACCCACGTCGTGGACACCCTGCGCGAGGGCGACAGGATCGTCGGCGTGGTGGTCGAGCACAAGTCCGGCCGCCAGCACATCCTGGCCGACGTGGTCGTCGACTGTTCCGGCGACGGCGACGTGGCGGCGCGAGGTGGGGCAGCCTGGGAGAAGGGCCGGACCGGCGACGGCCTGGTCCAGTCCCCCACGCTGGTATTCCGGCTGGGCGGCGTGGACCGCGACGAGCTGATCCGGGGCTGCCGCAACTGGGACTGGGCGTACCGCGAGTGGTTCATCCCGTATCCCGAGCTGCGGGACAAGCTCCTGGCGCGGCTGCACGAGGTGGACACGTTCATCTTTGGCGGGTTCGCGCCTCTGGTGCAGCAGGCCATCGACAGCGGCGAGCTCCACACCCCGCAGACCCGCATCATCGGGGTCAAGACCCACGTGCGGGACGAGTTCCTGGCCGTCACGACCCGGATTCTCGGGCTGGACCCGACCGACACGGCCAGCCTGACGGACGCCTACGTCCAGACCTATCAGCAGGTGCCGGAGCAGGTGCGGATGTATCGGAAGTACATCCCCGGCTTCGCCAACGCCCGGCTGCTGGAGATCGCGCCGATGCTTGGCATCCGCGAGAGCCGCCGGATCATGGGCGATCACGTGCTCTCGGCCGAGGACCTGCTCGCTGAGCGGCAGTTCGAGGACGCCGTCGCAATGGGCGGCTACCACGTGGACATCCACCGTCCGGATGGCACCTGGGTGGACTCGACAGACGTGCCGGCCTACCAGATCCCGTTCCGGAGCCTGGTGGCGCGGGATGTGGACGGCCTCTTGATGGCCGGCAAGTGCCTGTCGGCCACGCACGAGGCGGTGGCGTCCACGCGGGTCATCCCGATCTGTATGGCGCAGGGGCAGGCGGTCGGCACGGCGGCGGCGCTGGCGGTGCGCCGGGGCGTCTCGGTGCGGGACGTGCCGACACAGATGCTACAAGATACGCTGATGGCGCAGGGCGCGGAGATCGGGGCGACGCTCGGGCCGCCGAACCAGCAGGCCATCGACGAGGTGGGCCAGTTCCCGAAGAAGCCGCGTGTGGGTGCGAACGGCGCGGCGACGGTGCCCGCCGAGCAGTGGGTGCGATAGAGGGTGGGGCAGGCCCGGGCCGTCCATGGACTACTCGTCGTTCCCTTGACACTATCGTCAGCAGCCTCATAGACTCGCCGCTATCGTCTGGCATGGGTCAGGCGGGTGACCGTGGGATTGCACCGGAGGAACGGCGTGGACTACGCGCAGATTGCTTTGCTCTTCGTCGGATGGATCGTGGCGTTCATGCTGGGCAAAGAGCTGCAGTCAGGGTTCGCGCAGTGGCAGGCGTCGCGCCGGCGCCGGTAACAGGCCCGCGCTCGGCCATAGTGCCTGGTCAGCACACGTCGTCGGGAGTGCCCGGGGCAGATCGTGGAGCGCGGCCATTCCCGAATCTCTCGGCTGGAGCCACACGAGTGAGCAGAGCGCCGCGGGCGTTGGATCGGGACCACGCGAGCGGTCGCCCAGCACACCGATAGTCCGTCAGGTCGTCGTGGGTTGAAACCCACGCCTACATTCATGGCGTCGCTCTGCGACGCGGTCCGGTGGCGTGGCGTAGCTACGCACCACTGGTCGCCGTGGACTCTCCCGTCCACGGCTTCTCGTGTTCCGGTGATCTGACCGACTGACCCCGATGCCGGCCACTCCACTGATATCGCGGTGATCCGTAGCGAGGGGCCGATCCTCTCGGATGCGGTCGCTGGGATCCCATGGCAACGTCGTCATGGGCCGGTCGCTCGACGGCGAGCGACCTCGTCTCTCGGGTCGCACCGGCCCAGTAACCGCTGACTCTCTCAGATCTGCTCCTGGTCGGCAGCGCTAACCTTGACTGGCCGCGTTCCTCATGGTACACCGTCGCCGGGAAATGGTAGTTGCGCGGCCGTGTGGCAGCGCAGGTCCCGAAGCTGGAACCAGGTCCCGGTGCTCCGACGAGGGAGGAAGACAATCATGGCGATGCTGCACGAGCTATCTCGCAGGTCGTTCCTGCGCGCCGGCCTGGGAGCTGTCGGCGTGAGCCTGCTGGCGGCGTGCGCGCCGTCCGCGCCCGCAACCAAGCCTGCTGAGACGAAGCCAGCCGATGCCGCCAAGCCGGCGGCCCCGGCTGCCACCACCGCGCCAGCGGCTCCGGCCGCCGCCGCGAAGCCGACCGAGGCGCCAGCCGCCGCGAAGCCTGCCGAAGCTGCCAAGCCCGCCGACGCCGCGAAGCCGGCCGCCGCCGCCCCGGCCGCCGCCGGCAAGCCCGGCGAGCAGAAGCTCGGCGCCGCCCTGATCGGCAAGTGGGAAGGCCCCGAGCTGCTGATGGAGGCGAAGCGCCCGGCCAAGCTGGGTGAGGCCCCGATGCTGGCGGATCTGGTCAAGGCCGGCAAGCTGCCGCCCGTCGAGCAGCGCGTCCCCGAGGAGCCGCTCGTCATCAAGCCGATGAACGAAATCGGCAAGTACGGCGGCACCTGGCGACGTGCCTTCACCGGCCCAGGCGACCACGAGAACGGCAACCGGATCATGTCGATGGACAAGCCGGTCTTCTGGGACTACCAGGGCGCCAAGCTCCGGCCGGCAGTCTTCAAGAGCTGGCAGATCACCGACGGTGGTCGGACGATCACCTTCTCGCTCCGGAAGGGCCACAAGTGGTCGAACGGCGACCCGCTCACCGCCGACGATGTGATGTTCTGGTACGAGGACATCTACCAGAACAAGGATCTGACGCCGACCCCAACCGCCGACCTTTCGATCAACGGCAAGCCGGGCAAGATCGAGAAGGTGGACGAGCTGACCATTCGCTTCTCGTTCCCCGATCCGTACCCGGGCTTCATGGACATCATCGGGGGGAGCACCTACATCGGCTCCTCGCAGAACCAGGGCGCGCAGGTTCAATTCCGCGGTCCGTTCGCGCCGAAGAAGTACCTGTCCCAGTTCCTGCCGAAGTACGCCGGCCAGGCCAAGGTCGACGAGATGACCAAGGCGGCCGGCATCGACACCTGGGTCAACTTCATCCAGAATCGCGCGAGCTGGCGGTACAACGTGGACCTGCCAGTGCTCGGCCCGTGGAAGGTGATCCAGCCAATCAACACGCCGGTCTGGACCCTGGAACGGAACCCGTACTACTACTCGGTGGACACCGAGGGGAACCAGCTCCCGTACTTCGACAAGATCACGTTTACCCTGGCTGAGAACCTGGAGGTTGCCAACCTGCGTGCCATCGCCGGTGAGTACGACTCGCAGGAGCGGCACATGGATCTCCAGAAGCTGCCGGTCTTCCTGGAGAACCAGCAGAAGGGCAACTACACCGTCAAGCTGGACCCATCCGCCAACGGTTCGGATGCCACCATCCAGGTCAACCAGAGCTACAGCGCCGATCCGGAGATCGGGAAGTGGCTGCGCAACCGCGACTTCCGCCATGCACTCGCCCTGGGCGTGGACCGCGATCAGCTCAACGAGGTGTTCTGGCTCGGCGTCGGCACGCCCGGCTCGGCCGTGCCAGACGAAAGCCTCGCGGCGAACCCGGGTCCGGAGTGGCGAAAGAAATGGGCTGTGCTGGACGTGGCCCAGGCGAACCAGCTGCTCGACAAGATCGGCCTCGACAAGAAGGACTCCGAGGGGTACCGACTCCGGACGGACAAGGCGGAGCGGCTGCGGCTCGACATGCCCACCGTCGGCGGCTCGTTTGTGCCGTTCCCGAAGATCGGCGAGATGATCGCCCAGCAGTGGAAGAAGATCGGCATCTACCTCGTGCCGACGGAAACCGAGCGCAGCCTGGCCGAGAAGAAGCGGCTCGCCAACGAGAACCAGATCGAGCTGTGGGCAAACGACGGCTCGGAGCTGCTGTACGGCTACCCGAACCACGCCCTGCCGATCACAACTGGCGTGCTGATGGGCACCGAGATCGGGAAGTGGTTCGCGTCGAACGGGCAGCAGGGCATGAAGCCCGAGGACGCGCAGCTCATCAAGGCGCTCGACCTGTACCGGAGCGGCCCTGGCCTGGAGGAAGAGCCTCGTAACAAGCAGATTCAGGAGATCTGGAAGATCCTCGCCGAGGAGGCCTATTCCATCGGTACGGTCGGCCTGTCGCCGGCCGTCATGGGTGTGCGAATCGTCAAGAACAACGTCGGGAACTCACCGGCCCGGCAGTTCAATGGTCAGCACGGTCGGACACCGTGCGCGATGCAGCCGCCGACGATGTACTTCAAGAGCTGACTCGGTCTGTCATCCCGACGAAGGAGGGATCTCACGCAGCCCCGCGCCACAGCGTGAGATCCCTCGGTCGCCGGGGCTCCCTCGGGATGACAGAGAGGGGTGGGGCTCCCTCGGGATGACAGAGAGGGGTGGGGCTCCCTCGGGATGACAGAGAGGGGTGGGGCTCCCTCGGGATGACAAAGAGAGGGTAGGAACGGGAAGGACGATGCTCGGGTATCTGGTACGCAGACTGATCCTCGCGCTGTTCACGACCATCGCGATCTCGATGTTGTCGTTCGCCATCATCCAGCTGCCGCCGGGTGACTACGTTGACGCGTACATCGCGCAGATGTCGGCATCAGGCAGCGCCGTCTCCCAGCAAGAGGCCGAGAATCTCCGCATTCAGTACGGCCTCGATCAGCCGATCTACGTCCAGTACCTGAAGTGGATGAGCCTGGCCGTCAGAGGCAACTTTGGGATGGCGATGGAGTGGGGCCGCCCGGTCACCGAGGTGATTGGCGACCGGCTGGCGCTGACGATGGTCGTCTCGATCGCGGCGGTGATCCTGACCTGGGCGTTGGCGCTGCCGATCGGCATCTACTCGGCCATGCGGCAGTACTCGATCGGCGACTACGTCTTCACGTTCATCGGCTTCATCGGGCTGGCCGTGCCGGGCTTCCTGCTGGCGCTGCTCGTCCTCTACTTCGGGTTCACCCTCTTCGACGCGAACATCGGCGGCCTGTTCAGCGCCGAATACCTGGACGCTCCCTGGAGCTTCGGCAAGTTCAAAGACCTGCTGAACCATCTGCCGATCCCGGCCATCGTGCTCGGGCTGGCCGGCACCGGGCAGGCTGTCCGCATCATGCGCGCGAACCTGCTAGACGAGCTACGCAAGCCGTACGTGGTGACGGCGCGCGCCAAGGGCCTCTCGGAGACCCGCGCGATCCTGAAGTACCCGGTCCGGGTGGCGCTCAACCCGTTCGCCAGCACCATCGGCTACACTCTGCCGTACGTCGTGTCGGGCAGCATCATCGTGTCGCTGGTGCTGAGCTTACCGACGGTCGGACCATTACTCCTGAAGGCGCTGATCGCGCAGGACATGTTCCTGGCTGGCACCATCGTCCTGCTGCTCGGCGTCTTGACGGTGATCGGAACGTTCTTGTCTGACTTGCTCCTGATGTGGATCGACCCGCGCATCCGGCTGGAAGGACGGTAAGCAATGGCGCAGACTGTTCGAGGACCAGAGGCGACGGCCGAAGCCGAGTTGCCGGTCGACGCAGCCGTCGTCGTAGGAACCCGGGCCGAGGAGCGCGTATCGGTTGCCAGTCAGTGGCAGCTGATGTGGTGGCGGTTCCGCAAGCACAAGCTGGCGATGGTGAGCGCCGTCATCGTGCTCATCTTCTACTTCGGCGTCGCATTCGCGGATTTCTTCGCGTACGCTGACCCCGAAGTCTCGGATGCGCAGCGCGGCCTGATCGCGCCGCAGCCGATCGTCTGGTTCGACCCTGACACCGGTGGCTGGTTCCCGCACGTTCCGGGCCTGGTGGGCAAGCGCAACCCGCTGACGTTCAAGCGTGAGTACGTCATCGACCCGACCGTCAAGGTGCCGATCACCCTGTTTGGCGAGGGGTTCGAGTACAAGCTGTTCGGCTTCATCCCGACCAACCGTCACCTGCTGGCGATGGCCGACGGCTCGCCGGCCGAGCAGAGCCTGTTCATCATGGGCACGGACATCCAGGGCCGGGACATGTGGTCTCGCCTGATGTACGCGACCCGCATCTCGCTGACGATCGGTCTGGTCGGCGTCTCGCTGAGCCTGGTGCTCGGCATCGTGCTGGGCGGCCTCTCGGGCTACTTCGGGGGCTGGACGGATACGATCGTCCAGCGCGTCATCGAGATTCTGCGCTCGATCCCGACGATCCCGCTCTGGATGGGTCTGGCGGCGGCGGTCCCGCAGGACTGGTCGGTCTTGCAGGTCTACTTCGTCATCACGATCATCATCTCGCTGATCGGCTGGACGGAGCTGGCGCGCGTGGTGCGCGGACGGTTCCTCTCGCTGCGTGAGGAAGATTTCGTGATGGCGGCCGAGCTGTGCGGCGCTAATCGCCCGCGGATCATCTTCGTGCACATGGTGCCGCTCTTCCTGAGCCACATCATCGCCGCCACCACGATCGCCCTGCCGTTCATGATCATCAGCGAGACGTCGCTCAGCTATCTCGGGCTTGGGTTACGTCCGCCGGCCATCTCGTGGGGCGTGCTGCTGCAGCAGGCCCAGAACGTCCAGACCGTGGCGATCTCGCCGTGGCTGCTGCTGCCAGCGGTGCCGGTGATCATCGTGATCCTGGCGTTCAACTTCCTCGGCGATGGCCTGCGCGACGCCGCCGATCCATACAACTAAGCAGCGAGGGGTGAGGGTCGAGGGGCGAGTGAGAAACCGACTCGCCCCTCGACCCTCACCCCTCGCCCCTCGCAACTGGAGCGAAGCGACCGATGGCTGACGTGCCGTTGATCTCGATCCGCGACCTCAAAACGTACTTCTATCCAGATGAGGGCATCGTCAAAGCCGTTGACGGCGCCAGCTTCGACATCCCACGCGCCAAGACGATCGGCATCGTCGGCGAGAGCGGCTGCGGCAAGAGCGTGACGGCGCGCTCGATCTTGCGGATCGTGGAGCGGCCAGGCCGGATCGACGAAGGCCAGATCCTGTACCAGCCGGACGCGAACGGCACCGAGGCCGGCGCCGTCGATCTGGTGAAGCTGCCGGCCGACGGACGCCAGATGCGCGGCATCCGTGGCGGCAAGATCTCGCTGGTCTTCCAGGAGCCGATGACCTCGTTCAGCCCGGTCCACACCGTGGGCAACCAGATCGTCGAGGCGATCCGGCTGCACATGCCGCTCTCCAAGAAGGACGCGAAGGATCGGGCCGTCCAGCTGCTGCGGCTGGTGGGCATCCCGCGCGCCGAGCAGCGCGTGGACGAGTACGCCTACCAGCTCTCGGGCGGGCTGCGGCAGCGCGCAATGATCGCGATGGCGCTGGCCTGCGACCCGATCCTCCTGATCGCGGACGAGCCGACCACGGCACTGGACGTGACGACGCAGGCCCAGATTCTCGACCTGCTGCGCGACCTTCAGCAGCAGAACCACATGGCGATCATGCTGATCACCCACGATCTCGGCGTCATCGCGGAGATGGCGGACGAAGTCGTGGTGATGTACCTGGGCCGAGTTGTCGAGAAGGGCTCCGTAGACGACATCTTCTACAACCCGAAACACCCGTACACGCGGGCGCTGCTGAAGTCGATCCCGAGCGTCAACGCCACGCCGCGCGAGAAGCTCCCGACGATCAGCGGCTCGATCCCGCATCCGTATGCGCGGCCGGCCGGGTGTCCGTTCTACCCGCGCTGTCCAGACTTCATGCCAGGAACGTGCGACCAGCACGAGCCGGAGCTAATCCACGTTGGCGATCGCCAGGATGCGGCGTGCTTCCTCTACGGTGGCGTGCCGGCGGGGGCTGCACGATGAGCAGGTCAGGGGTAGGGGCAGGCGCCGCCAGTCGCAACGGCACCAACGGCGCGGTCAAGCAGGGACAGACGCTGCTGGAGGTGGAGCACCTCCAGAAGTTCTTTCCGATCAAGCGCGGTTTCCTTCAGAAGACGATCGGGCACGTCCGCGCGGTGGACGACGTCAGCTTCAACATCAAGAAGGGCGAGACCCTGGCGCTGGTGGGCGAGTCCGGTTGTGGCAAGACGACGACCTCGCGCTGCGTGCTGCGGGCCATCGACCCGACCGGCGGCGAGATCAAGTTCACGACCGAGAACGGCTCGGTGGTGGACGTGGCGAAGATACCGCGCCACCAGTTGCGGCCATTGCGCCGCCAGATGCAGATGGTGTTCCAGGACCCGTTCTCCTCGCTGAACCCGCGCATGACGATCCTGGACATCATCGGCGAGCCGATGCTGGTCAACGGCATCAGGAACCGGCAGGAGCGTATCGACCGGGTCGAGGAGCTGCTGCGGCTGGTGGGCCTGCGGCCGGAGTTCATGCGCCGCTTCCCGCACGCCTTCAGTGGCGGTCAGCGCCAGCGCGTCGGCATCGCGCGGGCGTTGGCGCTCAATCCGAGTCTGGTGGTCGCGGACGAGCCGGTCTCGGCGCTGGACGTGTCGGTGCAGGCGCAGATCCTGAACCTGATGCTGGATCTCCAGACCGACCTGGGCCTGACCTATCTGTTCGTGGCCCACGACCTGAGCGTGGTGAAGCACATCTCCGACCGCGTGGCGGTGATGTACGTGGGACAGATGGTCGAGCTGACGGATCGCGACACGATCTTCAGCTCCCCGAAGCATCCGTACACCTCTGCGCTGCTGTCGGCGGTGCCACGCCCGGACCCGCGCAACCGCTCGAAGCGGATCACGCTGATGGGCGAGGTCGCGAACCCGGCCGCCCCGCCGAGTGGCTGCTACTTCCACCCGCGCTGCCAGTTCGCCGTGGACAAGTGCAAGGTGGAGACACCCGTCTGGGAAGAGAACTCGCCCGGCCACTGGGTCCGCTGCCACCGCGCCAACGAGCTCGAACTGCCCGGCATCGACACGAGCGAGGCGGTTACGCAGTCATGAGTTGCGAGTCGCGAGCTCG
This sequence comes from Chloroflexota bacterium, assembly GCA_046328125.1. Classification (GTDB taxonomy): domain Bacteria; phylum Chloroflexota; class UBA6077; order UBA6077; family JACCZL01; genus JADZEM01. Next base: position 9,329 of record JAXLXF010000043.1, read on the forward strand.
CGGGCGCAATGAAGTCGGGCGCAATGAATTGCGCCCCTACCGCGTATGATCCTGTAGGGGCGCACTTCATTGCGCCCTTCTCGGCACTCGCTACTCGCTACTCGCTACTCGCCGCTGGTCGCCGTTGCTACGGACGTTGGTGCATGGCGGGTGGTCGAGCCGGTCCTGCGCGAGCTGGACCGGCGAGGCGTCTCGTACCGGGCGATGCTGGCCGAGCCGTCAGCCACGGTGGCGCGCCAGGACGGCGTGGAGCACGTGGCCCTGACCGGCGCTACACCCGCCGAGCGCGCGGCTGAGGTGCTGGCCGTGCGTCCGGGGGTGCTGCTGCTCGGGACGTCTGTGCAGGCGGTCGTCGAGCGCGAGTTGAGTGTCCTGGTGCGGGCTGCCGTGCCGCGTGTCCCGACGCTCGGCGTGCTCGACGCGATGCTGTTCGTGGAGCGGCGCTTCGGGGACGGGCTTGGGGAGTTGCCGGACCTGCTGGCCGTGCCGGACGAGGCGACGCGCCGCCGCCTGCTGGCCGCCGGAGCGCCTGGGTCGGCAGTGATCGTGACCGGCAATCCGACGTTGGAGGAGATCGGGACGGCCCCCTCCCCCAACCCCTACTGTCCCCCGGTGCGCGGGAGAGGGGAGACAGTCATTCGGCCGTTCTCCCCTCTCCCGCGCACGGGGGAGGGGTTGGGGGAGGGGGCCTCTCCCATCGACGTGCTGTTCGTGTCGTCGCCGGTGGCGGCGATGCGGCTGCGCGGAGCCGTGTTCGCCATCGACGAGCGGGAGGCGCTGGAGGATATGCTGGCCGTCCTGGCAGAGCTGCGGGAGTGTGCGCCGGCTGGCTTCCGCGTGCGCGTGCGCCTCCATCCTGTTCAGCGCGCCGAGCCGCTGCCGACGCCGCCGGGGGGCATCGCACTGGTCCCCGACGACGATCCCGACCGGCTCGCCAGCTGCGCGCGGTCGGATCTGGTGGTCGGATTGAGCTCGACGCTGCTCGGGGAGGCGCGCTTCCTGCCGCGCCCGGCGATTGCGTACCTGCCGGGGCCGTTCTGGGATCATGAGCGCGTCTTTGCGCCGGAGTATGGCGTCGAGTTGGCGCGATCTCGGGCAGAGCTCCACCAGATGGTCGGTCGGGCGCTCCGGGAGCCGCCGGCGCCAGCCCCCCTGGCCGGGCACGTCGGCGCCGCCGCGCGGATCGCCGACGAGCTGGCGCGTCTCCTCGACAGGTAGGCGCGTCTCGGGCCACAGCGTCGCTGCTGGCACGGAACTTGCATGCCACCGGTGGCCCTCGCGCTGGATTCGCCTGGGCTTCGGGATGGGGATGAGCGACGCAGTCGGGGTAGAGCGCAGCGCCGCCACCAACGGGCAGGCATTTGCCGTTGCCTGCCACGATGTCAGGGCTCAGCGCCAGCGTTCCCGGCTGAGGCTGGTTTCGCCGCGGCAGGTGCGCGGCACGACCCTCCAGTGGCTGACCGGGCTGCTCGCCACCTTGATCGGCGCGCAGATGCTGATCGTGCCGCACCAGTTGAGCGGCCCGACGTACGATCTGCTCCGTCCGCAGATCGCGATCTGGGGGGCTGCGACCCTGCTGCCGGGCCTGTTGATGATCGTGGTGGCGGCCACCGGGCGCGCGCGCTGGTCGATCGTGACGGCCCACCTGAGCCTCGGGATCGTGCTGGTGCTGCTGGCTGGCGTCTACGCGGTGACCGGCGGCTGGTTTGGCGCTCCGAGCCTGGGTGCGCTGGGCATCGCGGCACTTGTCGCGCCGGTTGTGGCGCGGGCGCCGCGCGGAGCCGAGCGTGCGTCCGACCTGACGACCGTCGCGATCGGGGCGGCGCACGTCGCCATCGGCCTGCTCCTGCTGCTCGTGCCGGACGCGTTCGCGCCGTCTGGCGCCGAGTGGCTGCGGGCGAGCTCGGGGTTGTTTGGCGTCGGCTTCACGGTGTGCGGCGGACTGGTGATCGCGACGCAGCTGCTCGCTCTGACGCCGGGCATCCTCCGCTGGTCGGCGTCGCTCGTGCTGGTGGCGGTGGCGTTGCTGCCGATCCTGGCGCGGACGCTGTCTCAGCAGATCTGGACCGGGATCGCGCTGGCGCTGCTGATGACGCTGGTGTTGGTGGCGGGTCCGTGGATCGGGTCGCTCCTCGAACGGATCGATCCGCGCTCGCTGCGGACGCGGCTGGCGGTGACGCTGGCGATCTCGTCGGCGCTGGCGCTGATCCTGGTGGTGACGGTGGACGCGAATCGCGAGGAGCAGTCGCTGCGGGGCCAGGCGAGCGCCAGCCAGCAGACGCTCGCCACCGCGCTCGGTCAGGACGTGGCCGACTACGTGGAGCTGCACGAAGCGGCCACGCGGGCGTTGGCAGCCGTGCCCAACCTCGTCGGACGGCCCCAGGGCGAGCAGGTAGCACTGTTGCGCGCGCACAGCTCGGCCTATCCGAGTGTGGTGGTCTTCGGACTGTTCGACGCAACAGGGCGGCAGCTTGCGCGCAGCGACGGCCGCCCGCTGGCCTCGTCAACTGACGCAGCCTGGTTCCAGCGAATGCAACAGACGCTCCAGCCGGTGCGTGCTACCGCGCGCTCGACCTCGATCCAGCGGCCGATCTTCGCCTACGCCGACCCGATTTTCGACGTGAGGGGGTCGCTGCTTGGCGTGGTGACGGTGACGGTCGAGTCGTCCCGAATCGCCGAGCAGCTCGGGCGGGTGGTGGCCGACCCGAATCAGCGGGCATATCTGGTGGATAGCCAGGGGCACACGATCGCGCACCCTGACGTGGCGCTGACCTCGGGGTTCGTGGATCTGACGACGCTGCAGCCGGTCCAGGCGCTGCTCGGCGGCGACCAGCGCGCCGGCTCGCTGGTCTATCAGCTCAGCCCGGAGGGGTCGCTGACCGGGCGCGCGGAGTGGCTGGCTGGCTACTCGCGTGTGCCGGGTCTGGAGTGGGGCGTCGTCGTGGAGCAGCCGACCAGCGTGGCGCTGGCGAGCGTCCGGAGCGGACGGGAGCGAGCGTTCGTGGCCTTGATCCTGGTGGTCTGCCTGGCCGCGGCGATCGGCGCGGTGGTGGCCGGCTGGCTGGCCGCGCCGCTGGCAGTGCTCTCGCTGGCCGTGCGCCGGCTCGCGGACGGCACGAGCGACGCGCAATTGGGCCGCAGCAGCATCACCGAGATCGCGCGGCTGGCCGGCGCGTTCGGGGAGATGCGGGAGCGGCTGGCGGCGCGCACCCGCGAGCACGAACGCTCGGAGATGGCCCTGCGCGAGAGCGAGGAGCGACTGCGGCTGGCGCTCGAAGCGGGCCGGATGGGCACCTGGGACTGGAGCGTGCCCTCGAACGAGTTGACCTGGGACGGCAGTCTGGAGGAGATTCACGGTCTCGCGCGGGGCACCTTCGACGGTCAGTTCTCGACGTTCCTCTCTCTCGTCCACTCGGAGGACCGCGAGCCGGTGATGGCGACGATTCGGTCCGCGTTGGAGGACGGCCACGGTCTGAACGTCGAGTTTCGGGTCGTCTGGCCGGACGGCTCGATCCACTGGATCGCCGGGATCGGTCGGTCGTTCCTGGACGCGCAGGGCGCGCCATCGCGGATGGCCGGGATCGGGCTGGAGGTGACGGAGCGTCGGCGAGCCACCGAAGTGCAACAGGTGCTGGCCGAGGCCGGGTCTCGCCTGGTGTCGTCGCTCGACCATGAGACGACGCTGCGGAGTATCGCGCAGCTCGTCGCGACGACGATGGCCGACTACTGCATCGTCGAGGTGCAGACTGACGAGGACGACGAGGGTGGCGGCGCCGTCAGCATCGAGGTGGCGCACGCCGATCAGGAGATGGCGCTGCGCGCTCGTCAGGTGATGCGTGAGCTGGACAGCTTGCCGATGGCGCTGGACGGCGCGGCACCTGACGACCGGAGTGGGCCGCTTGCCGGCATCGACAGGACGGCGTTGCACGCGGCGCCGGTCCAGTGGAGCGACCGGTCGGTGCTGATACCGAGCGTCGGGGAGCTGCCCGCCGTCAACGGCGACCGTCTGAACGGCGGTGCGAACGGCCACGGGACGCTCGGCGGGCACCCGGAGCCGAATGCCGAGGCGAATGAGGATGTCCCGGGCGGGCGTCATCGCCTGTTGATGCAGCGGCTCGGGGCGCAGTCGTCGATCAGCGTGCCGCTGCTCGCGCGTGAGCGGACCATCGGCGCGTTGACGCTGATCTCGGCGGAGTCAGGGCGGCGATACGGGCCGAACGATCTGGCGCTGGCCGAGGCGCTGGCCGCGCGTGCCGCCCTGGCCGTAGACAACGCCCGGCTGTACGGCGAGGCCCAGGCGGCGATCCGCTCCCGTGACGAGTTCCTGTCGATCGCGTCGCACGAGCTCCGAACGCCGGTCACCGGCATCAAGGGGTACGCCCAGTTCTTGCTGCGGGCACAGGAGCGCAATCGGCTGGAGTCGGCCCGACTCGGGCGGGCGCTCCGAGCGATCGACGAGGCGACGGATCGGCTGACCACGCTGACCCAGGACTTGTTAGATGTCTCGCGGATTCGGCTCGGTCAGCTGCCGCTCCGCATCCAGGAGCTCGACCTGGCCGAGCTGGTCCGGCGGGTCGGCTACCGATTCAGCGACCAGCTGCCGCCAGAGGTCGAGCTGATCCTGGATCTCCGGTCGCCGGTCCCGTCGTTGCAGGGCGACGCCGACCGCCTGGAGCAGGTGATCTCGAACCTGCTCGAAAACGCGATCAAGTACTCCCCAGAGGGCGGGATGGTGCGCGTCGAGATGGAGCGAGCGTCGGATGAGATCGTGCTGCAGGTGCACGACCAGGGGATCGGCCTGCCGGCCGGCTCTGCCGAGGCGATCTTCCGCCCGTTTGGCCGTGCGCAGAACGCGGCACAGCGCAACCTGCCGGGCATGGGGCTCGGGTTGTACATCTGCCGCAACATCGTGGAGCGGCACGGCGGGCGGGTCACGGCGTCCAGTCCGGGCGAGGGGCTCGGCACGACGATCCGGATCTCGCTGCCGTGTCCGGCGGCTCTGGAGGCGCCGCCGGCGAGCGCGGACTCGCCGTCGCCAGCCGCGATCGCTTGACATGCAGGACGCCGTGGCCTGACGATACCGTCGGCGTCACGGAGGAGTGCGATGCACCGGACAGGCGGCCGGTCGGCGGATCGAGCGGGGTGGAGTGGTTGGAGTCGGCGCGGCCTCGTGCTGGCCGTGTTGGTGGTGCTGGCGCTCGGTACGGCGTCGGCCCCCACGGCGAACGGACAGGCGTTCCAGCCGCTGCCGCCGGCTGACCCGCCGGCTCATCGGGCAGCGCCATGCCGCCCGGCGGCGCCCGCTGTTGAGAAGACACCGGGGGTCTCGGTGCGGGTGGACCGTGGACCGGCCGAGTGTCACGCAGTCAGCCTCAGCTTCGACAACGGTGCCGATCGGGGGTACGCCGAGCAGATCCTGGACATCCTGAAAGAGGAGCAGGTGCCGGTATCGTTCGGGATGACCGGCGCCTGGGCACAAAGCAACCCGGATCTCACCCAGCGCATCGTCGACGAGGGACATGAGCTGATCAACCACACCTGGGCACACCGCTCGTTTACGGGCTTCTCGGCCGGCCGGCCACTGGCCGTCGGGGAACGCCGGCTCGAGCTCGAACGGACCGAGGCGTTCCTGGTCGAGACGTTCGGTCGGAGCCCAAAGCCGCTGTTTCGACCGCCATATGGTGACCTGGACCCTGGCGTGCTGAAGGACGTCGCGGACGCTGGCTACGACTACACGATCATGTGGACGATCGACTCGCTGGGGTGGAACGGGTTGAAGGCGCCCGGTATCGTTCAGCGCGTGCTTGGCCGGGTCGAGCCGGGGGCGATCGTGCTGTTCCACGTCGGGATCCAGTCCGAGGACGCGCTGGCGCTGAAGGCGATCATCGGCGGGCTGCGCGAGCAGGGCTACGTCTTCGTCAACATCACGGACCTGCTCGGGCTTTAGCGGTCCGAGGAGCGCTCCAGGTCCAGGGCCGGCCCGACCGGCGTCTCTTTGGTCTGGATCCGGACGACTTGCTGGAGCCGTCGGACGTGGCCGGCCGCCGCCGCGAGTCCCGCGCCCGCCTCCTCGACGATCTGTCTGAGGTGCGGAAGGAGGCCCGGGTCTTCGCGCAGCAGCTCTAGCGCCCCCACCGGCAGCGCCAGGTCGTTGTTGAGGACGTGGGCCAGCTCGCGAGCCGCCAGGGTGACGGCGACGAGCTGTGCGCGCTCCAGCCCGACCAGCGCCGCCGCCGCGACGCCGGCCAGCATCTCCAGGCTCTCGACGTTCTCGTTCGAGAAGGTCAGGCCGCCACGTGCCGTTCGCACCGCCAGGCAGCCGACCAGCCGCCCTTCGTGGAGCAGCGGCACCGCCACTTCCGCGCCGAGGCCGTCGTCGTTGAGCAGCACCGGGGCGCGCCGCTCGGCGGCATGACCTACGGAGCCCTCTTCGAGGCGCAGGCTGCCCTGCCCGAGGCGGCTCGCGGCCAGATTCGTCGCATCGCCGGAGGAGGCAACCTGCACGAGCTGCTGAGCCGTCTCATCCCAGCGATAGACGGCCCCGATCTCGCCACGCACGAGCGCCACGGCTTCGACGATCAGATCGCGCAGCAGTGAGTCCGGGTCACCCTCGGCGGCGAAGCGGCGCGCAACCCGCAGCACGGCGGCGTGCCGAGCCAGCGAAAGGGCGCGCTCGGCATCTCGCTGGGCCAGGGCACGGTGGAGCAAGGTGACGCGCTCGGCGGCGACCAGCCGGGCCTGGAGCGCCCCGATGGTGAACGGCTTGGCGAGGTAGTCGTCAGCGCCGGCTTGCATGCCCTGGAGCATGTGCTCTTCGCTGTCCAGGGCAGTGAGGATCACGAAGTAGACGTAGGGGATGCCGTCAGCCTGGCGAACCAGCCGGCACAGCTCGGTCCCCTGCATGCGTGGCATCAGCCAATCGCTGATGATGACGTCTGCACCCTCGGCCTGGAAGAGCTCCCAGGCTTCGCGTCCGTCTCGCGCCGAGCGGACTTCGTGGTGCAGTGACGCGACGGCGATCTCTAGCAGGTCACGGATGTCGACGTCGTCCTCGGCGACGAGCACTCTCACCGCCGACCTCGGACATCGCCGGGCGAGGCGCCAGTCTCAGAACGACCGCCCAGGGCGGACTGACGCGGCGCTCCGACTCGATCACCCACGTTCGTGTACGACCGCGACGACCGATAGATACTCATAGCCTCGTCGTGACTCTCACTCGGCTGGAGTGCCGTGCCCGGCGCCGATCCGGTTCTTTGCACCAGTGTAACACCAGCGGCGCGCCCACAGGTGTTTCGTGGCCGACACCACGTGCCCGTCCGCGACCGGTCCGCGGCGCGCTCGCGCTCGCGGGCGGCTTGCGATGGCGTGCACGATCCTCGGCGGCACGTACGCGCTCGCCGAGTGCCCAGAACAAAGATCCGAGCCGCCGGACGCATCCAGGCGGCTCGGATGTGCGGATATGGTCGAGCCTATTGTGCTCGACGGAAGGACGGTCGTTACGGCGTGGGCGAGCCGCTCGGTGCGACGGAGGTGGTTGCCGTGGGGGCAACCGTCGCGGCCGGCGGTGGGGTGGCGGTGGCCGGGCCGGCCTGGACGCGGAAGTCGATCTTCACCCAGTCCGAGCGCACGCCAGCCGTGTCACGGGCTCGAGCGCGCAGCACGTAGCGGCCGGGCGTCTTCGGGGTGACCTGCCAGACGAACGCGCAGTCTGTCTGGCCATCGCACGAGTGTCGATGCTCGGCGTCGAGGTCAGGATCGCCGGTCGCCTTGTTGTCGTTGTCGTCGCTCGCCTCGATCGTGCCTTCCCACTGGATCCAGTCGATACCGGTGTCGTCGTGGACGATCAGCGTGACGCTGACGGTCTGGCCGGCCTGAATCCGCGTGTCGTCTACCTGGATGGTGACCGACGGCGCAGGGTTCTCTGGGACCGGGGTCGCAGTCGCTTCCGGCGTGTTGGTGGGCGGCGACTGCATCACGATGGGCGGTGCCTGGACGTAGCTGGGCTGTGCCCCGAGCGTCAGCCCGCCGCCCTCGCCCTGCACGACCCACTGACCGCTGTCTGGAACCGAGAAAATGACGTCGTCATTGGCGGGCAGAAATGGCACCTGGGCGCGCTGCCCGCCATAGATGAACCAGACCGTGCCGCCGCTGTCTCGCACGAACACGCCGTCTGGCAAGAGCGATTGGGCCGACAACTGACTCGATCCACGCCCGAGCGTAAACACGAGCGCGACCAGTGCCAGCAGACCGGCCCACCTGGGAACCCGCATCCTGCACCTCCTCCACGCCGGTGCATCTGAGCGATCCACCGGCACCATTCAGATCATGGCGCGCCATTCTAGACCGTCTGGCACACAGATTGCGGTCGTCTGCCGCCCTCCACGACCGCTCCCGCCCACAGCCGCGCGCATTGACCGAAACGGGCGTACATGGTCACGATGTCGTGACGATCGTGTCGCTCGGATGTCCCCCGGGGCGACGCATGCCGATGTCCGTTTGGACATGCCCGCCCGATGCGCTCGGGTACGCTCTACTCGACCGCTGCTGGCGCCAGTCGTGCTCGTGGTAGCATGGCCCCAGGCGCGGTTGGCGCGGGAGCAGCGATGGAGACGGCGCACGACGGGCAGAAGTGGCCGGATCGACTCTGGATCGTGCGGCATGGGCAGAGCGAGTCGAACGTCGCGCGGGCGCTGGCCGAAGAGGCCGCGCTCGAGAACATCGGGATCTCCGTGCGCGACGTGGACGTGCAACTGTCGGCGCTCGGCCAGGAGCAGGCCCGAGCGGTCGGGCGGTGGTTCGGGGAGCTGCCCCCGGACCAGCAGCCGACGGCGGTGCTGGTCTCACCGTACCGGCGCGCGCGCCAGACCGCCCAGCTGATCTGCGAAGCGGCTGGCCTGGACGTGCGCCGCGAGGACGGCTCGCACGTCGTGGACGAGCGACTGCGCGAGAAGGAGTTCGGGGTGCTGACCGGGCTGACGAGGGCGGGGATCGCCAGCCTCCACCCGAACGAGCACGCGCTGCGGATGCTGTTCGGCAAGTTCTACCACCGGCCGCCGGGCGGGGAGTCGTACTGCGACGTGATCATGCGCCTGCGCAGCCTGCTGGGCACCGTGACGCGGGAGTACGCCGCCGGCGACCGGGTGCTGATCGTCTGCCACTCGGTGGTGGTCAACTGCTTCCGCTACCTGCTGGAGCGGATGACCGAGGAAGAGATCATGGAGGAGGACCGGGTGAACGAGGTCTGGAACTGCTCGGTGACCGGGTACCGTTACGATCCGGGGGCCGGCCGGCGGGGAGTTGGCGGGCTGCTCCGCGAGCGGGTCAACGACGTCCGGCCACTGTACCGAGCCGGCGTGCAGGTGAGCTGAGATGCCCCGATTTCGCGCCGTCATCACCGACGCGGACTACCCGGACGTGCCCCAGGAGCGGGCGATCCTCCAGGCCGTCGACGCGGAGCTGGTCTGGGCGAAGCTGCGGACCGAAGACGAGCTGATCGCCGGGCTGGCCGGCGCCGACGTGATCCTCACCCAGTACGCCCGCCTGACCGCCCGCGTGATCGAGACGCTGGACCGCTGTCGGGGGATCGTGCGGTACGGCGTGGGGTATGACACGGTTGACCTCGACGCGGCGACGCGCAAGGGGATCTACGTCTGCAACGTGCCGGACTACGGCACCGACGAGGTCTCGGATCACGCCGTGACGATGCTGCTCGCGATCGCCCGCAAGGTGATCCCGCTCGCGCAGGGCGTCCAGAATGGCGTCTGGAGCGTGGAGCACGCCAAGCCGGTCTACCGACTGCGGGGACGGACGCTGGGGCTGATCGGGCTGGGGCGGATCGGCGCGATGACGGCGGCGAAGGCCCAGGCGTTCGGCATCCAGGTGATCGCCTGCGATCCGGTGCACTCGCCCGCGTACTTCGCCGCGCGCAATGTCAGGCCGGTCGAGCTGGACGAGCTGCTGCGGGAGTCGGACTACGTCTCGCTGCACGCGCCGCTCTCGGACGAGACCCACCACCTGATCGGCGAGCGCACGCTAGCGCTGATGAAGCCGACCGCGTTCCTGGTGAACACGGCGCGCGGCGGGCTGGTGGACGCTGAAGCGCTGGCTCGGGCGCTGCGCGAGGGTCGGCTGGCCGGCGCGGCCATCGACGTGACGGAGGTCGAGCCGATCCCGCGTGACAGCCCGCTCCTGGGGTTGGAGAACTGCGTCATCACGCCGCACGCGGCCTGGTACTCGGACGAGAGCTCGGCGGCGCTCCAGCGACTGGCCGGTGAAGAGGCGGCGCGGCTGCTGCTCGGGGAGCCGCCGCGCTGCCCGGTGAACCGGCTCTCATAGCGGTCTGCGCTTGCGGCGCACCCCGCCGAGAGGTACCCTCACCCCTGAAGAATCTCACAGAAGGTGGCCGCTCACGCGGCTAGCTCGGAGTCGGCATGTCCAGGTTCGTCAATATTGAAGATCTACGTCGCGCGGCAAAGTGGAATATGCCGAAGCCGATGTTTGACTACGTCGATGGCGGCGCCAACGACGAGTGGACGATGCGTGAGAACCGGGCCGGGTTCGAGCGGATCATGTTCGACCCGCGCGTCCTGGTGGACGTCTCGGAGCGCGACACCTCCACCACGGTGTTCGGCGAGAAGCTGAGGCTGCCGATCATCATCGCACCGACCGGCATGACCGGCATCGCGTGGCCGAACGCCGAGATCCTGGCCGCACGGGCGGCGGGGCGAGCCGGGGCCGGCCTCGCGCTCAGCACCTACGGCACCTGTGCCCTCGAAGACGTGGCGGCGGCCGGGCCGGGGCCGTTCTGGTTCCAGTTGTATGTCAGCAAGGACCGCGCGATCACCGACTCCCTGGTGGACCGCGCGCAGGCGGCTGGCTACAAGGCGCTGGCGATCACGGTGGACACCCAGGTCGGCAGCATGCGCGAGCGCGACATCCGGAACGGCTACGAGGCTCCTCCGCGACTGACCGTCGCCAACATCGCGGACGCTGCCTGGCGCGTTGGCTGGCTGAAGCGCTTCATCAAGGGGCCGCGACCGGCCTTCCGGAACTTCAGCGGCAAGATTGCCACCACGCCGCGCCAATTTGTGGAGCTCGGGGATCAGCTTGCGCGCCAGATGGACTCGTCGCTCAACTGGAAAGACATCGAGCACTTCCGGGCGCGCTGGAAGGGGCCGCTGCTGCTGAAGGGCGTCGCTTCCACGAAGGACGTCAAGACCGCGCTCGACCACGGCGTCAACGGGTTCATCGTCTCGAATCATGGCGGCCGGCAGCTGGATTTCGCGCCGTCGTCCATCGAGGTGCTGCCGGAGATCGTGGACGCCTGCGGGGACCAGGCCGAGGTGTACCTGGACAGCGGCATCCGGCGCGGCAGCGACATCGTCAAGGCGGTGGCGCTCGGGGCGAAGGCGGTGCTGATGGGGCGCGCCTACGTCTACGCATTGGGAGCGGCCGGCGAGGCCGGCGTGGACGAGATGTTCCGGATCATGCACGACGAGATCGACCGGTGCCTGGCGCTGATCGGCGTGCCGCGTCTGGACATGGTGAGCCGCGAGAACCTGCGCCTCCACGCGATGGTCCCGAACCGCGAGCGGCAGGCGATCCCGGTGCCGGCGCGGTAGCGGAGATCGCATCATGGGGGCGCGATGAATCGCGCCCCTACCGAGTCACGGCTAGTAGGGGCGCGATTCATCGCGCCCACCCCGAGGGTTTGGCCGCCCGGGGCACGCATTCTGCGTCTCTCAGATCCTCCATGCACACACTGGGAGGTCGCATGGAGGGCGAGGAGCAGCCACGGGCCTGGGTGGTCAAGCGCCATCTGAGCCCGGACGCGCTAAAGGAGTACGTCGCGCGGCTCAGGATCGAGCGGGCGCAGGTGGTGGCGGTCACCGAGCCTCAGGACGGGATGTTCTCGCTGATCTTCGAGCCGAGCGACGACCAGCAGGAGCGACTGCAGGCCGACGAGGCTCAGGTGGCCGAGACGCTGGACGAGCTGTTCGGGGCGCCGGTGACGCCGCTTCAGGAGTCGGGCGGCGAAGCGGCCGGCGCGGTGGTGACGCTACCCGTCGTGCCGGAGGTTGCCGTGCCGGCCGCGCCGTCCACCGAGCCGATGCCCTCCTGAGCCTGGCCGCGCTCCACGGGCTCGATTTCCGCCGATCCGGTCATCGCGTCCGCGCGCCCAAAAAAAGCGTGAGACGAGTGTCGGGGCGGCAGCGGATGGGCTCGAAGCAGGACCGCCCGTTACCATCTTCCGCGAGTGTGGCCGCCTTGCAGTATCGAACGAGCGGCCAGCTGGCGGAGGGGACGACGATGGCGCTCGTACAGGGAAAGGTTGCGCTGGTCACCGGGGGCGCACGTGGGATCGGGCGGGCCACGGCCGAGCTGCTGGCCGCCGAGGGGGCGCGCGTGGCCGTCGCGGACGTCAACCTGGACGGCGCGGAGACGGTGACCAGCGGGATCGAGGCGCGTGGCGGACAGGCGCTGGCGCTGGCGGTTGACATCTCGCAGCCGGAGCAGATCGGGCCGATGTTCGACGCCGTCCTGGCGCGATTCGGCCGGTTGGACATCCTCCACAACAACGCCGGCATCTTCGCGAAGGCTGCAGTGGATGAGATCGAGGTGGACGCCTGGGACCGCCTGATGGGCGTGAATCTGCGCGGCGCCTTCCTGGTGGCCCAGCACGCACTGCGGGTGATGAAGGCGCAGCGCAGCGGGCGGATCATCAACATGGGCTCGATGGGCGGGCAGGTCGGCGGGGTGGTCGCGGGGGCGGACTACGCGGCCTCGAAGGCGGCCATCGCCTGCCTGACGAAGTCGATGGCGAAGTGGGGCGGCCCGTACGGCATCCTGGTGAACACGCTTTGCCCCGGCGTGATCGACACGGCGATGCCGGCCCAGTTCCCGCCCGACCGGCTGGCCGCGATGATCGAGTCGACACCGCTGCGGCGGATGGGGACGGCTGACGAGGTGGCCAAGGTGGTGCTGTTCCTGGCCTCAGACCTTGCGAGCTTCGTGACGGGCACCCACATCGACATCAACGGCGGGCTGTATACGGACTGAGTAGCGAGTAGCGAGGGGCGGGCTGAGCGGGGCTACCGGGCGGCCGGGGCGAATGGCGGGTTGCCGCCGTGACGCGGTTGGCGCGCGCGCTGGAGCTGGCGTGCGACTGCGTGCAGGATGATGGCGGCGCCCGTGCCGCAGAACGGCAGCAGCAGCAGGCACGACGGCAGGAAGTAGCGCGGGTAGCTCAGCTTGAGGCCGGCCAGGATCGCCACCGTGTAGACGGCGAGCCACGCCACGAGGGTCAACACGGCGAGGCGGTCCAGCGGGTCGGGCCAGGCGCGGCGGACGGCCGCCGCCAGCCCGAGCGCCCCGAACGCCAGTCCGACGACGCTGGCCGCCAGTGGCTGCTCGCCCCACGGCCCGACCCTCGTGCTGCCCACGGCGGTCTGCCAGAGACGGTCGCCGGCGCCGTAGACGGCGAACTCGGGCCACTGCTCCTGCTGCTCGGTCATCTCGCGCTGGCGCTCGTCCAGCATGCCGGCCATGCCAGACACCGGACCGCGCCAGAGGTACGGGTTCAGGCCGACGAAGACGGCGAGTGCGACGACGACGGCCACCGCCGAGCCGGCGACGACGCCCCGGGCGCCGAGGAGATCCTGCCCTGGCCCCCTCCCCCCGACCCCCTCCCCCGTGCGCGGGAGAGGGGGAGGTGAGCGATGCCCGGGACGCATCACGAGGGCGAAAACGGCGGCGAGCGCAACAATCGGCAGACCGACCAGCCCGGTCAGCTTGGTAGCGGAGGCCAGCCCGAGCGCCAGTCCCAGGCCGCCGCCCCAACGGGCGATGCTGCCGCCCGTCGCCAGATGCCGCGCGCCGTACGCCGCGAGGCAGGCCGACAGCAGCAAGAAGCAGGCGATGGGCGCCTCGGCCCAGGCGTGCACCAGCGTGTAGCGCAGGAACGAGCTGGTCAAAGCCAGCGCGACGGCCAGCAGACCGGGCGCTGAGGCCCCGAGCGGGCCAGCGGTCGAGCCGGCCAGCAGCACGCCGAGCGGGTAGAGCAACGCGATGGCAGCAGCCCCGAGCAGCACCATCGGCTGACGAGCCGCCGCCAGCACGTCGTCGGTCGGCACGCGCCCCTTCTGGCGATTCACCTCGAAGCTGCTGGCCGTCGAGACGTACGGCTGATTCAGCTTCTCCAGATCGTAGCCACGTGCCGTCAGCCAGACGCCCACGATGTACCGCGTCAGCGGCGGCTGGGTCCGCGTCCAGTGGTTGCTGCCCCACTCCTCCCGACGGACGTCGTGCTGGAGGAACAGGTAGCCGAAGTAGCGGGAGGTGGCGACATAGTCGGCCTCGTCCGCCTCGAAGCCTGCCGAGGCCGCTTCGGCGCTCAGGACGACCAGCGCGACCAGGAACAGTGCTGCCGCGATGCCGGCCTGGAGCCAGCGCGCGGTCACCGCCTTTGCGCCTCGTGCTGGCTCACCGCCCCTGCGCCCCCTGCGCGGCCGGCGCCGGCGCGGCGCTTAGCCCGGAGGTTCGCAGCTCCCGTGCGATGGCCTCGGCGGCGACGGCGTGCCCGGCGGCCGTCCAGTGCTTGTCGAAGTCGTAGTACAGGCGCGTGCCGTCGCGACCGGCCGCTTCGATGGGCGGCTGGAGGTCGATGAAGGGCACCCCGACACGACTGACTACCTCGGCGAGATTGTCGATGGGTGCGCCGATCTTCAGACGCCCGGAGTCCAGACGGTTCGAGCGCGGGTTGCTCTTGCGGATCTCGTCTTCCCAGGCAGCCGGATCGAGGACGCGCCACTCCGGGATGCCGGCCACCACCAGCGGCGCCCCGAGCTGCGTCGAGCGGTCGCGGATGCGGCCGAGCAGCGCCTCGCTGATGCGCCAGGCGCGCGCCCACTCGTCCGGCGGCTGGGTGTCATAGAGGCCGGTGAGCGGGGTCCGCAGACCGCCGATCGCCTCCAACTGCTCGCGTGGATACGACAGCTGGAGCTTGTTGTAGACCCCGGTCTCGACGACGTTGTAGAGCACGCTGGAGCGCCGCATCGTCTCGGCAAAGCCGTTGCGGGGCACGGGCGGCGGGCCAGGAATGTACTTCAGCTCCTGGGAGTTGCCTTCCAGGTCGAAGTATGGCTTGAGCCGCAGCTTCAGATCGCCGTCCCACAGCTCCAGACGGTAGTTGTTGTTCGTCAGGTCGTTGCCGACGAAGAAGAGCAGCACGACCAGGTCCGGCTGGAACTGCGCGCCGACCTGATCGAGCAGCAGCAGCTCCTGGCCGGTGCCGTACGCCGCGACGCCGCCGTTGATGACCTCGACCGGCCGGGGCGAGTCCTGGTTGAGCAGCACTTCCAGCCGCTCGGCGACGCCCTGCCACTGCTGCACCTGAACCGCTTCGAGGAACGAGTCGCCCAGGAGGAGTACTCGGAACGTGCCTGGCGGCTTCGCATACGACTGACGGCGGTCCCGCAGGCCGAGCGGGCTGATCTGAACCTCAGTGGTGAACTCGGGCGCTTTGATCCAGCCGTGGAAGCCTCTGACGTGAAAGTGGCCGAGCGTCTCGTCGCGGACCAGATAGGCGCCGGTGTCGTAGTTGCCGGGCAAGATCGGCCCGAACAGCCGCAGGACGACTTCGAGCAACAGCAGCGGCACCAGCAGGCCGGCCAGGATCGCGACCGACCGACCGGCCCAGCGGCCGAGCGCGCCGCCACGTGGTCCGCGTCGGCCGGGGGGCGACGCGGGGGGGAGCGCGACCGGCGACTTCACGGTCGTAACGATACACATCCCGCGCGAGACGGAGCCAGGGAAGCGCGGCCCGGCTGTTCCGAAGCTGACGCTCAGAGCTTCGCGCAAATGGCTCCCGTGGGTACACAGATTGCCTACCATTGAGAAGAGGAGCCCCAGCGATGGAGCACTCAACGCCGAAGGGGGCGAAGATGGCTATGCGACGACGCGCACGGGGAGGACCGGCCGGACGGCCAGGCCCGGCGCTCAACGAGAATCCGTTCGACGACGTGCTGGAGCAGGTGGACCGGGCCGCCGAAGTGCTCGGGCTGCGGCCAGCCGAGGTCGAGCTCCTGAAGCACCCGAAGCGGCAGGTGATCGTCTCGCTGCCGGTCCCGATGGACGACGGCTCGGTGCAGGTGTTCACCGGCTACCGGGTGCTGCACGACAACACGCGCGGCCCCGGCAAGGGCGGCGTGCGCTACCACCCGTGCGTGGACCTGGACGAGGTGAAGGCGCTCGCGGCCTGGATGTCGTGGAAGTGCGCGCTGGTGGACGTGGCGTTCGGCGGCGCGAAGGGTGGCGTCGCCTGTGACCCGAGCAAGCTCTCGCTCGGCGAGCTGGAGCGGTTGACGCGCCGCTACGCCGCCGAGATCTTCGACCTGATCGGCCCGAACCTGGACATTCCGGCCCCGGACGTGGGGACGGACGCCCGCGTGATGGCCTGGATGATGGACACCTACTCGATGAAGAAGGGGTACGTGGAGCCGGGCGTGGTGACCGGCAAACCGATCGTGCTGGGCGGCTCGCTCGGGCGCGAGGCGGCGACCGGCCAGGGGATCGTGGTGGCGACGCGCGAGGCGCTGCGCGATCTCAAGATGTCCATTGACGGCGCGCGGATCGCCGTCCAGGGGTTCGGCAACGTCGGCTCGAACGCGGCCCGGCTGCTGGCCGCCGCCGGCGCGAAGATCGTCGCCGTCAGCGACGTGAAGGGCGGCATCTACAACGCCAACGGCCTGGACATTCCAACGCTCTTGCTTCACCGTTCGGAGCACGGGGTGGTGGCGGGGTTCCCCGGCAGCGAGTCGATCTCAAACGCCGATCTGTTGACGCTCAAGTGCGACGTGCTCGTCCCGGCCGCATTGGAGGGGCAGTTGCACGAAGGCAACGCCGACCGAATCCGCGCGAAGCTGATCGTGGAGGGCGCGAACGGCCCGACGACCGCCGAGGCGGACGAGATCTTCCGAGGGCGGGGCATCCCGGTGGTGCCGGACATCATGGCGAACTCGGGTGGGGTGGTCGTCTCCTACTTCGAGTGGGTCCAGGACCGGTACGGCTACTTCTGGCCGGAGGCGGAGGTGATGCACCGGCTGGAGGAGAAGATGGTGTTCGCCTACGATGCGCTGCGGGGCGCCATCGACAGGTACGCGCTCGTGAACGACCTCAGAACGGCGGCGTACACGGTGGGGATGCAGCGGATCCTGGAGGCGCGCCGCCTGCGGGGACTGTACGCGTAGCGGGTAGGCGGTAGGCGGTAGGCGGTGGTGTACCTCCCACCGCCTACCGCCTACCGCCTACCGCCTACCCGTCAGTAGTGGATCGCGCGGAGGGCGCCGCCGCCCGCCGCGATGGTGTCGCCGTTGACGGCGATCGATTTTGGCGAGCAGAGGAACGTCACGACGTAGGCGACTTCTTGCGCGTCCACGATGTGACGGATCGAGTTGCCGGCCGCCATGACCTTCTCGACCTCCTCGATGGTCTTGCCTTCGGCCTCGGCGCGGGCGGCCACCACGTCCACGGTGCGCTCGGTGCGGGTGGTGCCGGGGTGGACGACGGTCACGTTGATCCCATGCGGCCCCAGCTCGTCGGCCAGGTTCTTGGTGAGCGCCACGACCGCCACGTTGCGGACGCTCCCGAGGATGGTGCCGGTCTGCCGGGCGGCCAGCCCGCTGATGTTGACGATGCGGCCCCAGCCGTTGCTCCGCATCGAGGGGGCGAACTCGCGGGCGCAGCGCAGGTAGCCGAGCACTTTGGTGTGCAGCTCGGCGTCGAAGTTGGCGGTGTCGATCTGGTCGAGCTTGGGCGGCGGCTGCTGGCCGCCCGGCGCGGCCGCCGAGTTGACCAGGATGTCCACCCGCCCGAACGCGTCCAGCACCTGTTTCGCCATCGCGCGGACGCTGTCGTCGTTTGAGGTGTCCACGGTCACGCCGATGATGCGGCGACCTGTCTCGTCGGCGAGCTCCTTGCGGGTCGCTTCGAGCGTTTCGGGGGTGCGAGCCACAAGGGCCAGGTCGCACCCTTCGCGCGCCAGCTCGCGCGCCACGGCTTTGCCGATCCCGCGACTCCCACCCGTCACCACGGCCACCTTGCCAGTCAACTGAAGATCCATCACGGCCCTCCCTCGGTACGAGAAGTCAGAATACAGGAGCCAGGAGCCAGGAGCCAGGAGCCAGCGACGTTGTTGGCTCGTGAGGGGTCAGTCGCGCGTGAACGCCTCGGCGTGGCCGGCCGGCTGCGAGGTCGGCGCTACAATGGCGGGCGTAGGAGGCACGATGAAGTTCATCCGACTGTACACCGGCGACGATGGCGAGACGCATTGCGAGGAGCGCGACGTAGCGGGGTTGCCGGACCTGCCGGGGCCGAAGAACGCTACGCGGGCCGCCTTCAACTCCTCCCCGCCAGGGCACTTTAGCGACTGGCATCCAGCCCCTCGACGGCAATACGTCATCACGCTGGCTGGCGAAGGTGAGATCGGGCTGAAGGACGGGTCAACCTACCGCCTGAAGCCGGGCGACGTGAACCTGGCTGAGGACACGACCGGCGGCGGCCACACGACGCGGGTCGTGAGCGACGTGCCGCGCATCACCGTCCAGATTCCGGTTGACGACTGATCCTGCCGGCGTTCATGGCCGGACGTCCGTCCCCTCCCCCAAGACCCGACACCTATGACCCATCACCCAGGACGTAGTCCTCGGCGTGGCCGGTGGGGCGCCAGCCGAACAGCTCCTTGGCGCGGCTGGTGTCCCGCCAGCGCCAGCGGTTCTCCGAGATGGCGTCGAACACCTCGTAGCGGAGCGAGAGCGGCGCGCTCAGGCAGCGGTCGATCAGGTCCACCGCGTCGGCCTGGCCGAGGTAGCCGGGGTAGTGGCGGCGCAGCTTCGGGCGGTCGGTGTCCAGGACGGCGCCGAGGCGGATCACCAGCACTGACATCCCGAACCGATCTGAGAAGTACCGCCCGCACGACTCGCCGAACAGCTTGCCGACGGCGTACGGGCTGTCCGGCCGGGCCGGCCAGCTCTGATCCACCATCGGCCAGGCGTCTGGCACGCTGTCGTACTCCCCACGCGCCATCATGCCGTACGGCGAGCCCTCGTCCCACTCGTAGGCGCACATGGTGCTGCCGCTGCTCATGAAGACGACCTTCTTGATGCCGGCCAGTTGGGCCGCTCGGAAGACGTTGAGCGTGCCCTGGACGGTGACGCGCATCGTGCCGTCCCAGTCCTGCACGTCCTCGGTGAACGCCGAGAGGTGGAGCACGGTGGCGATGCCGGCGAAGGCCGGGCGGATCGTGTCCAGGTCGGCGATGTCGGCCTGAAGGCAGGGGAGGCCGTCCACGGGGCGGCGGTTGAGGGCGCTGAAGTCGTACTTCTCTGAGAGGCGCTGGCGGGTGAGCCGCCCGATCAGGCCGCTGGCGCCGGTGATGAGCACCTTCGGCCGCTGTCCTGTTGCCGCGTCTGACGGGGCCGTCTCTGGCAGCTCGGCGGCGTTCTCCGACATCTCGCACCTCCCCCGGCCACGCGATCCGTCCGCGTCGCCGGGCTCACCCCGAGCATGGTGCCACGTCTACGAATCGATCGACACCCGAGTCAGGTGGGCGGGCAGACCTCGATCCCGAGCGCCCGGTGCAGCGCCAGATCGACCTCCCTCATCCGCTCCGAAGAGAGCGAGCCGATCGGCTCCAAGAGCCACTCTTGACGGATCGACTGTACGTGATCGACGAGGAGGGTGCACGGCTTCGGCACCGAATCTGTCTCTGGATCGAGAATCAACGCGGTCGGAATAGTGCGGATTCGGCTCGTGGTCGGAATCACCATCACCCAGGTCAGGTATCGGTATGCCTCGTCACGCGCGATCAGCACGACCGGCCTTGGACCCCAGGAATCGTGTAGGTCCGCCCACCAGATGTCGCCACGCCTGGGAGGCGGCCAGTCACTCAGTCCCACGGTTCGTCAGCCATTGCCTCGGCGACAGCGCGATCTGACCACCCAAACTCCTCCTCGGTTTGTGGCTGCTCCTTCCAGGCGCGGATGTACTGCTCGCGCTCCTCGCGGGCCTCGATCTCGCGGAGGGCGGCTTCGATCAGGCGGCGGATCGCGGCGGTCCGGCTCGCGTCGCCCTGGACGAGGCGCGCGTCGAGCTTCTCGACAAGCGCAGTCGGCAGGCTGATGGTGAGGCGGGTGGTCTCGGAGGCGGACGACTTCTTCACGCCCGGATCATAGCATCGACGCGCTAGACTGGTGACGCCTGTCGAGGAAGGGGACGCATGCTCGAGCCGCCGGCCGACCTCTCGAACGAGACGCTCGTCGCCTGTCTTCAAGACCGCTACGCGCTGACCATCTCGGCGATCGAGCACCTGCCGCTCGGGCACGATTCGGCGGCCTGGGTGTACCGCGTGGAGGCGAGGGACGGCGCGGCCTACTTCCTGAAACTGCGCCTCCGGGTGACCAACGAGGCGGGCTTGCTGGTCCCGCGCTACCTTCAGGACCACGGTGTGCGGCACGTCGTCGCGCCACTGCTGACCGTGGACGGCGTGCTCTGGACCCGGGCTGGCGCCTACGCCGTGCTGCTCTACCCGTTCGTCGAGGGACGAACCGGAATGCGACAGGGAATGACCGACGCGCAGTGGGTTGAGTACGGCCGGCTGCTGCGCCAGATCCACGAGACCGTCGTCAGGCCCGCCGTGACCCCGGAGCTGGCGTGGCGCCTGGGCCGCGACACGTTCAGGCCGGACGGTGCGGATCAGGTGCAGCGGTTGGACGCGGAGATCGGCGAGCGGACGTACGCCGACCCGCTGCACGCTGAGCTGGCTCGCTCCTGGTGTTCCCGGCGCGCCCAGATCCGCACGGTCCACGAGCGCGCCCGCCAGCTCGGGAGCCAGCTCGCGGCGCTGCGGCCACCGTTGGTGCTCTGCCACGCCGACATCCACACCAACAACGTCCTGGTGGACCCGACAGGTCAGCTCTGGATCGCGGACTGGGACGAGACGATCCTGGCCCCGCGCGAGCGCGACCTGATGTTCGCGATTGGCGGGATCAGCAGTCGGCATGTCACCCCACATCAGGAGGTGCTGTTCCTGGAGGGGTACGGTCCGGTCGAGGTCAATCCACTGGCGCTGGCCTACTACCGGTGCGCCTGGGCCGTCTCGGACATTGGCGCGTACGGGGAGCAGGTGATGGCGCGGCCGGACCTCGGCCCGGCCACCCGCCAGGAGTGCGTCGAGCGGTTCGAGAGCCTGTTCGAGCCGGGCAGCATCGTGGACATCGCGCTCGGGTCAGTCATCCCGGATGCCTGAGGGCGATGAGCGCGCCTGGCCTCGATTGCTTGAAACGGGGTCAGGCGCCGGGAGAGGGAATGCGCACCGTCGCGCGCACTCCCCGGCGTAGACCCATGAGACAGCTTCAGCGTGGCGCGGTCCCGGGCTCCGGACCGATCGCGATTGGCAGGTCGTCACGGTTGCCCCACTCGCCCCAGGACGCCGAATACAGGCGCACGCGAGGATAGCCGAGCATCTCGAGGACGAACAGGGTGTTTGCCGACCAGACGCCGCCGTTGCAGTAGACGATGATCTCCTTGTTTCGGTCGAGGCCGATGCCGTCGTAGAGCGCCTGCATCTCGGCGACGCTTTTGAAGCTCTTCGGCGACTCGGCCTGGACGTTGTTGACCCAGTCGAGATGCAGCGCGGTCGGGATGTGGCCGCTGCGCTTGAAGGTGCCCGGATCCTCGCCGGTGTACATGGCCCGCGTCCGAACGTCCAGGATCTGAATGTCCGGGCTGCCGAGGCGGTCCAGGATGTATTTTGCTGTCGCGAGCCGCTCGGGATCTGTGGTGCCGGTGTACGTGGTCGCGGTACGGGTCGTGGCCTCAGTCGTCGTCGGCTGGCCCAGTTTGGTCCAGGCCGAGAGACCGCCGTCGAGCAGGACGGCTCGTTCCTGACCCAGATGCTTCAGCGCCCAGCGGACGCGCGCCGAGAAGATGTTGCCGTTGTCGTCATAGCTGACGACGATGTTCCGCGGGTTGATGCCGAGCGCCCCTAGTTGCTCGACCGTGCGATCGTGCCAGGGGCCAGTCTCGATCTCCTCACTGCTGCGCGTGGCGAGGCTCTGCCACGGCAAGTTGACCGCCCCGGGGATGTGGCCCTGGGCGAAGACGTCGGCGGGGCGCGCGTCCACCACGACGATATCCGGACTGCTGCCGAGCTGTGCCAGCCACGACGCGGTGACCAGGAAGCTCGTGGCGCCGATCTGCTGGGCGCTGGTTGGCGTCGGGTTGAGCAGGCCGGCGAGTGGAAGGACGATGGCGACGAGAATCAGGCGCGACAGAAGACGTGAACGCATCATGCTCTCTCCGCACTGAGCCGAGGCGTCGAGCTCCGTTTCGGCGCGCGGGCATCCGCCGGCCTGAGGCGCCCAGTTTGGACTCAGCAGGGAAGTAGCAGGGGCAGATGGGCCTGCTGACTGCCGCCGTGTCCCGGCCTCAGCTCCTTGCTCTCGCTCGCCAACGACCGTCCTGCGCCGACGCGCGCATCGTACGGCCTCGCCTGGCTGACGGAGACCTGACGAGAATCCCGGATGACCCGGGTCATCTGTCACGATGCCGCCGGCCGGCGTCCTGAATGTCCTGCTGGAGCGATGACGTCCGTCAGGTGTCCGTGAGAAGGCGTGGCCGTACGCTGGCGTCGAGCGATGCTGCTCGCCGTCTTCCGCTCGTGGAGGCCGACCGTGCGTTTCAGATGCCGGCACCTCGTCGTCTTCGGCGTACTCCTGTCCCTCGTGGTCGCCTGCACGGGCCTCACGGCACCGCCGGCGGCTGCGCCCCGGACCTACCGAATCGGCTACTTCGGGAGCGGCGGCGATCCACGACCATCGCCGTTCGGCAAGGCGTTCGTGGACGAGCTGGCGCGGCTCGGGTACGTCGCGGATCAAAACCTGACGATCGAGTACCGCTGGTCTGACGGACAGTCCGAGCGGCTTCCAGGATTCGCGCAGGAGCTGTCCGCGCTCAAGCTCGACGCGATCTTCGCGAGCAGCGAGGCGTCGGCTCAGGCGATGATCGAGGCTGACCCGACTGTGCCTGTCGTGATGTCCACTTGAGACGCCGCCGCGACCGGTCTGGTCGCACGCACGCTCAGCAGGCCCGACCGAAACATCACCGGGGTCACCGGCTGCTCGGCGTTGCTCGGGCCGAAGCGACTCCAGCTCCTGAAGGAGGCAGTCCCGGCCGCCAGCACCATCGCCGTGCTCTGGAATCCGACCGAGCGAGTCAACGTGGTCGAGTGGGAGGCGCTCCAGGAGGTGTCCACGACGCTCGGCGTGAGGCTGCTCTCGGTAGAGGCGCGCCGCCCAGACGATCTCGAAGCGGCGTTCACGAAGGCTCGCCAGGGCAGTGAGGCCATCCAGGTGACCGGCGGCTCGTTCGAACAGAACAACGTGGGCGCTATCGTTCGCTTGACCACCCAGCAGCGGCTCCCGGCGGTCTACGGCTTCCGCGAGTTTGTGGCGGCCGGGGGGCTCATGAGCTACGGGACGAACGTGCCGGCCATGTATCGGCGGGCGGCGGGTTTCATGGACCGCGTTCTGAAAGGCGCGAAGCCGAGCGACCTGCCGGTGGAGCAGCCGACGAGCTTCGATCTGGTGGTGAACGCGAATACAGCGGTCGAGCTCGGCATCATCCTGCCCGAATCGCTGAACGCCCGCGTCACCGAGGTGATCCGCTAGTGCTGACCTAAAACAGCTCGTTGGGAATGACCGCCACGGGCACGTTCGCTGCATTCTCGAATCTCTCGGCTGGCTCTGCACGAGGACCGGCGCGCCGGAGGCAGTTGATACGGCGGCGCCAGGGTGCTCTCACCCCACGACGCGCCGGAGTCAGACAGGGACTCAGGGGAAGCGCACCAGCTCCGGCGGGATCAAGTCGCCAGATGCGAACCGGGTCGGCTGGCGCTCCCGCCAGACGGTGACGGTGCGCAGCCCGAGCACGCGCGCTTCGCCGCCGGCCAGCAGGATCACCGTGTCCTCGTCGATCCCGAGCACGACCATCTCGTCCGGAGCGTCCTCCACGCGCGGCAGGGTCCGCTCCGGCCCGAAGCGGTCGTAGTGGGGGATCACGCCGACTCCTGGCAGCAGCCCCAGACCCGGCTCCCAGAACGCCGGCATCCGCCCGATCTGGCCCTCGCGGCGGACCAGCGTCCACTCACCCATCGCCATCGCGCCGGCGCTGCTGCCGGCCAGCGAGGCGCCGCTCAGCCAGCGCTGGACGATGACCTCCCAGGCCGCGCTCCGACGCAGCGTCTCGACCAGGTAGCCCGGGCTGCCGCCCGAGAGGTAGACCAGATCGGCGGCAGCCAGGGCGGCCACGTGCTCGCGGTCTTCGACGCCGGCCCGGTCGGTGGCGCGGACGCCGTACGCCTCGCAGCCAAGGGCGCCAAAATGGGCCTCGCCATCCCTGATCCACGACGAGACGCTCGTCTCCAGGCCGGCAGCGGTGGGGAGGATGGCGACCTTCGGCGGTGCGCCCGGCGTGAATCGCAGCAGCTCGCGGTCCACCGAGACCATCGGCGGGCGGAACTCGCCGGAGCCGGCCAGCAGCAGCACGCCCGCCGCCCCGCCCGTCGAGCCGGCGTCCGGCGCCTCGATGGGCGCCTCCGATCCATCACCAGCCACGTTCAGTCCTCCCCGCCGCCGGGCATTCGTGCAGAACCACGCGACGTGTTCGGGACTTTCCCACAACATCCGCACCGCGAGCGTCGGCGAGCCGGACCTCCGGTGCCGCTGACTCACTCGGTTCGGGATGCTCAGGGTCCGGCTCGCTGACGCTCGCGGTGCAGACGTGCGAGCCTTCCCCAACGCTGTGTCGTGGGACGTCACGGGAGCGGCGACGTGGGCAACGGTACGCCCCCGGCAGGCCAAAAGCAAGCGATCGGGAGGGGACGGCCTGCCGGTTTGCTACCCTCCAGGTAGGGGAATTCAGGTACACGAGATCGGCTGACCGGAAAGGAGTATGACTGATGGCTGAGATGGGCAAGATGGCCTGCTGGACGGGCCTCGACAAGAAGTTCGAGATCCGCGAGTATCCGGTGCCGGATCCGGAGCCGGGCGCGGTCGTCATCAAAGTGTCGCTGGCGAACGTCTGCGGCTCGGACATGCACTATTGGAAGGGCGAGCAGGACTACGCCCGGATGGGCCGCCCGCTGCCGCTGAACACCGGCCACGAGCACATGGGGACGGTGTACAAGCTCGGGGCCGGTGTCACGACCGACACGGCCGGGCAGCCGCTCCAGGAGGGCGACCGAGTTGTCTACCGGTATTTCAACCCGTGTGGGCACTGCAAGATGTGCCTGAAGCGCAACTTCATGTCCTGCCCGACTCGGCAGGCGAACTGGCTGGTCTCCTGCGAGCAGTGGCCGTACTTCCAGGGCGGCTACGGGCAGTATTTCTACCTGCGGCCGAACCACGCCATCTTCAAGCTGCCGAACGAGATCTCAGACGAGATGGCGGCCGGCATCAACTGCGCGTTCACCCAGGTGTTCGCCGGGCTGGACATCGGCGGGATGAAGGCCGGCGACAACGTCGTGATTCAGGGCGCCGGCGGCCTCGGGGTGTACGCCTGCGCGGTGGCCCGCGAGATGGGCGCCGGCAAGATCGTGGTGATCGACGGGGTGGACGAGCGGCTGGAGCTGGCGAGCGAGTTCGGCGCGGACGAGTTTGTGGACCTGCGCCAGTTCAAGACGCCTGCCGAGCGGGTGGACCGCGTCAAGGCGCTGACCGACGGCTGGGGCGGCGAGATCGTCATGGAGTTGGTCGGGCATCCGGGTGTGGTGGACGAGGGGCTGCGGATGACCGCGCCGGAGGGCACCTACGTCGAGATCGGCAACATCAACGTCGGCTGGGAGGCGACGTTCGACCCGAGCTGGATCATCTTCGGGAACCGCCGCATCCAGGGGGTGGCCCACTACGAGGCCGAGCACCTGAAGGGCGCGCTGGACTTGATGGTGCGGACCCGGGCGAAGTACCCGTACCACAAGATCCTGTCTCACCGGTTCCCGCTGGAGCAGATCAACGAGGCGTTCCGGCAGCAGGAGGACGGGCACATCACGCGGGGCGCCATCGTCCCGAACTGACTGCATGGGGCGATGTGCGTCTCCAGCTGCGAACGCCCGTGCCGCTCGTGCAACCGGGGCAGGAGCCTGGAGCGGCACCATCCCCGGTTTCTTAGAGGCGCCACACCTGGAGCATCCTCGAAGGCAGTCGACATGATTGTCTTCCCGACGAAGGAGGGATCTCACGCTCGCAGTCCCGTCAGCGTGAGATCCCTCGGTCGCCGGGGCTCCCTCGGGATGACAGGAAGATCGGGCTCGTTCGGGATGACAGGAAGAGCGGGCTCGTTCGGGCTAAATCGCCGAGAACGAGCCGCCGTCCACCATGATCGCGCTACCCGTCACGTAGCTGGCCCGGCCGGACGCCAGGAACACCACCATGTTGGCGAACTCCTCCGGCGTGCCGAACCGCTTGAGCGGAATGCTCGCCGCTCGCTGCGCGATCGCCTCTTCCTCGCTGATGCCTGCCCGCCGGGCCTGATCCAGCGTGCCGGAGCGGGAGCGGTCTGTGTAGATCGCGCCCGGGCAGACGGTGTTCACCAGGATGTTGTCCGGCGCCAGCTCTCTAGAGAGGCTCTTGGCGAGGCCGGCCACGCCGGGCCGGATCGTGTTCGACAGGATCAGGTTGGCGATCGGCTGCTTGACGGAGCTGGACTGGATGTTCAGGATGCGCCCGCCGCCGCGCGCTCGCATCGAGGGCACCACCGCCCGGATCATCCGAATGGTGCTGAGCATGTTTAGCTCGAACGCCTGAACCCAGGCATCGTCCGTCAGAAAGTTCTCCCAGACCCCGTGCGGCGGGCCGCCGGCGTTGGTGACCAGGATGTCTACGCCGCCGAACCGCTCGATGGTGCGGTCCGCCCATCTCTGGATGTCCTCGGCGCGGGTCACGTCCGTCGGGACTGTCAGCACGTCGTCGCCGCCGGTCTCCTCGCGGATCTCGTCGGCCACTTTGGCGAGTGCGTCGGCGCTGCGGGCGGCCAGGCTGACCTTCACGCCCTCGCGCGCCAGCCCGATGGCGCAGGCTCGCCCCAGCCCTCGACTCGACGCGGCGACCATCGCCACTTTGCCAGCCATCTGCAAGTCCATGCGGCTCCTCCCCTGCGTGTCGTGCCCAGTCAACGGTACGGCGGTCGAGAGTATTGCAGTCATCGGGTACTCCGCGTCGGTGAAATAAGGAGCAGCTCTCACGGCTGTTCGAGGCGTTCAGTCAGGCCGAAGCGAGCACCAGAAGCAAGTACGGTGGGACCGGCCTGGGGCTGGCGATCAGCCGCCACTTCTGCCGCCTGATGGGCGGCGACCTGACCGTCGAGAGCGTCCACGGCCAGGGCTCGAAGTTCACCGTCGCGTTGCCGGCCGAAGTCGCGTTGCCGACTGACGGGTAGAATGGAGCGCGAATCGGCGCACTCGGAGGACGAGCGTGACTGTCGAGCGGACCGGCGAAGCGTTCGAGTTTGACGAAAAGCTGACCGTCGTCGGGCGAAAGCTCGCCATCGGCGATGCCGCCCCACCGTTCGTGTTGGATCATTGGGACGGCAGCGCCATGCAGTCCGTCTCGCTCGCCGATACGGCCGGCAAGGTGCGCTTGCTGAATGTCGTCAACTCGCTGGACACCCCCGTCTGCGAGGTCGAGACGCGCCGCTGGGAGCGCCAGCGCTCCGATCTGCCGCCGGACGTGGTCCTCTACACCGTCAGCATGGACCTGCCCTGGGCGATGGCCCGATGGAGCTCCGCCGAGGGCGTCTCGCACCAGGGGCTGTCCTCGCACCGCGACGACGCGTTCGGCCGCGACTACGGTGTCCTCATCAAGGAGTGGCGGCTGCTCCAGCGGGCGGTCTTCGTCGTCGGCGCGGACGACACCATCGTCCACGCCGAGTACGTGAACGACCAAATGCTGGAGCCGGACTACGACGCCGCCCTGGCCGCTGCCCGCCGAGCTGCGAGGAGCCAGTAGTCAGACGGCACCAATACTGAGCATGCCGCCAAACGTCGTCGTCGTCATCACCCACGATACCGGGCGCCATCTCGGCGCGTACGGCCGGGGAGCCGTCACACCCCATCTGGATCGCCTGGCGGCTGAGGGCGTCCTCTTCGAGCGGGCGTTCTGCGCCGCGCCGCAGTGCAGCCCCAGCCGTGCCAGCCTGCTGACCGGATTGGTGCCCCACCGGCACGGGCTGATCGGACTGGCCCATCGCGGATTCGGCCTGCATCCCAGCGCACTCCAGCGCACCCTGCCGAGGCTGCTGGGCGCGGCCGGTTACCGCACCCACCTTTACGGTTTCCAGCACGAGGCCGCTGACCCGCACACCCTGAGCTATCAGCACGTCGTTCAGCCGCCGTCCAGCGGGGCGCGCCCCCACCTCTGCCGTGACGTCGCCCCCGCCGCCGCCGATTTCCTGGCACGCGGGCCGGCGGAGCCGTTCTTCATGATGGTCGGTTTCGAGGAGACCCATCGTCCGTTCGACCCGACCGACACGCCGCTGGACGACGTCGAGGTGCCAGCCTACCTGCCCGACACGCCGGTCGTGCGCCGCGACGTGGCCGACCTGGAGGGAGCGGTCCGCGAGGTTGACGGGGCCGTCGGGCGGCTGCTGGCCGCGCTGGACCGCTCTGGACTGGCTGACCGCACCCTGTTCCTCTTAACCACCGACCACGGCATCGCCTTCCCCGGCGCCAAGAGCACGCTGTTCGACCCTGGCCTCGAGGTCGGCACGATCGCGCGGGGACCGGGCGGTTTCGACGGCGGCCGGCGCCTGCCCGGGCTGGTCTCCAACGTCGATCTCTGGCCGACGATCCTGGAGCTGTGCGGAGTGACGCCACCGCCGGACTCGGACGGCGTGAGCCTCCTGCCGATGGTCGCCGGCCGCGTCCGGGACGTGCGGCAGGAGCTGTTCGCCGAGCTGACCTACCACACCGCCTACGATCCGATGCGCGCCGTCCGCACCGCGCGCCACAAGTACGTCCGGAGCTTCGCGGACCGGCCGCTTCACCTGCCGGCCCACGTGGACGCCAGCCCGACCAAGGAGCTCCTGCGCGAGCGCGGCTACTTCGAGGCCAGAAGACCCCTGGAGCAGCTCTTCGATCTCGCCGACGATCCGCTGGAGCAGACCAACCTGGCCGCCTCCTCGGATGCCGCGACCGTTCTCAGCGCGCTCCGGGAACGACTCGCACACTGGATGCAGGTGACGGGCGATCCGCTTCTGGCGGGTACGGTCCATCCGCCGGCCGGAGCGATCGTCACCCCTGCCGACTCGTACGAGCCTGAGGGGTGACGCGCCGTGCCCTCGCGGCGTCGCAGCGCGACGCCCTGAGTGTAGGCGGGGCTTTCAAGCCCCGACGCAGACTGGCCCGGAAACGTGCCGCGATCAAGCCTTCCTGACCGGTTCAACACCATTGACAACTGCCACATCACACTCTGTAAAGCCTGTCCATTTCGTCTACATATTCTGTCCCATCAGATATATTGACAACGCCATACCGTGAGCTTATCGTGCTTCACACGGCGGTCACGGCGACCCGCCATCTGTGCGTACAGTCGACGACGACACCACCGGGCAGCGCCCATCACGAGTCAGCTCGTGGCGGCCGTGTCCGAAGGGAGGCGAACGATGTCTGAGATGCTCACCCGTCGGTTGAGCCGGCGGGCAGTCCTGCGCACTGGCCTGCTCGTGGGACTGACCGTCCCGGCAACGTCCTTGCTCGCGGCCTGCAGCGGTGGCGGCGCCACGAGCGGCGGTGGCGCGACGGGTAGCGCGGCGCCGACCCAGGCGCCGGCCAAGCCAGCCGAGGCCGCGAAGCCAGCTGACGCCAAGCCGGCCGAGAGCAAGCCTGCCGAGTCGAAGCCAGCCGCTCAGGCCGCTCCGGCCCAGTCCGGCTCCGGCACCGCCACGAAGGTGGTCTGGTTCGCCGGCCGCGACACCACCGGCTACACGCCGAAGCAGGTCGATGCGTTCAACAAGGCGAACAAGAGCATTCAGATCGACTACCAGGAGCAAGGCGCCGTCACGCAGGATCTGCACGACAAGTTCGTGACGGTCGCGGGCGCCAAGGACTCTAGCGTGGACATCGTCTCGATGGACGTGCCGTACGTCCCGGAGTTCGCCGCCGCCGGCTGGACGATTCCGGTCGACGATGCCCTGCCGAAGGACGAGCAGGCCAAGTTCTTCCAGGGCACGCTGCACGGTGCGACCTACGAGGGCAAGCTGTACGCCATTCCCTGGTTCAACAACGGCCCCGGCCTCTTCTACCGCAAGGACCTGTTCGACGCCAAGGGGCTGAAGCCGCCGAAGACGTACGACGAGCTGCTCAACGCGGCGAAGACGTTGCAGACGGCCGACCTGGCCGGCTTTGCCATGCAGCTGCCCCAGTCCGAGGGCGGGATCATCAACTGGATCGAGTACCTCTGGGGCTACGGCGGCGACCTGGTGGACGACAAGCTCGAAGTCGTCGTGGACAAGGGCACGGCCGGCGTGGACGGGATGCAGAAGATCCTCGACTTCGTCTACAAAGACAAGATCCTGCCGGAGGCCGCCCTCCAGTTCAAGCTCAGCGCGGACGTGATGAACCTGTTCCGTGGCGGCAAGGCGGCGATGATTCGGCTCTGGTTCTCCAACGCCGGCGACCTGTACAAGGACGATTCGACCATCAAGACGGGCCAGTGGGACGTTGCTCCGCTCCCGTCGAAGGATGGCGCCAAGCCCGGCCCCGGCTGCCTGGGCGACTGGAACCTCGGCGTCTCCAAGTTCTCCACGAAGCAGAAGGAAGCGCTGGAGGCGATCAAGATCCTCACCGGTCAGGAGCACCAGAAGATGCGCTTCCTCGACGGCGGCTTCCTCCCGGCCCGCCCGGCCGTCTTCGACGATCCCGACATCCAGAAGAAGTATCCGTATGCCAAGTCGGCGCAGGCCTCTTTCGACAACCTGAAGCCGCGCCCGGTGACCCCCTTCTGGCCGCAGATGTCCGCCGACGCCATCCAGCCCGCCTTCGGCCAGGCGATGGCGAAGCAGATCACCCCCGAGCAGGCGATCAAGCAGATGGCCGACAAGATGCGCTCGATCATGAAGAAGGGATAGCAAGCGGCACCATCTGAGAGGGGCGGGGTGATGGCAACTACCACCGGGCGCTTGACGACGTCGGCGCTGTTGAAAGTCGGGGGACATCGGAGTGCGCAAGAGCGCGCCGATGCCCGGCTGGGCCTGCTGCTGGCCGCGCCGGCGATCCTGACCATCCTCATGATTGCCGTCATCCCGCTGGCCGGGACGATCTGGGACAGCCTGTTCCGACTCAGCCTGCGCTTCGAGAACGCCCCGCGCCCGTTCATCGGGCTGGAGAACTACGTCTCGGTCCTGAGCGACGACGCGTTCTTCAACGCGCTGAGCGTGACCGGGCTGGTGGCGGTGGCGTCCGTCGCCGCCGAGCTAGTGCTCGGCACGATCATCGCCCTGCTGATCAATCGCCCATTCCTGGGGCGAGGCATCGTGCGGGCCTCGGTGCTGGTGCCGTGGGCGCTCACGACGGTGGTCTCGGCGAAGATGTGGGCCTGGATCTACGACGGTCGCTACGGCGTCGCCAACGACCTCCTGATGCGGTTGGGCCTCATCGACGCCCCGATCATCTTCCTGGTCCGTCCTGAGGTGACGATCTGGGCGATGATCGGCGCCGAGATTTGGAAGACCACCCCGTTCATGGCGCTGCTGATCCTGGCCGGGCTCCAGTTGATCCCCCAGGAGCTGTACGAGGCGTCCTCGCTGGACGGCGCGAGCCCCTGGCAGGCGTTCTGGCGGGTCACTCTCCCGATCCTGAAGCCGACCATTCTGGTCGCGCTGCTGTTCCGCACCATCGACGCGGTCAGGATGTTCGATCTGCCGCGCGTCCTCACCAACGGCGGTCCCGGTAAGTCCACCGAGACCATCGTGCTCTACACCTACAACACGATGTTCACGAGCTTGAACTTCGGCTACGGCTCGACCCTGGCGGTGGTCACCTTCGCCATCGTGATGCTGGTCAGCTTCGTCTACATCAAGATACTCGGGGCGCCCACGCAAGGAGCACGGCGATGAGCGCGTCGGCGAGTGCGCTTCCAACGGCCGCCCCGGCGCAGCGCTCGCGACGGGAGCTGTACGGCGGGCTCGGCTTCTACACGTTCGTCGTCGGGTTCGTGGTGTTCTGCCTCGCGCCGTTCATCTGGACGTTCCTGACCTCGCTCAAGGGACCGACGACGATCTACGATGCCCCGATCAAGTATCTGCCCAGCCCGGCAGAGCTCGTCAATTACCAGCAGATCTTCGATCTGGAACGGTTCCGCTGGGCACTGTTCAACAGCGTGATCGTGGCGTCTTCGGCGACGGCCATCTCGCTGATGATCGGCTCGTTCTGCGCCTACGCCATTGCGCGGCTCAACTTCCCGTTCAAGAACGTGCTGCTGGCGCTGGTCCTCGCCATCGCGATGTTCCCGGGCATCGCGATCATCGGGCCGCTGTTCCGCCAGTTCAACGCCTGGGGCCTGACCAACAACTACCTGGCGCTGATCCTGCCGAACGTGACGTTCACGCTGCCGATCTGCATCTGGACGCTGACCGCCTTCTTCAGCGACCTGCCCGTCGAGCTGGAGGAGTCAGCCAGGGTGGACGGCTGCACTCGGATGCAGGCGTTTTTCAAGATCATGGTGCCGCTGGCTGCCCCCGGCGTCTTCACGGCGGCGATCCTGCTGTTCATCCAGGCCTGGAACGAGTTTTTGTTCGCGCGGACCTTCATGAGCCAGCCGAACCGCCTGACCGCGACGGTTGCTATCGCCCAGTTCGAGGGGGCCGACCAGGCTGCGCAGTATCCGTGGGGCCAGATCACCGCTGCCTCGATCGTGATCACGCTGCCGCTGGTGGTGCTGGTGCTGCTGTTCCAGCGCCGGATCATCTCCGGCCTGACGGCGGGCGCGGTCAAAGGCTGACGCCAGCGCTCGCACCCGCCGCGCACGGCGCTGCCACGCTGGGACTGTGGCACGGCATACCGACGTGGTGCGCCACCAGGCACCAGGGCGTGGCGCCATCGGTGGCTGCTGCACCGCGCAAACGCCGTGAGTGGCGCTCCCATGTCCTGCGTCGGGTGTGAAGCGTACGGCTCCGAAGCCGTGAAGCGGCCCAAAAGGCATGAAGTCGCCCTGGATGGCCCCAAGGTGTGACTCAGATCACACCTTTTCACCTCATCGTGACCGTATCCTGACCGGCGGGAATCTCGATTACGTGCCACCGGAGGCGTGAGACCAGGGAGGAGACTGCTACATGACCGGAAACACTGGGGACACCGGGAACACGGGAGACACCGGCGACACTGGCAACACCGGCAACTCGGGCGGCGCCGGCATCAAGGGGGAGTTTGGTGGCGGCTGGTTCATCGAGGATCGCAGCGACTTCCCGTTCGTCAGTGCGAGCGACCCGTTTGGCGCTCCGCTCGACTCGCAGAGACTGACTCTACCCATAGCGGCCAAGTCGTTCACCGAGCGGGCGTGGACCGCGCGCTGGTGGGCCTTTCTCGTGCTACACGACTTTGTCGCCGCGCTCCCCAACTGGCACGGCGTGGCCGATGCGAGGATGAACATCGAGTGGGGCACGATCGTGGACCCGCCGATCGGCGAGCTCAACACGCTCATGAACGACCACCGGAACGAGCGCGCGGCGGCGATGGGCGAGATCCTGTCGCAGGACGTCGAGTTCAACACCGACTTCATGGCGCTCTTGTCGATCACGCCCGGCACGCATCCCAACACGTATCGGGTGATGCACATCGCGAGCCAGATCGCCTCGTACGCGGCGCTCTACTACAAGGGCTTACGCCAACGTCCACGACCGTCGCAGCTGCTCCCGGCGCTGCTGCCGCCGGTGCCGATACCCGGCCACTCGTCGTGGCCGAGCGGTCACGCGACGCAAGCCTGGCTGAAGGCGCTCTGCCTCGAATTCGTCCTGACGGGAACGACGCGGGCTCCGGGAACGGCGATGACCGGCCTGCCACCAAACCCGATTACTGGCCCGTCGGCCACGCCGATCGCTCCTGGGACCATGAACCTCGGCGCGATCTCGGCCAACCTGCGCACGCTCGCCATGCGGGTCGCGCGGAACCGCGAGATCGCCGGCTTGCACTATCCGACCGACTCGCAGGCTGGTCGCGTGCTGGCCGACGCCATCTTCCCCACGCTGACCGCCATGATGACTCCGGCGCCGTCGACCTGGTTTAGGAAGGCCGTCGATGCAGCGCGGCTGGAGTGGACGTGATGCAGCAACAAGACGATCCTTACCTGCCTGCTGCCATTACCGACATCCGTCGCCGGACCCACTTCTTCAGGCGTCCTGATGCGGAGCTCGACCCGTCGCGCACGTCCGAGCAGGAGCTCTGGGAGTACGGCATCCCACCCCGCCCCGATCAGGCACAGTTTCCCGTCCTCGCCGACCTGTGGGACAAGATGTTCCCGCACCCGCTGAATCTCACGGATCCCTACTTCGGGGATCCCATGGCTCGGCTTCCCGTCACCGCGCGCGCCTTCATGACATTCGGCGGTCCGCGGGAAGCCAGCCACAACTGGTCGGGGGCCTACATCACACCGCGTGATGGCAAGCAATTCTCCGAAGTCTATGGCCATTGGTGCATGCCCACCGTCGTCCAGCCAGGGGGCGTGCCCGGCCCGACGGAATACCGCAGCTCGGTGTGGATCGGCCTGGACGGCGCCCGGCAATACTTCGACTCGACGCTGCCCCAGATCGGGTCGGCGCAGGATCTCAACCTGGCGACCGGCACGTCGTACTATCTCTGGTGGCAGTGGTGGATGCGGGACAACCCGCTGACCTACTACTTCGTGCCCATTCCGGTGCCCGTGACGGCGCATCACGAGATCCTGGCCCAGATGATCGTCCTGAATGCCACGCAGGTCCTGTTTCTGATCAGGGATATGACGACCAACATGGGCTTTCCGTCATTCTACATAGACTCGCCCAGCCAGAACGGGCGTCAAGCACGGGTCACCGGCGCGACTGCCGAGTGGATCGTGGAGCGACCGGCTGACCCGGCGACTGGCATCTACACGCTGCCCAACTACGAGTCGGTGACGTTCACCGACTCGTACGCGATCCAGACTCCGGCGCCGTTGGCGACCGGGCTGTCGGATTCCCGGGATCTGTCCGGGGCCAGGCTCGTCAGTATGTATGAGATCGCCGGCACGCCGCAGCGGAGGATTCCACTCTCCAAGCCGGACAACCCGGGACGCAGTCCACTCCAGATGCTCGACCGGGATCTGGTGACCT
The DNA here is from genome assembly GCA_046328125.1 of Chloroflexota bacterium. GTDB lineage: Bacteria > Chloroflexota > UBA6077 > UBA6077 > JACCZL01 > JADZEM01. The sequence continues at coordinate 44,714 of JAXLXF010000043.1, forward strand.
ACGTCGGTCCGTGACGGGGTGGTGGCGCCGCTGCCATCCCGACCATCGCTCACAGAGCCTATGTTTCCGGCGCCGCGCCTGACCCGAATGTCGGGCGCGGCGCCGTGAGCACGCACTGATCCCGGCAACGGGCCTGCACCTGGAGCCTCACACGAACCATGGGGCGTGTACACTGGTCACGTCGGGTTGGTGACGCCGGGGTCGCGGGTGCTCCTGGGGTGCGGATGGCTGAGCTGCCGAGTGGGACGGTCACGTTCCTGTTGACGGACATCGAGGGGAGCACTGCCCTCTGGGAGCGCCTCCCCGACGCGATGAGCCTGGCGGTCGCACGCCATGCCCAGCTGCTGACCGAGACGATCGAGCAGTACCGTGGCGTCGTGATCCGGACCCAGGGCGAGGGCGACAGCTTCTTCGCGGTCTTTCCCCAGGCCATCGACGCCGTCACTGCCGCTCACGAGATCCAGCGTGCGCTGCATGCCGAGCCCTGGCCCACGGGATCGCCGTTGCGGGTCCGCATGGCCCTGCACACCGGGGAAGCCGAGCTGCGCGACCGCGACTACTACGGACAGGCGGTCAATCGCTGTGGCCGGCTGCGGGCCGCCGCGTACGGCGGCCAGGTGCTGCTCTCGGGATCGACCTACGATCTGGTCCGTGATGCTCCGCCCGAGAACGTCACCCTGCTGGATCTGGGCCAGTACCAGCTGCGGGACATCATCCTGCCGGAGCGGATCTACCAGCTCTCCGATCCGGACCTGCCGAGCACCTTTCCACCGCTCCGGATACTGGAGGCTCGCCAGAACAACCTGCCAGTACAGACGACCTCGCTGATTGGCCGCGAGAAGGAGATCGCGGAGGTCACCCGCCTGATGCTCGGCGGCGAGGTGCGCTTGCTGACGCTGACCGGCCCGGGCGGGATCGGCAAGACGCGCCTGGCGGTCGAGGTCGCGCAGGGGATCGCCGAGCGGGGCCTGCTCACCGTGGCGTACGTGGAGCTGGCGCCGATCTCCGACCCGGCCCTGGTGCCGCACGCCATCGCCGCGGCGACGGGCGTACGGGAGCGGATCGACCGTCCGCTGCTGGAGACGCTGTCCGATCTCCTGAGCTCCGCGCGGCTGCTGCTCGTCCTCGACAACTGCGAGCATCTGGTGACGAGCTGTGGGGTCGCCGCCCAGGCGCTGCGCCGAGCCTGTCCCGAGCTCCGCATCCTCGCCACCAGCCGCGAGCCGCTCCACGTCAGCGGTGAGACGGTCTGGTCCGTGCCGTTGCTCCCCGTGATCGGCGACGAGCGGATCCAGCCAGAAGTGTCTACCTATGGCGAGGCGGTCCAGCTGTTCGTCGAGCGGGCGCGGTCGAGACTGACCGGGTTCTCAGTGAACGCGGAGAATGCGTCGTCGGTGGTGGAGACGTGCCGGCACCTGGACGGGCTGCCGCTGGCGATCGAGCTGGCGGCGGCCCGGATCCAGTTGTTCCCGCCGGCCGCTATGCTCTCAAGACTGAATCGGCGGCTGCCCCTGCTGGTTGGGGGGCCACGCGACCTGCCGGCCCGACAGCAGACGATGCGGGCCGCCATCACCTGGAGCTACGACCTGCTGTCCGAGACTGAGCGGACGGTCTTTCGCCAGCTTGGCATCTTCGCCGGCGGGTTCAGCCTGGAGGCAGCGGAGGCGATCTGCGCCCTGCCCGCCGATGACGGGCTTGCGACGTCAGGACGGGGCGGCCGAGCGCCAGCCGCGACCCTCACCGCGCCGGCGATGGCGCCCGATCTGGTGGACGTGCTGGAGTCCTTGCTGGTCAAGAACCTGCTCAGGCAGGAGAGCATGGCCGGCGAGCCTCGCTTCACCATGCTCGAGACGATCCGCGAATACGCGCGCGAACAGCTCGAAGCCACGCCCGAGGTGGACGCGATCCGCGACCGCTGCACGGCGTTCTTCCTGGCCCTGGCCGAAGAAGGCGGACGACAGCTGCTCGGGCGGAATCAGCTCGAATGGCTGGGGCGGCTAGACGCGGAGCTCGACCAGTTGCGCGCACTGTTCGGCTGGAGCCGGGACGGGGCGGTCTCCAGCGAGGTGGGCCTGCGCCTGGCCGGGGCGCTCGTCATGTACTGGGAGTTTCGGGGATTCACCATCGAGGGGCACGACTGGGTGACGACGATGCTCGGCCTGCCGGGAGCGGAGTCGCGCAGCGTCGCCAGGGCGCGCGCGCTGTACTCGGCCGCGTTCCTGGTGGCGATGCGGGGCGACTTCGTCGCTCAGCAGTCGATGACGCAGGAGAGCGCGGCGATCTTCCAGGATGCCGGCTACCTGCAGGAGGCGGGGCGCTCGCTCTCCGCGCAGGCGGTCGCCGAGCTGCGTCTCGGCAACTCGGAGGTGGGTCGGCGCCTGCTCGAACGATGCGTGTCCATCGCGCGGGAGCATGACGATGCCTGGGGGCTCGCATTCGCGCTCGGTCAGCTCGGCGTCGTCGCCTATGCGGAGGCAGACTACGCCGCTGCACGCGCGTATCGGACGGAATCCGCCGCCATCGCCCGTGCGATTCACGATCGACACACGCTCGGCCTCGCGCTCGCCGGACTGGCGCTGGTGGCGCGCATGCAGGGCGAGCACGACGAATCGGCGCAGCTGTTCAACGAGACGTTGCGGGTGAGCAGCGAGATCTGGGACCAGTGGATCATGCCGCGCGCCATCTCCGGGCTGGCCGGAGCGGCCGTCCACGCGAAGAGCTACTTTCGGGCGGCCCGGCTGCTCGGCATTGCCAGCGCCATGCGGAGCGTCAGCGGCATCGGCGAGGCGGCGCGCGCGTTTCGTGAGGTGCACGAGTATGCCGAGGGTGACACGCGCGAAGCGCTCGGGAACGACGCCTTTGCGGCGGTGTGGGACGAGGGGCGAGCGCTGGGCCGGGAGCAGGCCATCTCCTACGCGCTGGAGAACGTCGTCCTGCCCTGATCGTGCGCCCGCGTCATCTGGCGCGGCGGCTCAGGCAGTCCGTCGCGCCGAGCTCGTTCCGGTCCACGACGCTCGGCCCGTCCACCGGGCCGATCTCGTTCGTGACGGACACGAAGGCCGGGCGCTCGGCGATGCAGTTGTCCAGTGTCTGGTACTGTCCGACTCGGCCACGGTACAGCTGTACGAGCGGGCCGTCAGGATCGTCCGCCGAGCAGTTTGCGGCGTTGGTGCCGTCCGCCTGGACGACGAAACGGGCGCGGGTCAGGCTGTTCTGGGTCACCACGTCGTCGTACATCCGATACACGTTTCCGTTCCGGTAGAACCGGCTGGAGCATTTCGCTGCCAGCGTCACCAGCCGGTCGATGGGCGTGGTGACGACGTTCTGAGTCACCAGGCTCTGCCAGGCCGTCATCGCCACCGCCTGGTAGCCGATCCCCTCGAAGCGGTTCTCGGCGACGACGACGTAGCGGGCCGTCCGCTCCTCGTCGATCTCGATGGTGCCATCCCCGTCCAGATCCACGGTCGCGTCGTCGTTGGTCAGCCAGTCGACGGCGCCGGACTTGAACTGGCCCACGAAGGTTGACTCGACGACGCCGCTGCCGCGCGCTCCGTCCAGGAACCAGCCGTAGCGGAAGCCACCGGAGAAGGTACAGAAGCGGCACCAGACGTTGTCCGTGCCGACGTTGCCGGAGACGTAGCCGGGGTGCCAAGAGTCCGTCGACTGGACGTTGCGGAAGCTCACCCGCTCGAATACCACGTCGCGCACGGTGCGCAAGAAGACCGGCAGGTTGGTCATGTAGTGGTCGCCGTAGACGGGGAGCAGGTTGTCGCCGTCAAAGGTCAGGTCGCGCACCAGGATGTCGTGCGCGGGATGCAGGTAGCAGGCCAGCGCGGCCGGGTCACGGCGGTAGAGCGCCGCGACGTACGGCGAGTAGCTGAGCGCGGCCGGGCAGCCGTAGACCTCGATTCCCCTCAGCACGGTCGCGTCCTGGCCGGCTCCGACCAGCGCGACGTGGCTCCTGCCTACAACCGTGGCACGTCCGAAGACGCCCGGTCCGAGTCTGACGGTGCCGCCTTCGGGAGGCAGGCTGTCGATGGCGGCCTGGAGGTCGTTGCCGTAGCTGGTGGCGTCCACGACGACGGCGCCGGCCGGGTCGATCCGCGTGACGTAGCTGGCCGATCTCGGGTTGAACGGGTGCGTGGCCCACCAGTCGGCCACGCCGACTCGGTAGTCCAGGCTGACGGATGGTACGCCGAGGCTGGTCCGTGGTGGCGAGGGGGGCGTCGCGGAAGGCGTGGTGGTCGGCGTCAGAGGGGTCGGGGTTGGCGTCAGGGGAATCGCGGTCGGCGTCGGCGTCAGCGGCGTGGGCGTGGGGGGCGTCGCGGTGGGCGACGCGGCCGGTGGGCTGGACCCGCCGACCCCGCGTCCCACGAACGTCGTCCACTCGCCGCAATCATCCACCACGACCAGGGCGACGTGAACCGGCGCCCGCGTGTCACTCCGCCCGACGACGAACGTCACGACCGGCGTGCGTGGCGTCACGGTGGCGCCGGCTCGGATCGCCGCCTGCCCTGCCAGCGTGATGACCGCGTTGTCGAGGCGGGTGAACCGCAGCTCCCGTACGAGACCGAGCCCGGCCGTGACCTGCGCCATCAACGTCCCGGTCGCCGGGTCGTCGGTCGCCGAGACGCGGACCGGGGGTCGAGGGACGCAGGCGGCCGAGTCGGTCGGGGCGGCACGGACGGCAAGCCCGTCACCGGCGGCATTGGCGAGGACCGGTGGCAGCGCTCCCAGTGCCACGAGCGCGACCCAGACGAGCAGCGCGAGCCCGACAATCCGCCCGCCGACCAGCCCGCCGCCGCGCGACCGCCCGCCAGCCATCCTGGTGCTCCTGCTGTTGGGGGGCCGCCGTCAGACGCCGCGGTCTTGCCCGTTGTCCGCACCGGTGACAACGGCCCCCGCGATGGCGAAGTGACGCTCGGCGCGCCCCCGCGACGGCGGCTTGACGGCAAGCTCGCGCCGAGGTGGAAGGTGGTCTGGCGTCGTCTGTCGGCTGTTGACACCATGCCGAACAGCGGCTACTCTCTGCTCACACTGGCTGGCTGACTCCGCCGATGCCGAGCAGCGAGCCGGCGTCGTGGAGGGAGCACCACCATGCGCAGCCAGCCAGCCTCGGCCTCACGCCGACAGTTCTTGCGGACCCTCGGCCTGGTGGCCTCGGCCGGGCTCGTCCAGGCGTGCGGCGGCCTGACCCCGCCGCCGAGCGCGCCGGCCACGGCGAAGCCCGCCGAGAGCAAGCCGGCTGAGGCCAAGCCGACCGAAGCACCGAAGCCGGTAGCGGCCACCGCATCACCGGCTGCCGCTGCGTCGCCAGCGGCTGGGGCTTCACCGGCAACCGCTGCATCCCCAGCTGCCGCGTCCCCGGCTGCCTCCCCCGCAGCCGCCGCGAAGCCGGCCGAGGCCAAGCCAGCGGCAGCCGCGCCGGCGGCGGTCGGCAAGCCCGGCGGCGTCCTGGTGGCTGGCTGGGACTCCGATCCTGGCGCGCTGGACAACAACGTGGACCGTGGCGCCGTCACCCGGACGTTGCTCCACATGGTCTACGACCGAATCGTCGAGCGCGACGTCTCGGTCAAGGCCGATTTCCCGCCGTTCGCGCCGGGCCTCGCGACCTCCTGGGAGGTCTCGCCGGACGCGAAGGTGTACACGTTCAAGATCCGGCCGGGCGTCAAGTTCCACGACGGCACGCCGTGTGACGCCGAGGCGATCAAGTTCAACATCGAGCGCAACTGGAACCCGAGCCACCCCTTCTACTCGAAGACCGGCGCTGGCGCAAACGCCCTCGGCTATAAAGATCTCGACAAGGTCGAGGTGGTGGACGGCTCGACGCTGCGGGTGACCCACAAGACGCCGTTCGCCGACTTCCTGAACGTCCTGGCGTTCGGCACGTACTCGATCGGCAGCCCGACTCAGATCCAGAAGGTCGGCAACGACGAGTTTGGCAACAAGCCGGTCGGCAGCGGCCCGTTCAAGTTCACCTCGCGCGAGGCGGGCGTCAAGCTCAACTTCGAGAAGAACCCGGACTACTGGGGCGGCGCGCCGCTTCTGGACGGCTTCATCATCCGGCCACTGCCGGAGGCCGTCGCGAGGCTGACGGCCCTCGAGACCGGCGAGGTGGACTGGGTCAACAACGTCCACCCGGACAGCATCCAGCGGGTGCGCAACAACGCCAACCTCGTCATCGAGCTGGCTCAGCTACCGAACACCTGGGGCTACATCCCGAACCACCGCGCCGAGCCAACCAGGAACCTGAAGGTCCGGCAGGCGCTGAACTGGGCCGTCAACCGCGAGGCGCTCTGCAAGGACATCATGAAGGGGCTGGCCGTCCCCTCGACTGGCCCGTTCGCCCCGACCGGCACGGCCGGCTACTTCCCGGACCTCAAGGGGTACGGCTACGACCCGGCCAAAGCGAAGGCGCTGCTGGCCGAGGCCGGCCTCGCGAACGGCGTGCAGCTGCGCTTCCAGATCCCGCAGGGGGCCGTCGGCTCGCCGTTCGCGGTCGAGATGAATCAGTACCTCCAGCAGAACTTCAAGGACGTCGGCATCGACGTGAAGATCGAGGCGCTCGAAGCGCAGATCATGCAGACCAACCTCTCGAAGGGTCTCCCCGACGACGTCCACGCCTACAGCGTCGGGTTCAGCGTGGACGAGCTGGTGAACCTCCAGCGGCACTACCGCTCCGATCTCGTCCCGCCAAACGGGAACACGAACCCCGGCTGGATCGAGAACCCGGACCTGGATGCGCTCCTGAAGAAGGCGCTGGAGACGCCGAACGAGGACGCTCGCAAGAAGATCTACTTCGACGTAGAGCAGCGGGCGGTGGATATGGCGGCCTGGGTCTGGGTCTGCCACCAGAAGGGCGCTCGCGCCTGGTCGAAGAAGGTGCAGGGGTTCGTCAACCCGAACTCGTACATGTTCACGTTCAAGACGGTCTCGCTCGGGTAGCAGGGCGGCGGCCTCGGGACCGGGCCGGCTGCGCGGCTGGCTCGGCCCCGAGGCACCGTAGCCCTCTCACCACGCCCCATGCGAGCCTTCGTCCTCGGCCGGCTGGTCGCCATCGTCCCGGTGCTGTTCGGGGTCAGCATCGTGATCTTCGTGCTGATGAAGCTGATCCCTGGCGACGCCGCCCAGGTGCTGGCCGGCCCGAGCGCCACCCGCGAAGAGGTCGAGCTGATCCGCGAGGATCTCGGCCTGAACGAGCCGCTTCACGTCCAGTACGGGAAGTGGCTGGCGCGAGCGCTGCGCGGCGACCTGGGCCGCTCGATCGAGCTGCGGGCGCCGGTGACGACGATGGTGCTGGAGCGCTTCCGGAACACGGCGGTCCTGGCGGTGGCGAGCATGTTGCTGGCGATTGCGTTGGGCGTGCCGGCCGGCGTGATCGCCGCGACCCGGCCGCTGTCCCTCTTCGACCGGCTGGCGACCATCGTGGCGCTGTTCGGCAACAGCATGCCGACCTTCTGGCTCGGGCTAGTGCTGATCCTGACGTTCTCGCTCGGGCTCGGCTGGTTCCCGTCCAACGGCATGTACGACATCCGCGCGAGCGGCGGCTTCCTGGACCTGCTCCAGCATCTCGTGCTGCCGTCGGTCACGCTGGCGGGCGTCTCGGCGGCGGTGATCGCGCGGGTGACGCGGTCGAGCATGCTGGAGGTGATCGGCCGGGAGTACGTGACGACCGCCCGCTCGAAGGGGCTGGCCGAGCGCCGCGTGATCTGGGGGCACGCCCTGTTGAACGCGATGCTCCCGGTGTTGACGGTGATCGGCGTGCAGATGGGCTACCTGCTCGGCGGCTCGATCCTGGTGGAGACGGTCTTCTCCTGGCCCGGCCTCGGGCTCCAGCTGTTCAGGGCCATCGGCTCGCGCGACCTCCCGCTCGTCCAGGGTGGGGTGATGCTGGTCTCGGCGGTGTTCGTCTTCTTGAATCTGGCCGTGGACCTGCTCTACGCCGTGCTCGATCCGCGCGTGCGCTACTCGTGAGCGCCAGTTACGCCCGCACGACGATGCAGCTCGACAGGAGAGCGTGCCGACATGGCTGAGCGCGCAGCCGCCGAGCGTGAGCGGGCTACAGCCGCGCTGGGTCAGCTCGTCGCTGCGCCGAGCGCGCGACGCGTCGACGACCGCCGGCTCCGAAAGCTGCTCTGGTCGCGCTTGCGTCGCGACCCGGTCGCGCTGGCGGCGACGATCCTGCTGGCGCTGCTCGTCGTGGTCGTCGCCTTTGCGCCGCTGACCTCTCCGCGCGACCCGCTCCGTCAGGAGTCCTCGATCCGCCTGTCTCCTCCGCTGACTCCTGGCTACCCGCTGGGGGCTGATGGCCTGGGCCGCGACATCCTCAGTCGGCTGATCTGGGGCGGACGGGTCTCGCTGGTGGTCGGGATCGTGCCGGTCCTGGGCGCGGGCGCCGTCGGGGTGCTGATCGGGCTGCTGAGCGGCTACTTCGGGGGCCGGCTGGACAACTGGCTGATGCGGGGCCTGGACGTCATCTTCGCGTTCCCGGCGATCTTGCTGGCGCTGGCGATCGTCGCGACGCTCGGGCCGTCGATCGGCAACGCGATGCTGGCTATCACGGTGGTGGCTGTTCCGCCGTTCGCCCGCCTGATCCGCTCGTCAGTGCTCTCGCTGAAGGAGCAGGCGTTCGTGGACGCGGCGCGGGCGCTCGGGGCGCGTGACGCGCGGATCGTGCTCCGGCACATCCTGCCGAACAGCATCTCGACGGTGGTGGTGTACGGCACGCTCGAAGTCGGCAAGACGGTCGTGTTCGCGGCCGGGCTGTCGTTTCTGGGGCTGGGCGTTCAGCCGCCGAACCCGGAGTGGGGCGCGATGCTGGCCGAGGGACGGCAGGTGCTGGCGGTGGCGCCGCACGTCTCGACCGTGCCGGGCGTGCTGATCTTCCTGGTGACGGTGGGGCTGAACGTCGTTGGGGATGCCCTGCGCGACGCGCTCGACCCTCGCCTGCGCCACTGACGCCGAGGACGGTTAGCCACGCAGCCGTTCAGACAGGGTGTCCTTCTGCACCGCGAGCGCCGGCGAGCGGATCCTGAGCTACAAAGGCCGCTCGCCGGCGCTCGCGGTGCAGAAGATAGCGCCTCTGTGGCGTCTCGGCCGTAGGGCGTTGCGATTAGCGTATCTTCGACCGCACTTGCGCGATAGCCTCCTCGAAGACGCGCCGGACCGCCGCGTGACGCTCCGGGCTGTCGCGGGTCGCCAGGGTGTCCAGCCAGGCGATCCCACCCTCCATTGTCGTGACCAGATACTCGGCTGTCGGGTTGTCGAAAACCTCATCGCGGCCGGCCTTCAGGTAGACCGCCGACGTGTGGGCGGCGATGTGCTGCGGCCAGACGCTCCACGCTTTGGACTCCGAGACGCAGCGCGCCGCCAGCCAGCCGCTGCCCGCCACCTGGACCGACTCCGAGAGCTTCAGCGAGCGGGTGCCGGCCGCCGAGACTTCCTGGGCCACCACTCGCCCGTTCAGCACGATCTCCAACCGATTCACCGGGCCGGTCAACGACGTCACCTCGGCTTCGACGTGGACGGCGCCGCCGCCGGCCGGCAGCGTCAACTCGTCGCCCGGCTGGCGCCCTTCCACCGAGAACCGCACCAGCGGGCCGCTCGTGGTGTACGTCCTGCCCGCCCGCACCGCTCGCGCCCACGCCTCGAAGGTGAGCTCGTCGTCGCCGGTGTAGGCGTAGGTCCGCACGTTGCCGACCGGCATCCCGGCCGACATCTTGTCGGTCCCGCCGACCACCGCCACCCGGTACCCGCAGTTGAGCAGCCGGTACAGCTCGTGGAACGAGAACGAGTCCATGGTGGGGGTCCAGAAGTCCCAGAATTCGACGCCGTCCACCCGTCCGCGCACGATCTCCGCGATGATCTCGGAGTGCGGGTACGGGAAGTGGGGTACCACGACCAGGCCGCCCTTGCGCCGGCACTCGTCCGCCCATTCGGACATCGCCCGCACCGTGGTGTCGCCGAAGTACCCTTCGGTTGGACCAGACGTGGACATCGGGAAGACCGGCTCGCCCTGCACCCCGAGCATCGAGATGTGCCCCAGGAAGTGCTGCCGGTTCTCGGTCCCGACCCAGACGACGCAGTCGTCGTGGCTGGCGCCGGCCAGAGCGCCGGTGATGTCGCCGACGTTCGTGAACAGGTCGCCCCACTGGGCGGCCAGCAGGTTGACGACGTTCAGCCCCTCGGCCTGGGCCTCCAGCCGGGCCGTGTCCGGCGAGATGAAGTGGACGTGGGTGTCGGCGGTGATCCAGCCCTGCGTTCTCAGATTTGCCCCGCGCTGGAGCTCGACCGTCAGCTCAGACTGGCCCGGCTCGATGTTGAGCCGCGCGCGCAGCGGCTCGTACTCGAACCCTTTGGACGCCTCGACGAACAGGTCGCCGACCGGCAGCTCGGCTCGGAACGACCCGTCGACGTAGGCGTACGGCGTGTCGCCAAGCTTGACGTCCGCGCCGTAATCCTCGAACCAGTTGTCGTTGACCTCGTGGCGGTGGCCGTACGGCGGGAAGTAGCGGCCGTCCGGAGCGCGGAAGTGGACCCGAGCCGGCGTGGGCTGGCCGGTCACGGCATCCACCACCTTGCAGGTGACCCAGACGCGGCGCGGTGTCAGCAGCTCGATCCGGACCTGACCGTCGGCGCTGCCGGCTGTGCCCCGCTCCAGCACCTCCCCGAGCGAGATCTCCTGGCCCAGCACGCTGAGCGTCGCGTCCCCGGACCCGGCGACGTCCAGCACCAGCGACAGCTCCGGCTCGTCCGGCACCTCGCCGCGACCCTTCACCGCCGCCCCGAGCCAGGCGTCGGCTTCGACGGCGCGCGCGTCGTACCGCCTGGCGACCACACCAAGGTCGATCTCGGCACTCTCGCCAGCGGCGATTCGGTCGGCGGCCGGCGGCAGCGCCACCCGCACCGACTCCAGCCGCTCGTGCCGGAGCGGATGATGCGCCCCGTCGAACAGCGTGATCGCGCCGATGCCGACCGCGGCGGCGCCGGTCGGCTCGAACCGGAGCGCACGAAGCTGTCGTCCGGGCTCCGGGTTCGGCAGGGCGTAGATCGACCAGGACGGGGCCGGATGGGTGCGGCCCCGGAGATCCTGGCGTGGCGGCGGTGGCGGGCCGGTCGGCCCGACCGAGGCGCCCGTCTGATACCGTCCCCACATGTCGGCCGGGTACGGCCCCCGCATCGGGAGCGGCGTCAACCCCTGGTGTGGCCGGCAGACAAAGCCGCTCTGCATCCGGGTCATGACCTGATTGACTTCGAAGCGCCGGCGGACCGCGACGCGATGCTCGCCGCCGTCCGCGAACTCCAGCACGTAGTCCGCCAGGTGCTCGCCCGGCGCCGTCACCACGGGGTTGGGGTAGTCCGCCGTCTGCCCGGCGACGGTCGTGCTGGCCCGCGAGTCGCACAGGTGGGCGAAGATCACGAACGAGACAGCGCCGTCGATGGGAGCGCGGACCGCCTCCGTCGAGCCTGCCGCGCCGATCACCACCAGCCCGGGCGCGTCTGGATCGCTGCCCCCGGCGCTGAACGGCACGCCCCAGAAGCGCTGTTCGCCGCCCGGCAGTCGGGTGACACCCCAGGCCGTCTTCTCCTCCCACGGCGAGGGGTCGTTTCGGCTGTGCGTGTAGGCGCTAGACAGGCCGACCGTCGTGAACTTCGTCATGGCGCACCTCGGGTGTCGGCGTCCGGCGGCTCCCAGAGATGGTCCACCGAGTCGTCCGGATACAGGTACAGAAACCCGTTCCGCTCGGCGTAATGCTTGTCCATGTTGGTGTCGCCGATGTGGACGTACGCTTCGGCTGGGAATTCGGCCTTGACTCGGTCCAGGTGGTGCTTCAGCACCGTGAACGCCACCGGGATGCCGTGCTCCTGCCAGAGGCGCTGCTGGTGGCTGACCGGCCAGTCCGAGCAGCTGCCGACGATGTAGCCCAGGGCGTGGGCCTCGCGCACCCGCGCGATGGTGATGGAGCCCGGCGGGTTGCCCACCTCCAGGGTGCCGTCGATGTCGAAACTGATCAGCTTCGCCACGTGCAGTCTCCTCAGCCTGAGCGCTCAGCTCGGGTGCTTGCCGAACATGATCCAGCCGCCGCTCGGGGGCGTCGTGAAGGCGGCCAGCGCGGTCTCGGCGCGGACCGTCACCTGGCGCGGGCCGGCGCTGCCGCGCAGCTGCTCGATGCTGTCGGTGTACATGGCGGTGCGCAGGCGGCCGGTGCCCAGATTGCCGCCGCTGGAGCTGAGCGGGTGCGGGCCTTTGACGCTGATGTCTCCAGCGTAGAACCCGAACGACTCGCCGCGCTTGACGCCGTGCCACTGGAACGCTTCCAGGTAGAACTGGGTCATGATCGAGTAGCCGTCGTACGGGTTGAAGATGTCCACGTCGGCAGGTCCGAGGCCGGCACCCTCGAACATGCGCTGGGCCGCGCGGTCGGTCCACATCTCGATCTCGTCCAGGTCCGCCTGGGTGCTGCGCTGCCGGAAGCTGTGCTGCGAGTGGTTCAGCACGTAGACCGGCGGCTGCCGCATGTCCCGAGCGCGCTCCGCCGTGGTGAAGAGGTAGGCCGTCGATGCCTGGACCGGGCGGTCGCAGTCCCAGATCCGAAGAGGGTTGAGGATGAAGCGGGAGCTCTTGTAGTCCTCGACGGTGATCGGCTCGACGCCGTGGGTCGCGTTGAAGCCCCACGGCGTGAGCATCCCGTTCTTGTGCTGGTTGATGACGAACGGCGCGAGGTCGTCATGCTCGCCGCCGTAGCGTCGGCAGTACTGGTTGTGAGGGAAGATGTTGATGAAGTCGTTGCCGCCGTGGTTGCCCCACGGCACCGTCCACTGGCGCGCGCCGCGTGCGTAGTCGTCGGCGTTCTCGCCGCCGCGCCGGTAGCGCCCTTCGAGGTTGCCGCACGGATAGATCACCAGGCAGGTCGAGCACTTGCCGTCGCCGACCGCCTGCGCGGCCATGCCGACCATCTCGCCGATGGTGGGGACGCCGGTGGGCGCGAACGTGACGTTCTTCAGCCCCATGTTCTGGATCAGCCAGTCGGCGTTCACCAGCGTCAGTCCCAGCTCGGAGTCGTAGGGCGGGTCGAAGTAGGGGCGGGGCGCCCAGCGCGAGGCCGAGCCGCCGCTCGGGCCGGCGATGTGGCTGTCGCAGCAGATGACGCCGTCGATCTGGTCCGCCGTGACGCCAGCGTCCTCCATCGCCTTCTGGCAGGCGAGCATCGAGTAGGCGCCGATGGTCTGGTCCATCGAGACGCCGTCCCAGCGCCGGTCGACCGGCGAGTGCCCGAATCCGGCCACCGCGACCTTGCCGCGATGCTCCCAGACGCCCTGACCGTCCTTGTCCCGCCGCCAGCCGTAGGTGTTCGACGTCGTCATCTGTCAGCCCTCACCCGTCACGCGCCATTCGTGGATCAACTGGCCCGGCGCGACCTCTTCGAAGGTGACCTCGACGGCGGCGCCGACCGGTACCTCGTACGGTGGGGTGCCGGGCAGGTTACTGTAGAAGTTGACGGTCGGGTCTTCGTCGAGGGTGACCATCGCCAGGTTGTACGGCTGGTCGGGGAAGCGGCGGTTGAGCCGGCCGTCCTCGATGACGATGTAGGTGGCGATGTGGCCCGCGCCCCTGACCTCTTTCCAGCCGAGGTTCTCGGCGGACTCGCAGACCTGGCAGCGCGGCTGCGGCGGGTACTGGAGCTTCTGACAGGCGGCGCAGTGCTGGAGCACCAGGCGCCGCTGGTTGACCGCGTCCCAGAATGGCTTGCTCAGGTCGTCGGCGACCGGGATGAGCTTCGGCATCGACGGACTCCTCCCCAGCGATCTCTGCCCGCATGGTGCCACACTGCGCGGTATCCTGTTGGCGAATGGAGCACACATGACCCTCGACGTTGCCGCCCTGCGCGCACAGTTTCCATCCCTCGCCTCCGGCATCGCGCACTTCGACGGCCCGGGCGGGACGCAGACGCCCGCCATCGTGGGTCAGGCCATCGCCGCCACGCTGACCGGGCCGCTCTCCAACCGGGGCACCGGCAGCCTCTCGGAGCGCAACGCCGAGGAGGCGATCCAGGCGTTTCGCCTCGCCTACGCCGACCTGCTCCAGGTGCCGCCGAACGGGATCGTCTACGGACGGAGCGCGACCCAGATCACCTACGACTTCTCCCACCACCTGTCCAAGGCGTGGCGAGCGGGCGACGAGGTGGTGGTGAGCCAGCTCGACCACGACGCCAACGTGCGGCCCTGGATCCAGGCCGCCGAGCGCGTCGGCGCGACGGTGCGCTGGCTCCAGCTCAACCCCGAGACCTCGGAGCTCGACCTGAGCGACCTGGATTCGGTCATCACCGAGCGCTGCCGGCTGGTGGCGGTCACCGGGGCGTCGAACCTGCTCGGCACGCGGCCCCCGGTCCGCCGCATCGCCGACCGTGCCCACGCGGTTGGCGCACTGGCCTACGTGGACGGCGTGCATTACACGCCGCACACCACGGTGGACGTCGGCGCGTTGGGCGCGGACCTGTTCGTCTGCTCACCGTACAAATTCTTCGGGCCGCACTGCGCCGTCCTGGCCGCCCAGCCGGCCCTGCTGGAGCGGATCCGGCCGGACAAGCTGCTGCCGTCCACCGACGACGTGCCGGAGCGGTTCGAGTTCGGCACACTGCCGTACGAGATCATGGCTGGGGCCACGGCGGCGGTTGACTTCATCGCCGATCTCGCGCCGGCCACTACGGGTGACCGGCGCGCCCGGCTCGTCGCCGCGAACCACGAGATCGACGCGCACGAGCACCGTCTGCTGCTCGCCGTCGAGGACGCCATCGAGTCGTGGGGCGACCGGGTGACGCTGCATTCACGCGCGGCCGACCGCACCCCCACCCTCTTCCTGACCTTCCGCGACAAGCGCAGCGAGGACGGCTACGCGTATCTCGCGGCGCGCGACGTCCTGGCCCCGGCCGCCTCGTTCTACGCGCACGAGGCGTTCGCGCGGTTGGGCGTTTCGGACAGTGCTGGCCTGCGCATCGGGCTCGCGCCGTACAACGACGACCAGGACGTCGACCGGCTGGTCACCGCGCTCGGGGACTTCCTCGGCGAGTGAGGCCGACCGCTACATTGAGGCCAGCGTCGGGACGGGGCTGGTACGTCCGGCGTCGCCCCAGGCTCGATGTCGACTGTACGGTCTCCACGATGGCTCGTTCCGACTCGCGATGCCCGGCGGGCCGGCCGGGCTGGGGCCGGCTCTGATCTTGACAGCTTCCTCACGATCCTCCATAGTGCGGCCCAAACCCTCGCGGTCATGGTGGCGCACGTCACCGGCGGGTGAACGTGGGGAGGCGCAGCGTGCAGTGCCCCGAATGTCGGGCGGCGAATCGGCCAGGTCGGCGCTTCTGCGGGGAGTGCGGCGCTTCCCTTGCCAGGGTCTGTGCCGACTGTCAGTTCACCAACGAGCCCGACGAAAAGTTCTGTGGCGGCTGCGGCACTTCATTGGCGACCGCTGCTGCTCCGTCGGCGATGCAGCTGTCGATACCGGCCGTTCCCCGCCACCTGGCGCGGAAAATCCTCGCCGAGCGCGGAGCGCTGGAGGGCGAACGCAAGCAGGTCACGGTCCTGTTCTGCGATCTGGTCAACTCGACACCGTTGACGGCGCGCCTCGGCGCCGAGGCGATGCACGCCCTGGTCAACGAGCTCGTCGTGCTGGCGTCGGGTGAGGTGCATCGGTACGAGGGCACGGTCAACCAGTTCCTCGGCGATGGGTTCATGGCCCTCTTCGGCGCTCCATTGGCTCACGAGGATCATGCCCGTCGGGCCGCCCTGGCCGCACTCGCCATCAACCGTCGCCTGCACGAGGGGCTGGACACGCCCGGACGGACTCTGGGTGTCCAGCTTTCGGTCCGGATGGGCCTCCACACCGGTCTGGTCGTCGTCGGCGGGATCGGGGACGACCTGCACATGGAGTACACCGCCATCGGGGACACCGTCAACGTCGCCAAGCGGTTCCAGGAGGCGGCCAGACCGGACCAGATCGTGATCTCGGAGGCGACCCACCGTCTGGTCGCCGGCTACTGCACGACCGAGCCGCTGGGCCTGCTCGCGCTCAAAGGAAAAGACGATCCACTGCCGGGCTGGGCGTTGACCGACGTCTCCGAGGCCCGCACGCGGCTCGAAGTGGAGGTGGCGCGCGGCCTGTCGCTGTTCGTGGGCCGGCAGCACGAGCTGGGGATCCTCGTCGATTGCTTCACCAGGGCGCAAAACGGCCACGGCCAGGTCGTCTTCCTGGTCGGCGAGGCGGGGCTCGGCAAGTCTCGCCTGCTGCTCGAGCTGCGCCAGCACCTCGGCGGGGCCGCCACCTGGCTCGAAGGGCATTCCCTCGCGTTCGGCCATGCGATGGCGTTCCATCCGATCGTCGATCTGGTGCGGCGCTACGCCGGTATCACCGAGCGTGACGCGGAGGAGCACGTCATCGCCAAAATCGAACGCGTCGTCCTGGCGCTCGGCGCCGATCTTAAGTCGATCGGGCCGTATCTGCGTGTGCTGCTGGGCATCGACGCCGGCGAGGCGGCCGTCCGGACGATGGACCCGCAGCTACGCCGGAGCGAGACGTTCGACGCGCTGCGGCGCCTGCTCCTCCGGTTGGCCGACGAGCGGCCCCTCGTCCTGGTCGTCGAGGACCTCCATTGGATCGACCAGGCCACCGAGGCGCTTCTCGGCTTCGTCGCCGAGAGCATCCCCACGAGTCGGGTGCTCTGCGTCCTGACCTGTCGGCCCGGTTACACCCAGCCGTTCGGCGACCACTCGTACCATACGCGCGTCACCGTCCCGTCGCTGGCCCCAGTTGAGACGGTGCAGTTGGCCGGCGGGATGCTCGCCACCGAGCACCTCCCCGAGGCGTTGGAGCGACTGATCGTCCGGAAGGCGGAGGGCAACCCGTTCTTCGTGGAGGAGGTCATCCGCTCGCTACGCGAGACCGGCGCCATCACCTCGGACGGTGAGCGGGCTGTCGTGACCGGGCCGCTGGACGCGATCGCGGTGCCCGACACCGTCCAGGACGTCCTGATGGCCCGCATCGACCGCCTGCCCGCCGGGTCGCGGGCGACCCTCCAGCTCGCCTCGGCGATTGGTCGTGAAGTGCCCCACCGACTCCTGCGCCAGTTGACCGATGCCCCGGACCAGCTCGACGCGGCCATCCGGGATCTGCGGACGACCGAGTTGATCTACCCGCAGCGGGCGTTCCCCGAGGTGACCTATACCTTCAAGCACGCGCTCACCCAGGAAGTCGCCTACGCGTCGCTCCTGGCACAGCGTCGCCTGGTTCTCCACGCCTCGATCGGCGAGGCCGTCGAGCTCGTGTACGCCGATCGCCTGGCCGACCAGTACGAGATTCTGGGCTACCATTACTCCAGGGCCGAGGCCTGGGCGAAGGCGCTCGAGTATCTCGTGAAGGCCGCCGAGCGCGCGGCCGGCGCGTTCGCAATACGGGAGGCGCTGACGCTCTACGAGCAGGCCGAAGAGGCGGCCGGCCGGCTCGGCGAGGAGACGGTCGGCGACACCCGCATCGGGATCCACCGGGCGAAGGCGGAGCTGTACCTGCTCTCGAGCGACTTCGAGCGGGCGCGCTCTGAGAGCGACCGGGCGCGAGCGTTGGCCCGTCGCCTGGGAGACCGAGCGGCTGAAGGTGATGCCCTCGTCAGCATGGGTCTGGCGGCGTTCTGGGGGCACGCGTTCGACCAGGCACTTCAGGATGCGAGCCAGGCGCTCGCGATCGCCGAGGCGATCGGCTCACCGTCGATCCAGGCCGGCGGGCATCTGACGACCGGGCTGGTGTACGAGGTCACCGGCCGCCTGGAGCCAGCGCGCGACCAACTCGAGCAGGCGATCACGATCAGCCGGTCGGTGGGCGACGTTGCGAACGAATCGAGCGCGCTGGTCTTCGCGGCGGAGCTACGCGGGTGGGAGGGCAAGTTCGACGAGGCGGTTGCGCTGTACACGCGGGCCATCCCGCTCGCCAGGGAGCACGACGTCCTGATGCCGGTGCTCGAAGGCCATTTCATGTGCGGGATCGCCCTCACCAGCAAGGGGGAGTACGACCGGGCGCGCGCGATGTTCGAAGAGGGACTGGCGCTGGTCGAGAAGGTCGGCGACGAGAACTTCCGCCCGCGTTACCTCAATTCGCTCGGCTGGCTGCACGTCGAATGCGGCGACCTGGAGCGCGGCTTCGAGCTGAATCAGCGCGCCGCCGCTGGCGCCCGTGAGCGCGGCGATCACGAGTCGATCGCGAACGCCGATCTGAACCTCGGGGACATCTGCCTCGCGCGGGGCGACCTGGCGTCAGCCCGCGAGCTGTTCGAGGGAGTCCAACAGCTCGTGAGGAGCCCGATCACCAGCGACTGGATGCGCTGGCGGTACTCCATGCACATGTTCGCGAGCCTGGGCGATCTGTGGCTCGCACGGGGCGACCCGACGAAAGCAGTCGAGCTCGCCCACCGCTGCCTCGAGACCGCGACCCGGACACAGTCGCGCAAGTATCTGGTCCGGTCGTGGCGTCTGCTCGGCGAGATCGCCCAGGCTCGGCAGGCGTGGGAGGAAGCCGAGCAGTGGCTCGACCGCGCGCTGCCCCTGGCGCGCCAGGTCGGCAATCCGCCCCAGCTCGCGCGGGTCCATCTCGCATCCGGGCGTCTGTACGCCGCGACGCGCCGGCCGGAGCAGGCCGACACGTCGTTTCGGGCGGTGCGCGAGACGATCGAGCGGGTGATGGGCGGCATCCACGATGCCCGTCTGCAGTCTGGCCTCGGACAGTCGCCACTCATGCAGGAGGCGGTAGCGTCGATCCGACGGCGGTGACAGCCGCGCGCCACGAGCGGGACCGTGGCCGCGCGGGCATCAGTGGACGGGCGCTGCCAGGTTGACGCCATACCGGCTGCCCCGATCTCACATCACCGAGCGCACCAGGCCGCCGTCTACGCGCATCGTCGTGCCCGTGATGTAGCTGGCGCGCGGCGAGGCCAGGAACGCGACCAGATCGGCCAGCTCCTTCGGCTCGCCGATGCGTCCGACGGCGGTCTCGGAGGCGCGCTCCCTCAGCGCCTCCTCCAGCGGGATGTCGAGCTCCTTCGCGCGGGACGTCACGTTCGACAGCATGCGCTCCGAGAGGATGGAGCCGGGGCAGACGTTGTTCACGAGAATGCCGTCCCGCCCGACTTCGTC
>JAXLXF010000044.1:0-63161 GCA_046328125.1 Chloroflexota bacterium
GCCGCGCTCCTGACGACGCTCGTGGCAGCCTGCCAGGGCGCATCCAACGATGTCGCGCCGCCGGTCGCCACGTCCGAGGTGTTCCCTGCCACGCCGACTCCGGTGCCCCAGCCGACCGTCAACGTCGCCGCCACGGCCACCACCCGCACCCAGCGTCTGACGCTGCGAATGCCGACCGCCGAGCCGCCGACCCTCGATCCGGCGCTGGCGACCGACCACGCATCGGTCCAGGTCGCGATCCAGCTGTTCGAGGGGCTGACCGAGATCGACGAGGCCGGCCAGCCGGCTCCGCTCGGCGCCGACAAGTGGGAAGTCGCGGACGACGGGCGGACCTTCACGTTCTTCCTGCGTGGCGACCGCCTCTGGTCAGACGGCACGCCCGTTTCGGCCGCCGACTACGTCTGGGCCTGGCGCCGGGCGATCGACCCGCGTACCGCGTCAGACTACGCCGCGCTGCTCTACCCGATCAAGAACGCCTCACGCATTCACACCGAGCGGCTCGACCCGGCCCTGCTCGGCGTGACCGCACGCGATCCGAAGACGCTGGTCGTCAACCTCGAAGAGCCGCTGGCCCATTTCCCGATCCTGACCTCGCTCGTCACCTTCGCTCCCCTGAAAAAGGACGTCCTCGAACGGTTCGGCGACCGCTGGACCCGGCCCGAAAACATCGTCGTCAACGGCCCGTTCCGGCTGTTGGAATGGGTCCACGACAAGCAGATTCAGTTGGAGCGCAACCTGACCTATCCCGGCTTCGACCGGATCATGCCGCGCGTGGTGATGCGGATCTTCCCGGACGACGGCGCGAGCCAGGTGCTGGCCGCGTATGAGGGCAACCAGCTCGACGTCTTCGGGACCGGCGCCAGCTTCGAGATCCCGGCCGCCGACGCCGAGCGCATCCTGGGCGACACAGCCAGCCGCGCCACGGTCCGCACGACGCCCCAGTCGGGCACGCTGTTCCTGGCCGTCAACACGCGAAAGCAGCATCTTCAAGATAGCCGCGTTCGGCGGGCGCTCGGCCAGGTCGTCGAGCGCGAGCGCGTCCTGAAGGACGTTTTGAAACGGGTGGGTACGCCGGCCATCTCGCTGATCCCAGACGGCATCGCTGGGCGTGACGAGACGCGCTGGCCGACCGAGGACGTGGAAGCGGCCAGGTCAGCCCTGGCCGAGGCCGGCTTCCCGGATGGCAAGGACTTCCCCGCCATCAGCTTCGCGTTCAACGTCAGCCAGCAGTGGTCGCAGCTCGGCGAGTACCTCCGCCAGCGCTACAAGGACACCCTCGGCATCGAGCTGACGCTCCAGCCGATGGAGTGGACCGCCTTCACGCGCTGGCGGCGCGGCGACGATTGGGCGAAGGACGGCGACCTGGCGCGCGCGGGTTGGCTTGCGGACTACGAAGACCCGTACGACTGGTACAACCTGATCTGGGACAGCCGCGAGGACCCGTCCAGTTTCAATTCGGCCTGGAAGCTCGACGTGTATGACGCCTACGTCCGCGAGGCGGCGCTGACGTTCGAGCGCCCCGAGCGCGCGAAGCTGTACGGTCAGGCCGACGACGTGCTCGCCAACGAGTACCCTTCGATTCCGGTCTTCCACTACGGCTCACGGACCCTGGTTCGACCGTACGTGCACGGGTTCGACCCCGAGCGCGTGCTGTCGCTGGTCCGTCTCAAACGGGTCCGCCTCGACGAAGAACGGTAGTCCGGCCTGGGCGCCGACTCGACAGTATCTCACGGCGGCAGCGGCGCGGCTGGCATAATCCGGTAACCGCACGCTCGCGTCGGCTCATCACCGCGTCCCCGTCTTCGGCTTCGGAGCATCGCATGCAGAATCGCTGGCGTCTCATCATCACGGTCGTCGTGACCGTCCTGGCTCTGCTCGTCGTCGTTCCGTGGTCGGAAGGCGTTCCGCTGCCAGCCTGGGCGCAGAAGGTCGTTGGTGGCAGCTTCACGCTCGGCCTGGACCTTCAGGGCGGCACCCACATGGTCCTCCAGGCCGACATGACCAAGGCGCCCAACCAGGACCCCAACGAGGTCATCAAGGGCGTGATCCAGGTCCTGACGCGGCGCATCAACGCGTACGGCGTGGCCGAGCCGCTGATCCAGTCGCAGGGCTCTGACCGCGTCATCGTCGAGCTGCCGGGCGTCAAGGACATCGAAGAGGCGAAGAAGCTGATCGGCCAGACGGCCCAGCTCGACTTCCGCGAGTTCGACCCGACAACCCAGCAGTGGAAAATCGCCACCGCGAAGGGACTCGACGGCGAGGAGAAAGAGCTCACCGGCAAGTATTTCCGCCCGAATGCGCAGGTCGTCTTCGCGCCGCAGACCAACCAGCCGCAGGTCGCCTTCGAGTTCGACGACGAAGGCGCCAACCTGTTCGAGCAGATCACCCGTCGGCTGATCGGGAAGCCGCTTGGCATCTTCCTCGACAACCAGATGGTCTCTTCACCGACGGTCCAGGCCGTCATCAGCCGCAACGGCGTGATCCAGGGCGTCCGGCTCCAGGAAGCGCGCACCCTGGCGATTCAGCTCAACGCCGGCGCCGTTCCGGTCCCGATCAAGGTCGTCGAGGAGCGGACGGTAGACGCGACGCTCGGCTCGGACTCGGTGCGCAAGAGCATCATCGCCGGCGAGATCGCTCTGCTCGTCGTCGCGCTGTTCATGATCATGTACTACCGTCTGCCAGGGCTGATGGCGACCCTCGCGCTCTGCGTCTACACCGTGCTGACCCTGGCGATCTTCAAGCTGATCCCCGTGACGTTGACCCTGTCGGGCATCGCGGGGTTCATCCTCTCGATCGGCATGGCGGTTGACGCCAACATCCTGATCTTCGAGCGGATGCGGGAGGAGCTGCGCTGGGGCAAGAGCATCGGCGCGGCGATTCGGGCCGGCTTCGACCGCGCCTGGACGAGCATCCGCGACTCGAACTCCTCGACACTGATCACCTGCGTCATTCTCTACTGGTTCGGACAGAACTTTGGGGCGAGCCTGATCACCGGCTTCGCCCTGACGCTCGCCATTGGCGTCATCATCAGCCTGTTCAGCGCGATCTTCGTGACGCGCGGCCTGCTGACGCTGGTGATGAGCACCTGGCTGATTCACCATCCGGCGGTGTTCGGGATGTCGGTGAGTGAGCCGGCCGCGCCCACCGTCACACGAGCTCCGCGCTCTCGGCTACGCGCCGAGGGGGGTGTCTAAGCATGACTCTCGACTTCGTTCGCTACCGAATGTGGTTCTACGCGCTGTCGCTGATCGTGATCGTGCCGGGCGTGATCTCGCTGGTCTTGCCGGGCGGCCTTCGCCCCGGCATCGACTTCACCAGCGGCACGATCATGACGCTCAAGTTCCAGCAGGACGTCGATCAGACCCACCTGCGGGAGTCGTTCGCGGCGCTCGGCCACGGCGAAGCGATCGTCCAGCGAGCCGACGACGGCTCGTTCGTCGTCCGGACCTTGCCGTTCGAGGGCGCACTGCCAGAATCGGCGGACGCGGCCGGACAGACCGAGCGCCAGGCGATCGTCAGCCGCCTCACTCAGGATTTCGGCGCCGTCGAAGTGCTGAGCCTCGACGTGGTCTCCCCGATCATCGCCTCGGAGATCGTGCGGTACGCGGCGCTGGCCGTCGTCGCCTCTTGCGGCGGCATCCTGCTGTACCTCTGGTGGGCGTTCCGCCGCGTCCCGAACCCGATCCGCTACGGCGCCTGCGCGGTCGCCGCGCTGATCCACGACGCGCTGCTGGTGCTCGGCATCTTCTCGATCCTGGGACGGTTCGCGGCAGTTGAGCTGGACGCCATGTTCATCACGGCGGTGCTGACGATCATCGGCTTCTCGGTCCACGACACCATCGTGGTGTTCGACCGGCTGCGCGAGAACATCGTCCGCCACGCCGGCGAGCCGTTCGACGACGTGGTGAACCACAGCCTCACCCAGACGCTCGGCCGCTCGGTCAACACGTCGATCACGGTGCTGCTGACGCTTCTCGCCCTGCGTCTTTTCGGCGGCACCACGATCCACAGCTTCGTGCTGGCGCTGCTGATCGGCATCACATCCGGGACGTACAGCTCGATCTTCAACGCCAGCCTGCTGCTCTACTCCTGGAACGTCGGCGAGCTCGGCCGGATCTTCGGCGTCAGGCGCGGGCGCGGCGCCGAGGCGGCACCCGCCTCGGCCTGAGCATGTGTGGGACCGGCGAGCCGCTTACGAGCCGGCGGCTCGCCAGGCTCCCCACCGCGCGCGCCAGCGACGGTCGGCCTCGGCCGCGCCGACGCCGTCCATCATCGCCGCCGCCTCGCCGTACGAGATCGAGTTGCCGTCCAGGGGCTCGTCGTAGGACGGGCCGTCGTAGCTGGCGGTAGACTCGCTGCCGACGAGCGGCACCTCGCGGTCGGGAGCGTACAGGACCGTGTGACGGCCGCCAGCCGGCAGCGTCAGCGCGTCGCCTACCGACCGCAGCGCGACCGCTGAAGGCCCCGTGAAGCTGAGGTCGTCTAGCGCGCAGAACAGAGCGACGCCGCCCTCCGGCATGGTGACTCGACCGTGCCGGCCGCCGACGACCACGCCATCGTGGACGACCGAGCCGGCGTCCACGATCTCGGTGCGGACGATGACCGAGCCGCGCACGTCAGCCCCGGCCGGCACGCTGCTCTCGACCACCACGTTGCCACGCTCGTCAGGCGCCTGAGTGATCCCAAAGAGCGCGCGGGTCACCTCCCCGAGCGCGTCCCGCCGGGTCAACTGCTCCAGCGACTCGCGCAGCCGCGAATGCAGTCCCATGTCCACCCAGAAGCATTCGCCGAAGTCCAGCACCGCCACGCGCGGCTGTCGACCGACGGCCTGCTCGACCCGTGCTCGAACCGCGCGCATCTTCTCGAAGAAGGTTGGATAGCGCTGGCAGAAGGTCGCAAGGCCAGAGCGTCCGGCGGCTGCCTCGTGAGCCAGCTCGTCCTGCCATTCGGCGTCGGTGGCGCAGTTGAAGGCGAGCCAGCCGTACGGATCCCAGTCAACAGCGCGTGACGGATCGGCCACGTCCTCGCCGAACACCGCCAGCGCCGCGTCGAGGAGGGTGTAACTGATGGCGAAGCTCCCGAGGTTGACGCCCATCGCCAGCGACCGGCCGCCGCTGCCAAGCTGCTGTCGGCGGGCCTGAATCGCCGCCAGGTTCTCGCGCGGGTACTGGGTGACCATCAACCCGCTCTCGCGATCGACGACCACCCACTCCTTCTCGCGGGCCAGGATCTCGTCGGGCTCGGTCTGCCAGACGAAGCGGATCGCGTCCACGTCGGCGAAGGCGTCGGGCGGCAGATCCCACCGCACGCCGGGGATCATCGCCTCATCGCCCCACTTCACCACCACGCCCCGAAAGCCCGCGCGCTCGATGGTGTCCATCCAGCTCCGCGCGTACAGGCTGGAGAGGTCGCCGCCGCGCAGGCTCTCGCCGGTGGTCGGCGAGATGTACGGAGTGGGAATCGCCGCCTTGCAGTTGCCGAGCGCCTGGGTGAACGGGCTAAGCCGCTTCCCCTTGCCGAACACCATGCTCAGGAGGCTGACGTGTGGCAGGCTGAGACGACCGGCTGCTGCTTCAGCCTTTGTCTCCTGCCAGGCGTTGAGCGTGCCGAGCAGGTTGCCTTTCGGCGTCCGCTCGTGGACGGCGTGCACCTGGGTCGCGCCATCCGCGCGGAAGACGTCGCCGGCCACCGCCGATGCGTGCTCGCGCCAGTACGCCGCGTCATTCGCGCTGCCGGTCACGATGACGGCCAATTGGCCGCCGCGACTTTCGCGCACGGTGCTTCGCGCGCCCTCGATGTTGCTCAGCCAGGTGCTCTCGGCACTCGCCACGTCTGGTCACTCCCTGCCGCCCCGCTGCCAGGGATGCTACCAGATGCCGAAAGCCCGGGCGCCATCCCAGATGGCCTGCCCGGGCCGCTCAATCGAGCTACGCTAACGCGGGTTCAGCTGGTCTGAGCCGCCACCGGCTCCCGCTCGAACGGCGTGCCGTCCGATGCCTCAAGTGTCGTTCCGAGGCGGCGGGCCTTGACGGCCCCGATGAAGTCGCGGAACAGCGGGTGGGGGCGGTTCGGGCGCGACTTCAGCTCCGGGTGGAACTGGGTTCCGAGCATCCAGGGGTGGTCGTCCAGCTCGCCGATCTCGACCAGCCGTCCGTCTGGCGAGAGCCCACTGGTGACCAGCCCGACCTCGGCCAGCCGCGGGCGGTACTCGTTGTTCAGCTCGTAGCGGTGGCGGTGGCGCTCGAAGACGATCGGCTCGCCGTACGCCCGCGCCGCGCGCGTGCCGGTCCCGAGCTGGCACGGATACATGCCCAGGCGCATCGTGCCGCCCTTCTCCGACACGTCCTTCTGTTCGGGCAGGATGTCGATGACCGGGTCGCGGGTGAACAGGTTGAACTCGGCGCTGTTCGCCTCGCCGAGCCCGAGCCGGTTGCGGGCCAGCTCGATCACCATCACCTGCAGCCCGAGGCAGAGCCCCAGGTACGGCACCTGCTGCTCGCGGGCGTAGCGGGCGGTCTGGACCATGCCCTCGACGCCCCGGTAGCCGAAGCCGCCCGGCACCACGATCCCGTCCAGGTGCTTCAGCCGCTCGGCCGGGTCGTGCTCCTCGAACTGCTGCGCGTCGATCCATTCGAGCTTGACCCGGACGTGGTGGTGCCAGCCGGCGTGGTGGAGCGACTCGCGGACACTGATGTAGGCGTCCTCCAGCTCGACGTACTTGCCGACGACGCCGATCCTGACCTCGGGGGCCGGCGACTTGGCGCGAGCGACAATGTCGCGCCACTCGTCCAGGTCCGGCTCGTGCGCGTCAAGCCCGAGCCGTTCGATGACGAACGCGCCCAGGCCGGCCTCTTCGAGCACCAGCGGCACCTCGTAGATCGTGTCTGCCGTCTCCAGCGGGATGACCGCGCGCCGCTCCACGTCGCAGAACAGGGCGATCTTGTCCTTCAGGTCGTCCGGCACCGGATAGTCGGAGCGGGCTACGATCACGTCCGGGTGGATACCGATCCCGCGCAGCTCCTTGACGCTGTGTTGGGTCGGCTTGGTCTTCAGCTCCTTGGTCGGGCCGACGAACGGCAGCAGCGTGACGTGGATGAACAGCGTCCGCTCGCGCCCGAGCTCGCGGTGCATCTGGCGGATCGCTTCGAGGAACGGCAGACACTCGATGTCGCCGACCGTGCCGCCCACTTCGACGATTACCACCTCCGCCCCGGTCTGGCGGGGCACCCGGGTGATGCGCTCTTTGATCTCGTTGGTGATGTGGGGCACCACCTGAATCGTCCCGCCGAGGAAGTCGCCCCGCCGCTCGCGCGCCACCACGGCTGAGTAGATGCCGCCGGTCGTGACGTTGCTGGACTTGGTCAGGTTCAGATCCACGAACCGCTCGTAGTGGCCGAGATCCAGGTCGGTCTCGGCGCCGTCGTCGGTCACGAACACTTCGCCGTGCTGGTACGGGCTCATGGTGCCGGGATCGACGTTGATATACGGGTCGAGCTTGAGGACGGCGACGGAGATGCCACGACTCTTGAGCAGCCGGCCGAGCGACGCGACCGTGATGCCCTTGCCGACCGACGAGACGACACCACCGCTGACGAAGATGTAGCGAGTCACGTCCGCTCCTTTCGATCTCTCTCCACTAGAACGGAGCTTCTCCTGGGGAGCTCCGCGCTTCGGTGCTGCGTACGGGCTGTGGGCGCGGATATCGCCGTCCGCTCAGGACACAAAAAGGGGACCGGCGCCCCGAGTGGGGCGCCGGTCCTGAGGTGGCAGGTGGGGTATTCACGCGGTCGAGATGACCGCGCCAGACGCGTCTTCCAGGGCGGCGATATCAGGCACACCATGGACTTCAACTATACGGGCCGCTCGCACCGGCGAACAAGCCCGAGATTGGCGGCAGAAGACAACGCTGTGGACTGAAGTCCACGTCTACCGTCGGTGCGTGGCTACGCCACGCCGGTGGTGTCCCACCGTCGCGCAGCGACGGTCCAATGGTAGACGTGGACTTCAGTCCACGGAGGCTGCTTGGCGCGTTGCCGTCACTCTCTACGGCACCCAGAGCTTGCACTGGTCCTGGTATCCGTCCGTATCGACGACGTACTTGTAGAGCCACGGGTCGCCTTCCGACACATAGCGTTGGGCCATCGCGTTCCCGAATCGCTCTCTCGAGGTCCGCCCGGGTGCGAGCGGATCCCAAAGCAGTACCCACGTGACAATGCCTGCTTTGAACGCATCTACCTCGCGCTCCACACACCCAAGACCTTGGCCGCGTTCGCTGATGGATTGCGCCACGTGTTGGAGCTCGTGCGAGAGCGTGGATGCGACGGTTCGGTTGTCCTCGTCCAGGATCGATGCATTGAGGGTGATCGCGTTGTCACGTGCAACGAAATAGCCGCCCGCATTTGCGGGCATCTTGGCCAGGCCAATGCTGACACCGCTCGTGTCCACGATCGCTCGGTAGTAATCACCCAAGGCCATGCCGCCGCTTGGACCCTTGCGGATGCCGTACAGGACGCGCAGAGCCGGCTGAACGCGGCTGTCGATCGTTCCGGCAGGCTTGCTCACCGCATCCTGTCGCGAGGGAGTTGGAGCGGGCGTCGCGCGAGCAGGCGGTGCCGTGGGAGCCGGCGTGGGCGTGGACGTAGCTGGTGGGGGCGGCGGTGCCGCGGCCACCTGGGCGCCCGAAGTCACGTACTCCGCAACGACCCAGCCGACCGCGCCATCGCTGGTCTTGACGTTCCGCCAGCGCCGGCCGTCCGTGCCGGTCTCTTCGACGCCGATCAGCGTGACCTCTTCCCCTTCGGCGACCACCTTCACCAGCTCGCTGGAGGAGCTCGGGTTCGCGCGGAGGTTCGCGCCGGTGCCGCCGGTGTTGCCGATGCGCCCCTTGCTCGTCGTAGGCGCGGTGCTCGACGGCGGCTCGGCTGGCTGAGTCGGGGCGACAGCGGCAGGGGCGCCAGATGGTGCCGGCGATCCGCCAGCCAGGATCTGGTCGTAGCGAGCGGACGATACGCCAGCCAGGGTCAACACCCCCTGCAATGAGACGACGTCGCGGCGTCCGACCCAGCGCGTGAAGATGACCATGTCGCGCTTGATGAAGCCGACTTCGTACATCGCAGCCTGCTTCTCGAACTTCTGCAGGCTGGAGGTGCCGCCGTCGTTCGGTGCGCCCGGCACAGGCTCGAAGCCCTCCGACTCAATCGCCTTTTGTCGGAGGCTGTCGAGGAAACCTTCGTAGGACACCGATGCGTCAAACCGACCGATCAACTGCCCGACCATCACGGGTCCGCTGGCGAGCGACTCATCCGTGATCGGGCGTTCCATCTGCCGGACGTACAGCACGCCCGGCCCCGGGTCCATCGGTTTCGTCTCTTCTTTCGTTACCGTGAAATCAGGGGGAAGGTCAGTTGTCTGCAGTGCGATGTCCGCTGGTTCGATTTTGGCGCGCTGCGCGAACGCCGTCGTAGGAAACAGCGAGCCAGGCAGCAGGAGCGGCACGACGACGAACATCACCAGGGCGAGGCGAAGAGAGCGACCCATCGAAACCTCCTGATGCATGAGGTACGACTGCCGCCCCGCTGTTACGCTGCGCCGTCGAGCTCACCGCGAACCGTGCCCATTTGAGTCGGAATCGGCACGTCGGCGCGATGATATCAATTAGCGATGGCGTTGACTAGGTCGCAAACGCCTTGGAAACTGAAAGCACACCGAAGGTCAAATCTCTGCGAGCGTCCGCTACCTTTCGCGACACTAAGCGTTCGAGGCAGCGGTGCCTGCGGCGCAACGAGCCCGACGCCCGACTCCCAACCCACCGCCTGATCTCGCCGTCTTCGCCCCCGTGATCAGTTCAGACGGAGGTGCGTTTCCGCGCGCACGAGAATAGCAAATGCAAGGCCCACACCAGGCCGCCGGCCGCGAGCACAGCGATCATCGGGTCGAGCGGGTAGCGGAAACGCGCTTCGGGTCCGGCCAGCGCCGCGTTCGCCAGGAGCATTGGCGGCACCGCCAGTGCGAGCAGCAGCCCGGGACGGGCGCGTCCGTCCACCAGCGTTGCCAGGCTGCCCAGGAGGTAGCCGATCAGGATCAGCCAGATCGCACGCCCCGGCTGGTACACCGCGGTCAGCCATTCGGCTCGGTCAAACTCGTTCTCCACGGCCGGCGACGGCGGCTCGCCCAGGTGGAGGATCCGGTCCTCGAACCACGTCCGCTGCCGGGCCTGCGGGTTGACGTAGTGGGCGTCGCCATCCTTCTTGGAGACTTCGCCGAGCTGCTGGTCTTCGCCGAAGAACAGCTCGACCGACATCCGCAGCGTGCTCGTCAGGTAGCGCACCGGCTGCCGCGCGATGGCGTCGAGCGCCACGCCACGCATGACCGCATCGGCATCTCCAGCACTCAAGCCAAGGTCGCGCCGCAGCCCGATGAAGATCTCCTGTGGCAGCGTCCGGTCCACGGCCTTGCGAATCACGTACCGACGGGCCGCTGTCTGGGGTGTGTCCGCCTCGCCGCGCGGCAGGTCGTCGCGGGTGATGTAGCCTGAATCCGAGCGGGTGATCCGCCAGAGCAGGTGCTCGCCGAGGGCGCTGGAGCTGACCCCGCCGCGCAGCACGACATCGGCAGCGAAGCCCGGCGCCAGCGCGCAGACAAATCCAACCACTGCTGCAACCGTCAGGGCCAGCGCGCTCCGTCGGGGGCGCACCGTCGCCAGAAAGAAGACCGGCAGGATCGGGACGATGACTTCGGCGATGGGGCGGAACAGGCTCGCAAGTGCCAGGAGCGCGCCGCCTGTTGCTGCCAATCGCCAGCTGCCGCCGCCCGAGCGGACCGACGCAACCAACGCCAGCAGCCCGCCCGCCAGCCAGGCCGCGAAGATGCTCTCGGCCAGGACGTAGTGCTCGTAGATCGCGATCTGCCCGCCGATCGCCACGCTGAGCGCCGCCAGCACGCCGGCCGCCCGCCCGAAGGCCAGCCGGCCGAGCCCGTACGTCGCCGCCACGGTCGCCAGCCCGATGGTCGCCTGGACGAAGACGAGGCCGCGCAGATCTTCGCCGAGCGCCGAGATCACGATGGCCAGCAGCAGCGGATATCCCAGCGGTCGCTTCAGAATCGGGTCGAACCCCAGTCCCCGAGCCAGGTCGAAAGCTGGCGTCAGGAAGCTCTGGCTGTCGCCCGGCATGAAGAGGGGTGGGATTCGGTAGAGCAGGGCCAGCCTGAACAGCAGTCCAACCAGGAGCACGACGCTCAGCGCCACAAGGTCAGGATGCGCCTTCGACCAGGCCCGGCCCCGTGCAAAGGCCGACGACATCGGCGCGCGAGCAGCGTCGTCCACCCCGCTCACCGGCCGGTCTCCGAGCGGCGGCAGCTCGCTCGGACGCACGGCGATCTGGCTCACGGGCGAGGATTATAGGAAGGACAGGTCAGACTCAGCCGCAAATGCCAGCTGTGCCGAGCCAGGCAGACGCTGCATTCTCCAGGCGCAGGTCGCTCGAACGGATACCCGCAACGGTGAGCGCCAGTCCCGCGAAATCTGGTAGCATCCGCCGGCCAGCCTGCCCGACATCCTCGCGCGGCTGGCCCGCGCCAGACCCCTGGCGCCGCGACTGTCGTTGCACCTCGGCGCCACCAGACTATGCTGGCTACTGGAAAGGCCGTCTCAGCGGCCTCTGCAACCGCACCCGCCCTGCGCGACCGGACCGAGTCCCGTGTTCGGGCCGGGCGTGTTGCCGACGTACTGATGATGGTGGGTTTCATGGTCGGGGCGGCCCTGGTTTCCGTGCCGCTGGGGGCGCCCAGTACGCCGTCTGGTCGGGCCTCAGCTCCGTCCCGGTGGAGAGCGGCACGCTCCCTCGCCGATATCGTCGTTGCGCTGCTGGTGTTCGTCGTCGCCGTCGCGACCTTGCTGCGGGCCGCCGAGCGCGTGCCGTTCCACGGCGACGAAAGCGAGTGGATCAGCGCAGGGCGGTACTTCCGCTTCGTCTTCCTGGATCACGACGTCACCAGCCAGGTTTGGCGCCCCAGCTGGCTGAATCGAGACCAGCCCCCGGTCGGGCGGTACGTCATCGGCGGTATCGTCTGGGCCTCCGGCACCGATCCAGACCGGGTCAATAAGACGTACGCCTGGGAAAAGGAATACGCAGCCAACCTGCAAGAGGGCCGCGTCCCCTCCGCCGCCATCCTGATGCCGGTCCGGCGGACGATGGCCGTGCTCGGCGCGCTGAGCGTGGTGCTGCTGTTCGTCGTCGGTCGGCTCGTCGGCGGCACCATGGCCGGAGGCGTGAGCGCGCTGCTCGCGACGTCGAGCCCGCTCCTCCAGACCTACTTCGTCCAGGCTCGGAGCGAGGCGCTTCTGGCGTTCCTGTCGGCGGTCGCGCTGGTGCTGCTGGTCTGGGCCGCACGGCGCTCCGTCGCAGACGGGCGACTGCCTCGCGCCGCCTGGGTTCTCGGCCCGGTCCTCGGGCTGGCGCTGGCGACCAAGTTGACTGCCGCCGTCGCCATCATTGGGGTCTGCGCCTGGGCCGGTGTCGCCGGCTTCGTACAGCTTCGTGCAGCCCGTTCCGAGGCCGTCACACTCATCGGTTGGGCGTGCGGTGTCGGGCTGCTGGCCGCGGTCGTCTGGGTGACAGTCAACCCGTTTCTCTGGCCCGATCCGGTCGGCAGGACCTGGTCGATGCTCGAACAGCAGCAGTCGATCATGGTCGAGCAGGGCCAGCAGTTCGGCAACCCGGTCGACGAGGCACTGCCAGGTCGGCTGTGGCTGATGGTGCGTCGCACGTTCGTGGACAACTCGACGCCGGCGTTCGACTACGGTGCGCCGCCCGGTAGTCCCCCGCTGATCCGTCGGACCTTCTCGGATCTGCCGGCGCTCGGCGGGGTCAGCGTCGAGCTCACCCTGGCTGTCGTCGGATGCGCCCTGCTCGTGGTTCGAGCGTGGCGTGGCTGGCGGACGAGTGGTCGCCTCGGCCCGGAGTCCGCGCTGCTGGTGTGGCTGGCGGCGTACTCGATCGTGATCGGCGCCAATCTGAGCCTGGACTGGCCCCGCTACTACGTTCCAACCGCGTTCTTCGGGTCACTGCTCGTGGGTATCAGCGTGTCGTGGCTCTGGTCGCTCGTCTTCGTCCGCTTCACATCACGCGCCACCCGCGCGGTCGCGTCGCCACCGGCCGAGACGGCCGTCCGGCAGCCAGCCAGGTGAGTGAGGTGCCCAGCGTGACGACCGTCGTGGAGGCGCTGCCCGCCGAACGTCCCGAAGCGTCCCGGGCCAGCGACAGAAGCAATCGGTCCGGCCGGGAGGGTGTGTTGCGTGGAGGCCGCGCCCTCAGCTTCGTGCTGATAGCGGTCCGAGCGCTGCTGGCCGTGCTGATCCTGATCTACTTTGTGTCGGCGAGCTTCTACGACCACGCCGCCGACTTCAAGAGCTTCTATTCGGCTGGCTTCGCGGTCCGCCACCCGGAGATCCCGCTCTACGACCTGATCGCGCTGGATGAGAATCCGTTCGGCGAGGTGTTCAAGCTGGCGCCGCCGGCCGCCGTCTATCTGGTGCCATTCAGCTTTGGTTCGATCCAGCAGGCGCGGCTGGCCTGGCGGGTTGTGCTGGTGCTCGCCTTCGCGATCGGTTACGCGATTCTGATGCGGGCGCTCGACGTGCGGCTGCTGAGCGGGCCCTGGCTGGCCGGTCTTGGTCTTTGGAGCGTCTTTGGCCCTCTCCAGATCGCCGTCGGGGAGGGACAGTGGGATCCGCTCCTTCTGTTGCTGACGGCGCTTGCTACGTACGCGGTGACGTGGCGTCGCGACGTGCTGGCAGCCGTCGCCGTCGCCGTCGCGGCCAGCGTCAAGCCGTACCCGCTGTGCCTCATCGGCTACTTTCTGGCGCGATGTGCCTGGAGACCGGCGCTCGCGACCCTCGGCGTGCTGGCGGGACTCACGGTCGTGGGCAGTCTCCTCGTCGGACTGGACGAGGCGATGGCGTTTGCCACCCGCGTGCTGCCTGCCAGTGGCGCCACGACCACCTACGCCGACAATCAGGCGCTCGGCGGCCTGCTCGCCCGGATCGTCTCGTCCGACCTGAAGCCGTTCCCGCTCCGCGACAGCGGCGCCATCGACCTCACGATTCGCTCGGTCGCGCTCGCACTGTTCGGCGTGACCGTCTGGCTGGTGGCGCGCAGGCCCGCCAGCGACTCCGATGGCGACGCCCGACGACGGATGCTTCAACTGTCGCTCTTCGTGCCGCTCTCGATCCTGGTCGTCCCGGCTGCCTGGACGCATTATGAGACGATCTTGCTGGTGCCGCTTACGCTGCTGGCGGCCGACCAGAAGCACGCCCGGCCGCGCCAACCGCTCGGCTGGCTGCTGCTCGCGGCATGTTACGTCGTGCTGATGCTGCCGAATCCGACCATGCTGTACGGACCCGAGCTCGACCGAGCGCTCTGGCTGCGGAGTCGGGCGGACGCTGCCAATCTGGCGTTGCAGCGCCTGTACCCCACGGCGCTCGATCGACTGATCCTGTCGTACAAGACGTTCGCCATCGTGGCGTTGTACGGAATGCTCGCGTGGCGGGTCGCCCGCCCGAATCTCGGCTCGCCCGATGCTGCCGGTGTGCCGGGCGAATCGGCAGCAGCGCGTCGGGACGGCGGCACGTGATCGCCGAGCAACCGCACCGACCACTCGAGACGCGGCCGGCCGCGCGACTGTGGCACCTGGCGCGGTTCGCGGCTCTGGCACTGTTGGCGACGCTCGGCGTCTGGCAACTGATGACGGCGCTCCAGACCAGCCCGTACGTCTGGCACGATTTTGCGCAGGATTACATCGCGGCCGAGGACGTGCTGGCCGGCCGCAACCCGTACCTGCCTCAAAACGAACGGCTTGGATCGCTGTTCGACATGCCGGTTCCAAAAGAGGGACCGGCCTACAGCTTCCATCCTCCGACGACGATCCCGTTCTTCCTGCCGCTCGCGCCGCTGCCGTACCCGGTCGCCTTCGTCATCTGGGATCTGGTGCAGCTCGCCTGTCTCGGGCTGATCCTGGCGATCGCCGTGCGTGCGCTCAGATGGCCGCTCTCGCCGGTCGTCATCGGCGGCCTGACCCTGGCACTGCTCGCCGTCTGGCCGATTCGCGAGAGCTTCGTGGAGGGTCAGCTGAACATCCCGGTCGCGGCCGGCATCGCCGTCTGCTGGTACGGGCTGCGCGCTCGGAGGCCCGGCCTGGCCGGCGTGGCGCTCGCGCTGGCCGTGGCGCTCAAGCCGTTGGCGGGGCTTTTCGTGCTCTGGGCGCTCTGGCGCCGTGAGTGGCGTCTGCTGTTCGTGGCCGGCCTCACGCTCGGGATCGTGAGCCTCGTCGGGGCGGCGCTGGCCGGGGTCCAGGGCACCATCGACTACGTGACCGTCGCCTACCCTATGCATGCCGACCTCTGGCCGGGCTATCAGGACAACGCCTCCCCTCAGGGACTGTTCACCCGCCTGTTCGGCCCCAGCGAGTGGCGCCCCCGGCCACCTTACCCGACATCGGGCCTGAGCAAGGCGCTCACGCTCATCTCCTGGGCGGCGGCGGTCGCCCTCTTGTTCTGGCGCCTGGGCTGGCGCCAGCCGGACGCCGAGCGTCTGAATCGCGAGTTTGCCGCCCTCGGAGCTACCATGCTGCTCGTCACGCCGATCATCTGGCCGCACTACTACGCCGTGCTGATCGCTCCGGTCGTCGTCTTCGGCGCCGATCTCTGGCGTCGGCGGGCCTGGAGCTGGCTGGCCCTGCTGGCGATCGCGCTGGTGGTGCTCTGGGTGCCACGCGACCTGCACGCCTGGCTGGAGCGGCACGCGTTGGCGCCTCGCGCCTACGGGACCATGCAGCTTCCTGGCTTACTGGCGGTCTACGCCGTCGGACTCGCCTGTCTAAGGCGGAGGCCGACTGAGCCAGCCAACGTCGCGAGCGACGCCAGCGCGCCCGAACCGACGCGATGAGCGTAGCGACCGTGGGCCATGAGCGAGTCGGCGTCGGAGGCGTGCTCGGCGGCCACCCGATGATTCGAGAGACGGTCGGCGTCACGGTCGCGCTCTGCGCACTGGTCCCCGCGCTCCTCCCGATGAGCCTGCACAGCCTGGCCGCGACGCACGACGGTCTACTCCACGTCCAGCGCCTCGTCGCACTCGACTCGACGCTCAGGCAGGGCGCGCCGTTCAGTCGGTGGCTGCCGGATCTCGCGTACAGCTACGGCCAGCCGCTTCTGCTGTACTACGCGCCAATGTCGTATCTGCCGGGGGTGGCGGCGCACGCGTTCGGCTTCGGCTTCGTCACGAGCTTCGAGATCGCGTCCGCGCTGGCCCTGGTCTGCTCGACTGTCGCGATGTACGTCCTGGCGCGGTCGTTGTTCCAGACCTCTGCCGCGACGGCGTCAGCAGCGGTGTACGGATTGCTGCCGTATCAGCTGGTGGACGTGTACGTGCGCGGCGCGCTCGCCGAGAGCTGGGCGTTCGTCTGGCTGCCGCTCTGTGCCTGGTGCCTCCTTCGAGCATTCCGCGACGGACGTCCGCGCTGGAGCGTCGGGCTGGCGCTCTGCCTGGCCGGGCTGATCCTGACCCACAACGTCACGGCGCTTCTGTTTCTGCCAGCCCTGCTGCTGCTGGCGCTGTGCCTGGCGGCCGGCGGCTGGCGGTCGTCTGGTCGGACAGTCATCCGCCCGCTGGTTGCCATCGGGCTCGGGCTCACCCTCAGCGCCTGGTTCTGGCTACCGGCCCTCGCCGAGAAGGGCCTCGTCCAGATCGGCGAGACCATCGAGCCGGAGCTGTTCGCCAGCTTCTTCCTGCGCGGTTGGCCGCAGTTTCGGCTCGACTGGCTGTACGACTACGAGCGGCCAGTCAGCACCGCGCTCGGCTCGCCAATCTTCTGGCCGCAGCTCGGCGCGATCCAGGTCGTCATCACGGTAGCCGGCATGGCCGCCAGCGCCCGTATGAAGCGGTCAGGAGCAGTGGTCGGAGTCTGGACGGGCCTGCTGGTAGTCGGCGGATTCGCGCTGCAGCTTGCGCCATTCGCGCCACTGTACGACGCGGTCCCGCTGCTGGCGTTCGTGCAGTTTCCCTGGCGCCTGCTGGCGATCGTCGGACTCGGGTCGGCGGTGCTGGCTGGCGTCCTGGTCGAGTCCGTGGTCAACCGCGCGGACATCCGGATCGGCCTGTCCGCGCTCGTCGTCGCGGCGTCACTCGTGACGGCGGTAGCCCGACTCGATCCCGAGATGCAGCCCGTGGACGAGGGAGCGCTCACCGTGTCGAGTATCGGCCGCGCGGAGATGGCCGACTATCACCTCGGCACGACCCACAGCGGCGAGTATCTGCCCGTCACCAGCGGCCAGCGCAACGCCAACCGCCTGCGCAAGACGATCCTCGACGCCGGCAGCACCCCGGTACGCGGGAGCGAGCAGGCTCCGACGGCGCTTCGGGTGGAAGCGGTCGATTGGCGTCCGAGCGGGATCAGCGTGCAGGTGACCGCGACGACTGCCGACCGACTGCTGATCCACCAGTTCGCCTTTCCAGGCTGGTCTGCTTCCATAGACGGCGCGACTGCTCCCGTCGTCGCCAGTGGTCCGCTCGGCCTCGTCGGCGTGAACGTTCCGCCCGGACGCCACGCGGTCGAGCTCTCCTGGGGCTGGACGACGCTTCGCCTCGCCACGACGGTCGGGTCGCTGCTGGCGTTGGCCGCCCTGGCCGTGCTCGGCGCGCGGCCGTTCTGGCGTCTCCGACCGCGACCGCTCGCGACCACGGTCGTGCTCGCTCTCGCGCTCGGTGTCCTCGTCGTCCCGTCGTGGTCTGGTCACGCGCGCTCGGCTGACGGCGGCAGCGTCGGCGGCGGACCACACCCGGTCGACGATGCGCTCGCCCTGCTCGATTCCCAGGTTGACAGCTCCCGACTGCGGTCCGAGCGTCTGGTACAGGTGCGCCAGGTCTGGCAGACCACCCGATCCCCCGTCACTGGCTACCGTGCGACCCTGGAGGCAACCGCTCCTGACGGCACCATCGCCCGAGCGCCCTGGACGTACGAGCCGCTGAGCCGACTCTGGGCGCGCGGAGAGATGGTGCCCACCAACGTCGCGCTCCGGCTGCCGGCGTCGTTTCCGCCCGGCGAGGCGGCGCTGAGGCTCGTCTTCGAACAGCCGAGCGGGATTCAGCCGTTGGCGCTCGGCAGGATCCTGGTTTCACCATCGCAGGCGTTGAGCGATGTTCCGAACAGCGACTCTGTCGAGCCGATACCGGGCGTTCGACTCGACAGTATCAGCCTGCCACGCTCTCGCCAGGGCGGGCCGGTCGCGGTTCGCGCGGGTGGTGACGTCGACCTCGCCATGCGGTGGTCGCAAGCCGGGGCGCTCCCCGACCCGGCTCACGATCTGCTGCTGGTGGCCGCGATCATCACGCCCGGCGGCGACTTGCTCTCGGAGCCGAGGCGCGCGGGCGACTGGTTCGCGCCACTGCCATTCTGGAGCACTGGCGAGCAGATCGAGCAGCGCCTCCGCGTGTCGGTGCCGCCGGGGTCGGTGTCGGGCACGTATCCCGTCGTGGTGCGCCTTTATCCGCTCGATCTCGCCCGAGGCGGCATGAGCGAGTCCGGAGCGTCCTCGGCTCGCCCGCGCGGACGCCCAATCGCGCAACTGGCAGCTGGCGAGGTTACGATCGCGCGATGACTCGGCACCATCGGCGGCAGCCTGACCGAAACCGTGAGCTGGCGGAGAGCGTGCCGTGAACGCGACGGCGACGACGGCGGCAACGACGCCAGATTCACCAGACGGCGGTGTGGCGTCCACACCGTGGTCGGGCGGCTGGCGTGCCGTCGTCGCATCTCACTGGGGCGCGCTCGGGGTGGTGGTCGTGGTGGCGGTGCTGCTGCGACTGCCGATGTTGGGACAGGTGCCGAACGGCTTCTTCCTCGACGAGGCATCGCGGGGGTACGACGCGCTCTCGCTGCTGAGAACCGGAGCCGACCAGTACGGCGTGCGCTGGCCGCTCTTCGCGGAGGGCCTGGACGACTACACCCCGACGCTCTACACCATGCTCGTCATCCCGTCCGTGGCGGCGCTCGGCCTGAACGAGACGGCGGTCCGGCTGCCAGCCGCTCTGGTCGGCATCGCGACGGTGGTCACGACGTTTCTGGCCGGGCGGGTGCTCGTCGGACCATCGGCCGGACTCGTCGGCGCGGCGCTCGTGGCCGTCTCGCCCTGGCACATACTGCCCAGCCGCACCGGCGCCGAGTGGGTGCTGCTGCCGTTCTTCATGACGCTCGGCGTCTGGCTGCTGCTGCGTGGGCGTACGCACGGTCCGTCATTGGCCCTGGCCGGCGCGGTGCTCGGCGTGGGCCTGTACAGCTACGCATTTGCCCGCCTGTTGGTGCCGCTGCTGGTGGCGGGGTTCGCGGTGCTCTGGTGGCGCGACCTCGCGCGACAGTGGCGCTGGACGCTAGCAGGGGGCGTTCTGCTCGTCGCGCTGGCGCTGCCGCTGGTGATGTTCGGGCTGACACCGGCCGGGCAGGCTCGCCTCCAGACCGTCGTGCCGCTGGACCGCTACCGAGGGCTGGCGCTGCTTCCGTACGCGGCGGGCAACTTCTTCTCCTATTTCAGCCCGGCCTTCTTGATCTGGGGCAGCGAGCCGACCCATCACCACCGAATGGACGGCTTCGGGCCGTTGCCGCTGATGGCGCCACTCGTCCTGGTCGGACTCGTCGCGTCGGTCCGGCGGACCGTCCCGTGGCGCGCTCTTTGTTCTCTGGTGGATTGTCGCGGCGCCAGCCAGCGCCGCCCTGCATCGCGAAAGCCCCTCGTCGGCGCTGCTGCTCGGCGCGATACCGCCTGGCACCTTCTGGCGGGCCATGGAGCCATCCGACTCATCCCGCTGGCGTCGGCCTGGCGCCGACAGGCCGGCCTGATCCTCGCGGCGACCCTGGTAGCAGGCATCGCTCTACCGGGCAGCAGTGGGCCGTGCGCTCTATCAGGACTACCTGGCCTACGCTGCCGAAGACTGGCTCTCGGCTCGCGCGAAGCCGTCAGCTTCCTCGAAGCGCGGCGCAGCGAGTACGACGACGTGCTCGTCAGCGACCGCCTGCCGACGCCACACATCCTGATTCTGTTCTTCGCGCCGGCCGACCCGGCCCTGTACCAACGTGAGCCGATCCACGTCCGCCAGTCAGCGGTCCGCTCTCAGGACAGATCGGACCGTACCGCCCGGGCGAATCGGCGATCTCGTGCGCCAGCCTGGACGGCACCTCGTGGGATCGGCGCCGGCGAAGCGCGTGCGCTGTTTGGCGACCAGTCCCCACTCCTGACGGTACGCCTACCGGGACGGCCGCCCCTCGCAGCTCGTGTACGAAGTCGAGCGCCGTTGAGTACCATCCTGGACGCTCGAGCACGGCACACTCGCCGGCGGACGATCGAGCACCCTGGCTGGAGGGTCAACCGAGCATGTCGCAGGTGACCCGGCGGACGGCGGCGCGCAGCAGCATCTCCGCTTCGTCGATCCTCGTCTGGCTTGGCCTGGCGCTCCTGGCCCTGGTCGGCGCCTGGCACCTGCTGGCCGCCTGGGAAGAAGGCTCCAGCGGCGGGCGCGACTTCGTGCAGGACTACGCGGCGATCGTCAAGATCGGGCAGGGGCGCGACCCGTACGAGCCGTACAACGACGTGACGCAAGAGCTGTTCGGCGGTCCGCCCCACCGAGGTCCGCTGTACAGCTTTCACGCGCCGTCATCGCTGCCGCTCATGATCTGGCTGCTGCCGATCGCGAAGCTCGACGGCTACCGGGACGCCTTCCTCGCGTGGGGCTTCGTCAGCGTACTGTCGCTCTGGGCGGTCTGCTGGCTGACGCTGCGGGCGCTCGCAGTGCCGAAGCCGGAGCCGGCCGGGCTGCTGATGGCGCTGACCCTCGTCTCCTTGCCGGCGATCCGACAGTCGTTCGAAGAGGGCCAGCTGAACGTCGTCGTGGCAGCTGGAATGGTCGGCTGCTGGGCCGCGCGTCGCTCGGGACGCTCGGGGCTGGCCGGCGTCCTGCTCGGCGCGGCGTTCTCGCTGAAGCCGATCCCGGGGCTGTTCTTCCTCTACTACGCCTGGCGGCGGGACTGGCGACTGGTCGGCGCGGCGGTCGCGACGGTGTTCGCGCTGTCCGTCGTCGGCGTCGCGCTGTCTGGCGTGCACGGCGCATGGCTCTGGGCGACCGTCAACTACCCGTCTCACGCCGATGTCTGGCCCGGCTATCCCGACAACGGCTCGGTGCGAGGGTTCTTCACGCGCATCTTCGGGCCGAGCGAGTGGCGCCCGCGCCCGCGCTTCCCAGTGCCGTACGTCGCGGCGGTGCTCTGGGCCGCGAGCGGCGCGCTGTTGACGCTGGCGGCGCTGCGGGCCGCCGGCTTCGATGTTCGACAGGCGCTGAGATCGGACGACGCGCGGGCGCATCGCGGGCGGCGCACGCCGAGCCTGCTCGACCGTCTCACCGTCCCGCTCGCGCCCGACGATCCGCGCGGCGACCTCGAAATCGCGGCGCTCACCGTCCTGACGCTGCTGGTCACGCCGATCGTCTGGCCGCACTACTACGTCGTCCTGGTGATGCCGGTTACGGTGCTGGCAGTCGACCTCGGTCGGCTGATCCTGGACGGCTCGATCCTGGCGAGCGCCACGCCAACTGCCGAGGCGCCGCTCAACTCCGAGCCAGTAGCTCCTGACATCGCCAACGTAGCATCATCTCCCGCCTACGACCGCCGACGCCGCGTCCTCCCGACCGTCGGGCTGATCGTACTGGGACTCACCAGCATCGTCCTGGGCACCGCCCATTACGTCGAGCCGTTCGCCGGCGTCGGCGGACAGCAGCTGACGGCATTGCTCGCGCTCTACGCCACGTCGCTGGTCGCGCTGGCCTGGAGCGTGCGGGGTCAGGGCCGAGGCAGCAGTCCCGCGCCGTCCAGGTAGTCGGCGATCTGACGCGCGGCCAGGGCGTGACCGGTGCTGGTCCAGTGGCCGTCGTCCGGATAGTACAGGTCGTGGCTCTGCGCCTGGGCGGCCTGAATCGCGGGTAACAGGTCCAGGAAACGGAGCCCCTGTCGCTGGGCGATCTCGGCGAGGCGGCGATTCGGTGCGTCCGCCTCGTACCGATTGCGGTTGCGGGTATCGCCTTCGACGAGCCAGCGCCATGCGTCGTCGTCCACCTGATAGTAGGACGGCGCCGCCACCACGACGAGCTCCGCACCCATCTGCTCGGTCGTGGCCTGCACCCGCCCGAGCACCCGCTCGGTGACCCACCACGCCTCCTCCCACTCGGCGGACGGGTCCACGAGGTAGGTCGGGCGGTTCTTGCCGATCTGGGCCTGCTCCTGTGCTCGCGCCTCGTTCCAGAGCAGGAAGTTCTCCAGCACGTTGTACGTCGCCGAGCGGCGCAGCAGCGGCCGAACGCTTGCGAGACGGTCGTCGGGCGGGGTCGCGCCGGGCCGCAGCGTGATGT
The DNA here is from genome assembly GCA_046328125.1 of Chloroflexota bacterium. GTDB lineage: Bacteria > Chloroflexota > UBA6077 > UBA6077 > JACCZL01 > JADZEM01. Next base: position 22,440 of record JAXLXF010000044.1, read on the forward strand.
CGCCGTGACCGTCCGGCACGAAGAACGGCCGCCAGGTCGTGTCGAGCTTGCGCTCACGCGCTATCCGGTAGCCGTTGTCCGGCAGGTCGTTGTCGACGAAGTAGACCAGCACCACGACGTCGGGCTGGTACCGGACGCCGTCGTGTTGCAGGAAGAGCAGCTCCTGCGCGGTGCCAAAGCCGGCGTTGCCGGCATTGACCGTGTCGAGCGGACGGTTCGGCAGTCGAGCTTGCAGCAGAGACTCCAGGCGGCGCGAGACCGTGTCCTGCTCGGGTACCTGTGCACCTTCGACGAACGAGTCGCCCGCCACCATCACGCGGAAGAGTCCCGCTGGCTTTGCCGGCTCGATCTCGCGCTCGCGCAGCCCGTGCGAGTTGAACGCCACGTACGAGGTGTACTCTGGCGTCTCGATCCAGCCGCTCGCGCCGGGGCGATGGAAGAAGCCGTAGATCGGGTGGTAGGTCTGAAACGTCGCGATACTGGTGAGCGAGTGAACCAGCGGGAGACGCGGTCCGAGCAGCCGCAGCACCAGCTCGACGGCCGCCAGCCCGACCAGCAGCCCGAAGGCCAGCAATCCGAGTCGCCCGAGCCAGCCGACCGAACGACGACGCGCCGACGGCTTGCTACTGGCGGCGGCGATGCGCGCGTCGCCTACCGCCGACATGCCGCCGACCGTCCCACGTTGTCGTAGCGAATGATCTGCCTCATCAGTTCTGGCCGTGCGTCGATCGGCATGGATGCGCCCGCTGGCCGGGCAGACGGGTCGAACGCGTATGCTACCATGCGCGCCGGCCGCCACCCCTGCGATTGTGAGGCCGACTCGCGCCGAGGAGTGCCAGCCCGTGAGCCAGTCGGAAGCGCAGATGTGGGCGCTGCTGGCCGGATTCTTCATCCTCGGCAGCATCGTCTACGTCCTGTATAGCCGGCGCCGGACGCTCGAGCGGGCCGGCCTGGCCGGGCCTCCCCGGTCCGAATTCGACCGCGCGCCACCGAAGCCCTCCGACCTTCAACCTGAGCCGGCCATCGCCGAGCGTGCGACTGCCGCAACGGCGCCGGCGGCGACAGCCCCATCTCGGCACACCCCATCGCCTGACTCGCTTCAGGAGGTGGAGGCGCTGGCAATGGGTATCAGATCGCTCGTGTCGCGGACGGTCTCCGAGCGTGTGCCGCTTGGCTGGTCCGCGTTGATCCTCTGCCCGCCGGCGCATCCACACCAGATGACCTGGCACGTCCATCTCGCCCCGCGGATCGCGCTCGACCTGAACGACGGCCGCACCGTCCCCGCGAGCGCGCCCGAGCCGACGCACGCCTGGCAGCTGCCGGGCGGCCGGACCGTCCAGGTCAGCGACGGCGATCCGGACCCGGCCCCCACGGTGGAGACCACGAACGTGCGGGTGACCGGGCCGTATTTCACCGTCTCAATGACGTGTGAGGCGGGACAGGAGGCCCAGATCGTCGCGCGCGTGCTTGGCGACGGCGCCGACGACCTGCCCCAGCCACGCGCCTCGGCGCACGACGTCCGTGCCGTCCAGGGCGCGCTCCGCTCGGCAGTCGAGCTGGCGGTGAGCTCCAAGATGCTCGGAGCGGCGCCCGTGGTTGGCTACCGGCCGGCCTCGTGGGCGGCACACGAGCGGGTCTGGCTGACCGTCGAGCAGTAGTGCCGCCGCGTGCCTGGTCTGACTGCCAGTCGCCGATAGGCTGGTGGATGGAGGCGCCGCGAGCCGATCAGCGCGGCAGCTCTTTTTCGGGCGTCGCCTTGACCGAGGTCGGGTTACGAGCCAGCGCCAGCATCCGGTCCACTTCTTCGAGATAGCGGCTCGCGAAGCCTGGATCGTCGACGATGACGCAGTTTTCGTCGTTCTCCTTGTCGGCACCGTCGCTGAAGTTGAACGACCCGAACACCGTCGTTCGCCCGTCGAGCACGAACACCTTGTGATGCATCACATATGGATTGCCGTCCTGGTACACCTCGAGGCCGGCCTGCTTCATCGCGCCGTACTCGCTGAAGCGCGTCTCAGAGCCCGTCTTCTCGAAGACGCCGGCCACCGAGACGCGATTCCTGGCGCGGTCCATGACCGCCTGACCCATCGCATCGTGCGTGAACGAGAATGCCAGGAAACGGACCTGACTCTGAGCCTGCTTGATGCGGTCGGCGAGGCGCTGGGCGATGCCGTTGTCTGGCGAGAACATCACCTGCACCTGCATCTCGCCAACCTTGACGGGCGGGGCCGGGTTGCCCTTCGGTCGGCTCGGCCCGAACTTCTTCTGCACGAACATCTGCTCGAATTCCTGGGTGTAGAGGCGGGCGAGCTCGGGCGAGCGCATTCTGACGGCGTTGTTGTTTAGCCGGTAGGTGTCCCCGACGGTCAGATTCCAGGAGCCGGTCCAGATCTCCTCGCCATCTCTGACGGCGAACTTGTCGTGCATGATCGGCTGCCGCTCGTCGGGGACGATCGTGATGCCGGCGTCCTTCACGATCTTCAGCGCCTTCTGCGTCACTTCGTCGCGCGTGGCGTTGATCGTGTCCGAATCGGTCACCATCCGGATCGCGACGCCGCGTGCTTTCGCCCTCGCCATCGCCCGGGCCACGTTTTCGAGGTCGAACTCGTACGCCGCGACGTCCAGCGACTTCGTGGCAGCATCCACGAACGCCACGAGCTTCTCGTCGATGCCGCCGTGGCGGTTCTCGGGTCGGTCGGGATACGTTGGAGTCGTGAAGTAGATCTCGTACGGCCCCTGCGCGACTGGTGACGGCGAGGCACCTGGCTTCGACGCGCTCCCGGGGCCGGCGCCGCCGTTCAGGCCAGGAATGCGATCCCAGAAGAACCAGATCAGCAGAGCGACCAGCAGCACGCACGCGATGAGCGTCACCAGGCCGGTCTGTGAGCCTCGGCTCCGTCGCTCGCGGCTCACGACGCCGCCTCGGGGCCGTCGCCAAGCGCATCGGCGAGAGCAGCCGCCAGCTCGGCGCCCGACAGGTCGGAGCGGCCGGCGAGTCGGCTGGCAAGGCCGGTGAGCGCCGGATTCGCGACTCCGACGGTCTGGATGAGCGTCGAGAGCACGGAGGCGCGGCGCGGCGCGGCCTCTTCCGATTGGGCCGCCACAGCCTCTGCCGCCAGCCGCACGGACTCGCGGATCTGTCCGAGCCGTTCGTCCAGCCGACCGTCTGCCACTTCGTCGGACAGCCCGGCTGTGGCGACGGCGACGCGGTCAGCCGCCGCGAGCGCCCAGTCGAGCAGCGGCTGAAACTCGTCGTCGGTGAGGTCGCCGCGCAACGATTCGTCTTCGAGGATGCGGGAGGCGGCGCGCTCCTGGCGAGCGGCGACGGCGGGATCATCTGGCACGGCCGGCTCAGAGACGGTTGCGGGAGTGCCCTCACCCCCCGACCCCCTCTCCCTAACCGCGGGAGAGGGGGAGACGGATGCTTGCTCCCCCTCTCCCGCGGTTAGGGAGAGGGGGTCGGGGGGTGAGGGCTCCGCCTGCTCCACGGCCGGCGGCGGATCAGCCCCGAACAGTCGGTCGCGCAGTCGCGTCAGGAAGCTCATGTCCTCATCGCCGTCGCGGTGCGAGTCAGGCGTCGTCACCGGGGCCGCTCAGCGCCTGGAACGCCTTGACCACCGCCGACATGTCCAGCCGCCCGTGCCCCATGTTCGAGGCCGAGCCGAACAGCTGCTCGGCGGCGGCGGCCAGGATCGCCGGCGCCTGGACGCCCTTCGCGGCGGAGACCGCCAGCCCGAGATCCTTGCGCATCAGGTCCACCATGAAGCCGGGGGCGTACGCGTTGTTGGCCGGCGAGCTCGGGCTGACGCCGGGGATCGGGTGGTTGGTGTCGTGCGACCAGCAGCGCCCGGAGGACCGACTGATCACGTCGTAGAGCACTTTCGGGTCCGCTCCCGCCCGCAGCCCGATGTTGTACGCCTCGGCCACCACCGCCATGCTGACGCCGGCGATCAGGTTGTTGACCACCTTGACCACCTCGCCCATGCCGTTCTCGCCGCAGTGGATGACGTTCTGGCCAATCGCTTCGAGGACCGGCTTGCACTCCTCGAACAGGTCCTTCGGGCCGCCGACCATGATCGTGAGCGTGGCGTCGCGCGCCCCGACCGAGCCGCCGCTGACCGGCGCGTCGAGCATCCGGAAGCCGCGCGCGGTGACCTCCTGGGCTACTCGACGGCTGACCAGCGGGTCGATCGTGCTCATGTCGATCAGGACCGAGCCCGGCTTCATCCCTTCGAGGATGCCGCCCGGCCCGAGCACCGCCTCCTCGACGTGCGGCGAGCTGGGGAGCATCGTCACGATCACATCGCCGGCGGCGGCCACTTCGGCACTGCTGGCGGCCTTCTCGGCGCCGTACTCCAGCAGCTCCTCGACGGGCGCGGGGTTGAGGTCGTACGCGGTGACTGGATAGTGGCGCTTGAGCAGGTTGATCGCCATCAGCTTGCCCATCGTGCCAACGCCGACGAACCCTACGCGCTTCGCCATCATCGTTCCCTCTGCCAGTCTCGCGGGAATCGTACCCCTGGCGGCGGCGGCGTGCCTAGCGAGCGCTCCGGACGCCTGCGCCTGCTAGACTGCCGCATCTCGCTGATTGGGGCGCACGATGATTCGGCACGTCATCATGGTCAGGTTCAAGCCCGAGGCGACCGACGAGAACGTCGGGTTTTTGCACGCATTCTGGGAGGAGTCCCGCACCCGCTACAAAGGGATGCTTGGGTTGACCTTCGGGCGCGATGCTGGCCTGCGCGACGGCAACTGGACGACCGTCGCTGTCTTCGACTTCAAGGACGAAGAGTCCTGGCAGGTCTTTGACTCAGACGCCTATCACAACAAGGTTCGCGCCCAGCTGCCGGGGCACCTCGTGGAACAGGCCGTCCGCTGTCAGATTCGCCTGTAGCCCTGCCGGGCAGTGCTACACGTCCCGGCCGCCGTCGATCTCGAACGCCGTGCCGGTGACCATGAAGGCGTCGTCTGAGGCCAGATAGAGCGCGGCGTGGGCGATGTCGTTTGGGGTGTTGAAGCGCCCGAGCGGGATCGTGGACAGGAACTTCGCCCGCGTCTCGACCGGGTCGCCCTTGCCGAAGAACTCCGGCAGCATCGGCGTGTCCGTCGCGACCGGGTTGATCGAGACGACCCGGATCTTGAACGGCGCAAGCTCGATGGCGAGCGCCTTGGTCATCGCGATCACCGCGCCCTTCGAGGCGGCATAGGCGCTGAGGCCGGGCCGTGGACGGATGCCGGCCGTCGAGGCGGTGCTCAGGATCACGCCGCCGCCCTGCCGCTTCATGTGCGGCACCGCGTGCTTGGCGCCCAGGTGGACGCTCCGGACGTTGACCGCCATCGTCCTGTCGAAGAAGTCGTCATCGACCTCCTCAATCGGCGTGGCGCCCATCGGGATGCCGGCGTTGTTGTAGAGCACGTCGATGCGGCCCCACTGCTGGACCGTCATCGAGATCATCCGCTCGACGTCTTCGGCATTGCTCACGTCGGCCTGGATGAAGATCGAGTCGCCGCCAGCCTCGTGGATCGCCTCGACGGTCTGCTCGCCGGCCTCCGGCGAGAGATCGACCACCGCGACCTTCGCACCCTCCTGCGCGAACAGCTCGGCGGTCGCCCGCCCGATGCCGGAGCCCGCGCCGGTGATCAGGGCGACCTTGCCCTCGAGCCGCATCACTCGCCTCCGTATACTCCGCGAACGTGGGTCAGTTGAGCTCGGTCCGCTCGCTCACGCTCGCGGTACAGATCGTCCGGCATTACTCGCCTCCGTCTTTGCGCACCACGTGGTTGCCAAGCACCAGCGTGTCGAGGCCGCTGGCGAAGAACGTGTTGAGGGCGTTGTCCGGCGTCGTGACGATTGGCTCGCCGCGCAGGTTGAACGAGGTATTCAGGATCACCGGCACGCCGCTCTGGCCGTAGAACTGCTCGATCAGCTTGTGATAGCGCGGATTCGTGTTCGGGAGCACCGTCTGCAGGCGGCCCGTCCCGAGATGGCTGACCGCCGGGATCTTTTCCTGCTTGTCCTCGGCCACCGGCATGACCGCCATCATGAACTTCGCCGGGTCGGTCGGCCAGGCGCCGTTCTCGCCGGCGAAGTCGAAGTAGCTCTCGACCTTCTCGACCAGGATGCTCGGCGCGAACGGGCGGAACGGCTCGCGGAACTTGATCTTGGTGTTGACGACGTCCTTCATGCCCTCGCGGCGGGGGTCGGCGATGATGCTGCGGTTGCCGAGCGCGCGCTGGCCCCACTCGAACCGCCCCTGGAACCAGCCGAGCACTCTCCCCGATGCCAGCTCTGAGGCACAGATCTCGGCCAGCTTGTCCTCGTCGCCGATGTACTCGTAGCTGAGGCCGCGCTTGTCCAGGGCCGTCTTGACCTCGCCGTCGCCGTACCCCTGGCCCCAGTAGGCGTGGTCCATCACGAACGATCGTGGCTTCCCGAGCAGCACGTGATAGGCGTAAAGCGCCGCGCCGAGCGCTCCGCCAGCGTCGCCGGCGGCTGGCTGGATGTAGAGCTCGTCGAACGGCGTCTCGCGCAGGATCCGGCCGTTGGCGACGCTGTTCATCGCAACGCCGCCGGCCATGCACAGCCGCTTCGAGCCGGTTCGCCGGTGCAGGTAATTGGCGATGTTGATGATCGCCTCTTCGGTCGTGCGCTGGACGCTGGCGGCCACGTCGGCGTAGTACTGATTCGAGTCGATGGCCGCCGTGGAGGCGCCCTCGGGCACGCCGGTGCCGTGGGTGAAGAACTCGGTTTCCCGCTTGCGTGGCTCGCCGAACAGCGCCTCGAACTTGCGGCTGAACGTGTGCTCCATCGACTGGTGGAAGCTGAAGTAGTCCATGTTCAGCCAGAAGGAGCCGTCGTCCGCGAAGTTGATGACCTTGCGGACCTCGTCCACCATCTTCGGGTTGCCGTACGGCGCCATGCCCATGACCTTGTACTCGCCGTCGTTCACCTCGAAGCCAAGCCAGGCGGTGAACGCCGAGTAGAACAGGCCGAGCGAGTGCGGGAAGCGCGACTCCTGGAACAGCTCGATGTTGTTGACGCCGTTGCTGTCCCAGCTCGCCTTGCCGACGCCGAGCGTGGCGGAAGTCCACTCGCCGACGCCGTCGATGGTCAGCACCGCTGCTTCTTCGTACGGCGAGCAGAAGAAGGCGCTCGCGGCGTGCGACAGGTGGTGCTCGACGAACAGCACCCGGTCCGGCGGGACGGCCACCTGGCGGCGGATCTTGTCCTTGATCCAAAGCTTCTCGTTGAGCCAGGTGATCATCCCCTCGCGGAAGACGGTCGGGGAGTGCGGCCAGGTTGCCAGGGCGGTCGTCAGCAGCCGCTCGAACTTCGGGAGCGGCTTCTCGTAGAAGACCACATAGTCGAGGTCGTCAGCGGTGATTCCGGCCTGGTCGAGGCAGAACTGGACGGCGAGGGTTGGGTAGCCCGAGTCGTGCTTCTTCCTGGAGAAGCGCTCCTCTTCGGCGGCGGCGATCAGCACGCCGTCTTGCAGCAACGCGGCGGCGGCATCGTGATAGAAGCAGGAGATCCCGAGGATGTACACGCTCAGTCTGCCTCCGGCCGGCGCCTCGCGGGCATCGGGCTGCGCCCGAGCCGCCCCGTCGGCCACCCGTCTGTCCGGCCAGGCCGGGCCAGATCAGAAGATGGTGTAGATGAACGGGCCGAGCGGCGTGGCCGAAGCCAGCACGATCAATGCTCCGATGGCGAGCAGGCCCACGACGATCGGGATCAGGAACCAGGCGCGCCGTTGGATGAGGAAGTGAAACAGCTCGCCGATGGTTCGGACGAAACCCAAGGTCTTGCTCCAGCGACGGACGGCGTCCGACGCGGGCGAAGTATACAAAAGCCTCGTTCTGGGCGCACGAGCCTTCGAGTTAGGGAACCGTTAAGGACGGAGGATCGTCACCGTCAGCTTGTCGGGATCCAGATACTGCTCGGCCACGCGCTGGACGTCGGCGGCGGTCACCGCGTCGATGCGGCTCAGGTACGTCTCGACCGACTCGTAGGTGCCCAGCACCTCGCCGTCGCTCAGCTCCTCGGCCAGATCCGTCGCCCGCTCGCGATTGATCAGCCGCTGCCCGCGCAGGTACGCCTTCGCCTCGGCCAGCTCGTCGGCTGGCACTGGCGTCTCACGAATCGTCTTCAGCTCCGCCTTCACCAGGCCGAGCACCCTCTCCACGTCGGCAGGCCGGCTGCCGGCCGAGACGCCCCAGACGCCGACGTCCGTCAGCGCGATGTAGAAGGGATACACGGACGAGGCGATCCCCTGGGTGTCCACGAGCTCCCGCTCCAGCCGGCGCCCGGACTCTCCGAGAACCGCCTCGATCAGGTCGAGCACGTGACGGTCGGCGCTGTCGTAGCCGACGGTCGGGCCGCCTGCGATGATGCGGGCCTGCTGAGCTGGCGAGGCGTCAACTTGCTGGCGCGCCACCCGCGGCGGCACCGGGGCGGTGTTTGGCGGCGGGATCGGGCCGGTCCGCATCGTGGCGAACGCGGCGCCGAGCTTCTTGAAGACGTCGTCGTGCTTGACGTCCCCGACCACGGCAACCGCCATGTTGCCGGCCACGAAGTACGTGTCCCGAAACGAGACCAGCACCTCGCGCGTGGAGCGGTCGATGGTTGCGCGGTTGCCGATCGGCAGGTTGTGGGCCGGGTGGTCGCCGAACACCTCGACCCAGAACAGGTCGTACGCCTTCGTGTTCGGGCTGTTCTGGCGGCCATTGAGCTCTTCGAGCACGACCGCCCGTTCCTTGTCGATCTTCTGCGCCGCGAACTCCGAGTTGACCATCTGATCGGAGATGATGTCGATCGCGAGGTCGAGATCCTCGTTCGGGACGACCACCTGGAAGTTGATCGACTCCCAGCCGGTCCAGGCGTTCGTCCAGCCGCCTTTCGCTTCGACTTCACGGTCGATGTCGGCGGCGTCCGGACGGCGGGCTGTTCCCTGGAAGTACATATGCTCCATGAAGTGGGCAGCGCCGACCGTCTCGGGGCGCTCGTCCCGCGAGCCGCCCCGGGTCGCGACCGAAATCGCGACCACGTCGGTGCCCGGCCGCTCGCGAACGATCGCCCGCATGCCGTTCGGCAAGACCGAGCGAAACACGTCCGGCTCCTGCGCCTGTCCGAGTGCCGAGCTCACGCTGCCTCCAAGAGATGTCCCCATGAGTGTGCCGACGACGAGCGTCGAGCCGATCGCCCGTGCGAGCCGCCAGACGATGGGCCGCCTCATGGCCTGTCTCCCTGCTCACCGGAGCCGGGACCGGTCACGACCACGGTGAAGCGTGACGGGTCCAGGTAGCGTTGCGCGACGCGCTGCACGTCGGCGGCAGTGACGGCACGGGTCTGCTCCGCCTGCACTTCGCGCGGTGGCAGGCCGAAGACGGTGTCGCGCGCCATATACGTCGCTTCGTTGCTGCTGGTCTCGACCGCGAGCGTCCTGGAGCCGAGCTCGCCGCCGATCGCGTTCGCGAGCTCGTCCACGCCGACCGCCTGTTCGCGGATGCGCTGCAATTCGCTCTGGAGCAGGGTCAGAACGTCCTGTGCCGTGCTCGGTTTGGTGCCGGCGTAGACCAGGAAGATGCCGCCGTCCACGTACTGGGTCACCGTCGAATAGGCGGTGTACGCGAGCCCTCGCTTGTCGCGAACTTCGGTGAACAGGCGGCCGCTGGTTCGGCCGAGAATCGCATTGAGCACGCGAAGCGCCGCCCGATCCTCGGTGGAGACGCCCGGGACCGGCACCGCGATGAACACGTGCGACTGATCGGTGCCGAGCGTCAGGTCGACCTGGCGCGACTTCGGGGTCGGGATGTCGGCGTAGTTCAGCGCCGGCACCGGCCCGGCCGGCACGCCGTGCAGCGCCGCTTCGAGCTTCGCCACGACCTGTTCGTGCGAGAGGCCGCTGACGACCGCGACCAGCACGTTGGTGCCGACCAGCCGCTCCTGCCAGTACCCGCGCAGCCGATCGACCGTCAGCTGCTCGACGCCGTCTCGAGTCCCGAACGGCAGCTTAGCCAGCGGATGTCCGGCGAACACCGTCTGATACAGCACGTCGGTCGCGCGATCTTCTGGCTCGTCCTCCCGCTCCTGCACCTGCTGGAGGAGCACGTCGCGCTCACGCTCCAGGTCGTCGGGATCGAATCGGGAGCGGAGCAGCACTTCGCCGAGCACGTCCATCGCGATGTCCGCGTCGGGGAGACCCACCGTGACGGCAACCTCGACGATCTCGCGTCCGGCGGTGACCGACAGGTCGCCGCCGCGCCCGGCGATGGCTCGCACCAGCGCGTCACGGCTCGGCCAGCGCTCGGTGCCGAGCATCAGCGCGCTTTCGAGGAACCTGGCCGCGCTGGCGGTGGCATCGGTCTCGTAGCGGGCGCCCGCCCGAACCGCGGCGTCGATCGCCAGCACCTGGCTCCCGGGCCGCTGTCGGGTAACGACCGTCACCCCGTTCGAGAGCACCGAGCTCTGGATCGTGGCCGCCGCGCCGGCCGAGCGTGGGAACGGTCCTGCCGCGACGACGGCAGCCAGGGCACAGCTTGCGAAGAGACGCATCGAACGCACCGTCTCGATCCCTCGGGCCGAATCGACTACCTCGGGAGTATAGCGAGGCCGCCCCCGACTGAGGGGCGGCCTCGCAGACGTGTGCAGTTTGGTGAAGGGTGTCGAACAGCGGGGCGGACTACCGCCGCCGTGCGTCGTCCATCCGGTCCCGCCGCTCGTCCTCGACGTCGTCGGCGCGCTCGCGCGGCGTCTTCACGGAGGCATCGCCAGCCATCGCGCCAGCCGTCCCGCCGATGACCGCCCCGCCAGCGGCACCGAGCGGTCCGCCGACGACCGCGCCGGCCGTGCCGCCCGCGACGGCGCCTGCTGCCGCGCCACCAGCGCTCGCAGCCCTGTTCTGGCCCTCGGTGCCGAGGTCGTCACGGTCGTCGTCGCGGAAGCTGGTGCGCCCCCGACCGTAGTCCCAGCCGCGCTGGACGTCGTTCCGACGGGAGCTCCAGTCGCCATTCGCGCCGCTCCGGGTCCACTCGTCGCGGAGGGTCGGCTCGGCGGTGCCGAAGTCGGTTCGGGTCCCGGATTGGCGGACCCGGCCGTACGACTCGTACCCGAAGCGGTGGGCCGGCTCGACGTCCGACCACGGGCGCGAGGTGCCGTAGCGCCGCTCGTACGACGAACGGAAACGTGGCGACGCCTCGTTCCAGGTGGTGTACGTCGCCGAGGTGTGTGTGGCGTCCCGGCCGCCGTACTCGTGCATGATGTCGTGCGCTTCGTCGTAGCGGCCGCGCGCCTGGACCGTGACGACGATCCCGCCCTGCCTGAACTCGGTGTCGTAGTAGCGGGCTTCCTCTTCAGGGATGCCAGCCCCGGTCAGCGCACCGATGATGCCGCCGCCAGCCGCGCCAATCGCCGCGCCGCCGAGCGCCGCCGCCAGAGGCCCGGCCGCGATGATGGGTCCAACGCCGGGGATGGCCAGCGCGCCGATGCCGACCAGCCAGCCGGCGACGCCGCCAAGCAGGCCGCCGGCGAGCGCACCGGTTGCCGCGCCAGTGGCGGCTTCGGTGCCGGTGTCTTCGGCGAGACGGCCGGCCGTGTCGCGGTCGCGGGCCAGAATGCTGATGTCGTCGGCCATGAAGCCGGCGTCACGCAGAGCGTTGATCGCGTCCTGCGCGTCGTCGCGGTCCTCGAAGACCGCCACAACTGTGTCGCGACTCTGCATTGTCGATCCTCCCAATGTGGCCTCTGCTGAGGCCGCCTTGGCGCGAGCTCGTCTGTTCGCGCTGGCTGTGGGAGGAAAGCAAGAATGAGGCCGATTGGCAGTTCTCGCAACACCTGTCGCCAAATCGACACGAAACTGCTTCCATTCTGTCGATACGGGCGGCGCGTCGCGGTCCGGGACAACTGAGCCCACCTTGAGACGATAGTGGCCCGGTTCCTGCATGGGGGCCAGCGCGCCTGCTACGGGCACGGCGGCCGTTGACCGTACCGCCCTCGATGGGGAGGGCGGTACGGGTATCGGCGGAGGTGCATGGGAGTCGAACCCACCCATGACCGCTCAGGCGGCCAGGCAACCGTTTTGAAGACGGCGAGGCCCACCGGGACCCTTCCACCCCCTCGGATACGCCGCGCCGACGTGGTCGCCACGACGACGAAAGGATAGCCGAGCGCGGGCACGCCGCCAACACCTTTCGCTAACACCTCTCGGCGAATCATCTGCCCTGGTGCGCGGCGAATCGGAACCGACGGGCTATATCGAACGTATCTTCTGGAAAGAGAGATAATAGACTCTGGAGGCGAGACGGCCCTCGTGCACATCGGAGCGTGCGTGGTGACGATCCATCTTGCTGCCAGCCACTCCCTCAAGGAGAAGCGACAGGTCGTTCGCTCGCTGGTCGATCGACTGCGCCGTCAGTTCAACGTCGCCGTCGCCGAGGTCGAAGAGCAAGACACCTGGCAGACGGCAGTGCTCGGCCTGACCGTCGTCAGCAACGAGGCCGGACACGCCGCTCGTCAGCTGGAACGCATCGTCGAGTCGATCGAAGAGAGCCGTCTCGACGCCGAGGTCGTCGATCGGCAAGTCGAGGTACTGAGTTTCTGAGACGCTGAGTCTTGACGACGCACGGCAACTGTCGTGACGTCGTTGTGATACGCCGCACCTATCGCCCTCTTGCTCCACCGGACGGAAGACTGTGACAATGCGGACCGGTGTCCGCTTCGTAGCCTGGGACCACGGCCATGAGCCTCTCGTCTGAGGGCACGCCAGACATGGTGGCCTTCGAGCAGCTGGTCGCGGAGTACGGAGATCGCGTCTTCGGGATCGCGCTCCGTATCACCGGCTCGCCTTCTGACGCCGAAGAGGTGATGCAGGAGGCGTTTCTCCTCGCGTTCCGGTCGTGGTCGGCCTATCGAGGCGAGGCCGCGCCGACCACCTGGCTGTACCGGATCGCGGTCAACGCCGCCCTGATGCGTGTCCGCGCCCGCCACCCTGTCGAGCCGCTCAGCGAGCAGACCGAACTCGCGGCAACCGCCGACTGGTCGGCGGACGCCTTGCAGGCGGTCCTGCGCGGCGAGCTTCAGCGCGAGCTCGAAGAGGGGGTTACGCGTCTGCCCGAAGACCTGCGGGTGACGCTCGTGCTGCGGGACGTCGAGGGGCTCTCGACTGCCGAGACGGCCGCCGCGCTCGAGATCAACGAGGCCGCCGTCAAGTCGCGCCTGCATCGCGCGCGCGTCCTTCTGCGCGGCTATCTCGGCGGCCTACTCTCGCGAGAGTAACGGTCCCCATCCGCCGCCGCCTCCAGTCTGCGATTCGAGCGCGAACCCGAGTGCGCCCGAACTGGCCCGGATCGGGATGAATCGTTTTTCGATCGGCTGCATCTAACTCTCCAAACGCGGGCACCAGCCGGTGCGGGTGGAGAAATTCAGATGCTAGATCTCGTCTCGCGACTCGAAGCGTACCGAGCAGAGGAGCAGCAGCTCGCCTGGCGAGGTACGTTCAAAGAGTACTTCGAGCAAGTGGTCGCCAACCCACGCGCGACCCGGCTCTCGCACGCACGTGTCTACGACATGCTGATGGCCGGCGGCGTCGAAACGCTGCCGAACGGCGACAAGAAGCACGGGTTCTTCAAGGACGAGCTGTTCGGCATCGAGCGGCCGCTCCAGCACCTCGTGGACTACTTCGCATCGGCGGCGCGGCGGCTGGAAGTGCGGAAGCGCATCCTGCTGCTGATGGGGCCGGTTGGCGGCGGAAAATCCACCATCGTCTCGATGCTGAAGCGTGGCCAGGAGGCGTACAGCCGGACCGACGACGGCGCCGTCTATTCGATTGCCGGCTGCCCGATGCACGAGGAGCCACTGCACCTCCTACCGGACAGCATCCGCAAGGAGGTCATGGCCGAGCATGGCATCTACATCGAGGGAGACCTCTGCCCACGCTGCCGACATATGGTGGACGAGGAGTATGGCGGCCGCATCGAGGACGTCGAGGTCTGCCGCGTGGCGTTCTCGGAGAAGAAGCGCGTCGGCATCGGCACGTTCTCGCCATCTGACCCGAAGTCGCAGGACATCAGCGAGCTGACCGGCTCAATCGACCTGGCGACCATCGGCGACTACGGCGTGGAATCGGACCCGCGTGCCTATCGCTTCGACGGCGAGCTCAACGTTGCGAACCGCGGCCTGATGGAATTCGTCGAGATGCTGAAGTGCCTGCGCGGCGACACGCTGGTGTTGACCGCGTCGGGCATTCGGCGTCTCGACTCGTTCGCCGAGGCCGACCAGCCCGTCGAGCAGTCGCGCCCCATCGACGTTCGGCTCGCCACGGCCAACGGCGTCGAGCCGTCCAGCCACATCTTCCGCGCGGGCGTCAAGCCGACGAAACGCATCACGACACAGCGCGGCTTCATGCAGGAGGGCGCCTACGAGCACCGCGCGCTCGTCGTCAACGACGAGGGTGTCCAGGTCTGGCGGCGGCATGACGAGCTTCAGGTTGGCGACTGGCTGGTGCTGCAGCGCGCGCAGAGCCTCTGGGGTGACGATGTCACGTTGCCCGTGCCGGCGGGCCGCGATGGCCGTGCCCGCGGGCGCCAGCTGCCAGTGCAGATGTCGCCCGAGCTTGCGCGCTGGCTCGGGTACCTCGTGGCCGAAGGCGACACGCAGGCGAACGGCCTGATCCGGTTCACCAACGGCGACCCAGAGCTCAGAGCGGACTTCACGCAGCTGACCGTCGAGCTGTTTGGTGTGTCACCCGCCGCCACCCGGACCGGGCTGCAGTTTGGGAGCGTACGCGTCCTTGACTTCATGGTCGCGCTCGGCTGGCAGAGCGGTGCCACTCGCAAGGTGGTTCCGTGGGCGGTGCTCCAATCGTCTCGCGAGTCGATGCTGCAGTTCCTGGCTGGCTACTTCGCCGGAGATGGCAGTGTCGGTCTGCACGGTCGTCTCTGGTGGGTCACGGCGTCAGAGGAGCTTGCGCGGCAGCTCCAGATTGTCCTGCTCAATCTTGGCGTCGTCAGCCGACGCACCTCTACATCACGCCTGGTGGGTGGCGAACGTCGCTCGTACTGGCAGGTGGCAGCCGACGGGCGAGACGCCGACCTGCTCGCTGCGGCTATGCCCTTGCTGCCGCTGGCGAAGCGCACGACCTACGAAGCGCGCTCCGCGACCCAGACCCGCAGCGGCCGTACCGACGTGATCCCGAATGTTGCCGGCTACTGGCTCCGGATCTCCGATGCGCTCCAGCGTACGGTGATCGCCGAGGCGCGCGCCGTCGGAGGAACCGGCTACCGAGGCCGGGTCGGGGCCCGACAGGTGCTCGGCTCGGACTACCAGGCGCTTCACGGATTCCGGAGCGGCCTCTCGTGCACCCGGGATGGCGCCGCCGCGATCCTCGACAAGCTGGACGGTCGCGTCGAGACGCCGCCTGGGCTCGCATCCCTGCTCAACGCAGCCCAGGTCTACGACCGCGTCGTCTCTATCGAGGACGGCGAAGCCGAGTGCTGGGATCTACACGTCCCCGGCTCGAACACCTACGTCGCCAACGGCATCGTCAACCACAACTGCGACGAAAAATTCCTCTACAACCTGCTGACGCTGTCGCAGGAGCAGAGCATCAAGACCGGCCGCTTCGCGATGATCTACGCCGACGAAGTGATCGTCTCCCACACGAACGAGCACGAGTACAACGCGTTCATCGCGAACAAGAAGTCCGAGGCGCTTCACGACCGGATCATCCTCATCAAGGTGCCCTACAACCTGAAGGTCACCGAAGAGGTCAAGATCTACGAGAAGCTGATCGGACAGAGCAACCTGCAAGGCGTCCACATCGCCCCGAACACCCTGCGCGTCGCCAGCATGTTCGCCGTGCTCTCCCGGCTCGAACAGTCCAGGAAAGCCGGCATGAGCCTGATGAAGAAGCTGAAGCTGTACGACGGCGAAGAGGTTGACGACTTCGGCCAGAAGGACATCCGCGAGCTCCAGGACGAGGCGACCCGCGAGGGGATGGACGGTATCTCGCCGCGCTACGTCATCAACGCCCTCTCGACGGCCCTGGTGCGCGGCGACACCACCTGTATCAACCCGATCGACGCGCTGCGGGCGCTGCGTGACGGCATGGAGCACAGCCCCGGCCTGAGCCGCGAGCGCCGCGAAGAGCTGCTGAACCTGATCGCCGAGACCCGCCGTGAGTACGACGAGCTCGGGAAGAAGGAAGTGCAGCGGGCGTTCGTCTACTCGTTCGAGCAGTCTGCCAAGACGCTGCTCGACAACTACCTGGACAACGTTGAGGCGTTCTGCAACAAGACGAAAATGCGCGACCCGATCACCGAGGACGAGGTGGACCCCGACGAGCAGCTGATGCGCTCGGTCGAGGAGCAGATTGGCATCTCCGAGAACGCCAAGAAGGCGTTCCGCGAGGAGATCCTGATCCGTCTCTCCTCAATGGCCCGCAGAGGCCAGTCATTTACGTACCGGTCGCACGAGCGGCTCCGCGAGGCGATCGAGAAGAAGCTGTTTGCCGACCTGAAGGACGTGGTCAAGATCACCACCAGCACCAAGACGCCGGACGCCGAGCAGCTACGCCGGATCAACGACGTCTGCGGACGGTTGATCGCGGAGCAGGGGTACTGCCCGGTCTGCGCCAACGAGCTGGTGAAGTACGTCGGCGCGCTGCTGTCGCGATAGGAAGGCCATCATGCAGCCCACCGTCTCGCTCTCGCAGAACGACTGGTCCCTGCATCGCAAGGGGCCAATCGACCAGGCGCGCCACAACGAGCGCGTCAAAGAGGCGATCAAAGACAGCCTGGGTGAGATCGTCAGCCAGGAGTCGATCATCACATCTGACGGCAAGAAGATCGTCAAGATCCCGATTCGCTCGCTGGAGCTGCCCCGATTCCGCTACGACCGTGGCCGAAAGAACCACGCCGGGCAGGGTCAGGGCGGATCCAAGAAGGGCGACGTGATCGGCCAGGAGGCGCAGGGCCAGGGCCAGGGGCCGGGCAAGGGCAAGCAGGCCGGCGACATCCCCGGCATCGACTACTACGAGGCCGAGATCACGGTGGACGAGCTGGCCGCGATGCTGTTCGAGGATCTCGGGCTGCCGTTCCTGAAGCCGAAGGGCCACGCGCTGGTCGAGTCCGAGGAGGTGCGCTTCGACGAGGTCCGCAAGACCGGGCCGATGAGCAACCTGGACAAGCGCCGTACGATCCGCGAGAACCTGATGCGGAACGCTCGCCAGGGCCGTCGAGGCTTTGGCGGGCTCAGCAACGACGATCTGCGCTTCAAGACCTGGGAGCGCCACATCCGCGAGGAGTCGAACGCCGTCGTGATAGCGATGCGGGACGTCTCCGGCTCGATGGGCGAATTCGAGAAGTACATCACGCGCAGCTTCTACTTCTGGATGGTGCGCTTCCTCCGCACGCGCTACACCCAGGTGCAGATCGTGTTCATCACCCACCACACCGAGGCGAAGGAAGTGGACGAGGACACCTTCTTCAACCTCGGGGAGAGCGGCGGCACGAAGGTGTCGTCGGCGTATCAGCTGGCGCTGGAGATCGCGAACGAGCGGTACCCTGCATCGGAGTGGAACACCTACCCGTTCCACTTCTCGGACGGCGACAACTGGGGCGAGGTGGACAACCAGCGCTGCCTCGATCTGGTGAAGGCGCTGCTTAACCGCTCGAATGCGTTCGGCTACGGCGAGATCCAGGAGGGCGGGCGCCGCTCGCCGTCCACGCTGATGTCGGCGTTCGGGCAGATCCGCGACCCCCACTTCATCGGCGTCACGATCACACGCAAAGAGGATGTCTACCCGGCGCTCAAGCAGTTCTTCTCGACGCGAGAAGAGGCCGGACTCGCGGCGGTGACGCGATGAGCGTGCCTCTGCCTGCAGACACCCGCACGCTCGAAAAGGCGATCGGCGAGATCTGGGAGCTCGCCGGGCAGATGGGCCTGGACCCGTATCCGGTCCACTTCGAGATGGTGCCGGCCACGATCATGTACGAGTTCGGCGCCTACGGGCTGCCGGGCCGCTTCTCCCACTGGACGCACGGCCGGGCGTACCAGCAGATCAAGACGATGTACGACTACGGCCTGAGCAAGATCTACGAGCTGGTCATCAACACCAACCCGGCCTACGCCTTCCTGCTGGAGAACAACTCGGTCCTCCAGAACACCGTCGTCGCGGCGCACGTCCTGGCGCACGTCGACTTCTTCAAGAACAACCGCTACTTCGAGCACAGTAACCGCTCGATGCTGGAGACGGTCAGCATCAACGCCGAGCGGATGCGACGTTACGAATTCGAGCATGGCACCCAGGCCGTCGAGCAGCTGCTGGACGCCGTCCTCTCGATCCAGGAGCACATCGACACGAACCCGCGCCTGCGAAAGCCGTCGCCGGAGCCGCCGAAGAACCGGCGCGGCGACGGACGGCCGATCTCGGCGTTCGACGACCTGTTCCGGCTCGACGTGTCGCCGAATGAGAAGCCACCTGAGGAGCCGCGCAAATTCCCGCCCGAGCCCGAGAAAGACCTGCTGCTGTTCCTGGCCGAGCACGCGCCGGACCTCGAAGCGTGGCAGCGCGACGTGATCCACATGGTCCGCGCCGAGCAGCTGTACTTCCTGCCGCAGATGCAGACGAAGGTCATGAACGAGGGCTGGGCGTCGTACTGGCACGCGAGGATCATTCGCGAACTAGAATTGCCAGAGGGAGACCACGTCGAGTTCGCCAGGATGCACTCGGGCGTGCTCGCGCCCTCGAAGCGGAGCGTCAACCCGTACTACGTCGGCATGAAAGTCTTCGAGGACATCGAGCGCCGCTGGGACAACCCGACCGACGAGGAGCGCGACAAGCTGGGCCGGGTGGGCAACGAGGGTCGGGCCAAGATCTTCGAGGTCCGCGAGGTTGACAACGACGCTTCGTTCCTGCGCAGCTACCTCACCAAAGAGCTGGTGGACGAGCTCGACCTCTACCTGTACCGCCTCGAAGGCGACAAATGGGTTATCGTCGAGAAAGACTGGGAGGTCGTTCGGGATACAATCCTGGCCGGCATGACCAACTTCGGGCAACCATACATCGTCGTCGAAGACGGAGATCACCGGCGCAGCCGGGAGCTCTATCTCAGGCATTCTCACGAGGGCGACGACCTCGACCTCGACTATGCGAACAAGACCCTCAAGTACGTCCACCAGTTGTGGTCTCGGCCGGTCCACCTGGAGACGCTCGTCGAGGGGAAGAAAACCGTTCTCTCCTATGAGGGGAAGCACGAGCGCAGTGCGCCGGTCGCCAGGTACTCCTGACCGGCGCGCTTCGGCCCTCGGCTGAGCCAAAACGTGACATTTCGCAGGGTGGGGCTATAATGGAACGCTGCGTCACGTCGATCGTCGCCCCTGGGCGAACTGAGAGCGGGCGACGGCCACAAAGCCTCGGCCCCGATTCGGGCAGTGCGTCCGGGAGGACCGCAGTGACCAAGGCCGACGAGGGTGTCGCGCCGACAGTTCGTGGCGCCACGCAGATCGTCACCCATGGCAGCCCGAGTGGCGCTGTCGACGTACCCGAGTTGACCCACGAGGAGATTCGTGGGCAGTTGTCCGATTATCTCGACGACGCGCTCGCCGAGAGCGACCGCCGTCGCGTCGAGGGCCACCTCGCGAGCTGCCCGTCGTGCGCCCGGGACCACGACTCGTTGCGGGCGATCGTCAAAGGGCTAAGCCACCTGCCTGCCCCCAAGGCGCCGGCTCGCGCTCGCGCTCAGATCCTGGAGCAAGCCCGCCGCGAGCGCGATACCGACGCTGCACCCCAGCCTCGCCAGCAGCCCGCCGTCGCGGATGAGTGACGCGACGGAGCTCACGCTCTACGGCAAGCCGGACTGCCACCTCTGCGACGAGGCCGAAACGCTACTCCGCTCGCTCGCCGTCGAGCAGCCGCTCCACTACCGCAAGATTGACATTCAGAGCGCGCCGGATCTCTTCGAACGGTACCGCTATCGTATCCCGGTGATCGAGCTCCCAGACGGCGTCACGCTGGACTGGCCCGTCACCACCGGACAGATTCGTCGGGCGCTGGCCGCGGCCGCTCGGCGACCATGACCGTGCTGGAGCGGGTCCGCGACCACTGGCTCACCGCCGCTAATCTTGTGGTGGCCGTGTTCGTCGGACTTCCGTTTCTCGCGCCGGTTCTGATGGCCGTGGGATTCGTCGGCGCTGCGAACGCCATCTACGCCGCGTATCAGGTGGTCTGCCACCAGTGGGCGTTCCGCTCCTTCTTCCTGTTCGGCCCGAAGCTGGCGTATGGCCCCGAAGAACTCGGACCGCTCGTCGGCCAGCACGTGATGTACGGATTCATCGGATCCCCTGACCTCGGCTACAAGGTCGCCTTCTGCGAGCGGGACGTGGCAATCTACCTCGCCGTGCTCTTCGCCGGGCTGCTCTACGCCCGCTACCGCGACGCCCTGCCCCCACTCGGCGTGACTGGCTATGCCGTCTTGATCGCGCCGATGGCGTTGGACGGCTTCACGCAGCTGTTCGGCTGGCGCGAGAGCTCTGTCGTCCTGCGCACGCTCACCGGTGCGCTGTTTGGGGTTGCCAGCGTCTGGTTGATCTATCCACGCCTGGACGCCCTGTTCGAGCGCGACCCTGAACCGGTCAGCTCGTCCGTCTCGTCGCGCGCCAGCCAGACTGCCGGCACGGCGAGCGCCCGCCCGGCATGAGCGAGGCGGTCGCGACGGACGGACTGGCGGCGATTCCGGGCGTGGTGCGCTGGCTGACCGCGCTGGTGTTCGTGATCGCGCTGCCCCTCTTCCTGATCCTCGGCAACGTGCTCGAAGTGGCCGGCGACCGTGACTTCTACCTGACCGAGTTCGAGAAGTACGACGTGGACGGCGTCACCGGCTTCGACCGCCTCCAGCTGCGCATCATTGCGGACCGGTTCATCGCCTACCTTCAGGACAAGGCGCCGGATCTTCACCTGCAAGTGTCGGTGAACGGCAACCAGCGCGAGCTGTTCAACGACCGCGAGCTCGTGCACATGGACGATGTGCACAAGCTGTTCCGGCTGGTCCGCAACGCGCGCCTGGTGGCCGGCGCGATCCTGATCCTCGTTCCCCTCGCAGGGCTGCCGCTGGTTGGCAACGTGATTCTCGCCAGAGTAGGCACGCTGCTGGTGATCGGCGGCATCGTCACCATCGCACTGCTGGCGACGGCCGGCCTGCTCTCGCTGGTGGACTTCAGCGAGGCGTTCGTCAAGTTCCACCAGATGGCGTTCAGTAACGACCTCTGGATGCTGGACCCGCGCACCGACTACCTCGTGATGCTGTATCCAGAAGGGTTCTGGCTGGACGCCACCCTGCGGATCGCGATGCTGAGCGCCGTCGAGGCAGTCGTCGCCGGGGGTGTCGGGCTGGCCCTCGCATACTTTGGGGTGCGTCGATAGGTGAGTGCAGCGCATGAGTGACAATCGCCAGTTCGTGCCGCCGCGCGGCTTCCTGGTCGATCTGGACGGCGTGGTCTACCACGGCGACACCGTGATCCCGGCCGCGCCCGGGTTCTTCCGCTATCTCCGTGCACGGGGCATTCCGTTTTTGCTCACCACCAACAACTCGACGCTCGGTCCACCGCAGTACGTCGAGAAGCTGGCCCGGATGGACATCCAGGTCGCCGAGTCCGAGGTGCTCGCCAGCGCAGATGCCACGGCCAGCTACCTGGCGCAGCAGTCACCGGGCGGCGGTCGCGCGTTCGTCATCGGCGAGGACGGGCTGAAGCTGGCGATCCAGGCGGCGGGCTTCCAACTGGCGGAGACCGACGTCCAGTTCGTGGTGGTCGGCCTGGACCGCGACCTGACCTATCGAAAGCTGACACTCGCCGTCCGCCTGATCCGCGCCGGCGCCGCGTTCGTCGGCCCGAATCCCGACACCACACTGCCGACCGACGACGGGATCATCCCCGGGGCCGGTTCGTTCCAGGCCGCGATCCTGGCCGCCACCGGCGTCCGCCCGACCATCATCGGCAAGCCCGAGCCGACGATGCTGGTCATCGGCAGCGAGCGGCTGGGCCTGAGTCCGGCCGAGACCGCCATCATCGGCGACCGTCTCGACACCGACATCGTCGGCGGACAGCGGGCCGGGCTCCAGACGCTGCTCGTGCTCACTGGCGTCTCGACGCGCGCCGAAGCCGAGCGCGCCGAGGTCAAGCCGGATCACATCTTCGACGACCTGCCGGCGCTCCAGGCCGCCATCGAGACTGGCACGAGGTCTGCCTAGCCTGCGCTTCAACGATCGGGGAGGCACGCATGCTGATCTTGGTCGAGGGCGTCCCCGGGGCCGGCAAGTCGTCAACGGCGCGCCAGCTTCGCGACGCGCTGGAGGCGGCCGGACGGCCAGTGCGCTGGTGGTCCGAGGAGGAGCTCCGCCATCCGGTCCACATCTTCCAGGACGACGCCGGGCTCAAGCAGTGCGTTGCCGATCTACGGCAAGGCCACTTTGAGACCGTGATTCAGTCGGCCTTGGAGCGGTGGCAGCGCTTTGCCGATGGGCAGCGTGAATCGGAAACGACCGGCATCCTGGACGGATGCCTGTCGATCTATCTCACCTACACGTTGATGTTCTTTGACGTGCCGGAAAGCACGATCGCGGCGTATATCGATCAGGTCGTGCGGATCATCGCGCCCTGCGATCCCCGGCTGGTCCTGCTGCGACCGGCCGATCTGGCGCGAAACCTCGCCTCAGTCTGCACTGCCCGGGGTCAGGGGTGGGTCCAGGCGCACATCGGGCGGACCGAGACGAGCCTGCTCGGGCAGCGTCTGGGACTCCACGGATTCGAGGGATTCGTCGCGTTCTGGGCCGAGCACGAGGCGCTGACCGACCGGCTGTTCGGCGAGATCCCGTTTCCGAAGACGGTCGCTCCGGGGCCGGTGGAGGACGCCGCGACCACCAGAAGAATCCTACGCGATTTTCTGTCGATAGACGTGCAGACAGCCGAGACATCCGGCCCCGAGCTTGCGCGGTTCGCCGGCTGGTACGCCGAGCAATCGAGCGGCCCGGCGGCGACCTACGAGGTAGTCTGCGAGCACGACGTCGTCGTCATCATTGGACTACCAGGTTTTGGGGACCGGTGCCGCCTCGTGCGCCGAGGACCGTGCTCGTTCGCGCTCGAATCATTCCCGTCTGGCGCCACATTCAGCCTCGACGAGCAGGGCACACCCCAGGTGATGACGCTGGCTGGGTCCGACCTCCTCTTCGGCCGCTCCGGCGCGCCTCGACTGTTCAGGCGAGTCGCGGATGGACCACTGCGCTGAGACGAGCCGGCGGCGTGGCGATCCATCCGCGCCGCCGGTCAACCGATCTGCTCACCTACTCCGCCTTCAGGTACTCCGCCGCCGCCCAGCCCGTGACGCCGCTGGCGGTCTTGATGTTCCGCCAGGTGTGTCCGTCCGCTTCGGCGTCGTCCCCGACGACGGTGAGCCGCGATCCTTCGGGCGCCACCGCCAGCTTGCGCCCGGCCAGAGCCGGCTTGTCGCGGATCGTGACGCCCTGGCCCTCGGTGCCAGTCACCCGCACGGTCGGGCCACCCTGCTGGACCGTGGCGGCGACCGGGTCGTTCGAGCGGGCCGGCGGAGCGGATGGGGGTGGCGTCGGCTGCGACCGTGCCTCGGCGCGCATGTCGCGGAACGCCTCCCAGGCCGGGCGCGGCGAGTAGTCCGAGTTCAAGATCGCGAACCAGGGCAAGCCGTCCTCCGGCCCCTGATGGTACGGCGAGGTGCTGGCGTCCAGGTTCGAGAGGAGCATCCCGCCCATCCACGGCCAGTTCTTGCGAGCGTACTTGTACGATCCGACCACGTAGTCGGCCTGCTGCTGTGGGCTGACCTTCATCCAGTCGTACTGGCCCAGGCCGAAGCCAGGGTCCATCAGCCAGCCGAACTCGGTTGCCCAGATCCTGGTGCCGGCATCGCCGTTCTTCACCATCAGCGCGCGGTACATCTCGGCGCGGCGGAAGCAGATGCCGCAGTCGCCGGGATCGCGGTCCGGCGCGGTGTTGCCGCCGTAGTTGTGGATGCCGAGCGCGTCCATGAAGCCCTTCGCGCCGGCCGCGTACATGCCGTTCAAGAAGTCGGTGTCCTCGATGGAGCCGCCGAAGCCGCCCGTGTTCGGCGACGGGCCGCCTCCGATCACCATCGCGCCCGGATCGCCGGACTTGATACCACGGTAGGCAGCCTTCAAGAACGCGGTGTAACCCGCCGGGTCCGGCGGGCCGCCCCACTCGAACGGCAGGTTCGGCTCGTTGAGGATCTCGTACGCGACCACCGTGCCCTGCGCGTAGCTTGCCATCGCGGCGTAGAACTCCTGGACCGCCCCGAGGTCGGCGCCGCCGGGCGAGCCGCCCGCCCAGTCCGGCACCTGGTCGATCCGCAGCACCATGACCATGTGCTCGGCCTGCGCCGCCTTCATGACGTTGTCGAGGTCGTTCTCTTTGGTGTCGTTCCAGAGGAAGTGACCGCGCGACGGCTCGAGACGCGGCCAGTACAGAATCATCTTGGCGTGCGTGAAGCCGGCCTCGCGCGCCATCCGCATGCTGTTCGGGTTGGTGGTGTCCACGATGACGCCGTACACCAGCTCGTCCGCCTGAGCCAGCGCGGGCGTTGGTGGGCTCGGCGTGACCGCGAGCACCAGCGCGAGCAGCGTCGAAAGCAGCATGATTGCAGGACGGAGCACGGTGCCTCCCAGGCGACTGACGCAATGGTGGCGTCCGGCTGAGTGTCGGGAGACGTGGCCCATATGAGACCACGGTCGCACGATTCCGGACCGCCCGATCGAGAGCTTGCCTTCTGTAGAACGGGAGAATGTGCGCGACGGTTACAGATGTCACACGTTCCTTCTCTCGGGGCCTGTCATGACTCAGCGGTACTGGGCGCCTGTTACAATCAGTCTGCTCGTGGCGTGCCACGTTGGCGCCCGAGCAGGCAGTGATGGCGTCCTCGGCAGGAGTGCCCCGAAAGAGGGAGACGGATGAGCCTCGGGGAGCGGCTGCGTGAGATGCTCGACCCCGGCACGACGGCCGCCGGGGGAGCGCAGAGCCCGAATGGGTCGGCCAGGCGACGTGCGCGCACGCAGGCCCAGCCAGTCAACCCGACCCTGCGCAGCTACGATTCGAGCGATCCTGGCCGGTCGATGCCGCGTGCCCAGTGGATCGGTCTCGGCCTTGCCGCCGCCGCTGCCGTTGCGCTCACGGCTGGCCTGGTGTTCTGGCTCCTGACGCTCAACCGACCGTCCGCCAGCACGGCGACGCCGACGCCGCTCGCACTCGGCCCCTCGCCGACGACCGCGCAGTCGGTCGCCGCCATCTTTGCATCGCCCTCGTCGGCTGTGCCGCCGACCGCTCCAGCGGTCACACCGCCACCGGTCAACCAACGATTGCAGGTCTCCAGCTCGGGTGGAGGCGGCGTGAACCTGCGCCGCGACCCCGGCCAGACCGGCGAGCGCCTCAAGACGCTGTCGGACGGCACGCTCCTGGAGCTGGTCGGACCGGACCGAACCGTGGACGGAGCGATCTGGCGGAACGTCCGCGATCCGCAAGGCGAGGTCGGATGGGTCGCCGGCGAGTTCCTGGTGCCTGAAGGCTCGTCGTCCGTAGCGGGCATCCCCGGTTCGAGCGCCCAGATCCTGCCGCCCGCCACATCGTCCACGTCGGCTGGCCCGGCCTCGACCGCGGCTCCGCGTCCCACGACCGGCGTCGCCGCCAGCGGCGCGACGCGCGGTCAGGTCGGCAACACCGGCGGCCAGGGCGCGAACATCCGCTCCGAGCCGGGCAGTGGCGGGCGCGTCCTGAAGACGCTGGCCGACGGCTCGAACCTGGAAGTGCTCGGCCCCGAGAAGGAAGTGGACGGCACGATCTGGCGGCAGGTCCGCGATCCGTCGTCCGGCATCACCGGCTGGATCGTGCGCGGCGCCGTCGCGCCAGCCGGCTCCGTCCCGACCCCGGTGCCTGCACCCGGTCGGCCGACGGCGGCGCCGGCAACAGGCGCCACGGCGGCACCAGTCGTCAAGCCATCCACAGGCTCGGGCAACAACGCGGCCCCGACCGCCACCCCTAAACCGTCGTCTGGCTCGGGCAGCAGCGGCAACGGCCCCAGCGCAAACCCGACCACGCCGCCCGGGAACCTACCGGTGATCATCCAGCCAGCCACCCCGCGCCCGAGCAGTGGGTCGGGCAGCAGCGGCGGCGGCACGACGCCCACGCCGAAGGCGACCGCGAAGCCGAACTAAGGTGCCTCCTGGGAGCGCGGCCATCCTGGCCGCTTCGTTCGACGGGGGCGGCCAGGATGGCCACGCTCCCAGGCAGACTGCGTCTGAGCGGATGCCGGCGAACTGATCCTGAACGGCAGGGTCAGGTTCTCGCCGCTGCGCCGGCCTCCGTCGCGAGCAGCACGCGACCGCCTTCGCGAACGAAGCTGCCACCCTCGTCGAACGCCAGCTCGGCCGGCGCGCCGTCCACGACGAGCGTCGAGACGTCCGCCACCTCCGGCAGCAGCGCCTCGGACACGAGCAGCTCCTGGAGCTCCAGCGTGTTCTTGATCCAGGCCACCCGAGCCGGTCCTCTCGCGTTGGCAGCCTTCAGCGCGGCTTCGCACGCCTCGCGGTCGTTCGCCATCACGATTGGGATCTTCGAGGCGTCGATGGCGCCAGCAGTCAGGCCGTTCATGTACGTCTTGTACAGGTCGATCTCCTCGAACAGGCGGCGCGTGGTGAAGTCCGCGATGCCCGCGCCCAGACCATTGCCTTCGGATTGCGGCGTGATGCCGAGCACAGCGATTCGCGTGAAGTTCGGCCGCTTCTCGCCGCCCAGCCGCCGCCACATCCCCACGACGTTGTAGTCCATGCCGCTGCCCGAGACGTTCTTGCCGATCTCGTCCACGATCAGCACGTCGAGCTGGTCGAACGGCACGCGCGGGAGCAAGGTGTTCGAGAGCCTCAGCAGGTCGCGGTCCGCGTCGTGGAAGCCTTCAGGAGCGACGGCGCGGATCGTGTGCAGCTTGTGGTAGGCGTTCTCGACCAGCCCCAGGCCAATCGCCACCTTCCCGGAAGCGAGCAGCACCGACGCCGCGGCCGGAATCGTCTCGGCGAGGCCGCGCGTGTGGTTCGTCTCGGCGCCGCGCTGCTTGCCCAGCCCGATCGCCAGCATCTTGCAGAGGCCGCTCTCGATGTCCGCCCGGAACGCCGTGTGCGCCTTCACCCGACCCACGATGGCGACCGCGTCAGCTTCCCAGGCGTGGCGGTCCATGTAGCACGGCGTGCCGTCGTCCAGGTATCCGACCGTGTGCGTGTCCATCGTGGCGAGGATCGGCGCGCCGACTTCAGCCTCGGTGATCCCGAACTCGGCCAGGACGGCGCGCTGGCCCTCGACCGTCGCGCCGCCGTGACTGCCCATCGCCGGCACCACGAACGGCTCCGCTCCGACCGACCGAAGCGCATCGACGACGGCGCGGATGACCGTCTGGATGTTCGCGATGCCTCGGCTGCCGGCCGTGATCGCGACGCGCTGACCCGGCTTGACGCGCTCGGCCAGGCCGCCCTGCGTCAGTGCGTCACGGACTGCGCCGGCGACGTCCTCGATATGCTCGTCAGGCAGCTCCTGGCGGATGCGCGCCATGCGCGGCAACGGAGCACGTGGCAGATCCATGACGGTCCTCCCCAGGGTCCAGGCCCCCTCCCCAACCCCTACTGTCCCCCTTGCGAGGGAGAGGGGCTCAGATCGGCCGTAGCCCCTCTCCCTCGCAAGGGGGACAGTAGGGGTTGGGGAGGGGGCCTCATTACAGTGGTGAGCTGGTGAGGTACAGGATACAGAACGCCGTCGTGTTGTTCACCATGTGCCCGACCATGCTCGGGACGATGCTGCCCGTCCGCCGGTAGGTCCAGCAGAGCATCAGGCTCAGGACGAACAGCGGCAGGAACGCTCGCCAGTTCAGGTGGAGCAAGGCGAACAGGACGCCCGTCGCGAGGTAGGCGACCCAGGGCGGGCTGGTACGCAGATAGCCTCGAAAGACAGCGCCCCGGAAGTAGAGCTCCTCGGAGATCGGGGCCAGGACCGCGCCCGCGAGCGTCACCGCCAGGAAGCTCGCCGGCGGCATCGCCCGCACGAACTCGAGCTCCGCCAGCTGGGTCTGTGGATACCCGAGCGCCTTCATCACCAGCTGGATCGCGGCGCTGACGACCAGCATCAGGAATCCGAGCACCAGCCCCATGCCGATCTGCCTGGGCAGTGCCGGGAGCGAGAACCCGAGCTCCGCGACCGTCAGGACGCCCGGGCGCAGGAACCGGAAGTAGGTCATACCGAGCAGCGCGACGTCCGCCGACAGCGCCGCCGAAAGCAAGCCCGGCAGCGACTTCAGGTCTGCTGAGCCGGTCAGCACGATGTACAGGAGCGGCCCGACGTTCGCCACCAGCACGACCAGCACCGTCATCGCGATCACGAGCTGGTGGGTGCCGACGCCTCGCCAGATCGTGACGCCGCTGCCGAAGCCAGGCGCCAGCACGTAGAAGCCTAGCCCGCCGACGAACAGCAGTCCGCCGACGGCGATCAAGACGAGCATCACCACCGTGATGCCGAAGCCGGTCAACTCGTTCGACTGGACGCCAAGGCGGTCGGCCATGCCGAGCCAGCCGGTCGTGAGCGTCAGCCAGACGAGGTTGACCGCGACGCCGGCCAGTCCGATGCCGGCCACCACCAGCGCCATCCGACCGGCGACCCACGGTTCACCGCGAACTGGCTGCCGGCGCTCATCGACGGGACCAACTGGCCCGGTGGCCCCGATCTTGCCGTCCCCGACCCTGCTCTCGGCGTGGGCCGGCCGCGCATCAGGTGGCGCGGCGGATGCTTCGTCCTGGGCCGGCGGCGCGTGGACTCCCGATTCGGGTGCTGTCATCGTCTGCCGAGGCCGTCCGCTAGCTCTTGATCAGCTTGCGGAGCTCGTCCTCGAATGACGAGATGTCGGCGAACGCGCGGTAGACCGAGGCGAAGCGGATGTACGCGACCTGGTCGAGCTTGCGCAGCCGGTCGATGACGTGATCCCCGACCACGCTGCTCTGCACTTCCAGACCATCACGCTTGCGGACGGCGCTCTCGATCTCGTCCACCATCCGCTCGATCGTCTCGGCGCTGATCGGGCGCTTGGTGCAGGCCGCCTGGATGCTGGTCCGCAGTTTCGCACGGTCAAACGGCTGCCGGCGGCCGTCTTTCTTCACAATCATGAGCGTAGACATTTCCGGGCGCTCGTAGGTCGTGAAACGGCTGCTGCACTGCTGGCACTCGCGGCGACGCCGCGTCATCGAAACCTCGTCGGCATCTCGCTTGTCGAGGACTCGCGTATCGCGCGACGAGCAGAACGGACAGCGCATGGCTGATTGTACCACGCCTTGTCCCGCTGGCGGATGCGTGGTTCAATGTATCCGATGGAGAAGGAGGAGAAGTGGATCAAGCGCTACGCGCGATCCTGCTAGGAGGGGTCGGCGAGGTCGGGAAGAACTCGACTCTGTTTGAGTACGACGACCAGATGTTGATGGTGGACGCTGGTGTGAAGTTTCCGGAAGCGGAGCTGCACGGCGTCGATCTCGTCATTCCAGACTTTGGCTACGTCACGGAGGCGGCCGACGACCTGCGTGCGATCATCGTGACGCACGGCCACGAGGACCACATCGGGGCGCTGCCGTTCCTCGTGATGCAGCTCGACCGCTCGGACCCGATTCCGATCTACGGCACGCGGATGACGCTCGGTCTGATCCAGACGAAGCTTCGCGAGCACAAGCAGATGGATCGGGTGAAGCTCATCGAGTTCGAGCCTGGCGACACGATCGACCTCGACCCGTTCAAGGTCGAGCCGGTCTTCGTAAACCACAGCGTGCCGGGCTCGGTCGGGTTCGCCGTGGATACGCCGTCCGGCATGGTCTTTCACACCGGCGACTACAAGTTCGACAAGAACCCGGTGGACGGGCGCGGCACCGACGAGGAGGCGCTGCGCCGCCTCGGCGACAAGGGCATGCTGGCGCTCTTCTCGGATTGCGTCCGCGTCGAGAACCCCGGCTGGACCGGCTCCGAGTCCACGGTCAGCGAGAACCTCGAACAGCTGATCGGCGAGGCACACGGGCGGGTCATCGTCACGACGTTCGCCTCGAACCTGGCCCGCCTGCGCCAGGTCGTCCACATCGCCCACAAGCTCGGGCGCAAGGTGGCTGTCGCCGGCCGGAGCATGGACCAGAACCTGAAAGTGGCGGGCGAGATCGGCTACCTCGGCGCGCCGCCCGGGACGCTGGTCGATCTCAGAGAGAGCAACAACATTCCGCCGAGCCAGCTCGTCGTCCTCGCGACCGGTAGCCAGGGTGAGCCGACCTCGGTGCTGAGCCGGATGGCCATGGGCGACCACCCGAACGTCCGGATCATCGAGGAGGATACGGTCATCTTCAGCGCCGGCCCGATCCCCGGCAATGAGGAGACGGTCGCCCGGGCCATCGACAACCTGTACCGGCGCGGCGCCAAAGTGATCTACCGCGCGATCAACGAGGGCGTCCACGTCTCGGGGCACTCCAGCCAGGACGAGCTGACCCACATGCTCGGCCTGTTGCGCCCGAAATTCTGCGTGCCGATCCACGGCGAGTACCGGATGCTGGTGCTCTACAAGGAGCTCGCGATGCGGGCCGGCATCCCCGCCGAGAACATCCTGATCGGGGACATCGGCGAGGTGATCGAGATCTCCCAGGATCGGATCGAGGTGAACGGGACCGTGCCGCACGGCGCGATGCTGGTGGACGGCCTGACCGTCGGCGATGTCACCAGTGTGGTGCTGCGCGACCGCAAGCGATTGGCGGCAGACGGCGTCCTGATCGCGGCCATCGTCGTGGACCGCGAGACCGGCGAGCTGATCGGCGGGCCGGACCTGATCTCGCGGGGCATCGTGGACCCGCGCCAGGACGCCATCCTGGAGGAGGCCCGCGACGTCCTGATCGACGCGCTCAAGCAGGTGCTGCGCCCGGAGCCCGGCTACGGCTTCCTGGTGGGCAAGATCCGCGAGGTGCTGAGCGGCTTCATCTACGAGCGCATCCGCCGCCGCCCGATGATCCTGTCGGTGGTGACGGAGGTCTGACGGCACATCGTCATCCTGAGCCTGCGAAGTTGGGGTCCGTGGACTGAAGTCCACGTCTACCGTTGGTGCGTGGCTACGCCACGACGGTGGCGGCACGTCCGTCGTATAGCGACGGGGCGATGGTAGACGTGGACTCTCCCGTCAATGGACCCTGACTACCGCCTGGCCGGGATCAGCGTCGGGATGACCAGTGTGCTGGTCGGACGCGCGGGTGCAAGGGTGCTGGTCGGTCGTACGGTCCGGGTCGGCTCCGCGACTGCAGGCTCGGGCGTCGGCTCCGGGGCGAGTGGTGGCAATGTCGGCTCGGGCGGCCGAGCCGTCGGCATTGGCGGGATCGGCGCCAGTCCGGGCGCTCCCGTGCGTGGAGCCGCGATCGGCACAAGTGTGTCTGCCGGGCGCGGGAGCGAAGTCGGCTCGGGCGGCGTTGGCATGTTCGGTGGAGGAAGCGTGCTCGGCGTTGACTGCGGCGCTGCGAGGGCAGGCACCAGGGTTGGGGTGGCTCGTGGCGGCGGGCTGGCGCTCAGGTACTCCGCGATCGTCCATCCGACGATGCCGGTCGAGTCGCGGACCTGCGCCCAGGTCCGCTCGCCGGTCTGCTGCTGCTGACCGGTCGCCGTGAGCACCACGCCTTCCGGCAGCACGCCGATCCGGTCGCCCTCGGGGCCCGGCGCTCGCCGAAACTCAGCGCCGTAACCGTCCGTGTTCTGGACGTAGAGCGTCTGGCCGCTCGCGAAAGAGGGTCCGGGCGACGGACTGGGACTCGGCGAGCCGGCGACCGGCGAGGCCCAGTCGAAAAAAGGGACTGACGTGCAGGCCGTTACCACGAGCATCAGCAGCCCCGGTAACGCGAGCAGCGAGAGCGCGTGACGCGGGTGACGGATGGCGCTGCCGAGCCTGTTACCGGCAGGCGGTGCCACGCAGAGCAAACGAAATGACGGTCGCACGAGCCGGAAGGATAGCCGGTCGGGTCCGGCGCGAAGCTACTTCGGCGGGAACTTGTCCAGGTACGCCTTGATCGCCTCGAAGTACCCTCGCGCGACGCTCTCCACCACTTTGTCCTGACTGAGCGCGCGCGCGTCGTCAGGGTTGGTCAGGAACAGAGCCTCGCCGATGACGGCCGGCATCTGGCTGGCACGCCGAATCGTCGGGCTTTCTGGGCCGAGCAGGTAGTAGTGGCTGCCCTGTCCGAGCACGCGGCTGTCGCTGGTCGGACCGCGGTCGTCGGTGTTGTAGCCGGCGCCCCGGATGTTGCGGACGAGACTGGCCTGCACCAGCTCGGCGAGCGCCCGGTTTCGATCGGAGAACGGGCGACCCTCCGAGTAGAACGTCTGCGTCCCTTTCTTGGTCGGGTCGTCGATGCCGTTGAAGTGAACCGCCACCATCACGTCCGCTTTGGAGGCGTTGGCAGCATCGACGCGGGCCTGGAGATCATCAGTCAGGTTGACCTTGGTGTCGTTGTTCAAGTCGCGCGTGGTGTTCACCTGGGCATCCACGGTGCGGCTGACCGCCACGCCGATCCCGGCGTCACGGAGCAGGGCCGCGAGGCGGGTCGCGACCCTCAGGTTGAGATCCTTCTCGATCAGCGTCCGGCCGTCGTCGAAGCGAGCGCTGGCGCCGATCTCAGCGCCGCCGTGGCCGGCGTCCACGAACACCATGCCTTTGCCTGGCACGCCCGGCGTCGAAGCGCCGACCGACGATGGCGGCGCTGTCGGAACGGCCGGCGGCGGCGACGGTGCAGCTGGCGTCGGCGTGCCGCCCGGATTCGGAGAGATGCTCTCCGGCGGCTGGCTCATTGTCAAAGTGGTCGGGCGGGAGGCCGTGAGCGCGGCCACTTCCGGCGCGAAGGCGTCGGTGAGATCCGAGCCGGGCAGGTCGCCCGGCCGGCGCAGCCACCGCGGCAGGCCGGGATCGACCTGTCCGTAGAACGGGCTCCGCTGGGCCTGCGCCGCGAGATCCGGCGGCAGGTTGCGCAGCGTGAGAATCGACTTCAGGTAGTCCGCCAGCAGCAGCCCCTGCGTGCACTTGCAGCTCGCGTCGTAGTGCATGATTCCGCGTTGGAACCGCTGGTAAACGAAATTGTTGTTGTTCGGATCGGGCGTTGGCCTCGAGGTGGGCAACCCCCACACTTCGAGGTTGAACCCGAGCAGCAGGCCGTCGCTCGCGCCGCCGTCCGGGAACGCTTCCTCGGCGCGGACGGCACCCGAGAACGTCTGGAAGAAGCTGACCTTCACTCCCTGCCAGGTGTCCGGTGCGTTGTCGCGCACGAATTGAAGCGCCTTCTGATGGTAGTCCGGCTCCCCCACTCTCGGCTGGCGCGCGATCAGATCGGGGTCCGGACCGGGGAAATTTGAGCCGTTGATCGCCGTGTACGGCAGCAGGCCGTCGTCCAGGACGTTCGCGATGGCGACAGCGCCGTTCGGCTGCATCTGTAGGATCGCGCGCTGGAATATCTGGACCCGGAACCCCTGGAGCGTGAACGGGTTGGAGACCGGATAGCCGAACGTCCGCACCCCGCCGCGCCGCCGGAAATAGATCCAGATCGCGTCGTCGCCGATGCGATAGCCGGTCTGCGAGAACATGCGGGCGTCCGCCTGCTGCGCCCAGGCCGGCGAGGGCATCACCGCGACGATCAGGGACGCGAACAGGGCGCAACGAGCTACGGCGATCAGCAGTCGGGTCACATTCGACCTCGTGAAGCCGTCAGCAGCCCGTACTCCCAGGCTACAACGGCGAGCGTCCGAGCAAGGCGACCTGCCCGACCGGGCTGCCACCGCTCGCTATGTCAACGACTGCCCGTCCGCCCGGGTTGCGCGAATCGTGACTGAATTGTGAATCTCTCATTCCAGCCTGACGGTCCGAGCGGGGCGTGCGTCAGAGTCTTGTGCTGAGCCAGACACCTGGGGCGCGATGAATCGGGGCGCGATGAATCGGGGCGCGATTCATCGCGCCCGTACAAGGCATCGCCCCCTGGTACGGGCGCGATTCATCGCGCCCACAAAGACTTGACGCACACCCGTCCGGCGCAACATATCGGGCAGCACCTGACGCCCGGGCGCAGCCGCGCGCTACAGTTGTCACCGTCAACTCGACTCTAGATGGGTGGCGCTGCCCAGGCCGCGCCGATATGGAGCTGTCGATGAAGCAGAATCTCGTCAAGCAGAAGATTCGACGCGGCGAGCCGACGATCGGCACCTGGCTCAGCCTCGCAAGCGTCATCGCCGCCGAGTCGATGGCGCTCGCCGGCTTCGACTGGCTCACCATCGACCTGGAGCACGCCCCGACCAACTGGGAGACGGCGATGGCGATGGTCGCGGTGGTCGGCGCCCAGGGCTGCGCGCCGCTGGTCCGCGTCCCGAGCTCGTCGGACGAGAACATCAAGCGCGCCCTCGACCTCGGCGCGATGGGCATCATCGCCCCGATGGTCACCAGTCCCGAGCAGGCCGCCGCCGTGGTCCGCTCGTGCAAGTACCCGCCGGACGGCATCCGCAGCTTCGCCGGCGGGCGCAACGGCGCCGCCTGGAACACCGACTCCCCGACCTACTTCAAGAACGCCAACAACGAGATCTTCGTCTGCATCCAGATCGAGACCGTCGATTCTGTCGAGAACGCCGAGGCGATCCTGGCCGTCCCGGGTGTGGACTGCGCCTTCGTCGGTCCACAAGATCTGACTGGCGTGATGGGCCTGGGGGCGCAGCTAGACCACCCGAGCCCGAAGTTCGACGAAGCGGTGGACAAGGTGATCGCGGCGGCGAAGAAGAACGGCATCGGCTCCGGGCTGATGGTCGGCTCGGTCGAGCACGCGCGCAAGTGGCACGATCGCGGCGCGTCGATGATCTCGCTGGCTGGCGAGGCGCGAATCCTGTCGGCGGCGGCGACGTCGGCAGTCAAGGAGATCATGGCCGGTCGGTAGACGGCTGGATGCGGGCGTTTTCGCGATTACCGACGACGCCTCGTCCACATTCGACCCTGCCACTCACCCCCCATGATCGACGTCTGTGCTGTCTGCGGCCACGAGGTTCACGACCCGCACATCGGGATCGGGTCGATGCTGTTTCACCGCGAGTGCTTGCCGGCCTGTAAGTTCTGCGAGCGACCGTACGTCGTGCAGGAGGCCGGCTGGGACTTTCGGGGCGGCGTCGCCTGGAACGACGAGTGGGGCTACGTGCCGACCCTGGAGAGCGCCGCCTGCCCCACCTGCACCGACGACGCCGAGCGCCGCGACTACGGCTCCGGCTGGTAGGCCAGTCGGCGTGCAGGGAAGCCCCCTCACCCCCCGCCCCCCTCTCCCGTGCGCGGGCGAGGGGGAGTCGTCAACACGACTGTGCTCCAAACGAGGAGTCTGTCTGTGCGTGTGGTGATGGTTTCGAAGGCGCTGGTGGTCGGGGCGTACCAGCGGAAGCTCGAGGAGATCGCGGCCCACCCGGACGTGGAGCTGGTCGCCGTCATCCCGAAGGCGTGGGGCGGGCAGCGGTACCAGCCCGGGTTCGTCGCGGGGTACCGGACGATCCTCGTGCCGATCCGCTTCGACGGCAGCTTCCACCTTTTCCACCTGCCGACCCTGGGCCGAATCCTGCGCGATCTCCGTCCGGACGTCGTCCACGTGGACGAGGAGCCGTACAACCTGGCGACGGTCCTCGCGACGCACCACGCGCTGGCCGCCGGCGCCCGGCCCCTTTTCTTCACCTGGCAGAACCTGTTGCGACGGTATCCTCCGCCGTTTCGCTGGTTCGAGCGGTACGTCTACAGCCATTCGCGCCACGCCGTCGCCGGCAACGCCGAGGCCGTGGACGTCCTGCGTGCCAAGGGGTATCGCGGTCCGGCGACGGTCATACCCCAGTTCGGGGTGGACCCAGACCTGTTCTCGCCGTCGGACCGGGCGTCGGACGACCCCAAACGACCGTTCACAATCGGGCACGTGGGGCGCCTCACGCCCGAGAAAGGGACGATGCTCCTCCTGGAGGCCGCGTCCAGGCTGACCGGCGACTGGCGCTTGCGGCTGGTCGGGTCGGGCGTCCTGGGCGACATGATCCCGCCGCGCGCACGACAGCTGGGCATCGAGGACCGGGTGAGCGTCGAGCCGTTCGTGCCGTCCACCGAGGTGCCAGGTCTCCTGCGCGAACTGGACGTGCTGGCGCTGCCTTCGCTGACGATTCCGAGCTGGAAGGAGCAGTTTGGGCGCATCCTCCAGGAGGCGATGGCGTGTGGCGTGCCCGTCGTCGGCTCGGACAGCGGCGAGATCCCGCACGTGATCGGGGACGGCGGGCTGGTCGCCCCAGAAGGCGACGTGGACGCGCTGAGGTCGGCGCTCCAGCGGCTCCTGGACGACCGGACGCTTTGCGAGGAGCTCGCGCGGCGCGGCCGGGCGCGGGTGTTGGAGTGCTTCACCCAGGCCAGCATCGCCGCGCGGACCGTCGCGGTGTACCGGCAGGTGACGGCTGAGCCGTGAGTGCGTGACGGCTGGGAGTCCGTGGACTGAAGTACGCGTCTACAATCAGCTGTCGCTCTGCGACAGGGTGGCATGCTTCGGCGTCGCAGCGCGACGCCATGACGGTAGGCGGGGCTTTCAAGCCCCGACGTGGCACTGGAAGGCGCCGATTTCGACATGCCCAACGACTGACCGCCACACCGTTGAAGTGGTCCCACCGAACTGGTCGATACTGGATCTTTTGTGGGACCGCATCAGCCAGTACACTCCCCACAACACCAGCAGGAGTGACCAGGCTGATGAGCGTCTCCGAACGCGCCCGCATTCGCACTCATCCCGAGCGCGCCGTCCCCGACGAGGCAGAGGAGATCCTGTCGAAGGCCATTCTGGCGCACGTCGGGTTCGTCGTGGACGGCCAGCCGTTCGTGATCCCGATGCTGTACCACTACGAGAACAACGTCATCTACGTCCACGGCCAGAAGGGCGGACGGCTGCCGCGCACGATGCGGGCCGGTCAGAGAATCTGTGTCGAGGTCACGCTGATGGACGGCCTGATCGCCTCGCGCGACGCCCTTTATCACTCGGCCAACTACCGCAGCGCGGTAGCATTCGGCACCGCCCGCGAGGTCGAGGACCGTGACGAGAAGGAAGCCGTTCTGGAGCGGATGACACGCCGCTATTTCCCCGGTCGCACCGTCGGCGAGCATTACCGCGCGCCGTCCGACAAGGATCTGGCGATCACCTCACTCCTGGCGATCGAGGTGGAGGAGCTGAACGGCAAGCGCCGCCAGGGTCCGCCAGCTGGCCCCGACGACGCCGACGAGAGCCCGGACGCCTTCGGGACGCGCGGCATCGTGGGCGTCTCGCCGACTGGCGAAGTGGGTCTGGTCGAGGGGCCGTAGCCTACTGGCGACGGCCCGCCAGGGTCTCGCGGACGAGGGCAAGCACCTCGGCGTAGGGCGCCCGCTCCAGGCTGCCCCACGCCCGGTGCTTGCGGTACGGGCGTGACCGCGTGGTGGAGATCTGACAGAGGGCGCGCGCAATGGCGACCTCGTCCGATCCGATCTGAGCGGCCATCTCGTGCACCGCGCGGCTGTTGAAGTCCCGCCGCCAGTCACGGACTGGCAGGCGGGACTCGTCGAGCGGCGGCTGGCCGGAGCAGACGTCGCAGATGCCGCAGGGGCTGAGGTCCGCGTCCCCGAGGTACGCCACCGCGTGTACCTGCCGACAGGCACGCGTCAGCACGTAGCTCCGCACCGCCGCCGACCGCCGGCGCTCCCCCTCGACGGCATCCCGGACAGACGTCAGCAGGGCCGGCGTGTCGACCTGGCGATCTGGCCGCCTCAGCACCTGGAATCGGTGCAGGACGCCCGAGGGCCGCATCTCGGCGCCGCCGTCCTCCTCGGCGCGCCGCACCACCGCCAGCGCCGAGGCGATCGGCAGGCCGGCCGCGCGGGCCGCCTCGCGCAGCTCCAGCGTCTGCCAGACTCGCCCACGCCGTGCCTGCCCCATCAGCGAGCGCCACGCGTCGCCGTCCCGCTCCCCGAGCGCCGTCGCCGTCGCGTCCACATCGTGGCTGAGCGGCAGTTGATACGTGTCGTACGCTGGCGTGAGCGCCCGCACGATGCCACGCAGCTCCAGCCGCGCGAACAACGTCCTGACCGCCACCGCGTCCATGTCGTACTGGTCGCCAACAGTGTACGGGTTGAACGCAACCACGTCCGGCGTCTCCTTCGAGGTGAACGCCGTGTTGAGCGCCCCCCGCACCTGCTCCTCGCCGGGCACCTTCGCCTCCACGAAGTTCGCCAGGGCCGGCAGGTCGCTCTCGTCGTACAGGAAGATCCCCTCGGCGGGCAGACCGTCGCGCCCGGCCCGCCCGACCTCCTGGACGTACCCTTCCAGGCTGCGCGGCGCATGGGCGTGGATCACCCGCCGGACGTTCGGCTTGTCCACGCCCATCCCAAACGCGATGGTGGCGACCACGCAGGCGATCTCGTCGCGGAGAAACGCGTCCTGGGTCTCGGCGCGAATCTCCGGGGCGAGACCGGCGTGGTACGGTCGTGCGACGACGCCAGCCTGATCGAGCAGCGCGGCGAGCCGCTCGGTGTCGGCCTGCCGGAGCGCGTAGACGATGGTCGGCGCGCGGCCGTCCTGGCGCACCAGCTCCAGGAGCCGGCGCTCGCGGTCGCGGGGCGCTTCGACCCGCAGCGCCAGGTTCGGCCGCCGCGCGCCGGTGTTGACCAGCCCATCCGGCGGCACCCCGAGGGTCTCCTGAATGTCGGCCTGGACGGCCGGCGGCGCCGTGGCGGTCAGGGCCAGGACCGGGGGATTGCCCAGGTCGGCCCGCAAGAGCGGCAACCGTAGATAGTCGGGCCGGAAGTCGTGGCCCCAGGCGCTGATGCAGTGGGCTTCGTCCACGGCCAGCAGCGGCACGGCGATCCTGGAGAGCGCTGACAAGAACCGCTCGTTGGCGAGCCGCTCGGGCGCGACGTACAGCAGGTCGATACGTCCACGCGCCAGATCGCGCAGCACGTCGCTCGCCTCGCCCCGCTCCAGCGTCGAGTCGAGCCGCGCCACGCGCACCACCTCGCGGGCCTTCTCGACCTGATCGCGCATCAGCGAGATGAGCGGCGAGACGACGAGGACCGTGCCGTCGAGGAGCGCCGAGGCGGCCTGATAGGTGAGGCTCTTGCCGGATCCGGTCGGCATCACCCCGAGCGACGACTGTCCTGCCAGCGACCGCTCGATCAGGGCAAGCTGGGCTGGCCTCGGCGTCAGCCCGAAGCGCTGTCGCACAATCGTGCTAATCGGTTCTGATTCGATGGTCAATTCAATTCACCCCTTCGGGCTGAACGTACGATTTGAGCTGGCTTCTTTCTGTCATGGTCACAACGATTCATCGGGCCACGGGATCCCCGACTTCAATGAATCCGTGACGCGAGAGCATCGTGGCTTGATGACAAAGCACGAGCTCCATGATAGTCTATCGGTCAGATCTTCGAGATTTGGGAGCAATGGGATGCGAGCAATGCCTGGCGGTCGGCTATCGCGATACTTCGTAATCGCAATGACGTGCGTTGTGCTGCCTTTGGCCTCATGCTCGACTACTGGTGAACCGTCATCTACCGGAGCCACGTCGGCCGCAGCCACCGCGCCCTCGCCAACTCCGTCCCCTTCGCCCACGATCGCTCTTGGGAGCATCGGCGGACGAGTTCACTGGAAGGCCACGGGTGCGGGAATTCAAGGCGCAAACGCAATGATCGCGTCCTCGTCTCTGCCTAGTGGCAAACTCAGCACGACAAGCAATTCGGATGGCATTTATGCGTTTAAGGATCTATCACCCGGCGCCTACGAACTCAGCTTCGATGTGTTGCTACGGAACAATTCGGGTCCGAAGGAATGTCGGGCAGTCCGGTACGAAGCTTCAAAGAAGTCTGACTATAAGGACATCTATGCTGTGAACGTGATGGTCCAGCAGAATGACGGCGTACTTGTGCGGACGGACACGATTGGTAAGTACAATCTTGGCGACGGTAAGGAGCTTGAGATCGACCTCATCTTCGCCTGCCGTTGAAGGCAGGCGCTCCAGGTAAAGACGCCGAAGCCCAGAGACCGTTTCGATGTTGTGGCATTCAGCAGTCGCACGTTCGGTCCGCAGCAGGCGTCATGGAAAGACCGCTTGTCAAGTTGGTCTGATCGGCCGCTGAGAGCTCCTGTCCGGATCAACTCACCAAACTCGTTCAGGAGGATCGATGCGCGCCGTCCTGTTCCACGGCACCGGCCAGCTGGAGGTCGTCGACCGACCGTCGCCCGCGCTCGCGGCGGACGAGGTGCGGCTGCGCGTGGAGCGCTCCGGCATCTGCGGCTCCGACATCGCCACCTGGAAAGGCGAATGGCCGTCGCCGCACGTTCCGAGCGTCAAGGGCCACGAGGTGTGCGGCTCGGTGCTTGAGGTCGGCGCGGACGTGAAGGGGTTAAGCGCCGGCCAGCTGGTGGCGGTGCGGCCAATCGGCGGTTGTGGCGCCTGCAAGCACTGCCTGCTCGGGCGGTACAGCCGCTGTCGTCAGTTCACCATGTACGGCCAGCAGCGGCCCGGCGGCTGGGCCGAGGAGATGATCGTCAGGCAGGGTCACGCCCGCCCGCTCGCCCCGTCCGTTACGCCCGACCAGGGCCTTTTCGCCGAGCCGATCG
>JAXLXF010000045.1:0-60289 GCA_046328125.1 Chloroflexota bacterium
CGCCGTTCGCGATGATGACCTGCTCGACGCCAAAGTCGTCCACCAGCTGGGCCAGGTCGCCGATGTGGCCGACGATGGGCAGCCCGCCCACTTCGAGCTTGCCGGAGGGCGCGGAGCCTTCCACGAAGCCGATCAGGCTGGCGCCAGCGCCGGGGTCGTCCGACAATTGGGCCGCGAGTGCCGCGCCCTCGCCGTCCGCCCCGACGATCAGGGTGGGGGCGAGCAGGTGGCCGCGTGTGCGGAGCCGCTGCATCATCCGGCGGGCGACGAAGCGAGCCGTCCAGACGAGCGCAATCGCGGAGACCCAGACGATCAGCAGCCACGCTCTGGCGATGCTGGGAGTGTCGTAGAGGAACGAGATGAGGACGATTGCGAACGCGCCGGCAGTGCAGGCACTGCCAACGCGCGCGTACTCAGCGTAGCCGGTGAACAGGATCTTGCGGTCGTAGAGGCGGGAGAAGCCGAAGATCAGCAGCCAGACTGGTAACGCCCAGATCGCGACGGTGCTATAGAAATCGACGGAGTCGGTGCCCTCGCGGAAGAGGGGCAACGCCGTGCGAAAGCGGATCAGATAGGCAACCGCGAACGCGAGTAGCAGCGCCGCCGTGTCCAGCACGACGAGCGTCCCGATGACCAGTGGCCACGAGACGCTGAGTCGCGCGGAGGATGCGCGGCGCTGCGAGAGCGCTTGTGAGACGGTGTCAGCCTGCATGGTGAGCTCCGGAAACGGGGGCGGGGAGAGGGAGGCTAGCTCTTGGCCCAGACGAGGTGTCGGACGCCGACCTCGATGGCCGACTTCAAGGCGCCCGGGGTGGCGAGCATCTTCAGGTAGGTCATGGCCGGGCCGGGCCGGAACGCCCACTCGCGCCAGGCTTGCTTCTGCCAGCGTTCGAGATCCTCCGCCTTCATGTCCGGATAGTCCAGGACCGTCGAGCGGTCCATGTCCACCTCTTCCCAGCGGGTGCCCTCGCGGAACCAGCCGTTCTCCATCACCTGGAAGAAGAACGGGGTGCCCGGATAGGGAGCGGCGACGTGAAAGAGGGCCAGGTCGAGCGGCAGCTTCTTCGAGAAGTCGATGGTCTCGCGGATCGTGGCCTCGGTCTCGCCGGGGAGGCCGATGATGAAGTAGCCCCAGTTCTTGATGCCGGCCTGCTTGGCCCAGGTCAGCGCCCGCATCGCCTTCTTCGGGTCGGCGCCCTTGCGGGCGTTCTTGAGGATCGCCTCGTTG
The DNA here is from genome assembly GCA_046328125.1 of Chloroflexota bacterium. Taxonomy (GTDB): domain Bacteria; phylum Chloroflexota; class UBA6077; order UBA6077; family JACCZL01; genus JADZEM01. The sequence continues at coordinate 1,229 of JAXLXF010000045.1, forward strand.
CCGGACTCGATGCCCCAGGAGATCATCCAACAGCCGGCCTTGCCCATCAGGTCGAGCATCTCGGCGTCCACGTAGTCCACGCGGCTGTTGCAGGTCCAGCGGATCTTCAAGCCGTCTCGGATGATGAGCTTGCAGATCTCGACCACCTGCTCGCGGTTGACCGTGAACAGGTCCGCGTACATGTGGATGTTGTTGATCCCGAGCCGCTTCAGGATGTGGAGCTCCTCGACGATCTTCTCGGGCGAGCGCAGCCTGACCGACCACTGATAGCTGACGTGCTTGATGCAGTAGGTGCAGCCAGCCGTGCAGCCCCGGCTGGTGACGATGAAGGTGTACGCCCCCTTCACCAGCGGGATCTTGTACTTCTCCAGCGGCAGGAGATGGTGCAGCGGCATCGGGAGGTCGTCCAGGGAGCCGACGAACGGGCGGTCCTGGTTGACGACGACCTCGCCGTTGTTGCGCCAGCCGAGCCCGAGGATCTGCGAGAGGTCCGGCTCCGGGTCCTCGGGGTTCATCCGGCCGAGCGTCTCGACCAGCTCCTTGAACGTGTACTCCGGCTCACCACGGAGCACGAAGTCCAGGGCCGGATACGGCTCAAGGGTCTCGCGGACCATCGGGGTGACGTGCGTGCCGAACGCCATTGTCCAGGCGCCCATGCTCTTGGCGAGGAAGGCGCCGTACATGTCGTTGGTCAGCGTCGGGGCGGTGACCTGGGTGATGTAGAACTTCGGGCGGCGGTCCCGCAGCAGCGCCTCGAACTCGGCCCAGGTCATCCGCTCGGCGATGGCATCCACGACCTCGACGGTGTACTCGGGGTGGACCATCGCGGCCAGCTGCGCGAGTGAGACCTGCGGCCAGATCATGTTCTCACGGGAGCGCCGGCCGACCCGGTGCTGGCTGCGAATCCAGATCGCGCCGTCCGGCGAGGGCGGGTTGACCAGCAGCACGTCCACCTTCGAGACCGGGGTCTGGCGGGCCGCTCGGATCGCCGGGCCGGCGTCAGGGTAGCGGGCCGGCCGCGCGCCGACGACCCGGCGGGTGCCCATGTTGTGCTCGATGCCGGTGCCGCACGCCGGCTCGGTGGTGGCCGGCGGCGTCGCCACGACATTGAGCTCGATCATCTTGGACATAGGGTGTGTCTCTCCCGTATGCGAGGCCGTGCTGTTAGCCGAAGTAGACTGGCTCGGAGCCGACCCGACCGACCATCGTGCCGACCTTCTCGGACACGATCTCCTCGGCGGCGCAGAAGCCCATCTCGATGGCGTGATCCTGGTTGATGTAGCGGAACAAGCCTTGCCGTCCGCAGACGATCAAGTTCGGCCAGGAGGCCAGGTGGTACGCCAGCCGGCCCAGGTTCGACTCGAACTTGAGGTCGTAGGTGGGGTAGGCGTTCGAGGTGCGCTTGAAGAAGTGGCCGACCACCTCGTCCTCGCGGATCAGGCCAGACTCGACCAGCCCCTGCACCGACTTGCGGTACAGCTCCTCCTCGGGGGTGTTCCAGATGGCGTCGCCGACGTCGCAGCTGATCTCGACGGTCAGCGAGGTCATGCCGTCCGGGGCGGCCTCGTCGGAGAAGTTCTTCATCTCGGAGATGCGGTTGAAGATCGTCTTGGGGTCCGGGAAGTAGATCCAGTGGTCTTCGGTGACGCTCTCGCGGTTCAGCTTCAGGAAGAGGAAGACCATCGCGCGGAACTGGATCTGGTTGGCGGCGGCGAGCACGTCGTCCGGCGCGACCGGCTCCAGCGACTTGACCAGCGTCGAGACCGGGATGGTCGAGACGACGTAGTCGGCCGCGACTTCCTGGGTCTGGCCGTCCCGCTCGACGATGACGCTGGTGACCCGGTCGCCCTCGGTGCGCAGGCCCTTGACCCGCGAGCCGAAGCTGATCGTGCCGCCGCTCGCCTCAATGGTCTCGGCCATCTGCTCGTAGATGGCGCCGACGCCCTGCTCGGGGTAGTAGAACTCGGCCTTGAACGGCGAGTGGTGGAAGTCGTTGTCCTCGCGGCGTAGCTTGACGACGCGGAGGATCAGGTCCCAGAGGTCCACCACCGCGACGCGCTGGGCGGCCCAGCTGGCGGCGAGCTTGCTCGGGTCGCGGCCCCAGACTTTGGCGGTGTAGGGGCCGAAGTAGACGTCGTAGAGGCGGCGCCCGAACCGGTTGACGACCCAGGCCTCGAAGGAGGAGTCCTCGGCCGGCTTGATCTTGTTCCGAATCCAGGTGGTCAGGAAGTCGAAGAAGCAGGCCGCGCCCAGGACCGGCGAGAGGCTCTTGAACAGGTTACCGGCCGAGAGCGGGTAGGTGTAGAACTTGCCGCCGAAGTAGACCTGTGTCTTGCAGATCCGAGTGGGCATGTCGCCCGTGATCTTCTTGATCTCATTCAGGATGGCCGAGTTGGCCGAGTGGAAGCGGTGTGGGCCGAAGTCCCACAGGTAGCCGCCCTCGCGCATGGTGCGCGAGAGGCCGCCGACGAACGGCGCCGCTTCGAGGACTTCGACGTTCCAGCCGGCCTCACTCAGCTTCCAGGCCGCTGCGAGTCCGGCCGGTCCGGCCCCCAGGACGACAGCTTTCCCCACGAGGTCACCTCTCCAGATCGGTGGGTAGCCCTCACCCGTCCAGCCCGCTGCCCGTCGGGCGCGATGCCAGGGGGCGCAATGAATTGCGCCCGTACTAGGTGATCGTTGTAGGGGCGCAATTCATTGCGCCCTTTCGGGGTGAGGGCTGTTGACTAGCGCGCGCTCGCGACGGGCGCGGCGGCGGTATCGGCGGCGAACGATTCGAAGGTGCGGGCCAGCCCGTCCCAGAGCTCGACGGTCGGGTACCACTCAAGCTCCTGGTGGGCGCGCGTGCAGTCGAAGTAGGCGTGGCGCAGGTCGCCGGGGCGGCGCGGCGCACGCTTCGGCTCGATCTGGCGTCCGAAGACGTCGCAGAGGTTGCCGTACAGCTTGTTCACCGAGGTGCCCCGCCCGGTCCCGATGCCGTAGCAGTTGCCGTCGCCACGGGTGGCCGCCGCCAGGTTCGCCTTCGCGATGTCGTAGACGCTGACGTAGTCGCGGGTCTGCTTGCCGTCCCAGTGGATGGTCGGGACGCCGCCGTCCAGCAGGATGCGGGAGAAGATCGCGACCACGCCGGCCTCGCCGTGCGGGTCCTGGCGCGGGCCGTAGACGTTGCCGTACCGCAGGGCGGTGAAGGTTACGCCTCGATCCAGCGCGTAGTAGTGGAGGTAGTGCTCCGTGACCATCTTCGAGATGCCGTACGGCGACTCGGGCCGTTGCGGGTGCTTCTCGTCGATCGGGAGGTACTGCGGGTTGCCGTAGGTCGCGCCAGACGAGGCGAAGATCACCTTGCGGACGCCAGCGGCGGCGCACGCCTCCATCAGGTTGATCATGCCGACGATGTTGACGTCGGCGTCGTACTTCGGGTCGTCAGTGGAGACTTTGACGGCGCTCTGGGCAGCCTGGTGGAAGACGACCTCGGGCCGCTCGTCGCGCAGGATGTGCGCGATCTCGGCCGCGCGGATGTCGGTCTCAAAGAACCGCGCGTCCGGGTGGATGTTCTGACGCTTGCCGGTCGAGAGGTTGTCGACGATCGAGACGTCGTGCCGTTCGGCGATCAGCAGATCGACGATGTGCGAGCCGATGAAGCCCGCGCCGCCCGTAACCATAGCCCGCATGAAGTACCGTCTCCTCTTACGCGAGTACCCGTTGTCGACTGAGAAGCAGGCTCACCGCGTCCTCCAGGTCGGCGGCGACGGTGAGCGCGTCGAGATCCGACGCGGTGATGAGCGAGAGCTGGGCGCGCCCGCGCCCGGTGAGCACCAGGACGGTGTCGCAGCCGGCGGCGCGGCCGGCCTGCATGTCGGTGAGCGCGTCGCCGATCAGCACCGAGTCTCCGAGGTCGATGCCGTGCTTGCGGGCCAGCGTGACCAGCAGGCCCGGCTGGGGCTTGCGGCACTCGCAGCCCTCGTCGTCGCGGTGCGGGCAGTACGCGATGTCGGCGATCCGCCCGCCGTGCGCCTCGATCTCGCGGACCATCCGCGCGTTGATCTCCTCCACAACCTCGCGCGAGACGAGCCCGCGGTTGACGATGGCCTGGTTGGTGATGACGAAGACCGGGACGCCGGCCCGCGCCAGCCGCGCGATGGCGTCCACCGCGCCCGGCAGGAGCTCCAGCTCGGCCCAGCTCTTGACGTGATCGGGACGGTTCTCGTTGATGACGCCGTCGCGATCGAGAAAGACCGCCTCCATCACGCACCTTTCGTGGCGCCACAGGGGCTGGCGCCGTTGGGGTCTCTTCACGCCGCAACCGCGTTGAGTCGGGGTTGCGCGGCCCAGGTGGGGCCGCCGTGGCGTGGGGCTGCTCAGGGAGAGCCTGCCTGCTCGCGCAGCCGCGTCGGGCTGAACGGAGGGTAGCTACCGCCATTTCGACACACTTCTGCTCTCCTGAAGGAGGCTGGGTGTCGCCCTGGCGCGCGGTAATGGTTGCCTTTCCGCGACACGGTGCGCGAACGCAAGCCCGAGTGCGGTGTCTACACCATGATGGCTCGGCGTGGTTTACAGAGCCGTCACAGGCGCGTTGAGAAATAGTTACCCGTAACACGGGTAACCGGGCGCGGTACGGCGGGCCGGCCGACTACTGGGCCAGCACCACCCGCGTGCCTTCCGAGATACCAGAGAGGATCTCGGCGTCGCCGCCCGCCACGAGGCCGACGGTGACCTGGATCTGGCGCCGCTCGTCGCCGTCGAGGACGTCAACCGTGCGGGTCTTGCCGGCGCCGCGCAGGGCCGCCTCCGGCACCACGACGACATCCGCGCGCTGGTCCGCCAGGATCAGGATGCTGGCCGGCGAGCCGAGTGTTGGTGGAGCGCCAGCCCAGGCTGGCTCGAGGCTGAGGTGCACCAGCCCGCCCGGCAGGCCGGTGATCTCGCCGATCGGGGCGTCCACTTCGCCGGAGCTGGCGCCGCCGTAGCGGATGGTCGCCTGCTGGCCGACGGTCAACCGTGCGCCGTCCGTGGCCGGCACGTCCGCGAGCACCAGCGGCCTGGCGTCCGTACGCGCGAGAATGACGACAGCCTTGCCAGCGTCCACGCCTTCCTTTGGGCGGACGTTGGCGGCGACGACACGCCCGTCGAACGGAGCGATGACGCGGGCGTTGACGATGTCGCTTTCGAGCGAGTTGACCGCCAGCTGCTCCTGGTCCACCACCTGCTGGAGGACGGCCAGGGTGTCAGTGCTCTGCTCGGCGGGGTCGTCTGGGGGCAGGTTCGCCTCGACGCGGGCCTGGGCCAGGATGTCGCGCGCCTTCCGGAGCGATTCTTCGGCCGTCGCCAGGTCGTTCGCGCTCGGGCGCGACAGGAGCTCGGCTTGCTGAGCCTCGGCGGTGCGCACGGCGGACTCGGCGCTGTCGCGGGCGGTCAGGGCGGCGTTCATCTGGTCGCCGCCGACGCCCTGGAGCAGCTTGCTCTCGCGAGCGGCAGCCGTCTCGTAGGCAAGGCGCGCGGTCTCGACGGCCATCTGGGCCTGGGTGAGCGTGAACGCGTCCGGCCCGCGACGAGCCTCGGCCAGGCGGTCCCGCGCCGAATCGACGGCTGATTGGGCGGTGCTGACGTTGCGCTGGGCGATGATCAGCTCGTACGGGGGCGGCCCGGCCTGGATCGCCTGGAGCCGTTCCTGGGCGGTCTGGTACGCCATGCGGGCGGTGGTCACGGCGTTCTGGCGCTCGGCCTGCATCGCGCGGTTGGACGCGGCGTCGATGGCGGCCGAGGACGAGGACGAGGACGAGGAGCGGATGCCCGGCGAGGTGGCGGCCAGCTCGGCGACGCGCAGGGCGGACCGTGCCCGGTCGACCTCGCGCTGGGCGGCGGTGAGCGCGACCGGGTCAGGCTGGGCCAGCTTCTGGAGATCGGCCTGGGCGCGCATCAGCCCGTTCTGGGCGGTCAGGAAGTCGCGCTCGGCGGCGCGGAGGGCCGTCTGGTCCGGGCCGTTCTGGAGCTTCTGGTAGTCATCCTGGGCCTTCTGGTACGCGACCTGGGCCACCATCACGCTCTGCTGCGCCTGCCGCAGCTCGAGGTCGTCGGTGCCTTCGCGGAGCTTGTTCAGATCCGCTTCGGCGCGGACCAGCGCGGCCCGGGCGGAGGAGACGGCGGTCTCGGCAGCGCGGCGCTCGGCGGTGGATGCGCCGCCTTTGATCTTCTCGTAGGCGGCCTCGGCCTGACGCAGGCCGGCTTCGGCGTCGAGGACGCCCTGCTGCGCGCGATTGGTGGCGAGGGTCTGGCGGATCTCGGTCCGCCTCTGCTGCTTGCCGGCGGCGTCCTGGGCCTGCCGCAGCTTCGAGGTGGCGGCGGCGAGTCGCTCGCGGGCGGCCCCCAGCGACTTTGCGAGGTCGCTCTGATCGGCCTCGACGAGCACCTGTCCCTCGGTCACGGTGTCGCCAGGGCCGACGTTGACCGCGCCGACGCGCTGGGGCGAAGGGAAGGAGAGCGGCACTTCGTCGGCGGCGCCGATCCGGCCGCTCAACGTGATGGTGTCCGTGATGGAGCCGCGCCGGGCGGTGACGACCTGCTCGCGGGGCTGGGTCGGGGCGGCCGGTGGGGTGGCTGCTGCCCGGGCCGGGGCATCCGCCCGCGAGCCCTGCGCCGACGCCTGGGCGGGAGCGGAGCTGGTGTAGCCCGGGGTGGGCGTCAACTGCACGTAGGCCGCGGTCATCCCGAGCAGCGCGATGGCTGCCACCGGCGCAAGCGTGCGAGTACGGATACCGTCCACCGGTCTCTCCTTGCGCAGTTCAGTAACCGTCGATGAGATCGAGTTGAGAAGGCGTTGTTGGCGCGAAAGTCAGTCGTCAGCGGCCGTCTGGGGCCGTCGGCGCGGGGCTGGGCGAGCCCGACGGCGGGTTGACTGACGACCTTCGGCGCAGCGGTGCTGAGGGGGTGACGGCCATCGGGCGGGGGGCGCTTGCCACCGCTCGACGCGAGGGCGGCCGGACCGCGGCGACGGGGCGACTGCTGGCCCGACTCGAAGGGGAGCGGGATCTGGCGCGCCCATGCTCCGCCACCCGGTGCAGAAGCACTGGCCGCTCGACGCGCCCGCTGGCGCCTGGAGGGGCGGGGGATCCGCCGCCTCATGGATGGCCTGTCGCGCTCATGCGGACGTTACGTCTCACGTCCGCGACAGACGTGCTTATAATACCGCTGCCGCTGCGTTGACACAAGCGTATCGAGTCGGCGTCGACTCCTTCGCGGCACGCCCGGTTACCGTCTCACCACCCATGCTCAACGGGTTATGAACTTTGTATCACTACACTGCGGGAAGCGGGCGGTGTGCTGTGGGGGCAGGCCGTGCGTCGTGCAGGAAGCGACACAGCCCGGTCCGGCCGGCTCTGATGGATCAGGGCTGCGTGCCAGCGGAGCATCCCGTACAGGTGATCGATCTTGACGAACACGCGAGAGCTGCCACGGCACCCTGTTCGGTCGAGTCGGACGCTCGATTCTCTGGCGACGAACGTCGCGCAGTTGGCGAGGCAGTGGTATGTCGGTTGAGCCGTTGACCGCGGGTGCGACGATGGTTTCCGACGGCGACGTCACCCTCGGGACGCGGGTGCATCCGCGCTCGCCGATCGAGTCGTGGGCGTCGGACGCTCGCTGGTGGGCGCCCGCTCGTGAGGCGCCGTCGTTGAAGAGTCTGGCGCAGCCGGCCCGCTGGTGGCTGCTGGTGGGTCTGGGCGGTCTTGCGACGGCCGCTCTGATCTACCTGGCAGGGTACGTCCTGGGTATCCGCCTGCTGGCGCCGATCAGGGGCTGGGGTGAGGGCGTCCCGGATGACCTGTGGGACCGAGCCGGCGACGTCCGCGCGATGTTCACGCGCTGGGACGGCAGCTACTATCTGGTGATCGCGCAGAGCGGCTACTCCGACATCGGCGACGAGCGGGCGTACTTCCCGTTCTATCCGCTGCTGGTGCGCGGGCTCAGCGGGCTGGCGCACGGCGACTTGCCGACAGTGGGGGCGCTGGTCTCGATCTGCGCGTTCGCGGCTGGCGGGCTGATGCTGTACAAGCTGGCGCGGCTGCGTGGCGACCATCGACTGGGGCTCGTCACGGCGGCAGCGTACTTCCTGTTCCCGATGTCGTTCTTCAACGTCTCGTTTTATCCGGAGGCGCTGTTCATCTTCACGTCGGCAGCTGGCTCGTACCTGGCGCTGCGGCGTCGCTTCTTCTGGTCCGGGCTGGCGTTCGCGATCGCCCTCTCGACGCGGCCGCTCGGCTGGGTGTTCGTGCCGGCCTTCCTGTTCACGGTCCTGCTGAGCCGTCCGTGGTCCCGCCGTGAGATCGTCGAGGCGCTGGCCGGGCTGGCGCTCGTGCCGGTCGGGATGCTCTCGTTCCTGAGCTACCTGGCGCTCCGCCAGGACAGCATGCGGATCGTCAGGACGTACACGGACGTCTACTGGGAGGGCTGGACGGACTACCTGACCTACCCGTGGGCGGTCTTCTACGACGGGCTGATGGCGGCGGTGGTGGGACGCGGCATCCCCTCAGACTGGTTCTCGCACGCGGTGGCGTGGCACGACCTGACGTACGTCATCGGCGGTCTGGCGGCGGCGGCGCTGGCGTGGCGGATGCTGCCGGTCGGGCTGGCGGCGTCGCTGACGCTCGGGATGGGGTTCATCCTGATGGCGCACGGGCCGGGCGGGCACGCGCTCTACTCGGACCCGCGCCGGGTGGCGGAGCTGTTCCCGATCTATCTGGTGCTCGGGGAGCTGCTGCTGCGGGTGGGGCCACGGGTCCGGATCGCGTACTTCACGCTCTCGGGGCTGGGGCTGGCGTTCCTGGCGGCCTGGTTCGCGAGCGGCCGGTGGGTCGCCTGACGCTGAGGAAGCCCCACCCCCTGCCCCCTCTCCATCGCAATGGGGAGGGGGCAGGGGGTGGGGCTTCCCTGTCAGTTGACGGAGATGGAGCAGGAGGCCATGAGCGTCGGGGGGACGTCTGGCTGATCGGGGTCTGGGTAGGCGCGCGCGCCACGCGCGGTGACGCGTACCTCGTGGCTGCCTCCCCGTCCGATCTCCAGCGCCGGCATTTGGGCGATCGAGCCGGACGCGCCGATCCCTCGGCCGTCCACCGACCAGCTAAACTCGAAGAGATCCTCGAACGGCGGCGAGACGTACGCCGTCATCGTCACCAGATCGAACGGGCCGGGCTTCGAGGGCGTCATGGCGAGCGCCAGCTGGTAGCGCTTCTCGGCGTCCGCGTTGACCGAGCAGACTGGCGCGGTCACGATGACTCGCAGGGTGAACCGCCGAGATGCGTCGAACGCGTCCTCATTGCGCGGCCGCACGAGGACGGCGTAGCTGCCCGGCTCGACGGTCTCGATGATTCCCTTGGGCTGGAAGAACTGGACCCGGCGGCGGGCCGAGGGCGGTGCGCTCGTGACGCAGCCGGCTGCGTTGTTGCAGCCGACGCTTCGCCACTGGCCGGCGTCTGACGGCAGGCCGGAGGCTTTCAGCAGCAGCACCTCGACGTCGTACCAGAGGTCGCCGACGTAGACCTGGACGGTGGATGAGCCGTCCGGGACCTGGAAGGTGTAGGCGTTGGCCTGCGAGAAGCTGGCGAACGAGTCCATCAAGGTGACGCCTTCGGCGCGGGGCGCTCCGAGGTCGCGGGCGGCCTGGGCCGGTGCGTCGGCCGGGCTGCCAGCGTAGCTGGGCGTCGCCGGTGCGGCCGGGAAGAGCGCGACGACCGCCGTCAGTGCTGCTCCGGCCAGAGTCGTCCGCCAGCGGCGCCGCCGTGCGCCAGTCGGTCCAGTCGGTTCCATTGCTCCCCCTGTCATGCCCCCTGCCGATCGGCGAGCCGACACGGCAAGACCTGGGCCTGTGCTGCACCGTATAACGGACACGGAAAAGCAAGGAAGCGCGGCGTACAAGACGCCGCGCTTCTCTGGATCCTGTTTCGGCTACCTGTGTCGGCAACCGGGACGGGCTGATGGGCTCAGGCCGGTCCCCGGAACTGGCAGGTGACCGTCCGAGACTCGCCGTTGAACGGCGTGAAGTTGTACTGGGACTCGGTCGGATCTTTGTACTCACGCGCGCCCTTCGCGGTGAGCTTGACCGTGTGCAGCCCCATCGGCACCTTCGCCAGGTCGGCGTACGGCTTCAGGAAGGTCGGGCCGGTCTCGCCCGCGACGACCTTGCCGTCCAGCTCCCACTGGAAGTCGAACAGGTCGGTGTACGGCGGCGACAGGTAGGCGTTGAAGCTCATCAGGGAGAACTGGCTGAGGTCCGCCTCGCCTGGCTGGATCGAGACGCCGAGCTGGAAGATGTCCGGGTTTTCCGGCTTGTTCTTCAGGTCCGGGTAGGTCGGATCGGGGATGTTCGCCGGCATGAGAGCACAGACGGTCGGTCCAACCGCGACGCGCACCGTGAACTTGCGCGACGGGATCGGCGCCACGCCGTCGGCGGTGCGGACAGTCAGGACGTAATCCCCTGGCGCGACCTCGATGGCGCGCTCGTCGGGACGGATGAACTGCACCTTCCGCCGCTGGGATTCGGTTGACGTGCCCTGGGCGACCGGCACGTTCCAGCAGCCCAGCTCCTTCTGCTCCTTCATCGAGAAGAGCCCCAGGTTCAGGTCGTACCACTGGTCGCCGACGTAGACGTACGCCGTCCCCCGCTCCTTGACGGTAAACTGGTACCGCTTGACCTCAGCACCGGTATTCAGCGCTTCCTGATCGCTGACCCAGCCGTCGGCGTTCGGCTGCCCGATGGACTGCGGCTGTTCGACCGACTGGCCGCCACAAATGGCCAGCGGTGCTCCTTGACCGAACGCCTCATGTGCGGACGATGGCCCCATGGTGACCGTCGCCGACACGGCGGCGACGAGGGCGAGACGCCCTACGATCTCCCGATAACGCATGCTCAGTCCCCCGATCTTAGATCGTTTCGAGCTGTGAGCGCAGCACGGAGCTGCCGACGATTGCCCCAAAAGCCCCTGATGACTCCGATATCCGAGTTGCATGATTGCATGAGCGCCTCAATCCGTCAAGAGTCTGTCGCGGACCCCGAGGGTGCCGGGTCAGGCAGGAGCCTAGAAGCAAACCCCACCCGGACAGCTTGGCTTTGGGGCGCCACCACCGCCGCCGCCGCCGCCGCCACCACCATTGTTCGGCACGACGGCCGGTGCTCTGGTTGGCGCGACGTACGGGACCGGGGTCGCGGTTGGCGGCGCCGGAATCGGCGTCGGGGTGTATCGGGTGAGCCGCTTCTGGGCCTCGCCAGCGTCAGGCAGCACGTCCAGCGCCCGCATCAGCACGGTGAACGCGGCGTCTTGCTCGCCAGCCGCGAGCAGGCGGTCCGCCTTCGCGATGAGCAACGAGTACAGCTTCTGTCTGGTCTCGCGGAAGTCCGGGTTGATGCGCATATTGTCTTCGAGCACCCGGATCGCCGTTTCGTCGTCCTTGCCCCAGGCGGCTTCCATCGCCGCGTAGTTCTTGACGAGGACGATCTGGTTCTGGCCGTCCAGGGCGGCCGGGTCGTTCGGGCGGGCCTTGAGCGCGGCGCCGAACTGCGCGTACGCTTCGTCCGCCTTGCCCTGGTCTAGCAGAGTGCGGGCGTACGCCATGTGGATCTCGTATGCGGCGTCCTTGAAACCGACCGGCTGCGGGTTGGCGGACTCCAGATCGTCCAGCGCCTTGATCGCGGAGGGGTAATCTTTCGCGTCGGCGGCGTCGCGGGCCTGGGCGAGACGCTGGTTCGGGGAGAGCGGCGTCTGGGGCGCCTGAGCCGCTGATGGGGCCTGGGCTGCCGATGGGGCCTGGGCTGCCGATGGCGCCTGCGGAGCCGGCGTCACCGGGGCGGCCGGCGTGATGACTGGGGTCACCGCCAGGGGCGTCGCCGTGATGATGACGGGGGTCTGGGTTGGCGGTTGCAGCGCGGGCGTGGTGGCGCCGCCGGGCTTTGCCTGGGCGGCTGGCGCGGCTGTCGGCGTTGCGCCGACGATGGTGGAGACGACCATGTTCCGGAGCGGGGTGACGACGGTGATCGCGGCCATCAGCGCGATCAGGACGGCCGCGACGCCGAAGATCAGCCCGATCTTCGGGCCGGCGGCGGGGCGCGGGGTCGCGGTCTGCTGCCACGGTGGGACCGGCGTCGCCTGGGGTTGGGCGTATCCGCCGGAGGCCATCGGGTCGCCGTAGGCGGTGGCGGAGCGGGGTCCGTACTGGGTGCCGGAGAGCGGGCCGGCCTGCGTCCCCATCTGGGGTGTGGGCTGGGGCAGCACGCGTGCGCTGGGCGGGGTCAACGTGGCCGCTGGCGCGGGGCGCGTGGAGCGGGACGAGCGCGGCACGGGGGTCTGGCCACTGCCGGGCGTCGGGCGGTTGAAGCCGGGGCCGGGCCGGGTGATGTCGGAGATGGTGGTCGCGCGGGATTCGTACTCTTGCGGCCGGGTAGAGCGCTCGAGGGCGTCCACGAACGCCTGGGCGGAGGGGAAGCGCTCGTCTGGCGCCTTGGAGAGCTCGCGGAGGAGGGCGGCCTCGGCGCCCTTCGGCAGGTCGCCACGGAAGTTGGTCGGCGGCGGCGGCGGCTCGTGGACCTGCTTGTACATGATCTGATGGGCGGACTGGCCCGTGAAGGGAACCCGCCCGGTCAGCATCTGGTACGCCACGATCGCGAGGGCGTAGCGGTCAGCTCCGGGGCTGCCGCCGCCCTCGGTGACGATCTCGGGCGCCATGTACTCGAAGGTGCCGACGACGACGCCGACTCTGGTCAGGCGCGATTCGTCCATCGCGCGGGCGATGCCGAAGTCGATCAGGGTGACGTGGTCGTCCGGGCCGACGATGATGTTGGACGGCTTGATGTCGCGGTGGACGAAGCCTCTGGCGTGGGCGTAGTCCAGGGCGTCGGCGACCTGCCTGAGGATGGCGGCGGCCCGCTCGACGGTGAAGGCGCCGTCCTCGCGCAGCACCTGGAGCAGGGAACGTCCCTCCACCAGGTCCATGACGAGGTAGTGGATGTCGCCTTCGTTGCTGACGTCGAAGATCTTGACGATGTTCGGGTGGCTGAGCTTGGCCGAGATCTGGCCTTCGCGGACGAACCGCTCGACGACGGCCTCGTCGACCTCGGTGGGCAGGAGCACCTTGATGGCGCGGGGCACCTGGAGCATCTTGTGGATGCCCACGTAGACGGCGCCCATGCCACCCTGTCCGAGCTTGCGCGTGAGCTCGTACGAGCCGATCGTTCGCCCGGTCAGGTCTGCCATCGGACCGTTGGTGTCCTCGCCGCGCCATGCGCCGGATGCGTCGCCGTGATGTCCCGCTCTAGCCCGAGTGGGTCATTCGTCGTGTGACGAGTGACGCTCGGCGGGGCGGCCAGGTTCCCGAACCTGCTGTCGTCTGGCTCAGGGTGGGCCAGCGCGATCTACACCGCCATCAGGATGCCCGTTTTCTAGAACGGTGTCAACTATCGAGAGGGGAGTTGTGCGCGAATGTACAGCCCAGGTGTTGTAACGGCAACTGCGAGGGGCGAGGGGCGAGGATGAGGCGGATGAATCGCGCCCGTACAAGGCAGCGTCCCTGGTACGGGCGCGATTCATCGCGCCCCTCGCCCTCGCCCCTCGCCCCTCGCCCGTCAGAACTGGCGCTGGGCGTCCGCGAGGGACTCGGAGGAGGGCTTGCGCTCCATCCAGTAGGTGCCGCTCGGGCGCTGCTTGATGCGGAGCGGGTCTTTGAGCAGCCCGAACACGACGCCGAACGGGACCATCAGGGTGAAGTAGAAGACGGTCAGCAGGATGCGCGCCTGGAAGTCCGCGGCCTTCTGCGAGAGCTCGCGCCAGCGGCCCCAGCCGTGGCTGGCGCGCCCTTTCAGGCCGCCCTCGGCGTTGCGGCCGGTGATGAAGACGAAGGTGGGGATGACGACGACGATAGCGATCAGGACGATGGCCCAGATCGGCAGGGGCAGGTGTTCGAGCATCGGGGGGCCTCTACGGATGATGGGCGGCAGCTGCTGGGTGGTGGGGGTACGGACGCTCCGTCTCCCGACCCGTGCACTCTGGCACCCGGCGGCGCTTGTCGGCGGATTCTGTCAGTGCGCCGCCTTCGCCGTCAACCCCGAGCCTTCTTCTTGCGCCGCCGGCCGGTCAGCTTCTGGACGCGCTGAAAGGTGACCGGATGCAGCCCGTCCGGGCGGGCGCTGACGCGCATGCCCTGGCGGGCCTTGCGGCGCTGCGCCTCGCGGCGAAGTGCGCGCCTGACCCCGGCGTGCTGTGTGTCGTCCATCGGTCGATCCTCTCGCATGGCATCAGGGTTAACGCGGAACGGGCGGCGGATGTTCCCAGGCACGGCCCGTCTCGGGTGCGCGTCAAAGGTTCGCCATGAGCCAGGACGGGGGGCGCGATGAGCCAGGACGGGGGCGCGATGAGCCAGGACGGGGGCGCGATGAGCCAGGACGGGGGCGCGATGAGCCAGGACGGGGGCGCGATGAGCCAGGACGGGGGCGCGATGAGCCAGGACGGGGGCGCGATGAGCCAGGACGGGGGCGCGATGAGCCAGGACGGGGCGCGATGAGCCAGGACGGGGGCGCGATGAGCCAGGACGGGGGCGCGATGAATCGCGCCCGTACAAGGCAGCATCCCTGGTACGGGCGCGATTCATCGCGCCCCTACGATTCATCGCGCCCCTACAAAGAACTGACGCACACCCGCCCGTCTCCACTGTCTCTACGGTCACGAGCGCGCTCTCTCGCAGGCGACCCTGACGCCAGATACTCGGGTTCAGCGCAGCCCGACTACCAGCGCCTCGTCCAGGTAGCGCCATGCTACGGCTGCCTCGGCGAAGCCGGCTCGTCTGAGGGCACGGCAATGGGCCTCGGCTGAGCTGTTGCTGCCGGCCCCGCGCATCCGGTCTCGCAGCGCCTCCCGTTCGGAGACGGCGTCCTTGAAGGCCGGGTCGGCGGCGACGGCCTCCCACCAGCCGTCAGGGGGCGGCGAGCCACGCCGGCGGGCCTCGTCGAAGCAGCGGGCGAGCCTGGACGACGGCGGGCCAGCGGCGAGCCCTTCGGCGTTGAGCAGGAGGCCGCCTGGGCGGATCAGCCGCGCGAGCTGGCCGTAGATGGCGCCGACCTCACGCGGGCTGAAGTGATGGAGGGTGGCGAGCGAGACGACGGCGTCGAACGAGGGGCTGTCCCCGAGGCGCGCGGGCCAGTCTGGTGAGCGGAGGTCGGCCTGGACCCAGGTCAGGTGCGGGTGATGGGCGCCGGCTGCCTGAGGGTCCGGGGTGGCGTGCCGGCGGGCGGTATCGTGGCCTGCGCGCTCGGCGGCGCCGTCCCCGAGCGCGCCTCGCCCGATGGTCATCAGGACCGGATCGAGGTCGAGCGCGGTGACGTGAGCGGTGGGGAAGCGGTGGAGCAGCGCCCGCGAGAGGGTGCCGGTGCCGGCTCCGAGGTCGAGGATCCGCCAGCGCCCGGCCGGCAGCAGCTCGACCAGGACGGTCAGGATGGCCTCGATGGACTGCTGGCGGTGCGGGAAGAACGCCTGCATGCGGGCTTCCCAGGTGGCGGCCCAGGCTGACCAGTCGCCGCTGGCGGGCCAGGCCATCAGCGGCGCTTCTTCGGGCGCCGCGCGCTGCCGCCTGGGCGCCGAGGCTGCTGGGCGGGAGCACGGGTTAGTCGAGTTGCCGGAACCGGTGGCCGGCGAAACGTCGGGTCGGCAGTCGCTCCTTTGACTTGATAGTAGTGGGCCTTGAGCCGATCGACGTACTCTGGATTCTGGAGCAGCTGTCGGGCCAGGGCTAGCAAGATCTCGGCATACTCGCTCTGGGGGTTGAGGGGATCGAGGAATGGTCCGGCCAGATCGTCACTCGGATCGAAGCCGAAGCTGATGCTTGCGAGTGTGTCGCCTCGACTTCGGTTGACGGCGTTGAGCATGACCGGCCGACAGTGGCAAGTCGGGTTGTCACAGTATGAATCCTGGAAGCCGTAGTCGTCGTCCGGCAGGCCGGGGTAGCGGCTAGTGGAGATGACCCGGGTCTCCTTCAACGCCTGTTCTGGGAAGAAGAGGACGAACGGCATCAGACCCTGGCCTGTCATCGGCGTGTCCTCCGACTCTCGCGCTGGCCGGCGCTCCGGTCCACCCGGGGATCTGACCAGAAGGTCTCGGGGCGAGCGCGCGTGGTGGGTGACGAGGCGGCCCGGTTCAGTTGCGCGTCGGCGCGGACGGCGCGCAAAGCCTGGGCCAACTCGTCGCCGAGCGGGGTGATGTCGGGCAGGCGGGGTCGATCGAAGTAGGCCGCCTTGTACTGACGGAGCAGGGCCTCCCCGTCACGGTCCCAGGAGAAGCCAGGGCGATTGGTGACCTGGGCGAAAACGCGGCTGGCCTTGCCCGGATCGCGCGCGGCGAGCCGCCGCAGCGCGGTTGGAGCGATGGTCTCGTCCTTCAGGTACTCCAGGACGGCACGGCGGTGCGGTCCGCGTGCCACGAGGTCAGGGCTCGCGAACGCGGCCGCGACGTCGCCGAAGCCGCCCCAGAAGACGAATCCCTCCTCCTCGTCGTAGCAGACCGCGAGGCCGTCGTCGTCTTCCATGTCTGACGGCACGGAGAATCGTTGCGCCATGACGGCCTCGCCGTACATCTGCAGCGTCTGGTCGGCGGCGGACTTCCCGTCTCGACCGCGCGCGTCGTGCAAGAGATAGTGCACGAAGGCCCGCATCCGCTCGGCCATCTCGTGTCCTGTGCCGACGATCAGATCGGCGCCGAAGAAGTCGAGGAAGTGGCCTCGCTCTTCGCGCTGGAGCGCCCAGCCGCGCGCCAGGATCTCCGGGTTTCGGAAGAGCATATGCGGGAAGTCCACGGCGAGCCTCGCCGCCGCGCGGTAGGCAGCGGTACGCTCCTCGGGACCGAGCGGCGCTGACGCGCCGCTGTACAGCCAGTCCTCCTCGATCGGCACGAGCCGCGCGATCTGGTACCAGCCGATTGGGATCTTGTTGAGCCCTTCCTCGCCCATGTTCGAGTGGACGCGGTACTTGAGCTCGTCAACGAGATTGGCCAGGATGACCGCGTCGCCGTCACGCCGCTCGAGGTGAAAGATGCCGTCGACCACGTCGCGCCACCCGAGCAGCAGCTGCCGCTCATCGTCCGAAAGCTCCGGGTGCCGTTCGACGAACAGCTCGACCATCGTCCGTCCGTCAGGCAGCTTGTACTGGAAGAGGAACTGGTCGATGGCGTTCATCACCAGGAGGCCTGCTGCCGGGTCGTTGGCGAGATCGTCATTCGTCAGGTTGGCTGGCAGATACCGTTTCATCGCGTCGGCGAAGTGGCGGCTGAATCTGCGATGCTGGCTGAAGTCGATCAGCGCGTTCTTCAGCTCGCTGCTGCGTTGGAGCATGTCGGGGGTGACCGTCATCGCTCTCCTCGGGGACGGTGGTCGGGGCGTGGCGTATCTGGAAGCATGTCGTTCCGAGGAATGGTAGCGCGTGCTCGCCTGCCCAGGGTGACGTTGGCGAGCCACCGTCCGCTCTCGGTGAGGTGGGCCTGTGGTAGGCGCGCGCTCACCACGGGATGTCCAGGGCCTCGGCGGCGTACCGTCGCTCGAGGTCCTGGTGCTCGTCCAACCTGACGATCGCCTGCCGCTCTTGCCAGGTGGCGAAGCGGTCTTCGGCGCCGGCTGGGCTGCCGTGCTCCTTGAGGTAGGCGAGGATGTCGTGGGTGGCGCGCATGGCGGCCCGCAAGGCGATGTTGGCGTGGAGCGCGATGCCGAACCCGAGCTCCTGGAGCTGCTGCTGGGATGGTGCGACGCCCTTGCCGCCTTCGACGAGGTTGGCGAGGCAGGGGGCGGGGACGCGCCGAGCGACCTGAGCGTACTCGTCCAGGGTGAGGGGCGCCTCGACGAAGCCGATGTTGGCGCCGGCCTCGACGTAGCGGGTGGCGCGCTCGATGGCCTGATCCAGCCCGAGCTCGGCGCGGGCGTCGGTCCTGGCGACGATCAGGAAGCTCTCATCGACGCGAGCGTCCACGGCGGCTTTGATCTTCCCGACCATCTCGTCGGCGCTCACCAGCTGCTTGCCGTCGAAATGGCCGCAGCGC
Organism: Chloroflexota bacterium; assembly: GCA_046328125.1. GTDB lineage: Bacteria > Chloroflexota > UBA6077 > UBA6077 > JACCZL01 > JADZEM01. The sequence continues at coordinate 19,279 of JAXLXF010000045.1, forward strand.
TTGGGGAAGTCCTGGTCTTCGAGCTGGGCGGCTGCCGCGCCGGCTCGCTCCAGCGCTCGGATCACGCGTTGGACGCTGAGGGCGTTCCCGAAGCCGGTGTCGGCATCGACGATGACGGGGATCTGGACGGCCTCGACCATGTACTGGACTTGATCGAGCACTTCCTTGAAGGAGGTGAGGCCGAGGTCCGGGACGGCGAGCAGGGAGTTGGCGATGCCGGCGCCGGTGGCGTAGACGGCCTCGAAGCCGGCGAGCTCGGCCTGACGAGCGGTGAGGGCGCTGTAGACGCCGGGCACGAGGACGGCCCGCCTCTGGTTGGCAAGGGTGCGAAGTCGCGCGTCGGCCATCTGGGACTCCTTCGTTGGAGTGGTCCGTCAGTCGTCCGTGGGCGTAGTCCGTGAGAGGGTCCGCGAGGGGGCCGTGGGTTGAAACCCACGCCTACATTCATACCGTCGCTCCGCGACGGGGTGTCAGCGCCTGGTCAGGCCGGGGCTTCTCACGAAGGCGCGTCACGGTATATCATGCGTGCGGCTGCACTGTTTTGTATATGTCTGCTTCCGATTGCCGCACTCGGGGCGTGGCCGTGAGCCGGCGTAACAATCGCGGGCCGTCGATACCTCCAGAGGGAGAGGTGATCCATGTCTGACTCAGGACGGCGCTTTCGCAGTGAAGACGAAGAGGCGCAGCACTTCTTGCAGGTATTGCGCGATGGTAGCCGCGAAGAGAAGATCGAGGCCCGTGAGCGGCTGAGCCAGATTTTTGAGGGGCGCGACATGATCGAGGAAGCATGCGAGCTCCTCGAAGGTAACGCCCGCGCTGGAATCCGTAGCCGCGCGCTGTTCACCCGGCTGGCGTCATTCTACCGTCGTCTCGGACGTGATGATGACGCCGATGCTGCGATGGCCGAGGCGGGAAAGTATCTGGAAAACCCGCGCCTACCGGTTCAGCGTCCAATTGAATCGGAAGTTCTGGTGGCGACGTCGCGGCAGGAGGCGATGCCGCCGATGCCAGTGGGGGCTTGTTCCTCCTGCGGCTACATGAATGGACCCAGCCGAGCCACTTGCAAGGGTTGTCGTCAACCGCTCGTTCGTGTGCCGGTACCGCACCAGCATGCCCCGATGCAGAGCGACTCTGGTGACTCGACGTTGGTTGAGGTGCAGGAGATCCTGACGCCACATGAGCAGGTGCTTGGCTATGCTGTTCAGAGCCGAATAGCATTGAGCGTCAAGCGGGACGCCGTGGTGGCAACGTCAAATAGACTCATCCTCTATCGCCCGTCCATTCTCGGAGCGCGCAACTTCGCAGACTATCTCTGGCAAGATGTCAAAGATGTCAGAATACATGATGGCATGCTGTCCTCGGAGATCCGCATTACAAGGGCCGACGGTCGAGGTGATAGCCTTGGCTCGCTGGATAAGGGGCAGGCCCGCCGGGTGTACGTGATCTGTCAGCAGAAGGAGCAAGAGTGGCGCGAGAAACGTCGCATTCGGCAGATGGAGGAGGACCGCGCTCGTGCCGGCGGCGTCCACATCACTGCTGGTCAGCAGAGTGGCGGCGTTGAAGATCCGATGGAGAAACTGGCGCGCGCGAAGGCGATGCTTGATCAGGGACTGATCAGTGAAGCTGAGTACGAAACAATCAAGGCACGTGTGCTCTCGTCATTCTGAGAGTGCCGATCGGAAACGCGAAATGCGGCTCTGACAGGCAATTGTGCAGCAAGTTAGCTAGGACAGGTCGAGGGCGGCGCGGGCGCGCTGATACTCGCCGATGCGCTCCCAGCGCGGGTTCGGCGTCGCCAGCTTCCAGGTCTTGAAGGCAGGACGGTTGCGCTCGGTGTCCCAGGTCGTCCAGAAGAGAAAGACGCGGCCGGAGGCGTCGAGGACGTAGCCGCCGGTGCGATACTGTTCGTATGCTCTCGCGACCAGAGGATAACGAGGGTGCCTGGTCTCTCGTTGAGTGCGACGACGTGGACGCGGACGAGCCCATAGCTCCGGGGAGGTCGGGATGCCAAAGAGGCGGACTCTAGATACGCTAGATCCGGATGCGCTCTATCAGCGGTACGTCAGGCCACTCGAACAGGCCCACAGGGATCAATACGTCCTGGTGACGCCGGCCGGGCAGACGGTGCTGGCCCCGACGCTGCTGGAAGCCGTACGCGAGGCTTCCAAGGTGCCTGATGAGCGGAACTTCATCTTCAAGGTTGGCCAGAAGTCCGTCGGCACCATTGGATGATCTCGCCCGTTGTCAGCAGCAGATTTCCCTGCCTCCCGATCCGGGTCTTTCTCGGCGATTCGTACTATTTCCCGGATGTCGAATTCGAGTCTGAGGCGCTGGTCGACACGGGCTTCAGCGGCGGCCTCTGCGTCCCGCCCCGCCTGATCCCTTCGACCGTGTCCTCGATCGCCCAGACCGTCTGGACGATCGCCGACGAGCTGACGGCTCCTGCCCCGACCTATCGAGGGTATGTACGAGTCGGCAGCCTTCCCGTCATCGAGGTTGAGATCATCGCGCTTGCTGGCCAGGTCCTGCTGGGCAGGGGCGCCACGAACCACTTTCGCGTCATCTTCGATCATGGCAGCTCACTCACTGTCGAGCTGTAGATGTCCGCTGCCGCTGGTGGTACGTCACGTTATCACGCGCGGAGAAGCGGGTTGGGGAAACGGGTAATTCCAGGTGTGAGGCACGAGGTTGCGGCGTCGGGCGGCGGGGGGCTCGCTCGGGATGGACAGCCGGGCCGCCCGCCACCTTCACCACGTGCCCGGATTGGCAGCTGAGGAGAGGCCAGAGGCTGTCTACTCCGGAGCGTCAGTCGCACGCGGCGCCTGCCCCTGGCCACCGGGGGCTGCACGTCGCGCCTCCTCCCCCTCGCCCGCGCACGGGACAGTAGAGGGAGGCTGGGGGGTGAGGGGTTACCCCGGTCGTTGTGCCGTTTCGGAGCGTGAGATCCCTCGACTCCGCTCGCAAGCTCGCTTCACTCGGGATGACAGAGGGATGTAGCAAGCCCGGGACCACGGGCGCGGGGGGCGGCGAAGACCGCGCGTGGCAGCGTCTGCCAGAAAGGCGTACCGTAAGAGGCTGTCAGCAGCGCGGGACCGTGAACGGGACGTAGCTCGAACAGGCTGGAGCGCGCCCGAGTCCCGCCGACTTACAGATCAGCAGTGAGGACAGCCGTGAAGATCACCGATCTCGAAGTGATCCGACTCCAGGGACCAGAGCTCTCCAGGCCGGTCAGCCCCGCCTGGACCCCCGGCGGCAGCTGGTCCAGCCGCAGCTCCACGATCGTGCGGGTGGATACCGACGAAGGCATCACCGGCTGGGGCGCCATGTACGCCGGCGACGTCCCCGGCGCCCTCAACAGCTTCCTCAAGCCCCAGTTGATCGGCAAAGATCCGTTCGCGCTGGAGCAGCACGCCAGATTGTTCCGCAATGTCGGCGGCGCCTGGGGCGTCGAGATCGCCCTCTGGGACATCATCGGCAAGGCGACCAACCAGCCGATCTACAAGCTGTGGGGCGGTCACAAGGACCGCGTGCCAGGATACGCCAGCTGCATCGAGCTGCGATCTGGCGAGCAGCGAGCCGAGGACGCCGCCGCTCGCCGCGCCGAGGGCTGGCGTGCCATCAAGCTCCGGCTCCACGACTGGACCATCAAAGAGGACATCGCCCAGGTCGAGGGAGTCCGCAAGGCGATGGGCGACGACTTCGTCATCCTGGTGGACGCCAACCAGGCCCAGCAGCCCGGCACGCCCCAACCCCAGGAAGGCCCGGTCTGGAGCTACGAGCGCGCCCTCCAGACCGCCCGCGAGCTGGAACGGCTCGGGGTGTTCTGGCTGGAGGAGCCGCTCTCCCGCTACGACTTCGAGAACCTCACGAAGCTGTGCGCGGCGGTCGAGATCAACATCTCCGGCGGCGAGAACAACCGTGGCCTCCACGAGCTCCGCTGGCTGGTGGAGCAGAACGTCTACGACATCATCCAGCCCGAGGCGATGGTCGCGGAGACGATGAGCAGCCTCCGCAAGATCTGTAACCTGGCCGAGCTGCACCACAAGCTGGTGGCTCCCCATCACGGCGGAGGCGGCATCGGCGTCGTGGCGCACCTGCACCTCGCCTGCGCCGTCCCCAACTCGACCTACTTCGAGATGCTCTGCGAGCCGCCGGTCATGACCACCGACGATTTCCAGTGGTACCTCGAAGAGCCGGTCAAGGTGGACGCGGACGGCAACATCGTGGTGCCGAGCGGCCCGGGCCTGGGCGTCCAGCCCGATGCCGAAAAGCTCGCGAAGTACCGAGTCGGCTGAGTACGTCGGGGCTTGAAAGCCCCGCCTACAGTCATGGCGTCGCGCTGCGACGCCGAAGCGCGTCACTCTGTCGCAGAGCGACAGCTGATTGTAGACGTGGGCTTCAGCCCACGGTGTGGCTGGCATCCGGAGAGGGGGAAGGGGTGGACGAGCAGATTCGACAGGCCATGGCCGAACGCCGCATCATCGCGTACCGTTACAACGGCCAGCGCCGGATGGGGGAGCCGCACCTGTACGGCGTGTACGGCGGAAAGCCGACGCTGCTCGTCTACCAGACCGGCGGCACCAGCTTCGCCGGCCCGTACCCGAACTGGCGCCGGCTGGACCTCGCCGGGCTCTCTCGGTTCACCATCACGGGGCGCTCGTTCGAGCACGCGCGGTTGAGCCACCGCACCGACCACCGTGACTGGGACGAGGTCTGGGTGCTGATCGAGGAGCGAGTGGCGAGTGGCGAGCAATGAGTGGCGAGTAGCGAGTAGCGAGAGAAGCGGATGACACGACAATGAGCAGCGATTCCACGACCGCCGGGCTGCCCGGCACGATCGCCCACATCGCCTACGGCAAGGCGAACGTCTCCTTCTATCGGACGTACGCCGCGCCGCTCGTCGGCGTCACCCCGATTCCGGAGTCCGGCTTCACGGGGCGGCCGAACGTCCTGTTCGCCTACGACGTCGAGGTCGAGGTGCTCGACCAGACGCTCGCGCCGGCCTACACCGAGGGCGACAACTCGCTGGTGATCGCCACCGACACGATGAAGAACTTCGTGCATCAGGTCGCGAGCGAGTTTCAGGGCGCCACCCTCGAGGAGTACCTGCTCTACCTCGGGCGGCGCTTCTTCCAGATCTGGGACCACGTCCACTCGCTGCGCCTCTCCGGCCGCGAGCTGCCGTACCCCGCCGCCACCGTCCCGACCGACGACGGCGGCTTCGGCCCGAGCGGCGTCCTGTTCAGCCAGGCGCCGGGCGACTTCGGCTCGGCCAGCCTGGACGTGGTCCGCGACGGCGACGATGCGCGGATCGTGGCGCACCGCTGCGGGCGCGAGCAGCTGCACCTCATCAAGGTCACCGGCAGCGCGTTCGCCGATTTCGTCCGCGACCAGTACACGACGCTGCCTTCTGTCAAAGACCGCCCGCTGTACATCTACCTGGACGTCTTCTGGCGGTATGAGATGGTCGAGGATGCCGTCAGCGCGGACCACGCCCGCTACGTGGCGCCCGAGCAGGTCCGCGACCTGATCGCGACGGTCTTTCACCAGTTCGTCAGTATGTCGATCCAGCACCTGATGCACGAGATGGGACAGCGGCTGCTGGCTCGCTTCCCCCAGCTCGCGGAAGTCTCGTTCGACGGCCAGAACCGCCTCTGGGATACCGTCGTCGTGTCAGACAAGGACGACAAGATCAAGTCGTACTGCGACCCGCGCCCGCCGTATGGCAGCCTGCATCTGACGCTGAAGCGAGGAGACAGGAGACAGGAGACAGGAGACAGGAGGTAGGGACGCGGCCTGGGAGCCAGGTGCCAGACCAGCATCCTCGCCTCTGGCTCCTCCTGTCTCCTGTCTCCTCGTCCAGGCCAGCACGGCCGGGATCGTCGTGGCGAGGGCGTGGCGGTTGAGCACCAGGCCCCAATGCGAGGCGTCCTCGGCCACGAGGTGCTCGGCTGGCAGGTGGAGGTCGGCGTAGCGCGCGCGGGGCCACTGGGTGTCCAGGGCGCCGGTCACGATCAGGAGCGGGCAGGGCAGAGACGCGATGACGATGCCGCGCTGGCGGTCGTCGCGGGCGTAGCGGGACTCGCGGCCGAGCGAGGCGAGTGCGAGCTGGCGCTCCTCGCGGTCGAGGTCCGGCATCGAGGGTTGCGGGTCGTCGGGGTCCAGGCTGGTGATGCCGTACTCTTCGGGGCCAAACTCGCCCACTCGCAGCCAGACACGGTCATCTCGGGCGAGCACCGGCGTGCTCGGCGCGAGGCCGACGCAGGCGCGGGCCAGCCCGGCCTCGGCCGCCATCATCGCGACCAGCCCGCCCATGCTCCAGCCCATGACGACTGGCTGCTCGCGAAGCTGCCCGACAAGCTGGCGGACGTCGTTCAGGTAGTCGGCCATGCTGGTGCGCGAGAGATCGATGGGCGAGCTCGCGCCGTGGCCGCGCAAGTCCACGGCGTAGGTCGGCCAGCCGTCCGCCACAAGCGCCTCGACCCAGTAGCGCCAGACCAGGGCTGAATTGGCTGCGCCGTGCACCAGCACGACCGGCGGCCGTCCGTCGTCACGCGCGGGTAGTCTGGCTGTGACAGCTTTCACGGTGGTCTCTCCCTGCCGAGAGGTCCGTGGACTGAAGTCCACGTCTACCATTGGACCGTCGCTACGCGACGGGGGAGCGGGCTCGTTCGTCGCAGAGCGACGACAGATTGTAGACGTGGGTTTCAACCCACGGACTCCGATGGGTGCTCTCTCCCCTGGCCTGCAAGCTACCAGCCGGCGCTGGGGCCGGCCCCCACGAACGTCGGCCAGTCGCCACAGTTGTCGGTGACGGTGAAGCGCGTCATCAGCGCGCCGGGAGCGGTCCGCTTCACGACGAACGACGTCTGCGTCGTGTTGGCCGGCAGGGTGAGGGTGAACGGTGTCGAGGCAGCTTGCCCGCCAGTGGGCTGGACCGTCGCCAGCGAGATCCCGGTGAACTGGATCGATTTCAAGACGTTGGGCGGGGTCGTGCCGGCGTTGGACGTGACGGCCACGGTCACCAGGCGCTGGCCGGCTCCGTTCGGCGTGAGCGTCACGGTCACCCGTGGGCGCGGCGAGCAGGCCGTCGCTGGCGTCACGATTGGCGAATATGTCGCGGTGTAGGTGACGTTCGTCTGGCCGACCGTGACGTTCTGCTGCTGGGCGCCGCCCTGCGACCAGCTGACGAACTGCTGACCCGTGGGCGGCTGGACCGAGATCGTGTGGGTCGAGCCAGGGATGGTGGTGGCGGTGTACGGCGCCGTGTGCGAGGTGCCGTCGTAGACGATGGTGCCGCCAGTCGGGCTCGTGGCGAGCGTGATCTGGATCGTCTTCGGGTCAACCGAGGTCGTGGCGGTGGTGGCGAGCCCGCCGCTGTCGGTGGCGGTCAGGCGGACCTCGAAGCGCGTGCCGTCGCCGTGGTCCGGCACGGTGAACTGGCCGGTGGCGCCGTTGACGGTCAGCAGCGGGTGATCGTGGCATTCGGGGCCGAAGCCGGGACAGTGCTTCAGGATGACGTCCCACCGCAGGCCGGTGCCGGGGATCTGGGTGTCTTGATCGTCCGCGGCAGAGCCCTGGAGCTGGATCACGTCGCCGACCTTGAACGTGGTGCCGGCGGCCGGCAGCGTGATCGTGGGCGTCGGCGGCGTGTTGACGTTGGTGGCCTGCCAGCTGGCGTGCATCTCGGCCGGGCAGCAGTCCTCGAAGAACTCGACGACAATGGTGTGCGCGCCGGCCGTCATCGTCTTGGAGGCCGTGACCGTGTTGGTCGGACCCGCCACCCAGTCGTCCAGGATCTTCTCGCCGTCCACGAAGATGCGGGCGCCGTCGTCGCTGGTCTCGGAGAAGACGTACTGCCCATTGCCGAACGTGAACCGCCCGGTCCAGCGCACCGACCAGTTGTCCGCGCTGACGCTGGAGAACGGCGCGTTGTAGCCCCATGAGTAGTCGATGGTGGAGACGCACTCCTGGTAGACCGGATCGCCGGCCAGGTCCTTGGTGTTGGTGAAGTACTCGGCGCGGAACTGGCCGTCTGGACACGACAGGGGGGTGTAGGCGCCAGCGTAGCGGATCTTGCGGAGCTCGCCGCTGGCGATGGCGAGGTACCAGAGCGCGCCGTCCGGGCCACTCTCGATCTGCACGACGCCGTTCAGCGCCCCCGCGAACTGCGTCGCCTCGCCGGACGGCTGGTTGTTCGCGTCCACGGCCTGCATCGCGACCCAGCCGATCGCGTAGTCAGCGTAGTACAGGAGGCCCTGATACGCCGGGGGGAAGGCCGTGCCGGTGTAGAAGGCGCCGGCCAGGGCCGCGCCGCCGCCATTGTGATGGTCCCATTCCCGGAACGGCATCAGCACCGTCGGCGGCGTCTGCGCGTACAGGGCCTTGCACTGGTCGAAGGTCTGATAGCCGTCCTGGATGTGGCTGCCCTCGTAGCAGGGCCAGCCGCCGTTGACGCCGGCCGGCACTACGTCCACTTCCTCCCAGCTGTCCCAGCCGACGTCGCCGACGTACAGCGTGGACGGGTTGCCGGGACGCATCGTGGTCCGGAACGGGTTGCGGAACCCCTTCGCCCAGACCTTCGAGCGCGTGTGGCTGTCGTTGCCGTCCCAGAACGGATTGCTGCTGATTCCCTTGCCGTCCGTCTTGACGCGCAGGATCTTGCCTGCCAGGCTGTCGACGTCCTGGGCGCGCAGGGCGAGCGGGTCCACGGTCGTGAAGCTCGAGCCATCCCCGGTCGAGACGTACAGGAAGCCGTCCGATCCGAACCGGAGCGAGCCGCCGGCGTGGGAGATCCCTTCGACGGGGATGCAATCCTGCGTCGCCGCCGCGCCGCCGCAGCCGGCCCCGGTCACGGTGCCGAGCACGACGGTGCCGGAGCTCGGGTCGGCGGTGTCGTTGCCCTGCAGGGTGAACCGCACGAGCTGGGATGATTTCGGACCGGTCAGGTCGTTGGCGTCGTTTTCGTAGACGTAGAAGACGTAGAAGTAATGGTTGGTGCTGAAGTTAGGATCGACGACAATGCCGATCATCCCACGGTCCCAGTAGCTGTTGACTCGGGTGTGAATGTCCAGGACCGGCGTCGAGGAGACGGTGCCACCGGTGACCATTCGGACGGTACCCGCCTTCTCCACCACCAGCTGGCGGCCGTCCGGCAGGAAGGCGAAGGCGGTCGGGAAGCTCAGGCCGCTGACGACGGCCTCGTCGGAGAAGCTCTGGGGCACGGTGCCGGCCGCCGACGGGTGCACGTTGCCGGCCTTGCCGGCCGCCGGGCTGACGATCTGGGCGGCCGGTCGTGAGGGGACGCGCCCGCCCCAGAGGCAGCCGGTCTGGTTCTGGCGCGCTTTGGCTTCGGCTGCCGCGAGTACCGCCGCCTCGGAGCCGAGGCCGTTGGAGCGAGCGAGTCCCTGAGAGACGAGCGCCAGCGCCACGGACTGACCGTCTGGGGTGCTGACCCGGTAGACCCGCCGCTTGATGGTGTCCAGGATGATGCCCGGCTCGTCCTGGAGCACGACGCCCTTGCCGACCATTGACTGAACCTGGGCGCGGGCGGCGTCGCCGCAGGCGGTGCCGTACTTTGCGGCCTGGATGCCGAGGACGGCCACGGCGACGCGCTTCCCGTCGATGACCACTTCGATGCTGTCTCCGTCCACCACCCGCACGTAGCCGGACGGTTGGAACGGGCCGCTCTTCGGGGCCGGCGCGCCGCTCGGGCCGGTCGGCTGGTCGAGCGCCTGGACCGAGCCGAGGCCAGCCAGCACCAGGAGCAGGCCGAGGAGGACGGCGACGACGGGACGGGCGAGCAGCTCAGAGCCTCCGGGAGTCGGGGTACGCGGATCGGCGTGCGCGGAGGTGGTCGGCCCCGAGAGCGCTCGCGCTTGACGCTGTCAGAGACGCGAAAGCCCGACGACTACCCCATAATCGCCTGGATTGTCGCGTATCTGCCACGTAAGTGTAACTCAGCGCGTCAATACCTGCTCGGCGCAGGCTCTCACAGGTCGATCACAGGACGGAATCGGGCGGGAGCAGGGTGGCCCTCACCCTCGCCAGTGGATGAGGGCCGCTCGCCGTTGCCGACCAGCCAGCGCGTGTGGGAGCATCCCTATAGGGTGCAACGCAAGTGGAGGGGCAATCGTGACAGGGCAGTTCGCAGATGCGCGAGCCGAGGCCGCCGAGCGCGATGCGCGCGATCCGCTGGCGGCGTTCCAGGCGCGGTTCTACCGTCGGCCGGGCGTGGTCTACCTGGACGGCAACTCGCTGGGGCTGGCCTCGCACGACGCCGAGGCGGCGATTCTCTCCGCCATCGAGGACTGGAAGCGGTTCGGGATCGACGGCTGGCTGAGTGGCGAGCGGCCCTGGTTCACGGTCGGCGAGGAGCTGGGGGCGATGCAGGCCGAGCTGGTCGGCGCGCGGCCCGGCGAGGTGGTGCTGGCCGGCTCGACGACGGTGAACCTGCACGCCTTGATCTCGACGTTCTACCAGCCGTCCGGGCGGCGCACGAAGATCGTGGCGGACGCGCTCAACTTTCCCTCGGACCTGTACGCGCTGGCCTCGCAGATCCGGCTGAAGGGTCTCGACCCGGCCGAGCAGCTGGTGCTGGTCCCGCCCCGTGACGGCGGCACGATCCTCGACGAAGAGGACCTGATCGCGGCGATGGGCGAGGACACCGCGCTGGTAGTGGCGCCGTCCGTGCTGTACCGGAGCGGGCAGCTGCTGGACATCCCGCGCCTGACCGAGGCCGCGCACGCGTGTGGGGCGCTGATTGGGGTAGACGGCTCGCACTCGGTGGGCGCGGTGCCGCACCATCTCCATGACTGGGGCGTGGACTGGGCGGTCTGGTGCACCTACAAGTACCTGAACGGCGGGCCGGGCTCGGTGGCGTCGCTGTTCGTGCACGAGCGGCACCACGGCACCCGGCCGGCTCTGGCCGGCTGGTGGGGATCGGACAAGGCGCGCCAGTTCGACATGGCGGTCCAGTTCACGCCGGCCGGCGATGCCGGAGCGTGGCAGATCGGGACGCCGTCGATCCTCGGCTCGGCATCGCTGTACGGCTCGCTGAAGATCCACCGGGAGGCCGGGCTGGAGCGGATTCGGGCGAAGTCACTGGAGTTGACGGGCTGGCTGATCTCGCTGGTGGATCGGTACCTGACCGACGCGCCGTACGGCTTCAGGATCGGGACGCCGCGCGAGCCGGCACGGCGCGGCGGGCACATCGCGCTGGAGCACCCGGAGGGGGTCCAGCTGTGCAAGGCGCTGAAGGAGCGCGGGATCGTGCCCGACTTCCGCCCGCCAAACGTGATCCGGGTGGCGCCGGTTGCGCTGTACACGACGTTCGACGGGATCTGGCAGCTGGTGGCCGCGCTGCGGGAGATCGTGGAGACCGGCGAGCACCTGAAGCACGGGGCCGCCCGCGAGGCCGTCGCCTGATGATGTCTCGATTGCCTCGGGCGAGCGACCTGCCATTGGGTCTTCGTACTGGGCGCTCACCACATTGATCGAGCTCGACAGGCCGTTTCTCGACAGAGCGCGCGAAAGCGTCATCGGCGCGCGGGCTGAGTACGAAGGCGGTCGGTTCAACAACGCCGCTAACCGTGCCTACTATGCTTGTTTTCAGGCGGCGATTCACGCGCTTCAGATGGAGGGTTTCCAGGCGCTTCGTGGGGAGTGGGGACACGACTTTGTTCAGGCTCAGTTCAATGGGCAGCTCATCAATCGTCGACACGTCTACCCGGTGGGCCTGAGGACAATTCTCGCTGACAACTATCGCATTCGAGCTCAGGGAGACTATGAGACTCAACCCGTGACCCGAACGGTTGCATCCAGAGCGCTTCAGCGTGCGGAAATGTTCGTGCAGGCTATAGTTCAACGGCAGCGGGAGCGGTCATGAGTGAATCGTGGAAGTGGGCGCCGTACAGCCGAGTCCGCGAGGCGGCGGAAGAGCTCAAGGAGCTCATTCGTACCAGATTTCCGGATGCGGAGTTTCGACTGGTGAGGTCGGAGCACAGTCGTCGGGCCTGGCATCTGCTCGTGACCACTGACGGCGATCACTCGCTAGAGATCAGCGATCTTGTGGTCGATCGAGAAGTGGACATGCTGGCTCAAGAGCACATTCCGATTCATGTGATTCCGCGTCAACATGATGCAGCGGCGAAGAAGACGTTCGCGTCGCCAATGAGGAAGACCGGCTAATCTGACGCCCTCAACCTCTCACAGGGTTGGGCGGTCGGCGTCCAGGATGGCGGCGGCTTCGCGGAGCAGGCGTTGGATCGCCTCGGCCAGCTTCGGGTCGTCCGTCTGGCGGTAGTGCAGCTCGACGCCGGGCGCCAGGACGTGACGGCGCCAGACCGTCTCCGGCGGATCGTAGATCTCGATGCGCCCCACGTTGGGCTGCTGGCCGAAGCCCATCGGCAGGCGGGCTTCGGTTGCGGATGGGCGCGCCCCGGTTGTGGCAACGGCGACCTGTGTGGCGACGGCGACCGGCTGCGATCCGCTGCTGGCGCTGTCGGCGGGAATGAGTGTCGTCCCGAGAGCCGTGGTCAACGGGGCGGATGTGGTCGCGGGTGTATCGAGGCGGCGGCGGATTTCGTGGAGTGGCAGGTACGCCGCCTTCATCTGCCGGATCTGATCCAACTGCTGAAGATGCTCCTCCCGGTACGCGCGGTGCTGGCCGCGCCCGCCCGGTGACGGCAGCAATCCCTCGGCGACGTAGTAGCGGATTGTGCGGGGAGTGACGCCGGCCCGCGCGGCCAGCTCGGCAATGCCCATCCGGCCCCGCGTCTGATCTTCGGCGTTGTCATCACGCAGAGCAGTCATAGCAGAGCCTCCATCGCTGTTTCGTAAAGTATGACAGTTTTACGTTGAGCCGTCAAACAGCGTTTCGGGCGGCCTGCTCGGGGCTTTCGGACCGGGCGGCGTCGCGCACCGGCAGCGCGGTCAGCGCGACCGCCACGAGGTACGCCCCGGCGTTCGCCAGGAAGGCGTAGCTCAGGCCAGCCTGGCTCGCCACGCCCACCAGAACGCCGGAGAGCGCTCCCCCAAACTGTCCGCTGCTCGTGAGCAGCGAGAGGGTCGCGGCCGACCGGTTTGGCGGGGCCAGCCGCAGGCCGTAGGCAAACCCGAGGCTCGCCGTGCCGCCCGCCAACAGACCCAGGATCAAGCGGAGCACCGCAACCTGGACCCAATCGTAGGAGGCGGCGAGGAGGGCCGAGCAGACCGCCCCGCCCGTCAGCGCGACGAGGAGCAGGAGGCGGGTGTTCTCCGGGCGTGACCAGCGGCCGTAGAACATCGACGAGCCGCCAGCGGCGACCGCGCCCGAGGCCACGACGAAGCCAGTGATGGTGGCAAGCTGTGCCGACGGCGTGTTCACCTCGATGAGGTACAGCGGGAGAATCGGCACCAGAGCCTTGTCGGTGAACCGCGTCATGAACAGGATGGCGAGCGCCGTCGCGAACCCCGGCAGCAGAAGCAGGCGGAAGAGCGAGCCACGCTCAGGCGCCGGCGATTCCGCTGGGCGAGCCGATTCGGCCAGCTCGTTGGAGGTGCCACCGTAGGTTCCTTCCTTGACTGTGAAGAACAGGAACACGGCCGGCACGATCATCAGCAGGCCGGTCACGATGAAGTTGGTGCGGATCCCGAACGTGTCGGAGAGCAACCCGCCGATGGTCGGGCCGAAGGAAACCAGAAAGCTGGCCCCGGTTCAAGGTCGGTGCGTCGCTCGGATCAGCGGGCGCGCGAGGCTTCGTGGCGGAGCTGTTGCAGCATCGCCCAGACCTGGGCGCCGGCGCTCGGTCCGTCCAGGATCTCGACCTGGAGGCCGTTCTCGTAGATGTCGATGATTCGCACCAGCTGGCCGTCGAACGTGCGAATCCAGCCTGGGCGAGAGAGCACCTCGTTGATGGCAGGCCCGTCATCGTCCCAGAGTGCCCGATAGAGCTCCTTGAAGGTGCCCAGCTCTTGTGGAAGCCTCAAGGGGGTATCCGCGGGGGCCCGAAGGTGGGCCAGCTCTCCAACGGCGTAGGCGGGACTCGGCATCGTGGCCTGTCCTGGGACAGGCAAGGCGACCACGATGACGCCGACGATGGCCATCCACACGGCTGCGACACTGAGTATCAGGACAACGCTACCTGGCCAGAACCGCCGCCATACGCGCGCCAGCCCGAGCAAGACGTGACGGTAATGCACCATACTTTTGGTGAGGGTCGTAAGCACCAGGAAGCTGCTCAGCCCCAGCGTGGCCCGGGTGCGCCCAGGACGCCGAGCGCGCTCTTCCCAACGATTTCGTGGCAGAGCGCTGAGTTGGCCGGATGGAACCGTCCGCATCGGACGTCGCGGAACAGTCGTTCCAACTCGTTGCTCCTGGCCATCCCTGCGCCACCAGCGACCTCGAGCGCCCGGTCGACGACCCGGAAGGCTCCCTGAACGCAGTGGTGCTGCGCTGCCACCAGCTTCATCGGCCAGGCCGGGCCGTGGTCGACGCCGTTGGTCCACTCGTCGGCGATCCGTTCGGCGTGTGCCACCATGCCCTCGAGCTCGATGGCCATTTCGGCGATGGTGTGCTGGATCTCGGGGTGGTACGACATCGGGCGGTCCATCTCGGCGACGGTGCGCTTGCCCTGGACCATCGGGATGGCGAGGTCATATGCTCGCTGGGCCACGCCGGTGTAGATGCTGGCGATCAGCGGGCAGAACCAGCCGAAGGTCCCCAGGACGAAGTCGTCCGCACCAGCGAAGCCGGGCGGTATGACCCGGACAATACGCTCGTCCGGCACGAAGGCGCCTTCGAGTACGGTGTCGTCGCTGCGCGTGGCACGCATGCCCATGGTGTCCCACGTTTCGACGATCCGGTAGCCGGGGGTCTCACGCGTCAGAAGCCCATGGACCATCTTCGGCGCACTCGGTTCGGATCGGTCCATCCCGTAGATGAACAGCCGCGTCCAGACCGGTGTCAGGCTGCTGAAGTACTTCCGCCCGCTGAAGCGGTAGCCACCCTCAACTCGCTCGGCGGCCGTCGCTGAGTACATGACCGCGACGTCGTTGCCGGGCTCGGAGTAGCCGTAGGCGACCACCTCGCCGCGCACGATGTCTTCCAGCAGCCATTGGAGCGCGTGGTCTCCCCGACGGTATAGATCGGCAGCGACACCGGCCGCGAGTGTGTGCATGTTGAGCGCCACGGCGGTCGCCGGAGCCCGCCCGGCGAGCCGACGCTGCTCGTGGCACATTTCGGCCAGCGTCAGACCCAGCCCGCCAAGCTCCCGTGGCACCGCTGCGCGCAGGTAGCCGGCCTCACGGAGCTCCTCAAAGTCCTCCGTGAAGAAGCGGTTCTCCCGGTCGTAGGCCGCTGCGCGTTGTCCGCACCGTTCCAGCAGGTCGTCCGACAGGGTCCACCGCGTCGCTGTAGCTGGGACCATTGTCCCCTCCCATGATCTGGCCGATCCGCCGGACCAGCAGGCTCCGTGACCAGCTCGCAGGGCAGGCTGTCTGCCATCGAGGTAGCCCCGAAGATGCACCCAGAGCCGTGGCCAAGTCTGCTGCGGCCTGGATCCAGGCTACGTGACGGACGCCGTCACGTCGTCATGGGAACCCCGGATCTCTTGCGTGGAGCTCTGCACCGACGCGTCATGGGTTTCCATGATCCCCGCGTCAGGCGCCCCTTTCAGCGACGGGTGCGCTACTCGATCCCGTGCCTGAGTGCGAACGCGGCGGCAGCCGCCCGACCACGCGCACCAATCTTCTCGTAGATGTGCGTGATGTGTCGCTCGATGGTTGGAGCCGTCACAACCAGTTCACTCGCGATCTGCTTTGTGCTCCAGCCCGCCACGATCAGGCGTAACACGTCCACCTCACGAGGGGTGAGGTTGGCGGGAAGCGTCCCATTCCGCTCGCGGCGATGGCCCGCGGCGGCAGCCGGCATGTCCTGAACGTGCTCTCCCCGGACGGCAAGGGCGGCCTCGATTGCCTCGTCCAACGAGAGTGCGGACCCATGCGCCCACGCAGACTCGAAGTCCCGTTCGCCGAGCTGCGCGCGTACCGCCGCGACTCGCGATTCGTACGGTTCCCGAAGGAACGGCATGAGCGCTACGCCCGTCAACGCGTTGAGATGGCTCACAGCGGCGAGCAGGTGCGCCGCGTGCTCCGCACGTCCGAGGGCTGCGGCCGTGATGGCAAGAGCAGCGAGGCCGCTCATGACGCAAGCCCGGTCGTCGAGCTGGCGGACATGGCGGAGGCTCTCGTCGAACAGCACCAGCGACTCGTCGAGCTCGCCGCGCCGGTGCGCGAGCAGCCCGAGGTGGCGGAGGGAGACCTGGACGGTGTGAAGATCGCCCATCGTCCTACCGGCTGCCAGATTCTCCTCGAAGAGCCGCTGCGCGTGCGTCAGTTCCCCAACGACCCATGCCGCCTGTCCCAGCATCAGCCGCGTCGGGTGCTCCAGGTCCGATTCACCCCCGAGCTCCCGAAAGATCTCGGCGCTCCGCTCCAGGTACTGCCGGGCCTCGCGGTAGTCGCCACGCAAGCTATGGGCGTCTCCCAGCCGTGCGAGCGCAATCGCCACCTGCCGACGCTCGCCAAGCGCTTGCCAGAGCGCCAGCCCTTCCTGCCCGAGCGCGACGGCCGCGGCATGGTCGCCGCGATACCGCGCCAGCGCGCTTGACGACAGCAGCGCACGAGCCCGAGTTGAGGTGCCGGGGGCCGCGCGCGCCAGCAGGCGCGCTTGCCGCTCGCGCCCCTCCGGGAGATGACCACGCATGATCCAGAACCACATCATGGCATCGACGAGCTGCGTTGCCAGATCCAGCCTGCCGATCGCCCCATCGGAGGGCGTCGGACCGGTTTCATGCGACTCGTCAGGGTCGCATGATTCGCCCCAGTCGAGCGCAGCCCGCAGATTCGCGTGCTCGACTTCGAGCCGATCGAGCCAGACTGCCGCCTGGATGCCGTGCTGTTCGCCGCGCACTCGCTCGGCGAGGCGGAGGTAGTAGGTCGCGTGCCGGCGGCGCAGCGCATCTGCATCTTCATGGTGATCGAGCTGGTCAGAGGCGTACTCGCGAATCGTTTCGAGCATGGAGAGCCGAGGCTCTTGACCCTGCTCGTCGGCCAGCACGAGGCTCTTCTCCACCAGCGCACTGATGACCTCGAACAGGGGTGGATCTGGTGCGGGTGGTGTGCCACAGACGGCCTCGACCGCTTCAAGCGTGCATCCGCCTGCGAAGACGGACAGCCCGATGAACAGGCGACGCTCAGGCTCGGTCAGCAGCTCATAGCTCCAGGCCAGCGTGTCGGCCAGGGTCCGCTGGCGATCCGGCAGGTCGCGCGCCCCGTCCGTGAGCAGCGGGAGACGGCGATCGAGGTAGCCCAGGAGTGCGTGCGGCGGGAGCACTCCCAGGCGCGCTGTCGCGAGCTCGATGGCCAGCGGCAGCCCGTCCACGCGCCGACAGATCCCGAGCACGCTGGCGGCATTCTGGGAGGTCAGCTCGAAATCAGGACGGCGTGCGCGGGCGCGCTCCACGAAGAGCTGGACAGCCTCCGGCAGCGGCGTGCCGGGCTCCGTCAGCAACCTCTCGGCGGCGTCAAGTGAAAGCGGCTTGACCGGATAGACTTGCTCGCCTCGCAGGCGCAGCCGTTCACGGCTGGTGACCACGATGTGCAGGTGTGGACACGCGGCGAGCAGGTCAGCAATGGCGGATGCCGCGGCCATCACCTGCTCGAAGTTGTCGAGCAGTACGAGCGACGTACGATCTCGCAGGTGGTCCACGAGACGCTCTTGTGGGAGTCGAGGCCCGGCCCGTGGGATGCCGAGGGTCTGAGCGATCGTTGTGAGTACGAGTGACGGATCACGTATGGCGGCCAGCGACACGAACGACGTACCGTCAGCAAAGCGCTCGCGGCAGCGCGAAGCGAGCTCCAGCGCGAGCCGTGTCTTACCGACGCCTCCAGGCCCGGTCAGCGTCAGGAGCCGGTTTGCGTGCAGAAGGTCCGCGAGCTCGCCAAGCTCTCGCTCACGTCCAACGAACCCGCTCAGCTGGAACGGCAACATGACGTCGTTGTCCCCGGGAACCGTATAGGGCGCTGGATAGCGTGCCTGCGGTGGCAACTGGATGCTCGACTACCGTCACTATCGTGGGACGTCTGCGGCCTGTCAAGCAGCCCTGAGGTCAGGCCTGGTAGCTCTGAGAGCGCCTTTCTGGAAGCGATTGGCGTCGTCACGTCTCGGAGCCTCGGGTGGGGCGGGTCAGCAGGGCGATCCGCCGGCCGTGCGCCGAGTCGTCCATCAGCGTCGAGAGGCGCTTCTGGCGGGTCTTCTCCCGCTTCGCGCTGACGACCCAGTGGATCGCGGTCCGCCGGTAGCCGGCCGGCTGCGCCTCGAAGAAGGCCCAGGCGGCGGGGTCCGTCTTGAAGCGCGCTTCAAGCTCGGCCGGCAGGGCTTCGGGTCGTCGTTCTGACGAGTAGACGCCGGTTCGGGCCTCGTCGCGGAGGGCGAACGCGTGCAGGCCGGCCGGCATCATCAGCCCGGCCTCCGTCAGCTCCGCGACGCGTCTGACGTTGACCAGGCTCCAGTTGCTGGTCGGCTTCCGAGGCGTGAAGCGGATCGTGTAGCGCTCGTCGTCCACCGACCGCCGGACGCCGTCGATCCAGCCGTAGCAGAGCGCCTGGTCCACGGACTCGGCCCAGGTCATGCTCGGCCGGCCGGTCGCCTTCTTGTGGTACCCGACCGACAACTCGGTGGCCGTGGCGTGGTTGGCGTCCAGCCACGCCCGAAACTCGGCAGCCGACTCGAAGAAGACGACGTCCACGGCGGTCAGCCTCCTGCTACGTGCTCCGACGACGGGTCAGGTTCAGTCTGGGACGGACGATCCGTCATCGCTGCGCGGGCCATCGCCCCGGCCACGAACCGCTCCAGGCGAGCGTGAGCTACGGTGGATGTCAAATCGGTTCGGCCGAGATCGGCGTACCCCTTGACCCACTCTTCCAGAGTCTCGATGGCCCAGGTCGATTGGTACAGCTCCCAGAAGGCGAGATCGTGGAGCGCACGGCCGGATACTGCCAGGTAGGCGTCGAGGAACGCGTCGGCGGCGGGCATCCCGCTCAGCAACGTCAGGTCGAGCCGGCAGCAGGCGACATCCTGGGCCGGGTCGCCGCGCACGACCTGCTCCCAGTCCACGACGGCGCTCAGCTTGCCGTAGCGGAAGAGAGTGTTGCCGGGCCAGAAGTCGCCGTGCACGATCGCGGGCTGGCGCACTGGCGCGATTCGAGGCCACCGCTCGTGGAGGGCGTACCAGACCTCGCTGCCGAGCCGGCGCTCCACGAGGAAGTCTGGTGGCTCGGCCCGTTCCAGCAGTCGAGCCGGGGCGTCGCGCTGGTCGATCAAGAGCGACAGCTCGTCGGTGTGAAGTGGGGCGGCGTGAATCCTGGCGAGCGCTTCGGCGAGCTGGCGGACCCAGCCGTCCAGGTCGCGGGGGGCCAGCAGTCCGCGTCCGGGCACCCGGCTGGTCACGAGTGTCTGGCAGCCGAAGACGGCGCCGCTGGCGTCCAGCCAGATCGGGAGCGGGGCTGGCGCACCGACGCGTGCCAGGGCGGCAAGGGTTGCCCGCTCGCGCTCGGCGACGTGCGGATCGTGCTGGAGCCGCCACGCGCCGTAGCGCCGCACCACCACCCACTGCTGCTCAGTGCCGGGGCCGCGCAGCTGGACGGCGTGCATGCCGGAGGAGACGCCGCCGCGCAGCCGTCGAATCGCGCCGACCTGGCTGCCGGGTCGGATGGCAGCGGCCATCGTGGCCAGCGCCTCGCGGGAGGGTGCGCGGCGCAGCACGGCGTCCGGCAGGGTCGGCGGCGTACTCACGACGGCTTCTTCTCCGATGTCCGACCGAGCGACGTTCCCAGGCTCGCGACCATCACCAGCCCGACCGCCACGATCTCGCGCAGGCCGAACGCTTCGGCGAGCGCGACCGCTCCGACGACCACGCCGAGGGCCGGCTCCAGGCTCATCAGGACGCCGAACGCCCGTGGCGGCAGGCGTCGGAGCGTCTCCATCTCCAGCGAGTAGGGGATGGCGGACGAGAGCAGGGCGACGACCAGCCCGAGCCCGAGCGCGCGCGGCGCCAGGAGGGCGCTGCCGGCGCTCAGCAGACCGGCCGGCAGCAGCAGGAGCGCCGCCACGATCATGGCGATGGCCAGGCCGTCGCCGCCCGGGAACAGGCTGCCGGTCCGTGCCGAGAGCACGATGTAGGTGGCCCAGAGCGCCCCGGCCGCCAGCCCGAACCCGACGCCGACCGGGTCCAGCGGCTGGTCGGCGCCGCGCGTCAGGAGCAGCACCCCGCTCCCCGCCAGGACGGCCCAGAGCAGGTCCAGCCGGCGGCGCGAGCCGACGATGGCGAGCCCGAGCGGCCCGAGACATTCGAGGGTGACCGCGATGCCGAGGGGGACGCGGGCTAGCGAGGCGTAGAAGCAGAGGTTCATGCCGCCGAGCGCGGCCCCGAGCGCGCCCGCCGTTAACAGGCTGGCCGGCTTCGCCCGGGTCAGGCGCGGCCGACAGACCAGTCCGAGGATCAGCGCCGAGAACGCGGCACGCAGGAAGACGACGCCGCCGGCGCCGAGCTCCGCGAACAGCCCCTTGGCGAGGGCCGCGCCGAGCTGGATCAGCAGGATCGCCAGAACGGCGAGGAGCGGCGCCGGGATGGCGTGGAGCGTCTGTCCTCCCGTGCGGACATTGTACAGCGGCGGTCCCGGGCACGGGCCAGTGTGGCGTGGCCGAGCGAATCCGCGTGGTGGGCGCCGCTGCGCGGACGGGGCTCATCGGCGTCGAATGTCCGTGGTGGGCGCCGCTGCGCGGACGGGACGGTGGGACTGTCAACGCCGGGGCGTTCGTCCCCTGACGAGCGGAGCCGGACGCCCTACGATAGTCGAGACGAGGAGTCTCGCATGCACCGCCCACCAGCGTTCCTGGCCTTCCGGTCCGCGACCGTGAGCCCGCCACGGTCGCCCGCCACGACGCCCACGCCGTCGGCCGCGTCCGACGCGGATCGAGCGCAGCCGGCGCCGCCGCCACAGCCGCCAGCACCGGCCCGCCGGCTGCACAGCCACCTGCCGGTGATGCTTCTCCTGGCGCTGGTGCTCGGCGTGGCGAGCTGGCTGGCGTACGACACCTGGCGGCTCGGGCAGGGCGGCGGCCCGCTGACGGCCTCCGGTACGACCGAGGCGGACGAGGTGCTGGTCTCGTCCGAGGTCGCCGGCCGGATCCTGAGCCTGCCCTTCGAGGAGGGGGCGCGGGTGCGGGCCGGCGACGTCGTCGCGACGTTGGACGACGCGCTGTTGCGGCTGCAGATGACCCAGGTGGACGCCGCGACTCAGCGTCAGCTCGACATCCAGCTCGACAAGTACGTGCTGCGCGCTCCGGCTGACGGGGTGGTGACCCGAGTGCCGGCGCGGATCGGCGAGACCGCCCTGCCGGGCCAGCCGCTGCTGGCGTTCGCCGACCTGCGGCGCCTGAAAGTCACCGTCTACGTGCTGGAGCGCGATCTCGGCGGCGTGCGAGTCGGCCAGCCGGTCCTGGTGACCGCCGATCCGTTCCCCAACCAGACGTTCTCCGGCGTAGTCACGTCGATCAACCAGCGCGCCGAGTTCACGCCGCGCAACGTCCAGACCCAGCGCGACCGGCTCAACCTGGTGTTTGGCGTCAAGGTGCGAGTGGAGAACCCGACCTACGCGCTGAAGCCAGGGATGCCGATCGACGCGACGTTCCAGCCGCTGGACGAGCTGACGCCCGAGCCGACCTCTCGCGCCGTGACGGGGCGCTGAGGCGGCAGCCGTGCTGGCATCGCTCGGGCGGATCGGCGCCATCGTTCGGAAGGAGTTTCTCCAGATCCGGCGGGACCGGCGCGCGCTCGGGATCATCCTGATGCTGCCGGCGATGCAGCTGTTGCTGCTCGGCTACGCGATCAACACGGTGGTGGATCACCTGGCGACCATCGTGTTCGACGAGTCCCAGACCCCCGAGAGCCGCTCGTTGCTGGCGGCGCTGGAGAACACGACCTACTTCGACGTGACGCGGGCGGCCCGTTCGCAGGCCGAGGCGTTGCGCGCCATCGACGACGGCAGTGCGAAGGTGGCGGTGATGATCCCGCCGGACTTCGGGCAGAAGGCGCTCCGAGGCGAGCAGGCGCTGGCGCAGATGGTGGTGGACGGCTCGGACCCGAACGTGGCGCAGACGGCGCTGTTCGCGGGGGGCGTGGTGGCGGAGGTGCAGTCCGTCCAACTGCTGGGTGGGCTGGTGCAGCGGATGGGTCGGGCGCTGCCGGCCGGCGGCATCGAGCTGCGGCCGGTGGTGCTCTACAACCCGAGCATGCTCTCGGTACAGTTCATGATCCCGGGGCTGGTCGGCATGATCCTCCAGTTCCAGACGCTGCTGCTGACCTCGCTGGCGATCGTGCGGGAGCGCGAGGACGGCACACTGGAGCAGCTGATCGTCACCCCGATCCGCCCGATCGAGCTGATGCTGGGCAAGGTGATCCCGTACGTCTGCACGGCGCTGGCCGCGTCCGCGCTGGCGCTGGCGCTGGGCCGCTTCCTGTTCGGGGTGGCCGTCGTGGGCAGCCTGCCGCTGCTGTTCGGGCTGTCGCTGCTGTTCCTGACCGGCTCGCTGGGGATGGGCCTGCTGGTCTCGACGATCTCGTCCACGCAGAGGCAGGCGATGCAGGTGGCGCTGTTCATCATGCTGCCGTCGATCATGCTGTCCGGGTTCATCTTCAGCCGGGACGGCATGCCGTGGATCATCCGGCAGTTGAGCCTGCTGATCCCGCTGACCTTCTTCTTGCAGATCCTGCGCGGCGTGATCCTGAAGGGTGTCGGGATCGACGTGCTGTGGAGCCAGACGCTCTCGTTGGCGGTGTTCGGGGTGGCCGTCTTCTCGTTGAGCGCCAGCCGGTTCCGGAAGCGGCTCGGCTAGTGGCGAGTCTTCAGTCGTCAGTTGTCAGGAGAGGGACATCCGTGCTGAGCGATCGCCGTGGACTGAGGACTGAGAACCGATGACTGACAACTCGCCGGTCATCGACGTGCGCGGCCTGACGCGCCGCTTCGGCTCGCACGTGGCCGTAAACGACGTCACGTTCACCGTGCGGCGCGGCGAGGTGTTCGGGTTCCTCGGTCCGAACGGATCTGGCAAGAGCACGACGATCCGGATGCTGTGCGGCATCCTGACCCCGAGCGCCGGCTACGGGCGGGTGCTCGGCTTCGACATCGCGACGCAGGGCGAGCAGATCAAGCAGCAGATCGGCTACATGAGCCAGCGCTTCTCGCTGTACGAGGATCTGACCGTCCGCGAGAACCTCCAGTTCTACGCCGGGGTGTATCAGGTGCCGAGGAAGGGGCAGCGGGAGCGCCTGGACGCGCTGGTGGAGCTGGCCGGCCTGCGGGGGCGCGAGCATCAGCTGGCCGGGCAGCTCTCGGGCGGCTGGAAGCAGCGGCTGGCGCTGAGCTGCGCGATCGTCCATCAGCCACCGCTGCTGTTCCTGGACGAGCCGACCGCTGGCGTGGACCCGGTCTCGCGGCGGCGCTTCTGGACGATGATCTTCGGGCTGGCCCAGACCGGGGTCACGGTGTTCGTGACGACGCACTACCTGGACGAGGCCGAGTATGCGGACCGGGTCGGGATGATCCACGACGGCGTCTTGCGCGCGCTGGCCCCGCCTGCCGAGCTGAAGCGGACACAGCTCCAGGGGCAGCTCCTGAACCTGCGCTGCGACCGTCCGATGGACGCGGTCCGGCTGCTGCCAGGTGCGCCCGGCGTCCGCGAAGTCGCGTTGTACGGCGTCAACGTGCACGTGCTGATCGACCCGCTCCTCCAGTCTGGCGCGGGTCTGACGGCCTGGCTGGCCGAGGCTCAGATCGTGGTGGACGAGGTGCAGCCGATCTCGCCGTCACTGGAGGACGTGTTCATCAGCCTGATCGGGACCGGCCCCCAGCGGGTGTAGCCGGCCCGAGGCCGCGAGGACGGTCAGCCGTCGCGGTCCACCAGCTCCGGCGGCAGCTCGGCGCCGTCACGGGCCGGGGTGGTCAGGTAGTCGTCCTGCGGCTGCCGGTCGTATGAGACGGTCAGCTGTTCGCGGTCGCCGTGACGCTCGACGTTGGTGACCTTGCCGGCCCGCCCGGTCGTCCTGGCCCGCACGCGGTCGCCGACGGTGAGTGGCGCGGTGGACGAGGGGTGAGTGCGCTTTCTGGATACCATGACTCGGCTCCTCCTGATGTACGATCGCCGACCTGCCGAGATCGGTGGCGTACCAGAACGTGGCGCACGAATCAGGCCAGCCGGTTGAAGGTAGCCCGCTCAGCTGGTGCACGGCGCGAACAGCTCGCGGATGTACTGGTGAGCGCTCGCGCTGTCACCGCCGAGCACGAGCTCGTTGTCGATCAGCGCTGCCACGCTGGGTACGACGATCGAGCCGGTGAACGTGGCGTTGCCAAGGCTGTCGGTGGTGAAGCTGCCGACGAGATGATGGTTCCCGGCCGTTCCACCGCCGATGTCGACGTACATGTCGAAGGTGGTGTTTGGCCGTGCGTCGGTCAACTGGACGTAGACGGAGAGGAGGATGCCGCCCGCCGCCGCCGAGCGGGTCGTGCCGGTGATGCCGTCTCCCCGGGTGGCTCGCTCGCGTGTCAGCGGCCCGAGGCAGGGGAACGGCGGCGTCGCGGTCGCTGTAGGCGTCGGCGTGGCGGTGTCGGTCGCGGTCGCGGTGGCTGTGGCGGTCGGCGTGGGTGTGGCGGTGTCCGTCGCGGTCGCTGTAGCCGTGCTGGTCGTGGTGGCCGTCGCAGTCGCGGTGGGCGTGTGCGTGAAGGTTGGGCTCGGCGTGGACGTGGTGGTTGCGGTCGATGTGGCCGTTGGCGTGTTAGTGGCTGTAGCGGTTGCTGTTGCCGTGGCTGTGTGGGTCGCGGTTGCCGTCGCCGTCAGGGTGAGCGTCGGCGTCCGTGTGGCGGTCGCGGTCTGCGTAGCGGTCGCGGTCTGGGTCGGCGTTGGCGACGGCACCGGGGTGCCGACCACTCCGAGCGTCGGGGTTGGCGTCGGCGTGGCCTGCGCCACCAGGTCGACCGGCGTGCCAGCCGCGAACGTGCCGATCAACGGCTGCTGGAGCAGGATGGACCCGAATCCCACGATCACGCCGGTCTCGGAGCCGGCCCCGCTGCCGATCCGGACCACGTCGCCGACGGCGAAACCGTCCATGGACGCGACGTCCAGCCGGGTCGTTCCGCCGGCCGCCGTTGACAGGAGGACCGTGTGGCCGGGTGTGGAGACGGTCACCCCGGTGGGCTGAGGTGGCTGATCGCGCTCGTTGGTCTGGTGCTGGGACTGCTGCTGCGGCACGGTGTGCGAGCCGGTCCCGGTCCCGGGATTGTCCGTTCCTGACGGGTTGCTCTTCGAGGCCGGCTCCGTCACCACGGTGAACAGGGAGAGGGCCGGGTCGAAGCGGGCGTCGGAGATGTCGCCCCGCGCGGTCAGCGTGCGCTTCTCGCCACGGCGCAAGGGCGTACCTGACGCGGGGAACTGGACCTCGCCTTCCCCGACCGCGACCGTGACGTCACCCGACCCGTCCACGTGGTGTCCAAATACGGTGCCGCGCACCACGGCCACGCTCCCGCCCGCCTCGATGCGATAGGTCGAGTTGGGGTCGGTCAGCGCGACGACGCGACTCACCGTGGTGCCCAGGACGCTGACCAGCCTGATCGTCGTCCGGCTGCCCTCCCGGTCCAGCTCGCGAATCTCGACGGTGGTGTCGGCCCCCAGTTCGAGCTCCGAGCCTTCGAAGAACGTCACGAGGGCTGACGACCGCCCGATGGTCGCCACCTGATCGCCCGGCCCGAGGATGAGTCCGCTCCCGGCCGGCGAGATGGGGGTGCCGTCGGAGCGCAGCACGCCGGCGCTGCCGCGCAGGACGGTCAGTGTGGCGCCGGCAGCCTGCTGCGCGTGCACCAGCGCGCGGATCGGGCTGACGGTCGAGACGAGAAGCGCGATGACGAGCCACGCGGTCACTGCCACGCGACACTGCGCACCAGACCTGTCGCCGATGAGACTGGTCGCCACTCCGCGTGGGGACATGCCACGTCACCCCGATCGCGCCGTGCCCGTCCTGACACCAGTTGCCGCGTCCGTGTGGACCGGGTGATGGTCGCCCAGAGCCAGAGAAACGCTGCCCGAACCGTGAGGATACAGGAAGGATTCAGCGATGTGCGACCTGATCCTCGACGGCTCGACGGCCTCGACGGCGCATTCGCCCGGAAGAGGGCCCGTCTGGCCTGAAGCTGCCGTCGCCTGAGGCGCTCGACGCCGCCCGCCACGACGCCCGCCACGACCCTGGATCGTCGCCTGGAATGCCTCCTGCACGGAGAGTGCATCCGATCTGCTGCGCGTGGGGTTGTCCACGTGCACGCCTGGAGGTATCGATGAGCGACCTGGGACTCCTCCTGCTTCGACTCGTGGTTGGCGGCCTGCTGGCCGGACACGGCGCTCAGAAGCAGTTCGGCGCGTTTGGCGGACACGGTTTCTCCGGGACGGCTGGCTTTCTGGAGCAGCAAGGGCTCGAGCCGGGCCACGTCTGGGCCAGCATGGCGACGGCGGGCGAATTCGGTGGCGGACTGATGACCGTGCTCGGCCTGGGCGGTCCGCTCGGTTCGATCATGACGATGGCCGCGATGCTGATGGCGACGGTCAAGGCTCACTGGGGGAAGCCGATCTGGAACACGGCCGGCGGCGCCGAGCTGCCGATGGTCAACATCGCCGCGTCGCTGGCCCTGGCGCTGACCGGACCGGGCGCGTGCTCCCTGGACCGCCTGTTCGGCGTCCGGATCCCGCGCTGGTTGACGGCGCTGTTCACCGTCGGCGCACTCGGGACCGTGCTGTACGGGGCGATGTCCAAGCCTGAGCCTCAGGTGGACGAGCAGGCAGGCGTGAATGGGCGTGGGCAGGCAGCGGCCTGAGTGTGGTACCCACCGGTCAGGGCGAACCGGATCGACGGGACCGCGTGCCGGTGCCGTCGATCCAGGTCACCCTGCCGTGAACCGTGCATCCACACCGTGAGCGAGCCTGGGAGGCGACGATGGCGACGACCGTTCCGACCGTTCCCGCGACCCATGCCGACATGCTGCAATCCGACATTGCGATGCTGGCGACGATTGGCGCGAGCGGCGTGCCTCAGGTCACGGCGATCTGGTTTCTGGCCGACGAGGACGGCCTCGTCAAGCTCTCGCTGAACACGGCGCGCCAGAAGGTGAAGAACCTCCAGCGGACGCCGGAGTGCACGCTGTTCTTTCTGGATCGTGCCAACCCGCGCCGGACCCTCGAGATCCGGGCGCGCGCCGAAGTGGTGCCCGATCCGGACTACGTCTTCGGGGACAAGCTGGGCAAGAAGTACGGCACCGACGTCCGCACTCGTGACAAGCCCGGTGAGCGCCGGGTTATGGTGATCCTGCATCCGGTGCGGATCGTCGCCACGGACCTGAGCCGCCCCCACTAAAGTCTGGGAGCGAATCCTGGGAGCGCGGCCATCCTGGCCGCCCTTGGGTTACCTGCTGCGAAGCTTCACGAGCGCTCGCACTGGTGTGACCCGACCGAAGCGGCCAGGATGGCCGCGCTCCCAGGGAGACTACGGGAGTCTGGACATGGTCGCCGCGGGGCTCGGGGACGGGGATGCCAGGCTCGACGTGCTGCCCATCCCGCCACTGGAGGGCGTCGAGTAGCTGGCACTGCCCGAGCTGGTGCCGGTGGCGCCGCTGCTGGTCACGCTGCCGCTCCCGCTCACGCCGCCAGTGACTGGCGAGGAGACCACGCCGCCACCGCCGGTGCCGCTGACCGAGCCGCCTCCCGTGGTGCTGCCGCTCGGGGCGCTGCTGCCACTACAGGCCGTGAGGGCGAGCACTGCCGCCGCGAGCGCCATGCTGCCGAGTACCGCCCGCCGCCGGTTCCTGTGCGTGTACGTCGTGTCTCTCTGTGCCATGTGCTCTCCAATCCGAGCTGTAGAGTCTTCGAGTGTTGCTCGAACCAGGCAGAAGCCTCGCAGGCGATGTGCCGCCGGACCAGCTTCTCGCGGCCGGCTCCGACAGCTTTCAGACCGAGACGGGCCGGATCGGGTACCGTACCGGTGCGTCTTCCGAAGACCCGTCGCCGTCGCCAGTACATGTAGAGGCGACCCGTCACCCACCCCCCGTCATCGCGTCTGGAGGTGTCTCTCGTGGCAGCGCTGCGCGCCGGCCTGGCCGTTCGGAGCCCCAACCCCGCCGTCACGCTCGCGGCGATCGTCAAGGCTGAGGAGGCGGGCGTCCCGGCCGTCTGGTCCACCGTGGGCGGCACCAATCCGGACGCCGTCACCATGTTCGCGGCGGCGGTGGCGAAGACCAGCAAGATCGAGGTCGGCACCGCCATCGTGCCCACCTATCCCCGCCACCCGATCGCGCTCGCCTCGCAGGCGCTGGTGCTGGCGGCGCTCGGGCCGGGGCGGTTCCGCCTCGGGATCGGCCCGAGCCACCGCCCGACCATCGAAGGGATGTTCGGCATCCCGATGGTGAAGCCGCTCGACCACCTTCGCGAGTACCTCTCGATCCTGCGCGGGCTGCTCTGGAACGGCGAGATCGACCTGAAAGGCACCTACTATCAGGTCAAGGCCCAGCTGCCGCCCGGCGTCGAGCCGCCGAAGACGCCGCTGCCGATCTCGGCGCTGCGCTCTGGCGCGTTCCGGCTGGCCGGCGAGATCTCTGACGGCGCCCTTTCGTGGGTCTGCCCGGTCCCGTACCTGGTGGACGTGGCGAAGCCGGCGATGGTGGCCGGCGCCCAGGCCGCTGGCCGCCCGACGCCGCCGCTGATCGGGCACGTGCCGGTCGCGATGAGCGCGGACCGCGAGGCCGTGCGCGCCGCCGCCCGCCCGCAGCTCGCGAACTACGGCCGGCTGCCGTTCTACCGAGGCATGTTCGAGGACGCCGGCTACCCCATTCCCGACGACAACGTGATGCCGGACGCCCTCCTGGACGAGCTGGTGGTCTCCGGCACGCCCGCCGAGATCGCGGCCCGGCTCCACCAGATCCAGGACGCTGGCGTAGACGAGCTGCTGGTGATGCGCGTCTCGGTGGCGGACGACGCGGCTGAAGACGCCGCGCTGGTGCAGCTGCTGGCGCGTGAGGCGGCGGCTTCGTGACCTCGATAGCCGACCGTACCGGCGATTCAGCCGAGGCGACGGCGGGACCGGCAGCACCGGTCCCGCCGTCGCCTCGGCCGTGCCCGATCCTGTCGTGCCCGACCCTGTTGTGACCGCGCCGGCGCTGGCCGCCGAACCGGATCTGGTGGTGGCTCGGACCGTCGCCCACCCTGAGCGCGCGTCTCACGCGGGTGGGCGGCCGGTGTCGGCGTCACGAGAAGAGGCAGCCGCCCTCAGTGCTGGCCCGAGCGGCGCGCGCCGTCGCTCGCCGGCCGGGCTGGCGCCGCTCGCCTCGCCCGGCTACCGCTTCTTGTTCATCGGCACCACCCTGACGATGGCCGGCTACTTTGCCCAGGTCGTCGCCCAGGGCTGGCTGATCTACGACCTGACCGGTTCGCCGACCTGGCTCGGGATCGTCTCGTTCGCGAACGGCATCCCGATGCTGATCCTGGCGTTGCCGGCCGGCGTCCTGGTGGACCGGTTGGACCGTCGCAAGGTGTTGATCCTGGGCCAGACGCTGACGGCGCTGGTCACCTTCCTGCTGGCCGGGCTGATCGCCTCGAAGCTGGTGGAAGCGTGGCACGTGGCGGTCCTCTCGTTCCTGGCCGGCTGCTTCTTCGTGCTGATCATCCCGGCCCGCCAGGCGCTGCTCCACATGACCGTCGAGCGGCACGCGCTGGGGTCGGCCATCGCGCTCAACTCGGCCGGCACCAACTTCGGGCGGGTGATCGGGCCGTCCGTCGCGGGGGTGACGATCGCGGCGTTCGGCGCGGCGACGGCGTTCACGGTCCAGGGGCTCGGGTTTGTCGGGGCGCTGGCGTGCGCCATCTTGATGCCGGTCCGGGCGAGCGCGGCCCACACCCGCCCGAGGTCGCCGCTCCAGAGCCTGCTCGAAGGGCTCACCTACGTCTGGCGCGATCCGACCGTCTTCGCGCTGATGCTGCTCCAGGCAATTCCGGCCTTCCTGATCATGCCGTACAACCAGCTGCTGCCGATCTTCGCGCGGGACATCCTCAACGCTGGCCCGGAGGGGCTGGGCACGTTGATGACGGTGATGGGCGTCGGCTCGGTGCTCGGCTCGGTCGTCATCGTGCTGCTGCCGACACGGCGCCAGAGCCTGTTCTTGTTCGCCTCGCTGATCGGCCTGGGACTGCTGCTGGCGCTCTTCGCGGCCAGCACGTCGCTGCCGCTCTCGATCGGGATCATGGCACTGATCGGCGTAGCCCAGTCGATCTATCTGGCGACGAACAACACGCTCGTTCAGCTGGCCGTCCCGGACGCGCTCCAGGGCCGTGTGATGAGCGTCTACATGACGACCTGGGGGTTGATGCCGCTCGGGGCGCTGCCGCAAGGCATCCTGGCGGACTGGTTCGGGGCGCCGGTCGTGCTGGGCGGCGTCGGGCTATTGAGCGCGGTCATCGTGGCGGTCATGGCGATCCAGAACCCGGCCCTGCGTCGGCTCTGACGCCTCGTCGCCGACGCACGCTCGCGCTGGACGCACCCTCGGCGGCCACGCCACATCAACGCATCGGCCGCTCTCCGGGACGGCTGGCACGACGGCTGCGTCACAGTCCCATCGAGATGCAGAAATACCCTGCATCTCGATGGGAAAGCAGTTGCTTCTGGGCGCTCGTCCAGAGTCTAATGAGGGGCGGAGACGGGAGGAGACCGGTTCGTGCCGAAGCGGGTGTTCTTCACCTTTCATTACCAGGACTTCGTCGATGCCCGCACGGACGTCATCCGGCAGCATTGGCAGACCACGGCCGGTCAGCCGGCGGCCGGCTTCTTCGACCTTTCGGTCTGGCAGCACGCCAAGATCGCCGGCGACGAGGGCACGAGGCGGCTGATCAACTCGGCGCTGGAGCGGACGTCCGCGACCTGCGTGCTGATCGGCTCCGAAACGTACGCTCGCAAGTGGGTCCGCTACGAGGTCATGCGGAGCTTCCGCCGGGGGAACCACCTGCTGGCTGTCCACGTGAACCACATCCGAGGCAAGGACGACCTCGTGAAGCCGAATGGCCCGAACCCGCTGGCGCATCTCGGCATCAGCTACTCCGAGAACGGGCGCACGGCGACGCTCTGGGAGCTGGTCGAAGGCGAGTGGAAGCAGTACTCCGAGATCGACGGCTCCGCGACGTACGAGACGGGCGGCATCAGCGCGCCGTACTGGGGCAAGAGCTTCACGTTCTCGCAGATGTACCGCGAGTACGACTGGCTGGCGGACGACGGCGTCAAGAACTTCGCGAGCTGGGTCGGCTGACGGGTCAGCCCGGGTCCGTGGACTGAAGTCCACGTCTACCATTGGTGCGTGGCTACGCCACGCCGGGAGGCCGCGCATTCGTCGCGGAGCGGCGGTGTGATGGTAGACCGGGGGATGAATCCCACGGCTAGCGATCGGGCACCCGATTTGCAGGTGCAGCTGTCATGGCACAACGAGGCCCGTTCTTCGTCGGCGGCACCGGCCGTTCCGGGACGACCCACCTGACCACCGTTCTGGGGCAGCACCCGGCCGTCTTCGCGTTGCCAGACGAGACGCGGTTCATCGTCGATCCCGGCGGTCTGGAAGACCTGGCGCAGACGCTGACGACGGCATACACCCCGTACCACGGCGACGATGTCCTGCGCCGGTTCGACCACCTGATGCGGGAGCATCTGACTGGTCAGACGCTCACCACCTTCCGGGGCTATGACCTGCCGTCGATGGTCGGACGGGAGCGCTACTGGTCCGCGCTGGCACGGCTCCGGGAGCAGCTCGTCTGGTACACCTTCGACGAGGCGATCCCACCCGCTCCGTCCACGGTCGCTCGCGATCCTGACGAGCCGGCCACGCACCGCCGAGTCGTCCCCCGCTACTTCCCCAGCCGGCGCGAGCTGATCGTGCTTCTGCGGGGCTTCGTGGAGGGGCTGTTCGACGGCGCAGCCTCGGACCGCGGCAAGCAGACGTGGTGCGAGAAGACGCCGCTCAACATCCTCTCGGCGCCGTTCCTCTGGGAGCTGTTCCCCGAGGCGACCGTCATTCATATCATGCGGCACCCGGTCACCGTCGTCGCCTCGCACCTGCACCAGCACTGGGCACCAGCCACCCTCCAGGATGTCGTCAGCTGGCTCTCGCCGATCTACCAGCGCTGGTTCACCCTCCGAGACACCCTGGATCTCGCCCGGGTACGGCTCGTGGAGCTTCGTCTCGAAGACCTGGCCGACGACTGGCCCCGGCGCCGCGCCGAGCTGTTCGCGACGCTCGGCCTCGCAGACGCCGAGACTGAGGCCGGCTTCGAGCGAGCGGCCGTCCACCACCGCGACGCCCAGCTCTCTTCTGACGAGCGGGCTTACGTGGTCAAGGGGCTTGGCTGGGCCATCGAGCGCCTCGGCTACGACCCCGCGCAGACGGGCGCATGACGAGATCGGATAATCGCTCGATGCCGGGAGTCGCGGAGAAGCCAGTGAGGCGGATGGAGATCGAGAGCGCGCTCAGACGGTTGTTCCGGAGCGACGCCGTTCAGGCTGCAAGCTGGTCGTCGCAGCGACTCCCATACCTCCAGTACCGTCCGGGCCGGGACATCCAACGGGTTATGGGGATGGCAGTCGTCTCCGGGCGGACCGTTAGATGGTCGGCAGTGGTCAAGCGCCTGGGCGATCCTGGATCGGGACCGCGTGCCGCCGAGGCTGCGCAGGGCGCACGGCGTGAGCTCCAGGCGTACACGTCTGGCCTGCTCGACGGTGGACTGGTTGGCATCGTCGCGCCACGCCTGCTCGGCCTCTTCCAGCACCCTGACGGCACCGCGCTCTGGCTCGAAGATGTCGCGGATGCCTACGGCGGGCGCTGGCCACTGTCACGGTTTCGTCTGGCAGCGTGTCACCTTGGACAGTTCAACGGCGCGTATCTGGTGCGCCGGGCGGTCCCGGCTGACCCCTGGCTCAGTCTGGATTGGGCGCACGCGCAGAGCGACCCAGCGGCGGCCCGCCTCGCCAGTGAGCGCATTGCCACGGCCTGGGCGCAGCCAGTGGTCCGCGCCATGCTCCCGGCCACGCTCGACGCGCCGCTCCAGCGCCTGCTGCACGATCAGGAGTCGTTCGTCGGTGCCCTCGAGCGGCTGCCGATCACCCTCTGCCACCACGACGCCGCGCAAGCGAATCTCGTCGCGCGGCGAAGCTCCAACGGCGTGGAGGAGACGGTGGCGCTCGACTGGGAAGAGATTGGACCCGGGGCGATCGGTGCGGAGATTGCTACGCTCGTGTTCGGTAGCCTGAGGCGGGGCGATCTGGACGTGGAGCAGACCGACCACCTCGATCGCCTCGTCTTCGGCGGTTATCTCGATGGGCTCCGTGATGCCGGTTGGAGCGGCGATCCTCGCCTGGCCCGGTTCGGATACGCCGCCGCCGTGGCGCTGCGCTGGTACCTTCCAACCGGCCTGATCCGCACGGTGGTGGAGGATCCGCTCCGGACCACCGTCGTTGAGGCGACCGGCCTGCCGCTCGACGAGTTTGTCCGCCGGCGGCTGGCCTTGACGGACTTCCTGCTCGCCAGGGCGGACGAGGCGCGTCAACTCGGTGAGCAGCTCGGGCTGCTCTAACCCTCGCAGGCCCGGGCGAACGCTGCCGTCCCGACGCTCGGCATCGTCTGGTGCGGGACCATCTGCTTGTGGTGGGCCTCCCCGAGCGCCCGAACACGACGCTCGCTTTGACGTCCGTGATCCGCACGACGCCCTCCTCAGAGTGCGCGATGCCGCATCATGGTGCCACCTCCGACACGCAGGAGTCTCCCGCATGGGCACCATCGGCGCCGACCGCCGCGTCTACACCGCTCGCTGGCAGGTCCGCACCTACGAGCTGGACATGAACGGCCACGTCAACAACGCCGTCTACCTGAACTGGGCCGAGCAGATCGCCACCGAGCACGTCGAGGCGGTCGGGTTCGGGCGGGAGTGGACGACGGCCCAGGGCGGCGCCTGGCTGGTGCGCCGCCACGAGATCACCTACCGCCAGCCGGCCGTGTACGGCGACGAGCTGGAGCTGACCACCCGCGCCAGCGCCATCAAGGGTGCGCGCGGCCTGCGCGACACCACCATCGCCCGCGTCTCGGACGGCGCCGTCATCGCCGAGCTCCACACCGAGTGGGTCTGGGTCCGCCTGCCGGACGCCCGCCCGGCCCGCGTCCCCGACCAGCTGGTCCGCTTCTTCTCCCCTGAAACTCCATGATCTACGAGCCGCCCCAGATGTCCTCCAGGTACCGGTGGGACGCGGTCAGGCCGGTCATCCAGGCTTGCGCGTCCGCCTCGGACAGGCCCGTCCGCTCGCGGAACAGGTCCGCGAACGCCCGCCGTACGTCCGGGGCCATCCGCGCGGCGTCCCCGCAGACGAAGATCGTCGCCTCCTGCTGGAGCAGCTTCCAGACCGCGTCGCCCTGCTGGCGGATCGCCTGCTGGACGTACGTCTTCTCCTGGCCCGGCACCCGCGAGAACGCGCAGTGCAGCTGCACGATGCCCTGCGCCTCGAAGGCCCGTAGCTCGTCCTCGTAGATGAAGTCCTGGAGCGGGTCGCGGCACCCGAAGAAGAGCAGCGACTCGCCGACCGGGACGCCCCGCTGCTTCAGCGCCGCCCGCTCCTGGAGGAAGCCCCGGAACGGCGCCAGCCCGGTTCCAGGGCCGATCATGATCGTCGGCAGGTGCGGGTTCTCCGGTGGCTGGAACGGGATCGTCGGCTTGCGCACGAAGGCGAACACCGTGCTCTCCGGCGGGCGCGCCGCCAGGTACGTCGAGCAAGTGCCCCGATACGTGCCTTGACCGCTCCGGGCCGGCCCCTCCACCACGCCGACCGTGATGCTCGCCGTGCTCGGGTCCACCAGCGGCGACGAGGAGATCGAGTAGAAGCGCGGCCGGAGCATCGGCAGCATCTCCAGATACTCCGCGAACGGCAGCTCGCACGAGGGCACCGCCTCCAGCACGTCCAGGACGGATCGCCTCGGCTGGAGGATCTCGGCTCGGTAGCGCGCCTGGCTCTCGGCATCGTCGCCGGCCAGCGACTCCAGCCACGCCTTCTGCGCCGCCTCCTCGGTGTAGCGGGCCAGCTGCGCGATCTGTGGCCGGGCCGCCACGTCCTGGAGCTCCACGAAGTTTGCCAGGATGCCCAGCAGCGGCACCGGCTCGTTCGTCGGGAGGTGGGTGCTGGCGTCAGACGTCGGCGTGACCGTCACCCAGACGCTCGCGTCCAGCTTGAAGCGATAGAACACCCGCTGCAGCAGCTCCACGCTGTTGCGCGGCATGACGCCCAGGTGGTCGCCGGCCGCGTAGGTCATGCCGGCGGCAGGGCGATCTCGATGTGGCGGGTCGAGCGGTCGGAGGGACGCTCGCCGTCGTGCTTCACCAGGCTCGCGGCTGCCGCGCGCACCGTCATCGGCACCGCGCTGTACGAGGTGATGGCCCGGGCTGGTCGCCAGGCCGGCTGGTGAAGCTGAGGGCGAAGCGCGGCCCACTGGCGCGACTCGGCCACGCTGGTCGGCGGGTCAGGCTCCTGGCTAACGCCTCCCAGGCAGCGCGCCAGGCCCGCAGTTGTCCGTCGAAGTCGCCGCGTCCGTCGCCCTCACCGCGTTGGTACAGCCGCTTGCCGCCGTGGGCTGGCTGGCTGTCGATGAGGGTCGGCACGGCCTGGTAGGTCGCGGCCCAGTCCCGGTGCCCGCGCAGACGGTGTACCGTACCCCGCGAAAGCATCGGCAGCTTGGTCGCTCAGCCACCTGACGAACTGGACCGCGTTGTTCGGCGGCGTGCCGTTGTAGGAGGCCGCCACGATGACCACCGCGCCCTCCGTCGGCAGCCGTTTGACGTACTCGTCCAGCGGCCCGACCATCGCCGAGAAGCCGCGATTGGTCCCCTCCAGCCCGTATTCCGCGCAATCCCCTCGGCGGTGCCCAGGTTGGAGCCGTACAGCACCAGCAGCGGTGTTCCGTGACGGTCGGCCCGGCGGGACAGTTGGCGGACGAGACGGCTGGGTGGTCGAAGGCGGCAGCGGGGCGGTGGCGGCGGGCAGGCGGAACGCCACGGTGGACGCGGTGCGGCGGGGCGTGGCCCGGACCTTCATCTCCAGGCCGTCCCGGCTTGATCGTCAGGGTCTGCTTGACCGCCGAGGCTGGTATTCGAGATGATCGACCAGCTCGAAGCGCTGGAGACCATCCCCATCACCAACACTGCCTCCTGGAGCGCAGGCTTGCCGCCCGATGCAGCCGCGCTGGCCGGTCCCGAACGGCTTGTAGGCGTTGGCCGGGATCGTGGCCTGCTTCTCAGGGCGAAGTGGTCGGGTCGAACGCGTCAGGGTCTGGACCCCAGTGGCGGGTCGCGGTGGAGCATCGGCAGCAGGACGGTCGCCATCGTGCCTTTCGGCAGCAGGTAGCGCCCGCCGAGTAGCGTCCTGGTACGGGTAGCGCGTGAAGGTAGGGCGGTCGGCCAGAAGCCGGGCGCTTCGGCCACCGTCTGATTGACGTACTGGAGCTGGTGGGACTGGGCGTAGGTCGGCGGATGCTCGGGTCGGTGCCCGGCACCTGGCCACCTCCTCGTACACGCCGCCAGCACGTCGGATGTTTGAGCAGGGCGTACGTCGCGAACGAGAGCAGGCCGCTGGTCGTCTCGTGGCCTGCGACCAGGAAGGTGATGCACTGGGCGCGGATGTTCGCGTCGTCCAGTCGATCGCCAGATTGGGGGTCCACCCCGTGCAGCATGCAGTACGAGCAGATCCTGGACTTCGCCGACCTCGCCGCGCGCCCGCAGTCCGCGATCAGGTCGTCGTCAACGGTCTTGTTGAGGAAGGCGTTGTCCTGTTCGAGGCTGGCGGCGGGGCCGCCAGTTCAGCCCTTCTGGATCGGGAGCTGTTGGGCCTGAAACCTGACCTTGCTGCAACACCCGCACCATCGCCGCTACGAATGGGTGTGGTGTGTCGCGGTAGAACGAGTTGAAGCGGTAGTCGAACCCGCACAGCGCGATGGTGTCCAGCGTCAGGCGGGTGGTCGCCCGAGACGTCGATCACGTCGTCGGGTTGAGGCGCTCCCACTTCTGGACGAAGCTGCACCGCCAGGTCCAGCATCATCGGGTAGTAGCGCTGCATCGCGGCCAGGCTGAAGTTCGGCAGCAGGATGTTGTGCGCCTTGCTCCAGTTCGGGTCGTCCGTCATCGCGGTGAACAGGCCCTGGCTGCCCGCCGCCGACCGCCCCGACGCCCGGCCCGAGCGTCTTGTCGAAGCGGGCGTCGTCGCACAGCTCGTCCACCAGCTCGAAGCTCGGTGATCGAGCGCGATCTGCACCTTCGGCGCCTCTGATGCGGTAGATCGGCCCATGCTCGCGCGCCAGCGCTCCAGGCTCTCGATGACGTTGTGCGGATCGAGGTCGAACAGGTTGCCCACCGAGGGCGCCGAACAACGGATGGGGGATCTCCGGGAGTTGCCGTTGGTCGTCATGCCGTCAGCCTCCATCCTCTCGACTGCAAGGTACTCTACGGCTGTCCGACGAGCAGAGCAACACGTAGTGCCCGGACACGTGCGTCAGGACGAGGTGATCGGTCCAGCGACGCGAGCCGTGGACTGAAGTCCACGTCTGGACACTGGCGGTTTTGAGCGACCCCTGGGGTGGTGAGCGGCAGGCGGCGGGGTGAGGCAGCCAGGAGCAGGGTGGTCAAGCGCGGAGCGAGGCGGTGATGGCATTGCCGAGCGCCCCGTTGCGAGCCGCATTTAACCACCAGTCGTCAGTGGTTGACGGGCAAAGTGGGGAAAAATCGGCGCAGTGCCAGGGCCTGGCGGTAGCCGCGCCAGAGGGTGCCGAACGACCAGCGGGCGCGGGCCACCAGCGTCCTGGCGGATGGAGCGGTGCCCCTCCAGGGCTGGGCGCGGATGCCGGCGAGGACCAGGACGGCGTAGGCCCAGGCTTGCCAGGCGGTGACGGTCTCGGTGGCGGTCGGGTTCCAGCACTGGGGCTCGCCGAGGCCGAAGCGGCCTTGAGGCTCGCGATGGCAGACCTCGATCTCCCAGCGCTGCCAGGCCCAGCCGAGCAGCTCCCGGGAAGCTGAACAGGGCAGTGCCCAGCCACCGTCCCGGGGTCGGCACGGCCGCCCGAGCCAGAACGTCGGCTCGCGTCGGATCCGTGGCTGCCGCACCCCGGCGACCACCAGCAGGAAGAGCGGGCGGGTGGGCGCCTTGCGGACCAGGAACGGCCCCTCGACCCGTTACCCGCAGCGGGATCGACCAGCCGCCCCGCTGCCCAGGACGCTGGTGTGCTGCCAGGCCGGCCGCTCGTGCAGGAAGTCCGTCGGCGTCGGTGCACGCTTGCCGTACTTGCGCGGTGCCCCGCGCGTCGGGGCTGGGCTGGCGGCTCGGGCAGGCGGAACAGGTACAGGTTCTTGGCGCAACGGGCCACCAGCGCGGTGCGCGGCGGCAGCCGGTCCACAGCTCGGCAGCCGCCGGCATGCGCCCCATCGGCCACCCCCAGCACCACCTGAGCCGTCCCGCCCGACCGCATCCAACTGGCGCCGCAGCCAGAGCAGCTCGCACACGCGACACCACCTCCGTCCGCGGCGCGGTCGGCTGGGCACCGCCTTCGGCGGGAAGGCGGCACGAGCGCAGCGGTAGCGCCCGCGCATGCCCTGCCCGGGTGGCCCGGCAGCAGCGCCGCCAGATGGAAGAACCGCTGGGCCCGATGGATGCCCGGCTTCCACTTCGGGGTCCGTGGCGCCTTCAGCCAGCTCGTCCCGGGCATCTTCAGGCTCCAGCGCGGCACCTGCACCCCGTCCAGCGCCACCACGTACGGCCCGTCGGCTGGGATCTCGGGCAGCGTCTGCCGCACCAGCTCCGCGTCCAGCGCGTCGACGTCGATCCTCGGCGTGCTGAACAGCCGATACCACGCGCTCCAATCCTGCTCCGTCACCCCCAGCGTCAGCAGCAGCTGGCTGAGGCTGTGCCGCGCAAACGCGAACACGTGCCCCAGCAGCAGCGCCACGCACCGTCGGTACGCACGCTCCTGCCGCACGACCGGCCGGAACGCCCGCAGCAGCTCGAACAGGCACCCCACCAACGGCGCAGCGGCCGGCTCCTCGGACCACGTGCTAGGCTCTACCATGGGAACGTCCTCCGGTTAGGGTGGCTCTCACCTCCCTCTCCAGCAGAGGACGTTCCCTGCTCCTACCTTCCCCGAAAAGCGCCAAAGTCCAGCCGTGGACTGAAGTCCACGTCTACCATCGGTGCGTGGCTACGCCACGCCGGAGACAGCTCATACGTTGCGTGGCGACGGTGCGATGGTAGGCGTCGGTTTCGACCCACGGACTTTGGTGGTTTCGGCGGCCGGTGAGGGGTACCCTGTGAGCGGTCGGTCCGGCACGCACCGGGCGAGACGTTGGGAGGGAGAGACCGTCATGCCGTTCTACGAAAGAGGCGACGTCCGCATCCACTACGAAGAGGCTGGCTCCGGCTTTCCGCTGATGGTCATCCCCGGCGGTGGGCTGAACTCGACGGTCGCGGGCCTCGCGACCCACCCGTTCAACCCCTTTGACGAGTTCAAGAACGAGTACCGCGTCATCTCGGCGGACCTGCGCAACGCCAACAAAGGCGAGTCTTCCGGCCCCGTCGAGGTCGACCGCCCCTGGGACTCGTACACCGACGACCATCTCGGCCTGATGGACCACCTCGGCGTCGACAGGTTCCTGGTGCTGGGCTTCTGCATCGGCGCCCCCTTCATCTGGAACCTGCTGAAGCGGGCGCCGGGGCGGATCGTGGCGGCGGTGCTGGCCCAGCCGAGCGGGTTCCGCCCGGAGATGCCGGACCTGTTCTACAACAACAACATCACCAACTGGGGTCCGCCGATGTGCGCCCGCCGCTCCGACGTGACGATGGAGCAGGTGGACGCCTTCCTGAACAAGATGTACCGGACGGACCCGGACTTCGTGTTCACCGTCTCGCGGGACTTCGTGCGGAATTCTCAGACGCCGATCCTGACCCTGCCAGACGACGTGCCGGCCCACCCGTACGCCGTCGCGATGGAGGTCGCCGGCCTGGCGCCCAACTCCGAGGTCAGCATCTACCCCTGGAAATCGTCGCCGGAGCTGATCCCGCAGGCGGTCGCCCACGTCCGCGAGTTCCTGCACAAGCACACGCCGGTGACGGCCGCGCGCTAAGTCCGTGGGCTGAAGCCCACGTCTACAGTCAGTTGTCGCTCTGCGACAGGGTGATGTGCTTCGGCGTCGCAGCGCGACGCCATGATTGTAGGCGGGGCTTTCAAGCCCCGACGAGGCTGTCGCCGGCCCAATCGTGCTGCTGCCGACCCCCGATCGTGCCGTTGCCGGCACTGAGCGGTCGGGCAGCATCCGCCGTCAGGGCCGGGCTACCATGCCTGTAACAGTCCCATGACGGTGCCGCGAATGCGACTGCCCTGGGGGGCATCCGGCGGGGGCTGTGGTACACTTCGCGAAATATCCAGAGGTACGGTCTCATCATTCCAGATAACCCAAACTGGCACCGTTCCAAAGGATGGTGCCCCTTCTACAGGGAGCGCTGGGCTATCGGCCAGGAGCCGGATGGTCAGGGTGGGCGGCTGCTCTACCAGATCATCTGCCTCCAGAACACGCCGCCCGAGACCGAGGCCGAGCAGGCAGACTGCATGAAGGCCCGCTCGAC
The DNA here is from genome assembly GCA_046328125.1 of Chloroflexota bacterium. Classification (GTDB taxonomy): domain Bacteria; phylum Chloroflexota; class UBA6077; order UBA6077; family JACCZL01; genus JADZEM01. The sequence goes on from JAXLXF010000045.1 coordinate 60,078, forward strand.
ATGCTGGCGCAACCAGCCGCAGCGCAAGACGTCCCGCAAGAAGGAGAAGGCAACGACCGGCACGGCCTGAGCTCGGGGTCTGACCGTGCGTTGCCTGGCGAGCCTGACATCCCGTGTCTCCGCTGACCGTCGCGTTCCTCGGCGACACCATCCTCGGCGACCAGCTGCAAGACGTCGTGCGACGGCACGGCTACGACCATGTGCTTGGCGGG
>JAXLXF010000046.1:0-59725 GCA_046328125.1 Chloroflexota bacterium
TGCTGTCCAGGTTGCCGGTCGGCTCGTCGGCCAGGATCAGGCTCGGCGCGTTCACCAGCGCTCTCGCGATGGCGACGCGCTGCTGCTGGCCGCCGGAGAGCTCGTTCGGGCGGTGATGCGCCCGGTCGGCCAGCCCGACCGCGTCCAGCGCCGCCATGGCCCGCTCCTCGCGCTCTTTCGTGGAGACGCCGGCGTAGATCATCGGCAGCATCACGTTGCCGATGGCGTCGGTCCGCTGGAGCAGGTTGAACCCCTGGAAGATGAACCCGATCTTGATGTTTCGGAGATCTGCCAGCTCGTTGCCGGCCATCGAGGAGACCTCGACGCCGTCCAGCTTGTACGAGCCGGCCGTCGGGCGGTCCAGGCAGCCGATCAGGTTCATGAACGTCGATTTTCCGGACCCTGACGGCCCCATCACCATCACCATCTCGCCGGTCCAGACCTTCAGCGCAATCCCACGCAGGGCGGACACCACCGTGTCGCCCATGTGGTACTCCTTGCGCAGGTCCGCCACGTCGATGACGGGCGTCCCGCGCCCCGGGGCGTTGGCGCCCGGATCGAGCGCCAGCTCCTCCACGTCGTAGGGCGGCCCACCAGGACCGCCCGGCAGGACCGCTGCCGGGCCGGTGGGAGCCTCGTGGACGTCGGTACCGGACTGCATCACTCGTGCCGCCTTCGCTACGTGGGGACCATCCTATTCTACTTCGCGCCGTCAGCTTTTCCGCCCTCACCCGCCGGGCTTCGCCTGGCCTCCAGTGTTGCCGGGCTTCTGCTGCTGATTGCCACCGCCGCCCGGCTTCGGGCCGAACAGGCTGGTGCCGGTGCTGGTCTGGACCTGGACGGTCTGGCCGGTGATGACCTGATCGCCGATCTCCAGCCCGCTCAGCACGACCGTGTTCTGGTCGTCCGCGCTGCCGATCCGGATCGGCGTCGGAACCGCTTCGCCATCCCGCAACACCAGCACCGTGGCCGGCGTGCCAGCCTGCTGCTGCCCACCGGTCCCCTGGCCGCCGGGCTTGCCATTCGCCCGGCCGGTGGTCGGGGAGCCGTCAGCCGTCGGCGAGCCGGCCTGCCTGCCGCCACCGCCAGCCGTCGGCGAGCCGGTGGCCCGCGCCCCGCCAGCGCCGGCGATCGGGGTGCCTCTAGCCGCCGCCTGGCTGAGCTGCGTGCGGGCGTAGGAGATGGCGGAGGTGGGGATCAGGATCACGTTGTCCTGCTGCTCGACGATGATGTTCACCGTCGCGGTCATCGCCGGCAACAGGCGGGCCTGGGTGCGGTCCACCACGCAGATCACGTTGTAGATGACCACGTTGGAGACCGTCTGGCCGACCGGCTGGATCGCGAGCACCTGGCCGGTGAACGACTGGCCGGGGAAGGCGCTGACCGTGAAGGTGATGTTCTGGCCGGGCGCGATCCGCCCGATGTCCGCCTCAGAAACTTGAGGCGTGACCTGGAGCGAGCCGACGTCGGTCAGGGTGATGAAGCCGCCGGTGGCATTCGTGGCGCCCGTCGAGGAGACCGCCGTCGCGGAGGTCGAGCTGGACGAGGTGCCGTTCGTGTTCGACGAGCCCGAGCCGCTGACCCACTGCCCGACGACGCCGCTGATGCTGGCGACCGTCCCGTCCGTGGGCGAGACCAGCGTCGCGGCGTCCAGGTTGTTGCGGGCGGTCGCCAGCGCCTCGGCCTGCTGCCGGGTCTGGGCCTTCGCCTGCTCGATCTCGGCCGCCGTGCTTCCCTTCACGTTCACCGCGTGGGTCGCCTGCGCCGAGCCGAGCGCCGCATCCTGCTGATTGACCGTGTTCTGGGCGGACTGGAGCGTGCCGGCCTGGCTGGCGCGGGTGTTCTCCAAGGAGGCTTGCGCCCGCTGCACCGCGACCCGCGACGACTCCAGCGTGTTCTGCGCCTGGGTCACGTTCGCATCCTGTTGGACGCGGTCCGTTTCGAGCGTCTTCATGGCGGTCCGGAGCGTCGATTCCGCCGAATCGACGGATGTTTTCGCCTGCGCGACGTTCGCGGCGTTCTGGGTCTTGGTGGAAGCCGCCGACGCCAGCGCGTTCTTCAGAGCGTCCTCGGCGGACTTCACCGACGCCTGCGACGACGTGTTGGACTGGCGGGTGCTGGCCAACCCCGTGTTGATGCTCGCCTCGGCGGTGCGGACAGCGCTCTGGGCGTTCGTCAGCGAGGTAGCAGCCTGGGTCATCGTCTGGCGCGCCGACGCCTCGGCCTGGTTCAACTGCGCCTCGGCGGTCCGCAGGCTGGCCCGGGCCTCGTTCTCGCTCCGCTTCGCCGCGTTACAGCTCGTGGTCGTGCCGGAGCTGCCACACGCTTCCTGACGTGCCGCGATCGCGGACTGGAGCGCCACGCCGCTCTGGTCGCGCTGACGCCGCTGGACCGCGAGGTCGCGCTCGGTCGTCTTCTTCTGGGCGTCGAACTCTTTCTGGGCGTCGCCGAGCGCCTGGCGTGCGTTCGCGAGCGAGACCTGATCGCTGGCGCGGTTCTGCTCGCCGACGTCGCCGGTCGCGGCCTGGTTCGCCTTCGCCGATGCCACGTCGTTGAGCGCCGCGTCGACGGACTGCTGGGCCTCGGCGTTCGAGGTGGCGGCCTGGGCGACGGCGTTGTCGTACGCCTTACGGGCGTTTTCGAGCGCCACCTGGGCGTTCTCGACCGCCTGCTGGCTGCTCGCGAGCGCGGTGCCCCGCTGCTCGATCGCGCTGGCGAGCGACTTCTGCGCGCCGTCGAGATCGACCAGAGCACTGGTGACGTCGGCGGCGGCGGCGTTGATGGCGGTGCTGGCCGTGCGCTGGGACGCCTCCAGGCTCTTCTGGGCGGACTCGCGGCTGACCCGCGCTTCTTCCAGCGATGCGTCCGCCTGCGCGATTTCTTCGTCGGACTTGCCTTCCAGCACGATCCGCTCGTTCGCGAGCGCCTGGTCATACTGGGCCTGGGCCTGCCGCAGCGCCGTTTCGAGGTCAGAGGTGTCCTGGCGCGCCAGGATCTGGCCCGGCGTGACCCGGTCCCCGATCGAGACGCCAACTTCCACCAGCTTGCCGGCCTGCTTGAAGCTGACCGGCACGCTGGTCGGGTTGGCGATCGGGCCGGTCGCCGCGATGGTGGTGCGAAGCTGCCCCTCGGTGACCTGGGCAGTCTGGTAATTGGGGCGGGTGTTCCGCGAGGCGGTGTACTGCTGGTACAGGAACCAGCCGACGACGGCGACGACGATCGCCCCGATCAACAAGAGCCAGCGTCCCCGGATCGGCGGGAGCCGGCCCGGTCGCCACGGTCGCATACGAGCAAGAGCAGCGGTCGCCATCCAGTACGTACCTCGATTAGCCGACGCGCGCGGGCGTCAGGGATACCCGAGATACGCCATGCCCGCACACGGCGCCCGGTGACACGTCGTCGGGCGGGGCCGCGCGCGAGGTCATCCCGCTACCCTCGGGTGCTCGTCGGCATCGGCCCGACGATAACCGGCGGTCGTGACAGGGTGCAAGAGCAGTGGCGGGGAAGAGAGCATGATTCGGACTTCATGACGCTGCGATGTGCATTTTTGGGGAGCGGATTGTCGTAATCCTTCGGTCACGGCGCCGAAGACCCATGATGGATACGGTTCCTGAACGGCAAACCGCGCAAGTCTGAAGGTTTCCTGAAGACGCCGTTTAGCGAGCGGCTGAGGCGGAGAAGCGCGGGGGCAGGCCGAAGAACAGCGCGTTCGCGTTGCCCCCGACGATCCGGTCCAGGTCCGCTTCAGGGATGAAGTCGCAGTGGCGGGTCAGGTACGTCAGCGTCTGGCGGTAGGTGCAGCTACGCTCGACGTTCGGCATGTCCGAGCCCCACAGCAGCTTGCTGGCCCCGAGCTTCTGGTACAGCTCGCGGATCAGCGGCTGCGCCTCCACGTACGGGTACTCCCAGCTTGCGCCGTAGAGCAGCGGGAACAGCAGCTCGAGCGTCACGTTCGGCTCGCGGCAGAGCGCGACGATCTCGTCCGGGATGCGCCCGTCCATCAGCGATTGGGGCGGGACGCCGTGGGTGTAGACGTTCTGGATCCTGGGGAACTGGCGCGCGAACCGCTGGAGCCGCGCCACCTCCCCGAGATAGTCCGTCAGCGCGCGCCGCTGCACGAAGCGGATATCCCAGAGTACCGGGATGCCCAACGTCTGGACCGCCTCCCAGAACGGCACGTACGGATTGGCGCCAAACTCGGCGCCCTGCGCCCCGGACCAGAAGCGGTCGTTGTCCACGTAGAGGGCGGTCAGGCCCAGCTCCGTGACGCACCGATACAGGTGCTGAATCTCGGACTCCGCCTGGAGCTGGCTCTCGTCCACGCAGAGGCAGGCCCGGAACTGCTCCGGGTACTTCTTGACGATCTCGCCCAGCCACTCGTCGATCAGGCCGTACAGGTAGCCACGCTGGAGCAGCGCCCGGTCCACCCCGAGATACTGCATCTGGGCCAGCATCCGCTCTGGGGTCGCCTCGTTGCCCTCCAGGTGGGGCGGCAGCCACTGGATGTAGTAGGCCTCGCCGTCCTTCTCCCACTCGAAGCGGCCGTACCGCCCGACCCGGAAGTTGACGTCCAGCAGCCCCTCGTAGCCGGGCGTCTTGCCGTCCCAGAGGGTCGGCTCAGTCGACACCTGGTTGTCGCGGACGCGCCGGCCGCCCTGAGGGTGGGTGGTGAAGTGGCGCTGGAGTAGTCGGGTGTGGTGCTCGGCTGAGGGGAAGCCGGAGGCTCCGCCCAGGTACGGGAAGGCGTGCGCGTGGCCATCGACGATCATGGCGGCGATCGTAGCAGACGAGAGGCGAGCAGACGAGAACGGAGCAGACGAGACGTGAGCAGTGCTTCTGGCTGGGTGGGCGTCAGTTCTCGGTAGGGCGCGATGCTTTGTGGGAGGCGATGCTTTGTGGGAGGCGATGCTTTGTGGGAGGCGATGCGCTATGGGGCGCGATGCGCTATGGGGCGCGATGCGCTATGGGGCGCGATGAATCGCGCCCGTACAAGGCAGGACCCCCTGGTACGGGCGCAATTCATTGCGCCCCGAGCTCGTCGCTCGTCTGCTCGTCACTCGTCTGCTCGTCGTGCTACGCTCGGAGGTCGCGCACTGAAGCCAGCAGAGGGGGAGTCGTCATGCCAGTCGTCGTCAACCACGAGGATCTGCGCACGCTCTCGATGGCGCTGTACGAGGCGGCCGGGACGCCGTCCGACCACGCCGAGATCGTGACGTCACATCAAGTCGGGGCCAACCTGAAAGGGCACGATTCGCACGGCGTCGTGCTGCTGCCGACCTACCTGAACCGGATCGACCGCGGCCATATCGTCCCGACCGCCAAGCCGGAGATCATGAGCGAGACGCCCACCACCATCAAGGTGAACGGCCAGTGGGGGTTCGGGCCGGTCATCTCCGAGTTCACGATGCAGCGCTGCATCGACAAGGCGAAGGACATGAAGGTTGCGATGGGCGTGGTCCGCGAGCAGAGCCACGTCGGCAGCCTGAACGATTATCCGCTGATGGCGGCGCGGAACGGCCTGATCGGCATCCTGATGTGCGACTCCGGCCAGAGCCCGAAGTCGGTGGCGCCGTTCGGCGGTCGCGAGGCCAGACTGGGCACCAACCCGCTCTGCATCGCCTTCCCGACCGATCTGCCCGGCCCGGTCTTCATCGACATGGCGACCAGCGCGGTGGCAGCCGGCAAGCTGAACGTCGCACGGGCGCGCGGCCTGCCGATCCCGGAGGGCTGGCTGCTCGACAAGCACGGCCGGCCCACCACGGACCCGAACGCGGCCCAGGACGGCGGCGTGATGCTCCCGCTCGGCGGCCCGGAGGGGCACAAGGGGTATGGGCTGTCGTTCGCGGTCGAGACGTTCGCGGCGCTGCTGCCGGGCCTCGGCTTCGGGATCGACCCGCAGGGCCGCCACAACGACGGCGCCTTCATGCTGGCGCTGGACCCGAGCGCCTTCATGCCGCTCCAGGAGTTCAAGGGGCAGGTCGAGGCGTTCGTCAAGTACCTGAAGGAGACGCCGCCGCAGGAGGGCTTCAAAGAGGTGCTGTACCCCGGCGAGAAGGAGTACTACACCGCCGAGCAGCGCCGGAAGGACGGCATCCCGATCGAGGACAGCACCTGGAAGCGGATCACCGAGCTGGCCGAGAAGCACGGCAAGACGGACCTGCTCAAGACGATCGGCTAGTCTTGTGACCGCCGACCCGCTCGACCGGCTCCGTGCGATCTGCCTGGCCCTGCCCGAGGCCGTCGAGCGCGAGACCTGGGGCCAGGCGACGTTCCGGGTCCGCGAGAAGATCTTCGCGATGGCCGGGTACGGCACCGGGAGTCGGCTGGCGGTGTCGTGCAAGGGGCGTCCTGGTCTCCAGGGCGCCCTCGTGGAGGCCGACCCGGCCCGCTTCTATGTGCCGCCGTACGTCGGGCCGAAGGGGTGGATCGGCGCGTATCTCGGCGACGAGACGGACTGGGACGAGCTGGCCGATCTGGTCGAGGAGAGCTACCGGATGACGGCGCCGAAGCGGCTGGCGGCGCAGCTCGACCAGATCGGAGATTGACTCCTCGCGCGCGAGGAGTGTTGGTCGAGTGTGATACGATTTTCGGTATCCGTATGACACGCGAGGTGTCCGATGCCGAGAAGCTTCCGCATCGACCCCGTCCTCGAACAGCGGCTCTGCGAGGTGGCAAAGCGAGAGGGCGTCCCGGTCTCGGCTGTCGTCCGCGAGGCCATCGAGAAGCATTGCGACGAGGTGCTCGGGGCCAGCCTCCTCGATCTGATGACCGACTACATCGGCATTGGGGAGGGCTCTGGCGAACCGCTCGCCAGACGGACTGGTGAGGCGTTCGCCGACATGCTGGTGGAGAAATATCAGCGCCAGAAGGCCGCCCGTGATCCTGGCTGACGCTGGCCCCCTGGTGGCGCTCGCGCTCACCCGAGATCCGGATCATCGACGCTGCATTCGGGCGCTGGCCAGCTTGCCTCCCCCACTCGTCACAACCTGGCCCGTACTTACAGAAGCGATGTACCTCGTCGGCCGGGAGCTTGGGTGGTATGGGCAGGCCGCGCTCTGGCGCCTCGTCGAGCGGGGCGTCCTCCAGATTGCGGACATCTCAGACGAGGCGTCCCGGAGGATGCGTGTGCTGATGGAGCAGTACCGCGATCGGCCGATGGACCTGGCCGATGCATCGCTGGTGGCTGTCGCCGAGGAGCACCGTCTGGACCGCATCTTCACCCTGGACGCCGACTTCCACGTCTACCAGCTGCCGCGCGGGCGCCACTTCACCGTCCTGCCCTGACCTCGGCGAGAAAACTCGGGTAGAGCGGCGAGGCTCGGATCGCCTATCCTGTGAGCCTGACCGTCCGGATCGCAGTACATCAGGGGCCGAACGCCGGCTCGTTCGACTCTTGTCCGTTCGACTCTTGAAAGGTCGGGACGCATAACGCTATGACGATGATCGAGCCCGCAGCCCAGAGCAGCACGACCCAGAGCAGCACCGTCCAGCGCCTGCTCGACGCGACGCGCGCCATCCTGCCGCTGGTCCGGGCCAGTGGCGACCAGGGCGAGCGCGAGCGCCGCCTCCCTCGCCACGTCGCGGACGCGCTGGCCGAGACCGGCGTCTGCCGGATGCTCGCGCCGCGCGCCATCGGCGGCCTCGAGTGTGACCCGATCGCGCTTCTCGACGTGGTCGAGATGCTCTCCCACGCTGAGGGCTCGGTCGGCTGGTGCGCCCAGGTCTACACCGCCAACTCGCACATCTGCGGCTTCCTGGCGCCAGAAGTCGGCTGGGAGATCTGGGGCCGCAACCCGAACGCGATCATGTCCGGCACCCTGGCCGCGCCGTACGGTCGGGCGACCGTCACGGACGGCGGCTACCGGGTCACCGGGCGCTGGCCGTACGGCAGCGGCTGCAACAACGCCGACTGGCTCGGCTTCACGACCGGCGTCTACGATGGGGACCAGCCTCGCCTGGACGCCGACGGCCTGCCCGAGCAGCGCATCATCGTCGTGCCGGCCGCCTCGGCGATCATCCACGACAACTGGCGCGTCAGCGGCCTCAAGGGCACCGGCAGCCACGACGTGGAAGTCCAGGACGTGTTCGTGCCGGACGCCTGGTCGTTCTGGTGGACCGAGACGCCGCCGCACCCGAACCCGCTCTACAAGCACCGCTGGTGGCTGCTGGCGCACGGCGCTCAGCGGCTCGGCGTGGCGCGGGCGGCCCTGGACGCCCTGTACGAGCTGGCCCAGGAGAAGACCCCGACCCGCCAGACCAACCTGATCCGCGACCGCGCCATCACCCAGATGCAGTACGCCCAGGCCGAAGCGGCGTTGGGCTCGGCACGGGCGTACCTGTGGGAGAGCACCCGCAAGCTCTGGGAGAAGGTCCAGACCGGCGAGCCGGCCACGATGAAGGAGCTGGCCGCCGCTCGCCTCGCCAGCACCAACGCGACGACCGCCTCAACCCAGGTCGTGGACCTCGTCTTCAGCGCCTCCGGCGGCACCGCCATCGACGAGAGCTCGCCGATCGACCGTCTGTTCCGCGATACGTACGCGGCCTCGGCGCACGCCACATCCTCGATCCCCACCTACGAGCAATGGGGCAAGATCCTGATCCACCCTGACCCGGAGTCGATCCCCCGCCAGCCCGGTCCGCCGGTCCTGTAGTGGTGTTGTAGACCGCGTGTTGGGAAAGCCCGCCGCATCTCGTGGAGCGCGCCCCCCGATCCTGTCGCCCAGGTAGTGACGTTACCGGGGCGGCCAGGATGTTTCTGTTGATTTTGTCAAGCCTGATGGGGTTTGATATGGCTGGTAAAGCGGAGGCAGAGCGGCGGGGGTGGGGGATGGTGCTGCGCGAACGGGACCCGAACGAGATGCCCGAGGACATCGCGGCGGTCGGGGCGGCGGTGTTGAAGGAGCGGGACCCGTATCGGGTGATCGGGGAGCGGTTGGCGGAGCTGGTCCGGGACGGGCAGTTCGCCGAGTTGTACGAGCCGCGTGGGCGGGCGGCGGTGTCGCCATCGGTGCTGATGCTGGTGACGATCTTCCAGTTCATGGAGAACCTGCCAGATCGGGAAGCGGCCGGGCGGTGCGGGTGCGGCTGGACTGGAAGTACGCGCTGCACCTGGCGGTGGACGATCCGGGGTTCGACTTCTCGTGCCTGAGCTACTTTCGGCGACGGCTGCTCAAGCACGAGCAGAGTCGGCTGCTGTTCGACCTCGTGCTGGAGCAGGTGCGGGGGCTGGGGTTCTTGCAGAAGGTGGGGAAGCAGCGGACCGACGCGCTGGGGGTGCTCGGGGCGGTGCGGGAGCCTGAGCCAGTTGGAGCTGGTCTGGGAGGCGCTGCGGCTGGCGCTGCGGGCGCTGGGGGAGGTCGACGCGGCCTGGGTCGCGCAGGCGGTGCCGACCGCGTATCGGACGCAGTACCTGGAGCGGCGGTCGGACTATCGGCTGACGGCGGAGGAGCGGCAGGCCGAGCTAGTGCGGGTGGGGCAGGACGGCGCCTGGCTGCTCGACCGACTCGCCGCCACGGACGCGGGCGTGCTGCGCACCCTGCCCGAGGTCGAGACGCTGACGACGATCTGGCAGCAGCGGTACGAGCGCGCTGACGACGGCGTGCGGTGGCGGAGCAAGACGCTCGACAGCACCGAGCTGATCGTGACGCCACACGATCCGGGGTCCGAATCGGGCAGAAACGGGGGCACGTCTGGTGGGGCGACAAGGTCCACGTCACCGAGACCATCGCCGAGCCGCCCGCCGCTGACGACGCGGGGCCGGTCGATCCTGCCGACCAGGTCCGCTTCATCACCGACGTCACGACCAACCCGGCGCCCAGTGGCGACGGCCAGGCGCTGGCCGAGATCCGCGCGCACCTGACCGAGCAGGATCTGCTGCCCACCGAGCAGGTGGTCGACAGCGGCTACGTCTCGGGCAAGCACCTCGCCGAGAGCGCCGCGGCCGAGATCGACCTGGTCGGTCCGCCGCTGGCCGACACCTCGCCCAACGGCTTCAAGATCGCCGACTTCACCCTCGACCACGCCGCGCGCCAGGCGATCTGCCCGGTCCGACGTCCACCAAATGGGCGGTCCGCCGCGAGCGCGACGGCAGTCACGCGCTCCAGATCCGCTTCCCACCCGCCGTCTGCGCCGCTTGCCCGCTCCGGCCCCAGTGCACCGACAGCAAGGGCGGCCGCAACCTCAGCATCTCCGAGCACTACGCCCGCCTCGCCGCTCGCCGTGCCGAGGCCCAGACCCCGGCCTTCCGGGAGAAGCTCAAGACCCGCGCTGGCATCGAAGCCACTCTCTCCGAACTGGTCCGCGCCCACGGCCTGCGCCGCCATCGCTATCGGGGCGACGCCAAGCGCCACTTCGAGCACCTCCTCAAGGCCGCCGCCTGCAACGTCAAGCGTCTCGCCCGTGCCCTCGCTACCCTCCAACACGGCCCCTTCCTCCCACCGCCCCTCACCAGACCGGCCGGCGCACTCCCCTGAGCCGCTCCCGCATCCCCGGCCCACCCTGCTCCCCCGCTCCCCGCCTCCAACGGCGCCTGCTCCCCCGACCCGCGCCAGACATAAATCAACAGAGACAGGATGGCCGCGCTCCACGAGCACGTTCGGCCCATTCCCGAGGTCGTACCCTGGGACAGCATGAGCGCGGAACGACTCGCGACTCGCCACTCGCTACTCGCTACTCGTAGCTCAGGTCGCCGACGACCTTGACCCGGACGCGGGTGGCGCTGCCGGGCAGGTAGGCGAGCGGCACGTCCTCGGCCTCGACGGTCTCGATGGTAGCAGGGTCCGCGCCGGCGGCAACCGCGCGGGCGGCGGCATCGTCATGGGCGCGGGCCATGACCTCTGCGCGGGTGGCACGCTCGAGCGAGTGGACCTGATCGACCTCGCCGCTGACCTGAGCGATGGCGGCGCCGATGGCGTTGGCGACCTCGAAGTGGTCCGGGCGGATCACATAGGAGGCGCCCGGCAGAAGGCCGTCCACCAGGATGCTGCCGCCGCCAACCAGCACGACCGGCACGTCGGCGGCGCTGGTCTTGACGCGATCGACAGCGTCGGCGAGGCGGCGGCGGATCTCGGCGAGGACGGCCGGGGCGAGGGAACGTTGCTCGGAGGTGAGGCGGGCGGGATTTCCGAGGCTCGCCAGCCCGGCCGCGACGGCCATATCGGTCGCGGTCAGGTCGGAGCCGCCGAAGACGACGGCGCGCTCGGTCAGCTGGTAGCCGACGCTGTCTGGCCCGATGGTGAGGGACCGGCCATCCGGCAAGACGGCAGGGCCAGCAGCTGACCGACCACGACCACGCGCGGGGGCTGCCGGGGTGACCCGGACGTGGCTGCCGCCGCCCAGCCCGAGCGTCAGCAGGTCCGGCATCCGAAAGTTGGTGCGGACGCCGCCGACCTCGACGGCGAGGGTGGCCTCGCGGGGGAAGCCGCCGACCAGCGCCCCGACGTCTGAGGTGGTGCCGCCGATGTCGATCACGACGGCGTCTTTCAGGCCGGAGAGGTAGGCCGCACCGCGCATCGAGTTGGTGGGGCCGCTGGCGAAGGTGAGGACCGGGTAGCGGCGGGCAAACTCGGCGGACATCAGGGTGCCGTCGTTCTGGGAGAGGTAGACCGGGGCGTCGAGCTGGAGCTCGTGGAGGGCGCTGCCGATGGCGGCGACGGTGGTGGCGGCGAGGCCGCTGAGGCAGGCGTTCAGGATGCAGGCGTTCTCGCGCTCCAGCAGCCCGAGCCGGCCGATCTCGTGGGAGAGGCTGACCTGGATGTGCGGGATGGCGTCCTGGAAGATCGCGGCGGCCTGCTGTTCGAGATCGGGGCGGATCGGGCTGAAGACGGCGCAGATCGCCAGGGCGTGGGAGCCTCGGGCCTCGATCTGGGCGGCGATCTGGCGCAGCTCGGCCTCGTCCAGCTCGGCGATCGGGCGGCCGTCGTACTCGTAGCCGCCGTGGGCGAGGTAGCCGTGGCCGTCGATGGCTGCGCGAAGATCGTCGGGCCAGTCGGCGAAGGGCGGCACCGAGGCGGTGGCCGGCAACCCCAGGCGGACGGCGGCGGTCGGCTCCAGGCGCCGCCGCTCCACCACGGCGTTGGTGAAGTGGGTCGTGCCGAGCATGACGGCGCGGACGGCGCTCGGGGCGGTCTCGGCGCGGGCCAACGCCTCGCGGACGCTGGCGACGATGCCGCCGGTGACGTCGGCGGTGGTGGGGGTCTTGGCCCAGCCGAGGAGGGCGGGGCCGGCCATGACGACGGCGTCGGTGTTGGTGCCGCCGACATCCACTCCGATCCGCACGCCGGTCACTCGCTACGCTCCCTCACCGTGCCAGGCACGTCTTGCTCAGTGCCTATCGTAGACCGTCAGCCCCTATTGTCATCCTGAGCCCCCATTGCCATCCTGAGCTCGCGAAGGACGAGAGGGACCAGGCGTCGTATACACCGAATGGGCGACGCCATCGTTGTCTCAATAACGAGGTCCGGCGTATCATTAGCGAGGACGAATTGTTGGCAATGACGCCCGATTTGTCGAACGGAGACGGTATCACGCACCAGCACGGTCACGGGCACGCGGCGCACGCCGACCCGCATCGCCATCATGACGCGGGGGCCTCGAATCAGCGCAGGCTGCTGGTGGTTCTTAGTCTCACTAGCGCCTATCTCCTCGCGGAGGTGGTGGGCGGCCTGCTGACCGGCTCGCTGGCGTTGCTGGCGGACGCCGGGCACATGCTGGCGGACATCTTCGGGCTGTCGATGTCGCTGGCGGCGCTGCGGATGGCGGCGCGGCCGGCCACTCCGAGGCGGACATTCGGGTTCCAGCGGGCCGAGATCCTGGCCGCTGGCGCGAACGCGGTGCTGCTGCTGGGGATCGCGGCGTTCATCCTCTGGGAGGCGTGGGGCCGCTTCCGCGAGCCGTCGGAGATCGACAGCCTGCCGATGCTGCTGGTGGCCGTGGGCGGCCTGGTGGTGAACCTGATCGCGTTCAAGACGCTGCACGGCGCGGCCGGCGAGAGCCTGAACCTGCGAGGGGCGTTCCTGGAGGTGATCGCGGACCTGCTCGGGTCGGCGGGGGCGATCGTGGCGGCGCTGGTGATCGCGCTGACCGGCTGGTACCAGGCGGACCCGCTGGTCTCGGTCGCGATCGCGCTGTTCATCGTGCCGCGCGCGGTGGCGCTGCTGCGGACTTGCCTGGAGGTGCTGCTGGAGGCGACGCCGGCTCACCTGGACCTGGGCACGGTGGTGGCGGCGATGACGGACGTGCCGGGCGTGGCGGCGGTCCACGACGTGCACGCCTGGACGATCGCGAGCGGCTACGTGGCGATGAGCGCGCACGTCCAGGCGAACGGCCGGCCATCCGCGGAGGTGCTACACGATCTCCAGCGGCTGCTGCGCGAGGAGCTGCACGTGGACCATGTGACGCTCCAGGTGGAGAGCGCGGACCACGCCGACGACGGCGCCTGCTGCGTGATGGACCCGCGCTGCGTGCTGGTGACGGGCAAGGCGCCGTAGAGGTCTCCCTCACGCCCCAACCCAGACACTGGAGGAAGGCCCTCACCCCCCGACCCCCTCTCCCTGTGCGCGGGCGAGGGGGAGCAGAGGGGCTCCGTCAGGGCCAGGCTGGGACGGGGCAACCGGTCCGGGCGGGGAGATCCCCGAGGATGGCGCGGGCACGTTCGAGCCACTGGTCGGTGGTGGCGGACGGGTGGCGGCGCAGCGACCAGTCAACCTGGCGGTGGATCAGGTGGGCGAGGTAGACGACGCTGGCAGCGGGCGCGGTCAGCGTGAGGATGCGCTGCCAGAGCGTCTCGCGGACGGCCTCGTCGTCGTGGGCGTAGAAGAGCAGGGTGACAAGGTCGAAGGCGCGGTCGCCCGAGCGCGTGCCATCCCAATCGACGATGCCGCTGATCTTGCCGGAGAGCCCGAGGATGTTGCTGTGCTGGAAGTCGCAATGGACGACGTCGGTGGTGGGGGTGGAGGCGTGCTGGTGCTCGGCGGCAAGCTCCTGGACGATCTCCAGCAGGCGGGCGGTCTGGGGCGAGTGCTGGCGCATCGGGTCCAGCAGGCAGTAGCCGGGGCCGCCGTGGAGGACGTCGGAGGCGACGGAGGCGGGCCAGGGCTCGGGGAGTGAGACGGCTGAAGGTGATGACGGAAGGGGCTCGGCCGGCGAGGTGGCGGGGGAAGGCGCGGTGGACGCGGACGGGCGCGCGGGGGGCGGCTCTGGCGGCGGGGCGAGGCCGCGCTGAAGGTCGTTGAGAGCCAGGATCTGCTCGACCATGACCGGGGTGAATCGTCTGATCGGGGCGCCGGGCAGCATCGACTGGACGGAGTAGCAGCCATCGGGGTGGAGCCCTCGTGCGACGTAGCGGGGGGCGGGATACCACTTGCCACGCAGGCGGTCCACGGTCTTGACGATCGCGGGGAGGCGGCCGAGGTCGGTGGCGCTGGGTACCCACTTGAAGACGAAACGGTCGCCTCGGGCGTCGGTGAGGCCGGCCGCGCCGCGCTCGCCGCCGAGGTAGCGATCGGTGACGCGGTACGTGGTACCGTGCTGGGCGTTGACGAAATCGACGAGGGCAGGCAGGTCTGGCGCGCCATATACCGATCCCATGAGGTGCATCGTACGCCGGAAGGGGGCTGGCGTGTCGGATGACGCGGCGGCCGGGGTCCGGCTCGCTGACGCTCGCGGTACGGTATCGGCACTCATAGCCAGCGGTACTGCGAGTGACGGTGAGCTCTGGACGGGTAGGCCGGGGCTCGAGATCGAGAGCGAACAGTGAGGGGACGAGATGCCGACGAAGAGCGGGAAGGTCGGGTTTGGGGTGATCGGGCTGAACTTCGGGCTGGGGCGCTGCCGCCAGATCCTGGAGGTGCCGGAGGCGGAGTTGGTGGCGGTGGCCTCGCGGACGGAGGCGACGGCGCAGCGGGTGGGCGGGGAGCTGGGGGTGGACGCCTACGCGGATTACCGTCGGCTGCTGGATCGCGAGGACGTGGACGTGGTCTGCGTGTTCACGCCGAACGCCTCGCACCGGGACATCGCCATCGACGCGGCGAAGGCAGGCAAGCACCTGATCGTGACGAAGCCGCTGGAGATCACGCTGGAGCGGGTGGACGCGATCGTCGAGGCGACCGAGCGGGCGGGCGTGAAGCTGGCGACGGAGTACGTGGAGCGGTTCAAGCCGGGCCACTACCTGGGGTATCGGGCGATCGCGGACGGCTCGCTGGGGCGGCTGGTGACGGGGGAGTTCGCCTACAAGTGCTTTCGGCCGCAGTCGTACTACACGGGAACTAGAGGCACCTGGGCGGTGGACGGCGGCGGGGTGATGCTGTTGCAGGCGATCCACTCGCTGGACGTGATGCTGTGGTACATGGGCGACGTGGCGAGCGTGATGGCGATGCAGGGGACGCTGACGCACGAGATGGAGTCTGAGGACACGGCGATGGCGCTGGTGACGTTCACGAGCGGGGCTATCGCGACGATGGTGGGGACGACGACGTTCCACAACACGCGGCCGGGCGGGCTGTACGGGGGCGGCTCGATGACGCGGGTCGAGGTAGGGGGCACGAAGGGGAGCCTGATCCTGGCGGAGGGCGAGGTGGCGATGTGGAAGTCTTTGGAGACGGACACTCCGCCGAGCTCGGCGCCGCCGGCGCTCAACACGTACCAGGACATGGCGCGCTGGGTCCGCGACGATGGGTATGCGTCGCCGACGCTGGTGAAGGCGGCGGACTCGCGGAAGGCGATCGAGCTGATCCTGGCGATCTACGAGTCGGCGCGCGAGGGGAAGCTAGTGCGGCTGTAGACCCCACCCCCCGCCCCCCGCCCCACCGCGGTGGAGAAGGGGAGCCGACGGGACAGTACAGGGGAATGGGCGGCGGAAAGGGGGCGTGTGTGTGGGCATACCCCCCGCTGACAAAAAGACACAATGACGAAAAGGACCCTCACCCCCGAGTGGGCGCAATGAATTGCGCCCCTACTCGCGGGGAAGAGGCGGGGAGGGATGTCGGGGCGCGGAGCAGGGAGGGGTGGACGTCGTAGGTGGGGCCGGCGGGGCGGCCCTGGCCGACGCGGCGCGGCTGGCGGGCGGGGCGGATGTAGTTGTGGCGCTCGAGCTGGTCGAGGGCGTCGTCGAGATCGAGGGGTGAGCGGAGGTGCCGGCCGGTGGCGCGGAGGGCGTCTCGGCGGGTGAAGGTGGGGCGGCCGGCGCGCTGGAGCCAGGCGAGGAGGGCGGGGACGTCCGCGACGGCGGGGTCGAGGCCCATGGCGGCGTAGGCGGCCTTGGCGTGCTCGACGAGGTAGTGGGCGATGGTGGTGGCTGACTCGACGGCGGCGAGGGAGACGGCGGGATAGCCCCCTCCCCCAGCGGGCGCAATGAATTGCGCCCCTACCAGTGCGGAGAGGGGGAGCCTAGGGGGCGCCGCGGGGGAATGGGACGGGGAGAGAGGGAGAGGAGAGTCGGGGGAGAGGCAGGCGGGGAGGGTGGGGGCGAGGGCGGCGAGGTGGAGGAGGCCGGCGATGCGGGCGGTGGCGCCGACGAGCTTGCTGGCCCAGTCTACGATGGGAGAGAGGTCGCCGTCTGGGGCGAGGCGTGGCTCGACGGATTCGGCGAAGGTCTTGAGGCGGCCCTCGGCGAAGAGGTCGAAGGTGAGGACGATGACGGGGTGATGGGAGAGGGGGAGGCTTCTGGCCGCGTCGCCATCGGTTGGCGAGGAGAGCAGAGGCCGGTCGGGGTGTGCGGTGGTTTGGAGGGGGTCGGGGGTCGGCCCGTCGGAGAAGGGGTGGGTGAGCAGGGTGAGGATGTGGCGGTGGTACATGGCGCGGAGGCCGGGATCGACGGGGTCGAGGTCGATCGTGCGGTGGCCGAGGGTGGCGTTCGGGAGGGCGTAGAGGAAGCGGGCGAGGAGGCCTCGGCCGTGGAATCCTGGGCGGGCGGCTAGCCCTCGGAGGACTTCGGGCTGGACGGCGAGGCCGATGGTGAGGGCTGGTCTGGGGATGATCTCGCCTGCTCTGCCGACGCGGTCAACGACGATGGGGTCGCCGGCGTGGCCTTTGAGGAAGTGATCGAGGTTGGGGGCGCCGGTTGAGGAGTAGCGGCCGGCGATGAGATCGAAGATGCCGCCTTCGGGGGAGAGGATGGCGAGCTTGCCGCCGTGCTGATGGAGGAGCATGGCGAGGCGCTCTGGGGAGCAGTCGTCTGTGATGAGGCGGGGCGCGACGGGGATCTCGGAGGTGGCGAGCTGTTCGAGGCAGCGCTCGACGTTGGCGAGGAGCTGGGGTTGGCGGGGATCGTCGTCTGAGACCGAGGCGGCGGCGTCCTGGGCGCGGAGGAGGGCTTGCTCGGCGGCGTGCTGGCGGCGTCTGGCGAGGGCGAGGATGGGGGCGGCTGTTCGGGCGGCTTCGGCTTCGTAGTGGTGGAGGGGGGCGGTGACGCTACTGAAGACGGCGCTCTTGCGGTGGCCGGGCGGGAGGGCGACGAGGGTGTAGAGGTTGAGGGGCTCGATCCAGTCTGCCCAGGGGTTGAGGGTGACGCGGCCGGCGAGGGCGGTGCTGAGGACGGCGAGGGCGAGGATGGCGGGGAGGTCTGTGGGGGTCTGGGTGGCTCGGGCTTCGGAGCGGACGTAGTTGCCGAGCCAGTCTGGGAGGACGTGGTCTGGGAAGCGGGGGAGGGTGGGGCGCTCGAAGGGGATGGGCTCTGGCCAGGGTTGCTCTGGGGACGGATCTGGGAGGCGGAGGATCTTGACGAGGGCCTCGACGTTGTCCACGCCGGCTCTGATGAAGACGAGGGCGGCGTGCCGGAGTTTGGGGGAGGCGGTGGCGGCGGCCTGGACGGCGTCTTGCCAGGCGGGATCGAGGGAAGCGAGCTGGTCTGGGGTGGGGGGCAGGCCCTGGAGGGCGCGGGCGAAGATGGCGGAGGGGTTGGTGGTGTCTCCGAGCATGATGCCTCCGGAAGCCCCCTCCCCCAGCCCCTACTGTCCCCCTTGCGAGGGAGAGGGGAGCAACGGGTCAGGGTCAGGCTGCTGGGCAAGAGCAGAGATCTGCCTGTTGATCTCTACCGTCAGCATCGGCCGGTGGCACACCAGTGAATGCGTGAGCATCAGCATTCATGGTGTTTGGATTTGGGCATCGTGTTGCCCGGAGTGCGAGTTGCGGCCGATAGGTCGTGGGCAAGGGGACAGTGCGACGGAAGTGAGGTGGGCCGGGGGTGGCGGGCAAGGCGAGGGTGCATGGAGTGGTCAGTTGGGACGGGCAGGTTAGGGGTGGGAGTTGACGGGAGGGGATGTTGGGGGGCGGGCAGGTTAGGGGTGGGATCTGACGGGAGGGGATGTTGGAAACCTGCCCCTACGAGATGGTGGCTTGCCGGTCGGCGGATCAGGAGCAGAGGTGGTGACGCTGACGGCGGGCCTCGTGGCGTGATGGCGAGGAATTGTCAGGGCGGGTGATTCGTTCGATTGGCCGTTGCTCGGCGGCTACAATGGGGCGATCGGAGAAGCCGGGGGAGTCGTGCCGTCACAGTCAGCGGGGACGGGGATAGCGGAGAGCGAGTGGCGGGCGCGGAAGCGGCGCATCGACCCGAGGCTGCGCGCCGCCGGCTGGAAGGTGACGCCGTACGACTCGTCCCGGCCGCTCGCGGCGTGCGACGGCATGGCCATCGAAGAGTACCCGACCGACAACGGTCCAGCCGACTACGCCTTGTGCGTTGGCGGGCAGATCGTGGGGATCGTCGAGGCGAAGCGGCTGGCGGTCGGGCCGCAGAACGTGCTGACCCAGGCCGAACGGTACGCACGCGGCGTTACTGGCAGTCCGTTCGACTATCAGGGACTTCGAGTGCCGTTCCTGTACGCCACGAATGGCGAGGTGATCTGGCACCACGACGTACGGCACCCGCTGGAGCGGTCACGCCAGTTGCGGGGGTTTCACACACCGGCGGCGCTGACCGAAGCGCTGGGGCGCGACCTGGACGTGGCGGTGCAGCGACTCGGGGGGCTGCCCAGCGACCGGCGGGGGCTTCGACCGTATCAGCGCGAGGCGTGCACAGCCGTCGAGGAGGCGGTCGGGGCGCGCAAGCGGCGGATGCTGGTGGCGATGGCGACCGGCACGGGCAAGACGTTCACGACCGTCAATCTGGTGCATCGACTGATGAAGGCGGGCGTGGCGCGGCGGGTACTGTTCCTGGTGGACCGGCGGGCGCTGGCGGCGCAGGCGGTCCGCGCGTTCGCGGCGTTCGACGCCGAGCCGGGGCTGAAGTTCAACCAGGTCTACGAAGTGTACAGCCAGCGCATCTCGCTACCCGGCGACGCCGATGATGGGTTCGACGCGACGGCGGTGCCACAGACGTACCTGACCGAGCCGCCGAGCGGGGCGGCGTACGTGTACGTCGCGACGGTCCAGCGAATCGCGATCAACCTGTTTGGGCGGGATGCCGTCAGCGGTGGCCAGGACTCCTCGATTGGTGGGGAGACGATAGACGAGGATGCGGGCCAACTGCCGATCCCGATTCACGCCTTCGACCTGATCGTCGCCGACGAGTGCCACCGAGGGTATACGAGCAAGGAGCTCTCGACGTGGCGGGACACGCTGGAGCATTTCGACGCCGTCAGGATCGGGCTGACCGCGACGCCCGCGAAGCACACGACGGCGTACTTTACGGACGTGGTGTATCGGTACGGGTTCGAGCGGGCGGTCCGCGAGGGGTATCTGGTCGACTATGACGTGGTGACGATCGCGTCCGACGTGCGGCTGCACGGCGTCTTTCTGGACGAAGGCGAGCAGGTGGACGTGGTGGACCCGACGACGGGGGCGCGGCAGCTCGACTTCCTGGAGGACGAGCGGCAGTTCGACACCACCGACGTCGAGCGGGTGGTGACGGCGCCGGACTCGAACAGGAGGATCCTGGCCGAGATCAAGCAGTATGCGGACAGGCATCAGACAGAGTACGGGCGGTTCCCGAAGACGCTGATCTTCGCCGTCAACGACCTGCCGCACACCTCGCACGCCGACCAGCTGGTGGATCTGGCGCGGGACGTGTTTGGGCGAGGGGACAGCTTCGTCACCAAGATCACCGGCAAGGTGGACCGGCCGCTCCAGCGTATCCGCGAGTTTCGGAACGAAGAGGAGCCGGGCATCGCGCTGACGGTGGACCTGCTGACGACGGGCGTGGACGTGCCGGACCTGGAGTACGTGGTGTTCCTGCGGCCGGTGAAGTCGCGCATCCTGTTCGAGCAGATGCTGGGACGCGGGACGCGCCTGGGCGACCGGTACCACCGCGACAGCGTATCTGGCGGGTATCCGGGCAAGTCGCACTTCACGGTGTTCGACTGCTTCGACGGGACGCTGCTGGCGTACTTCCGACAGGCGACCGGGATCACCGCCGAGCCGCCGGAGCGAGAGTCGCGGCCGATCCGGGAGCTGATCGAGGCGATCTGGGACAACCGCGACCGCGCGTACAACACGCGCTGCCTGGTGAAGCGGCTCCAGCGGATCGACAAGGAGATGTCCGGCGAGGCGCGGGAGGCGTTCGCGGAGCACATCCGTGACGGCGACCTGGCGGATTTCGCGGCGCGACTGCCCGAGCTGCTGAACGCGCAGTTCACGGCGACGATGAAGGTGCTGCGCGATCCGGCGCTTCAGGATCTGCTGGTCAACTACAAGCGGCCACAGCGGGGATTCCTGATCGCCTCGGGCGTTGAGGACACGGTTACGTCGGCGTGGCTGGTGCGGGGCGCGGACGGGACCGAGTACAAGCCGGAGGATTACCTCGCGGCGTTCACGCGGTGGGTGCGCGAGAACCCGGAGCAGGTCGAGGCGGTGCGGGTGCTGCTGGACCGGCCCGAGGAGTGGACGGCTGAGGCGCTGGCGGAGCTGTGGGAGAAGCTGCGGGCGGCTCCCGAGCGGTTCACGCTGGAAAATCTGAGGCGGGTCCACGAGCGCCAGTATCAGAAGGCGCTGGTGGACGTGATCTCGATGGTGAAGCACGCTGCCAACGAGGCGAGCCCGCTGCTGACCGCCGACGAGCGAGTGCGGGCGGCGCTGGCCCGGCTGACCGAGGGACGGGAGCTGACGCCGGCCCAGCAGGGGTGGCTGGCGAAGATCGGCGAGGTGCTGGTGGGGAGCCTGGCTATCGGGCGCGAGCACTTCGAGGAGATGCCGGGGCTGGCGAACGCCGGCGGCTGGGGCCGGGCCAATCGGGAGTTCGGCGGGAAGCTGGCGGACCTGATCCGAGAACTGAACCGGGAGATTGCCGCGTGACCGACATCGTTCAGAAGCTCTGGGGCTTTTGCCACACGCTGCGCCACGACGGCATCGACTACGGCGACTACATCGAGCAGTTGACGTACCTGCTGTTCCTGAAGATGGCGGACGAGCGGGCCATCGAGCTGCTGCCGGAGGGGCCGGACTGGACGACGCTGCTGGCGCTGAGCGGGACCGACCTGTTGGACACGTACGTGGACACGCTGCGGACGCTGGGCCGGCAGGAGGGGATGCTGGGCGACATCTACGCAGGGGCGCAGTCTCGGTTCAACAACCCGGTCAGCCTGAAGCGGATGATCGGGATGATCGACGAGACCGAGTGGACGGCACTGGACGTGGACGTCAAGGCGGCGGTGTTCGAGGGGCTGCTGGAGAAGGCGGCCAGCGAGGGGAAGAAGGGGGCCGGGCAGTATTTCACGCCACGACTGTTGATCCAGACCATCGTGCGGTGCATGAAGCCGGACCCGCGAGCGCACGCGGCGTTCACGATTGGCGACCCGGCCTGTGGGACGGGCGGATTCCTGGTGGCGGCGTACGAGTGGCTGCTGGCGCAGACGGCGGGCGGGCTGCAAGGTGATCGGACGTTCTGGCGCCGCGTGAAGATGCAGACGTACCACGGCAAGGAGCTGGTGGCGCGCCCGAGGCGGCTGGCGCTGATGAACCTGTTCCTGCACAACGTCGAGCCGCGGATCGGGCTGGGCGACTCGATCTACGAGGGGCGATCCGGCCCGCGCTTCGACGTGATCCTGACCAACCCGCCGTTCGGGACCAAAGGGGCGAATCAGGTGCCGGACCGGGATGATTTCACCATCGAGACCTCGAACAAACAGCTCAACTTCGTGCAGCACGTTCGGGCGAGCTTGAAGGACGGGGTGGGACGGGCGGCGATGGTGCTGCCGGACAACTGCCTGTTCGCGGACCAGGCCGGCGACGTGTTCGAGAAGCTGATGGCGGACTGCGCGGTGCACACGGTGCTGCGGCTGCCGCGCGGGACGTTCACGCCGTACAGCCCCGGCACGAAGACGAACGTGGTGTTCTTCAGCAAGGGCCGTCCGACGACCGAGACGTGGATCTACGACGGGCGCTCGAACGTGCCGGCGATCACGAAGAAGGACCGGCCGCTGACGGCGGCGCACTTCGCGGAGTTCGAGCGATGCTACGGGGACGACCCGGACGGGAGAGGGGCGCGCGACGCGACAGACTCCGGCGAGGACCGATGGCGGCGGTTCAGCATCGAGGAGATCAAGGCACGGGACTACAAGCTGGACGCGCTCCGCTGGCTGCGGGACGAGTCGCTGGACGACGCGGAGGGGCTGCCGGAGCCGGAGGAGCTGGCGACGGACGCGATCGCGGAGCTGTCGGCGGCGGTGGAGGAGCTGAACGCGGTGCTGGCGCTGCTGGAGGACGCGGCGGGGTCGGAGACAGGTCTGCTGACACCGGCAGTCTCGTGAATATCCGCGCCGTCGATGACCCCGCCGATGCCGAGGACAGCCTGCCAGAAGGCTGGGTGTCGGCGATAGTTGGCGATCTAGTGGGGCTCGGTAGCGGCAAAGGACTCCCGAAGGAAAAGTTTTCCAGGGAACAGGTGCCTGGAGGAGTGATCGTCGGCGGTGCCGGAGGACCCATCGGGTGGACCCAGGAAGCGAACGCGTCCAGCCCAGTGCTCACGCTCGGTCGAGTTGGTGCGGTCGGAGCCATAAATGTCTACGCATCTGACGCGTGGGTGACTGACAACGCTTTGATCGTGACATCAAGCGAGCCTGAGATTGTGCGATTTCTCGGGCATTGGTTCAGCCAGATCGCTTGGACGGATCTCCATACAGGAAGCAGCCAGCCGCTCATTACACAAGGTTTGGTCAAGAGCCTGGCGATCAATATGCCTCCGCTTTCCGAGCAGCGGCGGATCGCAGATGCCGTCGAGAGGCTGCTGGCGCGGGTCGAGGCTGGACGCGCCCGGCTGGAGCGGATGCCGGCGATCTTGAAGCGGTTCCGTCAGGCGGTGCTGGCGGCGGCGTGTTCGGGGAGGCTCACTGAGGACTGGCGCGGACAGCACCCGACAGTTGAGTCAGCCGATTCGATGTTAGCGAGATGTGTGAGCGAATCCTCTAGCGAATCCGAGGCCGGAAGACGCCGACGCAGACGACGAGGATCGGGAGCCCAGGTTGTTGATCCGCCGGATGAGATCCCGGCCGCATGGACTGTGCGAACACTCAGCGACTTGATAACAGATCGTGCGGTGATCGAAATTCAGGATGGCAATCATGGCGAGCTCTATCCTCGGTCATCTGAATTTGGGTCTGAAGGAGCTGTCTTTCTCACAGCGAAGCAGGTCACGGATGGACGAGTCCTGATCGATGAAGCGCCGAAACTGTCGATGGAAAAGGCTGGACGCCTTCGTATCGGGTTCGCTCGGTCTAACGATGTCTTGTTGACTCACAATGCCACCGTTGGTCGGGCTGCTGTGCTTCGGGACGCGCCCGACCCGTGCTTGCTGGGAACATCGGTCACCTACCATAGACTCAACCTACGATTCATGGACCCCGACTACTACTGCCAATTTCTCAGGAGTCCGTTCTGGCAAGACCAGTTGGCGATGGTGATGGAGCAGACGACCAGGAATCAGGTGCCTATCACGAAGCAGGTAGATCTGTCTGTCATCGTCCCACCCGTTGACGAGCAGCGCGAGATCGCTACGAGGGTAAAGGGGCTGTTCGGGCTGGCGGACGCGGTGGAGCGGCGTGTGGCGGCGGCGCGGAAGCAGGCGGATGCGCTGCCGCAGGCGATCCTGGCGCGTGCGTTCAGCGGCAAGCTGGTGCCGACCGAGGCGGAGCTGGCGCGTCGGGAGGGGCGGGCGTACGAGCCGGCGTCGGCGTTGCTGGAGCGGATTCGTCGGGAGCGGGCCGAGCTGCCGCGTGTGCGTCGGGGGCGGGGAGGCGGGCGGGGCAGCGGCGCCCGGTGACAGGGCGGGCGAGTGGCCAGGGCGCCGCTGGGCCGCGTGCCGAGGAGGAGACCCCACCCCCCGCCCCCCTCCCCACCGCGGTGGAGAGGGGGAGCCGACTGGTGACAGCGGGGACGACGTAGAGGTGAGGGAGCAGATGCGGGGCGCGTCGGCACGAGGCGGCCCTGTCGCACCAACGGTCACTCGCAGGCAGGCCGCCACGTGCCGCTTCTGCGGAGGGCAGGGTAGGGCATGTGGCAAGGCGGCGCCCGGCGGCTGGCGGTGGCTGCGACATGGTGCGCCGCCGCGCCTCATGCCTCTGTTGAAGAAAGAGCTGCACGTTGGAGGCCGTCGTCGCGGTGAGGGCGCGGGGAGGCGGGTGGCGCGGCGGCGCTCTGCGACTGTTCGGCCGAGCGAAAGTTGGCGCCGCTACGACACCGCCGATGTTGGGGATGTTGAGAACCATTCCGGTGATGCCCGTTGCGTGAGCGTGAGATTCCTCGGCGCAGGGAGTACCGAGACAGGCAGTGGACGGCGCCTCGGAATGACAGGGGAGATTGTGCCGCATGCCACTGCACGGGATGGCAGGGGGAGTTGGAGCCAGCGAGCGGCGGGTGGGATGATGAAAGAGCTGCGACTCACCGGAGTGCGCGCCACGCCTCGGCGCTCGCCTGGCCGATCAGGATGGCCATCCCGATCACGAGCAGGGCCAGTAGATCGTCTTCGTCGACGCCGGGCGGGAGGTTGCCGGCGAAGGTGAACGACGTACTGCCACGCTCGACCCATGCGCTCAGGTTACGGATCATGGCCCAGACGAGTGGGTAGCCGCCGCCGATGTACGCGCCGCTCAGCCCGGCCGCCGCGAACAGTGCCCGTGTCGCGATCTCTGGCGACGACGGCATCACGCGCAGCCAACGCAGTACCAGGATGCCCACCCAGCATATCAAGGTGCCGAAGGCGACCAGGAGCGCAAGCGTCATGCGGTGGGCGGCTACGCTGGACGGTTCGTGCGAGTGGTCGTGACGCTGCGCTCGAAGAGGTAGCCGAGCGTGGCGCCAGCAGCTGCGCCCACGAGGGCCGGGATGACGCCGAATCCGGCCAGAAGCGCGCCGCCGCCAAGGGCACCGCCGGTCATCGTGCGCTGCATCTGACGGCTACGGTCGGGCGACGACCGGGCAGGTGTGGAGGAGGCCCCGTTCAGGTGGGTGCTACGACCGGTGGCGACGTTCTGGGCCGGGCCGATCTGGACTGAGCGCCCGCCTGCTTTGGTCCGCCGTGACCGTGCCATGACTCACCCTCTGGTCCCACAGTGTGACTGGTTCGCGCATCATCATCATACCGTAGACGATACGGTGAGATGAGGAGCTCCTTGGAAGCGCTCGCCGAAGCGGGCGACGTGGAGAAGAGGGGCGACGGGCGGGGCTTCGTCGGCACGGGGCGGCCTGCATGCGGGTGACCGCCGCTGCGACGTGGCCGCCTCGTGCCGCTCCTTCGGATGGCAGGGTAGGGCATGTGGCAAGGCGGCGGTCCGGTGCAGAGTTGCGCCGGGCCGTCGCCGTGGACGCGGGCGGCTAGCGAGGGTAGAGGTTGTAGCCGTGGCGGCCGGTGTTGCGGACCTGGAAGAAGTGCCCACCGCCGGTCGTGACGAAGAGCGTGCCGAGATCGGCGCCCCCGAACGTGCAGTTGGTCGGGCGGTCGACCGGCACCGGGTGGGTCTCCAGCACCCGACCGTTGGGGGCGAAGACGTAGATCATCGGCCCGGGGCCGGCCTCGTCCCAGCCGGCGCAGGCGACGATGTTGCCGTCGGTGTCGAGGCACATGCCGTCAACGCCGCGCTGCACGCCTCGATAGTCGTTGCCGAAAGTGTGCAGCACGACGTACGCGCCGAGGGCTCCGTCGTCCTGGATGGGATAGGCCCGCAGCTCGCGGGTGCCGTCGTAGTCACTCTGGGCGACGTAGAGGGTCTGCTCGTCCTGCGACAGGAGGACGCCGTTGGGCGAGGTGGTGTCGAAGGTCATCCGCTCGAGCTTCCAGCCGCCGTCGGGCTGTGGGGTGTGGCGCAGCACCGAGGCGTGGTCGAGCTGGCGCTCGCGGGCTGGGCGGCCACGGCCAAACGGATCGCTGAAGTAGATGCGCCCCTGGCTGTCGATGGCGAGGTCGTTCGGGCGGTTGTGGCGCGTGCCGTCGAGGTCATTGGGCAGCGGGGTCTGGCCGCCGTCCGGCTCGAAGCGGACGATCCGGTGGTCGCCGGACTGGCAGCCGTAGAGGCGGCCTTGCGTGTCGAACATCAGGCCGTTGGTGTTCTTGGTGCCGGTCCGGTGGACTGTGACCTCGCCGCTGGCCGGATCGTAGCGCATGATCCGACTCTCCGGGATGTGGGTGAACAACAGCGCCTGCCCGTCCCAGGCCGGTCCCTCCGTGGTGCCGCCAAACGGGCCAGCCAGCAGATCGAAATCCCAGGCCATCCTGCTCCTCCCACCTCGTCGCTTGGGCAGCCGGCCCGGCGCCGATGCCGGGCCGGCTGGACATCCTGGCGACGCTGTTCGGCTATCCACATCGGGCGGGCGGCGAACAGCGTGCTCATGAACGATTCTGGAGCGCACAGAGTGGCCCGTCAAGCGACTGGTGGCGGGCGGGCCGGCCGGGGGCGATGGATGCTGCATGGCGTGGGCCGGTCATGGCGCAGGCACGGACACGCGGTCGGGTGTGCGGTGTGTCACAGCGGCGGGCCGAGCCATGCTGTACGCTGAGATGGCTGGCCGAGGCTGTGGATGTGGAGCGCGCTTCGGGGCGGGCCGGCGGGAGGGAGCGGACATGGTCGCGACGACACCAGCCACACGCGAGGAGATGCTCCGGCGCGCCTCGGCGCTCGTGCCGCGCCTGCGCGAGCGAGCGGAGCGTACCGAGCAGCTGCGCCGGCTGCCGGAGGAGACGGTTGCCGACCTTGTAGACGCCGGCCTGCTGAGGATTGGGACGCCGGCCCGCTTCGGCGGCAACGGGCTGGACGTGGACGCGGCGTTCGAGGTGACGTTCGAGCTGGGGCGCGCGTGCGGCTCGACGGCCTGGTGCTACTCGGTGCTGAACAACCACAACTGGATGCTCGGGCACTGGCCGGAGGAGGCCCAGCAGGAGTACTTCGCGGACTCGCCTGATACGCTCTCGTCGAGCGGCTTCGATCCGGGGCGGTCACGGGTGGAGGTGGCGCCGGGCGGCTACCGGCTCTCCGGGCGGTGGAGCTTCTCCAGCGGCTGCGACGCGGCGAGCTGGGTGATGGTGGGCGGACTGGCCCCGGGCGGTCCGCACATGTTTCTGGTTCCGATGCGCGACGCGACGATCGTGGACACCTGGCACGTCACGGGCCTGCGCGGGACCGGCAGCAAGGACGTGACGGTTGACGACGCGTTCGTGCCGAGCCATCGAGTGGTGGAGCTGCGGCGGATGCGGGCGGCCGAGACGGACGCCTGGGCGCTCCATGGCCGGGCCAGCTACCGAGTGCCAATGTTCGCGCTGAGCCTGGGGCTGGTGGGGCCGGTGATCGGGATGGCCGGCGGGGCGGTGGAGGCGTTCGTGGAGCAGCTGCACGGACGCAAGCAGCCGGGCGGCGCCGCAGCAACGCAGGCTGTCGCGAGCCAGCTTCGGCTCGCCGAATCGTCAGCGGAAGCGGACACGGCCCGCGGCCTGGCGCGACTGAACACGCGCGAGCTGCTCGACTGGGGCGCCCGTGGCGAGCCGTTCACGATGCTCGACCGCGCCCGCTACCGGCGCGATCAGGTGTTCATGGTGAAGCTGGCGACGCGGGCGATCGGGCGGCTGTTCGAGGCGGGCGGCGGTCACGTGCTCCAGGAGTCGAACCCGCTTCAGCGCTTCCACCGCGACGCGCTGGCGGCTGCCCAGCACATGGCGATCCGCTGGGACACGTACGCCGAGCAGTACAGCCGGGTGACGCTGGGCCTGGAGCCGGCCCAGACTGCGCTGCTGTGAGTGTTGTCGCGAGGCGTTGGGCGGCACACCATGCGCTGTGCGATCCTGCGCGGTGACGAGGTGACGACCCGATGAGCCAGATCGACGCGCAGGTGATCTCCGAGGCGACGCTGAAGGCGGCCCAGGCCCGGCCGCACGGCGCCTACACGGCCGGGCTGGCCCGGTACGCCGCCGCGTTTTCGTACGAGCGGGTGCCCGCCGAGGTCCGTGATTTTGCGCGAGGGATCGTGCTGGACACGCTCGGGGCGATGGTCGCGGCGTCGTCGGGGAGGTACGGGCTGCGGGGGACGCTTGGCAGCTTCGTCACGCAGAGCGGCGGCACGCCGGAGAGCACGCTGTTCGGGCTGGGCACGAAATCGTCGATGGTGAACGCCGCTCTCTACAACGGCACGCTCGGCTACTACTGCGACATCGAGGCGCATCATCCTGGCGCGATCGTGCACGGCCCGGCCATCGTGGTGCCGGCCGCGCTGGCCGCTGCCGAGGCACGTGGCGCCAGCGGCGAGGAGGTGCTGGCGGCGGTCGTCCTGGGCGTGGACGTGGCGTGCCGGGTGAGCTACGCCATCGACCCGAACGCCCTGTATGCGCGGGCGTTTCATCCGACGGCGGTGTGTGGCGCATTCGGGGCGGCGGCGGCGGTCGGGCGGATCGTCGGGCTGAGCGCCGAGCAGATGGCGAACGCGTTCGGACTGACCGCCAACCAGGCGTCCGGGCTGCTGGCCTGGGCCAGCGACCACACCGAGCAGTCGCGGCCGTTCAACCCGGGCCTGGCCGCGCGCAACGGCACGACCGCCGCCCTGCTGGCCGAGGCCGGCATGGGCGCTCCTCAAAACGTCCTTGACCCGGCCGAGAAGTACAACGTCTTCCGAGCCTGGTCCGTCCAGCCCCGCCCGGAGGAGCTGCTGGACCGCCTCTACGAACGGTTCTTCATCACGGAGCTGGCGGTCAAGCTGTACGCCTGCTGCGCCTTCCTGCACCCCGCGCTGGACGGCATCCTGGCGCTCCTGGAGGAGCAGGCGGTGGCCGCCGAGGACGTGGAGGCGATCACGCTCCGCTTCAGCCACTCCGGCCGCTCGATGATCGACCAGAACGAGCTGAAGTCGCACCGAGCCCAGTACATCCTGCCGATCGGCCTGTACAACCAGCGGGTGGTGCTGGACGACATCCTGTTCGAGCCGCGAGACACGCGCATCGCGACGCTCTCGGAGCGCGTCAGGGTGGTCGGGGACGACGAGCTGGAGCGGTTCTATCCGGACCGGTATCCGTCCATCGTGGAGCTGACGACGCGCGATGGCAGTGTGGCATCGCGGCGGGTGGACTGGCCGAAGGGGTATCCCCAGAACCCGGTGTCGCAGACGGACCTTGAACGGAAGTTTCGGGATCTCGCGGCGACGGCGCTGGACGGCGCGGCCATCGACCGGCTGGTCGATCTGGCGGCCGGCCTGGAGCGCCTGCCGCGCGTGGACGAGGTGCTGGCGCTGGTGGCGCGGACGGAGTAGCGAGGGGCGAGGGGATCGTAGCCGGACGCTACTTCAGGCGGTAGATGCGCGCGTAGTCCACGCCGCCGATGCCGACCACCGCGTCTGGCTTCCGGCCGACCAGCTGGCGCGGCGTCAGGCGACGCTGTCGGGCGTGGACGTAGTCCACGAAGAAGTCGGCTTCCGCGATCTGGCGATCCGACACCACCGGCCCCGGCGCGTGCGCCCCGAAGCTGACTCGGAGCGGCGACCAGATCGAGGTGACGACCGTGCGTCCGCCGGCGAGCCGTCTGATGTCGTCGCCGGCCACGTCCAGGCCGTCGCCCCAACCGACCGGGATCGCCTGCTCGGCGGCTCGCACGCCACCCACCAGCGGGTTGTAGGCCGCGAGTGGGTAGCGCCCCATCTGCACGAGCGGCCAGAGCTGTAGCGAGAGTGCCAGGATAGCCATCAGGAGCGTCGAAGAGGGTTGGGGGGAGGGGGCTTTCCGCCACTCGCGAAGCCGACGCCCTGCTTCGTACCAGCCGATTGCCGCGAGGATCCCGAGTGCAGGCAGCGCCGGCAGTACGTAGCGGTCGACCTTCTTCGGGGCCAACATCAGCAGCGCCAGGAACAGCGCGGCGAACCCGAACATCGTCCAGGCTACCGGACGCAGCGGGCGTGGCGCCCCGAACAGGAAGAGCAGCATCAGGCCGATGGTGGTGCCCGGCCCCAGGCGGAGCGGGAGCGCCACGAGGTAGAACAGCGGCCCCGGGTCGGCGATGGGCTGGCCGAGCAGGAAGTTGCCGGGCGCGTGAGGCACGCCGCCCAGATTGACGCTGAAGTCGACGGCCCGGAGGACGGTCGCTATCGGCGAGGCCCAGGCCGCCGGCCAGACCAGCCAGACCACGAGCACTGCCGCTACGGCCCAGATCGCGCCGCTGACCAGTAGCGCCATCCACCAGTGGAGGGATAGCTCGCGAGCCCCCTGGGAGCGCGGCCTCCCCGATCCTGGCCGCCCCGGGGTAACGAAGCGGCCAGGATCGGGGAGGCCGCGCTCCCAGGGGAGGGCGTCGGGTGACTCGGCGTGCAGTGTCGGGGACGGCGCGCTGGTCTTGTGCTGCGCTCGCCAGGCAGACCACCCGGCCAGCAGCCAGACCGCCGCGAAGGCCGGGCCGGCCAGGAGCACGGTCGTCTTGCTCAGGAAGGCCAGTCCAAACGCCGTGCCGGAGAGTGCCGCCAGCCCCAACTGTCCCCGGATCGGGAGACGGTCTTGGGTGTGCGGCTGCGACTCGATGCCCAGGCCGGCCGCCAGCAGCCACGCCAGCAGCGACACGGTCAGGAACCCGGTCAGCAGCCCGTCCATGCCCACGACTGGCCCGACTCCGGCCCAGAACGGCTCGGCAGCCAGCAGCAGCCCCGCGATCAGCCCTGTTGCCGGGCCGAGCAGCCGCCCGGTCAGCGCTGCCGCCACCACGACCAGCCCGGCCTGCAGCACCGCGAACGGGACTCTCGCCCGGTCCAGGGCTGCCAGGAAGTCAGGGACCGTCGTGACGTCCGGCCCGCCGACGGTGGTCCGCTCGAAGGGACGGGTCCGCTCGATCCCGAGTGTGAGCGTGGTCAGCCACATCACGGTGACGCCGGGATGGCCGGTCGCGTAGGTTCGCCGCCAGTCGTGGGTCGCGAGACCGTGCGCGAAGGCGCCGGATCGCGCGATCCACTGATCCTCGTCTTCGGTGACGGCGCCGCCCAGCCCGATCGTCCGCGTTCCGAGCGCCACCAGGAACAGAAGTCCGAGCGCCAGGGCGTACCAGCTGGCCCTGAATCCGGCCCGCGACGGTCCGCTCTCCGCGCTGGCGTCGTCCGATTCGCTAGCCGACGACCCCGTCTCGGATGTAGGCTCAGTCGCGTGGCTCACGCCGGCATGGACCCCCACCCGCGAATGCTAGCATCCGCCCGGAGTATCCGCGACCGTCTCGGCCTCTCTGGGGTGGCCGGCCCGGCGGTCTGGCTGCTCCTGCTGACGGTCGCCGCGTGTCTGGTGCGGACTGGCGGGCTGCCAACCGCCCAGGGCACGATGGGCCGCGACGAGGCGCGGCTGGCGCTCGCCGCGAAGGGCATCCTGAGGACCGGGCTGCCGTACCTGCCGGACGGCTTTCTGTACACTCGTGGCTTGCTGCCGGCCTACCTCGACGCCGCGACGTTCACCCTCTTCGGCAGCAGCGACCAGGCCGCTCGCCTCTCCGACGTGGTCTTCTCGTCGCTGCTCGGCATCGCGGTGTATCGCCTGGGGCGGCTAGCCGGTGGACATCGCCCGGCCATCGCCGCTGCCATCGTCGTGGCGTTCTCGCCGCCGCTGGTGCTGGCGTCGCGGGAGGCGTGGCTCTACTCGACGTTTCTGTTCTGGCTGACGATGTCGCTCGGCTGGCTGGTCCGCGACGCTCCCGGCGACCGGCTCAAGGCGGGGTTGGCCGCGCTGGCCGCGCTGTTCTCGCACGAGCTGGCCGTGCTGCTGGTGCCAGTCGCGCTCGTCCTGGACGTCGGGCGGGCCTGGACCGCCCACCGCCACAACCACCGTGCCCGGTCTGCCTCCCGCTGGGAGCGCGGCCATCCTGGCCGCTTCGTTCAGAGCACCCCTGCCGAAACTGACGACAGCCCTTTAGACGCCGCCTCGCCCCTCGCCCCTCGCCCCTCGCAACTCACAACCCGCAACTCACAACTCGCCATTCGTCCGGTCGTCCTCTTCTGGCTGCTGCTGCTCGGCGGCGTGGCTGCGGTCGGCGGTCTTTCGCTGCTGCTGCGCGCCCCGACTCTTGGCGGCTCGACCGTCGAATTCCGTGAGTATCTGCGCCCGAGCCTGGATCTGGCTGGCCTGGCGACGAGCTTCAGCATCCTGGGCAGCTGGCATCCGTGGCTGCTGCCGGCCGCCGTCCTCGGCGTGCCGCTCTCCTGGGCCAGCGTCCGCTCGCTGCTGGCCGGGCGCGGCATCATGCCGAGCCTGCTGATGCTGCTCGCCATCATCGCCTTCAACAGCTTCGGGCTGGTGCGGCGCGGGGAGTCCCGCTACCTGCTGGCCGCGATCCCGTTCCTGGCCATCGTCGCGATGGTCTCGCTGGACCGGGTCGGTCCGTCCGTGCTGGCGGTGCTCGCCGGCCGGAGGTCGCGCGGCGAATACCGCCGCCTCGCCCAGTTCGTGCTGGTGATGCTGCTGGTGGCGGCCAGCCTCGATCCGGTGCGACTGATCGCGGACGCCCAGTCCCACAACGTCCGAAGTACCTGGGTGCAGGCGCTCGCCGACCGTAAGCCGGCCGATCTGGTGGTGAGCTTCGCGCCGACCCTGACCAGCCACTACCTGGGGCGCACCGATTTCTGGGTCCGGCCGGACGGCTACGTCAAGTACGTGTGGGCGAACCGGACGCCGCTCCGGGACGTGCACACTGGTGCGGTCGTGCTCCGGAGCCAGGCGGACGTCGAGCGGCTGCTGCTGGCGCCGTATCGTGGGCGGACGGCCTGGGTCGTGCTGGCCACAGATCCTGCCACCGAATCCTCGCGTGCGATGCGCGAGCTCGGCCAGTATCTTGCGTCGCTGGCTGCTGAGACGCGCCGCCCGCCGGATGGCCGGGTGGTGCTCCGCCTCCAGCTCTAGACCACCCTGCGCACGCCACCGAGCGCCGCCAGCGGACGCTCCAGCACGGTCGTCGCGGTGTCCCAGAGCAGCCGGAGCCCGAAGTAGCCGAGCGCCAGCCCCGAGAGCGCCCCGATCCAGCGCATCAGGCCGGCGCCCACGTACTGGCGCCCCCACCCGACTGCCACCGCGGCGACCAGGCACCAGCCGGCCGCGCCGGCCGCGAACCCGGCCAGGAAGGTCAGGCCGTCTTGCACGCCCGGATCGGCGCCACCGGTCACCGCCATCCCGCCGCCGACACCCGACCAGAACGCCAGCCCAAACGGGTTCGCCAGCGAGAAGACCAGCCCAGTCGCGAAGTCGCCTCGGTCAACCTGCCCGTGCGCGCCCGGCAGGCCGCCACGCCACGCCTGCTGTAGCGCGTTCCAGCCCAGGCGCAGCAAGAAGCAGCCGCCGGCCACCCCGAGGATCGCCTGCACCGAGCGGTCCTGTAAGAACAAGCCGGTCCCGACCAGCGCCAGCATCGCCCAGGCCATGTCCCCGAGCAGCGCCCCGAGCTGCACCAGGAGCGCGGGGCGGTACCCTCGGCTCAGCCCCCGCCGCAACGCCTCGGTGTTGACGGCGCCTGGCGCGGCGCTGTACGCCAGCCCGAGCCCCGCCGCCACCACGATCAGCGCGCTCTCAGCCCCCACGTCCCCTCCTGATCGCTATCCTGCCCTCTGCCCTCTGCCTACTCGTCACGTCGGGATTCCGAGGCTCGAGGATGGCCGGGCCGTGCCGCCGCTGACGCCGATCGGCACGCCGTCCGCACGCCAGCAGGCCGCGCCGTGAAGCATTCCAGCATCGTCCAGTTGGACGCCGTTCATCCCGCCGGCCACCTTCTCGACGACCTTCACGGAGTGGCCCATGCTGGTGAGGGCGGCCCGCAGGTCGGCCAGGTTCGCGAAGCCGTCCTCCAGCTCCAGGCTTGGCCCCTCGGTCCAGACGCGCGGCGCCTCGAACGCCTCTTGCAGCGTCATCCCGTGGTCGATCACGTTCAGGATGCCCTGGGCCACCGCCGCGAAGATCCGCTTGCCGCCAGGGGTACCGAGCGCCATGAACGGTTTGCCGTCCTTCAGGACGATGGTTGGAGACATCGAGGAGAGCACGCGCTTGCCCGGCTCGATCGAGTTCGTGTTGCCGGGCGTCGGGTCCATCAGGCTCATGTGGTTGTTGAGCAGCATGCCGGTGCCCGGCGTCGTCACGCGCGAGCCGAAGCCGGACTGTAGCGTCTGGGTCGCGCTGACGATGGTGCCTTCGTCGTCGATGACCGTGCAGTGGGTCGTGTTGACGCCGTCGTGGCTGCCGAGGCCAGCCCCGATCAGGGCGGAAGCATCCTCGAACACGCCGGCCTCGTACTGCTGCGCTCGCGCCAGATCCAAGCCGGCCCGCCGTCGATCCGCGTACCACTTCGAGGTCAGCCCGTCCACCGGCACATCCACCCGGTCGGGATCGGCCATGTAGCGGCGCCGGTCCGCGAACGCGATCTTGAGGCCCTCGGCCAGCAGGTGGACGTAGCCGGGCGTCCCGAACGCCAGGTCGCCCTTGCCGACCTCGAATGCCTCCAGCAGGTTGAACAGCTGCACGATGTGCGTCCCGCCCGAGGACGGCGGCGCGGTGCTGACGATCTCGTAGCCGCGATACGTCCCGCGCACCGGCGCCCGCTCGATCACGCGGTAGGCGGCCAGGTCTTCGAGCGTGATCAGGCCGTCGTTGGCGCGCATGTCGTCTACGATGACCCGCGCCAGCGCGCCGGTGTACATCGTCTGGGCGCCCTCCTCCGCGATCTGGCGGAGGGTCTGGCCGTACGCCTTCCGCACGACGCGGTGTCCGATGGCTGGCACCTTCCCGCCCGGCAGGAAGATCTCCGCCGAGGCCGGGAAGCGGGCGAGGTCCTGGGCGGCGTTGCTGATGCTGGTGACGAGGTACTGGCTGGCCGGGTACCCGGCCTCGGCGAAGCGGATGGCCGGCTCGATGGTCTCGGCCAGCGAGAGCCGCCCAAAGCGTGAGACCGCCTCGGCCCAGGCCGCCAGGTTGCCCGGCGTCGCGACGGACCGGTAGCCGGCCATGTTGGCGCCGTCGGTGGTGTTGAAGTCCAGGTCGCCGGGGATCGGGTCGAACATGTCCGGCGTCGAGGCGAACGGCACGACGGCGTAGTTGTCCAGGAACGTGACCGCTCCAGTCTGGCCGTCGCGGATCACGAAGAAGCCGGCCCCGAACGGCGAGACCATCATCGGCTCGACCACGCTGAGGGCGAAGAGCGTCGCGACGCTGGCGTCGACGGCGTTGCCGCCCCGCAGCAGCATCTCGACGCCGGCTGAGGACGCGAGCGGATGGTTGGACGTGACGACGGCTCTAGAGGCCACCACTTCCTGCTTGTAGGTCGACATCGAGCGACTCCCGGCCGGTTCAACTGGTGCGCCCGGGATGATAGCCAGAACGCCCTCCCCCACAACCCCCGAGGGATCAGGGGTTCGCGTCCAGCCAGCCGCTCGGCGAGAGTGCCCCGGCCCTTTCGATCAACTCCCTGTCCCATGAGACCAGCGTCGAGCCGGTCACCTGGGCGGTCGCGGCGTACAGCGCGTCCGCGCCCCGCAAGAACTGCCTCGTCCCCAATCGGAGTGCTTCTTCAAGAAGCTCAGCATCGACCGGTATCTGAACTGGGCCAGTGGCGATAAGAAGATTCTCTGTCAGGCGACGTCCACTGGCCGGGTCGCGTGCTTTCCGCGAGAGCGCGCAGGCGACCTCGACGACCGCGAACGATGGAATGAAGATCCTGACGCCCTCTACGGCCACGGCATGGAGGAATGCATCGCTCTCCTGGAAGAAGGCGTCGCCTTCGTCTGCGGCCGCGATCCAGATGCTCGCGTCAACCGTGACATCCGTCATCGTCGTTCCAGGCGATTCCGGTCTTCCTCCAGTATTTCGCGTGCTGTAGGGCCGGGCGGCGCGTTTCGCATGGCATCGCGGGCCGATGCCAACCACGCATCAAGGGCCTTCAAACGCGACGACGGAGTTGTGGCAGGCGTCTCGTCCGCCTGGTGACCCGGATCTGCCCGTTCTAATCGGTTCCGGTCGTCAGCCAGGATCTCGGTCGCGGTTGGGCCGGGCGGCGCATTCTTTGAAGCCTCCCGTCCCATCGCGAGCCACGCTTCCAGCCGTTGCCTGCGCGTGAGCGGTGCCGAGCCTGGATCCGTCGCCGACGTCTCCTCCTGGAGCCAGCGCTCGAACAGCTCGATCGTCACGGCCCGGACCGGCCGGCCTTCGAGGGCACTCTTCGCCTTGACTTTGCGATACAGCTCGTCTGGGATGTCGATCGTCGCCTTCATACCAGCAGGATACCTGTATTCCTGTACTCCGCGGAGATCGTGACAGCCGTCCTTGTGCTGAGCCAGCACACGTCGTCGGGAATGCCCGGGGCGGATCTGCACTAGCAGGCTGCTGAAAAACGCCGCGCCGGACTACCGGCGCGACGATGTCGTTCGGTACGATGTTGCCACCGATCGGCGAGGTGGCGAAGGTGCGTGGGCGGCAAGATTCGCAGGTGTCGATGTTGGCGTTCGTGGATCTGGAGAGTCGGGTGCCGGTGGGCCATCCGATCCGGACGATCAAGCGGCTGGCGGACGCGGCCCTGGCGGAGTTGTCGCCCCTCTTTGATGAGATCTATGCCGAGACGGGGCGGCCGTCGATCCCGCCGGAGCGGCTGTTGAAGGCGTCGCTGCTGATCGCGCTGTACTCGGTGCGGAGTGAGCGGGCGTTCTGCGAGGAGCCGGAGTACCACCTGCTGTTCCGCTGGTTCCTGGACATGAGCCTGGTGGAGCCGGGGCTTCGACGCCAGCACCTTCTCCAAGAACCGCGAGCGGCTGTTGAAGCACGAGGTCGGGCAGCAGTTCTTCGACGAGGTCGTCTTCCAGGCGCAGGGGCGGAAGCTGCTGTCGGACGAGCACTTCACGGTCGATGGGACGCTGATCGAGGCGTGCGCCAGCCTGAAGAGCTTCAAGCGCCGCGACCAGGCCCCGAGCGACGAGCCGCCGGATGATCCCGCAACCCGACCGTCGACTTCCATGGCGAGAAGCGGTCGAACAAGACGCATCAGAGCACGACCGATCCCGACCGCGCGGCTGCTCAAGAAGGGGAAGGGCAAGGAAGCGAAGCTCTCCTTTATGGGCCACGCCCTGATGGAGAATCGGCACGGCCTGCTGGTCGACTTCCAGATGACGGAGGCGACCGGCACCGCCGAGCGGGACGTGACCCCGACGCTGCTGCGGCAGGCGCGTGACCGGGGCTTCCATCCGAAGACCCTCGGCGGCGACAAGAACTACGACACCCGCGACTGCGTCGCCGACATCCGCGACTGCGGCGTCACCCCGCACGTCGCCCAGAACACCAGCGGGCGGCGGAGCGCCATCGACGGTCGGACCACCCGCCACCCGCTACAAGGTCAGCCAGCGGATCCGGAAGCGGGTCGAGGAGATCTTCGGCTGGATGAAGACGGTCGGCGGCTTCCGCCGGACCCGCTTCCGGGGCCTTGAACGGACCAGCCACGCGGGCTACCTCGTCGCCACCGCCTACAACCTGGTCCGCCTGCTCGCCTCGAACGCGTCCTCGCCCCGCCCGCCGCCGCCTGACCGACCGCTGCGGACCCGTCGCGCGGCCGAATCGCCTGGACCGCCTCGTCCGACCCACCCGCACGGTCTCCCAAGCCCCATTGGAGGCTCGCGTCCTGCCCCGCAACGATGCTCCCCGGACCATCCGGCCTGTCTTCACCCTTCTGCTCGCTCGAACATGGGGTTCTTCAGCAGCCTGCTAGATGCAGCTCGAAGCGGTCGGTTGCCGGCCCGCTCCTGACTCCTGACTCCTGACGCCTGTCTCCTGACCGGATGTCCCTGGTTTCCGGTGGGCCGTTGCGGGTATCACATGCCGTCCCCACCGGACGTTCTGTCTGTGACAGCGGTAGAAAGAGGGGCGGGCACCACAGCAGCCTATGCAGCACGCAGATCACAGTCGGCGACGTTGGCCGACCACCTGGCGCACGTCCGCCTGGCAGGTCGTCCTCGCCAGGTGGCTCCTGGCGCTCGCCGTGGCCGTGGCCCTGACCCCCTCCGGTGCTGGCTCCGTCGCCGTCGCGCGTGCCCAGGCCGCACCTTCGCATGGCGCCACCTTCGTCCGCACGCTCGGCGAAGACGACGATTCCCAGCCGTCACATACTCCGCCCGGCGGGGTCGGGCCGTCCGTCACGCACACGCCCGTTTTCGCCCCATCCAACGGCCAGTCCCCTGGTAACCAGCAGCAGCCGCGGGCGACGCCTGTCCCTCAGCTCGTGGCTCCGCCTACTGCTACCGCCGCCGTGCAGGCCGCCCCCGCTGTCCCGGACTCCCCGGCGGACGAGGCCGACCCTGACGCCACCCCAGATACGCAGGCGGGCACGGCGCCGGCCCGAGCTGTCGGCAATCCTCGCGGCACTACCCGACGCGCCGCCCCGGCTCTGGTCGATCCGAACTGCACTGCTGCCGACGGCCTCGCGAAGGGGGCAAGCTTCGGCCGGGACGACCGCCTCGTCATGACCTACTACTACTACTGGTACGACCAGGCCAGCCTCGAAGACCTCGCCCTCTCCCAGCATCCCCCGAACGACCCGGCCGTCGATTGGAGGAGCGTCGCCTGGCACGAGCGCCAGCTCGCGGACATGGCCTCGGCCGGGGTGGACGTTGCGCTCGTGGTCTACTGGGGTGACACGTCGGACTGGTCGATCAAGGGTCTCGCGCCGATGGTGCAGGCCCGGGAGAACCTCCTCGCGGCAGGGCTGCGCCCGCCGGCTATCGGCCTCTTCTTCGACACCAACCTGTACGCCACTATCCTGCCGGAACGCCCGGAGCTCTCGGATCTGACCACGGACGACGGCCTCGGGATGCTCGCCCATCAGGTCAGCGCCTATCTGGATCAGGTTCCGCCCTGCCACCGTGCGCGGGTGGACGGCCGCCCGCTCGCCTTCTTCTGGCGCTCGGACACCGAAGACGGTGACCACTTCACGTTTGACGACCGCACGTTCGCCGGCCTCGAAGACCTGATTGCCGCCGACTACGGCGAGCACCTCCACTTCGTCCTGGAGCACAGCTGGCAGACTGCCGCTCGCAAGGCCGGCGTCGAGCTGGGCGCTGGCGACCGCTACCGCTGGGGCGCCGCGCTGAATGGCCCGCGCTTCGAAGGACGGACTGTCGCCATCGGCCCGGGCTATGACGACCGCAACATCGGCGGCCGGCCCGGCTACACCCGCGAGCGCGTGGACGGCATCACCTACAGCCGAGACCTTCGTCTCGCCGTCCTGAGCGGCAGCCAGTGGCTCCTGTTGGAGACCTGGAACGAGATGTG
The DNA here is from genome assembly GCA_046328125.1 of Chloroflexota bacterium. Taxonomy (GTDB): domain Bacteria; phylum Chloroflexota; class UBA6077; order UBA6077; family JACCZL01; genus JADZEM01. The sequence goes on from JAXLXF010000046.1 coordinate 39,635, forward strand.
GGAGGGCACCGCCATCGCCGAGACGGACGAGACGGGGCGCACCTACCTCGGCATCACCGCCAGGTACACCGCGCTCTTCCATCAGCTCGCCGACGAGCGCGCGCGTGACGGCTGGATGGATCTCGGCAACGGCCAGACGGCCTACCTGCGCCGCCTCGCCGACTTCCCTACCGAGCAGGGCACTCCTGCCCACGAGGCCGACCGCTGGGGCGCCCGCCCGCTCCGCGAGGACGACGACGGGACCGGCTACTTCCACTTCGCGGTGGACCGCCGTCTCAGCCTGGCCGAGCCCCGCCCCCTCAGCGTCGAAGTCGAGTACTTCGACGAGGGCGACGGCTCCTTCCTCGTGGAGTACGACAGCCTCGATCCCGACGCCCCCGAAGACGGCGCCTACAAGCCGACCAGCGCCGTCACCTTCGAGAACACCCACCGGTGGCGCACGCACCGCTTCGAGCTGCCGGACATCAGCTACCGGAGCCGCCAGTACGACGGCGCCGGCGACTTCCGCATCCACGACATCCCCGGCGAAGACGGCCAGCTGCACGCTTATGGCCGCGTGACCATCACCCCCCAGCCCGCCGCCCGACCGATCCTTCTGGCGCCTGAGAGCCTCTCCTTCTTCGAGCCGACGTCTCAGCAGAACGTCGGCCTTCGCTGGAGCCCGGTCCCCAACGCGGCCGGCTACCTCGTCGTCATCCAGCCGTTCGACGTCGATCCGGCCACGGTGGCAGACACGCACGGCTACACCAACGAGGAGCGGCGGCGCTGCAATGGCGACGGCGACGCGGACGTGGAGGCCGGAGACCAGAACCGGGCGCTCTCCCAGGCGACGACCTGCGAGCTCCGCCTTTCACGTGACCTCGCGGAGGGCCTGTATCGGTGGCGCGTCCAGCCGCTCGACAACACCGGCAGCCCGCTCGGAGAGCCCGGCGACTGGGCCTACTTCGTGGCCGCGCACCGCTAGGCGAGTAGCGAGTAGCGAGTAGCGAGTAGCGAGTAGCGAGAGAAGCGTCGCTCGCCGCTCGTTCCACTGGCCCCTCGCCGCTCTCGTCGGTTGTCAGGAATCCGCCACACGCCCTTGACGCGTGCGAGTGGTCCGATCCGGTATACTCTGCTTGCTGGTTTGTTTCGCTGGCCGGCCAGATCGGGCCAGGCTGCAGGGTACGTGTCCCCTCGCAAGACTCGCGCTGACGGAACCGCCAAGCTTCTTATTGGAGTCAGCGTTGAGTTACGCCGACAAGGTCCTGTCCTGCCGCGATTGCGGTCAGGCTTTTACGTTCACGGCTGGCGAGCAGGAGTTCCACGCCTCGAAGGGCTTCGAGAACGAGCCCTCCCGCTGCCCCGAGTGCCGGGCTGCCCGCAAGGCCGCTCGCGGCGAGGGCGGCGGGTATGGTGGTGGCTACAGCTCGGGTGGCGGGTACGGCGGTGGTGGTGGCTACGGCCGCCAGGAGCGCCAGATGTACTCCGCGACCTGCTCCAGCTGCGGCCAGGAGGCCCGCGTGCCGTTCCAGCCGCGCGGCGACAAGCCGGTCTACTGCTCGAACTGCTTCACCCCGAGGCAGAGCAGCGGGTACGGCGGCGGTCGCGGCTACCGCTAAGTCGTAGAGCACGCACGCTCGGTGGCCCTCCCGTCTGGGAGGGCCACCGTTCGTTAAGAGCCGCCTGGCACCCCGGACACGCCAGACCGTGGGCTGAAGCCCACGTCTACAATCAATTGTCGCGCTGCGACAGGGTGACGAGCTTCGGCGTCGCAGCGCGACGCCATGATGGTAGGCGGGGCTTTCAAGCCCCGACACCGCCATCGGATGTCGAGGCGTCCGGTGCTGACGGCCGCCGACCGATTGCGCCGGTTGCCGGCTTCCGGCAGAATCTCGGGCACTTTCGGAGAGAGACCCGGACGGCACGGAGGTCAGCACGGTGGCGGCAGACACAGGCCCACGCACACGGCCCAGCACGGGCGCAGCGGCAGTCGTGGACGCCCTCGAAGAGCGCGGCGTCGAGTACCTGTTTGGCGTGCCGGGCCACGGCGCCTACCCGATCTACGGTGCGCTGACCCACGGGTCGTCCGTCCGCCCGATCGTCGGACGCAACGAGCAGGGCATCTCGTTCGTGGCGGACGCCTGGTCGTGGGTCACCAACAAGGTCGCCGTCTGCACGACTGTCCCGGAGTGCGGCTTCACCAACTCGTCGACCGGGGTCTGGCAGGCGACGGAGGATGGCGAGCGGGTGCTCTTCATCCTGGAGTACGACCCGATGCACGAGGGCGTGGCTCGGAGCGTGGCACTCCACTACGCGCAGGCGAACAGCGCCGAGGAGATCCGCCCGGCCTTCAACCGCCTGATGGACCTGCTGGAGACCGGACGACCCGGGGGCGCCGTGCTGGAGATCCCGCAGCGCGTCCTGGTAGGGCAGGCCGACAGGATCGGGGATCTGCCGGCCCGCCCGAAGCACGCCGCCGTCCATGCGAACACCCTGGACGAGGCGGCGAGCTTGCTCTCGAAGGCGAAACGGCCGGTCATCGTGGCGGGGCGGCCGGTCGTGGCGGCCGGAGCTGAAGCCAGCCTGCTCCAGATCGCCGAGAAGCTCCAGGCGCCGGTGTTCGTGGATCGCAACGCGAAGGGGGCACTTCCCGAGGATCACCCGCTCGCGCTCGGATTCACCTGGAGCCCGACCGCCGTGTCCGAGGAGCTGATGCGCGAGGCCGACGTGATCCTCGCCATCGGCCCGCGCGAGCACGCTGCCACCGGCACGCGCTCGCCGGAGCAGATCGGCCAGACGCTGATTCACCTGGACTGGGACGCCGCCCAGCAGGACGACGGCCTGCCGGCCCGCCTGAGGCTGGCCGGGCACGTCGGGGACGCCCTGAGCGACCTGGCAGAGCTGATCTCGGGTCGGGACGCGCCGGCCTTTCCGGCCGAGGCGCTGGACGCCGTCCGCGAGGGGCCGTGGCGCTACGCCGAGGGGCGCGTGCCGTGGGCGCTCGACTTCTTCAAGGAGCTGGAGTCAGCGCTTCCCCGTGACGTGCTCTTCTTCACGGACTCGATGGTGGGGCTCTGGATCTTCCGCCTGCTGAAGGCGTACCAGGGCACGTCGTATCGCTTCGGGTGGGGCAACGGCAGCGGGACGCTGGGGTACGGCTTCCCGGGTGGCATCGGGGCGAAGCTCGCCGAGCCGCACCGCGAGGTCGTCTGCATCGCCGGCGACGGCGCTGCGCTCTACAACCCGCAAGAGCTGGCCACGATGCAGCTGTACGGGATGAAGGTGACGTACATCGTCACCAACGACGACTGCTTCGGGGCGGTGCGCGACAACCTCCAGGAGGGGTATGGCGCGCCGATCGGCCACGAGCTGGTGAACCCGGACTTCGTGAAGCTGGCCGAGGCGTTCGGGATGCGCGGCATCAGGACCGAGACGGCGGCCGGCATCGGGGACGCGCTGCGCGAGGCGCTGGCCGGCGACCGCTCCACCCTGATCGAGGTGCCGCTGGAGCTGCGTCCGGGCCGCTACTGACACCCGTCGTCGCCGCCGAGCGCGCGGACCTCGCCGTCTGGCTCGGCGTACTGGACGTCCGGGTCGGCGTTGAGCGCGTCGATGGCTTGCTGGCGAGTGCCGGCCGGCACGGTCACGACCTGAACCTCGATGCCCGGGATGGTCTGGACGATCGTGCCGCCGTACCGCCCGACGACGGAGGCCGGGTCGCTGCCGGCGCGCACCTTGACCAGGATACGCTCCGGCGGGCAGTCTGCCCTGGCCGGGCCTGACCGCGGCTGTGGCTCTGGGGTCGGGGTTGGCTCCTGCTGCGCGCGTGCCGTCAGCGCCAAGCCAGAGACGGCAAACGCCAGGAGCAGAAGCGCCACCATGATTCGAGACATGCTGATCCCCTCATCCTGTACAACGGAAGAACGGCAAGCTGCGTTCCGTCGAGGTGGACCGCCGAGAGGAGGGATGTCGTGAGACCGTGGTTGACCGTTCGCCCATGGAAGTCGCCGACCCCTGCCCTGGTGGCAAGCGTGATTGTTGCCCTCGTCGTCGGGGCGCATGTGGCCGCCGTCAACGCGCAGGCTCGCTTCGAGATCAAGGAGTTTCCGGTCCCGCGCGGCTCCGGCCCGCACGACGTTGCGCCGGCTGTGGATGGCGGGGTCTGGTACACGGCACAGCTGGCCGGTGCGCTTGGCTGGCTCAATCCGGCCACGGGCGAGACTCATCACATTCCGCTCGGGCGGGCTGGCGAGCATTCGGTGCCGCACGGCGTGATCGTCGGGCCGGACGGCGCTCCCTGGGTCACGGATGGCGGCCTCAACGCCATCGTCAGGGTGGATCCGGCGACCAGCACGGTTCAGCGGTTCCCGCTACCGCCCGAGCGAGCCGGCGCGAACCTGAACACTGCCGCGTTCGACCGGAACGGCGTGCTCTGGTTCACCGGCCAGGCTGGCGTCTATGGCCGGCTCAATCCGGTGGACGGCAGCATGGACGTCTGGTCGGCGCCGCGCGGGCTGGGGCCGTACGGCGTGACTGCCACGCCGGCTGGTGAGATCTACTATGCGTCGCTGGCCGGCAACCACATCGCGAAGATCGACCTGGAAACGGGCCAGTCCACGCCGATCGACCCGCCGACGCCTCGCCAGGGCGCACGACGGGTCTGGTCCGATGGTGAGGGGCGGATCTGGGTCAGCGAGTGGAACGCCGGCCAGCTCGGCCTGTACGACCCGTCGACCGGCGCCTGGCGCGAGTGGAGGCTGCCTGGCACGCACCCACAGGCGTACGCCGTGTACGTGGACGACGACGGCGCCGTCTGGGTCAGCGATTTCGGGGCGAACGCGCTGGTCCGCTTCGACCCGTCGCGCGAGACGTTCGAGGTGCTGCCGCACGGCGCGCCAAACGCGGCGGTGCGCCAGCTACTGGGGCGGCCCGGCGAGCTCTGGGGCGCAGCGTCCGGCCAGGACCGCCTGACCGTCGTTTACACCCGCTGACGGGGGAAACCTGGCTGAGCGGCGCACTCAATGATGTCCTGGACGCGCAATCGCCAGTCTCTATGCGGTGACATACACGAGATCTCGCTCGATACGCTCGCGGTAACGTGGCCTCATGCCTCCCTCGGTGGCCACGTCGACTTTGCAGCCAAAGAGCTCTTCAAGACGTAGATGGACTCTTGCCAGATCAAACAGGCCGAAAGGGCGTCGGACATCGATGATGACGTCCACGTCGCTGTCTGGGCCGGCCTCGTCGCGGGCCACCGAGCCGAACAGCGCCAGCGACGTGACGCCCGTCCCTTCCAGCTCGGCCCGGTGCTCCGTCAGCAAGCGGAGCGCCTCATCTCGCCGCACGGGCCATCCCCCTTCGTCGCCGCCGGTTCAGCACGACCATCATCCCACATGCGGCATCGCGCCGCGCCAACCCGGCCGCACATGGTCTGGTCCAGACGTCCCGCCTCACGTCAGTCGAGGATCGCTTCGGCCTCGATCTCGACTTTCCAGCGCGGGTCGAGCAGCCCGGCTACCACGACCATCGTCGCGACGGGGCGCACTTCGGCGAAGACCGCGCCGTGGGCTGCCCCGACCGCCCCGGCGTAGCTCGCGTCGGTCAGGAACATCCGGGTGCGGACGACGTGGCGCGCCTCACCGCCCAGTTGCGCCATCGCCGCCAGGATGATCTCGAAGCAGCGCTGGGCCTGGACGCCGGGGTCCGGGTCGCAGAAGTCGTCCGGCCAGATCGGGGCGGTACCGGCCACCAGGATGCGGTCGCCGACGCGCATCGCCCGGCAGAACCCGATGGTCGGCTCGAACGGCGAGCCGGACGCGACGCGCTGTCGGTCCTGGGAGAGGGAGCTGTCGGTCACGTGGGCGTCTCCCGTGGCGAATACCCGGCCGTCATTCCCAGTCAGCCGAGAGCGGCGCGAAGAAGTCGTCCACGCTCAGGGTGAAGCCGGGCAGCACGTCGGTCAGGTCGAGTTGGTCGGCGCCGCGCAGGTCGCCGGAATCGGCATCGGGGCGGAAGAGTCGCACGATGCGTCGTCGCGGGTCGGCGAAGACGGCCAGCCGGATACCGTTCGCCGCGTACCAGCGACAGCGCGCGAGCAGCTTCGTTCTGGACTGGCCCGGCGAGACGATCTCGACGACGACGTCGGGCGGCGTCCTGAAGTACTCCGCGACCTGACCCCGAGCGTCGCGTGGGATGCGCTCGCGCCGGTAGACGACGAGGTCTGGCACGGTTGTCACGCCGCTGAAGATCAGGCGTGCTTCGGGGAAGGCCCGAACAGGCTGGCCTGCGACGGCGAGTCTGGCGATCAACACAGGGATGCCGCTCTGTAGTGCGATATGTGGCCCTAACGGAGACACTTTCTGGGTCACCTCGCCGTGCCAGTACTCGTACGGCGGCTTCGCCTCTGGCAGGCGGAGGAACTCCTCCAGGGTGAGCCGCTCTCCCGCTATCGGGCCTCGCCTTGCGATTGCCATGCTGCCCTCCGCGCCGTCCGCGTGTCCCCGGATTCTACCATCGGCCCGGACGCGCTCAGGTGAGCGCCACGGGGTTGGACGGCTACTCGTCCGCCAGCCGGTAGCCGACGCCGGGCTCGGTGACGATGTAGCGCGGGTGGGATGGGTCGGCTTCCAGCTTGCGCCGCAGCTGCCCGACGTAGACGTGCAGGTACGGGCGCGCATCGGCGTACTCGGCGCCCCAGACCGCGCGCAACAGCGCAGTGTGGGTCACCAGCTTGCCGACGTTCGCCATCAGGTAGCGCAGCATCTCGTACTCTTTCGGCGTCAGGTGGACTGCCCGGCCCTGGACCGTCACTTCGTGCCGCTCCAGATCCATCCGGATCGGGCCGTGCTCCAGGACGGCCCCGCCGGACGGGCGACCACCGCCGGCCCGACGGAGCGCCGCCCGCATCCGTGCCAGCAGCTCTTTGACGCCGAACGGCTTGGTCAGGAAGTCGTCCGCGCCCAGGTCGAGCGCCTGGACCTTGAGCTCCTCCTCGCCGTGCGCCGAGAGGACCACGATCGGCAGATCCAGCCCGCGCTCCTGCCGGACGATCCGGCAGACGTCCAGGCCGCTCATGTCCGGCAGGACGAGATCCAGCAACAGCAGGTCCGGCCGCCGATGGTCGAGCTGCTCGAGCCCCTCCTCGGCGGTCGCCGCGAGGACCGGCTCGAAGCCGTTGCCGGTCAGGATCGAGCGGAGCGCTCGGGTGATCTCTGGCTCGTCGTCCACGACGAGGACGCGGGCGCCGCTCATGCGGGCTGACCTGCCGCGCTGGGTGTGGCAGCGTGAGGTCCATCGGCGGAGGGTAGCTCGGGCGGCGTGGCGCTTCCGTCCGGCAGCGGCAGCTCGAAGCGGAACGTCGCGCCGCCGCCGGGCGTCTCGTCGATCCAGATGCGCCCGCCGTGCCCTTCGACCAACCCCTTGCTCACCGCCAGCCCGAGGCCGGAGCCCTGGATGCCGGCGCGCCGTTCGAGCCGATAGAACTTGTCGAAGACGGCGTCGCGGCGGGCGGGCGGGATGCCCGGTCCACGGTCGACGACGGCAACCTGGAGACGGCCACCCTGCCGGGTGACCTGGACTGCCAGCGGCGTGCCGGCCGGCGTGTACTTGACGGCGTTCTCGATCAGATTCGTCACCACCTGGTCGATCATCAGGTAGTCGAGCGAGATCGGCGGCAGGTCGTCGTCGATCGCCAGCTCCACAGGCCGTCCCTGCACCACCGCGTGCAGGCGGCCGATCACCTCACGGACCAGCTCGCCGAGATCGTACCAGTTGCGCTGGGGGCGGAGCGCGCCGCCCTCGATCCGCGACATGTCTAGCAGGTTGCCGACCAGACGGTTGAGACGGTCAGACTCGCGCACGATGGCACCCGCGAAGCCGGCCCGGTCGTCCGCACTCCAGGCGACGTCGTCCTGGAGCAGGCTCTCGCCGGACGCCTTGATCGCGGCGAGCGGCGTGCGGAGGTCGTGCGAGACGGAGGAGAGCAGGGCGGTGCGGAGCGCGTCGGTGCGGCGCAACACCTCGACGCGGTTCGCTTCTTCGCGCAGATGCCGCTGCTCCAGATCGACGGCGAGGCGGTCGGCGATGGTCGCGAGCAGGTGCGTCTCGTCGTCGGCGAAGCCGCCCGACCGCCCGACCAGCCGGAGCATCCCGATCTGGCGTCGGTCGTTCCGCAACGGGAAGTTGGCGACGGCTGCGCGGTGACGCGGACCGTGGGGCTTCAGTACGATCCAGCGTCCGGGGCCGCCGGGGCCGCGCGGCGCCGAGAAGACCCGTCCGGAAGGCTCGGCGCCGGAGGCGGCCTCGACCTGCCCGACGGCGACGATCGGGTCCAGGCGGCCCTCCTCGTCCGAGCGCGCGATGACGACGCCGTCCAGCCCGAGCTCGCGGACGAGCCGCTCGGCCACGGCGCGGAGCCCGGCCGTCTGATCCTCGTTCACGAGGGCGCGGCTCAGATCGTAGAGCAGGGTGGCGGTGCGGGCCTGGCGGCTGGCTTGCTCGCGGCGGGCGCGCTCACGGGCGGCGAGGGTGCTGGTGACGGCGGCGACCGCCAGGAAGATCGACAGCGCGAGCCACTCCTGCGGGTCGCGGATGGTGAAGGTGTGGATCGGCTCGACGAACAGGAAGTCGTACGCCAGGAAGGCGAGCACGGCAGCGCCGAGCGCGTGCCACCAGCCCCAGGTGACGGCGCAGAACATGACGACGAGCAGGTAGAGGATCGAGAGGTTCGGGATGTCGATGCGTGACTGGATCAGGCCGATGACGACCGAGATCGCGGCGACGCCGGCGACCGTCCCGGCGACGCTTGTCCCAGAGGCCTGTGGTGGTCGACCCATACGCGAAGTGTAGTCTGGGTCAGACGGGGATTCGGTGCCGCCGAGCGTGGCAGGCCCGAGCTCTTAGCGAATCTTTAGGGTGCGACCGGCCAGCCCACGACCTGGGCCGCGGCTGCTATCCTCTCGCGCACCAGGAGGACTCGCCATGCCCGATCTGACCGACCGCCACGGCTATCGGCTCTCGACGCGCGTGCCGGACGCCGCCGAGGCGTACGTTACGGGGCTGGACCTTCAGTTGTCGCTGAACGCGGGCGGCGTCGAGGGGCTGGTGGCAGCGGTCCAGACCGATCCGGAGTTTGCAGCGGGCTACGCGGCGCTGGCGTTCGCGCAGTGGTACCGCTCGGACGTCGCGGCGGGCCGGGCAAGCTTGCAGGAGGCGCAACGGCTGGCGGTCATGGCGACCTCGCGCGAGCAGCGACAGATCGGGCTGGTGGCGGGGTTCGTCAATGGTGAGGCCGCCACGACTCTCCCACTGATGCACGAGTACCTCGCGGAGTACCCCAGAGACGGGCTGATCGTGCATCTCGCGACGATGATCGTCGCGGGGAGTGGCCGGCTGCATCGCCCCCAGGAAAACTACGACTTGCTGGCGAAGCTGGCGCCAGCCTGGGGCGACGACTGGTGGTTCGCCGGTATCTTCGCGTTCGCGCACCACGAGCTGGATCTGCTGGACGATGCCCGCCGGCTGGCCGAGCGCTCGCTGGAGCAGAACCCGCGCAACGCCGCTGGCGCCCACCCGCTGGCGCACGTCTTCTACGAGTCGAACGACCACGCCAACGGGGCCGGGTTTCTGAGCACCTGGATTCCCGAGTATGACCGTGCCGCGCCGTTCTTCTGCCACTTGAACTGGCACCTGGCCCTGTTCGAGCTGAACCAGGGCAACATCCCGAGGGTGATGGCGCTCTACGACAACGCCATCAGCCCCGGCATGGGCTCGGCGCGGACGACACTGGTGGACGCGGCGTCGTTGTTGTGGCGCTACGAGCTGTTCGGGTGCCAGCCGCCGCGCGAGCTGCCCTGGGCCGAGGTCTGCTCGTACGTGGGGAAGGCGGCGCCGACGCCGGGGATGGCGTTCCTGGACGCCCACGCGGCGCTGGCGTTCACGGCGATGGGCGACGCCGAGGCGCTGGTGAAGCTGATCTCGGGCCTGGAGGCGCTGGCCCCGAGCCGCCCGGTCATCGCGGAGGTGGTGCTGCCGTTGGCGCGTGGGATTCAGGCGTTCGGGGCGGGAGGCTACGCGGAGGCGATCGGCCACCTGGAGCCGCTGGACGGGCAACTGGTGCGGGTTGGCGGCAGCCACGCGCAGTGGGAGGTGTTCGAGGACACGCTGTTGCAGGCGTACCTCAGAGCGGGCCGCTTCGAGCCGGCCGAGGCGCTGCTGCGGCGTCGGCTGGCGAAGCGGACCTCGGCGCGGGACGTGGTCTGGCTGGAGCAGGCGACCGCCGCGCCATCCACCTGACACAGCACACCATCAGTATTATACCGATGACGCCTGAAGTATAATACTGAAGTTCTGACCAGGCGCATATTGTGCGCTGGTTGAATAAGGCGAGGCTGTGGCTGACGTTAGTACACGAGCGGGCCAGTTCGTACAACAACGGCAAGGATATCGGACGTTTCGACCCGCGCCCTTACCACCTGACCCGCCTCTGAAATTCGATACGGAGTTGATCAATCGGCTCTCCGCAGCGGATCAGGCGCTCGGTCGTTTGGATGGTGTCGCCCGGACCATGCCGAACGCCAACCTCTTTGTGGCGATGTACGTTCGGCAGGAGGCGGTGCTCAGCTCCCGGATCGAGGGTACCCAGAGCACCCTGGACGATGTGCTCGCGTTCGAGCTGGACGCCCGAAACCAGGATGTTCCGCGCGATGTTGACGAGGTCGTGAACTACGTCCGAGCCATGAACTATGGCCTGGATCGAGCGGCCTCACTCCCGCCCTCGAGACGGCTCATTCGGGAGATTCACCGCGAGTTGTTGGAAGGCGTCCGAGGCGCTGACAAGCGCCCGGGCGAGTTCAGGACCGATCAGAACTGGATCGGCAAGGGGCGAGTACCCATCGAACGCGCCACCTTCGTCCCACCTGCTCCCGAAGACATGGATCGAGCGCTCGACGACTTTGAGCGATTTCTGAACGGAGGGGCGGACCTACCACCGCTGATTCATTGCGCACTCGCGCACGCCCAATTCGAGACCATTCATCCATTTCTGGATGGCAATGGTCGAGTGGGGAGGCTCCTGATCGCCTTCCTTCTGTGTTACCGAGGTATCCTGCACCGTCCACTGCTGTATCTCAGTGCCTTCCTGGCCAGCAACCGTGTCGAATACTACGATCGTCTCATGGCCATCCGTGAGCGTGGCGACTGGGAAGGATGGCTAAGATTCTTCTTACGGGGCGTGGCCGAGACCGCTGACGAAGCGACCAGGACGGCGCAAGGAATCCTCGAGCTTCGGGAACGTCATCGCAAGGTGTTACAAGACGCTGGCGTCGGTCAACACGCACATCGTCTACTCGACGTTCTCTTTGAACGGCCCGTCATCAATGTAAGCTTTGCCGAACGGAGCCTGGGAGTCACGTATGCGACTGCGAATAAGCTCGTCAATCAGTTCCAGCACCTACGTGTTCTCGACGAGACAACAGGCCAGCGCCGCAATCGACGCTACAGCTATATGCCCTACCTCTCACTCTTCGAGGAGCATCACCAGGGGCCGCTCGATCCATCGACCGCCCAAACCACTGAGACGACAAGCACGGCAAGGTAACTGACTGGGAGCTGCCGAACCGGCTGGCCGAGTTGGCGCCTCGGCCGGTGCCACGCCGAACATGAAGAAGCCCGAGCAGCCTGCCCGCGTGACGTCTGCGATGCCTGGGCAGCGCGTTCACCGGACCGGGGGTAGGCCGGCCGGCTACCTTTCGCTGCGAGGACCGTCAGAGGGTCAATCGGGTCTCAACTGCTCGGGCCGAGGACACTCTACCACCGCGATCTGGACCGTGAGCGTCGCCGGCATCTCGAATCCATCACGAACGCGCGAGTTGCGAGTTGCTACTCGGCCTCAGTGGAAGCGCGGCAGGATGTGCTCGCCGGCCAGGGTGATGCTCCGGCGGGCGTACTCGGTGGGGATGTCCGAGAGCGAGATGCGCAGCGCCACGTCGGTGATGCCGGCCGCCGCGTACGCCTCCAGCTTCGCGCTGACGTCGTCCGGCGAGCCGATCAAACAGACCTGATCCGCGAGATGCGGCAGGATCTCGGTGTCGGCGTCGGCCAGGGAGCCGTCCGGCAGGCGGGTCGTGCCGCCCCCGAGGCGCCGGTAGACGTGCATCAGCGTTTCGAGATACTGGCCGCCTTCTTCCCAGGCCCGTTCGGTCGTGTCGGCGATCACCGTGGAGCGGTTCGCGGCGGCTCTGGCCGTGGCCGGGTCTTTGCCGGCCGCCGCCAGCGCGTCCTTGTACCGCACGACGGTCTCGGCGATGACGCTGAGCTGGTGGGTGCTGCCGGCGTACCAGGCGTCGCCGAGGGTGGCGGCGCGGCGCAACGCCCGGTTGATGGAGCCGCCGACCCAGAGCGGCGGGCCGTTCGGCTGGATCGGGCGGGGCCAGATCGCGCCCGGGCAGGAGATCTGCTGGCCTTCGTAGCCGTCCGCGCCGGACCAGAGCGCTCGCAGCGCCGTCAGCATCTCGTCGGTGCGCTGCGAGATCTGCTCTCGCGTCAGCCCGAACTTCGACCAGTCACGCGGACGCCCGATCCCGACGCCCAGCACCAGCCGGCCACCGCACAATTGATCCAGGACCGCCGCCTCGTAGGCGAGGGTGATCGGGTTCCACATCGGGAGCAGCAGCACGCCGGTTCCGAGCGCCAGCCCGGTGTGAGGGGCTACCGCCGCGAGGACCAGCAGCGGCGATGGCGGGTGGAACATGTCCGGGCCGGTCGGAAAGTGCTGGCCCACCCACAGCGAGTCGAAGCCGTACCGCTCCGCGAGCTGGATCAGCGGCACGTACTCTTTGAGGAGCTGGTCGAGCGTGGTCCGCTCGGTGCCCCAATCGAGCGCCAGCCCGATCCGCATCCTCGGCGCATGCGCCCGGGCCGTGTCGTCGTCGCTCACCCCTCACCCCTTCATAGGAGGCGCCTGAACGCGCCGTCTCGATAGATTCCGTAGATGAACGGTCGCGCCACCGTTCCGAACACCAGCTCCATCTGATCGAGTGTACCGACAATCAGCCGCAGATACTCCCATCGCGTGGGGTTGGCGTCCTGCGCAATGCAAAAGTACCCAACGTCGTAGTCGAGGATGGCTTGCTTCTCGGCAGGACGGTGGCGAATACGACGGTCGCGCCCGATGACGAGCCACCCACGGATGCCGATCTCGCGGAGCCACTCGGCATCCGACACGTCATGCGGAAACTCGTCTTCGAGCCAGCGTACGTCCGACCGGACCAGCTTCAGCGCCTGGTCGACCGACCGTGGAATGGACCGGTCGATGAAGATCATGCAGCGCGCTGAAGCTCGAACTGGAGCGCCCGCTCCACCTCCAGACGGTCGAGATTGAAGTCACTGGCGATCTGCTCCACGAGGTCTCCGGCCTCGGCCCGCTCACGGATGATCTCTGTCCGCACCCCGGACCCTTCGATGACCGGCAGGCCGTACCCGAACGACGGATCGACCACGATCGGGACCGCGCGACCGAGCGGCCACCAGCGACTCACAACCTCACCGGTGTAGTCCAGGTTGACGAGGAACGGTGCGAGCACCTCGTTCCAGGCTTGCATCCGCTTCCGACGCCCAACCTCAACCAGTGTCTCGCCCCGGTCCACGAAGATCTCACGACCGCCTACCTTGAACCGCACTGAGGTCAGCGGTCGTGAGACTCCAAGGATCTGCTGGCAGTTTTGCACGATCTGACGAATCGCCTTCGTCGAGAAATCCGCGCGTTTGAGCCTGCCAATCGCGACAATCTCCACGACATCCAAGAATGACGCTGCATCTGCTGCCGGTTTGCCCAGCGTCATCGGCGGCATCACGGCACGTTGGCCGCCGGCATCGCGATACGCGTAGCCGGCCAGCCACCGTCGTGCCGTCCCACGGCTGACGCCCGCGAGACGGTCAGCCTCGGCGAAGGAATAGCGAGGCGCCGTGAGACTCTCTATCGCCACTGATTGGATGTTTGGCCGCGCAGCCATGCCGAACGTGCCTTCTCCCCCGATGATCTACAAGCATCATGATAGTGATGGTATCTCGCCTGCAACGTATCAAGTTGTGGGTTGTGAGTTGCGAGGGGCGATCCTCTCGCTACTCGTCTGCTTCGTCTACGCCTGGCCCCGGCCGCGCAGTCTCGGGTCCAGCAGCTGCCGCAGCCCGTCGCCGAACAGGTTGAACGCCAGGACCGCCACGAAGATCGCGAGCCCCGGGTAGATCGAGAGCCAGGGCGCGGTGGCGAGATACTGCGCGCCGCCGTTCAAGCTGGAGCCCCAGCTTGGGGTGGGCGGGTTCACGCCAAGGCCCAGGAAGCTCAAGGACGCCTCGGTCAGAATCGCCGTGCTGATGTTCAAGGACGCCTGCACGATGATCGGCGCCGTCACGTTCGGCCAGATGTGGAGCAGCATCAGCCGGAGTGCGCCCGCGCCCAGGATCCGTGCCGCGAGCACGAACTCGCGCTCGCGGATCGAGAGCACCTGTCCGCGCACGAGCCTGGCATAGGACGGCATGTACACCACGCCAATCGCGATCATGATGTTGACGATGCCGGTCCCCAGGGCTGCCGAGATCGCCAACGCCAGCACCAGCGCCGGGAACGCGTAGATCGCGTCCATGATCCGCATCAGGATCTCGTCAACCCAGCCGCCGTACAGGCCGGCGACCAGCCCGATCATCACGCCGGCGGTCATGCCGATCCCGACGGCGACGACGCCGACCAGCAACGAGATCCGCGCCCCGTACACCACGCGCGAGTAGACGTCCCGGCCCACCTGATCCGTCCCAAACGGATGGTCGGCGCTCGGCGGCAGGCGAAACTCGGCGTAGTTCTGATAGTTCGGGTCGTACGGCGTCAGGAAGTCGGCGGTCAGCGCCAGGAAGATCATCGCGCCGACCACCGACGCGCCGATCCAGATGCGCGGCGAGAGGCGTCGCCAGTCGATCAGGCCACGGCGCCGAGGAACGACCGCCGCCGGCAGCGCTGGTATGCTGGCAAGGTCGGCAGGCGAAGTCTGTCCAATCATCAGTCGTGCCGAATTCTCGGGTCGAGAAACCCGTAGGTGATGTCGGTGAGCAGGTTGGCGACCAGGACTGACAGCGCCAGCATCAGCACCGCCGCCTGCACCACCGGGAAGTCGCGGAACGAGATCGACTCCACGATCAGGCGCCCCATGCCCGGGATCGCGAAGATCGTCTCGGTCACCACGGCGCCGCCGATCAGGGTGCCCACTTGCTGGCCCATGATCGTGATGACCGGGATCGAGGCGTTCTTCAGCGCGTGCCCGATCACGACCGCTCGCTCGGCCAGCCCCTTGGAGCGCGCCGTGATGACGTACTCCTGGTTCAGCACCTCGATCAGCGCGGAGCGGATCTGGCGCATCAAGATGGCCGCCAGCCCGGTCCCCACCGCGAAGGCTGGCATGATCATCAGCTTCAAGTTCTGACCGAGGTCTTCCCAGGGGGCCACGTATCCCGACGGGGACAGAACTCGGAACCAGACCGCGAACGCGTAGATGAGGAGGATGCCCAGGAAGAAGTGCGGGATCGCCACCCCGCCGAGCGCCGCCAGGGTCGCCCCGGCGTCCGCCCAGGAATTGGGGCGCAGCGCCGAGATGATGCCGGCCGGGAAGGCGATGACCACCGAGATGATCGCCGCCAGCAGCGCCAGCTCGGCGGTCGGCCAGATGCGCGTGCCGATGGTCTCGCCAATCGGCGTCTTGTTCCGGATCGACATGCCGAAGTCGCCGCGCACGGCCCGCCCGGCCCAGCGCAGGTACTGAATCGGGACCGGGTCGTCCAGCCCCAGCTCCGCGCGCAGGGCGTAGTACGCAGCCTTGTTGTCGGCGTTCGCGCGCTCCTCCCCGAGGATCGCCAGGGCGGGATCACCCGGCAGGAGCAGGATCAGCGAGAACGCCATCATGCTGACGAGGATCAGCAAGGGCACCATCGAGATGAACCGCCGGGCGATGAAGCGCGCCATCCAGTGCCTCCGACGTTGAGGCCCCAACCCCGGCGGGCGCAATGAATTGCGCCCCTACGGAGCCGTCCCTTGTAGGGGCGCAATTCATTGCGCCCGCTGAGGTGGGGTTTCTCCAGTCTTAGCTGTTGATCCAGGCCTTGCGGAAGTTCCAGATGCTGCCCATCGGGTCGGGCACGCCCTGGATCCGCTTGTTGCCGACCCAGTTCCAGTTCTGGGTCCAGAGGTAGCCGTACACCGCCTTGTCGAACAGCATCTTCTGGAGCTTCTTGTACTCTTCCTCGCGCTTCTTCACGTCGTAGGTGCCGGCCGCCGACTGGATCAGCGCGTCGATCTCCGGATCCTTCAGCCTGGCCTTCGCGAAGTTGCCGTTGGACCAGAAGTGCGCCCGGAACTCAGAGTCCGGATCGCCCACCTGGCTCTCGCCACGCGTGGTCGTGAAGTCGAACGGCGCGCCTCCCGTCAGCAGGCGCTGGTTCATGGCGACCCGCTCCAGCGCCTCGACCTTCGTGCGCAGCCCGATGGCGTCCCACATCGACTTCAGCATCTCGGCCTGGAGCTTGTCGACCTCGCGGGCGATGACCAGGAACTCGACTTCGAGGCCGTTCGGGAAGCCGGCCTCGCTCATCAGCTGCTTCGCCTTGGCCGGGTCGTACCAGTAGTACGGCAGGCTCTCGTCGTAGCCGAGGGAGCCGGGCCGTGGGAAGTACTTCTCGGCCCGCCCGATGCCGGCCCCGAGCGCCTTCGCCAGCGCCTCGTGGTCGATGGCGTAGAGCGCCGCCTGGCGCAGCTTGACGTTGTCGAAGAACTTGCCGCCCTGGGCGTTGAAGATCAAGCGGTAGGCGTTGCCGTCCCAGTCCGCCTCCCGGTAGTTCAGCTTCGGGTCGGCCTTGATGTCGGCGACGTCCTTGCCCTGCACGAGCTCGGTGAAGTCGGCGGTGCCGGCCTTCAACTCCAGCAGTCGCACCGAGTCGTCGATGATGAGCCGGGTCGTGATGCCGTCGAGGTACGGCAACTGCTGACCCGCCTCGTCCTTCATCCAGTAGTTTTCGTTGCGGGAGATGGTGACGCGGTCGTTCTTCTTCCACTCGCCGAACTTGAACGGCCCGGTCCCGACCGGGCTCAGCCCGAACTGATCGGCGCCCATCTTCTCGAAGGAGACCTTCGACATCATGTAGGCGTTCGAGTCGTTGAAGCCCTGGAGCAACCCCGGGGTTGGCCCTGTCAGGTTGACCTTGACAGTGTACGGGTCGATGACAGTGGTCGGGTTCTTCCAGTCGATCCCGCCCATCACGCCCTTGGCGACGGACTTCGGCTCGTTGATGGCCCGGTTGATGTTCCAGACCATCACGTCCGCGTTCCAGTCACTGCCGTCGTGGAACTTGACGCCCTTACGGAGCCAGAAGGTCGCCTCTTTGTCCTTGAGCTCCCACTTCTCGGCCAAGCCTGGCGCGAAGTCCCAGACACCCTTGTCGTTCCGCTCGTAGAAGACCAGCGGGTCGAAGATCAGGAAGTGCGTCCCATCAGACGCGGTGTTCAGCGTGTTGTCAAACGTCAGCCAGTCGTTCTGAACCACGAGCGTGGCGTTGCCGCCGCGCTTCGGCGTGCCAGCAGCGGCGGCTGGCTTGGCCGGGGCGGCCGTCGGCTGGGCGGCTGCCGCGGGCTTGGACTCAGCGGGCTTGGCGGCCTCGGCTGGCTTCGCAGCGTCGGCCGGCTTCGCCTGGGCCGGCGCCTGCTGGGCGGCCGGCGCCTGGGTCGCTGGCGGCGCAGCGGATGGCTTGTTGGCGTCCGTCGCGCCTGGCGACACGTCGCGGCGCAAGCAGGCGGTCAGGCCCAGCATCGCGCTGCCGGCGCCCAGCAACAACAGCCGACGCCGGCTGATCCGCGTCACGTCTGGAGATCGCTCCATCGCTTCCCCCCTCACTTCGGACTCGCGCACCCCCTCACCGGAGGGGGGGTTCTCATGCACTCGCTCCTGCACGAGCGCTCAGATAGCGGTCTGCTGCGATGGCCGCCGTCGCGCCGTCGCCGGCCGCGGCGATCGCCTGGGACGCCGAGTCCTGGCGGACGTCGCCGGCCGCGAACAGGCCGGGCAGCTCGGTCCGCATCCAGATGTCGACCGGGATCCGGCCGGCCTCGTCGAGCTGAACGAGCCCGTCGAGAAAGTCGGTGTTCGGCAGCAGCCCCACGTAGACGAACAGCCCGACGAGATCGACGGTGCGCTCCCCACCGGAGCCCAGGTCCGCGATGCGAGCGCCGCTCACCGTCTCCTCGCCGAGGATCTCGCGCACCTCGGTCCGGTAGAGAACCTCGATCTTGCGCTCCTCGGCAACGCGCTGGCGGTAGACGTGCTGCGCTTCGAGGCGATCCCCCCGCACGAAGACGTACACCTTGCCGACGTACTCGGCCAGGGTCAGCGCCTCCTGGAGCGCGGAGTCACCGCCGCCGGCCACCCCGACAGTCTGCCCCCGGAAGAGCGGGCCGTCACAGCTCGCGCAGTGGCTGACCCCCCGCCCGACGAGCCGCTCCTCGCCAGGGACGCCGAGCGCCCGCGCGTGCGAGCCGGACGCGATGATGACCGCGCCAGCGCGGTGATCGCCGTCCGTGGTGGAGAGCAGCCAGTCCGCGGAGTCGCCGCCGTCCGCTCGGGCCAGCGATTGGACCTCGGCCATCGCGAACTCGGCGCCCTGGTTCATGGCCTGCATCTGGGTGTTCGGGCCAAGCTCGATCCCCGAGACGCCGTCCATGAAGCCGGGGAAGTCCTCGATCTTCTGGATGTTGAGCAGGTGGCCGGCCGGCATGGTCGGCTCCAGCACCAGCGTCGAGCGGCCGGCGCGGGCAGCAAACAGACCGGCGGTCAGGCCGGCGATGCCGCCGCCAATCACGACGATGTCGTACTCAGGCATCAGCCCTCAACTCTCGTCACGTGCCCCACAGGTATGGGAAACCCCACCCCCTCCCCACCGTGGTGGAGAGGGAGGAGCCACAACCTTTGTCATCCCGAGCGGAGTGAGCTTGCGAACGAAGTCGAGGGATCTCGAGCTGCCCTGTTCCGGAGTTTGAGATCCCTCCACTCCGCTCGTTCCTCGCTTCGGTCGGGATGACAGAGGATGCTCCCCTCTCCATCGCAATGGGGAGGGGCTGGGGGTGGGGCTTTCGTCTATCGCCACTCGTCGACGGAGAAGGTCCCCCGGTAGCCGGCGGCCATGATCCGCCAGTACCCGTTGGTCTCGCCGCCGACCACCACCGCGTGGATCTCGTCCTCCAGAAACATCGGGATCATCTTGTCCGGGGGCTCGGCCAGCCTGGATGCGAACGGCTCCTCGCCGAACGTCGCCCGCGGATAGATGTAGTTCTGGATCAGCTGGTAATCCCAGTATTCAGCAGCTTCCATCGTGGCGTTCTTGTGGGTCCACTCGATCAGCTTCTCCTTGGTGTCGAAGCCGCCCCGATCGATGAACTGCTGCGCGGTGATCGGGTCGAGCACGTAGACGATCTCGGTGTGCGGGTCGAAGCCGCGCACGAGGTTGAGAACGTGCTTCTCCCAGTAGTTCTCGCGCAGGCCCAGCGTGAACGAGGTGGCACGCGCGCCGCCAAACAGGCTGACCGTGCTGTCCGTTGGCTTGAACCCGTGCTGGACCGAGAACGAATTCCAGGGGCTGCGCTCCTCATTCTCCGCGAACGTGATGCTGGTGTAAGCGTAGTTGTTGCCCTGAGATCCCAGGTAGGTCAGCCCAGGCGTGGAGCCGCCCTGGAGGTTCGTGGAGAGCAGCCCCCAGGCCCGCCCGATGGTCGCGTTGGCGTGGTTGTACGGCCCCATCGCACCCATGCCCATGTTCATACCGAGCTCGTGGCGGATCGGCCCGTTGACGACGCACATCGCGGCAGCCGAGCTGGTGGTGGAGCCTCGGGCGCTGACGCCGGACGCTGCCATCGCCAGGATCGCCGGGAAGTACTCCGGCCGCGCCCCGGCCATGACGGCGTTGACCGCGACCTTCTCCACGTCGTACGCCCAGTACTCGCGGAAGTGGGTCGGGCGCATCCGGCCGATGATCTCGTCAGGGGCGTGGCTGGTGTTCTTCAGCATCGCCTCGACGCGCTCTTCGGTCGGC
>JAXLXF010000047.1:0-56947 GCA_046328125.1 Chloroflexota bacterium
CCCGCCAGAAGATGAATCACCTTTCAGATAGTCGTCATCGTGAAGGGGGAGTTATAGAATTCTTTTGTAATACTGCCCCGTCACCTCAGCCCTTGTCGCTCAAACGCGACGAGTTCTTTGCGCGTGCGCGACCCCCGCCAGGGTGGCCGCGCCGGGCTATCATGATCGCGGCATGGTCGCGCTGAGCGAGCGGCGGGACGTGACTCTTCCTGGAGCAGCAGAGATGGCCGGTGTCCCGACGTCCACAGGCCGATTCGACCTCCTGATCGTGGGCGGCGGCGCCTTCGGGCTAGGCACCGCTGCCGAGGCCGCCCGGCGCGGGTATCGGGTGGCCGTGGTCGAGCGCGGGCCGCTGCCGAACCCCGTCGCGGCGTCGTATGGCCCGTCTCGCAAGATCCGCTCGACCTACACCGAGCCGCACTACGCCGCCCTGGCCCGCCTCGCGATGACCGCCTGGCGCCAGGTCGAGCGGCAGACCGGGGCCACCCTCTACCTGGCCGTGGGCAACCTGGGCTACACGGCGCTGGACGAGCAGCCGCACCTGGACGAGCTGGAGACCGTCTGTCGGCAGATTGGCGCGGACATCGAGCTGCTGGACCGAGCCGACATGCGGGCGCGCTATCCCCAGTTCAAGCTGGCGAAGCGGGCCCTTCTGGAGCGCGATGCCGGCTTCGTGCGGGCGTCCGCCTGCATCGAGGCGCTGCGGGTGCTTGCCGAGCGGGCCGGAGCCACCATCCTGCCGGAGCGCGAGACCGTCGCCATCGACCTGGACGGCCCGGACGTGGCAGTGACGACGGCGGCCGGCGAGCGGCTCCACGGCGAGCGGGCGGTGCTCGCGCTGGGGGGCTGGTCGAAGCGGCTGCTGCCGGAGCTGACCGACGTGCTGACCCAGACCCAGCAGGGGATCATGTACCTCGCCAGCGTGCCGGCGGCGTTCCACTCGCCGACGTTCCCGTCCTGGGGCTGTTCGGACGACGGCTTCTACGGCTTCCCGGCCTGGCAGTCCGACCCGTTCAAGATCGCCCAGCACGTCAAGACCGAGCCGTTGGACTCGCCGGACTTCGACCGCGCGACCACGCCGGCCGGCTTCGTCGAGGCGACTCGAACGTTCCTGCGCGACCACCTGGGCATCGACCCGGACGCGTCCGGACCAATCCGGGCCGAGAGCTGCATGTACAACCTCTCCCCCACCAGCGACTTCCTGGTCGATTTCCACCCTCGGGACAGTCGCGTGCTGGTGGCGACGGCCGGATCTGGGCACGGGTTCAAGTTCGGCTCGGTGATCGGGTCGGTGGTGATGGACCGGCTGGACGGCGTCTCCGGAGACCGCTGGAACGAGATCTTCGCCTGGGAGAATGTGGTCAAGGCGCCGGTGGCAGCGGGCCGCTTGCGCTAGCCGGGCGGCGTTTGGGCGCGTGGCTATAATGCCGCGACCCGCCTCCTCTCGCTTCGCGACTGTCAGGCGGAAGCTGGGAGGAGTAGACGCATGGCCACGGTGCCCTCGACCCGTTGGGATGACTTGCTCTCTTCGCGCGCGCAGATCGGCTGGGCCGGCCCGGCCACGGCGCGGCGGCGCAATGCTGGCCTGACCCAATCCCTGTACGAATTCGGCGGCGGCCTGCCCGACCCGGCCTCGTTCCCCCATGACGGCATGCTCGACGCGACCGCTCGGATGTTGAAGGCCGAGGGCGACGACGCGATGACCTACGGCGAGCCGCAGGGGTACCTAGGGCTGCGCGAGCTGGTCTGCCACAAGTACGAGCTGTTCGAGGGGCTGCAAACCAGCCCGGACAACATCCTCGTCTCGAACGGCTCCGGCAACGCGCTCTCGCTGGCGTTCAGCACCTTCGTGGACATCGGCGACGCGGTCATCACCGAGGCGCCGACCTTCTCGGGGACGCTCAACACGATGCGTCGGCACGGCGCCGACCTGATCGGCGTGCCGGTGGACGACGAGGGGATCGACACGGCAGCGGTGCGGGCGGCGCTCGAAAAGCTGAAAGCCGAGGGGCGGCCCTGCAAGCTGATCTACACCATCGTCAACTTCCAGAACCCGGCCGGCCCAACGATGTCGCTGAAGCGGCGCGAGAAGCTGGTGGAGCTGGCGGCCGAGTTCGACACCCTGATCCTGGAGGACGACGCCTACGGCGAGCTCCGCTTCGAGGGGCACGCGCTGCCGTCGATCTACGCGCTGGATCCGAACGGTCGGACGCTGCGGGCGGGGACGCTCTCGAAGATCCTCGGGGCCGGCGTGCGGCTCGGCTGGCTCTGCGCCCCGACCGAGATGATCCCGGCCCTGCAGGGTTTCCTGTTCGGCGGCGGCGTCAACCCGTACATGTCGCGGGTGGCGACCTACTTCCTGCGCGATCATCTGAAGGATCACGTCGAGCTGCTGATCGACATCTACCGCGACAAGCGAGATGCGATGGTCCGTGGCCTGCGTGAGGAGCTGGACGCGACGGACGCCACGATCAGCCATCCTGAGGGCGGCTTCTTCCTCTGGATCAGACTGCCGACCGGCACCGACACCAAGGAGCTGGCGAAGTGGGCCGCCGAGGCGAGCGTCGAGTGGCGCGGCGGCAACGGCTTCATGCCGAACGGCGGCGGCCACGAATTCGCGCGGCTGGCCTACAGCTACGAGTCGGTCCAGAAGTGCTACGAGGGCGGGCTGGCGTTCGCGAAGGCGATCCGCGCCTCAATGCCGTAGAAACCCCTCACCCGGCGGGCGCAATGAATCGCGCCCCTACCAGGCTTCACCTCAGCGCTCTGGTAGGGCCGGGGGCTGAGGGCCGCGGTCACCAGGGCCGTGGACTGAAGTCCACGGCCCTGTCGTGATCCACTATCCTCCTGATGACACGAAATCCTCTCTCCTGGTGCCGGTCGCCGATGCCTGGGCTGGGACTCTCAACTGCGTGGGGGACGAAATGCGCATTCTCATCATGGGCACGGGTGGCATCGGCGGGTACTACGGCGGCCGGCTGGCCGAGGCCGGGAACGAGGTCGTCTGCGTGGCGCGCGGCGCGCACCTCGACGCGATGCAGGCGAACAAAGGCATCACGCTCCGCGAGCAGGACGGCACCGACCGCCTGATTCCGGTCCAGGCCGTCCGCTACCCGGCCGACGCCGGCGGCACGTTCGACTTCATCCTGTTCGCCGTCAAGACATACGACACCGCCGAGGCGGCAGCTGCCATCGAGCCCGTGGTCGGCCCCGAGACGTGCGTCGTGCCGATCCAGAACGGCGTGGACTCGACCGAGGAGATCGGGCAGATCATTTCGCCGGCCAACGTGCTGGCCGGCAGCGCGATGCTGAACGCGTCCATCGCCGAGCCGGGCGTGATCCGCCGGGCGAGCGGCACGACGGCCTCCACCATCGGCGAGCCAACGGGGCCGCGCTCGCCGCGCGTCGAGCGGATCGTTGCGGCGTTCAACGAGGCGGGCATCGCCGATTTCACGGCTACCGACGACGCCCAGCGCGTGCTCTGGGAGAAGTTCATGTTCCTGGCCCCCTGCGCCAGCGTGAACAGCGCGACCGGCCTCTCGACGGGACCGTTCCGCGCCGTTCCCGAGGGGAAGCAGACGGTGCTGGCGATGCAGGACGAGATCCGGGCGGTCGGGCTGGCGGCTGGCGTGAACCTGCCGGAAGAGTCCGCCGAGAAGGTCCGAAACATTTACCTCAATCTGACGGACGCCCACACTGTCTCGATGCAGCGCGACTTCGCAGCCGGCCGGCGGGTGGAGCTGGAGTCGCTCACGGGGAGCGTGGTCCGGCGTGGCCGACGGTACGGGGTACCGACGCCAACGTTCAACGTGGTGTACGGCATCCTGCGGGCGCGGGCACTTCAGTTCGGCGGCGTCTCCTGACCGCTGTTCGCGAACGCCCGCTGGGAGCGCGGCCATCCTAGCCGCTTCGTCGTCCCATCCCCGCTGTCTTCTCTAGGTCGATGGACAGGACGGCTCACGAAGCGGCCAGGATGGCCGCGCTCCCAGCGGGGGTCACGTGAGCGCCGCCCGCTCGCTCTGGACTCCTGCGCCAGTACGGAGCGTCACCTCAGCCGTGCCGCCAGCAACGTCCCGGCCATCGACGGTGTACGAGCCTGCACCGGGCGTCAGGACGACCTCGTACGTGCCGCGCGCGGTCGTGATGCGCAGGCTGACCGCATCCTCGGCGGGCACAGGTGAACCGTCGCGGAGGGCCAGCAGCTGCGAGACCGTGGCCGAGCCGTCGTCGTTGGGCAGCAGCGCCGAGACGAACGCCGTGGACGCGCTCTCGCGCCGCACGATCAGCGCCGAGACGGGCTCGGGCGCGTTGTTCTGGTCTGGCGCGCCGATCCGGCCGAGCCCGCCGAGCACCGTCGTGCCGGCCGCGCCAGCTACCCAGAGCGTGCTGGACAGACCGTCCGGCCGCGACCACCGCGCCCGCCACTCGCCGTCCGTGTGGCCCTCGGAGACCTCTTCCAGCTCGCGGTAGCCAGCCAGCGGCGGCGCCAGTCGCGGCAACATCGGCAGCTCGGCAGTCAGGGCGCCGGCGTGGTGCAGCGCCCAGTCCAGCGTCGAAGCGCCCGGGGCCGAAACCAGGAACAGGTCGATCGGTCCTGCATCCATCAGGAGGATAGTTCGATCCAGGACCGCGCCGAGGTACGCCGAGCGGGTTCGCAGCCGTGCCAGCGAGAACAGCGTGCCTGCGTGGAACGCGACGAGCTCGGGGGCCTGCCCGCGCCCCTGGCTCTTGCCGTCCACGATGACCGTGCTGTGCGAGACGGTCTGGCGATACCACCCCTCGTGGAGCGGGTCGGCGTACTTGATCGAGGCCGGCGCTGGCACGAGCCGCCCCACCCCCGACGCCGAAACCTCGATCTCTAGCTGGGATGGCTGGGTGTGCCCGCCGACGTACCACATCCCGTTGACGGCAACCTGGATGCGGGTATCTGGCGGCCCGGCCCGGAGGACCGGAATCGCGCGGTCGGCCAGCAGTGCGCTCTCGCCCTGGCCTGGCGCGAACGCCTCGGTCTCAGGCAGGGACGGGACGCCGTACAGGAGCCCATGGTAGCTGCTGCCCCGCCCGGCCTTCGCCAGCAACGCTGCGTAGCGCGGATCGCCGAAGCGCCGGTAGCCGATCTCGTACAAACGCGCCCGATTGGCCTCGTACAGAGAAGCAGGCGGACCGTCGTTGAAGGCCGGCAAGCTCCCGTTGGCGTCGGCGTAGGCCAGCGGGAAGTCGAACGCCCCACGCAGGGATGGCGCGGCGTACGGCTCGAAGCCGTTGCGCTGGGCGGCCTCCGCCAGCCCGAGGATCCCCTCTAGGGCGTAGAAGTGGTAGTGAACGCTGCCCTCGTACCAGAAGCCGTCCGAGGTGGAGCTGGCGCCGGGGCTCAACTGATAGAGCAGGCCGCTGCCGGGCTTCTGGACGGCGTGCTCGACGTAGAGCGGCTCGTCCAGGGCGAATCCCACCAGCCCGATCCCGAGGTTGTAGTAGGTCTGGTGGTTGTGCCGGCCGACGTTGTACGCCATGAGCAGCTCGGCGGCGGGACGGAGGAGGCCAGTGGCGATGGTGTCGCGGTCGGCGTCTGAAAAGGTGTCACGCAGCAGGTCGTGCCCGAACGCCAGCGCCGCCAGCCAGATCCCTTCGTCCAACCCCTGCGAGGTCGCCTTGCCGGGGTTGTACGCTTTCGGTCCGGTCCGGCCGTACTGGTCGTGGGCCTCGTACCCCCGGTAGCGGGCGGCGTACTCCAGCAGGATCTGGCGGCCGGCCTGCGCGTACGCTGGATCGTCGGTCAGGCGGTAGACCAGCCCGAGCGTGCGGGTGCCGTCCGCCAGCCGCGAGTGGACTCGTGAGATCTCGTACTCGGCGCCGCCGGCGTGGAACCAGCCGCCGCCTCGATCTGGTGTCGGCGGCCGGGACTGCACCAGCCCATCGGCGGCGCGCTTCAGGGCCGCGAACGCGTCGAGCGCCCACGGCTGCTGCGCGATCTTGTCGCGGATCTCGTCAACATCTGAGGCAAGCAGGATACGGGTGCCCCGAGACGCCTGCATCCTTGCCGGCGCTGCCCGGACGTCCCCGACCGTGCCGCCGAGCGAGGCGACGCCGACGGCGGCCACGGCGAACCCGGCCAGCTGCCGCACTAGCACCCGTCTCCGCAGCCGTCTCGTCATCATGCCCGAGATTGTGAGCGTCCGGACTCGGAATGACAATGCTACGATCTCGTGCAGATCCAGACGAGAGATTCGGGAATGCGGCGAACATGCCCGTGGAGCGCGGCCATCCTGGCCGCCTCGGGGTTACCCAACGGAAGCGGCCAGGATGGCCGCGCTCCCAGGAGGCGAGCCCGATCGTCTCCCACCGATCTCGCGTGATCCTGCACGAGCCAATAGTGAGATGACGAAGGGGTGGGGTGATGGCTGACAGACTGGCCGGCAAGGTGGCTCTGGTGACGGGTGGCGCGGGCGGCATCGGCGCGGCGACGGCCGGGCTGTTCGTGCGAGAAGGGGCGCGCGTCACCATCGTCGATCCGGCCGCCGATGCCGTGGCACGGGTGAGCGCCGAGATCGACCCGAGCGGCGCGCGCGTGCTCGGGATCGTGGCGGACCTCAGCCAGGAGGCGGAGTGCGAGCGCGCCGTCCGTGAGACGGTCGCGACGTTCGGGCGGCTGGACAGCCTGGTGACGGCAGCTGGCGTGCGCCTGTACGGCCCGATCACCGAGGCGACCGCCGAGTCCTGGCAGTGGATCCTCGGGGTGAACCTGCTGGGCGCGGCCTACTGCGCCAAGTTCGCGATCCCGGAGATGGCCCGCAACGGCGGCGGCACCATCGTCAACGTCTCGTCCACCAACGCCCTCAACGGGCGAGCCGGCATGGCCCAGTACGACGCCACCAAGGCCGCGCTGCTGGCCCTGACCCGCTCGCTCGCCTGCGACCACGCCGACCAGGGGATCAGGGTGAACGCGATCTGCCCTGGCTTCACGATCACGCCGTTCCACGTCCGTCGCAAGGCCGAGGCGGACGGCATCTCGTTCGAGGAGGCCCAGGCGACCCTCCGCGAGCAGCCAGCCCAGAACCTGCTCGGGCGCGGCGCCGACCCGATCGAGATGGCGCAGAGCATCCTGTTCCTCGCCAGCGACGAGTCGTCGATGGTGACCGGCGCGACGCTGATGGTGGACGGCGGCAGCGGCATGGTCAAGACGGTCGGATTCACATCCGGGACGTAGTGACGCGGTGTGGCAAACGCGCTACACTGTGGACAGGAGACGCGTTCGCGATCCGGCGCCCCCTGCCCCCTCTGGCGGGCGCTCCCCACACGACGCGATGGCTCTGTCGAGACCGGTGAGACGGTGTCGGAGTCGCGCCCGCACCGTTGGCATGAGACGGCGCGACAGGTAGCGAACGGACATGGGGCCTGACGTCCTGCTGGCGATCCTGCTGCTCGGTCTGGGGATCGTCCTGGTGGTGCTGGAGATCCACCTTCCCACCCACGGTATTCTCGGCGTCGGCGGGGTGGCCGGGGCTGGCCTGGGCGGCTTCCTCCTGCTGGCGCCCGCCGCGACCTCCGCGCCGGTCCTGGCTGCGCTGGTCGCCAACGGCTGGCCGCTGACCATCGCCAGCTCCACGTTCGCGGCGCTCGGGGGCACCGTCATGTGGACCGGCCTGCGCGCGCGTCGCCTGCCAGTGGTCGATCCATTGGCTCGGCTGTCAGGCGCCGAAGGTGTCGCCGCCTCGACGCTGGCGCCGGACGGCACGGTGCTGGTGTTCAACGAGCGCTGGTCGGCGGTGACCGAGGGACGGCCGATCGAGCCCGGCGAACGGATCGAAGTCGTGGCACGCCAGGGGCTGCGGCTGCGCGTGCGACGGATCGGTCCGCTCCACATCGAGCGCTTCGGGATGCTGCCCTCGCAGGGAGAGGTTCGCCCAGGGATCTGGGTGGAAAGGACCCGGTGATGGACCTGGATGCCGTGATGGGCGCATTCTTCGCGCTCCTGGTGATTGCCGCCTGCGGCGGTCTCGGCTGGTCGAGCATCCGCATCGTGCGGGAGTACGAGCGGCTGGTGGTGTTTCGGCTCGGGCGGGTGATCGGGGCGCGGGGTCCGGGCCTGGTGCTGCTGATCCCGGGCATCGACCGAGGCGCGCGGGTGGACCTCCGCGAGCAGTTCATCCAGGTGCCACACCAGAAGTGCATCACGCGGGACAACGCGCCGGTGGACGTGGACTGCCTGATCTACATGTACGTGGTGGACCCGACCGACAGCGTGGTGCAAGTCCAGAACTACCTGGGAGCTGCCCAGGGCATCGCGATGACGACCCTGCGCGCCGTCGTCGGCGACATTTCACTGGACGACGTGCTGGCGAAGCGCGAGCAGATCAACACCCAGTTGCGGACCAAGCTGGACGAGGTGACCGAGCGCTGGGGCGTGAAGGTCAACTCGGTCGAGATCCGCGAGATCATCCCGCCGCGCGAAGTGCAGGAGGCGATGAACCGCCAGATGTCGGCCGAGCGCAACCGACGCGCGCTGGTCACCGAGGCCGAAGGGAAGCGCGAAGCGGCGGTCACCGTGGCGACCGGCGACAAGCAGGCCGCCATCCTGGCCTCCGAGGGCGCGCGACAGTCCGCGATCCTCCGCGCCGAGGGCAACGCCCAGGCGCTGGAGACGATCTACGGCGTGGCGCAGTCCATCGACCCGAAGACGATGAGCCTGCAGTATCTGGACACGCTGAAGGCGCTCGGGAGCGGGCAGGCGACGAAGATCGTGATCCCGATGGAGTTTGCCTCGATGCTCCAGCCGCTGCTGAGCCTGGCCGGGGCAGCGGCCGGCGGCGCTACGCCGACTCCGAAGGCGGAGCCAGGCGCCGCGATGCTCCCAGTCCCCACCACGCCGACTGTCGAGGCGATCCTGCCGGCTCAGGCAGACACGTCGTCGAACGGCCACGCGGAGATCGCCACCGATTCTGGTACGTGATGGCGTGACACCGGGGAAGACCCCGAAATACTCGGCGGCCAGGCAGCCGGTGGAAGATACTTTCCCCCGGCCAGGATGGAGCGTCACGTGAACGGTGGGCAGAGTGTGAGACCGCACGGTCGGTGGTGGAGGACGGCGGTACTCGCGATGAGCGCCCTGCTGCTGCTGGCTGGCTGCACGTCGCCCGGCAAGCCGTCCGCGGCTGCTCCCAGCAAGCCGGGGCACGGGCCAGCCGCACGGCCAGCCCTGCGCTGCGGCGCTGACTCCGGCCGGTCCTGCCAGCTCGCGCTGTTCGCCACCGAGCCAGAGGACGGCGTCAAGTCGCTGACCGCGCGCCTGGACGCCGCGACCACCAGCATCGACTACGTCCCGTTCCTGCTCGATCAGAACGCCATCGTCAAGGCGCTCATCGCGGCCCACAATCGTGGCGTCCGAGTCCGCCTGATGACCGAGCCCGAGAACGCCAACAAGACGAACAAGGCGGTCGTGGCGCTCACCGAGGCCGGCGTCGAAGTCCACGACGCGGACCCGTCGTTCAGCCTGACCCACTCGAAGTACGTCGTGATCGACGGCGCGAAGGCGCTGCTCCTGACCTACAACTCGACCAACAAGGAGCTGCCGACCCACCGGGATTTCGCGATGGAGGACGACGACCCGGAGGACGTCCAGTTCATCCAGCGGCTGTTCGACGCCGACTGGACGCGCACGCCGGTCGGGCAGATCCCACCTGGCTTCGTCCTCTCGCCGGACAACGCGGACGAGACCTTGCCGGCCCTGGTGCGGTCCGCGCAGACCTCCGTGGACGTCTACGCCGAGAAGCTCCAGTCCGGGCCGCTGCTGGCCGCCATCGAGGACACCGCGAAGCGCGGCGTGGCGGTCCGCATCCTGGCGGCGCCAGACAACAAGAGCGTCCCAAAACCGCTCCTGACGCTCATCCGCACTGGCCAGCTCGAGATCCTGGTGCCGACCGCCTTCACCGTCCATGCCAAGGTGCTGGTGGTGGACGGCTCGACGGCGTATTTCGGAAGCGAGAACATCGAGGACGCGGCCGGCGACCGCCGCCGCGAGCTCGGGCTGATGTTCGCCGACCCGACCATCGTGGGCCACCTGAACGACGTGTTCGCCCACGACTGGGCTGGCCCCACGACATCGTTCGAGTGAGGCTCGTGGCGCGTTGCCGCGCCGGGAGATCAGTCGATATAGTGCGGCGGCCCGACCGGCACAGAGAAACGGGTCCGGTCCAGCTCTGGGGGTGTCATGTCGAGCGCCGTGATCCGTCGAACGCGCTGGGCCGGGGCGTGGCTGGTGGCACGGGTATGAGCGACGCGTCCCGTGCGCTAGACGGCGTGCTGCGAACGCTCCGCGAGGTGTGCTTCGAGCGGCTGCCCTCGGGAGCCGCCGTCGCCCAGGGGGTCACGCTCGGAGCCGGCACCTACCTGGGCAACGGCGTCACGCTCTACCCGGGCGTCGAGGTGGGCGAGGGCTGCGTGGTGCTGGACGGCGCCGTGATCGGCCGGATCCCGATCTCGAATGCCAACACGACCCGGCCGATTACCAGCGTGTTCGGGCGGGTGACAGTCGGGGCCGGCTCGATCGTCGGCGCCAACAGCGTCCTGTACACGGACATCCAGCTCGGCCAGAAGGTGCTGATCGGGGATCTCGCCTCGATCCGCGAAGGGTGCGTCGTCGGGGACCACGCCATCGTCGGGCGCAGCGTGATGATGCTCTACAACTGCGCGGTCGGCGCGTTCACGCGAGTCCAGGATCAGGCCCATCTGGTGGGCGACATGCGAATCGAGGAGCACGTCTTCATCGGGATGCAGGTGGTGACGACGAACGACAACGACGTCTACCTGCGGCGGTTCGGGCTCCAGACCCCCACGACGGTCGGTGGGCCAGCGGTT
This sequence comes from Chloroflexota bacterium, assembly GCA_046328125.1. Lineage (GTDB taxonomy): Bacteria > Chloroflexota > UBA6077 > UBA6077 > JACCZL01 > JADZEM01. The sequence goes on from JAXLXF010000047.1 coordinate 10,852, forward strand.
CGGCGGTTCGCGGCAGTGGGCGCCGGCGCGACGATCCTGCCCGGCGTCGAGATCGGCGAGGGCGCGCTGGTCGCGGCTGGCGCGGTCGTGACCCGTGACGTCGCCCCCTGGACCATCGTGGCGGGCATCCCGGCACGGGTCATGCGTCCGGTGCCTGCCGAGTGGCGCGAGCGAGTCACGGAAGCGGCGCTGCGGGCCGAGCGAACGCGCGATCCGAACGAAGGCCCGGCTTCGCTCGCAGCGCAACGTCAGTGACCGGTGCGCGTCGTGCCGTCGATTGCGCTGACGCGGCACCCGGCAGGTCGCCCTCACGCCATGCGACGTGAGGGCGGTATGTGACACACTCCCGAGACAGCCTGACGACACGGACGGCGGGTGACGCGTTGATGAGTGGGCAGGACACGACGGGCGACCACACGTCGAAGGCCGTGCCCGGTGAGTGCCGGCCCGCCATCCCAGCACCACGCACCGCTGCCGTACGCCTCCAGCTGCTCCAGGAGCAGGAGCTGGCGCTGGAGGCGTACGCCGACGCCACCAATGACGCCGGGCCGTGGCAGTGGGTGGCGCAGCAGCTCGGGGTGCTCGAACAGCATCCACCGCTGCCGTTCCGAGTGCCGGCCTGGTACTTCGAGACAGAGCCGCCGCCGAATCCGCCGACGATCTCGATCGTGACGCCGATGCTCAACGGCGCCCAGTTCGTGCGGTTCACGCTGGAGAGCGTGCTCGGGCAGGCGTACCCATCCCTCGAATATGTGGTGCAAGACGGCGGCTCGACCGACGACACACTGGAGATCGTCGAGCGCTACCGCTCGGGTCTGGCGGCCTTCAACTCCGAGTGGGATGCCGGCATGGCCCAGGCGCTCAATCGTGGATTCAGCCACACCACTGGCGAGCTGATGGCGTACCTGAACGCGGACGACGTGTTGCTGCCGGGCACGCTCCACGTCGTGGCCGGCTACTTCGCGGCCCACCCGGAGGTGGACGTGGTGTACGGCCACCGCGTGCTGATCGACGCGAACCACCAGGAGATCGGGCGCTGGGTGCTGCCGCCGCACGACGGCAGGATGCTCTCGCTCACGGACTACGTCCCCCAGGAGACGGTGTTCTGGCGGCGGTCGATCTGGGAGCGGTCTGGCGGACAGATGGACGAGTCGTTCAAGTTCGCGCTGGACTGGGACTTGCTCCTGCGCTTTCGGGACGCCGGCGCCCGCTTCGTGCGACTTCCACGCTTTCTGGCCGCCTTCCGCGTCCACCCCGGGCAGAAGACCGCCACCGAGCTGACCGGCATCGGCGCGGAAGAGATCCGCTCGATCCGCGAGCGCGAGGCTGGCCGCCCGATCGCACCCGCCGAGATCCGACAGCTGCTGGCGCCGTACGTCAGCCGACACAAGCTGTATCACAAGCTGTACCGAATGGGGGCGCTGCCGTATTAGCGCGGCGTAGCTGACGCAGCATGACTGACGACCGAACTGGACAGCCGGAGATGATTCGTGGCCCGCTGGTCGAGCAGGACCGAGCGGCGCGCGCCCGGCTGGCCGCCGCCGAGGAAGCCGCCGAGCGCGCCCGGATGGTGGAGGAGATCGAAGCGCTCCGGACGATCCTGCGAGACCTGCGCGCCAGTCGCGGCTACCGGCTGATGCGGAAGCTGGGCCGTTGGAGCTCGATCGAGCGCGGAATGCGGCGGGCGCGGATCGTCTGAGCGACAGCCTCCGCCGTCTACGGGCGACGACGCCTCAGCCAGCCAGACGGCCAGTGCGTGATCCCCTCTCGCAGGGGGCTCTCGTTGAACGCCCAGGCAGGCGGCTCCAGCACGAGCTCCGGATGCTCCCGCAGGAAATCGTCCACGGCTCGGACCGGGTTGTCCTCGGTCCAGGACGGCTGTCCTCCTGGCACGTCCGCGAGATCGCGCATCACCCCGTCCTGAACGACCAGATACGAGTCTGGCGTCACGAGCGGCGCGTAGGCGCGCAGCTCGTCGGAGACGTGCTGGTAGGTGTGGTTCGAGTCGAGCAGCACCAGCACACGCTCGCCGGGACGGACCTGGGCATGGACCTGCGCCAGCGTCTCGGGCGCCGTCGAGCTCCCTTCGATGAGCGTGACGAGCGGCCGGAGCGGGTGAGCGTCCAGCGCGGCCCGGTTGTGCGGGCGGATCTCGACGTCTACGCCGACGACACGCCCGACACCCAAGAGCTGGCAGAGCGACGCGTAGAAGACCAGCGAGCCGCCATGCGCGATGCCGGTCTCCACGATCAGGTCCGGCCGCAACTGGAAGATCGCCTCCTGGACCCGCAGCAAGTCTTCCGGCAATTGCACCACCGGCCGCCCGAGCCAGGTAAACGTGTAGGTGTACTTGTTCGCCCAGGCCGTCCTGAGCCACTGCCGAGAGAGGACCGCGAACGCCTCGGGGCCGTACAGGTCGAGCGCCCGAGCGCCAGCCCCGTCGTCCACGGTCAGCATGCGCTGGTCTGTGTCGATGGTCAGCTTCATGAGCGAGGCTTACCGCTGTCGGTCTGCATCTGGCCCCTCGCAGGAGTTCTAGCGCCGACGGACGCGATCACGGGGACTCCACCGCCAGCACGTCCAGCGAGAGCCCGCTGGCGCGCGCCATCGCCTCGATCTCCCGTTGGTAGTTCGGGTTGAGCACCAGCGCGCAGGTCACGTGCTGGCTGCCCAGGTCAGCCGGCCCGACGATCGGGTGGCCGGTCCCCGCCACAAAGCCGCCCTGCTTGGTCGGATTGACGTCCACCAGGCAGGCGACGTACTCCCGCTCCGGGTCGATCAGGTTGGCGAAGGTGATCCCCTTGGCACCAGCGCCCCAGACCGCCAGCCGCTGGCGGCCGGCCAGCGACCGGACAAGACCGCGCAAACGCTCGGTCTCACGCACCTGGGTCTCGGCGAAGGCGCGCGCGTGATCCGGTACCTGTCCGGGGTCGAGCTCGACGTGCTCGGGCGGGCGATTCGACGCCTCCAGCCAGAGGTACTGGCCGCCGAAGACGTGGTCAACTCGGTCCACAGTCAGGCCCGCGCGCTGGCAGGCCACCGTCAGCGAGCGCGCCGTGAACAGGGAGCAGTGCTCGTAGAAGAAATCCCAGACCACGTTGTTGCGGAGGATCCACTCCACGCACGGCGTCTCCAGGAACACGCGGGCATCGGGGGACGCCTTCAGAGCCGTCGCCATCACCTGGATCAGCGCCACCGGATCGGCCACGTGCTCGACGACGTGGCGGCTGACGACCACGTCGGCCGGCTCGGCGAGGCAGCCGGCATCGTAGAAGCGCCGCTCGTAGTGCAGCCGCCCGCCAAACTCGACCTCTGGCCCGACGTAGCTCGGGTCGTAGCCGACGCCGGTGTTGCCGGCCGCCTCGTCCGCGATCAGGGCGCGAATGAAGGCGCCCTTGCCACAGCCGACCTCTACGATGCGGGCGCCGCGCACCGCGCGCTCGTCGAGCAGGTGGCGCAGCAGGCCGGCGACGTGCTCTTTGAACACGTCCGAGAGCAACTGAGTGTTGTCGTACTGGTCGCCGTATTCGAGGCGGCTGGCGTCGAACGCACGATTGAAGACGAAGCCGCACCGAGCGCAGGCCACCATCGAGAGATCGCCGCGACGCGCAGAGACAGCCGCCTGGGCGGTCTGGTAGATCAGGTTCTGGTGGACCGGAGCGCCGGCCCGCTCGACGATCGGGACCAGTGCCTCGCCTTCACAGACCGGACAGGCACGCGGGGTCGTCATACGCGCCGGCCGCCACGGCCCCGAGCGTTCAGCTCGTGGATGAACCGGAGCCGCGCCTCGGCGGCCTCGGCCAGGCTGGCGATCATCCGCTCCTTCTCTTCGAGCTGCCTGGCCAGGTTGTCGCGGAGATAGCGCTCGTGCGTGAGCTCGGCGCTCAGCGTCTCGATCACCTGGAGGCGCTCGTCGGCGATCGTCTTCAACTGGACGATGACAGCCTCCTTTGCCACCAGCTCGGCCGCAAGCTGGTCGATCCGTCTTCCCAGATCCTCGGCGCTCGACGCTCGCTCAGCCACCATCTCTTCCTCCATACGCGGCTCGTCCACGTGACACGGTCCGATCTCCAGGTGCCTCGGGGTCGTGGGCAGGTCGCTCAGGATGATGCCCCCGGGGCTCGCCGCGCCACCACGCGATGGTTTGCCGAATCCCGTCCTCCAGGCTGACGCCCGGCGTCCAGCCGACCTCCTGTGAGAGACGCGTCGTGTCGGCCACCAGATACGGCGGGTCGTCGGGAGCGGCCGGCCGCGCGCCGAAGCGCAACAGCCTGGGATCGCCGTACTCCCGCTCGACGGCCGACAAGAGTGCCCGTAACGACGTGCCGTGGCCCGCTCCGACGTTCACCGCGCCGGTCACACCGCTGTCGAGCACCGCCGCAAGCGCGTCGGCAACGTCCGCGACGTAGAGCACGTCACGGACCTGCTCGCCGTGGGTGCAGGCCAGCTCGGCGCCGGCTTCCAGGGACTGAACGGCGGACGGCACCAGCCGCGACGCTGGCTCGCCCGGCCCGAACAGGTAGAAGAGCCGCGCCCAGGCCGCGCTCTCGACGCCGGCCGCGCCGGCGAAGGCGGGGAGCATCACGCTCAGCGCCGCCTTGCAGGCGCCGTAGAGCGTCGTCGGCGCGAGCGGCGTCGAGCGTTCCAGGCAGGGGCCGTCGGGCGCGCCATACTCGGCGCAGGAGCCGACCATTACGGCGCGCTGCCCGCCCGATTCCCCGAACGCCGCCAGCAGCCGCAAGCTGGCGTCCACCCAGGGCCAGTTGAGCGGCGACGTCCAGAAGGCGCCGGGAGTCACCTCCCAGGCCAGGTGCAGGAGGTGGGTCGGGCGAACGGCGCGGACCAGCGCGGCAGTCTGAGCCGCGTCCAGCAGGTCGGCCTGATGCCAGGTGACAGCGGAGACGGCGTTGGCAGCACCGGTCGGCCCGCGCGTCGGCGGCGCGGGCGCTCGTCGGCTGACGGCGTGAGCCTCGTAGCCACGCGCCACCAGCGGCCCCAGGCAGTGTGCCCCGACGAACCCACGAGCGCCGGTCACCAGCACGCGCTTCGTCATGGCGAGCCTGCGCCCGTCCGGCCTGTCGCCGCCAATCGGACGTAATCCGGATAGCCGGCGTCCCGCTCCGCGATGACGGCCGGCTCGCGCGGCCAGCGAATCCCGAAGGCCGGGTCGTTCCAGCGTACGCCAGCGCCGGCCTCGGGACGGTAGGCAGCGGAGATCTGATAGAAGACTTCGGCAGCGTCCGTCAGGGTCAGGAACCCGTGCGCGCAGCCCTCCGGGACGTACAACTGGAGACGGTTCTCGGCGGTCAGCTCGGCGGAGACCCACTGGCAGTAGGTTGGCGACGTGGGACGGAGATCGACCACCACGTCGAAGATGGCGCCCTGCGTGCAGCGCACCAGCTTCACCTCGGCGTACGGCGCAGTCTGGTAATGGAGCCCACGCAGCGTCCAGGCCGCCGAATTGTACGAAACGCTGCACTGCGAAATGTCGGGGGTCAGGCCGTGCGCCCGGAGCTCGTCGGCGTCGTAGGTCCGTGCGAAGAAGCCGCGCGCATCGTGCTGGCGCTCCGGCTCGACGAGGTAGACGCCGGCGAGCGCGGTCGGCGTGAAGATCATGGCGAGCCGTCGGGCTGGTCTGCATGGACCGACCCGCCAGGACCGTCGAGGATGCGCGGCGCGGGGACCGGGACGATGAAGCGGCCCCCGCTCTCACGGTACGCCGCCTGCTGGGCCACGATCTCGTCGGTCAGGTTCCAGACCAGGATCAGCAGGTAGTCCGGACGTTGCTCCAACAGGCGCTCGGGGCCGGAGATCGGCAGGCGGACACCCGGCAGGTAGCGTCCCTGCTTGTACTGGTTGCGGTCCACCACGTACGCCAGTGACTCCGCGCCCAGCCCACAGTAGTTGAGCAGGATCGCGCCCTTGGCCGCCGCGCCGTACGCCGCGACGGTCTTGCCACGCGCACGTAGGTCGGCCAGCAGCTCCTGGAGCGCGCGACGAATGGCGACCGCTTTCTGGGCCAGCCCGTCGTAGTAGGCGCGGCGATCCAGGCCGGCCGCTCGCTCCGCCCGGAGCAGCTCCGTGACGCGTGCCGAGACCTCCTGATGCCCACGCTCTGCGCTCGTGCCTGCCGTAGCCTCAGCCGCCTTCCCGACGAACAGCCGCAGCGAGCCGCCGTGCACCGGGATCTGCTCCACGTCCCTGACGACCATCCCATGCCGCCCGAACAACGCCGTCAGCGCCGTCAACGAGTAGTAGCAGAGGTGCTCGTGGTAGATCGTGTCAAACTCGCCGCGCTCCACCAGATCGCGCACGTACGGCGTCTCGATGACCGCCACGCCGCTCGGCTTCAGCAGCAGGCTGATCCCGCGCACGACGCCGTTCAGGTTGGCGACGTGGGCCAGCACGTTGTTGGCGTGGATCACGTCGGCCTGGCGCCCTTCGGCCACCAGCGAGGCGGCCAGTGTGTCGTCGAACAGCTCGGCGACGGTCGGGATGCTGCGCTGCTCGCGGGCCACCCGCGCCACATTGACCGCCGGGTCGATGCCGAGGACCGGCACGCCGGCCCGCTGGTAGTACTGGAGCAGGTAGCCGTCGTTGCTGCCGATCTCGACGGCCAGGCTGTCCGGGCCGAGGGCGCGCTCGCGGATCAGCCGCCCGACCAGCGTTTCGACGCTCTGGAGCATCGTGTCCGAGAACGACGAGAAGTAGGCGTACTCGTGGAACAGGATCTCGGGCGGGACGGTCTCGGTGATCTGGACGAGGGCACAAGACGGACAGAACGCCAAATCGAGCGGGTAGCGCGGCTCCGGCTCGGCGAGCTGCGCGGGGAGTAACAGCCGGTTCGCCAGCGGCATCTGCCCGAGCGAGAGGATCGGCTCCAGGCCGTCGTGTCCGCAGGATCGGCAGCTGCCTGCACTCGTCATCGGCGCTCGTCTGCGCGGTGGAAGTGCTCGCGGTACCAGGCGACAGTTCGGCGCAGCCCCTCGTCCAGGGTGAGCGTCGGCTGCCAGCCGAGCACGTCGCGCGCCTTCTGGGCACTCAGGCGTTGGATGCGGATCTCGCCGGTCGCCACGTTCTGCACGTCCGGCGTCAGGGTGGTCGCCATGATTGTCCCGATCCGGCCCACCAGCTCCAGCACGGTGTGCTGGGCCCCGTAGCTGAAATTGAACGCCTCGCCACGCAGCTCCGGGCGCGCAGCCAGCTGCTCGGCCAGGGTGAGATACGCCGCCGCGCCGTCCTCGACGTAGAAGTAGTCGCGCACGTACTGGCCGTCCGACCGGATGACTGGCCGCTGGCCGTGGTGAATCGAGCGGATCGTGCCGGGCACCAGTCGGCTCCAGTTCAGGTCGCCGCCGCCGAAGAAGTTGCCGCAGCGAGTGATCGCGACTGGCAGCCCGTAGGTCGCGGCGTACCCCTGCGCGATCAGGTCGGCGCACGCCTTACTGACGTCGTACGGGTGGCGCCCCTGGAGCGGCATCGATTCGTCGTACACCGTCGAGGCGTGGTCGCCGTACGCCTTGTCGGACGACGCCACCACAACCTGCTTGACGCCAGGACTGCGCCGACACGCTTCGAGCAGCGCCCACGTTCCGCCGACGTTCGACTCGAACGTGGAGACAGGGTTGCGGTTCGCCACCCCGACGATGGTCTGCGCGGCGAGGTGAAAGACAGTGTCGATCTCGTACTCGCCCAGCACCCGTTCCAGCAGCGCCTGGTCGCGCAGGTCGCCGCGCACCAGCGTGACCCGCTCGGCGAGGCCCTCGGCGATCAGCCGGCTGTGCGGCACCCGGTCCCGCACCAGGCAGACGACCGCCGCCCGGCGCTGGAGGAGCGACTCGGTCAGCCAGCCGCCGACCAGGCCGGTAGCTCCGGTGACAAGGGTCGGTCGGTCCGTCCAGAATGACGCGTTCGTACCGGCGTGGTGCGGAGCGCCCAGGGGCACGCTCACGACCAGACCCGCCAGGGGGCGTTGCCGCTGGCCCAGAGGCTCTCCAGCATCCGCACGTCGCGGAGCGTGTCCATGCATTGCCAGAACGCCGGGTGGCGGTAGGCTCGCAGCTGGTCGGCGGCGGCCAGCCTCGGCAGCACGTCGAGCTCGAGGCTGTCGTCCGGGCCAGTCAGATAGTCGAAGATGCCAGGCTCGAAGACGAAGTAGCCGCCGTTGATCCACCCTTCGGACGCGGACGGCTTCTCGGCGAACGAGGTGACGCGATCTCCGTCCAGGTCCAGGCTGCCGAAACGGGCCGGAGGACGAACCGCCGTGACGGTGGCGAGCGCGCCGTGCGCGCGGTGGTGCGCCAGCAGCGCCGGCAGGTCCACGTCGCTAACGCCGTCGCCGTAGGTCAGGAAGAACGTCTCCGTCCCCACCCACTGCCGGAGGCGCAGCAGCCGGCCGCCGGTGTTGGTCGTGTCGCCGGTCTCGACCAGATGCACGAGCCACGGCTCTGGCGGCGCCGCCTCGTCCATCGAGGTGCGCCCGCTGGCGAGGTCGATTGAGATGTTGCTGCGCAGCGCGGCGTACTCCAGGAAGTACCGACGGATCACGTCGCCCCGGTACCCGAGCGCCACCACGATCTCGTGGAAACCGTAGTGGCTGAAGTGCTTGACGATGTGCCAGAGGATCGGACGGCCGCCGATCTCGACCATCGGCTTGGGCTTGAGGCCGGTCTCCTCGGCCAGCCGTGTCCCGAGGCCGCCCGCCAGAATGACCGTCTTCATGGTCGCCTCTTCATGGCTCCCAATGGTACGGCAGAACGGCCCTCGCGTACGGTAGAACCAGACTTCACACGCCGAACGGTATCATCTGGCGCGCGGGGCAGGCGACGGACCGAGCAGAGAGGACGATCTCGTGGCAACCAGGAGTGGCTATCCGTTGATCGCACGGGGCGCGCTCGTCGCGTGGGACCGAGAGTTTCTGGCACGACGCGCCGTGGCGGAAGAAGAGGGCGAGATCACCCGCTTGCAGGAGGAGATCTCGGCCCAGGCGCGCCATATGAGCGCCGCGATGCTGGCTGAACAGCAGCATCTACCCGAGCCGGTGGCGGTCGCAAGCCCGGATGCCGCGCCGGACGTGCAGCTGCTGATCCAGGATCGGGCAGCCCTGCTGGCGAAGGTCGAGCAGCAGACGGCCACCATCGCGCAATCAAGCGCCGAGCTCGAGTCGCTGCGCCGCTTCTCGTCGCTCGCACGCGGCGTGATGGTCGATCTGGCCGGCAGCCGAGGCTACGCGCTGATGCGGCTGCTCGGGCGTTGGCGCTCGATCGAACGGGGCATCAATCGCGCCCTGCGCTGAGGCGAATCCTCGACGCAGGGCGCTATGGTGATTCGAGGGTCGGACGATGTTGGCGGATCAGCCGGCCGGGTCGCGCACGGGCCGATTGTAGGCAGCGGCTTTCAACATCTGGGCGTGATCTAGATCGTCGATCAGGTGCCTGCCGTCAGGTGCCATGCCGCCCGGCTGCTGTGTCTCGGCCTGGTCTTCAAAGCTGGACGTGACCTCCGACAGGAGGCGCTCGATGTCTGCCAGTCTCGTCACGATGTTCATGGTTCTCCACCCCGTTCACGCGTGTAATCGCAAGATCGGGACCGCGTCTGACGGGAATCCATTGGCGAGGTTGCCACCCGTTGAAACGGAAAATGGCGTCTGTGGTGACGCTGTGACATCGGGCAATTTTCGCAGCGCGTCTCGCCAGGGTCGGGCAGAGTAACCGGCTGCAGCTCATCACATCACGCCACCCTTTGGGCAGCAGACGGCGATCCGATCTCTCACGATTCTGACAGGCCGATTCCGGTCAAGCACGCATTTCGGGCCGGAGAACGCACCTTGCCAGACGCCCCGGCTCCCATGAACGGGAGCCGGGGCGTCCGATCGCCAGAGGCGGACGGGGCACGCGCCGTGGCGTCCGCCAGGGAGAACAGTGCGTCGAGATCGACGCTCGCGAGATGCTAGACGAGGCGCTCCAGGGTGAAGACCTCGCGGGACATCGCATCGCAGAAGTAGAAGACACCGTTGTGGATCGTGAAGCCGTGCGGCTCCGGGCCGTCGATGCCGATCGCGTCCAGGATGCGGCCATCGCCCGAATCGAGCTGGAACAGCACCTGGCGGTTGGTGTCGGCCATCCAGATCGTCTCGCCCTCGAAGGCGAGACCATGCGCACGGTCGCCGGGGATCGGGATCTCGCCGGTGATCTCGCCACTGTTCGGGTTCATCCGAAAGATCTTCTTCGCGATCGGGACGTTGAACCAGAGCTCGTCGTTGTGCCACTCGATGCCGTGGGCGCCGCCGGACTTGTCGCCGGGCGGGGTCGGGAACGCCGCGACTTCCTTGCCAGACTCCACGTCGTACGCCACCAGCTCGTAGCCGAACGTCGAGGAGACCCAGATCCGCCCGTGCGGGTCGCGGGTGATACCGCTCCCATGCAGACAGCGGGTCGGAATCTCCTTGAGGATCTCGCCCTTCTCGGGGTCCATCAAGTACATCAGGTTCGGGTCGATCTGGTCGCAGACCCACAGCCCCTCGGGCGTGGACTGCAAGCCGTTGGGCATCCCACTGGGCGCCTTGTAGACGACGTTGGTCACATATCGCTTGGGCACGGTCACTCCTCCCTGAGCGTCACCTTGCACGCCGTCGCGTCAGCGCCGCGAGCCGACCCCGGTGCTGGAGGTCCACTCGCTGACGCTCGCGGTACGGACGCGGATGGCTGCACGCGCGCGGTCTCAGGACTCGACGACGGCCACCATCTCGATCTCGATTCGGGTGTTCCCCTCGAACCCGGCGTTGCCGATGCAGGTCCGTCCGGGCGGGTTGGAGGGGAAATACTCCTTGTAGATCTCGTTGACGGCCGGGCGGTCGGCGATGTCGGTCAGGTAGATGTTCACCTTGATGACGCTCGCGAACGAGCTACCGGCCGCCTCCACCACGCGCTTGAGGTTCTCCAGCGTCTGGCGGGTCTGACCCTCGACGTCATCCGGGGTCACGCCGGTCTCGGGATTGCGCCCGGTGCTGCCGGCCGTCCAGATCAGATCGCCAACGCGGACACCGGGGCTGAGGATGCCGCCGGGGGTGGCACCGGCCGGCAAGATCACGTCACGCTTCATGATGGTCGTCGCCTCCTGGCCCTGCTTCAATCGCCGGCTGTCAACAGCGGCGGACAGCCGGCGATTGAAGCAGGGCCGGGGGCGCGCGGTCAAGGCGAGCTTGCTCTGTCACGCTCCGGCCGCCGTCCGTGATCCGACAGCGCACGCACGCCCGGCGCTATCCTGAGCGTACCAGCAGCCCAAGCGCCACCAGCCACAGGCTGCCGCGAGGAGTACGTCGATGACCGACCAGAGCGCCGCCGCCGACGCCGTCAGCGACCCCCAGATCCTGCATCCCGCCGACATCGAGCTGTTCGACCGTGGGACCGGCGTCAAGACGATCCCGCTGATCGGCAAGTGGAGCACCCAGGGCAACAAGGTCACGACCGGCATCACCATCTTCGGCCCAGGCACCCAGATTCCCCTCCACACCCACAACGTCGAGGAGACGGTGATGGTGCTGGAGGGCGAGGCGACTGCCGTCGTCGGCGAGGAGCGCTTCGACCTCGTCGCGGAGGACGTGACCTGGGTGCCGAGCGGCGTCCCGCACTGCTTCATCAACCGAGGTGCCGGCCAGATGCGGATCTACTGGGTGTACGGCGGCCGCGACGTGACCCGCACGATCTGCGCGACCGGCGAGACGTTCGAGCACCTCTCGGAGCGCGACCGGGGCGCGACAAAAGCTCAGTAGACAGGAGACAGAATACAGGAGACAGGAGGGCTCGAATGTGCTCCTGGCTCCTGGCCCCTGGCTCCCGACTCCTCGGTCAGGCTCCGACCACCCGAGCAGCTGCCGCCTTGAAGCGCTGCTCGGCCTCACGGGAGGCGCGAGCCTCGAACCCGAGCTTGCCTTCGAGCGCCAGCGCGTCCTCGACCGGCATCGCCGAGTCGACGATCGTCTTCAGCGCGCGCACCGCGAACTGCGAGTTGTTCGCGATCCGCTCGCCCATCTTGACCGCATAGTCGAGCACCTCGCCGGGCGGCACGACCTGATTCGCCAGCCCGACTCGGAGCGCTTCCTGGGCGTCCACCACGTCGGCGGTGAACAGGATCTCTTTCGCCTTCGCCTCGCCCACGATCCTGGGCAGGATCGCGCCACAGGCCGGCATCCCGTAGTTGACCGCCACGAACTTGAACTTCGCGTCGTCGCCGCAGATCCGGATGTCGCAGTTGACGGCCAGGTGGGCCGCGCCGCCGTAGCAGTAGCCCCGGATCGCCGCGATGACTGGCTTCGGGCACTGGCGGACCTTCTCCGAGAGCGACGGACCGTCGCCGCGCTTGACGCCCTCCGGCCCCATCCGCTCGCGGACCTCGGTCATGTCGCCGCCGGCCGAGAACGCACGCTCGCCGGCGCCGGTCAGGACGATCACCGCGATCTGGTCGTCGGCGGTGAAGTCGTCGATCGCCTCGACGAGCAGCTGGGTCAGCTCGGCGTTCATCGCGTTGTGCTTCTCGGGCCGGTTGAGGATCGCCACACCGACCGGGCCTCGCCGCTCGACGAGCACGGGGCGAGCAGAAGTCGCCGTCATTGCACCCTCCCTGATGTGGCGACATGGTACGCCAGGAGGGCGGGGCGGCGTCGGCCCCACCTGGGAGCGCGGCCATCCTGGCCGCTTCGTCGGCTCGGCTGGCACGGACTCCCCGGAGAGATTGTTTACGCGTTGGGGCGCAGCTCACGGGGGCGGCCAGGATGGCCGCGCTCCCAGGAGTTAGAGTCGGATGTCGACGTTCTGGCCCAGGTGCGGCTGCATGCTCTGGAGCAGCTGCGCCATCGACTCCTCGGCGACGTCCATCGTCTTCTTCAGCATTCCGGTCGCAACCTGCGACTGGACTTCGCCGGTCTTGTCGGCCAGCCTGCTGAATGCATCTACGTTGGCGCTCGGATCGATTTGCATGCCCGTATCTCCGTAGCGAGCAAACCCGGACACGCAAGGTGCGCTTCCGTGGTCGCCGGCCCCGAAGAGAGAAACGGCGCGCCAGAGCGAAAGGGGACGGTTCTGGCGCGCGGTGCGAGCCGGGCCATCGGCTGCATACCGTCGGACTGGCACCTTGCGTGACCCCAGCCTAGCCGGGCAGATCGGCTTTCAGTCGGCGTGCCTCATATTCGCGAAGCTCGGCTCGAAGATCCCCGAGTTGACTCCGGATGGCATCCTCCTGAGCTTTGCGGAGCACGGGATGAATGTCACTGTTCAGCTCCGGATCGGACTCGATCATCGCTAAGGCACGCTCAAACTTCGCCACGGCGTCGAACGTGATCCGGTATTGGCGCTCGTTCTCGATCATCCTGCACCTCGGAGGTCAAGCGCGACGATGCCTTTGACGGCGCCTGTGTCCTTGCTAACCTGGAAGAAGTCGAGCACGACTGTTCCGACTCGATCGATCGCTGTCTGAGACGGCAGAAACTCACCCAGATACTTGATCTTTTGGGCTGCTCTCTGGTCCCCAAGAGTCAGAAGGACAGGGTCCAGTCGGGCCGGATCGACGCCTTGAATGTCCCAACAAGCATCAAAGTCGTTTGGCATGTCTTTCGTAGTGACGAAGCTTCCATCAATGTACACCGTCGCGCAGCCTGCGTGGCGAAGCGCGTCGATTCCACGACGCAAGCCGTCCAGGAGAAGCCGGCGATGCTCATTCCAACCGAATCGGGCTGACACCTCCGCCCAGGTAGCCTGATGGATACCGGGCGGAAGTTCTCCGGACGATTGAAATCTTGGAATCACCCCACAAGCGTAGAGGCTGCGTCAACGCACGTCCAGAGCCAGGATGAGTGCGTTCTGCTCAGAGATTCGCCTGGCTCCATCGCACAGGTACGATCGCCTTCCAGATACTCATGCCGGCTTCTGCCAGACTGCCGCGAACGAGATCGGGTGGTGGCGGTACCGCTCCCACTTCGGCTTGAGCTCCACCCAGCGGTCGTCGATCAGGCGCTCCTGCATCTCGACCAGCTGCCAGCCGGCCGCCAGCGCCGCCGCGACGTGCTCGCTGAGCAGGTGCAGGTGGGTGGTGATGGCGACCTCCTCGCCGGCCGCGTTCTTGAAGTGGGTTGGCATCCCAGAGGCCATGATGAAGTGCGGGTGGAAGCCGATCAGCACGTACTGACCGCCGGGCCGGACCAGCCGGAACGCCTCGCGGTAGAGCGGCCCGAGCTCTGAGAGGTGCTCGTCCACCAGCGAGGTGACGGCCAGGTCGTAAGCGCCACTCTCCAGCCCGCTCGCGGCCACGTCGGCCTCGACCAGCCGCCGGTGCGCCCCCTTCGAGCGGGCCAGCTCCAGCATCTCCGGCGTCAGGTCAACGCCGTCGATAGCCTGGACCCCCTGGCCTTTCAGCCAGACTCCGGTGCGCCCCGTGCCGCAGCCCAGGTCGGCGGCCACGTTGACCGCCGACCACCTGGGCGTCGTGAGTCGCTCCAGCAGCTCGATGTCCATCGCGTCTTCGACGGTCCGCTCGTAGGTGGTCACCCACTCGCCGTACCCCGTCTTCGCGTCCACCATCCGGTAGCCGCGCGCGTCAAAATCCGAGAACGTCGCCACGGGCCTCTCCTTGACAGGCCGACGAGCCGGGCAGGACTACGTCGTGGTCAGCTCCACAGCCTGCTCCGCGAGGTCGCGCTCCACCCGGCTCAGCCCACGGTCGATCGCCGCCACCAGCTCCGTAACCTGCGCAGCGGAGATCGTCATCGGTGGCGTCACGAGGACGTGATCCCCCACCAGTCCGTCAGCGCCACCCTGGCCCGGGTAGACCGCTGCGCCCTCGGAGATGCACGCCCTGGCGAGGCGGTGCGCCACACCGGCCTCGACTGGGAACGGCTGCTTCGTCGCCTTGTCCGACACGAGCTCGATGCCGAGCATCAGCCCCATGCCCCGAACGTCGCCGGCAATCGGGTGCCGGCCGGCGATCTCGCGCAGCCCCGCCACCAATTCTGCACCACGCTCGGCGGCGGCAGCCACGAGGCCGTGCTTCTGGATGTACGAGACCACCGCGATGCCAGCCGCCGCGACGACCGGATTCTGGGCGAACGTGTGGCCCGCCACGAACGGCGTACCGGCCTCCTCCAGCGCCCCGACAACCTCATCGGTCGCGAGCAGCACCGCCAGCGGGGCGTACCCGCCGCTGACGCCCTTCGCCGCCGTCACGATGTCCGGCACCACGTCCCAGTGCTCGGAAGCGAACCACTTGCCGGTCCGCCCGAAGCCGGTCATCACCTCGTCCATGATGAACAGGACGTCGTACCGGTCGCAGATCTCGCGAATGCGCTGGAAGTAGCCGGGCGGCGCCGGGACCGCTCCCATCGTGGCGCCGACGATCGGCTCGGCGATGAAGCAGGCGACGTTCTCCGGCCCCATCCACTTGATGGTGCGCTCCAGCTCGTCGGCGCAGCGCAGGCTCCCTGAGGCGCAGTCGTCGCAGCGATACGCGTACGCTGGCGAGATCTTCGGCATGTCCTGGAGCATCGGCTGGTACTTGCGGCGCCGTCCGGTGTGCCCGCCGAACCCCGTCGCGCCGAGGGTCATGCCGTGGAAGCCCTGCCAGCGCGAGATGATGATGTACTTCTCCGGCCGCCCGCGGGCCAGCCAGTACGAGCGCGCCAGCTTGACGGCCCCTTCGGTCACTTCTGAGCCGCCGTTGAACAGCCCGACCCGGTTCAGGCTACCCGGCGCCACCGAGGCGATCAGCCCCGAGAGATCGGTGATGGACTTGCTCTGGAACTGGGTCCAGGGCAGGAACGCCACGGCGTGCATCTGCTCGGAGATGGCGTCCACGACCTCCGGGACGGCGTGCCCCACCGAGGTGACACATCCCACGCCGCCCGCCGCGTCGATGAACGCCCGACCGTCGTCGTCGTACAGGTAGATGCCCTCGGCGCGGACGATGGTCGGCAGGTCGCCCTTGAGAGCCGGGAAGAACGAGGCCGATGCCGGACGGTCGGCGGTCTGGGTCATCTGGAGCCTCCTGGAGACGGGGAAGCCCCACCCCCCGACCCCCTCCCCACTGCGGTGGAGAGGGGAGACGAGAAGCCTGCTCCCCCTCTCCATCGCAATGGGGAGGGGGTCGGGGGGTGGGGCTTCCCCGGGGTCCGCTTTTCGCACATGGTAGCCTGGACGTTTGCGTAACGCGGCAACTCCGCGCGGCATCGTCCGTTGGATCACTCGGTATACTTGAAGCGGGCGTGATGCGTCTGTGATCGCGGCGCCCCCGGAGCAGCCAGCCGATGCCGCGTCGCAAAAGGAAGTCGAGTGCCCGCGCGCTCGTCCTACCGGTCCTGCCGGTCCGCAATACCGTCCTGTTCCCGCACGTCGTCACGCCCCTGTTCGTGGACCGTGACCGGTCCCTCCGGGCGATCGAGGAGTCGATGGGCGGCGAACGGACGCTGGTCGTGATCGCCCAGCACGACCCGGATGTCGAGCGGCCTGGCGAGAGTGACCTGTACGCCATCGGCACCGAGGCGGTGGTCGGGCGGATGCTCAAGATGCCGGACGGCTCCACCTCCGCACTGGTGCAGGGGCAGCGTCGGGTGCGCGTGGTCGGCTACGAGTCGGACGAGCCGTACCTGCGCCTCTCGGTCGTCCCGATCGAGGAGACGACCGGCGAGGGCGACGAGGCGGACGCGCTGATCCGGGCGGTGCTCGGCATGTACGAGAAGGTCGTCAAGCTGAGCCGGACCATCCCAGACGATCACTACGTCGCGGCCATCAACATCGACGAGGCCGGCTGGCTGGCCGACTTCGTGGTCTCCGACCTCGAGCTGCCGGTGCCGGATCGTCAGGACATCCTCGAGACGCTCGACCCGCTGGAGCGGCTTCACAAGGCCAGTATGCTGCTCGCCCGCGAGCTCGACGTGCTGGAGCTCCAGAACAAGATCCACTCCCAGGTTCAGACCGAGGTCGACAAGAACCAGCGCGAATACTTCCTGCGCGAGCAGCTGAAGGCGATCCAGAAGGAGCTCGGCGAGGCCGACGCCCAGGGTCGCGAGATCTCGAAGCTCCGAGAGAAGCTGGACGCGGCTGGCCTGCCCGAAGAGGTCCGCGTCAAGGCGGATGAGGAGCTGGAGCGGCTCTCGGTGATGCCGGCGATGTCGCCGGAGGTCGGGATGGTCCGCAGCTACCTGGAGTGGATCGCCGGCCTGCCCTGGTCGGTCTCGACAGAAGACCAGCTCGACATCGAGCGGGCGGCGAAGGTGCTGGATCAGCACCACTACGGCCTCCAGCGGGTCAAGGAGCGCATCCTGGAGTACATGGCGGTCCGCAAGCTCGCGGCGGACCGGATGCGCAGCCCGGTCATCTGCTTCGTCGGGCCGCCGGGCGTTGGGAAGACCAGCCTCGGGAAAGCGATCGCCCACGCGATTGGCCGGAAGTTCGTGCGCGTCTCGCTCGGCGGCGTCCGCGACGAGGCCGAGATCAGGGGCCACCGACGAACCTACATCGGGGCGCTGCCAGGGCGCGTGCTCCAGACGATGCGGACGGGCGGCACCGTCAACCCGGTCTTCATGCTGGACGAGATCGACAAGCTGGGCTCGGACTTCCGAGGCGATCCGTCAGCCGCGCTGCTGGAGGTGCTGGACCCGGAGCAGAACGCCGCTTTCTCGGATCACTACCTGGACGTCCCGTACGATCTCTCCAGGGTGATGTTCGTGACGACCGCGAACATCCTCGATCCGGTCCCGCCGGCCTTGAGAGACCGGATGGAAGTTATCGAGCTGCCTGGCTACGTCGAGGACGAGAAGTACGAGATCGCGCGGCGGTTCCTGGTGCCGCGCCAGACCAGCGAGCACGGGCTCAACGGCGCGCTGCTCCGTTTCACCGAGCCGGCCCTGCGCCAGATCATCCGCGAATACACCCACGAGGCCGGCGTCCGAAACCTCGAACGGCAGATCAGCACGATCTGCCGGAAGGTCGCCCGCAAGGTGGCGACCGGCGACACCAAGCGCACGACGGTCAACCCGCGCGCGCTGGAAGAGCTGCTCGGGCCGCCGCGCTTCAGCCGCAACCTGGCCGAGGAGCGCGACGAGACCGGCATCGCGACGGGCGTGTCCTGGACCCCAGCCGGCGGCGACGTGATGACCGTGGAGGTCTCGCTGCTGGAGGGGAAGGGCCAGCTGGTGCTGACCGGCCAGCTCGGCGACGTGATGAAAGAGTCGGCGCAGGCGGCGCTCAGCTTCGCGCGGGTGCGGGCCTCTGACCTGGGCCTCGCGCCCCGCTTCTACGAGACGATGGACGTCCACATCCACGTGCCAGCGGGGGCGATCCCGAAGGACGGCCCCTCAGCCGGCATCACGATGGCGACGGCGTTGGTCTCTGGCCTGACCAGGCGCCCCTCCCACCGCGAAGTCGCGATGACCGGCGAGATCACCCTCAGAGGGCGCGTCCTGCCGGTCGGCGGCATCCGCGAGAAGGTGGTGGCGGCGCACCGGGCCGGCATCAAGACGTTCGTGCTGCCGCGTCCGAACATGAAAGACCTGGACGAGGTGCCGGAGGATGCCCGCCGCGAGCTGACCTTCGTGCCGGTCGAGCAGATGGATGAGGTGCTGACGGTGGCGCTGCACACCTCGGCGGTGGAGCTGCGCGCGGTCTGACGGCGAGGAGTCAGGAGCCAGGAGTCAGGAGTCAGAATGTAGAGAGGCCCGGCCATTCTGGCCGGGCCTCTTTCATGTTTGTCGTCAGGCGGCTCGGATTCAATCCTCGTGACTCCTGACTCCTGACTCCCCGGTTACGAGTCGTCCTCCGAGTCACCCTCGTCGTCCTTACTGCTTGCGTCGACGTCGCTATCCCCGGAGTCGACCGGCTCGCCGTCAGCATCCACGATGTCGTCCAGCGACTCGTCGTCGTCGTCGTCCAGGTCCACCCGGAAGACGCTGTCTCGGGTGTACGGACGGTCGCCGGGCGCCTGGGTCGAGAAGGACGGCCGCGACCGCAAGCTCGGATGACGGAACTCCTCGCGGATGATTACGCGAACATGCGCCTCGTCGATCGAGGTGATCGCCGCCGAGTACCGATTGCCAGCCGCGATCAGCCGGGTCACCCGCTGCGCGATCTTCGGCTCCAACTGGCCGACGACCCCGCCGCCAGGAACGATCATGCGGACCGTGCCGTTCTCCACGCTCAGGGTGAGCTTGTCGCCAGCGGCCAGCGCGGCGATCTCGGCGAATGGCGCCCGGTCCACCAGGTCGGTGACCGCCGTCTTGCCGCTCTCCTCGATGAACAGGCTCGGGTCCACCCGCTGCGCGTGCGGCACCGAGACGACCGTCGAGGCCGCCGCCTCCTCGGCCAGCTTGGTCATGCGCACCAGATTCTTGGCGGCGATGCCGTTGCTCGGATCGGCCTTCGTCGCCTTCTGATACTGGTCCCGGGACTCGGCGTACTGCCCGAGCTCCATCAGCGCCTTCCCGAGACGGTTCAGCGTGTCCACGTCTTCGGGAAAGTGCTCCAGGATCTGCCGATTGACGTCAGCAGCCTCCTGCCACTTGTTCTGCATCGCCAGCTGAATCGCCTTCTCAGAGCGAAGGCGCCTCATTCGTTGTCGGTCCTCAGACTGAAAGACAGCCATCGAAATTCCACCTCAAGGGCCGGCGGCGCGCGGGCATCGGCTCGCAGGGCAGGAGCGCGCCACGTGACCGCGGAGCATACAGAAACTCGGCCGCCACGGCGCAACCTGGAGATTATACTCGCCCACCGTCTGGCTCCACGACACCAGCAGGATCCGCGCCCACGATCTCACGGATTTCGGTGACATCTGGAACGCACTCGCAGCCCTCGAAATTCCCAATCCTGCCTTCCTGGTAGGCGCCTGTTTCCATCCAGACATCTCGCTGCAACGATCCTGATACGTCCGCATCTTACAATGCCCCCCGGTTGGCAAGTACCGACCGTCGTCGCCCTGCTGCCGGCGCGGGCAGCGCGAGGTCAACGGTCTCGGAGCCTGGAGGCTACGGATGTCGAGACGCACCCTCCTCATCGCCGGCGGCGTCGTAGCCGTCGTCTGCGCGCTGGTCGGCGCCTTCCTCTCGTCGCCCGTCCAGCAGGAGTACCAGTGGTGGCAGGCGCAACGCACGGACAGCCGAGAGGCGTATCAGCAGTATCGGGAAACCTGGCCCGCATCGTCGCACGCCTCCGAGGCGGCCGAGCGCGAGGAGCGGCGTGCCTGGCAAGCCACCGCCGCCGTCGACACCGTCACGGCGTACAAGACCTATCTCACAGACTTCCCGAACGGTCCGGACCGAGACACGGCGACCGCTCGCATCGACCAGCTCGACTGGGGGACCGCCAGCGACGCCCGGACCGAGCCCGCCCTCGAAACGTACCTGCGCGAGCACTCGGGCGGCGCCTTCGTCGGGCAGGCCACGGCGCTGCTCGAAGACGTGCGCTTCGAGGGCGCAGCGGCTTCCAACTCCGTCGACCGGCTCCTCGCCCACAACCGCGCCTATCCGAACGGTCGTCATCTCGACGAGGCGCTCGCGCAGATCGACACGCTGCGCTGGGCTGCCGCGCAGCAGAGCGACACCGTGCAGGCGTATCAGCAGTACCTCGCCGACCAGCCCGCCGGCGCCCAGCTCCAGGCCGCCACCCGGCGCATCGACGAGATCCGCTGGAAGACCGCCGAAGACGCCAACACCGTCGCAGCCTATCAGCAGTACGTGAAGGATCAGCCGAACGGCGGGCGCGTCAACGACGCCACCGCTCGGATCGACGGCCTGCGATGGGAGGCCGCGCAGGCCGCCAACACCGTCGCGGCCTATCAGCAGTACCTGCGAGAGCAGTCCGACGGCGCGCACCGTCCCGACGCCGAGACCCGCATCGACGACCTGCAATGGGCCGACGCGGAACGGGCGAACACCGTCGCACGGTACGAGCAGTACGTGCGCGACCAGCCGAAGGGGAGCCACCGCGCGGACGCCGAGAAGCGCGTGGACGATCTCTCCTGGCAAGAGGCAGCCGCCGCGAATACGCTGACCGCGTACCGCGCGTACGTCCGCAAGCTGCCGAACGGCGCCCACGCCGACGAAGGCCGCGCGAAGATCGCCGCCCTCGGCCCGATCCCGAGCGCCACCTACAAGGGCCGCACCTCCACCGGCGCGCCCGTCACCATCACGATCGGCGCCGACGGCACCACGATCGCAAGCTTCGAGCTGGGCACGCGCGGCTCGCAGCAGTACCAGTTGATCTCCCTCGTCTGCGGCTCCGTTCAGTACATCGTCTACTCCTGGGCCTACCCGATCGTGGGGACCGGCGCGCTGCGGCTGGACGAGGACACGTTCGAGACGTCCAATACGTCGACGAGCAGCCTGCTCGGGCAGGAAACCACCACGTTCAAAGGCTCGATCAAGGGGCAGACGGCATCCGGCACGATCACGGAGTCCATCGCCGGCTCGCCGGGCTGCACCCCGCGCGCCACGACCTGGACCGCGACGGCGGTGCCCGGCAGCGCGCCCAGTCAGCCGAGCACCCCGAGCACCCCGGGCCGCCCGCTGCTCCACGCCCCGGCCGCGCCCGTCACCCTGGCACTCGCGCCCGATGCCCGGCTGGGATCGACGCCTCCGTCATCGCGTCGTCGCGCTGATGCCGTCGCCGTCTGACGCTCACCGCGCCGACCGTGCCAGTCTCGCCACCGGCACACAGGCGAGTAGGTATCACACATCGTGATGCTATCCGCAGATAACTGCTGTTGCGGTTCTACCTCGCGGGACGGTAGCATCGCCTCAGAGAACGGTGTCGCCCGGATGAGACGCACGCTCCGGCTTCGAGGCCGGACGACGTAGACCGGTCGCATGCGACACTATCGGCCACACCTGGCGCAGCGCGGCGTCGCGCTGCCAGCAGCGGAGGGGAATGAGGAGATGGCTGACCCGCGGACCCTGTTTGAGAAAGTGTGGCAGAGCCACGTCGTGCGCGAGCCGGAGGGCGAGCCGGCGCTGGTCTATATCGACCTCCACCTCGTGCACGAGGTCACCTCGCCCCAGCCGTTCGAGAGCCTGCGCCTGACCGGCCGCAAGGTCCGCCGGACCGACCTGACCATCGCCACCGCCGACCACAACGTCGCCACCACCGACCGCTCCCTGCCGGTCGAAGACCCGATCTCCGCCCAGCAGCTCGACGCGCTCGACCGCAACTGCGCCGACTTCGGCCTGCGGCTCGAGGGCGCGCTCAGTCCGTTGATGGGCATCGTCCACGTCATCGGGCCAGAGCTGGGGCTGACCCTGCCCGGTATGACCGTCGTCTGCGGCGACAGCCACACCGCCACCCACGGTGCGTTCGGCGCCATCGCGTTCGGCATCGGCACCAGTGAGGTCGAGCACGTCCTCGCCACCCAGACCCTGATCCAGGCCCGCCCCAAGCTGATGGAGATCCGGGTGGACGGCGACCTGCCGCCGGGCGTCACGGCGAAGGACATCATCCTCGGCATCATCGGACGGATGGGCATCGGCGGGGCGACCGGCCACGCCATCGAGTACACCGGCTCCGCCATCCGCAACCTCTCGATGGAGGGGCGGATGACCGTCTCGAACATGTCGGTCGAGGGCGGCGGCCGGGTCGGCATCATCGCCCCGGACGACACCACCTTCAAGTACATCGAGGGCCGGCCCCACGCCCCGAAGGGGAAGCAGTGGGAGGCCGCGCTCGACTACTGGCGCACCCTCAAGACCGACGACGGCGCGAAGTACGACCGCCAGCTCATCATCGACGCGGCCGACCTCGTGCCATACGTTTCCTGGGGCACCAACCCGAGCATGGTCGTGCCGGTCACCGACCGCGTCCCCGATCCCGCCGACATGGCCGAGGAGACCGCCCGCGAGGCCGCCACGCGCGCCCTGGCCTACATGGACCTGAAGCCCGGCACGGCGATGCAGGACATCAACCTGGACCGCGTCTTCATCGGCTCGTGCACCAACTCCCGCATCGAGGATCTCACCGCCGCCGCCCAGGTCGTCCGGGGCCGCAAGATCAACCCGCACGTCGTCGGGCTGGTGGTCCCCGGCTCGCAGCAGGTGAAGGCCGAGGCCGAGCAGCTGGGGCTGGACAAGGTCTTCCTGGACGCCGGCTTCGAGTGGCGCGAGGCCGGCTGCTCGATGTGCCTGGGCATGAACCCGGACATCCTCCAGCCCGGCCAGCGCTGCGCCTCCACCTCGAACCGCAACTTCGAGGGGCGGCAGGGTCGTGGCGGGCGGACCCACCTCGTCAGCCCGGCGATGGCCGCCGCCGCCGCGATTGCCGGCCACTTCGTGGACATCCGAGACTGGAAGATGGAGGGGTAGAGACCGTGGACCCGTTTACGACGCACGCCGGCAAGGTCGTGCCGCTCTACCGCACCAACGTCGACACCGACCAGATCATCCCGGCCGTCCACCTGAAGCGCATCGAGCGCAGCGGCTGGGGCCAGTTCCTGTTCGAGCGCTGGCGCCAGAACGATCCGGATTTCGTGCTCAACCGTACAGAGTATGCAGACGGCTCGATCCTGGTGGCCGGCGACAACTTCGGCTGTGGCTCCTCGCGCGAGCACGCACCGTGGGCGCTCCAGCAGGCCGGCTTCAGGGCGATCATCGCGCCATCCTTCGCGGACATTTTCTTCAACAACTCGGCCAAGAACGGCCTGCTGCTGATCCGGATGCCCGAGGAGCAGTGCAAGACGATCGCGGACTGGGCGAACGGCGAGCCAGGCTTCGGGCTCACTATCGATCTCGAAAACCAGACGATCTCGGACGGGCACGGCATGGACTTCACGTTCGAGATCGAGCCGTTCCGCAAGCACTGCATCTTGAACGGCCTGGACGACATCAGCCTGACCCTGGAGCACGAAGACGAGATCTCGGCCTTCGAGAAGACCCGCCCGGCCTGGATGCCGATCACCCCGCGCACCAACGTGGAGCTCAAAATCATCGCCGGCAACAGCTAAAGCCGCGTATACCTCCTGGTCGTGCGACGAGTGATGGCGCGGGCGTCACGCCGGGGGGTAGTGCGAGGATTGCAGGCGCGCGGTCGGTCGAGCTTCGGCCGGCCGCGCGTCGTGTTTGTCTGTCTGCTGGCGTTCGTCGTGCTGCTGACGGCCTGCACCGGCGGCGCGCCGGTGGTGCCGCCAACCCAGCCGCCAGCCGCCACGTCCGCCGCGAAGCCGGTCGCCACGAGCGCGCCGTCTCCCACCGTCGCGCCCACGACGCCGCCGACCGCGCCGCCGGCCCCCAAACCGACCGTCGTCGTGCCGTCCTCCTCGCCGCCAGCCTCGCCAGTCGCGTCGCCGTCGCCGAACCCCGTGACTGGCGTGCTGGTGCCGCCGACGCCCACCATCGCGCCAGCCAGCCAGCTGATCGGCCCGATCAAGATCGTCTCGTCGCTGCCCCGGGCTGGCAACACCAAGAACGCGACCGACTCGATGGTCATGGCGATCAAGATGGCGCTGGACGAGATCGGCGGCCGGCTGGAGGGCGCGTCGGTGGTGTACGAAGACTGGGACGACGCGTCGCCGTCCACCTCAGCCTGGGACAAGGACAAAGAGGCCGAGAACGCCAACCGCGCCGTCAACGACCCGGACGTGATGGTGTACATCGGGCCGCTCAGCTCGAACGCCGCCCGCGTCTCAATCCCAATCCTGAATCAGGCCAATCTCGGGATGGTCAGCCCGTCCGCCAGCTACGTCGGCCTGACGCGCGGCGGAGCCGGGGCCGGCGCCCCGAACGAGCCGAACGTCTACTACCCGAGCGGCAAGCGCAACTTCGTGCGGGTGGTCCCGGCCGACGACGTCCAGGGCGCGATGGCGGCCCAGTGGGCGAAGCAGCTTGGCGCGAGTCGGGTCTACGTCCTGGACGACGCCGATCCGTACGGCAAGGCCATCGCGGCGTCGTTCGCGGAGACGGCCTCGAAGCTCGGGCTCCAGGTCGCGGCCGGCCCTGAGAGCGTCAACCCGCGCGCGCGTGACTTCACTGGTATCGCCGCCAAGATCCGCGACACCGGCAACGTCGAGCTGGTCTACTACGCCGGCCTGACCGACGACAACGGCGGCCTCCTCTTCAAGGAGCTACGCCGCACGCTCGGCCCGAACGTCCGCTTGATGGGTGCGGACGGCCTCTACCAGCAGGGCTTCCTCGACGAGGCCGGCGACGGCGCCGAGGGCGCCCTCCTGACCTTCGGAACCGTGGCCCCCAGCAAGCTGACCGGGCGCGGCGCCGAGTGGTACCGCTCGTACCGGGTCCGCTTCAACGCCGAGCCGGACACCTACGCACCGTACGCCTACGAGGCGATCAAGGTGGCCCTGGACGCGATCAAGCGGGCTGGCAAGAAGGACCGCGCGCTGATCCGCGACGCCCTCCTGGCGACCAGGGACTACGACGGCATCCTCGGGCGGTTCTCGTTCGACGCGAATGGCGACACGACCTTGACCACCATCTCCGGCCGCGAAGTCAAGAACGGCAAGTTCGACGACACCAACGCGGTGACGCTCCAGGCACAATGACGAGTAGCGAGTAGCGAGTAGCGCGGGGCGAGGGGCGGAGGGAGAGCGACGATGCAGGACGACGCGGCCACCACACCACGTGAGCATATGCGCCTGCGCCTGCGCTTCCTGTACGGCGACGAGCGCGGCGACGCCGCCCACCGTGAGCTGCTCCACCTGCTCGACGCGTTCCCAAAGCGGCCACGCACGCGCCAGCCCGGCGAGACCTTCGCCGAGCAGGACGCCATCCTCATCACCTACGGCGATACCTTCCTCCCAGGTGACGGTGCTGGGCTCCCCCTCTCCCGCGGCAGGGAGAGGGGGTCGGGGGGTGAGGGCTCCCCGCTTGCCGCCCTGCGCGCCTTCGCCGAGCGCCACCTGAGCGGCCTCGTCTCGACCATCCACATCCTGCCGTTCTTCCCGTACTCCTCGGACTACGGCTTCTCCATCAAGGATTACGAGCAGGTCAACCCGGAGCTGGGCGATTGGCCTGACGTCGAGGCGCTGGGCCAGACGTTTCCGCTGATGTTCGACTTCGTGGCGAACCACTGCTCCGCCGAGGGTCCGTGGTTTCAGGCGTTCTTGCGCTCCGAGCCGCCCTTCGACGGCTACTTCATCGTCGCCGATCCCGCCGCCGACCTGAGCGGCGTCACCCGCCCACGCACCACGCCGCTGCTGACGCCCGTCGAGACCGCCAACGGGCCGGTCTCGGTCTGGACGACGTTCAGCGCCGATCAGGTCGATCTCAACTACGCCAACCCCGCCGTGCTGCTGCGCATGGTGGAGGTCATGCTCGGGTACGCGCGGCGCGGTGCGCGGCTGATCCGGCTGGATGCCATCGGCTACCTCTGGAAAGAGCCTGGCACGAGCTGCATCCACCTGCCCCAGACCCACGAGATCGTCAAGCTGTTCCGCGACGTGCTGGACGACGTTGCGCCGGACGTCGCCATCGTCACCGAGACGAACGTGCCGCACGCCGACAACGTCTCCTATTTCGGGAACGGCCACGACGAGGCCCAGATGGTGTATCAGTTCCCGCTGGCGCCGCTGGTGTTGCACGCGCTCGCCACCGGGGATGCCAGCAAGCTCTCGGGCTGGGCCAGCACCCTGGAAACGCCGTCGAACACCACCACGTTCTTCAACTTCGAGGCGTCCCACGACGGCATCGGGGTGATTCCGGCCAGGGGCATCCTGACCGACGCCGAGGTCCAGGCGCTGGCGGACCGGGTGATCGCGCACGGCGGCCAGGTCTCGTACAAGACCAATCCCGACGGCTCGGAGAGCCCATACGAGCTGAACGGCACCCTGTTCGACATCCTGTCCGATCCCAACGACACCGCCGAGCCGTTCGAGACGAAGCTGGCCCGCTTCCTCTGCTCGCAGGCGATCATGCTGGCATTAGCCGGCGTGCCCGGCATCTACGTCCACTCGCTGATCGGCTCGCACCACGATCGGGCCGGCTACGAGCGCTCCGGCTGGAAGCGCGATCTGAACCACGAGCGACTGTCACTGGCCGACATCGAGGCCCGCCTCGCCGACCCGTCCTCAGATGCGGCGCGCGTGTTTGCCGGCTACCGCCGCCTCCTGGAAGTGCGGCGCTCGTTGCCGGCCTTCCATCCTGCCTCACCGCAGACCGTCCTTGACTTCGGCGGCCCGATGTTCTCCATCCGCCGTGGACCGCGTGACGGGCAGACCATCGTGGCGCTCCACAACGTGACCTCAGACACGCTCTTCGGCCCGCCGTACTCATTCGGGTTGCGGGATGCGGCGTCCGCGCGTGACCTGCTCACTGGCGAGACCTTCACGCCCGACTCCTTGTTCACGATGCCGCCATACGGTGTTCGCTGGCTCGCGCTCGGCTGGTGAGTCTGGCGACGTCACCGTTGTAGGGGCAGGTTTCCAGGCACCCAGCGTTGCCACTGACCCTCCTAACCTGCCCACCTCATCCAGGCACCCGGCGTTGCGACATCGCCTCCTAACCTGCCCGCCTCGACGTACGCTGCTGTCTCCTGTCTCCTGTCTCCTGTATTCTCCGGTTTCAGTCGTCGTTCAAGATCGTGCCCGTCGCGGTGCCGGTCCCGATCGCCGCGCCGATGGCTCCTGAGAGCGTGACGGTGAACGTCTCGTTCGGCTCCAGGCTCGCATCGCCGATGACCTGGACCGCGAACGTCTGCTCGATCACGTTCGGCGCGAAGCTCAGGGTGCCGCTCGCCGCCTGGTAGTCGCTCCCGGCCACCGCCGTGCCGTCCGCGGTCTGGAAGTTGACCGAGACCGGAGTCGCGGACGGGTGCGACAGTTGGACGCTGAAGGTGAGCGGCGTCTGGCCCGTGCACCCTTCCGCCACGGCACTGTTGAAGATGTTGAGCGTCAGCGGGCCGTCGTCGTCCAGGATCGTGCCGGTGGCGAGCGGCGTCGCGATGGCCGCGCCCGCACTGGGACTCGTCAGCGCCACCACGACGGTCTCGTTCGGCTCCGGCGCCGTGTCGCCGGTGATGTTGACCGTGAACGTGGCCGAGAGGTTACCTGCCGGGATCGTCAGCGTCAGCGGGACGGCGATGGGCGTGAAGTCCACGCCGGGCGTCGCCGTGCCGGCAACCGTCGTCTGGTAGTCCACGGAGGTCGGGGTGGTGGACTGCCGCGACAGTCTGGCCGTGAAGGTCAGGACGTTCGCGGAGCCGATGTTCCCCTCGAACGCCGACGGGCTGTCCACCGTGATCTGGACCGGCGTGTCGTCGTCGATGATCTGGCCGATTGCCGTGGCGAACGGCAGCGCCGCCCCGACCGGGTTCGAGAGCGTCACGACGATCGACTCGGGAGCCTCCGGCGCCACATCGCCGATCACCAGAATCGGGATGTTCTGCACGGTCGTACCGGGCGGGAAGGTCAGCGTTCCGTTGGTCGCGACATAATCAGCGCCAGCGGTCGCGGAGCCGCCGGTCGTCGCGTAGTTGACGGTCACCGTACCGGTCGAAGCCGGGAAGAGCGTCACCGGGACGTTCAGCGGCGTGTTCCCGACGTCCCCTTCGAGGACCGAGCGAGTGCCGGGGAACAGCGTCGGACCGGTCGGACCGCCGCCGCCACCACCAACCCCACACGGGTTGAGCAGCGCCACCGTGTTGTTGGCGTTGTCCTTGTCGTTCTGCTTGCGCTCGCGGTCGTCAGCTTGGCGCTGCCCCTGCTCGCGGCCGAGGTTGGCCGTGCCGGGGTTCAGGTCGCCTTGATTGGCGCTGGCGAACGTCTGCTCGAACGTGGTGATCGCCTCGAAGCCGGCGTTGAAGTAGTCGGCGCCCCGGTCCACGGCTGCCGTCTCACAACCAGACGTCACCTTGCCGTGGTCCACCGTCACGCCGAACGCCGTGAACGGCGCCACCGGGCAGCCCGAGAACGTGGTTCGACCGTCGCAGTCGTCCAGGCAGATCAGCGCCGAGACGTTTCCGCTGGCGGTCGGCACCGGGCCGATCAGCAAGAAGGTGGTGCCGCGCACGACGGCGGTCGCCCCGCCGGCCTCGATCCGGTACGACGAGGTCGGGTCGGTCAGCGACTGGACGCGGTTGAGCGTCGCGCCGAGTACCTGCTTCAGCGAAATATCGACCTTGCCGCTGCCCACCGTCACCTTATCGACGACCAGGATCGTCTCCTCGCCCATCTCGATCTCGGTGCCGACGTAGAACGTGATCAGCGCGCCGGTCTTCGTCAGCGTGCGGATCTCGTCGCCAGCCTTGACGACGGTGCCGCTCGCGGCCGGCTGGATCGCCGAGCCGTCCGGATGCACGACGGCCACCTGGCCGCGCAGGACGGTCAGCGTGGCGCCATCCTGGACCTGCGCCAGCGTCGGCGGCACCTTCGGCGAAAGCACGACCAGCAGCGCGAGCACAGTCGCCAGGAGCAGGCGGACCGGTCGATACATGCAGAACCCCATCGGCGTGGTAGCGACGGGTACGAGCCTGATCCGTCGCACGAGCGTCAGTAACGGCCGCGTTTCCTCCCGCGAGGGCAGGCGACACGATTGCGCACAGCCATCGAAACGAGCAGGTCACACGGCGAGGCGCCGAGTGAGGATACCCGTTCGTGGCGGGCCGTGCCACGAGGGGAGGCGACGGCCAGCGTCTCGTCGCTTGCCGAGCACTCGCGAGCCGGGCATGCCCGTCAGGCGGACTCGTCGCCGCCGTGCTGGTGGACGCGGTAGGCGTCGGCCGGCCAGAGCGCCTGCCGCTCGTCGAGATCCTTGTTCGTCTGGGCCAGTTGGACGATGGTGCCGTTGGCGCTCCTCGGCGAGATGAACGCCTCCTGCCACTCCGGTCGCTCATAGTTCTCGTCCACCACGCGCAGCCCGGCCGCCTTCGCCTCGGCCACGGCGGCCCGCAGGTCGTTCACCAGGAACGTGATGTGGTGGACGCCCTCGCCGCGCCGCGCCAGGAAGTCGTGGACGAAGCCGCTCGGCCCCAACGGCGTAATCAGCTCGATGCCGCCGCCATGGGGGTAGCGCAAGGTCAGCGCCGAGAAGCCGTTGTTCGGGCTGTGCGAGAGCTCCTGCGGATCGCCACCCAGGACGTCGCGGTAGAACGGCAGCGCGTCCTCGATGCTGTGCACGGCGATGGCGGTGTGATCGAGCCAGCGAATCGAAATGCTCATCCAGACATCCTCTCCCTGCCGCGCTCCAGCTGCGCGCGGGGTGACGCACGACGAGCCGATGCCAGAACACGGCGGGGAAGTATAGGCGGCGGCCGGCTACTCGACCTGGGCTGGCAGCGTGACCGTAAACGTTGACCCTTCGCCGTACTGACTGGTCACGGTCAGGTCGCCGCCCATCATCCGACAGAAGTGGCGGCTGATTGCCAACCCGAGTCCCGTCCCGCCGTATTTGCTCCTGGTGCTGGCTTCCGCCTGGGAGAACGCCTCGAAGAGCCGGCCCAGCTGCTCCTCGGTCATCCCGATGCCGGTGTCGCTGACGGAGAAGACGAGAGCAGACGAGCCGGGAGCAGACGAGAGAGGAGCGGACGCCGAAACAACAGCACCGTCCGGTCCGCTCTCGTCTCGTCTGCTGGTACCTCGTCTGCTGTCGACTCGCAGCTCGATCCGTCCGTGATCGGTGAACTTGGCCGCGTTGGAGAGTAGGTTGAACAAGGTCTGGCGAACTTTGGTCTGGTCTGCGTGCATGGTTCCGATGTCGGGTGGGCAGACCACCACCATCTCGTTGCTGTTCTTTTCCATCAGCGGCTGGACGATGGCAGCCACGTCCTGGACGAGCTGGCCGACTGAGAAGTCCTCCAGGTAGAGGTCCATCCGGCCGGCCTCAATCTTGGAGAGATCCAGGATGTCGTTGATCAGGCCGAGCAGGTGCTTGCCGGCCGCGTTCACCTTCTGGAGATCCGGAATGTACGCCTCGTCGCCAACCTCTTCCGCCTCCTCCTGGAGCATCTCGGAGTAGCCGATGATGGCGTTGAGCGGCGTCCGGAGCTCGTGGGACATGTTCGCCAGGAACTGCGACTTGTGCTGGCTCGCCTTGGCGAGCTGCGCATTCGCCTCCTGGAGCTCCTCGAACAGCCGGGCGTTCTCAATCGCGATGACGGCCTGGTCCGCGAAAGACTCTAACAGCCCGATCTCGCGCTCAGTGAAGGGCCGCAACGTCCAGCGAAACACTCCGAGCACCCCGATGGCGTGCCCATCACGCAGGAGCGGCATCGTGACTTGCGAGCGTTGCTGGATCACCTGGAACACGGGATGCGAATCTGGGAACTCGGTCTCCACGACTGCCGCGACATCCGGGACATGAATCGTCCGACGCTCCAGGAGCGCTCGCCCCGACATCGTGTCGGCGGAGATCGAGTTGCCTGGCAGGCCACTGCGGTACGCTGATTCCGCGCCTTCTCGTGCACGCCCGGCCAGACCGACCCAGCTGAGCCGACCATCGACCACCTGCTGAATGGCCGCGCCTTCAGACCCGGTGAATCGCGCTGCCGCCAAAGCGATGGCGTCGAGCGCCTTGGTCGGATCGGTGGGCGACGAGGCGATCACCCGTAGCACCTCGGATGTCGTCGTCTGCTGGTCGAGCGCCAGCGTCAGCTCCGCGTTCCGCTGCTCCAACTCCTCGAACAGGCGAGCATTCTCAATGGCGATCACGGCTTGATCGGCGAACGTCTCGAGCTGCGCCACTTGAGACGGACTGAAGGCGTGAGTTCGGAGCGAATGCAGCGTGAACACGCCGAGCAGCGCGTCGCCTCGGATGAGCGGCGCCGTCACCTGCGACCGCACGCCCCTCGCCAAGAAGATCTCACGGCTCGCGGGGAACTCGCGCTCCGTCGCTTCGGCCAAGTCTGCCACGTAGATGGTCCGACGTTCCAGGGCAGCCCGGCCCGCGATCCTCTCGGGCACGAGTGTGATCGGCGGCTGCGGAATTCCGGCTGCGCGGCGCTTCACGTTGAGAGCGGCCCAGTGGCGGGCATCATCCTCGGTTGTAGAGATGCTCGCGACGACGCGAAGCACGTCGCCGTCGGGCACCTGGACGACGGCATGCTCGGCCCCACACAGGCGCGCGGCGGTATCGGTCAGCGTGTTGAGAACCCGCTGCAGGTCCGTCGGAGTGGAAGCGATGACCCGGAGCACCTCCGCCATCGCCGTCTGTTGCTCCAGCGCTTCGGTGACCTGACGGTTGCTCTCCTGAAGCTCGGCGTTGCGCTCCTGGAGCTCGTGAAACAGCCGCGCGTTCTCGATGGCGATTGCGGCTTGATCGGCGAACGTCTTGACGAGCTCGATCTGCCTCGCTGAGAAGTCCGCAACCTCCGGCCGGCCGATCCCCATCACGCCAACGACCGTGCCGCCGAGCAGCAACGGGACGGCCAGATACGCCCGGTAGCCGATCGGCTCGACCAGATCGCGTAGCGCGTAGCCAGGCTCGGTCATGACATCCGCGGTGTGTGCCACCACGCGATCCAGAACCGCTCGTCCAGCCATGTAGCCACGGTTTGGTGGCTGCGGGAACGACCGGAGCAATGCGTCAATACCCTGCGTGCTCACCGCGTGGACCGCCTCGACGGCGATCTGCCCTTCCACATACAGGCAGAGAATCCCGAACACTCCCTCGCACATCGCCACGGCGTTCCGGATCACCGTGTCGAGGATCGGCTGAATGTCCGTTGGCGAGGTACTGATAACGCGGAGAATCTCCGCCATCGCGGTCTGCTGTTCGAGCGTTTCGGTGAGCTCGGTGTTGCTCACCTGCAACTGGTCGAATAACCGGGCGTTCTCGATGGCGATGACGGCTTGATCCGCGAATGTTTGAATCAAACCAATTTCGCGATCCGAAAACGGTCTGACATCCTCCCGTGAGACCGCCAGCACCCCGAGCGCGGCACCATCCCGTTGAAGCGGCACATGCAGGCGCGTCCGAGCGGAAGTACCACCCGTCACCATCACAGGGAATTCGGCTTGCGAAGCGGCACTGTGCGCGTCCTCGATCTGGATCGGCCGGCATTCGAGTGCCGCCCGTCCGGTCGGCGAACGCACCGAAAGCTTGGTTACGAAGCCGACCGGAGCGATCTCTCGTACGATCGCCCGGACCTCGTCGGAGCCAGCGACTGAGGCGACGATGCGCAACGCGTCTCCATCCACCAGATAGAGCCGCGCCGACGAAGCGCCGCACAGACGAATGGCCCGTTCCGCCAATCCATCGAGGACACCGAAGAGATCGACACGCGACGACGCGACCATGCGCAGGATCTCGGATGTCGCGGTCTGCTGCTCGCGCGCCTCGGCCAGCTCCGAGCTCAGCGCGGCGTTCTCGTCACGAGAGACGTCGTACTGCCTCCGCAGCTCGCGGAGCTCGGCCTCCAGCCGTGCGACGGCAGCAGTGGCGTCGTCGGCCATCATCCCTCTCCCAGCTCCCCGATCCTCTCGGCCACTCCCGAACGCGGCGGCACTATCGCGTGTCGGGGGTCACCTGTCAAGCACATCGTCAGCCCGTTCGTCTGAGCCTTGCCTGAGCGTACGCCCAGCCGCCGTTCTCATGCTGTGATGGCCGTCACAGTGTCAGAGAACCCCTCACCCCCGACCCCCTCTCCCTTGCGAGGGCGAGGGGGAGACGGGTGGTGAGGGGTTTCTATACGGCGTGCCGGGATTTGGCGGCAGCCGCGCCCGGCCCCAGCAGCGGCAGCGCCAGCAGCGATGCTCCGGCGCTCAGCGCGAACAGCCAGCCGTACCCCAGGCTCGCCACCACCGGCCCACCCACCAGCGGCGCGATGGCCGTGCAGCAGCTCACCAGCGCGCCGGACAGCGCCACGTAGGTTGGGCGGCGCTCCGGTGGCGCGTAGTCGACCGGGCCAGTCATCCGGGCCAGCATCCCGCCGGACTGGGTCGCTCCGAGCAGCACGAACGCCGCCAGCATCCAGCCTGGGCCGGGCGCCAACAAGGCCACCAGCGCCTGGAGCGCCGTCCCGAGCGCCACCGCGATCCCCACCGCCCGGAAGCTGTGGTGGTCCGCCAGCCAGCCGAACAGCAGGCTCATCGTCGTCTGGGCCACCAGCAGCGCCGCCGTGTACCAGGCCGCCAGGTCGTCAGGGGCGCCCAGCTCTGAGACGGCGTACACCACCAGGAACCCGTTGCTCATCGTGCCGAGCGCGGCGCAGGCCAGACCGCTCACGTACCGTCTAAACGGCGGGTCGTCTCGAAGGATCGCCGGCAGCTCGGCCAGTTGTGAGGCGAACGGGCGCGGCGGGCGCGGTGGTGGTCCCGGCGGCTCGCGGAACAGGAACAGCGGGATCAGGCTGACCAGGAAGATCGCGAACGCCAGTCCGAAGCAGGCCGCGAAGCCGTACGGGAACGGCAGCCAGTCCAGCAACGGCGCCGCCAGCGTGGCCCCCACAGCTCCCAGCAGCGAGCCGGCCATGCTGAAGCCGCCCATGAAGCGCCCTCGGAGCCAGGGCGGCACGGCTCGCGCCACCACGTCCATCCAGGGCGTCGTCGCCAAGCCGCCGCACAACGCCTGCATGAAGCACGCGAGATAGACGCCGGCCAGGATCGGCGCGCCGACGACCGGCGCGGCCAGCGCACAGAGCGCCAGCAACAGCGCCGGCGCCCGCTCGATGGTCCCGAACCATTGGACCCAGACCCACTTGCGCCGGCTCCGCTCCACGTACCCGGCCACGAACAACTGCGGAATCCAGCCCAGCTGGAACGCCGCCGTCACCGCTCCCACGGCCAGCGGGTCGTCTGACAGCTTGCTCACGAACAGCGGCACGAACGTCAGCGGTCCGACCAGCCCGTACGCCGTCATGAACAGCGAGATCTCCGAGCCGAGCAGCGTAATGCTCCGGCGCTGCTCTGGACCGACCGTGCGCGGGCGTGCGACGATGACCGGGCGACTCTCTGGGGCCGCGGTCATCGCGCGCTCCGAGCCGGCGCCCGCGCGCCCCGACCGAGCACCGGCACCGCCAGCAGCCCGATCAGGGCGCTCACGCCGAACAGCCAGCCGTAGCCGAGCGTCGCCACGATCTGCCCGCCGACCAGCGGCGCCACCGCCGAGCACGGCCCGAAGATCCCGAACGCCAGCGCCACGTACGACGGCCGCCGCTCTGGCGGGGCGTACTCGATGGGGCCGCTCAGGCGGGCCAGCATGCTGCCTGACTGAACCACCCCGAGCAGCACGAACGCCAGCAGCAGCCAGGTCGCGCTCGGGGCCGCCAGCGCCACCACGCCGACCCCGGCAGTCGCCAGCGCCATCACCCGGCCCACGGCGGCGAAGCCATGCCGGTCCCCCAGCCAGCCGAGCACGGTGTTGGCGACCATCTGCGCGACGAACAGGCTCGCGGTGTACCACCCGGCCATGTCGTCTGGAGCGCCCAGCACCGTCACGCCGTACACCACCACGAACCCGCCGCTCATGGTGGCGAGCGCCGCGATGCAGAGTCCCAGCATGAACTGGCGGAACGGGCGGTCCGCCGTCAGGACGGCCGGCAGCTCACCCAACTGCTCGCGGAACGGTCGCGGCGGCCGGGGCGGCGGGCCGGGCGGCTCGCGGACCATGAAGATCGGGATCAGGCCCAGGCCGTAAATCAGCGCCGCCACCCCGAAGCAGGCCGCGAACCCGTACGGAAACGGCAGCCAGTCCAGCAGCGGCGCGACGGCAGCAGCGGTGGCTGCCCCGAGCAGCGCCCCAACGGTGTTGGAAACGCCGAAGAACCGCCCACGCAGCCGGCTCGGCACCACCCGCGCGATCACGTCCAGCCAGGGCGCCACCACCAGCCCGCCGAACGCCGTCTGCGCGAAGCAGCAGAGGTAGACGAGCACCACGACCCACGGCCCGGCATACGGGACCGCCAGCGCCGCGAACGCCAGCACCAGCGTCGGGAAGCGCTCGAGGAAGCTGTAGCGGGTGACCCACGGCCACTTGCGGGCGCTCCGCTCGACCGGCCCGGCCACCAGGATCTGCGGCAGCCAGCCGAACTGGATCGCGGCGGCCACCGCTCCGATAGCAAGCGGGTTGTCGGTCAGCTTGCTCACGAACAGCGGGATCACCGTCAACTGCCCGAGCGCACCCAGCCCCATCGCGAAGACGGCCATGTCGATGCCGAGCAGCCAGACGTTGCGGCGCTGTCCGTCGAACGTGCCGGGCTCCGCGACATCGCGCGGCTCGCCGGCTGTCGCAACGTCCCCAGGTAGGCCAACACCGGACGCCGACGAGCCCATGCCCGAGCCAATCGAGGCGTCTGGCGCGTCGACGGTCATGGTCGCCGCGCCAGCGACGTTGACGCGAGAGAATCGGCGCTGGATTCGGTCGCCACGGGTGCGCTACTCGCTCCGCGAAGGTTTCACCTCGCGCGCGGGGCGAGGCCGGCAATCGGCGACCGGCTTCAGCCGCCGGTGAATGGTACCGGTTCCAGCCCCTCGCCCCTCGCCCCTCGCCCCTCGCAACTCACAACTCGTCCTGTTAGCCCGCGAGCTCTCCCATTATGAGCCCGGTGACGGAACGCCCCGTCCGCTCAGGCGCAGAATGATGGTGTCACGAGGGCCACACCAGAGCGGCCCACACCACGCGGGGGCAAGGGGGACATCACCATGGAGCGGATCTCAGTCGTCTTGTGGCTCGGGCGGGCACTGCTGGTCGCAGGGCTGTTCCTGGGCGTGATCGCGCAGAGCGCGGCACCGGTCGTCGAGGCGGCCAGCCACGCCGAGTACGCCGACTACACCGCGCGGTGACGCGGCCTCACGCGAGGAGCGCCTGGACCATCGAGCTGGGGCCTACTTCGGCTTCTGGATCATCTCCAGCGTCACGCCGTCCGGATCCACGAAGTAGACCGCCCAGCCGCCTTTGTTCGGACCCACCGTCGGGCTGACCGGCTCGCACATGAACTGGACGCCAGCCGCCTTCAGGTGGTTGTACGCCGCCCACATGTCGTCCACCGTGAACCCGATGTGGACGTTGCCGACGTCGTTCGGCGGGCCGGCCTTCGGGGCGCCCTTCGGCTCGATGTACTCGATCAGGTCAAGGTGCAGGCCCGGAATGTCCAGGCCGGCGATCTTCAACCGAGCGCCGGGGATGCCCACCAGTCGAGGCATGTACTCGGCGGTCACCTCGCCGCGCTCGTACGCGACGTTGAACCCGAGCAGGTCGCGGTAGAAAGAGATCGAGCGGGCGAGGTCGCTCACGCCGACGCCGACGTGGTTCGCCGACAGCGAAAACGCCCGCGGCGCAGGACTCGAATCCGAGCTCGAATCAGTCATAGAGTAGCTCCCGATCCCGCACGGCGCCGCGCCGCACCGTCAGTTCGCCTGGACGATCACCACCCCGCTCATGGTCGGGTGCAGCTTGCACAAGTAGACGAATTCGCCGGCGTCCGTGAACGTCGCCGTAAACGCCTGGCCGGGCATCAGGATCTCGGAGCCGAACTGCTGTCCGAGATCGGGCTGACCCACGCTGCCGGACGTGACGTCGTGCGGCATGATCTCCTCGCTGTTCGTCCAGGTCACTGTGTCGCCCGGCGCGACCTGAATGGTCGCCGGGCTGAACGCCAGATCCTTGATGTCCACCGTGACGGTCGCCGCCTGCGACGGCCGCGAGCCGGCCACGACGGCCAGCACCAGTCCCACGAGCCCGGCCAGCACGACCGCTTTCGTCAGCGTTTCAGCAATCCTTCGACACACCGTTGGCAGCCTCTCAGAACGTGATGGGGTGAGCGCATCGAGCGTGCGCGTCGGGCTCAGCTACACAACGAGCCCGACACGGCGCGCGGGCCGCCTGGTGTCGGTACAGGCGGCGCCGGATTACATGCCTGACGCGAGAGCGATCTTGAGGATCTGGCCCTCGCCGTGATCGGCGTCCACGCTGAAGTTCGACACGAAGAGTGACCCGTCCGCGCCGACCCGTGCAATCGTCGGCCACATCAGGCCGCCCGCGACGGTCTCCAGCTTCCCGTCGGCGGTCAGCTTTGCGACCCGGCCCGTGCCCGGCGACAGGAACGGCGGCCTACCCAGGCTCTCGGCGTGCTCGACCACGAAGATCGTGCCGTCGCTCGCCACGGCGAGGCCGGTCCCGGCCGTGGCCGCTCGCGCCACCACCGAGGACTCGCCGGTCGGCCCGATCTTCATGACGCGGGCGGAGCCCTGGACGTACGGGACCGCCGTCAGCTCGACCGTGATCACGCCGCCGCCCGGCGCCGCCGCGATGCCGGTGGTCACCGGGTGCCCGGTCGACAGGTCCGCGACCCGCGTGATGGTGCCGTCCGGGGTCACCTTGTACACCTGGGCACGGTTGCCATCCGTGATCCAGAGGGCGCCGTCAGCGGCCACCATATCGTACGG
The DNA here is from genome assembly GCA_046328125.1 of Chloroflexota bacterium. Classification (GTDB taxonomy): domain Bacteria; phylum Chloroflexota; class UBA6077; order UBA6077; family JACCZL01; genus JADZEM01. Next base: position 49,135 of record JAXLXF010000047.1, read on the forward strand.
GTTGCTGATCTCGTCGTCCGGCGCGATGAACGCGGTCGGGTTCTTCGAGTTGAACGCGTCCAGGTTGGCGACCAGCCGGACGGTGCCGTCCGCGTTCGCCTTGTAGACGCCGGACGGGTAGTTGGGCCAGCCGTGGACCGGCCCGGCCGAGATCAGGACGTACAGGTCGGTCCCGAGATAGGCGACGTTGACCGGACCGAGCGTATCCCCGAACGAGCTGGCCGCCGACGGCAGCCCCTCGATCAGGCTCGTGCGCTGGCCCGTGCTCGGGTCGATTTTCGAGACCCGCCCGGTCTTCGTGGTCGCCGGCAGGAACATCGGGGTCGGCGGGCCGTGCGGCGCCTCGAACCCTTCCGGAACCGCCCCGGCCTCCGCCACGACCAGTGCGCCGTCCGGCGCAAACGTGAACCCGCGCGGATTGACCAGCCCCGAGGCCACCGCCATCGCGTTCGGCGGCAAGGCCGGCGGCGCCGGCTGTGCCTGCACCGGCAGCTCCCAGACGAGCCCCAACAGCGCCGCGACGAGAACACCGACAAGCCAGGACCAGGCTTTCATGCTCCACCCCTCCGTGCCAATCGTCCCCAGACCCGCCGGGCATCCACAAGCCAGGCAGGCGCTACGATACCCGCTTCATCGCGAGCAGCGCACAACACTCCACATCGACAAAAGAACGTTCGGCCTGACCAGAAGTGACGCGCCCCAGGCGTCAGCGAGCCATGGCCTCCGCATACCCCAACACCTCGCGGACGGCGGCAGTGATGTTCCCCTCGTCCGGCAGGACGTAATCCTCCAGCGGCGGGCTGAACGGGATCGGCACGGCGGCCGTCGTGACCCGGCGGATCGGCGCCTTCAACTGGCGGCACGTCTCCCAGTCCTCGGCCGCCACCGCCGCGATCTCGGACGCCATCGAGCAGGTCGGCGCCGACTCGTCCACGACGATCAGGCGGCCGGTCTTCTGGACGGACTGGCGGATCGTGTCGGCGTCCAGCGGCACCAGCGTGCGCGGATCGACCACCTCCACCGAGACGCCCTCTTTCGCCAGCTGCTCGGCGGCTGCCAGGGCCGGGTAGACCATGTAGCCGAGCGCCACGACCGTCACGTCCGTGCCCGGCCGCTTCACGGACGCCACCCCGATTGGCACCAGCCCGTCGCCGTCCGGCACCTCCTCGACGATCGGGTCGATCCGGCCCGGCTCGAAGAAGACTACCGGGTTGTTGTCCCGGATGGCCGTCTTGAGCAGCCCCCGGGCGTCGGCAGCGCCGGACGGCAGCACCACCTTCAGGCCGGCGAGATGCGCGTACAGCGCGTACCCGGTCTGGGAGTGCTGGGCCGCCGAGCGGGTGCCGTTCAGGTAGCTGGCCCGGAACACGATCGGGAAATCGCGCTGGCCGCCGAACATGTAGCGGATCTTGCACGCCTGGTTGACCACCTGGTCGAACGCCATGAAGGCGAACGTCACCGAGCGCCAGTGTACCACCGGCCGGAACCCGCAGCCGGCCGAGCCGACCGCGATGCCGGTCATGGTCGCCTCGGAGATCGGCATCCGGCGCACGCGCGTGGTGCCGAACTCCTGGAGCAGCCCCGGCGACGGCGCCGTGGACATGGTGTAGACCTTTGAATCGAGCCGCATCTCTTCGGTCATCGCCGCTTCGAGCGCGGCGGCGAAGCTCATCGTTGCCATCCGAACCCCCAACTACCGCGCGAACACGTCCTCCAGCGCCTCTTCAGGCTCTGGATACGGGCTGGCGTCCGCGAACGCCACCGCGTCCTCCAGCTCCGCGTCGATGCTCTGGCCCACGTCCGCCAGCTGGTCCGCGTTCATGATCCCGCGCTCCAGCAGGTACTTCTCGAAGCCGGCCAGCGGGTCGCGGTCCGCGTAGTGGGCGATCAAGTCCGCCGGACGGCGATCCACTGCGATCACGTCACGCAGGGCGTGCTGATACTTCCGCCAGGTCTTGCACTCCAGCAGGGTCGGGCCTTCGCCGGCCCTGGCCCGCCGCACCGCCTCGTGAACGGCGTCGTAGACGGCCAGCACGTCGTTGCCGTCCACCACGTAGCCCGGCATGTTGTAGCCAGCCGCCAGGTCCGCCACGTTCGTCGCGGCCAGCCCGGCCGCGACCGGCGTCTCGACGGCGTACTGGTTGTTCTCGCAGACCCAGATCACCGGCAGCTTCCAGAGCGAGGCGATGTTGAGCGACTCGTGAAACGGCCCCTCGCCGGTCGCGCCGTCCCCGAAGAAGCCGACCGCCACGGCGTCCGAGCCTTCGAGCTGCGCCGCGACGCCGGCCCCGGCCGTGATGGGCAGGCCAGCCCCGACGATCCCGTTCGCGCCGAGCATGCCCACGTCAAAATCCGCGATGTGCATGCTGCCGCCCTTGCCCTTGCAGTAGCCATCGCGGCGCCCGAACAGCTCGGCCATCATCCGGTTGACGTCCGCGCCCTTCGCGATGCAGTGGCCGTGGCCGCGATGGTTGCTGACGATCCGGTCGGTCGCGCGGAGGTTGGCACACACCCCGACGGCGATCGCCTCTTGCCCGACGTACGGGTGGACGACGCCGTGGATGCGGTCGTCTAACCTGAGCTTGAGCGCCAGCTCCTCGAAGCGCCGGATCATCACCATCTGACGATACATCTCGATGGCCTGCGCGTCGTCCGGAGCGGCGGGTAGAGCGGATTGGCGTGGTTCGGCAGTCATTGCTCCTCGCCCCTTCGCTGAGAGCTCTGTCCGCTGAGATCGGGGGGTGACAGAACAGCACAGCAGCTGCGTGGTACTTGGCGGCGCCATCGCGGCGCCGCTGGCCGGCATCGTAGTGCGGGCGGGCGCGCCGTTCAAGCCGCATTCGGGCGTGCCGTCGCGCGCACCGTTCCGCGCGCGAGATTTCAGCCAACTGCAAGCGAAATGGCAACCGGAGGGGTAGCGCGAGGGTTAGACCGTTATGTCATGATTGTGTCGGCGGTGCGGTCGCTCCCGATCGGATCGGGGGAGGGCCGCCGAGAGGGCCCGCCTCGCAGCATGGCGACATGCGCGTGATTTCGCTACGCTACCAACCGGCGCCGTCCGAGACGATTCGGTGCTGCCGGCGTGGCCTGGGAATCGGGGTGGGCTGTGGCACGGGAGAGCTCTCAATCCATCGGACCGTACGATCTCGGCGAGCAGCTTGGCGTCGGCGGCATGGGCTTCGTCTATCGCGCCGAGCACCGACTCTTGCGGCAGCCTCGCGCCGTCAAGATCCTCCAGCCTCACCTCGCCGCCGACGAGACGTTCCTGCGGATGTTCTACCGCGAGGCGCGCCTGGCAGCCTCGCTGGACCACCCGAACATCGTCCCCGTCTACGATGTCGGACAGGCTGACGGCCAGCACTACCTGGCGATGGCGCTCCTGGACGGCCGCCCGCTGAACCAGCTGCTGCGCGCGAGTGGCCCGCTACCGCCAGACCGGGCCGCGCGCGTGGTCCGCCAGCTTGCGGACGCGCTCCAGTACGCCCACGACCGCAACATTCTGCACCGAGACGTCAAGCCGGCCAACGTCTTTGTGGACGCCGACGACCACGTCACGCTGCTCGACTTCGGCATAGCCAGGGCCATGGACGGCACGTGGTCGGTCAGCGGCCTGACGATGGGCACCGTCGCTTACATGGCCCCCGAGCTGTTCGACGGCCGGCCGGCCGACGTCTTCTCAGATGGGTACGCGCTGGCCATCCTCGCCTTCGAGCTGCTGGTCGGCAAGACGCCGTTCGGCGATCTGACCCCGCCGGCGATGGGGTACGCCCACGTCCACACGCCGCCGCCGCCGGTCCGGTCGCGCCGGCCGGAGCTGCCGGAGACGGTCGAGCGGGTCATCGCGCGGGAGCTCGGAAAAGAGCCGTACGAGCGGTACGGCAACGTCTCCAGCTTCGCCGACGCGCTGGTGCCGGCCCTCGAAGCGGCCAGCCTGCTCGACTCGGCGCGGACTGCCCTGGCCCGGGAGGATGTGGAGCGCGCCGACTGGCTGGTGCAGCAGGCCAGCACCGCCATCCCGCGCGACCCGACCGTGGTCGAGGTAGCCGACCAGGTCCGCGATCTCCGCTCGCAGCTGACGGTCCGCGCGAACGTGACGCGCCTGCTCGCCGCCGGCGACTGGCGCGGCGCGACCGCCGAGCTCGACCGCCTGCCCGAGAGCGCCAACCCGGCCTTCGGCGCGCTCCGAACGACCGCCGAGGCGCTGCGTCGCGGCGAGACCGGCGAAACCGAGATCGTGGCCGCGCTCGACACCGACGTGGACCGCCCGACCGCCGACCATCCGACGGAGGACGCGATCGATCCGCCGACCCGCGAGGCGCGCCCGGTCGACGATGTCGGCCCCACTGCTGACCGCGAGCTCCAGCTGGTCGGCCCACGCCAGCCGCGCGGTGGGCCAGACGACATCTCCGAAGCGATCACCCCGCCCGAATTCCCGGGACTGGTCGCGGCCGCGTTGGCAGATGCCAACAACCCAACGATGACCGGCCGCGACGAGCCCCTGACCCGCTCGGCCGGCCTCGCCCGCTTCCCGACACCGCCAACCCCGGTGCCGGTCCTCGCCACCTCAGATCCGGCACGCTGGCCCTGGCTGGTCGGCGCGGGCGTCGTGGTGCTGCTGGTCGCACTCTCCTGGCACACGCTCGGCACCTCGACCGTCCCCGGCTTCCAGCCGGTCGCGACGTCCGACAGCCAGGTCGCGTCCGTACCGGGCGTCGCCCCGGCACTCACGCCCACGGTCGGCCCGGAGCAGGCGCCCCCGAAGCAGCCCGCCCCGACAGCTGTCCTGCCCATCGTCGGGCTGCCGGCCCCCGTGCTCGCCACCGCCATCGCGCCGAACGTCGTCCCGCCGGCCCCGGCCGCGCCGGCCGTGGTCGCCTTTGACCCCGATCAGACCGCCAACCCCGACCAGGCGCTCGCACAGGCCCACGCCGCCCTGGACGACGGTCGGCTGGACGACGCCCGCAGGATCGTGGACGACCTGCGCGTCTCGGCGCCGACCTCGCCAGCCGTGAGCGCAGCGGTGGCGGACGTCTACACCCGCCAGGCCCAGCAGCTAGCCATGGCCGGCCACAACGACGACGCGATTGCCGCCTACGACATCGCGCTGAAGACGCCGTCGCGCGACGACGACCGCCCCCTGATCGCGAAGAAGCAGTTCGCGCTTCAGATGCTCTGGAACCTTCTGGACGTCATTCTCGGCCATGACGACGATCTCGCGCTCAAGGCCGCCGACGTGGTGTTCACCGTCAATCCCGACTTCCGCGAGATTCGACCGCGCTTCTACGCCCTGCTCGTCAAGGCGAGCGACCGTGAGCTCGACGCCGGCGACCGCCCGGCCACGATCGCCAGCCTGAGCCGCGCCTATCAAGTCAACCCGAACGGCGCCGAAGTCCAGCAGCGGTTCGCCGCCATCGGCGCCACCCCGACCATCCCGAAGGTGCAGCCGACCGCGCTGCCGAGCTGGCTGCGAATCGGCGCGCCGCCGGCCCTCGGCCAGCAGAGCCCGGACCAGCGATCTGTCGCCACCCCGACCCCCACTGCTGCGCCCAGCTCGTCGGTCGTGGCAGCCGCCGCCCAGCCGACGCCTGCGCCCATCCTCATCGCCGGGGCGCCGACCGCCGTCTCGGCCGACTCGCTCTCGCTCGTCGCGGCCCCGCCGGCGACGGCGATGGTGCCAGCCGCCACCGCCACCCCAACAGTAGCTCCAGCGACATTCACGCCGTCTAGCTCGACGACAGCTGCCGGGTCGGCGGTGCCGACCCCAGACGCGCCACCAACGGCTGTCCCGCCCACCAGCCAGCCCGCCACGTCGTCAGCTGCTGCCGGCGCGCATCCGACACCCGTCCCGCCGACAGCCGTCCCACCCACCGCAGTGCCTCCGACGGCAGTGCCTCCGACAGCCGTCCCACCCACCGCTGCCCCACCGCCTCCGGCGCCGCCCGTTTCCGCCCCACAGTCGTCCACTGCCGCGCCACCGCCTCCGCCAGCGCCGGCCCCGCCCAGGCCAGTGGCTCCAACCCCGGTCCCACCCCCACCGGCCCCGCCAAAGCCCGCGCCAGCAGCCGTGTCGGCGGCAGCAGCGCCGGCTCCCGCCCCAACCCCGAAGCCAGCACCACCCACGCCGGCGCCGGCTCCTCAGCCACCAGCCCCAAAGCCACAGGCCGCTGCGCCACCGCCTTCCGCACCTTCGACGGCGCGGTTGGTGGCGCCACAGCCAACGCGCTCCCCCGCGCCCGCACCCGCCCGAGCGGCAGCAGCTCTCGCGCCCCGCCCGGCGCCGTTGGCGGCGCCGGCAGCGGTCAGCAAGCCCGCCCCGGCTCCAGCGGCGGCGCCACGCCCCGGCCAGCGCCGCTCCTAGCCCGGCGCATCAGAAGCTAAACCCGAGCAGCGGTTGCAGGTGGCGCTTTATCGGCTCGTAGTACGCGTCGTAGATCGCCTGCACGTCCTGTTCATTGAATGGACGGCAGTCGTAGCGTGCTCTGAGACTCAGGTCGTACAAGAAACGATACTCCGCCTGGACCGGACGAAATCGCCGGTCGAATCTGATAGTCGCGAGGCGGGCGCTATGATTCGGAGAATGCCCGTGTGGCGCCAGCGTGGCTTCGACCAGATGAAGCGCGGCGTAGAACAGGATGGTCACTGACCAGGCCGGGTCAGGGCCAGATCGCAGCTGTATCGAGAGGCGCTCGTTGCTCTCGGCCTTTGCAAGATGCTCGGCTTTGGAGGGCACGTCAGGAGGGCATCGCGCGTCGCCACACGAGTTGGCCGATGTCTGGGAACGCCCATTCCAGTTGATCGTCCGAGTACTCGCGACGGTTGACCAGCCGGAAATCGACCAGTGCCTCGGGAGCAGCGTCTGATGCCACGAGCTCGGCGTTGTACACCGACTTCCGGGGCTCAAATGCCATCGGCTCGGCGTCGATCAACGTCCAGATGCAAAGGCCGTCGCCGGTTGTCTCAGAACGAATCTCCCAAACAACGCTCAGCTTCGACGCCTCCCGGACGTAGGCATCCAGAAAGCGCTGCGCGTCAGTCCCAGAGTGAGTTTGAGCCGCTACTCTCCCAGCTCGTGCCTTTGGCATCGTTCGCCCTCCCCAATTGCGACCTCAGAATCATAGCTAAGCGTGGGGTGATTCGGAATCAGGGCACGCGCTGTCAGTAGGAAGCTTCCTTGAATGGAGGCGAAGACGTGGCGTCAGCGGGCGCGGCGAGTGGCCGGGTTGACCAGCGAGACGGCCGCCAGCGCCACCGCCACCAGGACGCCGGCGATCAACACCGCCGTGCGCGGGTCCATCTGGTCGGTGGCCCAGGCCAGCGGCAGCGCGGCGATCGGCTGGACCGCGAACGTCATCAGCGTCACGCTCAGCACGCGTCCGTACAACCTCGGGTCCGTGTTGCCCATCAGCATCGTGCTGTTGAGCGACATGTAGCTCGACTGAAACGCGCCGAACAGTCCCATCATCACGATCGCCAGCGGCATCGACGGCGCTAGCGCAAAGCCGACGATCGAGACGGCGAACGCGAAGCCGAACCCCAGCTGGATCAGCCCGAGTCGGGGCAGGCCGGTCAGCGCCGCGACCCCGAACGTCCCGATCAGCGCGCCGATCCCGTTGGCCGAGAGCAGCAACCCCAGGCCCGTCGCCCCAACCGCGAACACATGCTCCGAGAAGACCGGCATGATCAGCAAGACCGGTGCTCCGAGCACCAGCAAGACGAACGCCGCGCCGAGCAGCCCACGGTGGATCGGCGAGCCGAGGATGTAGCGGAACCCCTCCAGCAGCGACTCCCAGACCGCGCTCATGCCACCCGCAAC
>JAXLXF010000048.1:0-50267 GCA_046328125.1 Chloroflexota bacterium
ACAGACGGTCCCCAATCGCGAAACCATCCGATGAGGAACGAAGTATGCCGGACGCCAGCGCGCTCGAGTCCGGTACCATGCGCTGTCAACCGGTGCCTTCTTCGTTCCTCCCCTGCCTAATGCTCCAGTGGCGAATGCCATTCCCCAGGCGATCCAAGGCAGTGACGCAAGGCGAGCCGAGCGCCTAGCGAGCCGACAGCGCGCCCGCCACTCGGCGCCCGGCATCCCGTGCCCAGGCGTCGGACTCGCAGACCTCTTCCAGGCTCGGGTCGCGGGACGGCACGTGCCGCTCCACGACCTCCTCCACCACGGACGGGATCTGGTCGAAGCGGATCACGCCCGTCAGGAACAGCTCGACGGCCACCTCGTCGGCGGCGTTCATGACGGCAGGATAGGTGTCGCCGCGCTTTCCGGCCTCAATGGCGAGGAAGGCGCAGCGGAACCGCTCGCGGTCCACCTCCGCGAACGAGAGCGTCCCGAGCCGCGCCAGGTCCAGCGTCGGCGTCGGGGCCGGCAGGCGGTCCGGGTAGCTGAGGGCAAACTGGATCGGCAGGCGCATGTCCGGCAGCGAGAGCTGGGCCTTGACGCTGCCGTCCACCAGCTCCACCAGCGAGTGCACGATGCTCTCGCGATGGATCAGGATGCTGACGTCGTCGAGCCGCATGTCGAACAGCCAGGCCGCCTCCAGCACTTCGAGACCCTTGTTCATCAGCGTGGCCGAGTCCACCGTGATCTTCGGCCCCATCGACCAGTTCGGGTGCTTGACCGCCTGCTCGGGCGTCACATTCGCCAGCTCATCGATCGGCAGGTCGCGAAACGCGCCCCCGGAAGCCGTCAGGATCAGCCGCTGGACCCGGTGCGGCGCCTCGCCGATCAGGCACTGCCAGACCGCGCTGTGCTCCGAGTCGACCGGGATCAGCGGCGCTCCGGACGCCCGCGACGCGTCCATCACGAGGTGCCCGCCCATGATGAGCACCTCCTTGTTCGCCAGCGCCACCGGTCGGCCCAGGTCGAGGGCGGCAATCGTCGGCGCGAGGCTGGCCGTGCCGCTGGTCGCCACCACCAGCAGGTCGATGTCTGGGGCCGTTGCAAGCTCGGTCAGGGCCGGCTCGCCGAAGCACATCGTGGTCTCGTCGGGCGCCCAGCCGTTATGTGTCGCCCCGGTCAGCGCCGCCAGCTTCGGCTTGAACCGCTCCACCTGCTGGCGGAACAGCGGTGCGTCGTTGCGGGCAGCCAGCGCCACCACCTCGAAGCGGTCCGGGTGCCAGGCGATCACGTCGAGCGTCTGCCGACCGATCGAGCCGGTCGACCCGAGGATCGCGATCCGCTTGCGTCTGCCGTCGTTCTCGTTCATGACGTTGGGCTCGCTCAGGTCGGTGGGCTCGCTCATGACGTCGTCACCACGTAGAAGTATGCGCCAACCACTGCCAATAAGACGCTGTCGATGCGGTCCAGGATCCCGCCATGCCCGGGGATCAAATTGCCGGAGTCTTTGGCCCCGCACTGGCGCTTGATGAACGACTCCATCAGGTCGCCGACGATGGCGCAAACGCCGATGGCCAGCCCGAGGCCGGCCAGTCGCGGGAATCTGAACGTCCCGACGACGGTCAGGCCGGCCGCTCGCAAGATGTCGTCCAGGAACGGACCGAGCACCATCGCCGCGAGCACCGCCCCGACGAGCCCGCCAATGGCCCCTTCGACCGACTTGCCCGGGCTGATCTTCGGAGCCAGCCGAGCGTTGCCCCAGCGCCGCCCCACGAAGAATGCCGCGATGTCGCAAACCCAGGTGCACACCAGCACGGTCAAGATCCAGAGCAGGCCGTCCGGAAGATTCCGCAGCAGAATCAGGTAGTGCATGGTGCCGCCGACGTAGATGGCCGGCGCCAGCGTCAGCGCCCAGTCCACCATCGCGCCGTCAGCGTCGGGCCGCAGCATCATCTGCCCGAGCCCGATCAGCATGGCGAGCACCAGGATCGCCGGCATGATCCGCGTGTCCGTGGCGAGGGCATCCAGAACGATCCCAACCGCCAGCCCGATGCTGACGAGCCGGAGCGGCCGAAAGCCAGCTCCCGCCAGCATCGAGAGCACTTCCATCGTCCCGACGACCGCTGCCACGACGACGGCGGCCACGTAGAGGCCGCCCCCCATCACCGCGATGAAGAGGAGAATGGGGACGCCGACGAAGGCGCTCAGGAAGCGAAGACGGAGCACGCTACGCTGCCGATTCTCTGGTGCCAGCACTCGCTCGCGTGCGGCTCACCCACGTCACAGGCTCCCGCGCCGTCAGTCGGACTCCCTGAGCCCCCCCCGCACCGCGGTCAGGCTCCCGAAGCGCCGCTCCCGGCCGCCGAACTCTCGCACCGCCCGCTCCAGATCCTTCTTCCCGAACTCCGGCCAGTACAGCGGTGTCGACCAGTATTCGGCGTAGGCAGCCTGCCAGATCAGGAAGTTGCTGAGCCGCATCTCGCCGGCCGTTCGGATGATCAAGTCCGGGTCGCGCATGCCTTCGGTGTACAGGTACGAGCTGAAGGTCGCCTCGTCTAGATCCTCGGGACGGATGCCATCACGCAGCGCCCGACGCACAGCCTCCAGGATCTCATCGCGACCGCCGTAGTTGAACGCGACGTTGACGATCAGGCGGGTGTTCGACCGGGTCAGGTTGACGGCGTGGCGCACCCGCTCTTGCAGCGTCGTCGGCAGCCCTTCGAGCCGCCCAAGGTGGCGCAGCCGCACGCCGTTCCGGTGCAGATCCTCGGTCTCCTTGTCGATCACGGCGGCAAGGATCTCGAACAGGCCGTTCACCTCGGTAGCGGGGCGCCGCCAGTTCTCGGTGGAGAAAGCGTACAGGGTCAAGATCTCGATGCCGAGCTCAACGCACCCTTCGATGATGGTGCGGATGTTCTCGGTGCCGGCCCGGTGGCCCACCAGCCGCTCCTGGCCGCGCTCACGAGCCCACCGTCCGTTGCCGTCCATGATGATCGCCACATGGCGCGGCACGGCGGCGAGCTGCTCGGCCGATCTCCCAACGGTCTGGGATTGGCTGGCCATCAAACTTCCTTGACCTCCCGCTCCTTGCGATCCGCCTCGGCGTCCACCTGCTTCACCAGGTTGTCGGTCAGCTTCTGGACCCGGTCGAGCGCCCGCTTCAGATCGTCCTGCGACATCTTGCCGTCCTTCTCCAGCTTCTTCAAGCCGGTGTCGGCGTCGCGGCGGACGTTGCGAGCGGCGACTTTGGACTCTTCAGCGCGCTTGCGCACCTGCTTGGCCAGGTCGTTGCGGCGCTGCTCGTTGAGCGCCGGCAGCGCCAGGCGAATGACCGTGCCGTCGTTGTTCGGGTTGATCCCCAGGTCCGACTTCTGGATCGCCTTCTCGATGGGGCCGATCAGGCTCTTGTCCCACGGCTGGATCACCAGCAGGCGCGGCTCGGGCACCGAGATCGTGGCAACGGATTGGATTGGCTGGGCGCTGCCCCACGCCTCGACCTGAATCTTGTCCAGCAGCGACGGTGAAGCCCGCCCGGTCCTGATGGCGGCATAGTCCTGTTGCAGCACTTCGAGGGTCTTCGACATCCGTCGTTCGCAGTCGTCGATGACAACGCTACTGTCGCTCACGGCTCACCTCCGCGTCATGAGATGACGGTGCCGACGCTCTCGTCGCCGAGCACGATACGCTCCAGATTGGACTCGTTCATCAAGTCGAACACGATAATCGGGAGGCGGTTGTCCATGCACAGCGAGAGCGCGGTCGTGTCCATGACCTTGAGACCGCGCTCGATGACTTCCATGTGGCGGAGCCGGCTGAACCGGCGCGCGTTCGGGTTCGCTCGCGGGTCAGAGTCGTAGACGCCGTCCACCTTGTTCTTCGCCATCAGCACGACTTCGCCGCCGATCTCGGCAGCCCGCAAGGCGGCGGTGGTGTCGGTGCTGAAGTACGGGTTGCCGGTCCCGCCCGCGAAGATCACCACCCGGCCCTTCTCCAGATGCCGGATCGCGCGACGCCTGATGTACGGCTCGCAGACCTCGGCCATCGTGATCGCGCTCTGGACACGGGTGTGCTGGCCGTGGCGCTCCAGGCTCGCCTGGAGCGCCAGCCCGTTGATGACCGTCGCGAGCATGCCCATGTAGTCGGCGGTGGCGCGCTCCATACCCCGGCTGCTCGCGGCTTCACCACGCCAGATATTGCCGCCGCCGATGACGATGGCGACCTGGACGCCCAGCTGCTGGACTCGCGCCACCTGCCGCGCCATGAAGTCCAGCACGTCGTGGTCGATCGGCGAGGACGCGTCGCCCTGGACCGCCTCGCCGCTCAACTTGAGAATGATCCGGCGATACCGCAGGCCAGTTGGCGCTGAGGCGTCCGCGTCGGAGTCCGAGAGATCGACCAGGCCACTCACAGGCTGCTACCCGCCATCAGATCAGCCGCCGAGCTCGAAGCGAGAGAAGCGCTTGACGACGATGTTCTCGCCGAGCTTGCCGATCGCCTCGTGCACGAGCCCCTGAATCGACTGGCCGGCGTCGCGGATGTACGGCTGCTTGAGCAGCGGGATCTCATCCGGCGGCAGGTCGTCAGGGATGTTCTGTTCGGTGCCGATGTACTTCGGGTTCGTCGCGGCGATCTGCATCGCGATCTCGTGGGCCAGCTTCCTGAAGTCGTCGCTGCGGGCCACGAAGTCCGTCTCGCAGTTGACCTCGACGATCACGCCGATGCGCCCGCCAGCGTGGATGTACGAGTCCACCATGCCCTGTGACGCGTCCCGGCCCGCCTTCTTCTCGGCGATAGCCGCGCCACGATTCCGAAGCCACTTCCGGGCCTCGTCCATGTTGCCGGCGCTCTCTTCGAGCGCTCGCTTGCAATCCATCACGGGCGCGCCGGTCTCGTCCCGCAACTGCTTGATCTTGCTGGTGTCTACAGCCACCTTCCACCTCAGTCCGCGCCGGTCCGGCGCACGTCACCCGCTGGCCGGGCTTCCGTCCCGGCCCCGCTCATTCGTACTCCTCGTCGAGCGCCCGTCATGGGCGGCCCGCGTCCTCTCGGGACGCGGCCGCCCGTCGATTCGTCTGACTCGCCTACTCTTGCGCCGTGGCCGGCTCGGGGACCTCAGCCGCGGCCTCAGTCGGCGACTCGCTGGCGGCGCCGTTCGGAGCAGCGGCAGCGGCGGCCGGCCGCGACGGCTCGATCTCGGCGGACTCACCCGGCGCGAAGTCGTCTGGCGTGAACACCAGCCCGCCAACCGCCTGGGCCTCCAATGCGTCCTGATCCACCTCAGATGCCGCCGCGTCAGCATCGCGGTCCACCGCCGCCGCCTCGCGCTGCGCCACGCCTTCCAGCACCGCGTCCGCGATCTTGCCAGTCAACAGACGGATCGCGCGGATCGCGTCGTCGTTAGCGGGAATCGGGTAGTCGATCTGGTCCGGGTTGCAGTTGGTGTCCACCATCGCGACGATGTTGATCTCGCTGCGGCGGGCCTCGGCGATCGCGATCTGCTCGCGGTGCGGATCGACGACGAAGATGGCCTGCGGGGTGCGGTACTGCTTTTTCATGCCGCCGAGCAGGCGCTCCAGCCGTTCCATCTCGTCGATCAGCTTGATGCCGTCCTTCTTGGGCAGCCGGTCGATGTCGCCGTCGTCCCGCATCTGCTCCAGCTGCTCCAGACGCTTGATCCGATTCAGGATCGTCTGGAAGTTCGTCAGCATGCCGCCCATCCAGCGGCGGTTGACGAACGGCATCCCGCAGCGGCGGGCCTCCTCTTCGATCGTCTCCTGCGCCTGCTTCTTGGTACCGACGAACATCAGGGTGCCGCCGTTCGCCACAAAGTCGCGGACCCAGGTCATCGCGTCTTCGAGACGCCGCACGGTCTGCTGGAGGTCGATGATGTGAATGCCGTTGCGCTCGGTGAAGATGAATGGCCGCATCTTCGGATCCCAGCGTCGCGTCTGGTGTCCAAAGTGCACGCCAGCTTCGAGGAGCGTCTTCATCTGAACGGGGCTTGCCACAGGTGCTCTCCCAGGTACGTTTTCGTCTTCCGCGCCCATCATCCCGGCGGGAGCCCCGTGGCGTGGTGGCAGGCCTGACGATGCCTGACTCGGTGGCCGCGTGGCACGTCCCGCCCAGTCCGAGCGCGTGCAGAATCGCTGCAAGACAGCAGCCTGCGAGTATAGCACCGCAAAAATCGACCCCACAATAATCGAGAGGATGTCGAGAGCCTGTCGTGGCGCCCGACCTGACCTGTCGACGACCGGCTCTCGGCGCCGGTCTGTCTACGGCGTTGGGCCGGGCGTGAAGCTCCAGACCTCGCCGGTCTCAGTTCCGACGAAGAATGAACCGTCGCGCTTGAAGCTCGGGGGGATCTCCAGCCAGACAAGTGGCGCCGCTCCGGGCGGATGTCCCTCGCGCCACGTCTTTCCGCCATCTCCCGAAAAGCGGAAGGCGTACCCTTTGTCTGACTCTGCCACGACGAACCAGATTGGTCCGGAAGGCCCATTCCGCACAGGGACGTTCCAGAGAACCCCGGTTCCCGAGCCGGTTGTGGCCCACGTCGCGCCGGCGTCGGTGGACTGGCTCACGAAGTATTGCGCGGGCTCGCCGCCGGCGGCCTCAGTACTCCACCCGATCACCACCGTCTTGTCTGTCGCGTAGCGCGGCGAGACGGCGAGCGAGCGAAGCCTCGAAAGCTCGGCATCGACGCCCATCGGGGCCGCGGTCAGGTGCGTCCAGGTCTGCCCGAGATCATCCGACCGGAACAGCGCCGACTGCGCGGCGTCAATCTCGGCGCTCTCGAATCCGGTGGCCGCCGGGATGCCGCCGACGAAGATCGTCCCGTCGGGCGCGATGCGCCAGCTAGGCGAACGAGATGGCCGGTACGCGGTGTCTCCCACCATCAGATGCAGGGGGATCGGCGCCCAGGTGACACCGCCGTCCTTGGAGTAGGCGGCAGCGACATCGACGCCCGGCCCCGCATCTGACGTCACCACCACAATGCTGTCGTCGCCACTCACATCGACGTGATGGATGGGCCGCCCGGCCAGCGGATCGACGCGCGCCCAGGTCAGACCGTCAAGGCGATAGTAGTCCCGGCCATCACGACCCTCGCCACGCGAGACGCTGACGTACAGTTCGCGGCCCGGCCCCGGGCTCGGCCAGGTGCCGCTGTCGAAACTGGGCTGGCCCGGCACCGGACTCGTCTCGGTCCAGGTTGCGCCGCCGTCCGTGGTCACATGGACTCGAGCGTCACCTCCGATGCGCATCGCCCGCCCGTCCTCGTCGATGCGCGGGGAGAACACACCCTTGGGGCGTGAACGGATGGTTGGTACCGCGAGCACCTGCTGCCAGGACGAGCCGTCATCCGTGGAGCGCAGGACACCGTCCGGCATGAGGCGGATCAAGCTGCGCTGACCGCCGAACGCGGTCAACTTCCAATCCGTCTCCGGCTCCGGCCCGACCTCGCTCCAGGTGGCGCCGCCGTCCAACGTGCGCATGAGTCGTTTGTCGCGCACCACGAACACCGCCTTCTCGTCCGGCCAGCGCGGGTCCACGTAGATTGGCAGCGTAATGAGCTTCGCGTCACCCGGCAGGGCGTCCAGCAGCCGAGTCCAGCCATCGGCGCTCGCCTGCGCGTGAACGCCCATCGCCGACACCGCCAGCACCAGACATACCGTCAGAGACAGCCACACCGCGCGAGCACCCATCGTCGTCTCTCCGCCGAAGCGTTTCGTACGTCGGACGGCACACGATAATCGGTCCCCGCCGGGCTGTCCAGGGCCGACCCCGGCGCCGGATCGCTTTGACAGCCGGCGCGCGGCGTCGGTAGACTTCGCGCGTGACGGTGGCACTCGTCCAGACCCGGCCTGATGACCCGGCCTTGCAGCGTGCGGCACTGCCACGAAACGTGCGGCGGGTGGCGTCGGGGCAGCGGACATGTCGAACCTCCTGATACGCCTTGCCGTGAGTGCCGGCGCGGTGCTCCTGGCGCAGTGGATCTTTCGCCAGTGGGATCTGATCTCCGTTGACTCCTGGGTCACCGCTGCCATTTTCGCCGTCGTCCTCGGCCTGCTCAACGCCCTGGTTCGCCCCATCTTGTTGTTGGTGACCTGCCCATTCACGCTCATCACGCTCGGATTGTTCGTCTTCGTCGTCAACGCCATCGTGTTCTGGCTGGCGGCGCGGATCGTGCCCGGCATCGAAGTCCACGGCTTCCTCGGCGCACTGGTCGGCTCGCTGACGGTGACGCTCTGCACGTCGATCGTGGATCGGTACCTCGAACAGTGACCGTGGCGACCCACTGCCCAGTCCCGCCTGATTGCGCCAACGTGGCCCGCGCGCACGTTTCCGAGATGGTGACCGTCCCATGCGCCTGCTGAAGCTGCTCGTACCGGGCTTTCACATCAAGCGCTGGCTCGGGCTGACGCTCGTGGGGCTGGTGGTGCTGGCGCTCGGGCTGGCCTACCTGTTCGTCGAGCTGTACCGCACGGTCGCGCTTCCAGAACAGGCCGTCTATCTCACCCTGCAGTTCGTGCCGCGCTGGCTACGCGGACTGATCTTCGTACTGGCCGGCGCGAGCGTGACCGCTCTCGCCCTCGTGCGCCTCAACCGCGGCCTGGCCGCGCCACTCGCGCGCCAGCAGAGCGGCGTCGGCGTCGTGGACACGCTGCTGAGCTACCGGCAGCGCGAGCGCGGCCCCAAGATCGTCACCATCGGCGGCGGCACCGGCCTCTCGACGATGCTGCGCGGCCTCAAAAGCTACTCCGCCAATATCACAGCCATCGTCACGGTGGCGGACGACGGCGGCAGCTCCGGGCGCCTGCGCCGCGAGCTCGGGGTGCTGCCACCGGGTGACTTCCGCAACTGCATCGTGGCCCTCGCCGACGCCGAGCCGCTGATGTCGCGACTCTTCCAGTATCGGTTCGGGCAAGGTAGCGGCCTGGACGGCCACAGCTTCGGCAACCTGTTCATCGTGGCGATGAGCGGCATCACCGGCAACTTCGAGGAGGCGATCCGCGAGGCGAGCCGGGTGCTGGCGGTGCGCGGCCAGATCCTGCCGTCCACGCTGGAGAACGTCACCCTCTGCGCCGAGTTGGAGGGCGAGCTCCACGTCCTCGGCGAGTCGAAGATCTCGGCGGCGAACGTGCCGATTCAGCGCGTCTACCTCCAGCCGGAGCGCCCGGCGGCGTTCCCGGATGCGGTGCGCGCCATTCTGGATGCCGACATCGTGGTGGTCGGGCCGGGCAGCCTCTACACCAGCATCCTGCCAAACCTGCTGGTGGACGGCATCGCCAAGGCGCTCGCTTCGACGCAGGCGTTGCGGCTCTACGTCTGCAACGTGGCGACCCAGCCCGGCGAAACCGACGAGTTCCGGGCCAGCGACCACGTCAAGGCGCTCATGAAGCACGTGCGCGGCCACCCGATCGACGTGGTCCTGGCGAACGACAACCAGAGCGGCGACATCAAGCCGGAGTGGAAGGTCCAGCACGTCGTGGCGGACGTGGACGCCATCGAGCGGCTCGGCGTCGAGGTGGCGTTGTACGACGTGGTGAATCCCCACAACGCCCTGCGCCACAGCCCCGAGCGCCTGACCACCGCCATCGCCCAGATCTACGAGCGCCACCGCGCGAACGGAAACGGCGCCTCGCGGTCGGCGCCGGCCGCCGTCACGACGGCCTGACGCCCGCGCATCGGCCTGCCGGCGTGCACGAGCCCGCGCCGACGCCGCGAACGAGCGGACGAGCCCGTCCCACCCCGTATACTTGTCGATGGTGCCGCGAGGAGGGCCGAGTCAGTGAACACGTACTTGAACATCGTCCAGATTCTGATCTCCCTGGTGTTGATCGGCGTGCTGCTCCTCCAGGCGCGCGGCTCCGGATTCTCGGCGACGTTTAGCTCGGACTCTTCGATCTATCGGACCCGGCGCGGCGTCGAGAAGACGCTGTTCAACGTCACCATCGGGCTGGCAATCGTGTTCGTGCTGGTCTCGATCATGAGCGTCGCCTTCAGCACCCTCTAAGGTGCTTCCCCGACTGTTCGGGGCACGCGCAGCCAGGACCGGAGCCGGCCGACGGGTCCAGGCCGTTTCGATGTGGCCGCGGCGTCGGCGACGCTTCTGGCCGTACCTGGCAGGTCTGGCGATTGTGCTTCTGGCGCTGCCGTTGCTGGGCGCCGGTGCACTGATTCTGTTCGTCCCGGCCGCCGTCGCGTCCGATCGTTACGTCGAGGCCGTCGCCGGCGAGCCGCCGCTCCTCAATCCGGTTCTGGCGCCGTACACACTGGCCGGTCAGGACGTGCTGCCGCTCGTCTTCGCTGCCCTGGTCAGGACGGACGCGGCAGGCAACGTGGAGCTCGACCTGGCCGAGCGCCTCGACGTGGAGGACGACGGCAAGGCGTACGTCGTCAAGCTCCGCGATGGCCTGCTCTGGGATGACGACGCGCGGCTCACCGCCGAAGACGTGGCGTTCACGATCCGGCTCGTCCAGTCGCCCGACCAGCAGGGCAGCCCGGAGCTGGCCGATCTCTGGCGTGGCGTCGAGGTCGAAGTTGTCGATCCCCGCACTGTCAGGTTTCGCCTGCCGACGCCGCTCGCGTCCTTCCCAGAGCACCTGACCCTCGGCCTGCTGCCGAAGCACGTCCTCGGCGACGTGCCGGTCTCGAGCCTGCCGCTCCACCCATTCAACCGCGCCCCGGTCGGCAGCGGCCCCTATCGGGTTATCTCGTTTGAGCCGAACCGGCTGCTCCTGGAGCGCAGCCCCAACTACCTCGGCCCCAGACCGCGCCTGCGCCAGATCGAGCTCCGAGTGTTCGGCGAGCGGGCCGACGCCCTGGCAGCCCTGGTGCGCGGCGACGTGGACGGGCTGGCCGGGCTGCGTGCTGACGAGATCGAGCAGCTGGCGGCCTCGCCGGACCACGTCGTCTACGCGTTTCCAGAACGCTCGAAGACGGCCCAGTTGATCTTCAACCTGGACACGCCGATCCTGCGCGAGCCGGCCGTGCGGCGCGCCCTGGCCCGAGCCGTGGACCGCGAGGCGCTGATCCGCGACGCCCTCGCCGGGCAGGGCGAGCCCGCCATCGGGCCGGTGCCGGTCCAGTCCTGGGCCTACTCGCGCTCGCCCGCCGCCGCCGACCACGACCCGGTGGCCGCTGCCGCGCTGCTCACGGAGGCCGGCTGGCAGCCGGGACCGGACGGAGTCCGACAGCGCGATGGCACGCCCCTGCGGGTCACACTGGTCACCGCCGACACGCCAGACCGGTTGGCCGTTGCGCGGACGCTCTCCGAGCAGGCTCGTTCGGTCGGCATCGAGCTGATCGTCAAAGCCGTGGCCACCGACGAGCTGTTCGACGACTACCTGGAGCCTCGCTCGTTCGAGGCCGCCTTGCTCGGGCAGTGGAGCATGGGCAGCGACCCGGATGTCTACCCGCAGTGGCACTCCAGCCAGGTCGGGCGGACCGGCGGCAACTACGCCGGCTTCGTGGATCCGGACGTGGACCGCTGGCTGGAGGTGGGCCGCCAGGAGTCCGACCGTGAGCTCCGCCGAAATGCGTACCTGCATTTTCAGGCTCGCTGGGCCGAGGCGCAGCCGGCGATCATGCTGTACCACCCGATCTTCAGCTTCGCGGTCGCCCGCGACGTCTGGGGGGTCGCGGCGGATGCCCAGGCCGACTCGTCAACGCGGCTGCGCGGCGCCGTCAACTGGTACCGGGTCGCGCGTCCGACAGGATGGCAAAAGGCCCGCGCCATCGTGACGGCGCGGGCCTTGTCTGTGCTCGGCTGGTAATCGCGGGCGAGTGCGACGCCGAGAGAAGCGTTCGGACGTCTGACCTAGCTCGCCAGCGGAAGCTCGACGGACTCGATCACTTCGCTCAGGACGACCAGCTCGCCACTCGCCGGTCCGACGACCGGGTGCTCCATGCGATCGTTCTCGACGAGCCAGCGCAGGAAGGTCAGCCGATTGAGGTTCGGCTCCCGGGGCTCCTCGACAAACATCTGCAACGCAGAATCGTAACGACCAACTGCCTTCATGGCTACCTCCCTTTAGCTCCGCTACGGCGCCTGAGCCTCCCGTCCTTCGAGAGCTCTGACGATCGCCCGCGTCCTTGCGGCTACCTATACTATCGGCAGCCCTGGCCCGCTTATACAGTCACAACGCGAACGGATGCGCTGTTGTGACGGCAACGCGTCAGGCGGACGTTAGGCCCGCGTCAGGTCGCCGTCAGGCTTTCGCAAGCACTCGGTCGAGGTCGGCGAGACCGGGAGCGTGAAGGTGAACCGGGTGCCCTCGCCGACCACGCTATCGGCGCGAACGGTGCCACCCATCGCCTCGACGAGCTCGCGGACGATCGCTAACCCGAGCCCGGCCCCGCCGCTCGCACGGTCCCGCGCGTCGTCACCACGGTAGAAGCGGTCGAAGATGCGAGCCAGCTGCTCCGGGGGGATACCGGCGCCGGTGTCCTCGACCGTGACCTGAATCGCGTCTCCCTGGCGGGTCGCCCGCAACGAGACGAGGCCGCCCTCCGCCGTGTATCTGAGCGCGTTCCGCACGAGGTTGCCAAGCACCTGGACGATCCGCTCGGGATCGCCAGTAGCTGTGGGCAGCTCCGGCTCGACGCCCGTCACGATGGCGATGTGGCCTTCGCGGCGGGCCAGCGGCCGGAATGAGGCGGCGACCTCTTCGAGGATGCTGCCGACGTCCACCTCGCGAACGGTCAGCGGCAACCCGCCCGACTCGGTTGTCGAGAGCAAGAACAGGTCGTCCACCAGCCGGCTGAGCTGGAGCGCCTCGCGGTGGAGCACGGCGAGCGACTCGGCGCGGCGCTCGGCGGACGCGTCCTCGCCCAATAGCAGCAACGACTCGGCGTGGCCGCCGATGGAGGCGAGCGGTGTCCGCAGCTCGTGCGAGACGTTGGCGACCAGCTCGCGCTTGGCCGCCAGCGCCGCTTCGGCTTCGCGGGTCCGCGCGTCGAGCTCGGCGACCGTCCGCGCCAGGCGGTCCGCCATCACGTTCAGGCGGCGTTCCAGTTGTCCCACTTCGTCCGACCGGCCCTCGTCCACGCGCCGCCCGAGCTCGCCCGACGCCAGCGCTTCGACCGTGCCGCCGAGTCGCTCCAGGCGACGCACCAGCTGCCGAGACAGCACGTAGCCCACGAGCGCCGCGGAGGTGAGCGCGAACAAGAACGCCGAGCCGAGCACGATGATGGTGGCGGCGGTAAAGACGGTGATGCCGCGCACCATCGCTCGCAGCGGGTTCACGTCGCCCACGTCCGACTTGGCTACCACGACCACGGTCGTCGGCTCGGGGGCGGCGGTACGGGTCCAGGCCGGGCCGTCGGCGGCGGCGTTGCCGATCGGGAAGGCGCCGAGCGCCACCGGACCCGGTCCGCTCCGCTTCAGCGTCAGCCGCGCCGTGCTCCGCTCACCACCCCGCGCCGCGTTCACGATGCCGGCCCACTCGGCGCGTTCCGGCGGGTTGAACGCCACGCCGGACGGGTCGGAGCTGGCGAGCAGACGGTCGTCGGGGCCGACGACGACGATGTAGCTGAGGCCCCGCAGCGACGGCCCGATCCCCTCGATGCGGTACGCTGGCTCCGGTGCGAACGGCCCCGGCCCGATCTGGGTGCGGATGCTCCCCTGAGCGAGCCCGCGCAGCACCACGTTCAGGGTGGCAACGTCGCCATCAGCCTCCACGAGCGGCCCGATGGAGCGCGCGACGATCCGCGCGTCGTTGGACGGCTCGCGGTCCGGGCTGGTCTGAACGGCGATCCACGAGCCCGCGATGAGCACCAGCGCCGCCACCATGCTGACCAGCGTGACGACGATGGCGATCAGATGGGAGAGCGTGAGCTGCCAGCGGAGGCGGGCCAGGCGGCGTCTCATCGGATGCCTCGAATGCCTCGACGGACGACGACCCGGTACATCATGCGCCTCACCGCTTCGGAAACGGGCTCACGCCGAGCCCTTCGGCCGCGCCGAGAGCCGGTAGCCGACGCCCCAGACCGTCTCGATCTGATCGCCCGCGTCGCCGAGCTTCTTCCGCAGCCGCAACACGTGCGTGTCCACGGTGCGGTCGAAGCCGCCGTAGTCGTAGCCCCAGACCTTCTCCAAGAGATAGTCGCGGGCAAACGCGCGGCCCGGATTGCGGACCAGCAGCGCCAGCAGGTCGAACTCCTTCGGGGTCAGCTCGACCGGATCGCCGGCCACCGCCACTGTGTGTTGTGCGAGGTCCACCGCCAGCGGACCGGAAACCAGGACGGGCGGTGGCGCCTCGTTGCCGGCCTCGCGGAACAGCTCCACGCGACGCAGCATGGCGTGGACGCGCGCCATCAGCTCTCGAATGCCGAACGGCTTGGTCAGGTAGTCGTCCGCGCCGACCTCCAGCCCGAGCACTCGGTCGATCTCCTCAGCGCGTGCCGTCAGCATCAAGATCGGAACGATCGACTCGCGCCGCACTCGTCGGCACACTTCCAGACCGTCCAGTTTCGGCATCATCCAGTCGAGCACCAGCAGGTCCGGCCGTTCTCGCTGGACCGCGAGGACCGCCTCGGCGCCGTCGAAGACCTGAACGACCCGGTGTCCGTCGTCTTCGAGGTGGCGACGCACCAGGTTGTTCAGGTCGCGCTCGTCTTCAGCCACGACGATGGTTGCCACGTCACCCCCGCCCGCTCGATGAGCCTGTCTCGTGCTCTTCCCGTTGATGGTACGCCTGACCAGTGTCGCGCACGTCACTGGCCGGTCACGAAACTGTCAACGTCGGGCTGCACGAAACGGGCCGCTCGCCGTTCACCAAATCGTGACCGAAGCGTCAAAAGCCAGTGACAGGCGCGCCTTACGCTGATGAGCAGAGGCTGGCAGCACATCCCACGGACGGGACCACGAGCCAGCCCGACAGATTGGAGACTGACGATGCGAGCACTTCGATTCGCACTGGCCGTCCTCGGCACCTCGGTGGCGCTGGTGGCAGCCATCGGCGTGATCGGCTGGTACACCGTGAGCAGCGCGCTGGCGTCCGGGTTCGGCCCGTTCGGCGGCCCGTTTGGCGAGCACGCGATTCCGACCGAGCTCCAGGGGCTGGAGCAGCTGCCGCCGTCCGAACGCTTCAAGCACTTCAGCGGCGCCCAGATCTCGCTGAAGGACAAGAACAACCAGCCGCTGACCGTCGGCATCACGCCGGGAACCGTGAACGCCGTGAGCGACACCAGTCTGACGCTGGCCGCCAACGACGGTACGACCAAGACGTTCACGCTGGACGGCAACACGGTCGTTCGTGGCAAGCCGGACACGACCACCCCCGGTAACCGCCCGGCCCCGACGACGCTGAAGCAAGGTGACATGGTGGTGGTCCTGGCGAAGAACGGCGAGAGCACCGCGCGATTCGTCATGAGCGCCGGCACCGAAGGGTTCGGTCCGCGCGGCGGACACGGACCGTTCGGGGGGCCGTTCGGCGGTCGCTAGACCTCGGGCGCGATGAATTGCGCCCCTACCAGGTTCGGACCCGTAGGGGCGCAATTCATTGCGCCCCCAGTACATTGCGCCCCCAATACATTGCGACCCCAGTACATCGCCCCACCCAGTGTTGCGCCCGATTGACTTGCCGCGTCGATCGGCTCCTGTCCGTCGCGATGGGGATGCGGCGCGCGGGTGGGGCTTGCCAGACCCCGTACAATCGGGGCGTGCGCGTGCAGATACTCTCCTCCAGGGTAGGTGGAGGCCACCAGAGCGTCGCCGTGGCGTTGCGCGATGCGCTCCAGCGTCTTCCCGGTGTGGACGTTGACGTCTCGATCGACGATCTCTACACCACGTACGGACACTTCCCGGTCTCACGGTTTCCCTGGTTCTACGCCACCATTACGAGACGCTTCCCCTGGCTCTGGCGCTTCATCTTCGACGTGACGAACCGTCCTCCGAGTGGTCCCCGTTTCAACTGGATCGGCGACGTGGTGGGCGGGCCAGCATTGAAGGAGATGATCGCCGAGCGCCGCCCGGACGCCGTGGTGACGGTGCTGCCAGGGACGACCGGCTTCGTAGCCCGCTCGGTGCTGCGCAGTCAGGTGCCAGCCAACGTCGAAGTCGTGGTGACCGACTGGGCGGACGTCCACCTTGGCTGGGCCTCGACGTTCCCGGCCCAGTACACCGTCCCGACGGACAACGCGGTCCAGACCCTGACCTCGGTCGGCATTCCGCCGTCGGCGGTGGATCGGCCAGGATTCCTGGTGCGGCGCCAGTTCGGCGAGATCGAGTGGAGCCCGGCCGCCCGCGGGCTTGCCCGCGAGCGACTCGGCCTGTCGCGGGATCGGTTCGTCGTGCTGGCGATGGCTGGCACTGAGGGCTCGCCGGAAGCGCTGGCACACCTGGCGACGGTCGCGCGGGCCCCGCTCGACGCCGACATCCTGGTCGTCTGCGGGCGCAACCGGCGTCTCTTTCGCCGCGTCCAGAAGCTGAAGGGCGCGAATCCCGTGGTGCCGCTCGGTTTCGTGGAGAACGTCGCCGAGCTGATGGTGGCGTCAGACCTTCTGCTCACCAAGACCGGCGGGGTTACCCTGGCAGAGGCGTTCTGCTGCGGCCTCCCGATCCTGGCGTTCGACCCGCTGCCGGGACAGGAAGAAGGCAACGCCCGCTACGTGGTGGATCGCGGCGCCGCCGAGCTGGCCGTCTCCCCCACCCATCTGGCCACCCTGGCCGCCGAGCTGCGCTGGTCGCCGTCCAGGCGCGATACGCTGCGCGAGAACGGGCTTCTCCTGTCTGCGCCGCACGCCGCCGACTCGACAGCGGCCGCGATCGTCAGGCGGATCACGGCGAGCCAGTAGGCATCTGGTTCGACGGCCTACACGGCGTCGGCGCGCTCCGATCGGCCACGGTGACGGCGCCAGCCAGCTCGTCGCTGGCGAGTCACGGGTGTGTGTGGCTTGTGCTTTTGCAACACGCCGATTACTATCGCCGCAGCGTCTCTCAGTTCACCGGCGCCACAGTGGCGCTGAGATCCAGCGGAGCTCGCTCGAGGCGCTTTCACTACGACACGGCGGGGGGCCGTCGGAGGTGACACGGTGATGCATGGCTCAAGACGATCCACCACGAAGGTGGCTGGCGTCCTGTTCGCGAACCTGATGCTCGTACTCGCGTTAGTGACGCCACAGTCGGCGTACGCCCAGATCCCGAACGCCGTGTACGAGGGGTCGCACAGCGGCGGCGGCACCATCAAGATCACGGTGGGAGGCGATGGCCGCACCCTCGTGAAGACCGAGATCTACAACGTCCCGAGCGACATCTGCACCTGGGGCAGTGTGGTGCTCACGGCCGGCCCCAACCCGCCGACCGTCCAGAACGGCGAATTTGACGGCATCGACAGCGACGGCACCGAGGTGAAGGGGCGATTCGTCTCCAACACGCGCATCGAGGGGACCTTCATCGTCAAGGGGACAACCCAGAACGGCCGATTCTGTACCAGCCCGACCTACAGCTATTCCGCGACCACCGGCGCACCCGCCCCGACCCAGCCGCGCCCGTCTCCGCCAGTGACCCAGCCGGCCCCGCCGCCGCCACCGGCGACGTCCGGCAATTTCTGCCGCCCTGGCGAATCTCCGAAGTTCCAGTTCGGCTTCCTCGCCCTCAAGGAGCTGCTCGGCGACGTGATGGGCGACCCGGTCGAATGCGAGCACCCGAACAGCGCGAACGGCGACACGCTCCAGCGCACGACCAGGGGCCTGGTCTACTATCGCAAGGCCACGAACACGCCGACCTTTACGAACGGCGCCGAGCACTGGGCGATCACGCCGCGCGGCCTGCTCTACTGGGTCGGGCCGGCCGTCGATCCCCCGTGATCGAGGCGGCGCATTCGATCGCTGACTGCGTGCACTCTGACCGAGCGCACTGACGGTCGCGCATGCGTGGGAGACGCGGCATCGCGGGTGACGCACCTGGAGATGCCGCGTCGTCCATGCATGATGGCGTGGCTGGCAACGTTTCGTCGCCTTGACACGCTGCCGGGTCGGTCCTAGAATCGGTCTGCTTACTTTTCTTCGTCTGTCTGACCGCTCACGGTCAGCACGGGGCGTTGGCGCTCCGAGTCGAAACGTTGACCATCCTTCGGCGGGAATCATCGCTCCGGGAGTCGAGCGCCGAGTGGAGCAGCGGTTTCGCGGGCCTGTGGCCCACACGTCGGTTTGGGAGACCCAGTCATGAACGAGGACGTTCCTCAGCAGAAGATCGGTCGCCGCGTCTTCCTGCGCTCCACCTTTCTGACGGTGGCAGCGGTGGCGCTGAACGCCGCCTGTTCGTCGGCGCCGGCTGCGCCCGCCAAGCCGGCCGAACCGGCCAAGCCGGCCGAGGCGTCGAAGCCCGCCGAGGCCGCCAAGCCGGCCGAGGCTGCGAAGCCAGCAGACGCCGCCAAGCCAGCGGACGCAGCGAAGCCCGCCGCCGCCGCGCCGGCCGCTGTGGGCAAGCTGGCCGATGTCCCGCGCAACCGAACCTTGACGTATATCTCGGGAACCGGTGCGCAGGCCGGCAAGTTCACCGAGCACGAGCTCTGGAACCCGTACGCGGTCGGCGCAAACCACCAGGGCGGCTCGATGCTGATCTACGAGCCGTTGGCGTTCTACAGCGCGTACGGCAACAAGGAGTACCCCTGGCTCGCCGAGAGCTACAGCTACAGCCAGGATTTCAAGACCCTCACCATCAAGACCCGTTCGGGTATCACCTGGAGCGACGGCAAGCCGTTCAGCGCCGAGGACGTGGCGTACACCTTCAACTCGCTGCGCGATCTCGGCCCGAAAGTGCGCTGGGGCGTTGACGTCGCCCAGTTCCTCCAGGAAGCGAAGGCGACCGACCCGAACACTGCCGTCCTCACCTTCAAGGTGCCGGCGCCGCGCTTCTGGGACTTCGTCGTCTACAAGTACGACATCGGCGTCTACATCGTCCCGAAGCACATCTACGACGGCCAGGACTGGACCAGCTTCCGCGCGCTCGACCCGAGCAAGGGCCTGCCGGTCACGACCGGGCCGTGGGAGGTGAAGGTCGCCACGCCCGAGCAGAAGGTTCTGGACCGGCGAGCGGACTGGTGGGCGGTGAAGGCTGGCCTGACCAAGATGCCACAGATGCAGCGGCTGGTCATGACGCCGTTCGCCAACGAGCAGGCGATGGCCCAGGCCGTCATCTCGAACCAGGCCGACTACACGACCAGCCTCCAGGCAGCCACCTTCCCGACCGTGCTCGCGCAGAACCCGAAGATCATCACCCACTCTGGCCGCGACAAGCCGTATGGGTACGTCGATTGGTGGCCGATCTCGCTGTACATCAACAACACGGTCAAGCCGTTTGACGACAAGGATGTCCGCTGGGCGCTCAGCTACTACATGAACCGCCAGCAGATCGTGGACGTGGGCTGGGCCGGAGCCGGTACGCTGTACCCCGTGACCATGCCGTCGTACCCGGGCCTACGGCCGTACGTCGACTCGATCAAGGACCTGCTCGACAAGTACCCGACCCTCGAGTACAACGTCCAGAAGGGCGACGCGCTGCTCACGGGCAAGGGCTTCAAGAAGGGTAGCGACGGCATCTGGGTCGATCCGAGCGGCAAGCCGATGAAGTTCGAGATCCTCGGCTCGAACACCTTCGCGGCGGTCGGACCGGTCGTCCAGGAGCTGCTCAAGCGGGCCGGCATCGAGGCAACTTACATTCAGCCGCCGGACTCGGACGACCGCTTCTTCAAAGGCGACTACACGATGAAGCTGTACGGCCACGGCGGCAGCATCAAAGACCCGTACCTCTCGCTTCGGCTCTACCAGACCGCCACCACAGCCGTGCCGGGCGCCCACCTGGCGAACTTCCCGAAGTGGAGCAACGCTGAGTACGACAAGATCGTCGACCAGATCGCGGTCATACCGCCAAACGACAGTGCTAAGACTACCGAGCTGTATCGGAAGGCGATGGAGATCTGGCTGCCCGAGATGCCAGACATCATTCTGACCGAGTTCTACCACCGCATCCCGATGAGCGAGACTTACTGGAAGGGCTGGCCCACCAAGGACAACCCGTACGTCAACGGCGCCTTCTGGCACCTGACCCACCAGCTGGTGCTCAACAACCTCGAACCGACCCAGTAACGACGAGTAGGCGGTAGGCAGAGGGCAGTAGGCAGTAGCAGGCGGGCGCATCACCGTTCACTGCCTACCGCCTACTGCCTACCGCCTACTGGAGTAGCCATGCCGATCGACTACGTGCTCAAGCGGGTCGGGTTCTTCCTGATCATCGTCTGGCTGGCCGCGACCCTCAACTTCTTCATCCCCAGACTGTCGAGCCAGAACCCGGTTCGGGAGCGCCTCATCGAGCAGGCCGTCCTCGGCGGCTACGTGCACACCGGCATGAAGGAGATGGTCGAGGAGTACGAGGCTCGATTCGGCCTCGACCAGCCGCTCTACATCCAGTATTTCCGCTACATGACCGACCTGCTGCGCGGCGATTTCAACTACTCGATCGCCAACTTCCCACGCACCGTCAAGGAGATGATCGCCGAGTCGCTGCCCTGGACCATCGGCCTGCTCGGGGTGACCACGGTCCTCTCCTTTATCCTCGGGACACTGCTCGGGGCGTTCATGGGCTGGCCCCGCGCGCCGGCCTTCCTTCAGTACGTCCTGCCGCCACTCCTGGCGCTCCACGCCCTGCCCTTCTACCTGTTCGGCCTGGTGCTGATGTACTTCCTGGCCTTCAAAACCGGCTGGTTCCCGATCTTCGGCGGTTACACGGCCGGGCAGGTGCCGGACCTCTCACCGGCGTTCGTGGCCGACGTCGTGCAGCACGCCATGCTGCCGGCCCTCTCGATTATCCTCGTGTCGGTCGGCGGCTGGGCGCTCACGATGCGGGCGATGGTCGTGACAGTCCAGGGCGAGGATTTCATCACCTTCGCGGACGCCAAGGGCCTGAAGGACGGCACAATCTTCCTGCGGTACGCGATTCGGAACACGATGTTGCCCCAGGCGACGGCGTTCGCGCTGGCGTTGGGGCAGATCGTCGCCGGTGGCGTGCTGGTCGAAGTCGTGTTTGGCTACCCTGGGATCGGCTCCGTGCTGTTCGCGGCGATCCGCCAGGCCGACTGGTTCCTGATCCAGGGCTCGGTCTTTTGCATCGTGGTCACCATCGGGCTCGCCACGCTGGTCCTCGACCTGGTCTACCCGAAGCTCGATCCACGCATCACCTACCGGAGCGCCTGAGATGAGCGTCACGCCAGACCTCGGAAGCGAGCTGTCGGGGCCGGTCGCGGCCGGCCGCTCGCCCGGTACCGTGAGCGAGGAGGCCAGCGGGTCGCAGGTGCAGCAGGACCGGATTGGCGCCGTCGCCCGCTACCTCAAGCGGAATCCGTCGCTGGTGGTCGGCGCGCTGATGCTGCTGAGCCTGCTGCTCTTCTCAATCGTCGGCGCCTTCACCTACGATCTCCAGCGCGCCCGTCCGCTGTCGGTGATGGCGATCCAGCCGCCGTCCTGGGAGCTGCCGTTCGGGTCCGACCGCCAGGGCCGTGACCTGCTGGCCGTGATGATCGCCGGCACGCCGCTCACCATTCGGATCGGCCTGATTGCCGGGCTCATCGGCGTCGGCATTGGCACGGTGCTGGCGTTCTTCGCGGCGTACTACGGCGGCATCGTGGACACCATCGTGCGCGGGCTGGTGGACATCGGGCTGACCGTGCCCGGGCTGGTGGTGCTCATCATTCTGGCGGTCACCATCCGTGAGGGGATCACCGTCAATCAGATGGCGCTGGTGGTGGCCTGCCTGGCCTGGCTCTACCCGACCCGCGTCATCCGCGCGCAGGTGCTCTCGATGCGCGAGCGCTCCTGGGTTCAGGTCGCACGTCTCTCCGGCCTCTCTGGCCCTGAGGTGATCGTCAAGGAGATGCTGCCGAACCTGTTCCCCTATCTGGCGGCGGCCCTGGTCAACAGCGTGTCGGCGGCCGTGCTGGCTTCCATTGGCCTCGAAGCGCTCGGCCTCGGCCCAATCGAGTCGCCGACACTCGGGATGACGGTGTACTGGGTCCAGTTCAACGCGGCGATCATCAACGGCTGGTGGTGGTGGTGGGTCGCGCCCATCGTCATCCTGTTCATCCTGTTCGTCGGCCTGTTCCTGGTCTCGCTCGGCCTGGACGAGATCGCGAACCCCCGCCTGCGGCGCTCCGTGTAGTCCGGCAACCCCTCACCACCCGACCCCCTCTACTGTCCCGTGCGCGGGCGAGGGGGAGACGACATGATGCGTGGATCGCGGAGCACGACAATCGTCCCGTGCGCGGGCGAGGGGGAGACGATGGACATCGGCTGGGTCATCACTGACCGGCTGGCGCAGTCACTATGCGCCTCCCCCTCGCCCGCGCACGGGACAGTAGAGGGGGTTGGGGGGTGAGGGGGCTGCGTGACTTCCCACCCGGACGGGCGATGTCGCGAGGTCAAAAACCGGGCATAATGGGGGCGCCAGATTTCGGAACGTACCGAACGGCGGTCGTTCGTGGTGATGGGAGCGGTTTCACATCCGCTCAGGACTGGCACCGAGGGCGAGGCGCGGTGGCGCGCCCGCCAGGATGTTTGCGAAGGGGGTCCACAGATGGACGAAGGGATCTCTCGGCGCGCGGTGAGTCGTCGGCGCTTCCTGGGCATGACGCTGATGGTCGGCGCGGCGGTCGGCGGCACCTCGCTGCTGGCCGCGTGTGGCGGACAGGCGCCAGCTCCGCCTGCGTCGAAGCCGGCCGAGCCAGCCAAGCCGGCCGAAGCTTCTAAGCCTGCTGAGGCAGCCAAGCCCGCCGAAGCTGCGAAGCCAGCCGCGCCCGCTGGCAACCCAAACGCGGGTCCGCCCGCCGGCAACCCGAACGCCGGTCCGGCCCCTGCGCCGCCGGCCGCCGCCCAGAAGCCGGCCGACACGCCATCCGGCGTCAAGCAGGTCGCTCGCAACCGGACGCTGACGCTGGTCCGAGGCGGCACGCAGGGCAAGTTCATCGCCCACGAGCTCTGGAGCCCATACGCCATCGGCTCCACGCCGCAGATCGGCCTCAACTCGATCTACGAGCCGCTCGCGTTCTACAGCGCCTACGCCGACAAGGAGACGATGTGGCTGGCTGAGAGCTATCAGTACAGCCCCGACTTCAAACAGTTGACGGTGAAGACGCGCCAGAACGTCAAGTGGAGCGATGGCAAGCCGTTCAGCGCCGAGGACGTGGCGTACACCCTCAACTCACTGCGCGACCTCGGTCCGAAGGTGAAGTGGGGCAAGGACGTTCAGGACAGCATCACCGACGCCAAGGCGACCGACGCCAACACCGTCGTCATCAACTTCCAGCGGCCGTCGCCGCGCTTCTTCTATCACATGCTGTCGTACAAGTATGACATCGGCCTGCACATCGTCCCGAAGCACATCTTCGACGGCCAGGACTGGACGACGTTCACCCACTTCGACACGGCGAAGGGCTGGCCGGTCACCACCAGTCCCTGGCAAGTCGTGGCGGTCTCGCCAACCCAGATGCTCATGGATCGCCGCGCGGAGTGGTGGGGCACCGGCGTCGTCAAGGACTTCGGCAACCTGCCGAAGATGGAGCGCCTGATCTGGCTCCCCGTCCAGGGCGAGCAGCAGATCGTTCAGGGGCTCATCACCAACGACCTCGACTTCACCACCGGCATCGAGGTGGACTCGTTCCAGACGGTCTTCAAGGGCAACCCGAAGGTGACCACCTACAGCGGCCAGAAGCTGCCGTACGGCAACATGGACTGGTGGCCGACCTCGCTGTACGTCCACACCCAGAAGCCGCCGTACAACAACCCCGAGTTCCGCTGGGCGCTCAGCTACCTGATCGACCGCGACCAGCTGATCAAGGTCGGCTGGAACGGCGCGTCCGAGAAGACCGAGCTCCCCATGCCGAACTTCCCGGCCTTGCGCCCGTTCTTCGACGCGGCCAAGCCGCTGCTCGCGAAGTACCCCACCAACGAGTTCAACCCTGAGAAGGGCCACGGGATGCTGTCCAAGCTCGGCTGGAAGAAGGGCGGCGATGGCATGTACGTCCAGCCGGACGGCTCGAAGTTCCAGATGGACATCATCGCGAACTTCGACTTCCCGTCCCCCGGCCCGGTGCTCGTCGAGCTGCTGAAGCGGCAGGGGATCGCCGCCACCTTCTCGATGCCGCCCGACATGGGCGCCATCTTCCAGAAGGGCGAGCACCAGGCTGCGATGTTCGGGCACGGCGGCAGCATCAAAGACCCGTTCGAGACGCTGCGGCTGTACCAGTCGAACTCGGTGAACGTGCCGGGCGGCCACCTTGTGAACCTGGCGAAGTGGTCGAACGAGGCGTACGACAAGATCGTGGACGAGGTGTACGTCACGCCGCCGACCGAAAAGGCGAAGGTGACCGAGCTGTTCGTGAAGGCGATGGAGATCTGGCTGCCGGAGCTGCCGGACATCCCGCTGATGCAGTTCTACCATCGGCTGCCGCTGAACACGACCTACTGGACCGGCTACCCGACCCAGGAGGACTCGTACATCAACCCGGCCTTCTTCCACTCGACGGCGTCGCTGGTCTTCCACAAGCTCCAGCCGGCCCAGTAGTGACGAGTAGGCGGTAGGCAGTAGGCGGTAGGCAGTGGAGAGCGACTGGTTCTCGAACTGCCTACTGCCCTCTGCCTACCGCCTACTGGAGCAGCCATGCGACCTGACTACATCCTGAAGCGGTTCGCCATCTTCGTCTTCATCGTCTGGGTAGCGGCGTCGCTCAACTTCTTCATTCCCCGGATGGGCAGCAAAAGCCCCATTGAAGACAAGCTGATGACCCAGGCCGCGACCGGCGGCTATCTCCAGCAGGGCGTCCAGGAGATGGTCCGCGAATATGAGGCGAAGTTTGGCCTGGACAAGCCGCTCTACGTGCAGTACTTCACCTATCTGTATGACGTCAGTCACTTCGACTTCAATTACTCGATTGCCAACTATCCGCGCCGCGTGATCGACATCCTGCTCGAAGGGCTGCCCTGGACGATGGGCCTGCTGACGATGACGACGCTGATCTCGTTCATCGTCGGGAATGTCCTCGGCGCGCTGCTCGGCTGGCCACGCTCCCCGAGGTGGCTGCACTTCCTGATGCCGCCGCTGCTGGCGCTCCACGCGCTGCCGTTCTTCCTGCTCGGTCTGATCCTGGTCTACATCTTCGCGTTCACGCTCCAGATCCTGCCCCTGTACGGCGGATTCACCACTGGCAACATCCCGAACTGGTCGACGGACTTCATCCTGGACGTCGCGAGCCACGCGCTGCTGCCAGCGATGTCGATCGTGCTCGTCTCGATTGGCGGTTGGGCGCTCGGGATGCGTGCGATGATGGTGACCACCCAGGGTGAGGACTACACCAACTTCGCGGATGCCAAGGGGCTGCGCCCCAAGACGATCTTCTTTCATTACGCGATTCGGAACGCGATGCTGCCCCAGGTGACTGCGTTGGCGCTGGTGCTCGGGCAGATTCTCTCGGGCGCGGTGCTCGTCGAGGTCATCTTCGGGTACCCTGGCATCGGCACGGTTCTGTTCCAGGCGATCCGCGGCTCGGACTTCTTCCTGGTGCAGGGGATCGTGTTCGTCGTCATCATCTCGATCGGCATCGCGACCTTCGTGCTGGACATCGTGTACCCGCTCCTGGACCCACGCATCACGTACCAGAGGGGATGAGATGAGTGTCGTATCGCCGTCCCCGGCCCACGGCTCGCCGACGGGGAGCGCCGTCCTGCTCGCGCCGGGCTCCGACACCGCCAGCGCGAATCTCGTCACTACCGGCGAGCGGTACGCGGCCATCGTCAGCTACATGCGCCGCAACCCGTCGCTGCCGGTCGGCCTGGTGATGCTGCTGGTCCTGGCCGTCTTCCTGATCGTGGGCCGCATGATGGTCGATCCTGAGGCGTACCGGCCGATCTCCGAGGCGCCGCTCCAGGCCCCGTCTCGCCAGCTCCCGTTCGGCAGTGACCGACAGGGCCGCAACATGTTCGCGGTGGCCGTCATCGGCACGCCGCAGACGCTCCAGATCGGCCTGATGGCCGGCTTCATCGGCGTCGGGTTTGGCGCGGCGCTGGCGTTCGTCGCGGCCTACTACGGCGGCAAGGTGGACAACCTCATCAAGGGCCTGGTGGACACCGGCCTGACGATCCCCGGCCTGATGATCCTGATCACGGTCGCGATGAACGTCCGAGGAGGGCTGAACGTGACCCAGATGGCGCTAGTGGTGGCGTCGTTGGCCTGGCTCTACCCCACGAGAACGATCCGCGCCCAGCTGCTAACGCTCCGCGAACGCGGCTACATCCAGATCGCGCAGATGTCTGGCATGAGCGGCCCGGAGATCATCGTCCGCGAGATGCTGCCGAACTTGCTCCCGTACCTCGTGGCGGCGCTGGTCAACTCGACGTCGGCGGCGATCCTGGCGTCGATCGGCCTCGAAGTGCTCGGGCTCGGCCCCTTCGAGGCGCCGACTATCGGCATGACGCTCTACTGGGTCAACTACAACGCGGCCATCATCAACGGCTGGTGGTGGTGGTGGGTTCCGCCGATCGTGGTGATCGGCGTCGTCTTCATCGGCCTCTTCCTGGTCGCCATCGGCCTGGACGAGGTCGCAAATCCACGTCTACGACGGGCGGTGTGAGGCACATGGCAGTTCAGACTCCTGGAGGCGCCGCGGGTGTGGGCACGGACGTGTTGTCGGTGCGCGACCTGCGTGTCTACTACCACACACCGCGAGGCGCTGTTCGCGCGGTGGACGGCGTCACGTTCGACATCAAGGCCGGCGAGCGGCTGGGGCTGGTCGGCGAGTCCGGCTCTGGCAAGACGACCATCGCGCTGGCGCTGATGCAGCTGATCCGCGCCCCCGGCAAGATCGAGGGCGGCGAAGTGCTGGTGGATGGCACGGACCTCCTCAAGCTGAACGAGGAGCAGATGCGGCAGCGCCGGCTGGCCGTCATCGCGATGGTCGCCCAGGGCGCGATGAACTCGCTCAATCCGGTGATCCGGGTCCGCGACCAGATCGTGGACGCCCTGAAGGATCATGGCCTGCGGCTCTCGAAGTCGGAGCTCGAGGCACGGATCGCCAGCCTGCTCGAACGGGTCGGCTTGCAGCGCAACGTCGCCGACATGTATCCGCACGAGCTGTCGGGCGGCATGAAGCAGCGCGTCTGCATCGCCATCGCGATCAGCATGTCGCCCAAGGTGATCATCGCCGACGAGCCGACCAGCGCCCTCGACGTGGTGGTGCAGCGCCAGGTGATGGAGACGCTGCGCAACGTGCAGTTGGACCTGGGAGCGGCAATCATCCTGGTCGGGCACGACATGGGGCTGATGGCTCAGGCTGTGGACAAGCTCGGCGTGATGTACGCCGGCAATCTGGCCGAGCTGAGCGACATCCGCGCCATCTTCGAGGATCCGCTCCACCCGTACACGCAGCTGCTTATTGCCAGCCTGCCGTCGCTGGAGCAGAAAGGCGTCTTCCAGGGTATCCCGGGCCTGCCGCCCTCGCTGCTGAACAAGCCGAAGGGCTGTCCGTTCCGCCCGCGCTGCCCGAAGGCGTTCGCGCGCTGCGAGGACGTCGAGCCAGCATTGACACAGGTGAAGCCCGGTCGGTGGGTCTCCTGCCACCTGTACGACCCGGATGTGGCCGCGAATGGGGTGGCATCATGACCGCGATTCTGGAGGCAAAGGGCGCCGGCAAGACGTTTGGCGGCGGCCTGTTCGACAAGGTCCGGACCGTCGCCCTGCGCGACTTCTCGCTCGGCATCGAGTCCGAGCCGCCCTCGATCCTGGCCGTGGTCGGCGAGTCCGGCTCTGGCAAGACCACGCTTGCGCGACTGCTGCTCGGCCTGGTCACCCCGACGAACGGCAGCGTCCTCTATCGTGGCACGGACATCCGCTCGCTCAACGGCGCCCAGCGCAAGCAGTTCCTGCGCGACGTCCAGGTGATCTTCCAGGATCCGTACGAGGTCTACAACCCGTTCTACTACGTGGACCACGTGCTGGAGACGCCGGTCGCCAAGTTCAAGCTCGCCACTTCGAAGTCCGAAGCGCGGGGCATGATTGAGGAGACGCTGCGCGCGGTTGGACTTCGGCCAGACGAGACGCTCGGGCGCTATCCGCACCAGCTCAGCGGCGGCCAGCGCCAGCGCATCATGGTGGCACGCGCCCTGTTGATCCGCCCGCGCGTCATCATCGCCGACGAGCCGGTCTCGATGGTGGACGCCTCGTTGCGAGCCACCATCCTCGGCAGCCTCCGCGAGCTCAACCGGGCGTTCGGCATCTCGCTGATCTACATCACGCACGACCTGACGACGGCGTACCAGATCAGCGAGAACATCGTCGTCCTGTATCGCGGCTCGGTGGCCGAGGTCGGCGACGTCGAGAAGGTCGTTGGCAACCCGCAGCACCCGTACACCCGCCTGCTGGTCGGTTCGGTGCCGCTGCCCGATCCAGACAAGGCGTGGCACGGCGAGCCGCCGCCCTCCGAAGAAGCGCGCAAGGCCGCCGCCGCCCCACACGAGGGCTGCGCGTTCGCGGCGCGCTGCCCGGACGCGATGGAGATCTGCCGCAAGGAGCGCCCGCCGCTTTTCCAGTTGGACGAGCACCGGGCTGCCGCCTGCTATCTGCACCTGGGCAAGCCCGAGGTCGCCTCCGACGAGCTCGGCAAGGTGATGGTGCCACCGGCTGCCGCCGTGTCGTAGCCCCTGTCGTCCCGAGTCCGCCTGTCATCCTGAGCTCGCGAACGATCTCACAGCCGCTCCCGTCACTCCGATGGGAGATCGTTCGCGAGCTCAGGGCGACAACTCATCTCGCGCACACGTCTCCAGGCGGAAGTGGCGTTCGCCCGAGCGATCGCACGATCGGCCTCGTCGGGGCTTGAAAGCCCCGCCTACAATCATGGCGTCGCCCTGCGACGCCGCGAGCATGCTCCCCGTCGCGTAGCGACGGCCCACTGGTAGACGTGGACTTCAGCCCACGGTCGCCGGTGGCGGCATGTCACCGCCTCGCGGCGTTCACCACATCTTCAGATTGATGCGTGCCAAGTCGGCTACAATCCGCCGTCCTGCCCGATCCATCGTCAGCCATTCGCTGCCCGGCATCTCGGCACGACGATCTCCTTCGGGTGGGTGATGATTGAGCGAGCTGCTGTTCCAGGCAATCGTGCTCGGCGTGGTGCAGGGGCTTTCAGAGTTCTTGCCGATCTCCAGCTCGGGGCATCTCGTGCTGGTACCCTGGCTGCTCGGCTGGGACGCCAACGGCCTGACCTCTAGCCTGACGTTCGACCTCGGGCTCCATCTCGGCACGTCGGCGGCGCTGCTGGCGTACTTCTGGCGAGACTGGGTCTCGCTGGTGCAGGCCGTCATTCGAGGGCTGACCGACGCGAAGGCGCGCGCCTCGCATGAATGGAAGCTCGCCTGGCTGATCGTGCTCGGCTGCCTGCCGGCTGGCATCGTCGGCGTGCTGTTCGAGGACAAGATCGAGGCGAACGTCCGGCAGCCAGCCTTGATCGCGGCCCTGCTGATCGTGTTCGGGTTCGTGCTGCTGGCGGCCGACCGGATCGGGAAGCGCTCGCGCGGTCTGGCGCAGGTGACCTTGACGGATTCCATCGTCATCGGCGTAGCCCAGATCCTGGCGCTGGCGCCGGGCGTCTCGCGCTCGGGCATCACCATGACGGCCGGCCTGTTTCAGGGCCTGGATCGCCCGGCCGCTGCCCGCTTTTCCTTCCTGCTCTCCGCCCCGATCACCATCGCCGCCGCCCTCTACAAGCTGCGCGTGCTGGTCAAGCAGCCCCCAACCGCACCGGAAACCGTGGCGTTCGTCATCGGCGCGGCGGTCGCGGCCATCGTCGGGGCACTCGCCATCGGGTTTCTGCTGCGCTACCTCCAGCGTCAGCCCGTCGACGTCTTCACCTGGTACCGTCTCGCCGCTGGCGTGTTCGTGATCGCCCTGGTGCTATTGGGACACTGAACCGCCAGCGATAGCCAGACCCAGTCGCTCGCGCGTGGCGGTTGCCGGGTCCAGCTCTGCCACGATCCGTCCGCGAAAGAGCACCACGATGCGGTCCGCCAGCGCCAGCAGCTCGTCCAGCTCTGACGAGACCAGCAGCACCGCCGCGCCGTCGTCGCGGGCCGCGACGATCCGGCGATGGATCAGCTCCGTTGCGCCGACGTCCACGCCACGCGTCGGCTGAGCGGCGATCAGCAGTTTCGGCGACGAGGACAGCTCGCGCGCCACCACCGCCTTCTGCTGATTGCCTCCCGACAGCGTCGCCATCGGTGCGCGCACGGACGGCGCACGCACGTCGAAGTCCTGGACAAGACCGGCCGCGAACCGTTGCACCGCGTCGAACAGCCGCCGCAGCCACCGTGCGAACGGCGGTCGGTCGAAGCGGGTCAGGACGAGATTGTCCGCTAGCGGATGCGCTAACACCAGCCCGTACTTCTGTCGATCCTCCGGAATGTGGCGGACCCCTCGGTCGCCGATCGCGCGCGGCGAAACGCCCGTCAGCACGATACCGTCCAGCCTGACCGAGCCCGATTCCACCTCGGCGAGACCGGTCAGGGCGGCCACCAGCTCGGTCTGTCCGTTCCCTTCGACGCCCGCCACCCCGACGATCTCGCCGGCGTTGACGCGCAGGTCGACGGCGTCCACCGCCAGCCCGCCTCTGGCGTCACGCACGCGGAGCGCATCGACCCGCAACACCTCGGTCCCAGGGCGCCCCCCCGAGCGCCCGAGTCCCAGTTGGACCGGTCGCCCGACCATCATCGTGGCGAGCGACGCCTCACCGGCGTCGGCCGGCCGAACCGTGTCCACTACCCTGCCACGACGCAGCACGGTGATCCGGTCCGCCACGGACAGCACCTCGCGCAGCTTGTGGCTGATGAAGATGACGGCCCGACCGCTGGATACGAGCTCCCGTACCACCGCGAAGAGCTGCTCCACCTCGGGCGGGGCCAGCACCGCCGTCGGCTCGTCCAGGATCAGGACGTCAGCACCCCGATACAGTGCTTTCAGGATCTCCACGCGCTGCTGCACCCCAACCGGCAGGTCGCGCACCAGGGCATCCGGCTCGACGGCGAGCCCGAACCGCGCGGCCAGCTCGACCACGTGCCTGCGAGCTGCCCTGAGATCGAGCCACGGCCCCTGCGTCGGCTCGCTGCCCAGCACCACGTTCTCGACGACCGTGAACGAGGGGATCAGCATGAAGTGCTGGTGGACCATCCCGATGCCGGCGCGGATCGCGTCGGACGGGCTGCGCGGACGATACGGCATCCCCCGCGTCGCCATCGATCCGGCGTCTGGCTCGACCAGGCCGTAAAGCACGTTCATCAACGTCGTCTTGCCGGCCCCGTTCTCGCCGAGCACGGCGTGGATCTCCCCCGCCCGGACCTCCAGATCGATGCCGTCGTTGGCGACGACCTCCCCAAACCGCTTGACGAGGCCGTGCACGGCCAGGAGCGGCGTCGAGCGCGTGGCTGACTCGGCTGCGTTGTCGTCAGCCCCACGTCCTGGCCGCTCGTGCGCGCGGGTCATCCGCCTGCCCGCTGGCCCTTCACATACGGGATGCCCACCGCCGCCGGCGCGGTCGCCCGCCCGACCACGCCGGCCACGACCACGATCGTCAGCATGTACGGCAGCATCCCGACCAGCTGGAACGGCACGGCGAAGCCCTGGATCTGAAGCGTGACCGGCAGCGCCTCCGTCAACCCGAACAACAGCGCAGCGCCCCACGCTCCGAGCGGCGTCCACTTCCCGAAGATCATCGCGGCCAGCGCGATGAAGCCACGGCCATTCGTCATCAGCGGCTCGAAGTGCGGCACGGACTCCAGCGTAAAGTAGGCGCCGCCCAATCCCGCCAGCACGCCTCCCAACACCACGTTCAGCGTGCGCAGCCGCTGCACGTCGATCCCCACCGTGTCGGCAGCCAGCGGGTGCTCGCCCACAGCCCGGGTCCGCAGCCCCCACCGCGAGCGGAACAGCGCCCACTGGCAGACGAAGACCAGCACGACCGCCAGCACGGTCAGCGGCTGGTGGTCGAAGAGGATCGGGCCGAGCACGGGGAAATCGGAGAGCATCGGGAGATGCAGGCGCGGCAGGACGGTCGCCGTCGGCGGCGCCCCGGTCGCGAACAGCTGGCGGTTGAAGAAGCCGGTCAGCCCCACCGCCAGGATGTTGATGGCCGTTCCACTGATGATCTGATTGACGCCGTAGCAGACCGTGAGCACGGCGTGGAGCAGCGCGAGCAGCGCGCCGGCCGCCATCGCCGCAACCAGCCCGAGCGCCAGGCTCCCCGACACGACGGCCACTGCGAAACCGGCGAACGCCGCCGCCAGCATCATGCCCTCGATGGCGATGTTGACGATCCCGGACCGCTCGCAGACCGTCCCCGACAGCGCTCCGAGCACCAGTGGCGTGCTCTTCACGATGGATATGGCAAGCAACGCCACGACCACGTCGATCACAACGCTACTCCGCCCGGCCCCACGTCCGCGCTACGGTTCCCTCGGCGGCACGCTCCGGCTCGACGCGGCGCCGACCGCCCACGCGATACAGGCGGCGGACCAGCTCGTCGGCGGCGACGAGGAGCAAGATGATCCCCTGCACCACCGAGATGATGTCGATCGGGATCTGGCTGACGAACTGCATCCGCGTGGAGCCGGCCCGTAACGCCCCGAACAAGAGCGCGGCCGGGATGACGCCGAACGGGTGGCTCCTCCCCAGCAGCGCCACGGCGATACTGTCGAAGCCGTAGCCGACGCTGAAGCCCGGCGTGTGATAGTAGTTGACGCCCAGCACCTCACTCGCCCCGGCAAGTCCGGCCAGCCCGCCGGAGAGCGCCATCGTGAGAACCACCGTGCTGCCGATCGAGATACCGGCGTACCGGGCCGCGCTCGGGTTGAGGCCCACCGTCCGGACCGCGAAGCCAACCGTGCTTCGGTACAGCAGCCACCAGCAAGCGGCGGTAAGCAGGAGCGCCAGCACCAGTCCCCAGTGGACTCGCAGATCGGCGAACAGCGGCGGGATGCGGGCCGATTCGAGCACTTTCGGGGTCTGGGCGATCACCACGAACGGGCTCGGGTCTTTGAGCGGCCCGGCGAGCAGATAGCCCGTCCCGAGCAGCGCCACGTAATTGAGCATGATCGTGGTGATGACCTCGTGGGCGCCGGTCCGCGCCTTCAGCAGGCCGGCGATCCCCGCCCAGGCCGCGCCAGCGCCAGCGCCGGCCGCCAGCGCCACCAGCAGGTGCAGCGGCCACGGCAGGCCGTGAATCGCGAAGCCGGCCCAGGCGCTTGCCAGCGCTCCGACGCTCAGCTGCCCCTCGGCGCCGATGTTGAATAGACCGCCACGAAACGCCAGCCCGACCGCGAGCCCGGCGAAGATGTACGGCGTGGCCCAGACCAGCGTCTCCGAGATCGACGCGACCCGTCCGAGCGAGCCTTCCCAGAGGCCGCCGTACGCCAGGAGCGGATCGCCGCCGGTGACCCAGATCAGCGCCGCGCCAGCCAGCAGGCCGGTCAGCACGGCGAGCGCTTGCACGAGCAGCGTCTGCAGGAGCGGAGCTCGCGACATGCGTGACTATCGGGTCAGGGCAGCGCGACGCCGGTCTTGATCGCACCGCTCTTGAGCCCGGCGTCGATCTGCTGGAGCTTCTCCTTGACCGGCGCGGGCACCTTCGCGTCGTTGTCGTGGAACGGCGCCAGCCCCACCTGCCCCACGCTGTTGCCGCCCTTGTACGAGCCATCGCCGACCGCTTTGACCAGCTCGAAGACGCCCGGCGTGATGAGCTTCATCGCGCTCGACACCAGCACCGGTCGGACCTGCGGCAGCGTCTCCCACTGATCCGTGTCCACGCCGATGGCGAGCACGTTCCGCTCCAGCGCTCCAAGCAGCGCGCCGTTGCCGGTGTTGCCGCCCGCCCCGAAGATCACGTCCGCCTGCTGCTGGATCATCTGGGTGGTGGTCGCCTTGCCCCAGTCCGGATCGGTGAAGCCGCGCGCCAGCCCGCCCGGGTGGTACGCCATGATCACTCTGACGTTCGGGTTGACCGCCTTCGCGCCGGCCTCGTACCCCTTGCCGAACTTGACGACTGGCGGCACGAGATCGGTGCCGAGCGTGGCGCCCACCACGTTACTCTTCGTCAACAGGCCGGCCAGCGCTCCGGCCAGGTAGCCGGCCTTGTCCTCGTCGAAGATCAGGCCGGCCAGGTTCTCCAGCGGCTTCTCCTGGAACTGGTCTACGCCGATGAAGCGCACGTTCTTGTACTTCGCGGCAGCTTCCTGGGTCGCCTGCCCGATCGCGAACCCGACCGTCACCACCACGTCGTAGTTGTCCTGCGCGAACTGGTCGATGTTCTTGCCGTAGTCCTTCGGGTCGGTCGTCTCCAGGAACTTGACCTCAGCCCCGAGCTCACGCTGGGCGCGCTGGACGCCCTCCCAGGCCGACTGGTTGAAGCTCTTGTCGTCGATCTTGCCGACGTCCGTGACCAGCCCGACGCGCAGCCGTTTGCCAGACGGAGCCACCGCGGCTGGGCTGGCAGCTGGCGACGCGCTCGGCGAGGGCACGGCGGCTGGCGAAGCTGCCGGGGCACTTGCAGGGCTCGCGGCCGGCGCGGTCGTGGCGGCCGGGGCGGCTGGCTTCGGCGCCTCGGCCGGCTTCGCGGTCGGCGCAGGCGCGGCCGGCGCCGAACACGCCGTCATCGCCGTCACCAGTGCCACAATCCACACCAGCAGTCGCAGGCGGGGCATCAGGAGCCTCCAGCAATCAGGGGGTTTGGTGCGCCGCCTCTCGCATGGAGGTCGGCCATCCCAGACGAGCCTCGGGAGCATAGCATGTAGGGGACGGCGTCGCCTTCGCGGGAACGCCATCACGCCATCGGTCACGTTCTGGCCCGGACTCTGCCAATACCAGACCGTGCACCATCCACCGTGCCACCTCCATACTCGGCGTTCGGAGGACGCGTGGGCTACCTGCCAATCGAGCACTATGGCGTCATCGGCGATCTCCACACTGCCGCGCTCGTCGGACGGAACGGGTCAATCGACTGGCTCTGTCTGCCGCGCTTTGACTCACCGTCAGTTTTCGCCGCGATTCTGGACGACAAGATAGGCGGCCGGTTTCAGATCGAAGCACTCGGCGACGCGGCCAGCCGGCAGATGTACGTCCCAGACACGAACGTCCTGATCACTCGCTTCGTCACGCCCGACGGCATCGTCGAAGTGTACGACTGCATGCCGATCGAGGTAGACGAGCTGGGAGCGCGCGCGCTCGCCCACGACCTCGTACGAGTTGTCCACGGCGTGCGCGGCAGCGTCGATCTGCAGGTGCTCTGCCAGCCAGCATTCGACTACGCTCGCGCCCGACACACCGTCGAGCCGCTCCAGCACGGCTGCCTGTTCGCCACCGAGGGCGAGCACCCGTCGCGCCTGAGCCTGCTGACCGGGGTGCCTCTGACGCTGACGGACGGCGCCGCACAGGCCCGCTTTACCGTCAAGGAGGGTGACTGGGTCGGTTTCGTCCTCGAGTGGGTCAACGGCGACCACCCGTCCACGACACTTCCCCCGACGATCACCCTCCGCCA
Source organism: Chloroflexota bacterium (assembly GCA_046328125.1). Classification (GTDB taxonomy): domain Bacteria; phylum Chloroflexota; class UBA6077; order UBA6077; family JACCZL01; genus JADZEM01. The sequence goes on from JAXLXF010000048.1 coordinate 35,541, forward strand.
CATCGTCCAGGAGTCCGTTGACTTCTGGCAGCGCTGGCTGGCCCGCTCGACGTATCGCGGACGGTGGCGCGAGCAGGTCGGGCGCTCGGCGCTGGCACTTAAGCTGCTGACCTACGCCCCGACGGGCGCCATCGTGGCCGCGCCGACGATGGGCTTGCCGGAGGCGATTGGCGGCCCGCGCAACTGGGACTACCGCTACAGCTGGGTCCGTGACTCCAGCTTCATCGTCTTCGCGCTGATGCGGATCGGATTCGTGGAGGAAGCGGCCCGCTACATCGACTTCCTGACCACGCGCTGCCTCGACATCCAGGCCGGCAAGTCGCTCCAGGTCGTCTACCGTATCGACGGCTCGACCGATCTGGCCGAGACCGAGCTCAGCCACCTGGAAGGGTATCGTGGCTCTGGCCCGGTTCGGCTCGGCAACGACGCCGCCAACCAGCTCCAGCTCGACATCTTTGGCGAGCTGGCCGACTCGATCTACCTGTACGACAAGTACGGCGCTCCGATCTCGTACGACGTCTGGCAGAATCTGACCTGGCTGCTGAACTGGCTCTGCGACCACTGGCAGCAGCCGGACGATGGCGTCTGGGAGGTCCGTGGCGGCCGCCAGCAGTTCGTGTTCTCGCGGATGATGTGCTGGGTGGCGTACGACCGCGCGCTCCGGATGGCGGACAAACGCGGCCTGCCGGCGCCCCGAAGTCGCTGGGAAGACACCCGCACCGCGATCTACCAGGAGGTCATGGCGGAGGGCTTCGACCCACAGATAGGGGCGTTCGTCCAGTACTACGGCTCGCCGTACCTGGATGCGTCCAACCTGTTGATGCCGCTCGTCAAGTTCATCGCACCAACCGATCCACGGATGCTCGGCACGATCGAGGCGACCCGGAAGCGGCTCGTCAGCGACAGCCTGGTCTACCGCTACGATCCCGATTGCGCGGCCCCTGACGGCCTGACTGGCGACGAAGGCGCCTTTTCCCTCTGCACGTTCTGGTGGGTCGAGGCGTTGACTCGGGCTGGCTACCTCCGCGAGGCGCGCCTGACGTTCGAGAAGATGCTCACCTATGCCAACCCGCTCGGCCTGTACGCCGAGGAGCTGGGACGGTCAGCGGAAGCGCTCGGCAACTTCCCGCAGGGGTTCACGCACCTGGCGCTGATCAGCTCGGCCTACAACCTGGACCGCGCACTGGATCACCCGCACCTGGCGACCGGGCGGATCGAGGCGCCGCTGCTCGGACCGCCGTGACGGCAACGCGGACCAAGAAGCGGATCGTCAGCCAAGCAGCTCCGCGACCGGGATGGTCACGTCCGGGAATTCCACCGGCGAAACCGTATCGCCACTCTTGAGGGTCTGCATGCTTCGATACCGCGTCCCAGCCGGGTCGCGATACACTTCGATCTCGCCGTCGACGAGATTCACGATCCAGTATTCGACGATGCCGGCCTGAGCGTACAGCTGCACCTTCGTCTGACGGTCGTACGTCAGCGAGCTCTCGGCGACCTCGACAACCAGGAGCGCGTCCTCCGGTCCGGGGAACTTACCCTTATAGAAGTCGTCCCGAAAGCGCAGAAGCACCACGTCAGGTTGTGGCTCGATGCGCTGCCCAAGGCGAAGCGGGTTCTGGATGTGGACGACAGCCTGTCCCGCAAAGTACTGGGAGAACATAGCGGTGAACCGATTGACCTCGCCAAAATGGTTCTCGCCAATCGGCGGCATCTCCACGATCTCCCCGTTGATGAGCTCGACCCGGTCGTCTTCTCCCAGGATGCCCGCATCACCCATCTGGTGATATTCATGAACGGTGAACAGGCGTCGTTTGGGCGCAACAATCCCGAGGTCCGGCGTGGGCTGCGGTGTGGGTGCCTTCCGCTTGCGTGAGACGGCCATCTTCGATCCTCGGTCGAGCCTCGACGGGGCGCGAATCTTCTCCCATTGTACCGGTCAAATGGCCGCCCGGCGTGGTTGACAAGCACGTCCTCCGGAATGGCACGATCAGCGCGTGACAGCAACACGGTCCCACCGATCTCCTACGCCGATCGGCAGCCACCCCCGATGACCGCCAATCCCGCCGCCCCGGCCGTCGATCCGCTGGCGCAGCACACCGCCACCTGGCTGCTCCGTTGGATTCGCGCCCAGGTGGATACGAGTCGGGCCGCCGTCACGCTCGGGCCGCCGCCGGCCGGCGTTCGCGCCGCCCGACCGAGCACCGTCGTGCTCACCTTCTACGAGGGTCGGAAGTCGGCCGGTTTCACCGGCCAGGGCGGCAGCCTCCTCGAAGCTGTGATGGCCGCCGTCGCGAACGCGCTGACCACGCCGCCGGCCGTTCGCCGCGTCCAGCTCGACATCGTGGAGGGTGACCCGGCCCCTGTCGCGAAGCCGGCCGCCGACGACTCCCTGTCGGACCCCGACGCGCAGCTCGCCTGGCAGCGTCTGACCTCGTTCCAGGACGGCCTCGCCATCGCGCAGGGGAGCACGGCCTCGTGGCTGGTGGCGACTCAGCTTCAACTCCAGAGTATGAGCCGGCCGGACGCGGAGACAGTCGGGGCGAAGGCGCGCGACGTGCTCGAATCGGCGATGACGCGCCTCGGCCAGCCATCGACGGTCTGGCAGGATTCGAGCATCGAGCTCTGGCGCTTCACCACGTCGGCCTGGATCGAGGACAGCACGCTGGAGCAGGCACTGCCCCTCGTGCAGGGCATCGTTCCGGTCACCTCGTTCGACCGCGCGCGGCTCCTGGCCGCGGCCCGGGCCGGCGGCGAGTACCTGCTCCGGATCCAGCGCCCGGACGGGTCTTTCACCTACACGAAAGATCCGTGGCTCGCGGTTCAGAGCCGGACCGCCTACAACATCGTTCGGCACGCCGGCACCGCCACCGCGCTGTTTCAGGCGTCAGCAGTTCTGGGCGAGCCCCGTCTCCTGGACGCTGCCCAGAAGGCGATGGCGTACCTGGCCGGCTTCTACCGTGACGGCAGCAAGCCCGGCCTGACCTACGTCCTGGACAAGGATGGCAAGGCGAAGCTGGGGGCGTTCGGGCTGGCGCTGCTCGCGATGACCCACAAGCTCGACCTGGCGCCCCAGGACGGTGACCGCGAGATGGCCACCCAGATTGCGCGCCAGATCGTGGCGCTCCAGAAACCTGACGGCTCGTTCGACAGCTACTTGCGGCTTCGTGGCGACGAGCCGACCGGCAACGTCTCGCTCTACTACCCCGGCGAGGCGATGCTCGCGCTGGCGCGCCTCGCCCACCAGGGCATCGACGAGGGGTTCATGGGCGCCGCGCACCGTGGATCGGACTTCCTGATCGCCCAGCGCAAGGGTAAGCGGCCCCCTCCTGACGCCTGGCTGATTCAAGCGCTCGAAGTCTTGTACGCCGACGCCCCGAAGCCGTCCTACGTCGAGCACGCGGTGGCGATCTCCGAGGCGATGCTCGGCGAGCAGTTCGGGCCGCGGACGTCTGTCGCCTACCGGGGCGGGATCGGCCCGGAGCCGGTCAGCTCGACGCGGACCTCGGCGCGCGTCGAGGGGCTGCTCTCGGCGGTGCGGCTGACGCAGTCCGTGGGCGACGCGCGGGCCGCGAGCCTGCTGGCGTCCTCCAGCCTGACCATCCCGCATCTGCTCCAGATGCAGTACGACGCCGACAACGCCTTCTTTCTGGACGATCCGGCCTCGGTGCACGGCGGGATGCGCGCGGGGCTGGACGACGCCGAGATCAGAATCGACTACGTCCAGCACTACATGAGCGCCATGATGATGATGGCCGGGCTGGTTTAGCGAGGAGCCAGGAGTCAGGAGATCACCCCTCCTGACTCCTGACTCCTGGCTCCTGACTCCTCGGTCACGCTCTGGCTTCGGCCAACTCCTTCTTGCGGTCCTCGACGATCTTCTGCTGGGCGTGGGCCGGCACTTCCTCGTAGTGCGAGAACTTCATCGTGAAGATGCCGCGCCCCTGCGTCATCGAGCGGAGCTCCGTCGCGTAGCGCAGCATCTCCCCCTGCGGCACCTGCGCCTCGACGGTGGTGTAGCCGCCGCCCGGGTTCATGCCCTGGACCCGGGCGCGCTTGCCGTTCAGGTCGCCGATGATGTCGCCGGTGAACTCGTCGGGCACCGTCACCGAGACCTGCATGACCGGCTCCAGCAGGCAGGGGCGAGCGTCGTTGAAGGCGGCCCTGAACCCGATCGAGCCGGCCATCTTGAACGCGGCTTCTGACGAGTCGACCGGGTGGTACTTGCCGAACACCAGCGAGACCCGCACGTCCACGACCGGGCAGCCGGCCAGGTTGCCGTGCTCCATCGCCTCGCGGACGCCCTTCTCGATAGCCGGGATGAACTGACGCGGCACCACACCGCCGACGATCTTGTCGACGAACTCGAAGCCGGCGCCGCGCTCGGTCGGCTCGATTTCGAGGTTGCAGACGCCGTACTGGCCGTGGCCGCCGGACTGGCGGACGTGGCGCCCTTCGGCCTTGGCCGGCGAGGTAACCGTCTCCATGTAGGCCACCTTCGGCAGACCGATGTCCACGTTCACGCCGTACTTGCGCGCCAGCCGCTCGGCCGAGATCTGGATGTGCGACTCTCCAAGCCCGGACATGATCGTCTCGCCCGTCGAGTCGTCGCGGTGGACGCGCAGGGTGGGATCCTCTTCGACGATCCGCGACAGCGCCGTGCTCAGCTTGTCCACGTCGTTGCGAGTCTTCGGGTGGATCGAGGCCGAGTACGAGGTGTCGGGGAAGGTGATCCGTTCAAGCGTGACCGGGCCGTCGCGGACGGTCAGCGTGTCGCCGGTGGACGCTTCAAGCTTCGGGATGACGCCGATGTCGCCCTGGCCGATGCGGGGCGTCGCCTCCTGGGTCTTGCCGCGCGCGAACTGGAGCTGCGTGATCCGCTCCTCGCGGTTCTTGGCGCTGTTCCAGACGTTGTCCGCCGTCAGCGTGCCCGAGAAGACGCGCACCATCGTCATCCGACCGATGTACGGGTCGGCGATCGTCTTGAACGCCAGCGCGGCGAGCTTGCCGTTGGCCGACGCGGCCTCCTGGGCGCCGGCCGCCGCCGACGGCAGCAGGCCGACCACCGCGTCCAGCACGCTGTCAACGCCGAGCTGGCGGGTGGCGGCAGTCGCCAGGACCGGGATCAGGTCACCTGACCGGACCGCGTTCGCGAGGACCGACTGGAGCGCGGCGGGATCGAGATCCTCACCTTCGAGGTAGAGGTTGATCAGATCGTCGTCGTGCTCGCAGATCGCCTCGACCAGCGCCTCGCGGTGGGTCTCGGTGGTCTCAGACGCTTCATCCGGCACGTCGGACGGGCCGGTCTGGCCGCCGAGGTACGCCTTGCGCGCTAGAAGATCCACCACGCCATGAAAGGTGCTTTCCTTGCCGATCGGAACCGTCAGCGGCACGACGCCCTTGCCGTACCGCTCGCGCAGCTGGTCGAGCACGCGGTCGTAGTCCGCGTTCTCGCGGTCCAGCTTGTTGACGACAATCAACCGGGGCAGGCTGCGCTCGTCCAGGGCCCGCCAGACCTGCTCGGTGCCGACCTGCGTGCCGGAGACACCGTCCACGACCACGATGCCGGCGTCCGCGACGCGCACCGCCTGGACGACCTCGCCGAAGAAGTCGGCGTAACCGGGCGTGTCGAGCAGGTTGACTTTGCTGGACTGCCACTCGGCGGGGGCGATGGACAGGCTGACCGACATCCCGCGCTTCGCCTCATCAGGATCGAAGTCCGAGACGGTGTTCCCCTCTTCGATGCTCCCCAGCCGCGTGATCGCTCCCGACCGAAACATGATCGCTTCGACCAGCGACGTCTTGCCGGCGCCACCGTGGGAGACGAGCGCGACGTTGAAGACGTGCTCGGCGTCATACGGCTTCATAGATGACTCCTTCGTCAGATGATCCGCAAGGGGCTCCGAGCGCCCGCGGAGCGGAGGCCGCCCGGAAGCTCGACGGGATTGAGATTTCGGTGGCCCGACATGTGCGTGTCCGACCGCCGGAAAAGTGGTGGTAGTATAGCGCAGCCTTCTGGACGGATCGACGAAATGCGAGGTGCGACGCCGTGATCCCGATAAGCGACGATCCGCCACCCCGACGCAGCTTCCCGATCGTCACGCTGACCCTGATCGCGGTCAACGTCGTGGTGTTCATCCTGGAGCTGTCGGTGCAGAACGCCGACGCGCTGTTCCGCTCGGCCGGCGTGACCCCGCTGGAGTTCGCGACCGGCCGCGACATCCCGCCGCCGGCCCCGTTCGACTCGATCTACCTGACCCTGCTGACCTCGATGTTCCTGCACGGCGGGTTCTTGCACATTGGGTCGAACATGCTGTTCCTCTGGATCTTTGGCGACAACGTCGAGGACATGCTCGGGCACCTGCGCTACCTGCTGTTCTACTTCGTGTGCGGACTTGGTGCGAGCGCGGCGCACATCTACTTCAACTGGGGCTCGCAGCTTCCGAGCGTCGGCGCGAGCGGCGCCATCGCCGGCGTGCTGGCCGGCTACCTGCTGCTCTTCCCTCGGGCCACCGTTCGGACCCTCCTCTTCCTCGGGCCGTTCATCACGATGACCCGCGTGCCGGCCATCATCATGATCGGGTTCTGGTTCGTCACCCAGCTAGTGTCCGGCCTCGCGGCGGTGGGAAGCTCGGCCCAGACCTCAGGAGACGGCGTGGCGTACTGGGCGCACATCGGCGGGTTCGTCGTCGGGCTGCCGCTGGTGCTGCTGCTCCGTCAGACGAACAGACCGACGGCATACGGCTACCGCTGACGGCAAAACTGCTACACTTTCGCATCACCACAGCCCCGCGCATATCAGGCTCAATCGCTCTCGGACACAGTCGGAGCACTCCGAGTCGCTAGGGAGGAGAGTCACCGTGTCAGGCCATTCCAAGTGGTCACAGATCAAACGCCAGAAGGGCGCAGCCGACGCCAAGCGAGGCCAGCTCTTTACCAAGCTCGGGCGTGAGATCTCGGTCGCGGCGCGGGACGGCGGCGGACCTGACCCCGAAGCGAACGCGCGCCTCCGGCTCGCGGTCCAGCGCGCCCGCGAAGCGAACATGCCGGCCGACACCATCGACCGCGCCATCAAACGTGGCGCTGGCGGTCCGGACATGGCCGCGCTCGAAGAGGTCATCTACGAGGGGTACGGTCCGAACGGCGCCGCCATCATGATCGAGGCGATGACCGACAACCGCAATCGGACGGTCGCCGAGATCCGCAACGTCTTCAAGAACGGGGGTGGCAGCCTGGGCAACGCCGGCTGCGTGGCCTACCTGTTCGACAGCCGTGGCATCATCAGCGTCCAGCCGAACGGCCTCGATCCGGACGATGTCGCCCTGAAGGCTATCGACGCCGGCGCCGACGACTTCCGCGTGGACGACGACGGCATCGAGATCTACACCGACCCGGGTCAGGTCGAGACGGTCCGCGCCGCGCTGGAGCAGGAGAAGGTCCCGGTCAGCAACGCCGAGACGGCGATGATTCCGAAGACGACCGTCGAGCTGGAGCCAAAGGTCACAGTAACCGTTCTCAAAATGATGGAGCGCCTGGAAGAGCTCGACGACGTCCAGCGCGTCTACTCGAACCTCGAGCTGACTGACGAGGCGCTCAGTCAATTCGCCTGACACTCGGTAGCAGGCGCGCGACGGCGGAACAGCGGCGCACACTCGAGCGCCCGGTCGCGTGCCTGCGCCGCTCGCCCTCGCCGGCCACCCTCGAACGGCGGCGCATCCTGGAGCACGGTGGAGCACAGCACGATGGCAATGGAAGAGATCGCGGCCGAGGAGAGCACGGCCCAGTACACCGTCGACACCACCTGGTTCGACGAGAACGGCTTCTCCTTTGAAGACTTCGTACAGTCTCGGATGTGCGACTCGTGCCAGGCTCGCGTGGACGAGGAGGTCGAGGAGCGGTACACCGTGCTCGACAAGAAGACCGGCCGCGCCAGCTTCGAGATCAAGCGCGCCCGCTACGGCGAGAACCCGATCCGCGTGATCCGAGACTGCTGCTCCAAGAAGCGCCACTACATCACGCCGGACATGCCGACGCTCGAGGCCGTCTTCCGCGTCTTCCTGGCGAACGGCAACCTGCCGCTGACCCTCGGACACGTCCGCGAGCAGCTTGCCGAGTGGTGCCCGGGCGGCGGCTGTCAGTGGCTGCTCCTCCCGCTGGAGCAGCTGGAGCGGCTCGTCCAGCACGACGGCTACTACGGCATCCGAGCGGCCGACGCCGCCGTCGCCGCCTGACCGCGCGATGAAAGTCGTCATTCCGCTGGCCGGTCTCGGCAAGCGCATGCGGCCCCATACCCACTCGAAGGCGAAGCCGATGGTGCGGCTGGCCGGCCGGCCGATCCTCGGGCACCTGCTGGAGTGGGTGGTCGAGAGCCAGGCCGACGCCGTGGACGAGGTCATCCTGATCATCAGCCCGCACCAGACCGACGTGGAGGCGTACGCGAAGACCGCCACCACGCGACCGCTCCGGATGGTCGTCCAGGATCAGCCGCGCGGACAGGCCGACGCCATCGCCCGCGTCAAGCCGTTCGCGGACCAGCCGATCCTGATCGTGTTCTCGGACACGCTCGCGGACGTCACCTTCGACCACCTGAAGAGCACTGACGCGGACGGTCTGATCTACGTCAAGGAGATCGCCGACCCGTCCCGCATGGGAATCATCGCGGTCGAGGACGGCCGGATCGTGGACATGATCGAGAAGCCACAGCATCCGGTCAGCAACCTGGCGACGATCGGGCTCTACTACTTCGCCGATCACGTCGGGCTGTTCTCGGCGATCGACCGGGTGCTGGCTGCCCCTCCCAAACTCGGCGGCGAGTTCTACCTGGCCGACGCCATCAAGACGATGATCGAGGATGGCAAACTGCTCCGACCGTACGTCGCGACGGCCTGGGAGGACACCGGCACCCCGGAGGCGACCCTCCACGCCCATCGCTTCCTCCTGGAGAGCTCGGGCGGCCACGCGAAGCCGCGGGACGGCGTGACGTTCATCCCGCCGGTCTACGTGGCGGACGACGCGGTCGTGACACAATCGGTGATCGGGCCGTACGTGACGGTCGAGTCTGGCTGCCGCGTCGAGCGATCCGTCCTCAGCGACACGATCCTTGCACCGGACGTCTCGGTCACGAACCAGATCCTGGAGCGCGCCTCGATCGGCGAGCGCGCGTCTATCGTCGGCACGCCGCTCTCGGCGAACGTCGGCGACGATTCGACTCTCGGCCCGCCGAGCCAGGACGACCTGCCGGAGCTGTAAGCCGGATCGCCTCACCCCCGGCCCCCGCCTCGCGCCTGCACGTCACCATGCTGGCCGGGGTACACTCGATCCAACCGTGACTCGGTGCGGTGGATGCAGGATCGAGGACGAACAGGCCGGCCGCCGGCGGGCGGCTCACGAGGGGGTGGGGGGCGTCCTTCTGGGCGCCGTCCGATCTCGCCGCGCTCTCCGCTCGAAGGGCGGCAGCTGTGGCGCATCGGGGACTGGGGTGGAGCCAGCGAGCAGATCGGGCGCCAGTGGGAGCGGCTCGGCGCACAGTGCCTCGAGACGCTGGTTGGCGTCGAGCGGACCGGCCCTGATGGCGAGCCGTATCTGCCACTTCGAGCCCTGGTGCTGGCCGCCGAGCCGGAGCTGGCGGCTCAGGTTCAGGCCCACGGCAAGTCGCACGCCGACGCCATCCTGATCGGGACACAGCGCGGGCGTCCGGTCCTGGAGCCAGTTGACTTCAAGTGGACACTCGAGACGGCCAACCCGCGCCAGGTCAGCGCCGAGGTGCTGACGGAGCTTTTGACCGAGCCGCCAGTGCTGCTCGCTACCCGTCTCGCCGAGGCCCTCGCCGAGCTGCCAGCCTCGGACGAGCCCCACTACCATGACGGCATCTTCCTGGCGCCCGACCACGCCGAGAACCGCGCCCAGCTGGCGCCCGTCGGCCCGTTGGACCCGGCCTGGGCCGTCCTGTTCCCCATCGACGCCGCCGAGCTGTTCCCGCCGCTGGTCGGCTGGGACGTGGCCCAGGCGATGGCGCGGACAGACGGGGCGTTCCTCGGCACGGTCGAGGCGAGCGAGCGCTATTACCGATTGGGGGCTGGCGTGCTTGGGGCGCTCCGGCGGTTGCAGTCGAGTGTCTTCGACGACACGCTGCCCACCCTGGACGGCCCGGCCGAGCTTGCACGGCTCCGGCGCGAGCGTCGATTGACCACGACCGGCGAGGTGATCGCCTACTTCGACCGCGCCCTCACCGCCCGCTCGGAAGTCGTGGACCGCCTGCGCGAGGTCGAGCGCGCCGCGTATCCGTACGGGCGGTTCCGCGAGGACCTGACGGCCCGTGGCCTGACCACCACCCCGAACAATGACCGCCGCTGGTCGCGCGTCTACGGCTCGGTGATGAAGGAGCTGGCCGGCGAGCTCCGCGCCGAGGGCCGTCGCCTGCGGACAGCCGGCTCGAACGACGCGACCGTCCTGGCGGAGCTGGACGGCCAGCGCGCCCGCTGGCTCGCGCGGGGACGAGCCTTGCTGGATCAGCGCCTCGCCGCCCGCCAGGAGCAGGAGTAGGCAAGAAGCCCCCACCCTCCGACCCCCTCCCCACTGCGGTGGAGAGGGGGAGCAGGCTCTCCGTCTCCCCCTCTCCAGCGCAGTGGGGAGGGGGCTGGGGGGTGGGGCTTTCCCTACGTCCCGATCTCCACCCGCCGCGCCCGCTCGAACAGCACGTCGTCGTGGTCACAGACCTGGACGAGCAGCACGTACGAGCCGGGCTCCACGCCGGTGAGATCGAGGGTCACGGCGTTGGCCGGGCCGTCCGCCATCTTGCGCTGGTCGAGCCAGACCTGAACCCGCGTGACCGGGAAATCGGCGGCCACGAACAGCGACGCCGACCCGACCCACGGGCCGGTTGGGGCGTCCAGGGTCCAGTTGCGCGGCGTGGGCGTGCGGAACGCTCCGTACGTGAAGTAGTCGGAGATCAACGGGGCCAGTGAGCTCTGCGTTGCGCCCTGCGCGCGATCCAGGAACGCACGCGGCGTGGCGATCCGATCTCGGAACGTGTCCACGTAGTCGCGGAGCAGCGCCCAGAACGGGCCGTCGCCCAGCTTGCTCTGGAGCGCCTCCAGGAAGCGCGCCCCACGCCGGTACACCACCCCAAAGTACGGCGCGTCGGACGGGTAGTCGTACACGGTCGTGTCGATGGCGCCGGTCCCGCCGCCGGCGATCGTCCGTTCGTAGACGGACGGCGCTGCTCGCGGCAGCGATTCTCGGTAGTACGCGTAGGTCAGGTAGGTGACGAACGCCTCGTCCAGCCACGGATCGGCGATCTGGTCGTTGCCCACCAGCGCGTAGAACCACTGGTGCAGGACCTCGTGCAGGTAGAGGCTGTCGATGCTCTCGCCTTCCGGGTGGTCGGACACCCGGTAGACCCGCGAGATGAAGATCAGGCCCGGATACTCCAGCCCGCCGTAGCTGGCCGGCAGCTCGGCGTCCACCACGGTCAGGACAGGGTATGGATACGGACGCAGGCGGTCGCCCGCCCACTTCAGAAACTCGGCGCCACGCGAGAGGTAGAAGGCGGCCCGGTCTTCGCCAAACGCCGCGACCTCCAGCGTGCTCCCGCCCACCGTTACCCGTTTCACCACGAAGTCTGGTGAGATCGAGACGGCCACGTCACGGACGCTGGACGCCTGAAATCGCGAGCGGTTGCCGACCTGCTCCACACGCTGTCCGGTTGCCACCACGTGGGCCGGCTCGCTGGTGGTGACCGTCAGGTCGAAGTCCGCCACCTCGCCGAACGTCGCGTCGCCAACGTCCACGAACTGCCGCCGATCCCAGTCGCCGTGGTGGACGGCCAGCATCGGGAACCAGTAGCCCAACGCCATGGCGCGAGGCGAGGCCGTCAAGCGGCCGGGATCGCGTGGAACGTCGAGGCTGTAGCGCAGGTCAACCACCGTGGTGGCCGACGGCGCAAGCGGCTGGGTCAGCGGCAGCTCCAGCACGCTGCCGTCCAGCTTCGGCGAGACCGCCTGTCCGTCCACGGCCGCCGATGCCAGCGCGAACAGACCGAGCGTGTTCGGCACAGCCCTGAACACCAGCGAGCCAAGCGGCACGCCGACGACGTTACGGAGCTGCACGGTCTCGGCGACCGTCACCGTCGCCGAGGCCAGATCGACGGCCGCGTCCAGATGGTACGTCGCGGCGGGCGTCGGGGCAGCTGCCTGCGCCCTCGTGGCTGGCGACGGCCCCACCACGGCTACCGCCACCAGGGCCACGGTCAGCAACAGCAGGCAGGCCCGGCTCGACGAACGTCCCGCCTTCATCTGAGCGCCGCACGTGCGCGGTGTCGGTCGGACCAGCCGCCGCACGTGGTCGCTAGATCGCACAATGAGATAGTGTGCATGGGACTGTTCATGCCACGGGCCGGCGAGCGATCATTACCCGGACACACGTGGTCGGGGTCGGCAGGGCACGGTGAGGGGATCAGTGGCATGGGTGACGATATTGTACGGGTCCTGATCGTCGAGGACGATCCGGCCTGCACAGACCTGTACGACTGGTACCTTCGCGGGGACCACGAGCAGCAGTACCTGCCGACGGTGGTGGACAACGGCGCGGCGGCCATCGAGATCATCAACCGCGATCCGCCAGACTGCGCCATCTTCGACTTCCAGCTGCCCGACACGACCGGCCTGGAGCTGCTCTCGCGCCTCTCGGACGGCACCGGCGTCATTCCGTTCGCCGTCATCATGGTGAGCGCCCACGCCAGCACCGAGCTCGCCACAGCCGCCCTGAGCGCCGGCGCACTCGACTGTCTGGACAAGACCCGCGTCACCGAGACTGGCCTCCGCCGCGCCGTGCGCACCGCCCTCGAACGCAGCCGACTCCGCGCCCAGATCGAGGCTCAGCGCCGCGAGGTTGCAGAGCAGGCCCAGCGCACCCGCCAGATTCTGGAGCGGATCACCGACGGCTTCTTCGCCATCGACCGGGCCTGGCGCTTCACCTTCGTGAATCCGATCGCGGAGCAGACGTTCGGCAAGGATCGCGGACGGCTGCTCGGAGCGCACCTGCCCGTGTTGTTTCCGGAGCTGGTCCACTCCCAGATGTATGCCGCCCTAGAGCGCGCCCTGGAGCGTGGCGAGCCGACCTCCCTGGAGACGATGTACGACCCGAGCCGCCGCTGGCTGGAGCTCCACATCTACCCGGACGACGAGGGGCTCTCGGTCTACTTCCACGACGTCACCGCGCGCAAGGAGGTTGAGGCCGAGCGGGAGCGTCAGTCGCTCCGCGACCAGACCCTCCTGCGGGTGGTTCGGGGATTCGCCGCCGAAGGCGACCCACAGCGGCTGGTCGGCTCGATCGCCGACGAGGCGCTGCGGTTGCTCGGCGGAGACCGCGTGGTCGTAGCTCGCTGGAGCGCGCAGACGAAGGCGCTGACGCCGATCGCCACCTCGGTCGCGCACGAGTCGTCGGAGGGCGACGACGATCCCATCGACGCCTCGATCGAGCTGGCGGTAAAGCGACGACAGCCGGTCGTCATCAATCCGCGGGTTCGCGGTGCGCCGCGCCGCAAGCGCTCCGGTCGCGCCAGCTCACGCGCCGAAGTCGCCGCTCCGCTGATCGACGAGTCGCGCCTGCTCGGCGCGATCTCGGTGACCTCACGGGACGAGAATCGGCAGTTCGGATTGGAAGACGCCGAGCTGCTGGAAGTGCTAGCCGGCCTCGCTGCCGCCACGATGGTCGGGCACGAGGAGGCGCGCCTGGACGGCGTCTTGCTCTCTGCGCGCACCGCCCAGCACGAGGTGAACAACCGATTGTCGCTGGTGCGAGGCTACGCCGAGATCGTCGCGGATCACCCGGACCTGCCTGCCGATCTCCAGCACCCGGCCCAGGAGATCGTGCGAGCCTCGCGAGCCGCCGCCGACATCCTGCGTCGGCTCGGCAAGATCGACGCCCTCCGCGAGGTGGAATGGGGTCCGGGCCTGCGCCCGACCCTGGATCTCGGCGACCCTGCTCGCTGATCGGATCGCTCCCCATCCAATCCCGGCAAATGGTGACCGTGTCGCTCGGTCGGGTAAGATGGTGAATGGATCGGAGGACGCCCATGAAGCGTCTGGAGTGTCCGCTTGCCTGATCGCCAGCACGCCACGCGCGCTCCGCTGGCCTTGGCGAGCGCAACGAGGTGAAGTCGGCGGCGAGATCCGCCGTCAGGAGGTTACATGGCGAAAAGTCAAGCTGTCGAGGTCGAAGGCGTCGTCACCGAAGCGCTGCCGAACGCGACCTTCCGTGTCGAGATGGAGAGTGGGCATCAGGTGCTCGCGCATGTGAGCGGCAAGATGCGCAAGTTCTTCATCCGGATCCTGGCTGGCGACCGTGTCCGCATGGAGCTGTCTCCGTACGATCTCACGCGCGGCCGGATCACCTATCGCTTCAAGTAGGCGCGGCTTTCGACCAGCCAATTCAGGCTGAGCCCGGCGTCTCCATGAGGCCGAGCTCTCAGCCGACGAGGGCGGCCCGCAGCTCCGCGACGAGTGGCGTCGGGTCTAGCCCCGCGAAGCCGAGGAACCGCGCGAGCTCTTCGGCGGTGTACCGCTGACCCTCGCGCCAGCGGTCGATCAGGAAGCGGCCGGATCGGACCGAGCGGTACCACTCCTCGTCGATCTGCTGTTCGAGGAACTTGCCCAGCTGCGCGCCGAACAGCGACGCGCGGAGGTGACTGGCGCTCGCAAACGGATCGTCCGTGACGTCCAGGAACTG